>NZ_JAKUCN010000001.1 GCF_022808595.1 Microvirga solisilvae
GGGGCCGCCGAAGGTCGACAAGGCGCCATGCTTGGCGGCGTTGGTGGTCAATTCGTGAATGGCCATGCCGATGGGCACGGCCGCCTCCGAGGGCAGCTCGATATGCGGGCCTTCGACGAGGATGCGGTTGCGCGCCTCGTCCTCGTAGGGGCCGAGCTCGGTCTGGACGAGTTCGCGCAGGTCGGCCTTCTGCCACAGGTCCTCGGTGAGCAGGTTGTGGGTGCGGGCGAGCGAGACGATGCGTCCGACGAAGCCCTGGTAGAAGTCATCGATGCTGGTGGCGGTGCGTGCGGTTGATCCGACGATGGCCTGGACGGTGGCGAGCGTGTTCTTGACGCGATGGTGCAGCTCGCGGATGAGCAGCTGCTGCCTCTCTTCCGCATGCTTGCGATCCGTGATGTCTTGGAGCACGCCAGTCATACCGCTTGGGCTACCGTCGGGATAATAAGTGCCCTGGCCCTGAGAAGCGACCCAGATCGGCACGTCATCCCCGAACCGCCTGACCCGATACTCGACGCTGAATTGAGTGCGGTTCTGAACGGCGCTCTGCATGGCGGCCACCATGCTCGGCAGATCGGCTGGGGTGATCCGATCGCGTAGTTCGGAGCGCGTGAAGCTGGAGCCTGGAGGAAGGGCGAAGATTTCGGCCGCACGATCGGACAGCGAGATGACGTCAGTCGGGCCATCGAGACGCCAATCGCCCATATGCGCGGCTTGGAAGGCCAACCGAAGTTGCTCCTCGCTGCGACGCAGGGCTTCTTCCGTCATCTTGAGATCATGGACGTCCACGCTGGTGCCAACCCAGCCCTTGAACTCGCCCGTGGCGCTGTGCACCGGCGCGCCCTGGATCAGGTGCCAGCGATATTCTCCTGCCGCAGAACGATAGCGGGCCTCCGTTTCATAAGCCGTATGATTGGGGACCACATGCTGCAGTTCCACCTCCATGCGTGCCCAATCGTCCGGGTGAATGGCGCGCGCCCAACTGTGCCCGAGCGCCTCCTCGGGCGGAAAACCGGAATAGGTGACCCACCATTGGTTCGTGTAGGTGAGCTCGGTTTTCGGATTGAGAATCCACACGAAGGCGGGGAGGGACTCCGCAATGATCTGGAAGCGCGCCTCCGTCTCGCGCAGCTCGCGCTCCGCACGGGCTTTCTCGACCGCGATCCAAACCCGATCAGCAACATCGACCACGAGTGCGATGTCGTCGCTTGGCCACGCGCGCGGCTGCGAGGAGCTGACATAGAACACGGCCGTAAGCTTGCCGTTCTTAAGAAGCGGAGCGCTCAGGATGGTCCTGACATTGACGCTGCTGTAGAACGCCTGCAGCGTGGGATCCTGAAGATTTGGATCCGTCGTCACATCCTCCGTGACAACGGGGAGGCCTTTTCTCAAAGGCTCCATCACGAAATCGGGAATATGAGCGAGCTGCTCCGCCCGGCCTTCGTTGCTGATAAGTCCTCTCGACCATTCCCGCTCGACGATGATGACACCGCGATTGTCAAAGACCTCGCCATAGCCGGTGCTGTCGACCTTCAGGAACTTGGCAAGGCTTTCCGCTGCGGTTTCCATGATGCGGAGGGGATCTTCCTCACTGCCGATCTTGTCGTTGAGCTCGAGCAGAAATTCCTGGCGGCGTTGCGCGAGAGTGGCTTCTTCCTTGGCCTTCTCCCTCTCCGTGACATCCAGAAGAACGCCTGCGATGCGAATAGGCTTGTCGCCTTCATAGATTGCGCTGCCCCGCGCCAGAACACGCGCGACGCGGCCATCCGTCCGGATCACCCGATGCTCGATATTGAAATCGGTTTTCGTGCGGATTGAATAGCTGATGGCCTGCTCGATGCGCTCCACATCAGCAGGGTGAAAGACCTGTTTCAGCTCTTCATAGGTGAGCGTTGCGTCGGGGCGTAGTCCGAGTGTCGCTTTGAATCCGGGCGATCCTGTCACAACACCCGTTTCGAGGTCACGCTCCCATGAGCCGAGCTTGCCGATATCAAGGGCCATGCGCAACTTGCTGCCGCTGAGGCGCAAGGCATGATCCGCCTCCCGCAGTTGCTGCTCAAGCTCCGCAATCCGCTGCCTCTCGACCGATGACGTCTCATCGTTCCTCTGCAGGGGGACAACCTCTTCGGACGCCTTGATACTCCCGCGCTTGTTCATGCGGGTTCACTCTCTGTAGGCCTGGACGTCACTATGATGACACGTTGCATCAATTCTGAAACCCCTCGGCGCATTTGATCGCAAATGCATAGGCCAGGGCGACCTCTTCGAGCCGGTCGAAGCGTCCGGCCGCTCCCCCATGGCCCGCATCCATGTTGAGCTTCAAAAGGATCGGTCCTCCGCCCGTCATCGTGGCCCTCAGGCGCGCCACCCATTTGGCGGGCTCCCAATAGGTGACGCGCGGATCCGTGAGCCCCGCAAGCGCAAGGATCGCGGGATAGACCTGAGGCTTTACGTTATCATAGGGCGAATAGGACAGAATGGTACGGAACGTGGCCTCGTCGGTGGCCGGGTTGCCCCATTCGGGCCATTCCGGCGGGGTGAGGGGAAGCTCGGCATCCAGCATGGTGTTGAGCACATCGACAAAAGGCACCTCGGAAATGATGCCCGCGAAGAGGTCAGGCGCCATGTTGGCCACAGCCCCCATCAGCATGCCCCCGGCGCTGCCGCCATGGGCGATGATCTTTCCTCGAGAGGTATAGCCTGCCTGGATCAGCGCTTCGCCGCTGGCGATGAAATCCTTGAAGGTGTTCGTCTTCTTCTCGCGCTTGCCGTCGAGATACCAGCGCCAGCCTTTTTCCGTCCCGCCGCGGATATGGGCGATGGCATAGACGAAGCCCCGATCCACCAGGGACAGTATGCCAGTGCGGAAGCTCGCAGGCATGGACATGCCATAGGAGCCGTAGCCGTAGAGGAGGCAAGGGGCGGAGCCGTCGAGGGCGATCTCCTTCCGATGCAGGATCGAGACCGGCACCTGCTCCCCGTCAGGCGCAGTGGCGAAGAGGCGGCGGGTCACGTAATCGGCCGGATTGTGCCCGCTCGGCACCTCCTGGCGCTTGCGCAGAATACGCTCGCCGGTGCGCAGGTTGTAATCGGTCACCTCGCTCGGAGTGGTGAGCGACGAGTAAGTGTAGCGGATCACATCCGTGTCGAACTCGTAGCCTGGTGTGAAGCCGAGCGAATAGGCTTCCTCGTCGAAGGCGATCGCTTCTTCCCGGCCGGTCGCGATCTCGCGCATCACGATCCTCGGGCTCGCGTTTTCCCGTTCCAGGCGCACCATGTAGCGGGCAAGCGCCACGACCGAGAGGATCATGATGCCGGGCCGATAGGGAACGAGGTCCTTCCAATGAGCCCGTCCCGGCGTCGCCACCGGAGCGGTCATGATCTTGAAGTCTTCCGCTCCATCCGCGTTGGTGAGGATGATCAGGCTGTCGTCATGATGCTCCACATCATATTGCAGTTGCGGCGTCCGGCCCTCGACGAGGCGAGGCGTGGCGGAAGCATTCGAGCGATCGATGAGCCAGACCTCCGAGGTCTCGTGGTCGCTGGCCTCGATCAGCACGAAGGCATCCGATTGGGTCACCCCGAGCTTCACGAAGAAACCGGGGTCCTTTTCCTCGTAGATGGAGGGATCTTGCGCCGGGTCGGTGCCGATGAGATGGCGCCGAACCCTGACAGGCCGGTGGTTCTCGTCGAGTTCGACATAATAGAAGCCCGAACTGTCGTTGAGCCACACCACGCCGCCGGAGGTGTGGAGCACCTCGTCGGGCAGGTTCTCGCCGGTCTCGATATTGCGGATGCGAATCGTGAAGTATTCGGAGCCTTTGACGTCCGAACCCCAGGCAAGAAGGCGATGGTCGGGAGAGTGGTCCGCGCCGCCGAGATCGAAGAAGGCATGGCCCTCGGCTTCCTTATCCCCGTCGAGCATAATGGTTTCGCCATCGCCATTCCTGGGCTTGCGGCAGACGAGCGGGTGTTGGCCGCCCTCGCGGTAGCGGGTGAAATAGGCGAAAGGCCCGTCGGGCTGGGGCACGGAGGAATCATCTTCCTTGATGCGCCCGCGCATCTCGGCCACGAGCCGGGCCTGAAACTCCTCCGACCCCGCGAAGGCAGCGGCCGTATAGGCGTTTTCCTGCTCCAGGCATGTCCGGATGGACGAATCGAGGGAAGCCGGGTTTTTAAGGACCTCCTTCCAGTTCTCGGCTTTCAGCCAAGCGTAATCGTCCTGGATCCTGACCCCATGCACCTCGAAACTGTGCGGCCTTGCCGGCGTGATCGGGGCAGGGGGCAGGGGGCGGGACGGGAGGCGCTCAAGTTTCATGGAGATGATCCGGGTCGCGTCTGAAGACGGCATGATTATGCATAGATAACTCGATTTTCCCATGCAGGGTCCCGCTACGGGAGGCATGGGCTTTCGAGACACTGCGTTAGCTCAGTGTCATTATAGCTACTTCTTCTGGCTGAGAGGTCGCGAATTCAATTTTTTGCTACCAGGACCGAGTCGGAATTTCCCCTACGTTAAACATGGGTTTATTAAAGAGGGAAAGTTGACCCCAAGTTTTCCAAAGTTTTCCTTTGAAAGAACTTGTCTTCTGAATGATTTTGACATACCTGAACCTCCAGGCACGATTTCTGTGCATGTACAGTGCGGTTCAAGAATGAAGCAAGCATTGCTTGCGTGATGACTGCTCAAGAAACAGCCAGAAAGGCATTTGAGCCGTTCTTGTGGGCCGGAAAGGAAGAAAATCAAAATGAGCGACAATATCGCTGCGTCGAATTACATTGAGCTGGCTGCTGATATCGTTTCGGCCTACGTGAGCAACAATTCTGTTCCGTCGTCCGATCTGCCCGCGCTGATCAACGATGTCCACACCGCCCTCATGCGCGTCGGTGGCGGCACGGTCGAAGCCCCGATCGAGGCTCCCAAGCCGGCCATTCCCGTGAAGAAGTCCGTCACTCCCGACTACATCGTCTGCCTGGAGGACGGCAAGAAGTTCAAGTCGCTGAAGCGCCACCTGCGCACGCAGTACAACATGACCCCCGAGCAGTACCGCGAAAAGTGGGCCCTGCCGGTCGATTACCCGATGGTCGCCCCCAACTACGCCAAGGCGCGCTCCGAGCTCGCCAAGGAGATGGGCCTCGGCCAGCAGCGCCGTAAGCGCCGCTCCTCCCGCGGCTAAGGCCGGGTTCGGGAAGACAGTTCAAAGCCGCCCTTCGGGGCGGCTTTTTTCGTTGGAGACTCAAGTCTTCAGGATGCTCGCATCATGGCGTTTGTGGGCCAGCCTCACGCACTCCCCGACTTATCCTCACTCTTATCAACAGAATTGAATCTCGTTGACAGCTAGGAATAACGGCCCACTATCAGAGGTGGAGGGGCGTGTCCTTTCTTTCTTTATTTATAGGAACAAAACATGAACAAAAAACAGAACGAACAGGTTCATCAAAGCATTGCTCAGGCAGGCCTTCAGGCACCTCGGAAGGTGAAAAAGGCGAGGCGGATCAGCAACGTGAGAAGTCGTTGCGTTACCGTGGCGGCATCGGCCAGGCCCGATTCTCTCTCGCGTGAGGCGAAACGACTTCTGGCTGTACTCAACGCAGCGGAAACACGCGTTCTGGTGGATCCGATCCACGAGGGTAGGGTCATCGTCCACAGGAAGCGCGCAGGGATCTCGGTGGGGGCAGGGAGCTTCGACATCGCGGATGCTGAGCGGCTCGTCCGGGAGGATCTCGCTTCATGGCAGCAGGGCGGCTCCTCGCAGAAGGTGCTGACCTTGAGCGAGGTGGGACGTGCCTATCTGCGGCGCAATTCGCTGAGTGATTCCGAGATGGCCTTCCTGCACCAGCACCGGGAAACGGCGCAGGTCACGATGGAGACTGAGGCCGGTCCTAAGCGGGTGCGGGTCGACACGGAGGAAAGCCCGCTCGACTGGCTGCGCCGCCGCAAGGATCGCAATGGGGAGCCGATGATCGACGAGACGGCCTATCAGGCAGGCGAGAGACTGCGCACGGACATCATGCTGGCGGGCCTGCTGCCGGGCGTCACGGCGCGTTGGGATGCGATGCCCAGCGGCGGAGGCGCGTTCTCGCCCTCGGAGGCCACCGACCGGATGGTGGCCGCGCGCCAGCGCATTCGCCACGCCTTCGACGCGGTGGGCTCGGATTTCAGCGACTTGCTGATGGACCTCTGCGGCTTCCTGAAAGGCCTCGAGCTGATCGAACGGGAGAGGGGCTGGCCACAGCGCTCCGCCAAGATCGTGGTGCGCCTCGCCCTGGCGCGGCTGGCCGAGCATTACGGCATCGAGGCCGCAGCGCGAGGGCCCGCTGCATCGCGCGGCATCAAGACGTGGCGTGCGGTGGTGATCGAGGGTGGGCGAGCTTAACCGGCGCGCGTGAGCGCTCCGGCTTGAGCGGCTGACGCATCGCGACGGATGCGCTCGACCATGGATCTGACGCCATTCGACCGTTGCGGCGTCAGGTGCTCCGCAAGGCCGAGATCCTTGAACAGGGCGATGGCGTCCGTGGAGAGAGCCTCCTCGGGCGTCTTGCCGTTGTAGAGCGAGAGCATGAGGGCCACGAGGCCGCGCACGATATGGGCGTCGCTGTCGCCGAGAAGACGGAGCACAGGCTTCCCGCCGGAATGGTCCAGGCGGGTCTCGAGCCAGACCTGGCTCGCGCAGCCCTGCACCTTGTTGGCGTCGTTATGCGCCTCCTCGGGCAGGGGCTCCAGCATCCGCCCCAGCTCGATCACATAGCGATAGCGCTCTTCCCAGTCGTCGAGCAGCTCGAAATTGGAGACGATCTCGTCAATGGTCGGCAGCATGGCATCCCTGCTTTGTCTGCCGGTCATATAATCATTGCCGAAGCGTTTGGCGACCGGGCAGGGCGGTTGTCAGCTGCGCGGCTTGTGCGTCGTGGACGCGCGGTCGTCCGAGGTCAGCGTGTCGGAGGGCTTCGTGGCCACGGGCGTGAGGCCCGAAGTGGTGAGGATCTTGTCCACCACCGCCTGCTTGGCGGTGTCGGGCAGGGCCTGCCAGACGGTCTCCAGATGTCCCGCTTTCGCGTCCGCTGAGGGTGGGTTCACGGGCGCAGGCGTCGCCTGTTCGGCGGACTTCGGCGCGAAGAAGGCCTGGAGCGGATCGGGCCCTTCACCGCGCTCGCGAACGGGCGAGTAGTAGTAGATCACGCCGACAATGAGAAAGAAGCGCAGGATGGAAAACATATGGCGGCCGCCGATGCCTGAATGAGCTGAAATGGTGATGCATCATAACGTGCCGTTTGCGCCTCGCGTAGGCGACGGCGCGACAACCTGAGAACAGCATGAATGAAAAGTTAAGGGCCTGATTGATTGACCCCGAGCCGTTAAGAACCTTGGATTTCCTAGAAGAAATATCACGTGTCGATGATGGTCGTGCGCGGATGGATGTTCATGCGGCTGTCAGCGGCATGGATTTAGAAATTTGCGAGCGTGTGGTTTTAGGGTTCGCTTAAGAGGCCTCTGCCACGCTTTCGACAAGAAGAAGGAGGAGCGGCCTTGGGCGCTCTCGCCGATGGCCTCCAGCTGATGGGGACTTGTCGCGGCGAGGCAGCGCCCAACCATCAGGCCTGCTCCTTCGATGATGGGATGATGATTGTGCGTGACGCTTTTCTAGTCGAGCCCGATGACGATCTTGATCTGCCGGCCGTGGTGCGGCGGAAGGCTCCACCGCGCCCGCAGCAGAAGCGGGCATCAAGGCAGGCGCCTCGCAAGATTGGCATGGGGGAGAAGCTCGTTTCCCAGGCCGCGAACAATCCCGGTCGTGTGGCGGCGGCTCTTTTCCTGACGGGCTGCGCGGGCGTGATCGCCTGGAACGCGCTTGTCCTGCAGAATGTCCGCCATCCCGCGCCGCTCTTCAACGTGCGCGATCCTGCCATGGCCGGGGCGCCCATGCCTCTGACACCGCCCGCAGCGCAGCCCTTGCCGCCGACGAGGCCCGGCGAGGCGCCCGAGGCGCAGGCACTGGCAGCGCATGAGCAGCCTCTCCAACTCGTGCCGCCTCCCGTCGAGCCGCCGCCGGCTCCGGCTGCACCCGCGCCTCGCGCCTCATCGCGCAGCGCGATCTCCGACCTCATCCGCAGCAACGGCACGCCAGCCCCTGCGCCGCAGCCGCAGCGTGTGCAGCAGGCCGCCGTTCAGGCGTCCGCTCCGGTGCAGGCTCCCGTTCGCGCGCCGACGGTGCGCGATCCGATTGCCGAAATGATCCGCCTCGGCGGTCCCGTGCCGACGCCGCCCGCGAATGTGGGGCAGCCTGCAAGCGACGGCGTTCTTGCCGGCCAGCGTGCGCTCGCGCGCCTCGGCTACGGCGTGAGGGTCGATGGCGAGATGGGGCCCGGAACGCGCCAGGCGATCCAGAAATTCGAGCAGGACCGTCGTCTGCCGATCACCGGCACGTTCAATGCACGCACGGCGCGTGAACTCTCGGCTGCATCCGGCATTGCCGTGCAGTAATGGCACGCCTGCGCTCCGACTTCTGGGTTTCCGCCTATCTCCGTCGCTGCGGCGTGGAAGGCATCGATGCCGCCTTGCGCAAACGCGGTTCCGCGGAGGCGGGGGCGATCTTCGTGAAGGTCGATCATCTCGACGGCACCGCGAGTCTCTACGGTCCTGCGCCGCAGCTTTTTATCGATGATAGCGGCGAGCGCCTTTTCGCACCGATCCTGCAAGGCGTGTTTTCTCTCGATGTGGAAGAGAGGATGACGCGGGAACTGCGTTTCGATTCCGATCTCTGGCTCATTGAGGTGGACGACCGCGAGGGGCGTCACTTCCTCGATCTTGCGCCTGACGCCTGAACCGTCCCTGCGATCGTGCTCACACATGCAGCCGTCGTCGCGGTTGCCATGCTCATTTCTCCACATAGTCGCAGCCTGGTCGTTGCACGTGTGCATGACAGCATCGCGCTGATGTGCGTGGTTGCACATATCAAACATGAACACCAAGGAATTCAAGGAACAGAAGCGAGTCTGGGGATGTTGTTTTCATGTCAGGCAGCGTGAATTTCGGGCAAGCTCCGACGCTTAGTAACGAGCTGTTAACCATAAGGCTTTTTGTGTGAGCAAGTTACAGAAGCGTGCTTTAGATTTTTGAGGAGGTTGCGATGCAGGATATGTGGGCAAGAGCGCCCGGTGTGGTGATCGCTTTTCCGGATGCTGCGGAACGACCGCAGAAGCAGCACCTGAATGACGGTGAGCCGAGAGGCGAGATCCTGCTGTTCACGGGTGTGCGTTACGAGAGGCCGGCGCCGAATCCCGGACCGTCCCGTCCTTACGCCAGCAACCGTCCAGGCCGCCGCTCCTGATTTCCTTTTAGTGTTTGTTTTCACGTGACGCTTTTCGCGTCAGCTGAGCGCCTTTGCGAGATTACGCGTCATCAGCACTGCATCCGGTCCATAGGTGAGGAGTTTTCCTTCCAGGCCGGGAACATCCGCCTTCCGGAAATCGAGCCGCTCCCAGAATCCTTGGGAGTTGTTGACGGCTACCAGCGACAGATTGCCGAAACCCGCCTTTGCCGCATGCTCGGCGAGTAAAGCGCCGATCTTCGCCGCGTGGCCCTTGCCGCGCGCCACGGGCAGCAAGGCGACGTCATGCACGTAATAGGTCGTGGCATCCCGAGGAATGTCGACGAGCATGGAGTTCAGCGCGGGCGGCTTGCCGAAGTGCCAGGGATGCGTGAGCGCATAACCGATGAGGTGCTCATCTTCTTCAAGGACGAGGCAGCCCTGCGGATAAAGATGCAGGCGCTCTTCGAAGACCGCCGCATCCTCGGGATGGTCGAGATGGATGGCATCAGCCAGGGCCTGTACCTGCGCGAGATCGCGCGCGCTCATAAGACGCCAGGGCATGTCTGATCTTACTCTTGCTGCTCGGTGGCACAGGAGACGGCCTTGGCGGCCTCTTCTGCAAGCGGACGCTGGCTTGCCGTGGGAGCTGCGACGCGGATGATCACGAAACCTTCTCTCTCAGGGGCGACGATGCGCACGTCCCGCGACGGCTCGTTCTCGTCCTCCGCCGCGCGCGCTTCGTCGAGTTGGCGCGCGGTCATCGCGACGATCTCAAGATCGCCTCGCACGGCGGCGCGGTCCGTCACCGCGAAGAAGACGCCGCCCGCCTCCCTGTGAAACGAGAACGACAGCATGGTCGCTCCCGTCTTCGCCGAAACGCGCATCGGCCCATCCCGCAGATCGTAGGCGCAGGCGGCAACCGCAACTGCCGGATCGGGATAGGGCATCCAGGTATTCTCGGCGCCCGGGGCGCTGATGATCTGAGCCTTCTCCGCGCCGAGCAAGGAACCGATCTTCGCGAAAGCATCGTTCTCCGCGAGATGCGGTGTTGCGAGGATAGAGACGATGTGAACGCCTGCCGCCAGAACGAGGCCACAGAGCGTTGCGATCAGGAAGCGGCTGAAGCCTCTCATGAGCCGCACTCCACGCGCTGAATGGTGGGGAAGACGCTGTCAGTCAGGCCGGTGCCCGTCGCGCCGGGCGTATCATAGAGCCTCAGCACAATGCTGAACGGGCCGGAGGCGGGAAGCTGGAGCCAATTGCCGTCCTGAAGAGTTCGGGAAAGCGCGATCGTGAACCGGTCCTGCGCATCACGCACGATCTCGCTGGAAGTGAAGCTGCTGCGTCCCAGTTCCGTCTTCGAGATGCGGCCATCACGATCATAGACGGCCAGCGTCCAGAGCCGCGCATTCGGGACGCCGGGGCCGACGCGATAAGTGCAGGCCGCATTCAGGCCTCTTCCCTCGCTGTCCGTCGTGGCGGTGAAGCCGAGGCCTTCGCCGATAGCCAGGGGAATCTCGCTGCGCTGGGCGATGATAGCGCGCATATAGGGATCGGCCTCAGCAGAGCCGAGGTCGGGCCATGCCTTCCACGGGCCGATGCTCAGGCTGCCGAAGGGCGGATCGCCCTTGAGAACGAAATAGGTCGAGCCAAGACCCAGCCCCAGCGCGAGAAGGAGCGTGTAGACGATCAGGACGACGGTGGGGATGGATCGATTGGTCACGGATTTTGTTACATGCGTCGGGGCGCGCATCGAAGCTGCCTCGGCGGCATTCGTCAATATCGTCTCGCTGTTCATGGTCAGGGCATGGCCACTTGGCGGGACGGTCCCACGGATCCGGTCATGCCCTCGATGGTGCTTTCCTTGACCGTCGCACCGCTGCGCTCCACCGTTTGGAAGAGGGTGCCGATGGTGCCCAGCACCTCAAAGGACTTGCGGGACAACGTACCGGCCAGGAAAGCCTGAGAGGGACCCTGAGCCTGATCCACAGCCGGACGGCCCGAATTCGCCACACGGGCAAAGGCGCCCGAGTCCACGCCCGGGATCGGGCGGATCTCGAGGTTCTGGTGCGCGATGTTCATCACCTCGTGCCAAGTCAAAGCGGGCAGGGTGCCGCCGGTCATGTTGTTCATCGGCTTGGAATCGTCGTTGCCGTACCAGACGGAGGCGACGAGGTTGCCGGTATAGCCGACGAACCAGGCGTCCTTGTAGCCATTGGTGGTGCCGGTCTTGCCCGCGACGGGCACGCCTTCGATGGCAGCGCGCTTGCCGGTGCCTTCGGTCACGACCTTGTTCAGCATGAAGTTCATGTCGGTGACGACACGCGGCTCGAGCACCTGCTTGGGAGGCGTGTCCCGGTCATGGCGATAGATCACCTCGCCGGACGAGTTGCGCACTTCCCAGGCCGCGTAGGGCTCGGCGCGCTTGCCGCCATTGGCGAAGACGGCATAGCCCGCTGCCATGTCGATCGCTGTCACTTCGGCGGCGCCGATGGGCAGGGGAGCCTCGTTCGCCAGCGGGTGGGTGAGGCCCATGCGCTTGGCGGTGTCGATGATGATGGCGCGGCCGGCCTTCGCATTGCCCTTGCCGATCTCGAGCGACATCCGCACCGGGATCGAATTGATAGAGCGCGCCAGGGCCGAGCTGAGCGGCATCGAGCCGGAGAAGGAGCGTCCGTAATTCTGCGGGCACCAATTGCCGAGGCAGATGGGGGCGTCGACGACGTTTGACGTCGGACGCAGTTTCGGGTTCGTGGTGAGCGCCGCCGCATAGACGAAGGGCTTGAAGGACGAGCCCGGCTGGCGCAGGCCGTTCGTGGCGCGGTTGAACTGGCTCTGACCGTAATCGCGGCCGCCGACGATGGTGCGTACGGCTCCATCCACGTCCATGACGACGATGGCGCCCTGGCCCGCACGGTACTGGCGGCCGTTCTGGCGGAGCTGGTTCTCCAGCACCTCTTCCGCGTGACGCTGCAAGGCGGTGTCGAGAGGCGTCTTGACGATGAGCACGCGCTCGGCGCCGAACTTCTTCTCGGTGGCCAGCGCCTGCACCTGCTCGAAGGCCCAGTCGAGATAGAAGTCAGGGGTGCTTTCACGCTCACGATTGACCGGCGTGGCCGGGTTGCGGCGGGCCGTCTGGATCTGGCCCTCGGTGAGGAAGCCCGCCTCGACCATGTTGCGCAGCACCTCGTTGGCGCGGGCGCGGGCAGCCGGCAGGTTCACATGCGGAGCGTACTTCGTCGGCGCCTTGAAGAGGCCTGCCAGCATGGCGGCTTCAGCAAGCGTCAGATCCTTCGCGGGCTTGCCGAAATAGTAATCGGCAGCAGCCACGACGCCATGGGCGCCGCCGCCCATATAGGCGCGGTCGAGATAGAGCTTGAGGATCTCGTCCTTGGTCAGGTGGAATTCGAGCCAGAGAGCCAGGAATGCTTCCTTGATCTTGCGCTCCAGGGAGCGCTCGTTCGTGAGGAAGAGGTTCTTCGCCAGCTGCTGGGTGATGGAGGAGCCGCCTTGCACCACGCCGCCGCCCTG
Source organism: Microvirga solisilvae (assembly GCF_022808595.1). GTDB lineage: Bacteria > Pseudomonadota > Alphaproteobacteria > Rhizobiales > Beijerinckiaceae > Microvirga > Microvirga solisilvae. The sequence goes on from NZ_JAKUCN010000001.1 coordinate 12,843, forward strand.
GGCATTGACCAGGAGAGCGCGGAAGGTGCCGATGGGATCGATGCCCCAGTGATCGTAGAAGCGCCGGTCTTCCGTCGCGAGCGCCGCCTTGATCATGTAATCCGGAAAGTCCTCGAGCTTGTAGGAATCGTCGAGGTGGAGACCACGTCGGCCGACCTCCTGGCCGTAGCGGTCGAGGAAGGTAACGGCGAGGTCCTGGGTCTTGAGCCAGTCGTCCTCCGTCTCACGGAAGGCGGGAAGCGCCAGGGCCAGCATCACGATGCCGCCGGCGGCGCCCAGGGTCGTTGCCTCGCTGGTCAGGTCGAGGAGGACGCGCGTGGGCCCGCGAAACCGCAGACATTTCATCTTCTCGGAATAGGACCCGTAGGCTGAAGCCAGCCGATTCCCGCTCTGAAACAGGAACGAGTTGAGCCAAGCATCCAGCCAGAGCGCGGCATGCTTGAGCCGTGTCGAGAAGGGGGTAGGGGGCTGCTGGCGCACGATGGTCCCTTAGGGCAGGTCAGTAAGCCTGAGATGCCTTGTTTTATGATCGTTGATTTCCGTTACGGCAACGTTCGCACGTGACGTCCTGTGTTATCAACAACTCACAAACATGTTCCCCGGTTCACCTAGAGCATACCGGCCCAAGAAAAAGGTTTGTGGTTGTGTGTTGCCGCACCTTCCTTCAAACCGCCGCAAAGAAAGTTCACAGAGCCCGCATGTCCCCCAAAACACTGCACAATCGCTCCGAGCAGGAGGAGCAGCCTTTCTGGCGCGTGAAAACGCTCGAAGCCTTGAGCCTCGACGAATGGGAGAGCCTGTGCGACGGCTGCGGCCGCTGCTGCCTGGTCAAGCTCGAGGACGAGGATACGGCCGAGGTTCTCTATACCGATGTGGGCTGCACCCTGCTCGACGACGAGACCTGTCGGTGCCGGGATTATCCGAACCGCCAGGCCAAGGTTGCCGATTGCGTGCGGTTGACGCCGGAGGCCGTGCGCAGCCTGTCATGGCTGCCGAAGACCTGCGGTTACCGGCTCGTCGCGGAAGGCCGCGACCTGCCCTGGTGGCACCCGCTCGTCTCGGGCGATCCGGAAACGGTGCATGCGGCCGGCATCTCCGTGCGCGACCGGGTGGCGGGACCCGAGGAAGAGTTCAGCTTGGCCGAGCTCCTGGAGCGCCTCACGGATTGGCCCATGGAGGATGGAGCCTCCGAAGAGCCCGCTTAGATAGCACTGTCCTCCTTCGCCTCCGCCTCGCCCGGAATGGGTGTCTCCTCGCCGAGCGTTTCCCGCACATAGAGCTTCTTCACCAGCACATAGACCACGACCGCCAGCGGGAAGCCGAAGACCAGGCCCAGGGTGCCGAAGAGGATACTTCCGACCAGGATCGCGAAGAGCGCCAGCGCGGGGGGAATGCTGACGACGCTGCGCGCTATCAGCGGAAAGATCACATTGCCTTCGATCTGCTGGATCGCCAGGACCGCAAGGATAGTCCAGAGCGCGGTCTCGCCGCTGATGCTGAAAGCGAACAGCACGGCAGGCAGCGCGCCGAGAATAGGGCCGAGGAACGGGATGAAATCGGCAAGACCCGCGATCATGCCCAAGGCATAGGGGGAAGGAAGGCCGATGATCCAGAATGCGAGAGACGACAGAACCGCAACGCAGGCCATGGCGATCAACTGCGACATGAGCCATAGACGCAGGGCCTGACCCGCAGTGTCGAGCGAGCCTTCCGCGAGTTCATGATGGCGCTTGGGGAAGAGCTTGATGAAGCCCTGTTTGTAGAGCCTCGGCGAAGCTGCGATGTAGATGCCGGCAATCACCACGAGCAGGAAATCCGCAAAGCCGCTCAGAACCGCACCGCCGATGCCGGCGATTCGCGTCGCTAGGCCTCCGGTCGGCATGTTGTTCATCATTTCCGACAGGTCGTCGGAGACAGCGCCGAAGCCGAGCTGCTTGCTGAAATTGTCGATGACGAAGGGGAGACGCTCCACCACGTTGGTGAATTGCGCCCTCATCTGCGTTCCGAACAGAGCGATCAAGCCAAGAACGATCGCAAAGATGATGATGCTTGCGACCCACAGGGCCCAACGCTCCGGGACGCGCAGGTATCGAACGAGCACATCTGCGGAGGCGTGCAGGATCAAGGCGACAAGGATGGCTCCGAAGGCCAGCAGCAGAACATCCGCCAGCTTCCAGAGCAGCAGCGCCAGCAGAATAAGACCTAAGACGATGAGGGTTTTTCGGACGAACTCGGCATCGCCCATGATCCTGCGAAAAGAATACCCGTCTTCGTCCATCAATCCACTTCCTGCCTCGCCAGATGACAATTAAAACGGCGAAGCTGGGTTCCCTCGTAAGATCTGTTCCATATCCCTAGGGGCTTTTTTGTTCCTGCTTGGCTGTTGTTATTTTGTATTTGTGGCGTGGTTTTCGAAAAGGAACGTAAAACGCTAAAAGCAGTTGATCTGGCAGAAGGAGGATTCATGTAATGACCTCGAATGTCATCTGCTTTTTGCTTGGCACGGTATTCCCATTGGCAACCGTTGGCTGGATCATTTCTCATTGATTGTCAGAACTAATCTTGCCGGCGATTTTGTAGGGGCAATAAGGCTGCCGACCTGCTCAGAAACTTAAAAACCCGCCACGAGATGAGGCGGGTTTTTTAATGCCCTCTAGTGACTCTTCTTAACGCGATGCGACTGCCGCGCGTTTGATCAATTCTTCGCGCAGCGCTGTCGGAAGCTCAATGCCGCTCAAGCGCCAAGTGGTGTCTCTCAGTCGCATGGTAATCCGGAACTGCTCATCTTTGGGTTGATCGATCCGGATCGGAATGGTCACGATCCTGAAGCCCTCGGTTTCCGAAAACAGGAAGGTACGCCAAGCTTCCCGTAGCGAGCCTATTTCAAGGCGTGGTGGAGGAGGCGCATTCTCGGGGCGCCCCATCGTCTTCTCGGGCCAGCCATGCTCGAAAAGATCGGCTAGTGCCTCGGGATTGATGAACTGCTCGATCACAGGGTTGAGAACAGCGGCCCCAGCCTCCGCGGCCATGTCCCGTTCCTGCCCTTCCAGATCCCGATCCTTCAGATACTCGTTGAGGATCTGGCTAGAGAGCGAGGTTCGGAGAGCATTGAAATTCACGCGCTCCGTGATCCGGTCGATGTCGCGCGCTTCCACCGCCTTGCTCAGGTCGTAGAGCGCGACGAAGGGCGAGACCAGGAAGATCGCCCAGGCCAGAAAAAGGAGAAAGCTTATCCGTAACGTCCAGCGCATGTGCTCGGTACTTCCTTCGCTGTGCCGCCAGTCTTTCGCTTTGAAAAAGAAGAACGGGCTGCGATTAGGGAAGGCCCCTATGTGGGAAGCGCCGAAGACAAAAAAAGGGCGACCGAATGGCCGCCCTTTTTCGGATTTGATGGGAGATCCGATCAGCCGCGAGCGCGGGCGCGGATCATGAAGGTGTCGTAGGCGTACTCGGCCACTTGGAACCAGAGATACTCTTCGCCACGGAAGGCCTTGATCGAGTCGATGACCTTCTTGAAGTCGGCGTTCTTGGCCGAAACCTCATCGAAGACCTCGTTGGTGGCCTTGTAGGCGGCTTCCAGGATTTCCGGTGCGAACGGACGCAGCTGCGTGCCGGCGCCGAGCAGACGGCGCAGGGCGGCCGGGTTGCGTGCGTCGTACTTCGCCAGCATGTCGTTGTTGGCGTAGCCGGCAGCGGTGGTCAGGATCGCCTGATACGCTTTGGGGAGTTCTTTCCACTTTGCATTGTTGATGAAGAGGTGGATGGCCGGACCGCCTTCCCAGAAGCCCGGATAATAGTAGTACGGCGCGACCTTCGAGAAGCCGAGCTTCTCGTCGTCGTAGGGGCCGACCCACTCAGCGGCGTCGATGGTGCCGCGCTCGAGCGACGGATAGATGTCGCCGCCGGGAATCTGCTGCGGCACGGCGCCGAGCTTGGCGAGAACCATGCCGGCGATGCCGGCAATGCGCATCTTGAGACCCTTCAGGTCATCGACCGTCTTGATCTCCTTGCGGAACCAGCCGCCCATCTGCACGCCGGTATTGCCGGCAGGCATGCCGTACAGGTTGTGCTTGGCGTAGAACTCGTTCAGCAGGTCATTGCCGCCGCCGTGGTACAGCCAGGCGTTCATCTGGCGGGCATTGAGGCCGAAGGGGGCCGCCGTGCCGAGAGCGAAGGTCGGGTCCTTGCCGAAATAGTAGTAGGAGCAGGTATGGCCCATTTCGATGGTGCCGTTGCCGACCGCGTCGGCCACCTGCGGGGTGCCGACGATTTCACCGGCGGCGAAAGGCTGGATCTGGAACTTGCCGTCGGTTGCTTCCGAGACGTACTTCGCGATCACTTCGGCAGCGCCGTAGATCGTGTCGAGGGACTTCGGGAAACCGGATTGCAGGCGCCACTTGATCTCCGGCATCGACTGAGCGATGGCGGGGGCGGCTACCGCCGTCGTGGCGGCACCGACCGTAGCGGCCTGAAGAAATTGACGACGCTTCATGGATAAAAACTCCTCCCTGGATCGTGACTTCGTCACTTGCGCCCAATTGACACCAAATCGAGGGGCGGCTGCAAGGAGGTTTCGGGCACTATCGACCAATGGTCTAGACGCGATGTGAATAGGCCCTTGTAAATGCTTAACAATGAGGCATTTCGAGGGGCACGTCGATGGTGCAGACCACGCCCGTCGGCTCGTAGGCGATCTGAGCCGTGCCGTTCAGCTCCCGGGCCAGGCCTTTCTGAATCAGGCGGGACCCGAAACCGGTGCGCCGGGGAGGGGAAACCGGCGGTCCGCCCTGCTCCTCCCAACGGAGAACGAGGCGCGTGCCGTCGCCTTCCGAGACGCTCGACCAGCTGATCCTGATCCGCCCGGAGGAGGTCTTGAGCGCCCCGTATTTCAGGGCATTCGTGCAAAGCTCGTGGATCGCCATGGACAGGCTCAGGGACATGGCCGGCGGAAGGCGCAAGGATGCGCCCTCGATCTCGATCCTGCCTTCGTCATCCCTCTGGTTGAGGAAGGGGGCGCAGGCCTCCCTGACCACATCCGAGAGATTGGCGCCCTCCCAGTTCTCACGGGTCAGAACGTCATGGGCGCGGGAGAGAGCGAAGAGGCGCGCCTCGAACGCCGTACGCGCGGTTCCGACATCGTCGGACGGCGCGAGGCCGAATTTGTAGAAGCTCTGGACTGCCAGGGATTGGACCGTGGCCAGCGTATTCTTCACCCGGTGGTTCAGCTCGTTGACCATAAGGCGCAGGTGCTCTTCGGCGCGCTTGTGGTCCGTGATGTCGTATTGAACGCCGTCCCAGATATACGTCCCGTTGCTCAACTTGCGGGGCATGGTGATCATGCGGTGCCAGCGGATCTCTCCGGTCTTGGCATGTCGAAGCTGGAACTCCACGTCGAAGGTCTTGCGCTCCGAAAGGGCCTTGATGCCCTTCTGGTTCATCTGCTCCCGATATTCGGGCAGAACGAGCCGCGAGATGAGGCCCATATCGGCCAGCACTTCCTCCGCGCTGATGCCGGTCAGCGGCTCGCAGGCCTTGGAAATATAAACGGGGTGGCGATCATAGTATTCGGCGCCGACATAGAACTGGAAAACCATGCAGGAGGGCAGGTTGTCAGCGAGAGAGCTGAGACGGGCCTGGCTTTCGCGCAGTTCCTCCTCCGTCCGGCGGCGTTCCGTCCAGTCGCGGAAGCTGATCCCGAGGCCGCCATTGTAGGGGAACACCCGCATCTCGAGGTAGCGGCCCTTGACGCCGACCGCTTCGGTCTCGAACGCGGCGGCGATGCCGGTTGCTGCGACCTCCTCATAGCGGTGCCTGAGTTCGGTCCCTTTCGAATCCGGAAAAATGTCCCAGATCGATCGCCCGAGCATCTCATGGGCCGGAGCGCCGAAATATTCCTGTGCCGCACGGTTGATGTAGGCAAACCGCCATTTCTCGTCGAGCGCGTAGAACGCGTCGCCGATGCCTTCCAGGATTTCAGCGAGCCGCGCCTCGACCTTCGCCTCGATGGATTGGGCGAGCGCCTGCTGAAGGGCGCCAGCCATCGTTTCCACGGACCCTTTCTGGGGGTTCGGGATTACGAGGTCGCTTGCGGCTGCCGAGCTGTCTCTGGCGCCTGAGCGGGCTGAACGCGGTACAGTCATCGATGTAAACATAATCACGTTACATTTTAGGCGCAATCGCCGGTTTTCTCAGGCCGTTCGAAATTAAGGGAAATGATGCCTTCGGAATGCGGGCTGAACCAACCTTGGCCGCTCGAGCGGCATGCATTCCTAGGTCGGGTTCTAGCTTCTGGGTTCGCTGAAGGCTTCGGCTGCACAAACGAGGGTGAATAGGGCAACGACGCCGATCAGTTCGGCGAGGCTGGTCATCGCGGTTGATGGGTCCGCGACATAAAAAATCGCGCTCATGATGAGCGCAATAATAGTAGCCCAAGCGAGCATGGGCCTTCTCCCGCATATTCGTGTGCGATCATCTAACCCCAAAGGGGCAAAGAAGTTCCTAAGACGCGGAAATTTTTTCTCTCAGGTTCATCGGAGGCCCGGGCGCCTTAGCTATCCAACGGATTGTTGCGAAGGATGGAACCTTGCGACCCCTCGTCGATCAAGCCGTGCCCGATCTTCCCTGCCCGGATGAAAGTCTGCTCGTTGAAGCACGCAGAGCAGAGGCTGGTTCTCATGCGTGCCTTCTCGACCGGATCGACGCCTTCCAAGCGATCGAGTTTCGCGCGCCTCCCAGAGCGATGGGCTCCCCTGAGCGCCTGCGCGTGGCTGCTCTCAACGCAGAACGCTTAAAGCGCCCGCGCGCCGTGCGGCGTCTCATCGACGATGTCGGTGCTCATGTCGTGCTCATGAGCGAAGTGGATGTGGGAATGGCCCGCTCCGGCAACACCCATACCATCCGCGACTTCATCGGCTCGTCGGATCATGGTTATCTTTTCGGCGCGGAGTTCGTGGAGCTCGATCTCGGCGACGAGCGGGAGATGCGGAACCATGCAGGCGAGCGCAACGCCTGCAGCCTTCATGGCAATGCCATCGTCAGCGCGCTCAACCTCGAACAGCCGCATGTGATTCCGCTCGAGGAGAGCGGATTATGGTTCAAGGGGATCAACGGCGCTCAACGGCGTATCGGCGGCAGGATCGCCGTTGCCGCCCGCGTGTCGAACGCACCGCGCCCGCTCTGGCTTGTCAGCCTGCATCTGGAAAGCAAGACCGATCCCGCCGACCGGCAGAAGCAGATTTTAAATCTGCTGCGCGCCCTCGACAGCATTGCGCCGAACGAAGCCTGCCTCATCGGTGGCGATTGCAACACGAAGGCCTTGCCGAGAGGCGAGGGGGAACGCACACTGCTTCTCCAAGAGCCCGAACGCTTCGAGCCGCTCTTCGGGGATCTCCGCAAAGCGGGATTCGTCTGGACCGGCGCGAATCTCGGGTTGCCGACTCAGCGCGATGGTCCGGAGAAAACGCATCCCCGTCCGTTCGGAAAGCTCGATTGGCTGTTCGTGCGCGGCGTGAAGGCGGAGAATCCGCAGGTCGTTCCGTCTCTCGATGAAAGCGGACAACCGTTTTCGGACCATGAGATGGTCTGCGTCGATATCCTTCTGTGAAAAGGCGGCATAGAGCCCGCGAGAATCCTGCTTGACAGCGCAACGCTGTTAGAGTACAAAACGTGAACACTGACGAAGTGTGAATGAAACCCCGCCCGGCTTCATTGCTTAAAACCTCCGCCGCTCAAGCGCCGTCCTCGACGAGCCGTTTGGGCGGTTTTTTATTGGGTGCCCATGTTTCCCAGGATCGAAGTTTCCGACGAGAAACGGCAACAGGCTTATGCGCTTTATGCCGGCGACCCGAAGGTCACCATCAACGACATTGCGGCCTTGCTCGGCGTCGGCGCGAGCACGTTCGTCCGCATGAGACAAAGATGGGGCTGGCCGCCGCGCCTTGCCGCGCTCAAAGAGAACGAGTTGAGCAAGTCTGCGCAGGACCCTGGCGACATCGCGGTCGATGCTGCGGCGGCGACCACATCCTTGCACGCTGCGGCGCGAACGCTGGCGCGGGCCACGCGAACGCAGATCAACGAACTCATGGAGCAGCAGCGGAGCGGGGGACTTGAAGATCACGACCGGATCGCCCGGACGCTGGCGTCCTATGCCAAGACATTGACCACCGCGCGGGCGCTCCTGGAACAGGAAGGTTCGACGCTCGATGCCAACGAGCAACATAACGAAACTCCCCGCAGCCTCCACGAACTCCGCGACGAGCTTGCTCGCCATCTTGAGCGGGTTATCGCGGAAGAGGAAGCTCGCGGAAGCGACGGCCTGCTTATCTGAGGCCGAACTACAACAACTCATCCGCTTCTGGCCGATCCGGTGCCGCGTCGATCAACGCATGCCGGGATTGAGCCGTCATCACGATCCATGGACATTGTGGCTCATTCTTGGTGGGCGCGGCGCGGGCAAAACCCGCGCCGGCTCCGAATGGGTCCGCGGCATCGCACTCGGCGAGCCGGATTTCACGGATGGGCCCATGCGGCGCATCGCACTGATCGGAGAAACTTTTTCCGACGCGCGCAACGTGATGGTGGAGGGGCCTGCGGGCATTCTCGCCGTTCATGCCCGCCACGAGCGGCCGACCTGGTCGCCGTCATTGCGCAAGCTCGAGTGGCCCAACGGCGCGGTGGCGCATGTGTTCTCTGCGGAAGATCCGGATTCGCTTCGCGGTCCGCAATTCGAGGCCGCGTGGGCGGACGAGCTCGCCAAGTGGAAGCACGTGGAGGAAACCTGGGACATGCTGCAATTCGGTCTGCGCCTCGGCGCGCATCCGCGCCAGATGGTGACGACCACGCCGCGTCCCATTCCGCTTCTGAAGCGGTTCCTGGCCGATCCCAGGGTTGCGGTGTCGCGTGTGAGAACATCGGACAATGCGGAGAACCTTGCGCCTGCCTTTCTCGAAACCGTCGTCGGCCGCTATGCCGGCACGCGGCTCGGGCGGCAGGAACTCGATGGCGACATCATCGAGGATCGTCCCGACGCGCTCTGGACGCGCGACATGATCGAGGTAAGCCGCGCCGATGCGGCGCCGCCTCTCATGCGCATCGTCGTCGCCGTCGACCCGCCGGCTTCGTCCTCGAAGCGCGCGGATGCCTGTGGCATCGTTGCCGCCGGCGTGGATGAGGGCGGTACGGCCTATGTGCTGGAGGATGCGACCGCATCGGGCCTCAAGCCGCCGGAATGGGCGGCAAAGGCGGTGGCGCTCTATCGCAGGCTTCAGGCCGACGCGCTGATCGTCGAGACGAACCAGGGCGGCGAGATGGCGACCGGCGTGATCCGCGAGGTCGATCCGTCCGTGCCTGTCATGAGCGTGCGCGCCACGCGCGGCAAATATCTGCGCGCGGAGCCTGCCTCGGTGCTCTACACACAGGGCCGCGTGCGCCATGTGGGAGCCATGCCTGCACTCGAAGACGAGATGTGCGATTTCGGACCGGGCGGTCTCACCTCGGGGCGTTCGCCGGATCGCATGGATGCGCTCGTCTGGGCGCTCACAGACTTGATGCTGCGGGAGAAGAAGGAGCCGCGTGTGCGGATGATATAGTCTTCCGGAGCATAGACGGTTTTCTGTTCACACCCGTCCAGAGACGATTTAGACTTCGCCTGTCGTATCCAGTGCAGCGCTGGCCTGATGCCAGTCCCTCCTTTTCGAGGAGATCACCATGTATGCACGACTGACGACATTTCGCGTCAAATCCGACAAGCTGGAAGACATGCGCCGCTGGCGCGAGGTGAACGAAGCCAAGATCTATGCCCAGCCCGGCCTGCGTGAGTGGATTGGGATGATGGATGACAAGGGCGAGTTCACCGTCCTGGCCGTGTTCGACGACGAGAAGGCGGCTCGCGATGCGATGCCGCAAGTCCGCGCCTTGTGGAGCGACATGGCTTCCATGATCGAGAATGGCCCGACGGCGAAGTTCCTTGAGGTGCTGGCGGCCAAGAACATGGCCACGCGCGGCGTGATCATGGCTTGAGGGCAAGGATCAAGCTCCGGCCTGATCCATCGTTACAGAACGGCGTGTCATGTTGCAGTGAAAGATGGAGCCTTCGTTTCGCAAAGGCGGGCGGAGGGCAGTCCATCCGTGCCCGCCCGCCTCGCCATCTGCCTCGTGCCATTCCGTTTAGCAAGGAACGACAGAGCTGAGAAATCGATGGTCGCGCCAGCCGAAGAGTGAACTCACCCGGCTGGCGCGTGAATGTCGCTGGAGCATCGGACCCAAAAGTGGAATGCACTTTTGTGATCCAATCCGATGCTCTCCTTTGAGAGAGCGCATCGTTGAGTGCGGAAAACCGGATCCACTTTTCCGCACGATGCGCTTGCTGCCCCGCAACGTCTTCAGATTACTCTGCGAGATGTGACTGTCGAATGACACTTGCACTCAAGCTGCACGCTTGCTCGGCAGAACATGCGGAAATGAGCGCCACTCTGAACAAGCGAAGTGCTTTCCCATCCTTCTGTGATCATCGTCACAGTCTTTGATTGTTGCCCGCCGGGCAGGAGCTTTTGATGCTGACCAAATTGACTCGCTGGTTTCAGGCCGCGCCTGAAGCCAAGGCTTCGCGCGCCCATTCGGCGATCGCGTTCTATTTCGACGGACGTGCCGTGTGGACGCCGCGCGATTATGCGGCGCTTTCCCGCGAAGGTTTTCAGAAAAACGCCATCGTCCACCGCGCGGTGCGGCTCGTGGCGGAGGCGGCGGCATCGCTGCCGCTCATCCTGAAGCAGGATGCGCGGGAACTCTCGGCGCATCCGCTCTTGTCGCTTCTCACGCGTCCCAATATGCGGGAAGGCGGGCAGCGCTTTCTGGAGAGTGTCTATGGGCACCTGATGGTGTCGGGCAACGCCTATGTGGAGGCGGTCGGCGTAGATGGTACCCCATCCGAACTTTATGCGCTGCGGCCTGACCGCATGCGCGTCGTGCCAGGTGCCGATGGCTGGCCCGCGGCTTACGAATACAATGTGGGAACGGAGAATGTGCGTTTTGCCGTTGCAGGGGAGGCGGTTTCGCCGATCCTGCATCTCACCCTGTTCCATCCGGCGGATGATCATTACGGTTTGTCGCCCATGGAAGCGGCGGCCACCGCGCTCGACATCCACAACGCGGCCGGTGCCTGGAACAAGGCGCTCCTCGACAATGCGGCGCGTCCCTCCGGCGCGCTGGTAGTCGGCGGCAATGCGCTTACCGATGCGCAGTTCGAGCGCTTGAAGGGCGAGCTCGAAACGAATTACCAGGGCGCATCCAATGCGGGCCGTCCGCTGCTTCTCGAAGGCGGGCTCGACTGGAAGCCGCTCTCCCTGTCGCCGAAGGACATGGACTTCGTGGAAGCGAAAGCGGCTGCCGCGCGGGAGATCGCGCTCGCCTTCGGCGTTCCACCCCTGTTGCTCGGGCTGCCGGGCGACAACACTCACGCCAATTATGCGGAGGCCAACCGCGCCTTCTATCGCCAGACGGTGATCCCGCTGGTGAAGCGCACCATGGAGGCCTTCGCGCAATGGCTCTCGCCCGGTTTCGGCGAGGCGCTGCAGCTCGAGCCCGACCTCGATGCCATCGAGGCGCTGGCCGACGAGCGCGAAAGCCTCTGGCGGCGCGTCTCGGCGGCGTCGTTTCTCACCGAGGATGAGAAGCGCGAGGCGGTGGGGTATGGGCGCGGTTCGGCTGCTCCCAAGAGAAAACAGGCGCGGTCGGTTTAGCGTCATCCCGGGGCTGCGCAGCAGAACCCGGGATCGCGTGACGAGAATGGCGCCTTATCCTGAGAACGATCCCGGCTCGGCTGCGCCGTCCGGGATGACGCTTCCCCCGCGCTTCTACTCTCCGCAATCCGCCAACAGACGCAAACCTCACACCAAAGGGGGCACCTTTTGCGAGAGAACAAATAATGAACATTTTCGATAAGGTCGCCGAGGCTGTGATCAGTCGCGGCGATCTTGCCCATCTCGCCCTGTTCATCTGGGCGAGCGGAACCTCCGCCTTGCTCGTCATGACCCTTCGCGACCTCTTCGCGGCCAACCGCCGCTTCGACGAGTTCGTGCGCGAGCTGTCCCTCTTCAACCGCCGTCATACGGGAGACCCTTCATGACCCGACCTTCGACCCGTCCCGCCCGGAAGCCGAAAGCAGCGCGGAACGGGCAGAGCCGCGCGTCGCTCGTGTTCCGCGACTTCGTGCGCCAGCTCGAAAAGCTCGATTCCAAGCCGCCCAAATCCGCGCGTGGAGCGCAGGTATGAAGCACGCCGCCATTCCCTCAACGCAGGAAATGAAGTTCCTCGCCGAGCCTCTCAACGCCATCGACGCGGATGGCGTGTTCGAGGGCTATGCCAGCCTGTTCGGCGTCGCCGATCTCGGCAAGGATGTGGTCATGCCGGGCGCCTTCACCGACAGCCTCCGGAAACGCGAGGCTGGCGCGGTGCGGCTCCTCTGGCAGCACGATCCCGCAACGCCCATCGGACGCTGGATCTCCATCGAGGAGGATCGGCGCGGACTCCGCGTGCGTGGCAAGCTCAATCTCGCCGTCGAGCGGGCGCGGGATATCCATGCGCTCATGCGCGAGGGAGCCGTCGACGGTCTGTCCATCGGCTTTCGGGTGGAGCGGGCGAGGGCGGAACGGCCCACGGGCCTGCGCCGTCTCGAAAAGCTCGATCTGTGGGAGATCTCCGTCGTGACCTTCCCGATGCTGCCAGGGGCGCGCGTGGAGACCGTCAAGCACGCTCAGCCGAAGCTCGCATCATCCATTCGCGCCACCGCTGCTCGATTATTTTCCTGAACCGAGACGACATAACGCGCGTTACATGCAAGCCCGCAGAGCTGCGGACGCTGCGGGCCTGACCCGTGATGCCGTCCGCTTTCTCGGGAGGCTCTTCATGAAGAAACTCGCTTTTGTCGCCCTTCTCGGCCTCGCGGCCGCAGCCTGCACCACCACTGAGGAGCGCGTCGGCGGCGCCGCCGTCGGCGCTGGCGTCGGTGCTGTGGCAGGACCGCCCGGTGCGGTCGTGGGTGGCGCCGTCGGTGCTGTAGCCGGCCCGACCGTCGCGAAAACAACCCGCCGCGCAGCCCGCAAGATGTAAGCATTCCCTCGACTGGGAATAACCGGCCCGCCTTCTGGCGGGCCTTTTCGTTGAAGCCTATCCCTTTTTCAAACCTTTGGATTGATATGATTCCTGTTGTTGAAACCAAGTCCGTTTCCGATGACGTCGCCTCGGCGTTCGAGGATTTCGCCCGCGCCTTCGAGGCGTTCAAGGACACCAACGACACGCGCCTGTCCGAGATCGAGACGCGCCTGTCGAGCGATGTGGTGACGGAGGAAAAGCTCACCCGCATCGATGCCGCCCTCGACGATGCCAAGCGCCGTCTCGACCGGTTCGCCCTCGACCGTTCCCGCCCGCCGCTGGGTCGTGGCGCGGATGCCCCGCGTGATCCCGCCCAGGCCGAGCACAAGACGGCGTTCCATTCCTACATGCGCTCCGGTGAGGCCACGGGCCTCAAGCGCCTGGAGGAAAAGGCGCTCTCCGCCGGTTCAGGCCCGGATGGCGGCTATCTCGTGCCCGACAATGTCGAGACGGAAGTGCTGCGCCGCCTATCCGCGATCTCGCCGATCCGCGCGATCTCCTCGGTGCGCGTGATCTCGGGCGGCCAGTACAAGCGCGCCTTCTCCACCACGGGTCCGGCCACCGGCTGGGTCGGCGAGACGGCGGCGCGTCCGCAGACCGCCGCCCCGACGCTCTCCGAAATGAGCTTCCCGGCCATGGAACTCTATGCCATGCCGGCGGCGACCCAGACGCTGCTCGATGATGCGGTGGTCGATATCGATCGCTGGATCGCCGAAGAGGTCGAGGCCGCCTTCGCCGAGCAGGAGAGCGCCGCTTTCGTGAATGGTGACGGCGTCAACAAGCCGAAGGGCTTTCTCGCTTCCGACATCGTGAAGGACGATACCTGGAGCTGGGGCAAGCTCGGTGCAGTGCATACGGGCGGCGCTGCCTTCCCGTCGAGCAACCCGTCGGATGTGCTGGTGGAACTGGTTTATGCCCTGAAAGCAGGCTATCGCCAGAACGCCTCCTTCGTCATGAACCGCAAGACGCAGAGCGCGATCCGCAAGTTCAAGGACTCGACCGGCCAGTATCTCTGGGCGCCGCCTGCGAGCCTCGGCCAGTCCGCGACGCTCATGGGCTTCCCCGTGGTGGAGGCTGAGGACATGCCGGACATCGCGGCCGGTTCCTGCGCTATCGCCTTCGGCGATTTCAAGCGCGGCTACCTGATCGTCGACCGCGCCGGCATGCGCGTGCTGCGCGATCCTTACTCCGCCAAGCCCTACGTGCTGTTCTACACCACCAAGCGTGTGGGTGGCGGCGTGCAGGATTATGCGGCGATCAAGCTCTTGAAATTCGCCGCTTAAGTCAAAGTCGTGGGCGGGATCAACGTCTCGCCCACGCCCCTTCGAGGGCGGTGAGATTGCGTGCGGCTCCACGGATCCAGTTGAGATGCTCGACGATGGGCGTGACGGCGGTCAGGCCACCGCAGGCGCTGCGCTCGCGGGTGCGGAACGCGCCGCTCGACCAACTGGTGATGCCATAAAGGAGATAGCTGTCGCCTGAAGAGGCCAGGATCGGCCCGCCGGAATCGCCCCGGCATGCGCCCGCGCCGCTCGTCTCGGCCAGGCGCTCGCGGTCGACCACGATCAGCACGCGGTTGGCGACTTCGAGAGGACCGAGCGAAACGAGGTTGGTCTGCCGCAAGGTGCGCGCCGTCTGCCTTCTCTTTTCGGAGAGCACGCCGAAGCCGGCGATGGTGACTTCGTCGCCGATATCGATCGTGCCCGCGAGGCTGGGATCGAGGGGCAGGAACTCGGGTCCGAGCGGGCGTTCGAGGCGCAGGATCGCGAGATCGACACCGGGCTGCGTGCGCGGCGTCGTGCCCGTCACGAAGGTGGGATGCACGGCGAGTGCAACAATCCTGATGCGCTGCGGCTTGAATGCCCGGTTGACCGCAACGACACGGTAAGCAGCCGGATCGGTCACGCAATGGGCGGCCGTGAGCACCAGATCGGCTGCGATGAGGGCGCCCGAGCAGAGTTCGCCCAAGGAGTTCTCGATGGAGACCACGGAGCGCCGCAACCCGTTCGGATCGCGAGATGTCGCGCCGAGCAGAACGGCCTGCGCCGAGCCCGTGAAAAGAGCCGTGGCGGCGAGTACGAGGAAGAGCAATGCGCGCATCTGGAGCTTTGGGAGAAAGAGGGAGAATATTACGTAAGGGAAGGCTTGTTAACGTAAGTTAGTTCCACCTTTCTTAAAAATTCTCCCCTCAAACGCCGGTCCATGCTGCCGCGCGATTCCAGGTTTTCAGGGTTCGGTCGATCCATTCCTTCTGGGGCCCCAGGAGAATGCCCTGTGTGGCGCCTCCGCAGCTCCGGCCGCGAGTGGGGGATGACCAGGACGTGATGGCGGCAATGGCGGTTCCCAAGGCCATCGGCCCGCCGGAATCGCCCTGACAGGCCCCCATGGCTCCCGAACCCTGGCTCCAGAGCAGGATATTGCTCGGACCGTAAGGCTCCGTGACCGTCAGGGAAGCCGCACGGAAGGTGCCCGTCGTCTTGGCGTCCCCCTCCCGGGCAAGGCCATAGCCGCCGACCATGATCGTTTCGCCCTTGGCAGGCTTGGCGGCCGTGAGGCTCGCACGCTCGAACCGCTCCGGCAGGTTTTGCGGAATGCGCACGAGCGCCAGATCGATGGAGCGCTGCCGGGTCTCGATGGCCTTCGCCTTGTAGCCCGGATGCACGGCCTTCGCGGAGGGTGCGATCAGCACCGGCTCGCCGGCCTCGTCACGAAAATGCACCCGGTGCTCGTCCGCGCCCGTCACGCAATGGGCGGCGGTGAGTACCACGTCGCGCGCCACCACCACGGCGCTGCAGACACCACCGTTCGAACTCAAAATCATCACGCTCTGGCGGGCGAGGGGACCTTGGTCCTCGGCCCCGCCGACGATGGCCTGTGCCCCGGTCGCTGCGAGCGACAGGGCGAGGGAGAGCGTGATCAGACGATTCATCATGGAAGGATTCCTGTTGCGATGATCCCGATATTCGTTGATGGCCCCGCCGTCGAGCCCATAACGCTGCCCGAGATGAAGGCTTATCTGCGCGTCGACGACGATGCGGAAGACGATCTGATCGCCGGGCTCATGAAGGCCGCGAGGCTCATGGTGGAATCCGCCGCGCGGCGCATCCTGATCGAGCAGCGCTGGCGGGTTTACCTGGATCGCTGGCCCGAGAGTGGAAAAGTGATGCTGCCGGTGGCGCCTCTGCTCGCCGTGGATGGCATCAGGGTGCTCGATGCATCGGGTGCTGCCACCGCAATCGAGGTTTCGGCCATTGAGGCTGATCCTGTGAGCGATCCGCCCTGCATCACCGTTTCCGATGCGCCTTCGCCCGGCAAGGCGAGGAATGGCATCGAGATTGAGCTGCGTGCCGGCTTCGGCGCATCGCCCGATGCGGTGCCGGCCACCCTGAAACTCGCGATCAGAATTCTCGTCGCCCATTGGTTCGAGAACCGGGGCGACGTGGCGGGCGAGCAGATCCTGCCGCCGGAAGCCATGGCGCTCGTGGCTCCGTTCCAGCGGGCGCGTATTTAATTTTCGAGTTGTTCCGATGAAACCAAAATCATTGCCTATCGGCGCGCGGGCGCGCCCGTTCGTTCTCGAAGTGCCTCTCGAAAGTCCCGACGGGTTCGGGGGCGTGATCCGTTCCTACAAATCGGGTCCGCAGCTCTGGGGCGCGATGGAGATGCTCTCCGGTTCCGAGCGCGTGCGCGCCGACAGGCCCGAGCAGAGTCTCACGCACAAAATCACCCTGCGCTATCGCGACGGGGTGACGGGCGCCATGCGCCTGACCTCGGGCCTGCGCCGTTTCGCCATTCGCGCAGCCTCCGATCCGGATGGCTCGCGGCGCGATCTCGTCTGCCTCGTCGAGGAGATCAAGGCATGACGAGCCCGATCCTCGCACTTCGCCGCGCCATTCTCGATGCGGCGTCGGTTGATGCGGAGCTGGTGTCGCTCATGAGCGGAAGCCTGCGCCTATACGAC
This sequence comes from Microvirga solisilvae, assembly GCF_022808595.1. Taxonomy (GTDB): domain Bacteria; phylum Pseudomonadota; class Alphaproteobacteria; order Rhizobiales; family Beijerinckiaceae; genus Microvirga; species Microvirga solisilvae. The sequence continues at coordinate 29,950 of NZ_JAKUCN010000001.1, forward strand.
GAGCCGCCGCGAAATGCGGAGCCCGTTTATGCCCTGTTCGGCGACGTGACGGCGCAGGATTGGTCGACCGATACGGATCGTGGGCACGAGCAGGATCTCACTCTCGTCGTGTGGTCGGAACGCGGCAGCACGCGCACGGGCCTGGCTGTTGCCGAACGTTTCGCCGCGCTTCTCGACGATGCACCGCTCGTCCTCGACGGGCATCGCCTCGTGAACGTGCGCGTGACGGAGATCGCCTCCGCGCGGGACAAGGACACGCAATTGTCCCGCGTCACGCTTCATCTTCGCGCCGTCACCGAACGCGTGTGAACCTCGTTCTTTCAATAAAAGGATTTCTTCATGCCTGCTCAAAAGGGCAAAGACCTTCTCATCAAGGTCAGCGATGGCGGCACGGGCTTCGTCACCGTTGCCGGTCTTCGTACCCGTCAGATTTCGTTCAATGCCGAAACGGTCGATGTCACCCATGCGGAATCCGCAGGGCGTTGGCGAGAATTGCTCGCTGGTGTCGGCGTGCGCCGCGCCGGCATCACCGGCTCCGGCGTGTTCAAGGATGAGGCCTCGGATGCGCGCATGCGCCAGGTGTTCTTCGACGGCGACATTCTCACCTATCAGATCATCGTTCCCGATTTCGGGCGCATCGAAGGGCCTTTCCAGCTCACGAGCCTTGAGTATCGCGGCGATCATGCAGGCGAGGTCACCTTCGAGATGGCCTTTGAATCTGCGGGTGCGCTGACATTTGTGGCACTATGAGGATAACCACCATGGCGAACAGAAGACGCGGCGAAGTCGCGCTGCACTTGGGCGAGAAGCGCTACACTCTGTGCCTCACGCTCGGCGCTCTCGCCGAATTGGAGGAAGCCTTCGGTGTGGATGATCTCATGGCGCTTGCCGAACGGTTCGGAACGGGCCGTCTGTCGAGCCGGGATCTTCTGAAGCTGCTGGTAGTCGCCCTGCGCGGCGCCGGTCAGGATGTGGGCGATGCGGAGGTGGCGGGCCTTCCGCTGACGGAAGGCATCGAGCCCGTGGCATCGGCCATCGCCGATCTTCTCACTGTCACCTTCGGCGCGGAACCGTCTTCCGCAAACCCTCTACAGCCGCAGAACATTTGAGCGAGCCGCAAGTCTTCCCGTGGGAAGATGCGATGATGCTGGGCTTGAGCGTTTTGCGGTGGAGTCCCGACCAGTTCTGGCGCGCAACGCCGCGCGAATTGTTCATGGCCTGGGAAGGGGTGAGCGGTGGGAGGCGGTCAGAGCCTGCTGTCAGCCGTGACTTGAGGCGACTGATGGAGACGTTTCCGGACTGTGATTCAATCTATTATCAAGGATGATTGAGAATAAACTATGATGCCTCGTCAAAGGGCGGCTAGGGCCTAGAGAGGTTGGAATACAACGCCTTTTCTCTTGGCGCACTCAATTTGTAGGTCTTCGCGTAACACATCCTTTGCCCGAGAATCGGGTCGACCTGCGACTGATTTCTCTGCCTCTTCTTTGCACAGAGCCTCAATTTGATCCCATTGCTCTTCGGGCATTGTGATCCTGCCGACAAATGTCGCGCCTTTTAGCTCAGCGCACATATTGAACAGTCGTCTCTTTGTATAGACGGTTGGGGTTCTTGGACCAGCTGCTGCAGTAGCCTTTTCGGCTTCATAAGAGCACTCAGCGCTAATGCGGCTCCATTGAGTGCTGCTCATCCCGGGAGTCTTAAAAATGCTGTAAGTCGGCGGCGCGCTCACGCATGCGGCTAAGCTCATGGCTAGAAGAGCAGAAAGCGCAATTTTGTATTTTGGAGATAAGAGTATGGAGCGAAAGCCAACGGACGATCTGAGTAAAAACTCAACTGATGATAAGACCCGCCAGCTCAACACACTCATCGGCCTCTCCGATAAATTCGGTGACTCACTATCCAATGCTTTCGCGAAGAATATTGCCGAGGGCAAGAAATTCGATGTCGTTTTGAAGAAGGTGCGCGAGTCTCTTGTGGAAACAGGGTTGCGTCTCGCGCTGGGGCCTCTTCAGACTGCCTTGAGTCAAAGCCTGAAGGGTTTGACCGTGGAGCCGCTTCAAGGCTCGCTCCCTATGGGTGGTGGCGATTTGTTCGGCGGGCTTTTCAAAGGAATAGGCTCGCTTTTCAGCTCCCTCTTCGGCGGCGGGGGAGGCGCTGCCGCTGCTGCCCCCTTCGCCAAGGGCGGCGTGTTTTCGCGCGGTATGGTGATGCCGTTCGCGCAGGGCGGTGTTGTCGGCGCGCCCACCTACTTTCCACTCGGGCGCGGTCTCGGCGTCATGGGTGAGCGAGGGGCGGAGGCCGTGATGCCGTTGGCCCGAGGGCCTGACGGCAAGCTCGGCGTGCGCTCCGGCTCAGGCGGACGTTCCGCCTCGATCACGGTGAATATTTCAACGCCCGATGCGGAGAGCTTCCGACGGTCTGAGGCTCAAGTATCCGCAGCACTGGCGCGGGCCGTGGCACGCGGACAGCGTGGGATGTAGTTTTCAAAAGGATGGTTCAGGCGTTCTCGTCGTCGAGCATCGCCATGATCTCGTCCTTGATCTGCAGGCGGCGACGCTTGAGCTCTTCCTCGGCTTCGTCCGATTGCGGCTCCACCCGCGTCTCGATGCGGTGAATGGTGCGGTTCAGCTCGTTGTACTCGTCATAGAGCCGCGCGAAGCGGTTATTGCCCGTCTTCAATTGATGAATCCGGTCGGCCTTGTCGGGGAAATCCTCGTGGAGGTCGTTTGGGGCGTTGCTCATCGCCTGCAATCTCCTTGGCTCGAATGTCCTGCTCGGACGACAACGCCACCCGCTCTTTTTTCGTTTCATATTTGAGAAGGATGGATCATGGCCTCCGATTTCCATGAGGTCCGCTTTCCCCTCGACGTCAGCTTGGGCAGTCGGGGAGGGCCCGTGCGGCGGACCGATATCGTCACGCTGGCCTCCGGCCGCGAGCACCGCAACAGCCGCTGGGCCTCCTCCCGCCGCCGCTACGATGCGGGTCTGGGTGTCAGGACCGTCGATGCGCTGCATGCGGTGATCGCCTTCTTCGAGGAGCGGCGCGGCAAGCTCTACGGTTTCCGCTTCCGCGACAGGACCGATTGGCGTTCCGGCCCACCGTCCAAGGAGCCGACGCCGCTCGATCAGCGCATCGGCACGGGTAACGGGACGGCGAAAACGTTTCAGCTCGTCAAAGCCTATGGCGGCTCTTTCGCGCCCTATCTGCGCACCATCGCCAAGCCTGTGGGCGGCTCCGTGAAAGTGGCCGTCGACGGCGCCGAGCAGGCGGTCGGGGCGGACTTCAATTGCGATCCCACGACCGGCATTGTCACCTTCACATCCCCGCCGCCGACCGGCGCCGTGATCACGGCGGGTTACAGCTTCGATGTGCCCGTGCGGTTCGACACGGACGAACTCGATATCGATCTCTCCACCTTCGAGGCGGGCGGCATTCCGCAGATCCCGCTGATCGAGATCGTCGTTTAAGGCTTCATATCCATGCGCAACATTCCGACGAACCTCGCCGCCCACATGGCGGACGGGGCGACGACGCTTTGTCATTGCTGGAAGCTCATTCGCCGCGACGGCAGGAGCTTCGGTTTCACCGATCATGATCGCGATATCACCTTCGGCGGCACGATCTTCGCCGCGCGCTCGGGCCTTGAGGCTGCTGAGGCCACAGCCGAACTCGGCTTCGTGGTCGGTGGCGGCGAGGTCGCGGGCGCGCTCATGTCCGCGGGCCTGACGGAGGACGACATCTCTTCCGGCTTCTACGACGATGCGAGTGTGGAAACCTGGCTCGTGAATTGGGCCAATGTGGCCGAGCGCCTTCTTCTCGATATTGGGACCATTGGTGAAATCCGCCGCTCCGACGGCAGTTTCGTCGCGGAGGTGCGGGGCATCATGCATCGTTACGACGAGGAGAGAGGGCGGCTGTTCCGTGCTACCTGTTCGGCTGATTTAGGCGATGCCAAGTGCGGCATCGATCTCACCTCGTCGGCCTATTCCGATACCGGCACCGTCACACGCACGGATGGGTTCCTCGGAATCGTCGCGTCCGGCATCGGCTTTTCGGATGGATGGTGTACGGGCGGCAAGATCACCTGGACGAGCGGCAGCAATGTCGGCGTCTCGGTCGAGATCAAGGTGCACCGCGCCATCAGCGGAACCGATGAGTTCGATCTCTGGCAGCGCGCGCCGCAGGAGATCAGGGTGGGCGATGCCTTCCGTGTCACTGCAGGCTGCGACAAGACCCATGGCATGTGCCGCAAGCGCTTCAGGAACGTCGCGAACTTTCGCGGCTTCCCACACATGCCGGGTAACGACTTCATCATCCGCATGCCGCAGCAGGGCGAGCCGGGCCTCGACGGCGGGAGCTTCTTCAAATGAACGATGCCTTGTCCGAACGTGTCGTTGCCGAAGCGCGATCCTGGATCGGCACCCCTTACCGGCATCAGGCATCTCTCAAGGGCATCGGCTGCGATTGTCTCGGCCTGCTGCGCGGAGTCTGGCGCCATATCCTGGGATCCGAGCCGGAACTGCCGCCGCCCTATTCGCCCGATTGGGCGGAAGCCGGAGCCGATACGCTCGTTGCCGCCGCGCGCCGGCATCTCGTCGAGATTGGCGTTGCTGCCTTCAAGCCGGGCGATGTGCTGCTCTTTCGCTGGCGCGACGGGCTTCCCGCCAAACACTGTGCCATCGCGACGTCGAACGACACGATGATCCACGCCCATGACGGCGCCTCGGTAGCGGAGGTCGCCTTCGCGCCCTGGTGGCGCCGGCATCTCGCCTACGCTTTTCGCTTTCCGGAACCTTGATCATGGCCACTCTCGTTCTTCAAACAGTCGGCTCCGTCGTGGGCGGCATGGTCGCAGGGCCGTTGGGCGCCATGGCGGGGCGCGCGCTGGGCGGACTTGCCGGTGCTGTCATCGACAATGCGCTTCTGGGCGGCGGTGACACGAAATACGTGGAAGGCCCGCGCCTCAAGGAAATGGACGGTCTCACCTCGACAGAGGGTGCGGCCATTCCAAGAATCTACGGGCGCGCGCGCATTGGCGGCCAGCTCATCTGGGCGACGCGTCTCGAAGAGGTTGCCAACACGAAGACCGAGCGCTCGGGCAGCCAGGGCGGGAAAGGAATGGGCGGCCCGAAGACGGCAACCACGACCTATTCATATTTCGCCAATCTCGCCATCGGTCTTTGCGAAGGCTCCATTGCCTATGTGAGACGCGTATGGGCGGATGGACGCGAGATCGATCTGTCCAAGATGACCATGCGCGTGCATCGGGGAGGCGAGGCGCAGTCCGCGGATCCGCTCATCGTGGCAAAGGAAGGTGCTGATTTCGCGCCGGCCTATCGCGGCCTTGCCTATGTGGTTTTCGAGCGGCTGCCTCTGGAGGAGTTCGGCAACCGAGTGCCGCAATTCTCCTTCGAGGTGTTGAGACCGGTCGACGGCCTCAACAAGATGATCCGCGCCGTATGCCTGATCCCTGGCGCGAGCGAGTTCGGATACGATACGCTTCCCGTTATCCAGGTGCTCGGCCTCGGCAAGACAGTGCCTGAAAATCGGCATCAGCTGCGGCGTAGAAGCGATGCTCTCGCATCGCTCGATGCTTTGGAAGCGCTCTGTCCCAATCTCAAGCGCGTGTCGCTCGTCGTCAGCTGGTTCGGAAATGATCTGAGAGCAGGAAACTGCCTGATCGAGCCGCGTGTCGACGTGAGAAACAAGACGACCGATGGAGACAGCTGGTCGGTTGCGGGGCTCACCCGCGATCAGGCAAAGCCCGTATCACAGGTCAATGGCTCGCCGGCCTATGGCGGGACGCCTTCTGACGAGTCGGTCATTCGACTGATCAAAAACTTGAAGGATCGGGGACTCGAAGTCGTCCTCTATCCTTTCGTCATGATGGATATTCCGGCTGGAAACGGGCTGCCGAATCCTTACGGAGGTACAGGGCAGCCGGCTTACCCGTGGAGAGGCCGCATCACGTGCCATCCGGCACCGGGGCAAGCGGGATCTCCGGACGGTACCAACGCCACCGTCTCGCAAATCGGCCAATGGTTCGTGCGCACCAACGGCTACAACCCGTTCATTCTTCACTACGCAAGGCTCGCCCAGGATGCCGGGGGAGTCGATGGTTTCATCATTGGCAGCGAACTCGTCGGCCTGACACGCGTCCGTTCCCAATCTGCCATCTATCCTGCAATCGGATGGCTGAGGACGCTCTCGAGCCAGGTTCGCGCGATCGTGGGGTCGGGTACTAAAATCGTCTATGCCGCCGACTGGACGGAATACGGAGCGCATGTATTCAACGATGGGAAGGATGTTCGCTTTCCTCTCGATCCTCTCTTTACATCGCCCGAGATCGACGCCATCGGGATCGACTATTATCCGCCGATTTCCGACTGGCGCGATACCCCCGATCATGCGGATCTGGCGGATGCACGCAGCATTTATGACGTGGATTATCTGCGCAGCAGACTCGGGAGCGGCGAGGCTTATGACTGGTACTATGCCAGCAGCTCTGATCGAGCCGCGCAGCGGCGAAAGCCCATTACCGACGGTGCTTTCGGCAAGCCTTGGGTTTTTCGAGCCAAGGATCTCGTTTCCTGGTGGTCGAACCGGCATATCGAGCGCTTCAATGGCGTGGAAACCGGAGCGAGCATCTGGGAACCCAAGTCGAAGCCCATCTGGCTGACCGAGATCGGCATCCCTGCTGTCGACAAGGGGCCGAACGGGCCCAATGTCTTTCCCGATCCGAAATCCTCGGAATCCGCTTATCCGCCATTCTCGCGTGGCGTGCGGGATGATCTTGTTCAGGCGCGTGCCCTTGAAGCGATCATCTCCCGCTTCGATCCGGCCCAGAGAGGCTTCTCACCGGCCTACAATCCGGAGGCTACCCTCTACAAGGGACGTATGGTCGACCCGGCCAATATCTTCGTATGGGCATGGGACGCGCGTCCCTTCCCCGCGTTCCCGGATTACGAGAATGTGTGGAGCGACGGGCCGAATTGGGAAACCGGTCACTGGATCACGGGACGGATCGAAGGAGCACCGCTCGACAGGCTGATCGTGTCGATCCTCAAGGATTTCGGATTCCCCGATCCTGGCGTTCTTCCCGTCGACGGTTTCGTGGATGGCTATGTCATCGACAAGCCCATGTCCGCGCGTGGAGCGCTCGAGCCGCTCATGCGTCTGTTCGGTGTCGATGCCATTGCGAGCGGCGGCAAGATTGCATGGAAAGGCCGGGGCGGGCGCTCGGTGATCGCGCTCACGCGCGACGATCTCGTGCTCAATGAAGGAGAGCCCGCGCTCAAGCTCAATCGCGCACAGGAAACCGAGCTGCCTCAGCAGGTCGAGATCGGGTATACGGAAAGCGAGCAGGACTTTCGCCGCGCGGCTGTGGCTTCGCGCCGTCTGTCGGGATCGAGCCGTCGCGAGGCGCGCAACGATTGCGCGATCATCACCCGACGCACCGAGGCGCAACGCTTGGCCGATGCCTGGCTGCAGGATCTTTGGGCCGGCAGGGAAGGGGCTGAATTCGCGGTCTCGCCGCGCCGGGTCGATCTCGAACCCGGCGACATGATCTCGCTCCCTACGGATGCCGGGCCGAAGCTGCATCGGATCGTGCGGATCGCGGATGGAGAAACGCGAAAGATATCGACGCGGGCGGTCGAGCCAGCCGTGTTCGAAAAGCCGGGAGCCTCGATCGATAAACCCATTCGCAAGCCTCCTCCCATTCCGGGAAAACCGCAGGTCGTCATTCTCGATCTGCCGACGGCTCTCGGTGATCCGACGCCCCTGCAATATGTCGCGGTGGCGGCCGATCCATGGCCGGGTGCCGTAACGATCTGGCGCTCGGGTAACGGCGCAAGCTTCAGTCCGCACAGTATTATCGCTCTTCCGGCTGTGATCGGAAGAACGAAGACGGCATTTCCCGCAGGGTATCTCTGGCGATGGGACCCGCATGCCACCCTCGATGTCGAGATTTCCACGGGCGCCATCAGTTCGCTCGATGACGAGACGGTGCTGGCGGGCGGCAATATTTTCGCGATTCAAGGAGTGAATGGGCGATGGGAAATCGTCTCGGCGGCACGTGCGGAAATGATCGGCGAGCGTACCTATCGTCTGTCGCGTTTCCTGCGCGGATTGTCGGGCACGGAGCCGGAGACGAGCCGCATCGTGCCCGAGGGAGCCCTGATCGTTCGCCTCGACGAGGCGGTTGCTCCTCTCGTGACAGATCAGAACGATCTCGGCCAGACATGGCGCTACAGGATAGGTCCTGCCGGGCGCGACCACGCCGATGCTTCCATGACGGAACTATCGGCGCTCGTCGGACGCGAAGCCCTCAAGCCCTTGAGCCCGGTTCACGTGGCTCTTCGGCGCGACGCCGATGGAGTGCGCATCGGCTGGGTTCGCCGCACGAGGCGAAACGGCGATGGCTGGGAGGCCGTCGATGTGCCGCTGTCCGAAGACATCGAACGCTACGAGATCGATATCCTCAAGGCGGGAAGTGTCGTCCGAACCCTGACGAGCGATCAGCCCTTCGTTCTCTATCCCGCAGAGCAGGAGGTTGCCGATTTCGGGACTCGTCAGAAGACCATTGATCTTCGCATCGCGCAGATCAGCGCTGTCGCCGGGCGAGGTTTCGAAGCCCACGTCACGCTGCCGGTTCACTGATTGCCACTGTTTCATCCATTCATCTCACGATTGAACATTTCATGACCATGACGCCTCATCTGGCCCTGCCGCTGCTGGCCGCAGCGCAGGCGCAAAAGCATGTCACCCACAATGAAGCGCTTGCCTCGCTTGATGCTCTTGTGCAACTCGCCGTGAAGGAGCGGGGACGGAATTCGCCCCCCGCAACGCCCGCCGAGGGTGATCGCTATCTCGTCGGCAATGCTGCGACGGGAGCGTTCACGGGAAAGGACGCGACGATTGCACTCTTCGATCTCGGTGCGTGGCGTTTCTTCGCGCCCCGACCGGGTTGGCGGGTCTTCGTGGAGGCTGAAGGGGCGCTCATTGTTTTCGACGGAGCGCAATGGCGCGATATCGGCCATTATTGCAGCATTATCGACAACCTGGATCGTCTCGGGCTCGGAACGTTGCCCGACGATCTCAACCGCTTCTCCGCGAAGCTCAATGCAGCCTTGTTCGCGGCATTGGGAATGGAAGAGGGTGGGAGCGGCGATCTTCGCTTCGTTCTCAACAAGACTGGAACAGGCAACGTTCTCTCCCAACTTTATCAGAATGGTTTCAGCGGGCGAGCGGAAACGGGGCTGATCGGCAACGACGATTTCAGCATCCGCGTCTCGAACGACGGGTCACATTGGAAAGAGGCTCTGCTCGTCGATGGAGCAACGGGAGTCGGCACGTTTCCGCAAGGCTTGGCGAACATTCCGAGACCCAACCTTCTGATCAACGCGTCCTTTCGCGTGAATCAGCGAGGTTTTTCCGGAGGTGCGCTGGCGCAAGGTGTTTATGGTTTCGACCGATGGAAGGGCGGCACCGGAGGCTGCACGCTCACGCGCGCAGCGGATGGAACCATCATCCTGACAGGCGCCCTCGATCAGGTGATCGATGTGGCACACGCCTCCGCGCTCACGGGCGGCGCCAATCTCGCCGCCACTACCTTGACCCTCTCGGTGCAGGATCCATCCGCGATCCTGCCTGTGATGATCGGCACGAAAGCTGCAACGATCCCTGCGGGTGTGGGCCGTCGCTCCGTGACCGTCACTCTCGATGCGACGGAAACAGGCCATGTCACATTGCGGCTCAATCCGTCATCGGCGTGTTCCTTCAAGCAGGTGAAGCTGGAGTTCGGCTCCTTTGCGACGCCTTGGGAGGGAGAGGCCATCGATGTCGAGATGCTGCGCTGCCGCCGCTATTATCAGCCGCTTCCTGCCAGCGGGTCGGGCCCGATGATGCTCGGAGCGCTCGGCCACAGGATGGCGGCCAACATCATCGATATTCCCATCACTCTCCCTGTGTCGATGCGGGCCGAGCCTGGCCTGATCACGAGCAGCGCTGCTTGGGCATCAGCTTCTCCAGTCGGCAATCAGATTGGTTTCTACAATTCCAGCAGCGGTGCTTGGATAACCCTTGCTGGCGCGCTTTCTGTAACCACTGCCGTGCCGGCCTCTGTGAACAGCCTGGTGCTGAGATTGCAGGCTGCCACGTCGTTTTCCGGCACGGCTGGCACCATCGGCATGCTGCATCTGGGCGGCTCAGCAAACATGGCCTTGCAGGCTGAACTCTGAACCGGGGCACGCCGATGTCTCTCTTGTTCGAGAAGTCTCTCGCGATTGTGCTGCGGCACGAAGGCGGGTTCGTGCAGGATTCTCGTGATCCTGGCGGCGCAACCAATTTCGGCATCACCCGGCAAACGCTGTCCCGCGCAAGGGGCAAGTCGGTGTCGGATGACGATGTTCGATGCCTCACCCAGGAAGAGGCGGCGGCAATCTATCGCCAGTTCTACTGGGATGAAATTAGAGCCGATGAGCTTCCGGCAGGCCTCGATATCGCACTCTTCGATCTTGCCGTTAATTCGGGGCCGGAGCGCGCGGTCATGCTGCTGCAGAAAGTGCTCGGCGTGGAGATCGATGGAGTGATCGGCCCCGTCACTCTCGATGCGATCCGCTATGCCGAGTGCATCGCAACCATTCGCGCCCTCACTCGTGAGCGCCTCGGCTTTCTCTCCCGCCTCGCCATCTGGCCCGTCTTTGGTCGCGGCTGGCGCAGGCGGGTTCTCGATGTCGAGCGGGAGGCAATCCGGCTCGCCACATCCTCTTATCTCACAGGAGAAGTATCCAACATGATCGATACCAAGACCATTTTCGCCAGCAGGACCGTCTGGGCCAACCTTATCGGCCTCGCAGTGCTCATTCTTGGAATGTTCGGCTTCGATACCTCGGGCCTGGATGCGGGCGCCTTCCTGGAAGCCCTGGTGCAGCTCATTGCTGCAGGTAGCTTCATCGCCTCGACCCTCTTCCGGATCCTGGCCACAAAGCAGCTTGGGCGCTAGATTGGAGACATTCAGGCTTCGTTCAGTGCTTTTGAGGCAAAAAGCGGGCATGCGTCTGGTTTGGCTGGTCATAATGCTTGGGGGAATGATGGGGGTTGCGCACGCGCAAAGCGCGACGGCGGCCCTCCAGAATTGCCTGCCGCCCAAGGAAATGCAGGAGGCCGTGGCCTCCAAGGGCGTCGTGGCCCCGGCCTTGGCCGTCATGACCGCCCGGCGCCAGGTTCCCAATGCGGATGTTGTGCGGGCAAACCTGTGCCGGGGCGGCGATGCCCTGGTTTATGTGATCATGGCCTTGCAAAAGGATGGTCGCATCGTGCAAGTGACCATCGACGGTCCTACCGGACGCGTGAAATCGGTCCATTGAAAAGAAAGCTCGAAGCGTGCGCCTTCTCGTTGTCGAGGACGACAAGATCCTCAATAAGCAGATCGTGACCGCCCTTGAACAGGCGGGCTATGCCGTGGATACGGCTTTCGACGGCGAGGAGGGGCAGTTCCTCGGCGATACCGAACCTTACGACGCGATCATCCTCGATCTCGGCCTGCCGAAGGTTGATGGGGTATCCGTTCTCACGGCCTGGCGACGGGAGGGTCGGAAGATGCCCGTCATCATCCTGACCGCCCGTGACCGCTGGAGCGACAAGGTCCAGGGCTTCGACGCCGGTGCTGACGATTATGTGACCAAGCCCTTCCACATGGAGGAGCTTCTGGCCCGCGTTCGCGCGCTCCTGCGCCGGGCGACCGGCCATGCGACGAGCGAGATCGTCTGCGGGCCCGTGAAGCTCGACACCCGCTCGGGCCGCGTCGCTGTCGACGGAAACCCGGTGAAGCTGACCTCGCACGAGTACCGGCTTCTGTCTTATCTCATGCACCATATGGGCCGCATCGTCTCGCGCGGTGAACTGACGGAGCATCTCTACGATCAGGATTTCGACCGTGACTCGAACACGATCGAGGTCTTCATCGGCCGCCTGCGCAAGAAGCTCGGCGTGGACATCATCCAGACCGTTCGCGGCCTGGGTTATCTCCTAGACGCGGGCCAGGCCCAGACGAAATCGTGAGCGGGCTACACCTCATCCTGAAGCGCTTCGCGAGCCGGCCCATCGCGGTACGGCTCGCGGTCTCCTCCGTCTTCTGGAGCTTCGCGATCCTGCTCGTCGCGGGATTGATCCTGCTGACTCTCTATCGCGACAACACGGAACGGGCCTTCGACCAGCGGCTCCTCGTCTATGCCAACACATTGGCGTCCAACCTCGTCGCTCCGGGCGATCCTGATCGCGATCTCGGCCCCATCGGCGACCCGCGTTTCGAGTTGCCATTGTCCGGCTGGTACTGGCAGGTGGCGCGGCCCAATGCCAGGCCCAATGAAACCCGCTCCTCCAAATCCCTTTTTGGCGGTCAGGTCCCCGGCCTTGCCATGTCGAGCGACGACCGGTTCGGACAGATCCGCCGCGGCTACGGCAAAGCACCCGACGAGCGGAACCTGCGCATCATCGAGCGAGACATCGACCTCGGCGAGGATGGGCGCTACATCATCCGCGTGGCGGGGCCTGCCGACGAGATCGATGTGGGCGTTCGCGACTTTCTTTTCGCGCTGACCATCACTTTCGCATTGCTCGGTCTTGCCCTCGGCTTCTCGACGCTCCTGCAGATCCGTTTCGGCCTGCGTCCGCTCGCCAATCTGCGCAGTGCGCTGGGCGCCATCCGGCGCGGCGAGGCGGAAAGGATCGTGGGCGAGTACCCGCGCGACATTTCTCCGCTGGCGAGCGAGTTGAACCTGCTGCTCGACACCAACCGCGAAATTCTGGAGCGTGCCCGCACACAGGTGGGCAATCTCGCCCATGCCCTCAAGACGCCGCTCAGCATCGTCATGAACGAGGCGGAGAATGCGCCCGATGAGGTTGCAGCCCGCGTACGCGAGCAGGCAACCCTCATGCGCGATCAGGTGAATTACTATCTCGACCGCGCCCGCGCGGCGGCGCTCGCCGGTACTTTGGGCACGCTGACCGATGTGGAGCCGGTGATCGCGGGCCTCGCCCGCACCTTCGCCAAGATCTATCGCGACAAGGACCTGGAGGTCGAACTCGCGATTCCCCCGGATCTCCGCTTCCGGGGCGAGAGGCAGGACCTCGAGGAAATGGCGGGCAACCTGATCGACAATGCCGCCAAATGGGCCGGTCACAAGATCGAGATTTCCATCGAGATTATCCGCGACGATGACGAGCGTCCCCGCTTCCGGCTGCTCATCGACGATGACGGTCCCGGCCTGCCGGAAACCGCGCGGGCCGAGATGCTCAAGCGCGGCCGCCGCCTCGACGAAACCAAGCCTGGCTCAGGTTTGGGGCTGTCTATCGTCAGCGATCTTGCAACTCTCTATCGTGGCTCGCTCAAGCTCGAAGCCGCCCCTCTGGGAGGCTTGAGGGCCGTGCTCGAGCTGCCGGGGGATAGAGGGTAATCCTATGTATTTTTACGCGTGACACCGTGCCACCGTCGTGCTTGACGGGGACTCGGAGTAATTAGGATTTTATGGTGATCTGGATCATACTCTTGCTGATGACGGCGGCTGCCGTGATGGCGGTGCTTTGGCCGCTGTCGCGCCACCGCTCGCTCGCCGCGCAGCAGGTGGATCCGGACACGCAGTTCTACCGCGAGCAGATTGCAGAAATCGAACGCGACCGCGAACGTGGCGCGCTTCTCGCCAGCGAGGCGGAAGCTGCCAAAGCCGAGGCCGGACGCCGGCTTCTGCGGGCCACGGGCGTGACGGCTGCCGATGCTTTTGCTGCTCTCGGTGAGCCGGCTCTGCGCCGCCGCCGAGCGGCATCGACGCTGGCCCTGTCGGTGGTCCCGATCATCGGTCTTGCCCTCTACGGAGCCTACGGCTCGCCGCAGCTTCTCACGCATCCGCCTGAGCAGCAGGCTCGAGAGCAGGGCGACAGGCTCGACCTCATGACCGCCGTTACCCAGATCGAGACGCATCTGGCGCAGCATCCGCAGGATGGTCGCGGCTGGGAGGTTGTGGCCCCGGTCTATATCCGCATGGGCCGCATCGAGGACGCGGTGAAGGCTTATGCTTCGGCTGTGCGCTATCTTGGCCCCAGCGCCGAGCGGCTGGCGAATTACGGCGAAGCCATGGTGCTCGCCAAGGACGGTCTCGTCTCCGCTGAAGCGCAGAAGGCATTCGAGCAATCCGCGCAAATGGACAAGGCGGCATTCAAGGCTCGCTATTATCTTGCCGTTGCGGCTGAGCAGGATGGGAAGGTTGATGCGGCCAAGAAAGCCTATGCCGAGATCCTCGATACTTCGCCGGAAGGAGCGCCGTGGATCAGCGTCATCAGGCAGCGCATTGCAAGCCTTGGCGGTGAGCAGCCCGTTGCAGGGCAGGCGGATGAACCCCAGATAGGAGCCGCCGACATTGCCCGCATGGTGTCCGGCCTTGCCGAGCGTCTCGAAAATCAGGGCGGCACTCCTGACGAATGGGCGCGGCTCATCCGCTCCTATGCGGTGCTGGGGCAGCGCGACAAAGCCGTGGCTACGGCTCGACGCGCACGTCAGGCACTCGCGCAGGATGGTGCAGGCCTGGAAACAATCGACGCGATGTCTCGCGAACTGAAACTGACTGACGCCGCACCATGACCAGAAAACAACGACGTCTGACCCTGATCGGTATCGCCGGTGGCATCCTCGCGATTGCGCTCGGTCTTGTGCTTTACGCCATGAACGACACCATCGTGTTCTTCAACTCGCCGGCGGATATCCAGGCCAAGAACGTGCAGCCCGGCACGCGCCTCCGTTTGGGTGGACTCGTGAAGGAAGGGACGGTTCAGCGCGGCGCCGACCAGCAGATCACCTTCGAGGTCATGGATGCACAGGCCTCCATGAAGGTGCATTACAAAGGTCTGCTGCCCGATCTGTTCCGTGAAGGGCAGGGTGTCGTGGCCGAAGGCGTTCTGGAAAACGCAAGCGTGTTCCGTGCCGATTCCGTTCTCGCCAAGCACGATGAAAACTATATGCCGCGTGAAGTGGCGGATGCCCTGAAGAAGCAGGGGCATTGGCAGGGCGAGGCGAACGCCGCGCCGAAAACGCAGTAAGCAAGGAGAGCCTTTGTGTTGGTCGAGGCTGGACATTACGCGCTTGCACTGGCGCTCGGGTTATCCCTGATCCAGTTCATCGTGCCGCTCTGGGGCGCGCGCGCCAGCGACCCTGTTCTGATGTCGGTCGCGCCCGCCACGGGCCTTGCCGTTTTCGGCTGCGTCGCCTTTTCTTTCCTGGCCCTCACGATCGCTTATGTGAGTTCCGATTTCTCGGTGCTCAACGTGGTCCAGAACTCGCATTCGGCAAAGCCGCTCATCTACAAGATCTCCGGCGTGTGGGGTAACCACGAAGGCTCGATGCTGCTGTGGATCTTGATCCTTACGCTTTTCGGCGCCGTGGTGGCGCTCGCCAAAAACAGTATTCCGCTGCGGCTGCAGGCCAATACGCTGGCAGTGCAGGCGGCCGTCACCATTGCCTTCCTGCTCTTCATCCTGCTCACGTCGAACCCGTTCACGCGCGTCATACCGGCTGCAGCCGAAGGGCAAGATTTGAATCCGCTGCTGCAGGATCCTGGCCTCGCGATCCATCCGCCGCTTCTCTACATCGGCTATGTGGGCTTTTCGATTTCGTTCGCCTTCGCCATCGCAGCATTGATCGACGGGCGCATCGATGCCGTCTGGGCGCGCATCGTTCGCCCCTGGACGCTCGGAGCCTGGGCCTTCCTCACGCTCGGCATCGCGATGGGCTCTTACTGGGCCTATTACGAGCTCGGATGGGGCGGCTGGTGGTTCTGGGATCCGGTGGAGAACGCATCGCTGATGCCGTGGCTTGCCGGCACGGCGCTCGTGCATTCCACGGTCGTCATGGAGAAGCGCGATGCGCTGAAAGTGTGGACGATCCTTCTCGCGATCCTCACCTTCTCGCTGTCGCTGCTCGGGACCTTCCTCGTGCGTTCGGGCGTGCTGACATCCGTTCATTCCTTCGCGGTTGATCCCGAGCGCGGCACCTTCATCCTCGGCATTCTCATCCTCTTCATCGGCGGTTCGCTGGCGCTGTTTGCGTGGCGCGCACCGATGCTCAAGCAGGGCGGATTGTTCGCGCCTGTCTCGCGCGAAGGCGCGCTCGTGCTGAACAACCTGTTCCTGGCAACGGCCTGTGCAACGGTTCTCATCGGCACGCTCTATCCGCTCGCCCTGGAGGTCGTGACGGGCGACAAGATTTCGGTTGGCGAACCGTTCTTCAACCTGACCTTCATCCCGCTTGTTCTTCCGCTGCTCCTGCTGCTGCCGCTCGGCCAGACGCTGGCCTGGAAGCGCGGCAACTTTCTCGGCACCGCGCAGCGGCTTTACGCCGTATTTGGCATCTCGATCCTCGTCACCATCGCGTTGTTTGCATACGAGCATGGCGGACCTGTCGCCGCGCCTCTGGGTATCGGTCTCGGCGTCTATCTGGTTCTCGGCTCGCTCAATGAGATCGTGACCCGTTCCTGGTCGAAGGGGACGCCGCTCTCCGTTGCATGGCGCAAGGCCGCTAACCTGCCGCGCTCTACCTGGGGCACGGCGCTGGCGCATGCGGGCGTCGGCCTGACCGTTATCGGCATTGCCGCCACGGCCTGGGGCGTCGAAGGCCTCGCGGCGGTCAAGGTCGGTGGCAGTGTCAAAGCGGGCAACTATGAAGCCCGGTTGGAGCGTGTCGTCCCTCGTATCGAAGCCAATTTCCGGGAGGATGCGGCCGTCTTCACGATCCTGCGGAACGGCCAAGCGCTCGGCACGCTAGAGAGCATGAAGCGCCTTTACGTGACCCGCGGCATGCCAACCACGGAAGCCGGCATCATGACCATCGGTCTCGGCCAGGTTTATGCGAGCCTCGGCGAAGTCGAAGCCGATGGCTCCGTGGGCGTGCGGCTCTACTACAAGCCTCTCGTGCTGCTGATCTGGATCGGCTCGCTCATCATGGCTCTGGGCGGAGGCATCTCGCTGACGGATCGGCGGTTGCGCATCGGCGCTCCCGTCCCCGCAAAGACGGCTCCAGCCGCGCCTGTTCCTGCGGAGTGAACCATGAGGGTCATTCTTGCTTTTCTGACAGCCCTCGTTTTCAGCGCCACGGCCTTCGCCGTTCAGCCCGATGAGGTGCTGAAGGATCCGGCCATGGAGAAGCGGGCTCGCGAGATCTCCGTAGAGCTGCGCTGTCTCGTCTGCCAGAACCAGTCCATCGACGATTCCGATGCGCAGCTCGCTAAGGATCTGCGGCTTCTCGTCCGTGAGCGCCTTGTTGCCGGGGATAGCGACCAGCAGGTGCGCGACTTCCTGGTGCAGCGCTATGGCGAATTCGTCCTGCTGAAGCCCACCTTCAGCGCGCACAACATGCTGCTGTGGCTGACGCCCGCGCTCGTTCTGATCCTGGGCGGCATTGGAGCGTACACCGCCCTCAGGCGGCGTCCGCAGCCTGCCCAGGCCCTCGATGACGAGGAGCAGAAGGCGCTTGAGGCCTTGCTGCGGCGGGACCGCTCGGCCTCCTGACCGAACCTTACCAACATTTCATCTTGGGGTGAGAGTACCGTAAGGCTCAAAACCCCATCTTGCTCCCAACACGAACCGACAAAGGTTCCTGCAGGAGAGACAAGACATGTTGGACAAGGTTTCCACTCCCGTCCGTAAGCGTACCGCGAAATGGCTCGGCGCCGCAGCCGTTGCCGCCCTGATTGCCGGCGGCTCGGTCGGAGCCGGTTTCGTCGTTCCCAACACAGCCCATGCCGAGCTGCGCTCCATGTCGCAGCCGATTCAGAACGTGCCGTCCTTCGCCGACGTCATCGAGCGCGTGAAGCCCGCTGTCGTCGCCGTAAAGGTCAAGGTGCAGAACGTGGCCGATCGGGGCGACGATGAAGACGGGCCGCGTTTCTCTGCGCCCGATCTGCCGCCCGGACATCCGATGGAGCGCTTCTTCCGCCAGTTTCGGGACCAGATGCCCGGCGAGCGTGGCGGTCGCGGCCCGCGCCAGGAGCGCCCCCGCCAGTTCGGCCAGTCTCTTGGATCCGGCTTCTTCATCTCGGCTGACGGCTATGTCGTGACCAACAATCACGTGGTCGACAATGCCTCCGAGGTGCAGGTGACCATGGATGACGGCAAGACGCTCGACGCCAAGGTCATCGGCACCGATTCCAAGACCGACCTTGCCCTGCTGAAGGTCGAAGGCAACGACTTTCCCTATGTACGCCTTGCAGGCCAGAAGGCCCGCATCGGTGACTGGGTCGTCGCCATCGGCAATCCGTTCGGCCTCGGCGGCACGGTGACGGCCGGCATCGTCTCGGCTCAGCACCGCGACATCGGCGCTGGTCCCTATGACGACTTCATCCAGATCGATGCTTCGGTGAACAAGGGCAATTCCGGCGGCCCGACCTTCAATCTCTCGGGCGAGGTCGTGGGCGTGAACACGGCGATCTTCTCGCCGTCGGGCGGCAATGTGGGTATTGCGTTTGCCATCCCGGCGAGCACGGTCGATCAGATCGTGACCTCCTTGAAGGACAAGGGCTCCGTGACCCGCGGTTTCATCGGCGTGCAGATGCAGCCGGTGACCAAGGAAATCGCCGAGGCCATCGGCCTGAAGGAAGCCAAGGGCGCTCTCGTGGCCGAGGCGATGAAGGATGGCCCCGCCGCGAAGGCTGGCGTCCGTACAGGCGATACGATCATCGCCGTGGACGGTCAGTCGATCAACGAGGCCAAGGACCTCTCCCGCAAGGTCGCTCAGGTCGCGCCCGGCAAGAGCCTGTCTCTCACGCTCTGGCGTGAGGGCAAGGAACGGACGGTGACCCTCGAGGTCGCCAGCCAGCCGAAGGGCGTCTGATCTCTCGGTGAAAGAGTAGGGCACCAGGACCTTAAGTGTTGATTGCCCCCGACACCTGGTGTCTTCTGCCCGCGGCAGGTTGGCCTCCTTCCCCTCCAGGGCCGGCCTGCCGCAGGGCTCATTTGCGTTAAAGTCAGGCTATGCGGATTCTCATCATCGAGGACGACAAAGAGGCGGCCTCCTACCTTGTGAAGGCGTTCCGGGAGACGGGACACGTGGCTGACCATGCCGCCGACGGTCTCGACGGCTACGCCATGGCCGAGGCGGGCGACTATGACGTGCTCGTTGTCGACCGCATGCTGCCGAAGCTCGATGGCCTCTCCCTGATCCGCTCCTTGCGCGAGCAGAAGGTCGAGACACCGGTTCTCATTCTTTCTGCCCTTGGCCAAGTCGATGACCGCGTGAAGGGCCTGCGCGCCGGCGGCGACGATTATCTCCCCAAGCCTTACGCTTTCTCCGAACTTCTCGCCCGCGTCGAGGTGCTCGCGCGTCGCCGTGCATCGGCACCCAGCAACGAGCCGACCGTTTATCGCGTCGCCGATCTCGAACTCGACCGCTTGTCTCATCGCGTGACGCGCTCGGGCCATGAGATCGTGCTGCAGCCGCGCGAGTTCAGGTTGCTCGAATATCTGATGAAGAATGCCAATCAGGTGGTGACGCGCACCATGCTGCTCGAGCATGTGTGGGATTATCATTTCGATCCGCAGACCAACGTGATCGACGTGCATGTGTCGCGCCTGCGTTCCAAGATCGACAAGGGCTTCGACAAGCCTCTCATCCATACTATCCGGGGCGCCGGCTACATGGTCCGCGTAGGCTCGGTCGAGGAGGGCGAGGAATGAGTGTGCTCTCATGACCGCTCTCGGCAAGCTCTTCCGGACGACCGCGTTCAAGCTGTCGTTTGCTTACCTTCTGGTCTTCACCCTCTTTGCTTTCGTGACTCTGGGCTATGTGGCCTGGAGCGCGCAGAAGCTTCTCACGGATCAGTTCGTCTCCGCCATCGATACAGAGATCAACAGCTTGGCCGGCATTTACAGAGGCGGCGGCCTTCGGCGTCTCGTGGGTTCCGTCGAGCGGCGCTCCCGTGCCCCCGGCGCATCGCTTTATCTCGTTACCACCAGTCTTGGAGAGCGGGTTGCCGGTAATGTGGGAGCCTTGCCTCCCGGCGTGATTGATCGCGTCGGAGAATTTGAGACGCTTTACAACCGGACGGACGAAACCGACGCCAAGCCGAACGTGGCTCTTGTGCGGGTTTATGTTCTTCCCGGCGATTTCCGCCTTCTTGTGGGCCGCGACATTGAAGAGCGCGTTCGTCTGCGCGACGTCATTCACCGTGCTTTCGGCTATTCGCTTTTGTTCATCGGCGTTCTGGGTTGCCTGGGCAGCTGGTTTATCGCGCGACGCGTTCTCAAGCGCGTCGACGATATGACGGACATCACGCGCGACATCATGGCGGGCGACCTCGACGGGCGCCTGAAGGTTGCCGGAACGGGCGATGAACTCGACCGTCTCGCGCAAAACCTCAACGACATGCTCGACCGTATCGGTGAGCTGATGCGCGGGATGCGCGAGGTTTCCGACAATATCGCGCACGATCTGAAGACGCCTCTGACGCGCCTGCGTAACAAGGCGGACGAAGCCCTGCGCACCGCCAAGACGCAGGACGAGCTAAAGGGTTCGCTCGAAGCCATCATCGAGGAGAGCGACAACCTCATTCGCATCTTCAATGCGCTTCTCATGATCGCGCGGCTTGAAGCCGGAAACGCTCGGGAGGCCCTGGCCGATTTCGATGCGGCGGAAGCCGTGCGTGATGTCGCCGAACTCTATGAAGCTCTGGCTGAAGAAGCCGGTGTCTCGCTCGATGTCTCGATCGAGAACGATCTGCCGATCCATGGCAGCCGCGAGCTTTTGGGCCAGGCGATGGCGAACCTGCTCGACAATGCGTTGAAATATGGCGCTGCACCTGATGGAAGCCCACAGACCATCTCAGTCTCGGCGCAGCGTGCCGGATCAGAGATGCGGATTGTAGTGGCGGATCGAGGTCCGGGCATTCTGGAGGCCGAGCGCAGCCATGTTCTGGAGCGTTTCGTCCGTCTGGAGACGGCCCGTTCCCGCCCAGGCTTCGGCTTGGGCCTCAGCCTTGCCGCAGCCGTTGCGAGGCTCCACGAAGGTCGGCTCATGCTTGAGGACAATGCACCTGGCCTGAGGGTCGTCCTGATTCTTCCCTTGAAGGATATTCCCGTCACTCAGACCGCCTTGCCGTCTGCAGCCTGAAACCGAACTCGCAAGGATAGTCGAAAATTTCGGTTGCCTCCCGGTCTCGGGCATGAACACTCAAGCCAACCTTGAGACAAGGATGACTTGGCCGTGCCGGACCAGAAAAGCCCCCTCATCAGCCGCCTGACCCAGGCGCCACCCGTTTCCGACGCCAAGAAGGCCAAAGCCCAACTTGCGGACCTCATCGAGCGCGTCCAGGGTGAGCCTGAGGCCAAAGCGCTTCTGCCCCCTCTTGCAGACGGCCTGTTTCGCGACCTTCTCCTGGCTTTGGCCGATTACTCGCCTTTCCTCTGGCAAATCGTCATCAACGATCCTGTGCGCACGGCAAGGCTTGCTCTGGAAGAACCCGGCGCCTTCCATAGCTCCATCGTTGAAGATCAGACAAATCTGTTCCGCCGCCTCCGCTCCGGCGAGATGACACGTGACGATGCGGTGCGAGCATTTCGCCGAAACCGTAATTCCCATGCCCTTCTGGTCGCGCTTGCGGATATCGGCGGGCTCTGGGGCACGGAGGAAGTCACGCAGGCCCTGTCGGATTTCGCGGATGCTTCCGTTTCCGGTGGACTGAATCTCATCCTGACGGAAACAGCGGATCTGGGACGACTCATGCTTCCCGATCCTGATGCGCCGGGCAATGGCTCCGGCGTCACGGTGCTGGCGCTTGGCAAACACGGGGCAGGGGAGCTCAACTACTCCAGCGATATCGATCTTGTCGTCTTCTTCGATCCTGAGACCTCCGCGTTGAAGGAAGGGGCCGAGGCCGCCACGATCTACACCCGCATTGCCCAGCAACTTTCCCGCCTTCTGCAGGAGCGGACACCTGACGGCTATGTCCATCGGGTCGATTACCGCCTGCGCCCTGACCCCGGCTCTACCCCCACGGCCATGTCGCTGTCCTCAGCTTATGTCTATTACGAAACGCTGGGACAGAACTGGGAGCGCGCGGCTTTCATCAAAGCACGGCCCGTCGCGGGCGATCTGACGCTCGGCGAAAATTTCCTCAAGGAATTGCGGCCCTTCATCTGGCGCAAATATTTCGACTTTGCCTCCATCGCCGACGTTCATGCCATGAAGCGGCAAATTCATGCGGTGCGTGGGCATGATGAGATTGCGGTGGCTGGGCACGACATCAAGCTCGGACGCGGCGGCATCCGCGAGATCGAGTTCTTCGTGCAGACGCAGCAGCTTGTTTTCGGCGGAAGGCGTCCGGCTTTGCGTGGGCGGCGCACGCTAGACATGCTGGTCGAGCTGCACAACGAAGGCTGGATCACGGCGCAGGCGCGCGACGAGCTTTCTCACGCCTATCGCTTCCTGCGTACCATCGAGCATCGCCTGCAGATGGTGGCGGATGAGCAGACGCAGCGGCTTCCCTCCGATGAGGAAGATCTCAAGCGCTTCGCCAAGTTCTGCGGCTATCCCAATCTCAAGGCCTTCGAAAAGGCCCTCACGGATCAGGCCAGGATCGTGCAGGGTCATTACGCCTTGTTGTTCGAGGAAGGTCCGGAACTCGCCTCCGATGTAGGAAGCCTCGTCTTTACCGGTACGACTGACGATCCCGAAACGCTCGCCACGCTCCAGCGCATGGGTTTCCGCGAGCCTGAGAAGGCTGCAGAGACCGTGCGCGGCTGGCATTTCGGCAGGCGCGCCGCCATCACGAGCCAGCGTGCCCGCGAGGTGCTGACGGAGCTGACGCCTGCTCTGCTCTCCGCCCTTGGCGGCACAGCCGATCCTGACGGTGCCTTGGCTGCGCTCGACAGCGCTTTCGGTCGCATGCCGGCCGCCGTCGAGCTGCTCACCATTCTCCAATCCCACGACCGCCTGCGTCTGCGTTTCGCCGACCTGCTCGGCACGGCGCCTCGCCTTGCCAATACGGTAGCGCAATCTCCGCACGTGCTCGATGTCCTCATCGATCCGGCCTTCAACGTGCCGCTCGTCGATGAAGCGGCAATCGAAGAGCAGGTGCGTCAGATCATCGGGAGGCCTGCCGATTACGAAGAGTTCCTCGACCGCGCCAGGGATGCGGCCCGGCAGATGCGCTTCATCACCGGCGCTCGACTTCTGTCCGACATCATTTCCCCGGCCCAGGCAGGCGAGGCCTATGCCGCCATCGCCACAGCCATCACCCGCGTTTGCTTCGAGCGTGTGCGCACGGAGTTCGAAGCCGAGCATGGGACCGTGCCCGGCGCGCAAATGGCGATCCTCGGCCTCGGACGCCTCGGCACGAAGGAGCTGACGGCGGGATCCGATCTCGATCTCGTCGTGATCTATGACTTTGACGAGGAGCAGCGCGAGAGCAATGGTCCACGCCCCCTCGATGTGGTCGTTTATCACACACGCCTCACGCAGCGCCTCGTAGCGGCGCTCACGGTGCCGACGAGACGCGGTCTGCTCTACGAAGTGGACCTTCGGTTGCGCCCGC
The DNA here is from genome assembly GCF_022808595.1 of Microvirga solisilvae. GTDB lineage: Bacteria > Pseudomonadota > Alphaproteobacteria > Rhizobiales > Beijerinckiaceae > Microvirga > Microvirga solisilvae. Next base: position 53,524 of record NZ_JAKUCN010000001.1, read on the forward strand.
AAGGTGGTAAAGGGCCAGTCGCGTCCCAGTTTAAGGGCTTCGTCAGTTACCAGCAGAGCGAGGCCGATCTCTGGGAGCATATGGCGCTCACCCGCGCTCGGGTTCTTGTTGCAGAGGACGATTTCGTCGGACGTATCGGAGAGGCCATTGAAGGCATTGTGAGAGCGCAGCGCGAGCGGAAGCATGTCATCAAGGAAGTGCGCTCGATGCGCGATCTGATCGCAGCCGAGAAGGGCAATGACGATCCTTGGGATCTCAAGCTCGCCAGGGGCGGCCTGACCGATCTCGACTTCATCGCACAGGCCCTGACCCTTGCGCATGCTGCCAAGTATCCCTCCCTCATGGGATTGGCGCCGGAAGAGACGTTTCAGGAGGCTTGCAAGGCCGGTCTGATTTCAGACGAGGATGCGAGGGAGCTGATCGAGGCGCACCGGCAGTTCAACGCGATTTTCCAGTGGCAGCGATTGACGATTGAAGGTGCTTTCATTCCTGCCAGCGTGCCGCCGGCCATCTTCAAGCGTCTCGCGACCATTGCAGGACTGCCCGATGCGAAGGTGCTGCTGACGCACCTGAATGCGACACGCCGGAGCGTGCAGGAGATCTACGACCGGGTACTGCGCTAAAAACCAGCGCAGCCGAGATTTAGGCGGCCGCGTCCGCCAGGGCGATATCTGCGTTCGTGGCTTCCGTCATCGGCAGGTGGACGAGCACGATGGTGCCGACGCCTTCCTGGCTCTTGATGCGAAGCGATCCGCCATGCAGCTCGGCGAGCGAGCGGGCAATGGCGAGGCCGAGGCCCGAGCCCTTGTAGCTCTTCGAGAACTCGGTCTCGACCTGCTCGAAGGGCTGGCCGAGTTTATGGATGGCGTGGTCGGGAATACCGATGCCATTGTCCTCGACATAGATGTTGACCGCGTCGCCTGCGAGACGGGTGCGCACCGTGATGCAGCCGCCTTCGCTCGTGAATTTCGTCGCGTTCTGGAGCAGGTTGACGAGGATCTGGTGGAGCGCGCGCTCGTCGGCGGGCACCACGATATCATCTGGGTTCACGTCGACCGAGACGGAGAGGTTCTTCGCCTTGGTCTGCTCGCTTACGAGCCTGAGGGCGCGTTGAATGGAGGCATGAACCTCGATCGGCTGCTTGGTGAGCGTCGTGCGGCCTGCCTCGATGCGCGACATGTCGAGGATGTCGTTGATCACTGACAGCAGATACTCGCCGCTGGAGCGGATGTCGGAGCAATATTCCTCGTACTTGTCCGAGCCGAGATTTCCGAAGATGCCGCTCTGCATCACTTCCGCGAAGCCGATGATGGCATTAAGCGGGGTGCGCAGCTCGTGGCTCATATTGGCCAGGAATTCGGACTTGGCGCGGTTGGCGCTTTCCGCCTGGGCCTTCTGGTCGAGGTAGCGCTCGGCGAGATCGGCAAGCTGGTGCGTCTGCGCCTCGAGTTTCTGGCGCGACTGCTTGAGATCGAGAACGGTGGCGATGAGCTCCTTCTCGGATTCGACGAGGCGGTGTTCATGACGCTTGAGGGCGGTAATGTCCGTACCCACGGACACGTAGCCGCCGTCCTTGGTGCGGCGCTCGTTGATCTGCAGCCAGCGGCCGTCTTGCAGGCGCGCCTCGAAGGTGCGGGCGCCCACATCCTGCTGCTCGCGGCGTAGGAACTGGTGCTGCACTTCCGGCGGACGGCCAAGGGCCATCACTTCCGCATAGGGCTTGCCCTGCAGGTTCGCGTCGGCCGGTAGCTCATGAAGTTTCTGGAACTTCGAATTGCACAGCACGAGATGATTGTTGGCATCCCACAGCACGAAGGCCTCGGAGATTGCCTCGATGGCATCGTGCAGGCGCGCATCGGCTCGGGCGGTTTTCTCTTCGAGGCCGCGCTGCTCGGTGACGTCGACGGCGATGCCGACCAGATGGCTTGCGGCGTCGTCCGGATCGTTCATCAATTCGGCGCGGGCGCGCAGCCATACCCAATCACCCGAGACGCTGCGGATGCGGAATTCGTAATCGACAAGCGAGGTGGTGGCGGAGGCCAGCTGTTCGGCAAGCGTGTAGAGATCCTGATCCTCGGGATGGATCATGGTGTTCACTTCGCCGAACGAGAGGAACTCGTCCTGCCGCTCGTAGCCGAGCAGCTCATACATGGAGTCCGACCAATAAATGCGGCCACGGCCGATATCCCAGTCCCACAAGCCGCAGCGGCCGCGGTTGAGGGCGGAGTCGATCCGGTCACGCACCTTCTCGCAGACCTCGTCGGCGGCGCGGGCGCGGTTGGCCTGCATCATGTAGGCGATGCCGATGCCGAGAAGCACCATGATCGTCGCGCCGAGCAGGGAGACATGACCGATGGTGCGCGTCCACCAACCCGAGAGAACGTGGGGCAGCGGTTGGACGATGGCGATCTGGCCGGAGGAGGCGGGAAGCGAGCGCACGGTGGCGATGCCCTCGTTGCCGTCGGACATCTTGATCGTCATCACGCCAGCGCGGTCGGCGAACAGGGCGAGGGGCTGCGCGTCGCCGAGAACGTCGGCGAGCGTCCGCGGCACAATGTCGGCCTGCGGGTGCATGGCCAGCACGGCGCCGGAATGGTCGATGAGAAGAAGGCTGCGGCTCTGGTTCAGGGCGCTTGCCGGCATGTCCTTGGCGAGCGCAACGAGATGCGCAGCCGCCTGGGTCCTGTCTGCGGGCGCATGATAGGTGCCGAGCTTCGCAGCCGAGAGCGATGCGATGATGTCGATGTCCTGGATGGCATCGAGCATGGTGTCCCGGCGGCCGTCGCGGATTTGAATCCAGGCGCTGCCTGCCAGGGTCACGAGAAAGAGAATGAGAACTGCCGGAACTGCGAGTCTGAGCAAGGATTCATACTGCTCAAGACGACGATAAGCCGGGTTCGCGTCAGATCGCGCTACGCCCAGAATCGTACCCGTGCGTGCGGGTACGCAAGCGGTCACCGCCCCCGCCATGCGTTGCTCCTTCGGAACCGTTACTGTCCTTATTCGGAAGGACGTGCCGCATCTCTCCGAATCACTAACAATAGAATCACGGGCGGGTGATTTGTCTAGCTATGTGAACGCTTAGGTTAATAAAAAATTCTTATTTGCGGCTTGGCCTGGGGATAGCTTTGGATAAGTGAAGGCGTCTCTTGCAGCTCCGCTCAGACTCTATTCGGCGCCATCCTGTTCAAGCGACCGATTCACAATGTCTCCTACGTCGCGGGAAAGATTCGACTTTTGCGCGATGGACTGCAATGCGCGCCGCGCGTGGGAGCGTCGTGTCGACTCCATCATCTTCCATGTGCTGAACGCAGTGAGCAATCGTGATGCGAGTTGTGGGTTCAACTCGTCGGCGCGCAGTACGATGGAGGCGAGGAGGGCATAGCCTGCCCCGTCCTTACGATTGAACTGCACCTGATTGAGCATCGCGAAGCTGCCGATGAGCGAGCGCACGCGGTTCGGATTGCTGATGGAGAATGCAGGGTGCTCCATCAGCTTCTTCACACGGTCGAGCGTCGCGTCCTCCGGAATGGCGGCCTGCAGGGTGAACCATTTGTCGAGCACGAGGGGTTCGTTGCGATAGCGTTGCTCGAAGCTTGCAATCGCGTTCTCCCGCACCATGCCAGGGATTGTCGTGAGTATGCCCAACGAGGCGAGCCGATCCGTCATGTTGGTCGCTGTCTCGAACTGCTCGCTTGCAAGCCTTTCTCCGGCTTGCTGGTCCGCAGCTGTCAGAAGATCGAGGGCGGCATTGCGCAGGGCCCGTTGTCCTGCGCTAGCGGCGTCGGGGCTGTAGACGTCTCTTTGAGCCAGGGAATGGTAGAAGTCCATCAGGCGATTGAAGCAGGATTGGCCAAGATGCTTGCGCATGGCCTTGCGGGCGCGGTGAATTGCGTCGGGATCCACATCCTTGCCGATCTCCTGTGCGATGTCGGCCTCGCTGGGTAGCGTCAGGACGAGAGCGGCGAATGCCGGATCCTTACGGGCCTCCGTATCCATGAAGGCTCGGAAGGCTGAGGCGAGGGAGGTCATCTCCTCTTCGGTCACAGTTGCGCCGGTCGAGAGCGACACGAGCGTGCGCATCGCAACGGTCTGCGCCGACTGCCAACGATTGAAAGCATCCGTGTCGTGCCGGAGCAGCACGAGGAGATCGTCGGTCGACAGGTCGAGGGATACCTTCACGGGGGCCGAGAAGCCACGGAAAACCGACGGGACAGGGCGCGAACGGATGCCGGTGAACGTGATGCTGTCCTCGGCCTTCTCCAGCAGGAAGACGCCACGCGCATTCACGCGCTCGCACGCAGCCTCCATTGGTTGACCGTCAATACTCACGAGGCCGAGTGCGACCGGGATCACCATCGGCTCCTTCGCGGATTGGCCCGGCGTGGGTGGAGTCTCCTGCTTGAAGTCGAGGCGGTAGGTTCCGGTGCCCTCGTCGTAATGACCATGTACGCTCATGCGCGGCGTGCCGGATTGCGCGTACCATCGGGAGAAATGGGAGAGGTCTCGACCAGTCACCTCCGCGAAGGCTTTCAGGAAATCCTCGACCGTGGCGGCGGTACCGTCGCAGCGGTCGTAGTAGAGGTCCATGCCGCGCCGGAAATCCTCGTCGCCGATGATCGTCTTGAGCATGCGCACGATCTCGGCGCCCTTCTCATAGACGGTGGCTGTATAGAAATTGTTGATCTCGCGATACTGGCTCGGACGGACCGGGTGGGAGAGGGGGCTTGCATCCTCCAGGAACTGGCGTGCCCGCAATGTCTTCACCTCCGCGATCCGATGCACCGGGCGTGAGCGCTCGTCGGATGAGAATTCCTGATCGCGGAAGACGGTGAGACCTTCCTTAAGACAGAGCTGGAACCAGTCGCGGCAGGTGACGCGATTGCCGGACCAGTTGTGGAAGTACTCATGTGCGATGATCGCCTCAATATTCGCGTAATCGACATCCGTGGCCGTCTCAGGGGAGGCCAACACGAATTTGTCGTTGAAGATGTTGAGGCCCTTGTTCTCCATTGCGCCCATGTTGAAGTCGGACACGGCGACGATGTTGAACACGTCGAGATCGTATTCGCGGCCGCAGACCTTCTCGTCCCAGATCATGGAGCGCTCAAGCGCATCGAGCGCATAATCGGCACGGTCCTCCTTGCCCGGCTCCACATAGATCGCGATTTCCACCTCGCGCCCGCTCATGGTCGTGAAGGGCTTCGAAACCTTGCCGAGACGGCCTCCGACGAGAGCAAAAAGATAGGACGGCTTCGGGAAGGGATCGTGCCAGATCGCGAAGTGACGGCCGGTGCCTGCGATCGAGCCGCTTTCGACGGGGTTGCCGTTGCCGAGGAGAACCGGCGCTTCCTCTCGATCCGCCTCGATGCGGGTGGTGTAGACGGCGAGCACGTCCGGCCGGTCGAGGAAGTAGGTAATGCGCCTGAACCCTTCAGCCTCGCATTGCGTGCAATAATTACCGCTAGAGCGGTAAAGCCCCATCAGCTTGGTGTTCGCCGTCGGGTTGATCTCGGTTTCGATGGTGAGCTTGAAAGGCTGCTGCGGCGGCTGGGAGATCACGAGAGATTGCGGCGATGCCTCGAACTCGCCTGTATCCAGCGCGCGGTCGTCCAGGGCGAGCCCTTTGAGGTTCACCTCGTCGCCGTCCAGCACCAGCGGGACGTCGGAGCGCCCGGCCGGGTTAGGGCGCATGGACAGCGTCGTCGTCACCTTCGTTGCAGTGGGATGCAGCCGCACGTCCAGCTCGACTTGGTCAATCAAGAAATCGCTCGGGCGATAATCTTCGAGACGGACGGTCTGGGCGACATCGGTTCGCATCGGCAGCTCTTTCATGAAACATGATTACGCTAAATCTAGGAGATTAGCGGTGGGGGCAAGATTGTCTGAATCCGTAGGCGATAAAAGTCACGCCCACTTGGACAATTCCAAGGCTTTTTCCGTGGGGATAATGCATAAGCCTTGATCTCTGCGCCAAATGCGCCATCACGGTAGCCCGAGCGCATAGGAGCGATAGTCTATGGAATATCTCCACACCATGGTCCGGGTCTCGAACCTGGAGCAGTCCCTCGATTTCTTCTGCAACAAGTTCGGCCTTGTCGAAGTTCGTCGATCGGAGAACGAGAAGGGGCGCTTCACCCTTGTTTTCCTGGCAGCCCCTGGGGATGTCGAGAAAGCCAAGGAAACCAAGGCTCCACTTCTGGAACTCACCTATAACTGGGACGAGCATGAATATGCCGGCGGCCGGAATTTCGGCCATCTCGCTTATCGGGTCGACGACATCTATGAGACCTGCCGGAAGCTGATGGATGCTGGCGTGACCATCAATCGCCCGCCCCGCGACGGCTACATGGCCTTCGTCAAGACTCCCGACAACATCTCCATCGAATTGCTGCAGCGCGGCGAACCCAAGCCCGTTCAGGAGCCCTGGGCCTCAATGCCCAATACCGGCACCTGGTAAGTCTAGACTTTCGCGTAAAGAGCACCTGCGGCCCCTTGGCGAAAAGGCCTTGCTCCTCCATTCTTCCCGGCTCACCATAACAGGCCGGGAAGAACCCGGCGGAGGATGATCTTGGCACGAGACGCAATCCGCTTCTGGCGGAATGGACAGCCCATCGAGGTTTCAGGCTTTCACCCGCGCACCACACTTCTGGATTACCTGAGACTCCAGGAGCGCCGGGTCGGCACGAAAGAGGGCTGCGCCGAAGGCGATTGCGGTGCCTGCACCATAGCCCTCGGCAGATTGAAGGACGGGCGCGTTCACTATGAGCCCGTCAACGCCTGCATTCTCCTTCTCGGACAGGTCGACGGCGCGGAGGTGGTGACCGTCGAAGACCTCGCGAAAAGCGGGGAATTGCATCCCGTCCAATCGGCCATGGTGGCGCATCACGGTTCCCAATGCGGCTTCTGCACGCCCGGCATCGTGATGAGCCTTTTTACGCTCTATCATGAAGCCGAGCGGCCGTTGGGCCGCGACGGTATCAACGACGCGCTTGCTGGCAATCTCTGCCGCTGCACGGGCTACAGGCCCATCGTCGATGCGGCGCTCGAGGCTTGCTCAGGCAAGCCAGACGATCTCTTCGCCGAGGCCAATGGGGCGACCGCACGCGGCCTTGCCGCAATGGCTGACGGCCAGGATCTCGTCGTCGGAAGCGAAGCCCACTTCTTCGCCGCTCCCGCAAGCGAAGCGTCCCTTGCCGCTCTTTATGATCAACATCCCGATGCCACCCTCGTGGCGGGCTGTACCGATGTGGGCCTCTGGATCACGAAGGGCATGGCGGAGCTTGAGAAGATCATCTGGCTCGGGCGTGTGTCCGGCCTCGACCAGATTGAGGACACCGCCGATGCGCTTACCATCGGTGCAACGGCCACTCATGCCGCCGCCTATTCAAGCCTTGCAAGCATTGATCCTGATCTCGGCGAGCTCATGCGCCGTTTCGGCTCGGTCCAGGTGCGGGCTTCCGGAACCGTCGGCGGCAATATCGCCAACGGCTCGCCCATTGGCGATCTCGCACCTGCGCTCATCGCGCTTGGCTCTAAGCTTGAGCTGCGCAAGGGCGAAAGCACCCGCGTTATTCCCCTCGACACATTCTTCATCGCCTATCGCAAGCAGGATCGTCAGCCCGGCGAGTTCGTGCGCCGCGTCACGGTGCCGAAGCTCAACAGCAACGAAGTGTTCCGCGCCTACAAAGTCTCCAAGCGCTTCGACGAGGATATCTCCGCCGTTATGGGCGCGTTCAAGCTCAGGCTCGATGGCCGCAGGATCGCCGAGGCGCGCATCGCCTTCGGCGGCATGGCGGGCATTCCGAAGCGCGCGATGGAAACCGAAAAGGCACTTACCGGAATCTCTCTCGACGATCCGTCTTCCTGGGGCGATGCAATGGCAGCCATCGCACGCGATTACCAGCCGCTCGACGATCATCGCGCATCGGCGGTCTATCGCGCGACGGTGGCGCGCAATCTCGTGTTCAAGGCTCTGAGCGAGACGGCCTCCGGTGAAACGGGTGCGACGCGGATCATCGGTCGGCGCGAAGCGCTCGCGGCAGCGGAGTAAGGCCATGAACGAGCATCCGAAGGTCCCCGTTGCTTCTACCTCCCCCTCGAGGGGGGAGGTCGCGCCGAAGGCGCGGGAGGGGGTGGGAAGCTCCACATCTGCCAGTGTCGCGCCACCACCCCACCCCGGATCGCTTGCGCGCTTCGACCCTCCCCCTCAAGGGGAGGATGGGGAGTTTCTCCGCCACATTCGCAAGCCTCTGCCGCACGATTCAGGCCCGAAGCATGTTCAGGGCGTTGCTCAATATATCGACGATATCCGCGAGCCGGAGGGCACTTTACATGTTGCTATCGGCCAGTCGCCGAAGGCGCGGGGGCGTCTGATCTCGCTCGATGTTGCCGCCGTTCGCGAGACGCCCGGCGTCGTTGCCGTTCTGACTCTGGCCGACATTCCCGGCAAGAACGATGTGTCGCCGGCCTTTGGCGACGATCCGCTGTTTGTCGATAGCGAGATCAGTTTCATGGGGCAGGCGGTTTTCGCTGTCGTCGCCACGACTCGTGACATCGCGCGGCGCGCGGTGAAGAAGGCGGTGATGGAGATTGTCTCCGAGACACCGAGCATCACCGTCGAGGATGCGCTCGATCGCGGCGAGACCGTTCTGCCGGATTATGCGTATGGCCGTGGCGATGTAGAGGCCGTTGTCGCTGCTGCCCCTCATCGTCTTGAAGGCCAGTTCCGCATCGGCGGGCAAGAGCATTTCTATCTTGAGGGTCAGGTTGCCTTCGCCATTCCGGGCGAGGATGGCGACGTTCAAGTCTATTCCTCGACCCAGCATCCCACGGAAGTGCAGCATGTGGTCGCCCGCGTGCTCGACATTCCCGATTCTTACGTCACCTGCGAGACGCGCCGCATGGGCGGCGGCTTCGGCGGCAAGGAGAGCCAAGCCACGCAATGGGCCGTGACGGCAGCATTGGCTGCGCGCGTTACCGGACGACCGTGCAAGATCCGCCTCGACCGCGATGACGATTTCATCCTCACCGGAAAGCGTCATGATTTCCGCTGCGACTGGAAAGTGGGCTTCGACGGAGAGGGCCGCATCCAGGGCTATGGTGTCGATCTTCTGGCGCGTTGCGGCTATTCGGCTGACCTTTCCGCCGGCGTGGTGGACCGCGCCATGTTCCATGCGGACAACGCCTATTGGATGCCTGCCGTCCAGATCGCCTCGAAACGGCTCAAGACCAACACAGTGTCGAACACCGCTTTTCGTGGTTTCGGCGGGCCGCAAGGCATGCTCGCCATCGAGCATGTGATGGACCAGATCGCCTGGGCGACGGGACGCGATCCGCTCGATGTGCGCTACGCCAATTTCTATCGTGAGGGTGAGAACATCACGCCCTATGGCATGGAGGTGGAGGAGACCGATACGCTCCTCAGTCTTGTGCGCACGCTCGAAGAGACATCGAGTTACCGCGAGCGCCGCAAGGAGATCGCCGCCTTTAACGCTGCTTCGCCCATCATGAAGCGAGGTTTGTCTCTGACGCCTGTGAAATTCGGCATCAGTTTCACGCTGACCCATATGAACCAGGCGGGCGCTCTGGTCCATGTTTATCAGGACGGCTCCGTGCATCTGAATCACGGCGGCACTGAGATGGGGCAGGGGCTTTACATCAAGGTGGCGCAGGTCGTGGCCGAGGAATTCGGTATCGCCATGGAGCGCGTGCGCATCACGGCGACGACGACTGCGAAAGTGCCCAACACCTCGCCAACGGCGGCATCTTCGGGCTCCGATCTCAACGGCATGGCGGCCAAGGTCGCGGCGGGCGCGATCAAGAAGCGTATGATTGCGTATGCCGCCGAGGCTTTTAGCGTTCCTGAAGAGCAAATCGAATTCCGCGACGACCGCGTCTTCATCGGCAACGAGAGCATTCCCTTCGATGAGCTGGTGAAGAAGTGCATTTTTGCGCGTGTTCAGATGTCCGAGGCAGGCCATTACAAGACGCCGAAGATCACCTGGGATCGCGCCAAGGGCACGGGCCGTCCCTTCTTCTACTTCGCCTATGGCGCTGCGTGCTCGGAAGTCATCGTCGATACGCTCACCGGCGAGAACCGCGTGCTGCGCACAGACATTCTCCACGATGTGGGGCGTTCCTTGAACCCGGCCATCGATATCGGCCAGATCGAAGGCGGCTTCGTGCAGGGCATGGGCTGGCTCACGACGGAAGAACTCGTGTTCGGCAAGGAAGGTCACCTGCTCACGCACGCGCCTTCCACCTACAAGATTCCCGTGGCCTCCGATGTGCCCGCCGATTTCCGTGTCGCGCTCTATCCCAATTCCAACCGCGAAGAGACGATCTATCGCTCGAAGGCGGTGGGCGAGCCGCCGATCATGCTGGCGAACAGCGTATTCTGCGCGTTGGCCGATGCTGTCCATGCGCTCGATCCGTCGAAGCCTGTGCCATTGAATGCGCCCGCGACGCCAGAGGCAATCCTGCGCGCCTGCGAGGCTCAGCGGGGGAGGTCGATGGGGTGAGAGCTTGGCGACAGCTCACCGATCTCATCACGCGACATGGCGCGGCGGCTCTGATCACCGTGCATGATGTTAAAGGCTCTGCTCCTCGCGAGAAGGATGCGCGCATGGTCGTGCGGCCGGATGGTGCGTTCCACGGCACCATCGGTGGTGGACAGCTAGAATTTCTGATGCTCGACATCGCCAGCGAAATGCTGAAGGCGGGGCGGGGCTCTGCTCGTATCGTAGACCAGGCGCTCGGCCCCGATCTCGGGCAATGCTGCGGCGGGCGCGTGAAGATCCTCATCGAGACTTTTGACGAGCGCAACCTCTCCGACATCTCTCCGCTTGTCGAAGCGGAGAGCAAAGGCGCTCTCTTCGATGTCGAGTGCCGCATGGAGAATGGCCGCGTCAGGCGCGAACTGGCATCGCAGGCCGATGACGCCCCCGGCGCCGAATGGCGCGAGACCCATGGTGAGGATCGCACGCCCGTCCTCATCTTCGGCGCAGGCCATGTAGGCCGCGCGCTCGTGCTGGCCCTCGCGCCACTCCCGTTCTCCGTTCGTTGGCTCGATGACCGGGAGGACGCCTTTCCTTCCCATGTTCCCGCAAACGCATCCGCCATCCGCATGAAAAGCCCAGAAGGAGAGATCGCGGAGGCTTCTGCGAACTCCCTCATCCTCGTGATGACTCACGATCACCCCCTCGACATGGCGATCACGGCTGCGGCCCTGCAGCGCGGCTTCCCGTATGTGGGCCTCATCGGCAGCGCCACGAAGCGTGCCCGGTTCGAGAAACGGTTCCGTGAACTCGGGCTGCCGCAGGAGTGGATCGCCTCCCTGGTCTGCCCCATCGGGCTTCCAGGCATCGCGGATAAGGATCCTGCCGTGATCGCGGCCTCGGTGGTGGCGCAGCTTCTCCAGGTCCGGGAGCGCAGCCAGCTTGACCGAAATCACTCGCCTCTGAGGCCGTCAGACGGTAAATAAGCCCCATGACCGACATGAACACTCAAGACCAGCGCTACCTGAAACGCGCCATCGACCTGTCCCGCGAGCATATGGAGGGCGGCGCGGGCGGCCCGTTCGGCGCCGTGATCGTGCGCGACGGCCAAGTTCTGGCCGAGGGCTGGAACCAGGTGACCTCCGCCAACGATCCCACGGCCCATGCCGAGGTGACGGCGATCCGCCGCGCTTGCGAGGCGGTCGGCGATTTCTCGCTGGAGGGCGCGACGCTCTATACGAGTTGCGAGCCGTGCCCCATGTGCCTCGCCTCCGCCTATTGGGCGCGGGTATCGCGCATCGTCTTCGCCAATACCAGGCAGGATGCTGCCGAGATCGGCTTCGACGACAGCCTGATCTATGACGAAATTCCGAAGCCCATTTCCGAGCGCATCATCCCCATGGACCACCTGCCAAGCCTGGAGGCCAAGGCGGTGTTCCAGGCCTGGGCGGACAATCCGGACAAGGTCGAGTACTGATCCATATTATGGGGGGCTCAAGAGAGCGCTTATCCAAACGAAAATAGCCCCGAAAACCAAAGCCATGATCAGGCTCGGTATCAAAAGGTAGACAGGGGAGCTTCTCAGCGTCGAGCCTGCCAGGCGGCTTATAATTCCGAGAATGATTGCCAATATGAAGAGAGCTGTTCCAGCATGAGAAGTCATGATGAAACAGTATCCCTGATTGGGTAAGCGATCTAGCCTGGCCTTTCAAAACTGGCCTATGCATGCCCTAAAGTGCTATTCACCTGAACCGCTGCCCCTCACTGTCGAGACAACACCATGCCCCGCGTCACTACTATCGTCCGCAAGCCCGCCGTGAAGGCCGACCGTGTCGTCGATACGGTGACCCTCGATCACGAGGCGCGAAACCGCCGGCATGCCCATCTGAAGGCCGAGGGCGGCACCGAGATCCATCTCGATCTCGACATGGAAACGACCATCAACGACGGCGACGCGCTTCGCCTGGAAGACGGAAGCCTCGTTCAGGTGAAGGCAAAGGCCGAAGGTCTGTTGGAGGTGAGGGCGGAAAATCCTCTGCGCCTCATGCGCCTTGCCTGGCATCTGGGCTCGAACCACGGCCTCGCCGAGCTCACGAACGACGCTCTCTATATCGAGAACAATCCGGCTCTCGCGGAGCTAGCGCGCGGGCAGGGCTGCACGGTGACGCCGGTGGAGCGCCCGTTCAAGCCGGAGCGCAGCACCCATGTCTGCGATCATGATCACCACCATCACGGCCATGAGCACCATCATCACGATCATGCTCACGAGCATTATGATCACAAGCATGAACACAAGCACGCGCATGATCATGACCATCACGAGCATGGCCCCGGCTGCGGATGCGGCCACCATCATCACCACGGCCACAAGCACGATCACTGACCGATCGAATTTCTGAAGCCTTCTCATGTCGAAGACCACCCGCGCCACGCAGGCCCTCCAGCAGGCCGGTGTTTCCTTCACGGTTCATGCCTATGAGTACGATCCGAATGCGGAGCGCATCGGGATGCAGGCGGCAGAGGCCATGGGCGCCGATCCGAACAGCGTGCTGAAGACGCTCATGGTGCTGGTGGACGGAAAGCCGGCCTGCGTTGTCGTTCCCTCCGACAAGGAAGTGAATTTGAAAAAGCTCGCCTCGGCCCTCGGCGGCAAGGCGGCGCAGATGATGAAGCCCGTGGATGCGGAGCGCGTGACCGGCTATCACGTGGGCGGGATCAGCCCCTTCGGACAGAAGAAGCGCGTTCCCACCCTCATGGAACAATCTGCCCTTGCGCACGAAGAAGTCTTCATGAACGGCGGTCAGCGGGGCCTGCAGGTGAGGCTGAAGCCAAAAGATGCCGTTTCGGCGCTGGAGGCAAAGGTCGCCGATGTCATTTGACGCGTATGAGACTCACTCATCCTTCATCTGAGCCTGCTTGGGCCTAGAACGCGAAGTCCCAGTGTCCGCTGTGAGAGTCCAGCTTATGCTCGAGGGCGTCAAAAAGGTGTGACGCAACATCCCCATGATGTGAGGGGATCGAAACGCCAGTCCCTTCTGTTTCGACTACATGCACGATTGCTTCCACGAAGAGGGCCTTCGCAGCATTGCCCGTGGGGAGAACGAAGGCATCATCGGACAGGATAAAGGACAGCGTGCCGCCCCCAAGCTTGCCAACCAGAGCCAGGATCTTCTCTGCGGCGAGATCAGCGATGGGGCTTTCGCTTTCGGCCAATGCTGCGCTCGTCTGCTGCAGCCAGGCCACGAGGGCCGCTCTCTCCTGCGGCTCCGGCTGGAGGCTGCCCTGTTCGATGAGTTTGGCGGCTGTCTCGATAGTCTTCGGCAGATCAATTTTGGCAAGCACATCTGGTCGCCGGTCATCGACGACGATCCGCCCGATCATCGCCAGGATGGCCGCGCCTGCATAGAGGTCGCCTTCACCCGTAACAGCATTGGGCGCAAGCCCCATGATCCCCTTGATCAGTTTCAGGTCGGCTTGCGCCTGCTCAAGCGGGGTGTCGGCTGCAAGGACCGCTCGATCATGACGGCGGAAAAGCGCATCGAGTGGATCGACAGGTTTAACGGCGAAGGAGGCCGTCTCCCCAGGCTCCAACAGCACACCGCCCGTATAATCCGGGCCGCCGTAATTGCCGTAGGTTGGAATGCGGAAATCCTGATCGGCTGGAGCCAAGACGAGCCAGTTGATCGACATAGCCTTCTCCTTCGACAAGAGGCTTCCTCGATGGGGCATGTCACAGGCTCAATCAGGCCAGAATACGGTAGCTTGACCTTAGTAGACCCAGGGACCAAGCGCTGTGTGACAACGCCGCCCGCTTATTTTCCTTGAGATTGCAGCCTCCATATTGGAAAAGGCTGTTCAAGCCCCGTTGAGCCGGAAAGCTCTCCTAGAAAATATTTCGAGATGACCCAGAAATTCTTCACCGTTGCCCCCATGATGGATTGGACCGACCGGCATTGCCGGGCGTTTCATCGTGTCATGTCGCGCCGGGCGCGGCTTTATACGGAGATGGTCACCACGGGCGCGGTGATTTTCGGGCCCCGCGAGCGTCTGCTTGGTTTCAGCGATGCGGAGCACCCCGTGGCGGTGCAGCTGGGTGGTTCGAGCCCGGAGGAACTCGCCAAGGCTGCGCAGATCTGCGCCGATTTCGGCTATGACGAGATCAACCTCAATGTGGGCTGCCCCTCGGACCGGGTGCAAAACGGCCGCTTCGGCGCCTGCCTGATGCAGGAGCCGGTGCTCGTGGGCGAATGCGTGGCCGCCATGAAGGCCGCCGTTTCGCTTCCCGTCACGGTGAAGTGCCGCATCGGCGTGGACGATCAGGACACGCAGGAGGCGCTCGACCGCCTGACCGAATGCGTGGTCGCTGCAGGTTGTGACGAGCTGACGGTCCATGCCCGCAAGGCGTGGCTCAAGGGCCTCTCTCCGAAGGAGAACCGGGACATTCCGCCGCTCGACTACGACCGGGTCTATCGTCTGAAAGCGGCGCGGCCCGATCTTCCCATGGCCATCAATGGCGGCATCAAGACATGGGCCGAAATCCACGAGCACCTGAAGCATGTAGACGGTGTCATGCTGGGGCGCATCGCCTATCACGAACCCGAAATCCTGCTTGGCGTCGACCGCGAGCTTTATGGCGAGGAGCCGCCGGTGGTCGATGGCTTCGAGGCGGTGGAGGCGTATGAGCCCTACATCGCCGCACAGCTGGAAAAGGGCGAGCGCCTGAGCAACATCACCCGCCACATGCTCGGTCTCTTCACAGGGATGCCCGGTGCGCGCGCCTTCCGCCGTCATCTGGCGACGGAGGCCGTGAAGCCCGGCGCGAACCTGCAGACCTTGCGGGATGCGGTGGCGCAGGTGTCGCGCAGCGCAGCGCTGAATACAGCTGCGGAATAAATTACGCAGTCATCCCGGACGGCGAAGCCGATCCGGGATCGCGTGACGAGAATAGCGCCCTATCCTGAAAACGATCCCGGATCTTCGCTCTGCTTCGTCCGGGATGACGGCCCTGGCTACTCGCCTTCCCCCGCTCTCAGGATCAACCTGTTGCCGCGCACTTCATACGACCCGAGGCGCTCCAGGAATGTCATGCCGAGCAAATTGGCATGGAGCACGCCCTCACGCGCGACGAGCGCGTGAACATTGCGCTCCGTGATCGATCCGATGGAAAGACTCTCCAACACAACAGGAGCCGCAAGCGCGCCGCCATTCGCCGTCGAGACAGGAACGGAATAATTCAGCGTCTCCGGCTTGATCCCTAATGCAGTCGCGTTCTCCGCGCGCAGCACGACGGTGCTTGCGCCTGTGTCGAAAACCAAGCGCGTGTCGTGCCCGTTCACTTTTGCCTGCAGAAGGAAACTGCCGTCGGTCTTGCGGGCGGCGATCACCTCGCCGTCCGGCGTCACCACCGTGCGTCCCACCGAGATGTCGCCGATGGCGCGGTCGATAACGTTCTGGAATTCGCCACGCGCGGAATACATGACCATGAGTGCGATCAGCACGCCGCCGCTCACGGCACTTGCCTGCACGCCAGAGGTCCAGTGTTCGCCAAAACCTTCGACGACGCTGGCGGCGAGAAAAAGGCTGATGCCTCCGAAACCGAGTAGGCCAGCCGCCTCGACCGGGGTGAGATCGCCGATATCCTGATCGGCGAACATCGCGATCAGCAGCGCCGCGATCAGAAGCAATCCGCCTGCGCCACGGATTCCCGGCATGTCATTCCGCCTTGTCGTTCGGCATCGCGAAAGCCTCGCGCATGCGCTCCGGCAATTCCGCCATGATGCGCTGGCGTTCCTCTTCCGGAATCCGGTACCAGCTCGCGATCTCTTCCCGCGTGCGTCCGCAGCCTTCGCAGAGGCCCGTTTCGGGGTCGAGGGTACAGACGCGGATGCAGGGGCTGGAGACGCGGGTCATTGTCTTGTCAAATGTTGTTATGGATGGATCATGGTCAAGAGGCCGATCAGCGCAGCGATCTCGGCCACCTGCTGCGTCGCGCCCGCGATATCGCCGGTCTGCCCACCGAGATGCTTCATCGAGAGGCGAATGAAGCCCCAGCCGATGAGGCCTGAAAGAGCGATCATCAGACCTACGGCGAGAGGTGGCAGGCCGCCGAGCTGTCCGAGCGCGAGGGCAAGGAGGCTCGCCAATCCTGCGGCGAACCAGAAACTGCCGCGCGAGGGTTGCCCCACGGCATAGGCGGCGCCGTCGACGCGAGCGGGCGGCAGGAAGACGAGAGGCATGAGGCCTGCCGTCCGCGAGAGGGCAGCGATCATGAGCAGGGCCATGACGCTAAGCGTCAATCCGCCATAGGCGATTACACTCGACAGGAGGCTGATGCGGAGAAACAGGGCGAGGAAGAGGGCGGATGCCCCGAAGGAGCCGATGCGGCTGTCGCGCATGATTTCCAGGCGGCGCTCTCGGGTCGAGCCCCCGAAGCTGTCTGCGGTATCGGCCAAGCCGTCCTCGTGAAAAGCTCCTGTCGTCAGGGTGGCAACCGCAACCGCCAGGGTTGCCGACACTAAAGAACCCAGAACGAGGAGTTCTCCGAAGATGAGCGTGAGCGCTGGAAGAATCCCGAGGGTAAGCCCCGCGATCGGCAGAACCCGGATGAGGCGGGGGAAATCCGGCAACGCATGGGCGCTTTGCTCCCAAGGCAGAGCTGGCACCGGGAGGCGGGAATAGAAGCGTAAAGCTTGGGCAATATCGATTGTGACGGCCTGCCAGAAGCCGATTGGCTCTCTCTGTGTCGTTTCGATCTGCTCGGACATGCTTCACCCCACGCAATCAGATCGCTATAGGTCACGCCACATCAGATTCCGCAATGCCCTATGGGCCGGAGCCCCTCATGACCGCTGCTTCACCTTTCGACGATATCCGCCGCCTGATCACGACCATGCCCGGTCCTGACGAGGCGGCCATCGAGGCCGCGCGGATGCGGGACCGGCAGTTGACGAAGCCCGCAGGCAGTCTGGGCCGTCTCGAATGGCTCGCCGAGTGGCTTGCCGCCTGGCAGGGCAAGCCCAATCCGACCGCCGACCGCCCGCTGGTCTGCGTCTTCGCCGGAAGCCATGGCGTCACCGCGAAGGGCGTCTCGGCCTTTCCGTCCGATGTGAATCGCCAGATGCTCGAGAACTTCGCGGCTGGTGGCGCGGCCATCAACCAGATCTGCGCGGCCTATGGGCTTGGCTTTAAGGTCTTCGACCTCGCCATCGACATGCCCACTGGCGACATCACCGAGGCGGAGGCCATGGACGAGAAGGCATGTGTCGCCACCATGGCCTTCGGTATGGAGGCGATTGCCGGCGGCACCGATCTTCTCGCTATCGGCGAGATGGGCATCGGCAACACCACGGTCGCTGCCGCCATCTACACGGCGCTCTATGGCGGCCCCGCCGAGCATTGGGTGGGGCGCGGCACGGGCATCGACGATGAAGGCCTGAAGCGCAAGGTCGCGGCGGTCGAGGCTGCGATTGCCCATCACGGCGATCACCTGAAAGACCCGCTCGAAGTGCTGCGCCGTCTCGGCGGCCGTGAGATCGCGGCCATGGCCGGTGCGATCCTGGCCGCACGGCTCCAGAAGATTCCCGTGGTGCTCGACGGCTATGTGGCGACCGCCGCCGCTGCGGTTCTTCATGCCATCCATCCTTCCACCATCGACCATTGCATCGCAGGCCATCTTAGCGCCGAGGGCGCACATCAGGATGTGCTGGCGCGTCTTGGCAAGATTCCGCTTCTGGCGCTCGGCATGCGCCTCGGCGAGGGATCGGGAGCAGCGCTCGCGATGGGCATCGTGAAGGCCGCTGCGTCCGTTCATCGCGACATGGCGACGTTCGGCCAGGCGGGAGTGGCCGAGCGCCTGTCGTGAGAATGCGCCGACGCCGCTCCCGGTCGAGCGGCCTTCAATCTCTCATCATCGCGCTGGCTCTCGCCGGCGGTTCGGTTGTCGTGCTGAAGCCGGATGGGCGTGGTCTCGAAGGCCGCGCCCATGTCACCGATGGCGACACGATCCATATCGGCGATGCGAAGATCCGCCTGAAGGGCATCGACGCGCCGGAGATGGATCAGACCTGCTTTCGATCAGGGCGTTCTTATCGCTGTGGCGATGTTGCCCGCCGCGCGCTCATCGACATTGTCTCCGGCGAGAACGTGCAATGCCGCGCCGCAGGCCGCGACCGCTATCAGCGCATCCTCGCCCGCTGCAATGTGAAGGGCGCTGATATCGGCGCGCGCATGGTGGAGGAGGGCTGGGCCGTTTCCTACGGGCGCGATTACGACCTGCAGGAAATGCGCGCGCAGAGCAGGAGGGCAGGCATATGGGCCGGCGAGTTCGAGCGTCCGCAGGACTGGCGGCGCTCCCGGGGATGAAGTCTCGGTGTGACGTCTCGGCGCGTCGCCGACATGCGTAAGCATTCCCATCTGAGGCGAATGAATCCTCCCTCCGATTTCGACGCTCTCGCCCAACAATTGCGCGCCTGCCGTATCTGCCGCGATGCGCCTCGCTATGGCCTCTCTTTGCCGCATGAGCCGCGCCCGATCATCCAGGGCAGCGCCTCGGCGCGCCTGTGCATTGCGAGCCAGGCTCCCGGCACGCGGGCGCATGCCAGCGGCATCCCGTTCGACGACCGCTCGGGAACCCGCCTGCGCGAGTGGCTCGGGCTCGACAAGGCGGCGTTCTACGATGCGTCCAAGGTGGCCATCGTGCCGATGGGATCCTGTTTCCCGGGCCAGGATGCCAAGGGCGGCGACCTGGGCCCGCGCCGGGAATGCGCGGAAGCCTGGCGGCAGCCGCTTTTCCGGGCGCTCCCGAATCTGGAGCTCATCCTTCTCATCGGGCAGTACGCCCAGTCCTGGCATCTCGGCGACGAGTTTCGGGATGGGCTGACCGGCACCGTGCGGCGCTGGCGTGAGATTCTTTCCAGCCCGCAAAGGCCCCGCATCCTGCCGCTTCCGCATCCGTCTTGGCGCAACAATGGCTGGCTTAAGACCAATTCCTGGTTCGAGGAGGAGCTTTTGCCTGTTCTTCGCTCGGAAATTCGCACTATGTTCGAGCTCGACCATTCGGGAGCTTGAACGAGCATGAGTCTCACGACCCTGCGCTGCACCATCGAGGGCCATGTGGCGACCATTGCGCTCGCCCGGCCCGACAAGCTGAACGCCTTGAACGGCACCATGCATGCCGAGCTGCGGGAGACGCTCGACAAATGCGAGCAGGACGAGAACGTCCGCGTCGTGGTGCTGACCGGGGAGGGCAGGGCCTTCTCCTCGGGCCAGGATCTCACCGAGAATCTGCCGAAGGATGAGAAGGGGCGCATCGATCTCGGCCCGCCCTTGGCGCGCGACTACAATCCCCTGATCCTCAAGCTCGCCAGCTATCCCAAGATCACCATCGCAGCCCTCAATGGGCCTGCGGTCGGCGCATCCCTGAACATCGCGCTTGCCTGCGATATCGTGGTCGCCGCGCGTTCCGCCTATCTCCAAGAGGCTTTCGCCAAGATCGCGCTTGTGCCGGATGCAGGCGGCACCTGGATCCTGCCACGCCTTGTCGGTCCCAAGCAGGCGCTCGCCCTGATGCTCACCGCCGAGCCGATTCCGGCAGAAGAAGCGCAGCGCATGGGGCTGGTCTTCAAGGTGTTCGAGGACGCCTCCTTCGCGGTGGATGTGGCGGCCTTCGCCGCCGCCATTGCTGCCGGCCCGGGGCTCGCACAGCGCCTGACGAAGCAGGCCGTGGCCCAAAGCCTCTCCAACGATTTGCGGACCCAGCTCGAACTCGAAGCCCAACTGCAGCGGGAAGCAGGCTTCAGTCGCGACTTCCTTGAGGGTATTACCGCATTCCGCGAGAAGCGCGCGCCGCGCTTCGAGGGAAAATAAGAGGTTCAGTCATGCGTCGCCTTCCGTGGATTCTCATTCTTGCGACGCTCAGCGTCGTGCTCACTATCATCGTCTCGCGCGATCCCGAGCGTGCTACGCAACTGTCCGAGATGTATCGAAGCGTGACCCTCACGGGCGAGACCCGCGAGATGGTGATTATGCTTTTGGCGCTAGGGATCGGCGCCTTCGTCGTCTATCTCACGGTTACCCGCCGCTGAGCCGCCGTCAGCGTTCCCTTTTGTTCACGGCCCATTCAAGTCCCAGTCCTTACCGCTTGCTCTGAAATACCCGCTCTCCGGGTCGTAAAAAGGTTCGCGCTCCGTGTACCAGTTGAAACGTGCTATCGTTTTCGCCGTCCTTCTCCTGACATCCTTTGCTGGTGCGTTCACTCCGGCAAGTGCGCAGGAGGAGCAGCAGAATCGTCTCGCGCTTGTGATAGGCCAGAGCGCCTATGAGGGCCGCGCGCTTGCCACTGCAGCCAATGATGCGGGCCTGATCGCCCAGGCGCTCACCAGCGCCGGTTTCGAGGTGATCCAGGGCCGCGATCTCAACGCCAATGACCTGCGCCGCGTGGTGCGCGATTTCCTCGACAAGGCTCAGGCCCTTCCGAGCGATGGAAGCGTGGTCGTCTATCTGTCGGGCTATGGCCTGCAGCTTGAAGGCGAGAATTATCTGCTGCCGGTCGATGCGCGCATCCAGCGCGATGTGGATGTGCCGATCGACGGCTTCCGCCTCTCTGACCTGGTCCGTTCGCTGGAGCGCACTCCCGCTCAAGGCCGCATCATCATGGCCGATATGACGCGGGATTATCCGCTTCCCGCCGGCGGTGATCCACTCGCCCGCGGTCTTGCTCTTATGGACCCGCCCGCCGGCTTCCTGATCGCGTTCTCGTCCGCTCCCAACATCACCAATGGCGACGCGCCCGGACCTTACGGCCATTACGCGACCGCACTCGCGGAGATGATGCGCCAGCCCGGCGTGCCGGTGGACGAGATGTTCAATCGCGTTCGCCTGCGCACCCACGAGACCACGAAGGGGCTGCAGACGCCGTGGCACAAGGCCAATCTCGGCAACGCGCCGTTCACGTTCTTCGAGGCTGAGGGAACCGCATCCGCATTGCCTCCCGCTCCCCAGGTGCGCCGCATCGAGGAGGTGCCTGCCGAGGAAGCCTACAACATCGCCGTCGAGCGCGACACGATCCAGGATTACCAGGCCTTCCTGCGCCGCTATCCCGATCATCCGCTCGCCCGTCGCGTCTCGGCCCTGCTCGCAGCCCGCCGCGAGGCCATCGTCTGGCGTCAGACCGTGACCCGCAACACGAGCGAGGCCTATTGGACCTATCTGCGCCGCTATCCGAATGGTCCACACGCACCGGACAGCCGCCGTAGGCTCGCACGCCTTTCAGCGCCGGTGGCTCCGCCGCAAGTATTCGAGGAGGTCGTGTATGAGGACCTGCCGCCTCCGCTGCCCGCAGTCGAGACCATCGAGGTTGTCGAGGTGGTGACGATCATCCGCGAAGCGCCGCCTCCGCCGCGCCCCCCGGTCTATCTGCTGCCGGCCTATGAGGATGACGATGAGTTCGTCACGATCATTCGCGAGCCGCCTCCGCCGCCGATCATGGTAGGCGTGCTGCCGATTCCATCCCCGCTGCCGCTGCCGCGCTATGCCCGTCCGCCGCGCTACTATTACGAGCCCATCGCACCCGTAACGCCGCGCGGTCCGGTGGCGCTTCCCGTCCGGACGCCTGGGATCGGAGATCCTCTCTTCGGTCGCGGCGAACCCAGCCCTCCGCGTGGGCGTCGCCCCATGCCTCCGATTCCGCGCCAGCCCGGCCTGACGGCGGAGCCGAAGCCGATTCCGGTCGTGACACGACCCGAGCGTCCTCCGGTTGCCCGTCCGGGAGAACGGCCGCCGGTTCAGGCTCCGCGCCTCCCGAGCCGTCCCATTCCTGTCGTCCGCCCGACGCCTGCGGAGCGGCCGCAGGTCATTGTCCCTGCTCCTGGAGCGGTCGATCAGGATTCGGTCCAAAGACCTCAACCTGTCCGGCCTGCTCGTTCGCCGTCGGCCATTCGTCCTGCCAACGAGGATACACCGCCTGCGCCGCGCGTGACGCCTCCTGACCGGGGTGTCCCGCCTGTCGTACGGCGCCCTGACCGGGATGAGCCACCTGTCGTGCGTCGTCCTGACAGAGATACTCCGCCTGTCGTGCGGCGTCCGGAAAGGGCCGATTCGCCGGTTGTACGGCGTCCCGCTCCGGAGCCGGAGCGTCCCGTCGTCCGCCGTCCGACCGTTCCAACAATCGAGCGTCCAGCTCCTCGGGTCGAAGGCCCTCGCGCCGCGCCGATGATCCGGCCTGCGCAGCCGTCCAACCCCGTCGTGGAACGGCCGCGTCCGGCACCGGCGCCGGTGGCGAGGCCCGCTCCTCCCGTCGTGCGGCCGCCGGTTGCCCGGCCCGAGGCTCGGCCTGCCCCGGCAATTCGCCCGGCGGTTCAGGCGCCGCCTCCCGCCAACAAGCCTCAGGCTTGTGTCCCGGGGCGTGTGTGTCTGCCTAAGAACTGATGCCATCCAAATGAAAAGCGCCGGAGCCATAAAAGCTCCGGCGCTTTTTTCATGCGTACTTCTGAGAGGAACCCGCTTCTTACTTATCGAGCCGCGCGATGAGGCTCGACGTATCCCAGCGGCTGCCGCCCATCTTCTGCACATCGGCATAGAATTGATCCACCAGCGCGGTGACGGGCAGGCTTGCGCCGTTCTTGCGCGCTTCGCCGAGCACGATCGACAGATCCTTGCGCATCCAGTCCACCGCGAAGCCGAAATCGAACTTGTTCTGGTTCATGGTCTTGCCGCGGTTCTCCATCTGCCAGGAGCCGGCGGCGCCCTTGGAGATCACGTCGAGCACCGCCTCGATGTCGAGACCCGCTTTCTTGCCGAAATGGATACCCTCGGCGAGGCCCTGTACGAGGCCCGCGATGCAGATCTGGTTGATCATCTTGGTGAGCTGGCCGGCTCCGGTCTCGCCCATCAGGCGCGAGGCGCGGGCGAAGCTCATGATGGCCGGTTCAGCCTTCGCATAGGCATCCGCATCGCCGCCGCACATGACCGTGAGAACGCCGTTCTCGGCACCCGCCTGACCGCCGGAAACCGGGGCGTCGACGAAGGCGAAACCCTTGTCCTTGGCAGCCGCATAAAGCTCGCGGGCCACTTCCGCCGAGGCCGTGGTGTGATCGACGAAGATCGCGCTCTTCGCCATGCCGTGGAAAGCACCGTCTTCGCCGATGGTGATCTGGCGCAGATCGTCGTCGTTGCCCACGCAGGCGAAGACGATCTCCTGGCCTTGAGCTGCTTCGCGCGGTGTCCTGGCGGCGCGTCCGCCGTTCTCCGATACCCATTTGTCGGCCTTGGCCGCCGTGCGGTTGTAGACCGTCACCTCATGGCCCTTGGCCGCGAGATGCCGCGCCATGGGATAGCCCATCACGCCCAGACCCAGAAAGGCAACCTTCGCCATCGTGTGCTCCTGAATTGTCCCTTCGGTTGTAGGAACAGAGGGAGCAGGGGTCAAACGGCTCTATTTGATATCGAAGGAAAAATATTTTGCGCGGATGCGGTCATAGGTGCCGTCCGCCTTCACCTGCGCGATGGCGCGGTTGAAGCGGCCTCGCAGTTCCTCGTCTTCATGGCGGAAGCCGATGGCATAGACCTCGCGGCGATAGGCGGGATCGGCGGGCGCATCGCCCAGCACATGACAGCACTCGCCCTCGCGTGTCGTGAGGAACTTCGAGAGAAGCAATTCATCCCCGAACACCGCATCCAGCCGCCCCACGAGCAGGTCGAGATTGGCTTCGTCCGCCTTGGAATAGAGAACGATCTCTGAGTCCTTGTAGAAGGACTTCAGGTAGGCCTCGTGATCGCTGCGCTCGATGGTGCCGATCTTCTTCCCGGCAAGCGCCTGGGGCGTGATCTCGCCGGGCGTCACTTCCTTGGAGCCGATGAAGACAGCGGGGATGCGGTAATAGGGGTCGGAGAAGGCGATCCTCTTCTGGCGCTTCTCGGTGATCTCGAGCGACGACATGATCGCATCGTATTCGCCCTTGATCAGGCCCTTGATGATGCCGTCCCACTCATGCTGGACGAGTTCGCATGGGGTCTGCATCGCCTCGCACAGGCTCTTCAGAAGATCGACTTCGAAGCCCTGCAATTCGTTGCTGTTCGGATCGATGAAGTTGAAGGGCGGATAAGCGCCTTCGACGGCGACGCGGATCGCAGGCTTTTGCGCAGGCGCGGGCTCCTGGGCGAGCGCCACGGGCGCGCCAAGTCCTAGAACCGAAATCTGTCCCAGAACCAGAATTGCAAGTATTGAGAGGCGCTGCCCGAAATGAAACGCGTTCACAGTTCTTCAGCCTGTTTGTTCAAGCTGATATCACTTGAAAGCCTTAAACAGTCAATCGACCGAACGGCGTAGTATTACGGCCTGATCGTCGCAGAACGACTTAACCTCCCGTCATGCTCATATGGCGGCTGACGGCAGGACGGGCGTGGTTCCGGTCGATGATGAAGTCGTGCCCCTTGGGCTTGCGGGCGATGGCATCGGCGATGGCCTGCGTCAGGAGCGCGTTGTCCTGCGAGGCGCGTGCGGGCGCGCGCAGATCGGCGGCGTCCTCCTGGCCCAGGCACATGAAGAGCTGGCCCGTGCAGGTCAGGCGCACCCGATTGCAGCTTTCGCAGAAATTGTGCGTCAGCGGCGTGATGAACCCAAGCTTTCCGCCGGTCTCCGCCACCCTCACATAGCGCGCCGGACCGCCGGTGCGCTCAGGCAGATCGTGCAGCGTATAACGGTCCTCTAACCTCTGCCTCACCGTCGAGAGCGGCAGATACTGATCGACGCGCAGCCCGTCGATCTCGCCGAGCGGCATGACCTCGATCAAGGTGAGATCCATGCCGCGTCCATGGGCCCAGTGCATGAGGCGCTCGATCTCATCCTCGTTCACGCCCTTCAAGGCGACGGCGTTGATCTTGACCTTCAGGCCGGCAGCCTGCGCGGCGTCGAGACCCTGCATGACCTTCGACAATTCGCCCCAGCGGGTGATGGCGCGGAACTTGTCCGGATCGAGCGTATCGATGGACACGTTCACCCGCTTCACGCCGCAGGCGGCAAGCTCGTGAGCATGGCGCGCGAGCTGCGAGCCGTTGGTGGTCACGGTCAACTCATCGAGCGCGCCGGATTCGAGATGGCGGGAGAGGGAGCGGAACAGGGTCATGATGTCCCGCCGCACCAGGGGCTCGCCGCCCGTGATGCGCAGCTTGCGCACGCCATTCTCGACGAAGACGGTACAGATGCGGTCGAGTTCTTCCAGGCTCAGGAGGTCGCGCTTGGGCAGGAACGCCATATCTTCGGACATGCAATAGACACAGCGGAAATCGCACCGGTCCGTCACCGAGACCCGCAGGTACGTGATGGCCCGTCCGAATGGATCCAGCAATGGAGAGCCGGGGGAGGGCGTCGGCAGCGTGATCGGCGATCCCTGCATCAGGGAAGAGTCCTCATGGCTTTTGGAGGCTTGCGTTAGAATTCATATGTAGGCACTTCCTGTCAAAGAACAAAGCCGAGAAGAGGTCCGATCCATGAACGCTGAGCGCTGGCCTACGGAGCTTCGCCTCGCCAAGGACAGGCGCAGCCTTCGCATCGTGTTCGACGATGGGGCGGCCTTCGATCTGCCCGCCGAGTATCTGCGGGTCACCAGCCCCTCGGCCGAGGTGCAGGGGCACTCTCCGGCCGAACGCAAGATCCTGCCGGGCAAGAAGGATGTCGAGATCATCGGCGTCGAGCCTATCGGCAATTATGCGGTCAAGCTCGTCTTCGACGACATGCATGATACGGGCATCTACGGCTGGACATATCTCCACGAGCTCGGGGCCGGATATGCTGAGAAGTGGCAGGCCTATCTCGATGATCTTGCCGCCAAGGGATTGTCCCGCGAGCGGCTGCGCTGAACCCAATGAAAAAAGGCCGGCGTGATGCCGGCCTTCTCAATTCTGAGACATGTCTCAAGATTTTTAACGCTGGACGATGACCCGCGCGCCGACCTTGGCCCGGTTGTAGAGGTCGATCACGTCCTCGTTGGTCATGCGGATGCAGCCGGAGGAGACCGCCTCGCCGATGGTTTCGGGCTCGTTGGAGCCGTGGATGCGATAGATCGTGCTGCCGAGATACATGGCGCGGGCGCCGAGCGGGTTGTCCGGGCCACCCTTCATGTAGCGGGGCAGGTCAGGACGACGCTTGAGCATGGCCGCCGGGGGGCGCCAATCCGGCCATTCGCGCTTCATGGTGATGGTGTTCGAGCCGCCCCAGGTGAAGCCCGGACGGCCGACGCCGACGCCGTAACGCAGGGCCTTGCCGTCTCCCATGACGTAGTAGAGGCGACGCTCGCTCGTGGAGACAACGATGGTGCCGGGAGCATAGCGGCCGTCGAAGGACACGACCTCGCGCGGAACGGGCGAGGCCTGAGCCTTCACGGTCTCGTCCTGGGTGCTGTAGAGGGGCTGGCGTGTCAGCGGATCGATTGCCGTAAATGCCGCAGCCGGTGTCGCGAGAGCGACGAAAGCACCGGCAAGACCGAAGAGGGTTGCGCGCATGCGTCCCATAATTGCCTCGAAGTGAACAAATTTGATGGCGGGTTGAGTAGAATTGTAACGCTTATAGCCGCGTTTCGGATCCAGGGTTTATCAGGGTTTCGCCATAAAATCCTAGCGCTCCATGCCCCAATTTCGACACGTCGTAACCGAGCGGTTAAAGCCGCGCTGCCATAATCCAAATTTGAAGATTCTTGGAAGATTCTTGGCGAGGTTCTTAACTCTGTGGCTTGACGCCGGGGCTTCGACGCCATTAGAAGGCCCTGGTCAGGGCGCGTAGCTCAGCGGGAGAGCATTCGCTTCACACGCGAAGGGTCACAGGTTCAATCCCTGTCGCGCCCACCATTTCCTTCCTGACAATTGAAATGCCGATCGCCGTGCCGCTCCGTTGCGCACGCGTTCGATGCCGTGCGTCAGACCGTGACCGGCTTCAGGAGCTTCACGACGGCTGAAAACAGCTCGTCGAAATGGTCGATCACGATATCCGGATTCAGGCTCTCCACCGGCACGTCCGTATAGCCGAAGGGCACGGCCACCACCGGAATGCCTGCGTTCTGCGCCGTCACGATATCGGTGCGGGAATCGCCCACCATGATGGCCCGCGACGGATCGCCACCCGCGCGCTCGATGGTGAGAGTGAGGTGGCGGGGATCGGGCTTGAAATAGGGGAAGGTGTCCCGCCCGCAATTGGCCGCGAAGCGATGGCTGATTCCGAGTTCGTCGATCAGCTTGATGGAGTGCTCCTCCATCTTGTTGGTGCAGACAGCAAGGAGGAAGCCTGCCTCCTCGAGCCGGTCGAGAGCCTCCAGCGCGCCTGGGAAGAGTTCGGTCCGCACGCGGATGTTCTCGCCGTAATGGACCATGAACTGCTTGAAGAGCTCGTCGAGATACGCCGGGGCCAGCTCCTTGCCCGCCGCTTCGAAGCCGCGCTCGATGAGAGCCCTTGCGCCCGCGCCGATCATGTCGCGCGCCTGCGCCACGGGAATGGGCGAGAGGCCTTCCTGCTCGAGAATGACATTGAGCGTCCCCACGAGATCGCCGGCCGTGTCGGCCAGGGTGCCGTCGAGATCGAAGACAACGATGGGCGGGGCGATTTGCGGGATATGAAAGGTCATGAAGCTCGGGTACCTGCTGGGAGCAAGGGAATCAACGGGCAGGATGATATGGTGCTCCTGGTTGATTCGTTCTTACCGTAATGGAGTGATGAATGCGGCTTTTTGGGTGCGTGGCGTTCGTGTCGATGGTCTTGGCGCTGGGAGGCATATCGGGTTCGGCTCAGGCTGCTTCCTATGATTTCGTTCCTGCGCCGCAGACCGATCTGAACCGGATTTATAGGATCGATCGCGTCACCGGCGAGGTCAGCTCGTGCCAATATGGCCTGCAGGAAGGCACGATCGGCGTGACCCTGTGCTTCAGTCCGGGGGAGGGCGCCGGAGCCCAGCAGCCGGGCGAGTACGGCCTTGTGGCTTCCCGTCACGAGCGCGAAGGCGGCGTCTTCCGCGTGAATTTCCGGACCGGCGACATGAGCATCTGCTACGTCTTCGACGAGCGCGTCGTCTGCACGCCGCAAGCGAAGCCGTCCTCGGCGGCTTCCTCTCTGGCTCCTAACGCAGCGACACCGGGTGTCGGCTCGGGCTCGGGAGCCTCGCCACAGCGTCCTTGAGGCTTGCCGGCTGGGCATTGTGCCCGAAGCCGCAGTGAAACCATCTTTCTTTTCAACATCCTCGCATGCTAGAGCATCGTGCGGAAAAGTGGATCCGGTTTTCCGCTTAAACGATGCTCTCATTAGAAGTAGAAAGCATCGGATGGGCCCCAAAAGTGCAAATCCACTTTTGGGTCCGATGCTAGAGGCGGGCAGTGGCCCTCCTTGAACCAGACGGGCGACATTTCAGGGGTGCTCAGTGAGCGACAATCTCAAGCGTGCAGCGGCCGAAAGGGCAGCCGAGTTCGTCACCGACGGTATGAGGCTCGGCCTCGGGACCGGGTCGACGGCGGCGCATTTCGTGGCCGCCATCGGCGAGCGCGTGCGCGGCGGCCTGAAGGTGGTCGGCGTGCCGACTTCCGAAGCGACCCGCGAACAGGCGCAGCGCGAGGGTATTCCGCTGGCCACCCTGGACGAAATGCCGGAACTCGACCTGACGGTCGACGGCGCCGACGAGCTCGATGACGACCTGCGCCTGATCAAGGGCGGCGGCGGCGCGCTCCTGCGCGAGAAGATCGTCGCCTCCGCCAGCCGACGCATGATCGTGATCGCGGACAGCTCGAAGCGCGTCGCCAAGCTCGGCAAGTTTCCCCTGCCCATCGAAGTGGTGCCCTTCGGCCTCACGGCGACGGAGCGCGCCATCGCCAAGCTCCTGGAGAGCCTTGGCACGGCCGGAGAGCTGCGCCTGCGCCGCGCCAAGGACGGCGCGCCTTACGTCACCGATGGCGGTCACTTCATTCTCGATGCCCATCTCGGCCGCATCGACAAACCCAACGTTCTCGCCTCGACGCTCAACAACATTCCGGGCGTCGTCGAGCACGGTCTCTTTATCGGCCTCGCATCCGGCGCGATCCTCGCGACCGGGGAGGGGCTCGTCGAACTCGGTCAGCTCTGACCATCAGCTTACGATTGGAGTCCCTTCTATGATCCGTTCCGCTTCACGTCTGGCCGCGACCTCCGTCGCCTTGTTCATGCTGGCGAGCCCCGTCTTCGCTCAGCAGGCTCAGCCCAGCGCCGGCCATCTGGCCGCTGCCCGCGAAGTCGCCATCAGCTCCGGCATGACGGGAGCCTTCGACTCGCTCATCGGCCCGCTGCTCGCCCAGTTGCAGCGCATGAGCGTGACGAACCCCGATGTGCAGAAGGATCTCGAACAGGTCGTCAACCTGATCAGGCCTGAACTCGAGCAGAAGAAGCAGGAACTGATCGATGCGACCGCGCGCGTCATCGCCGCAAAGATGACAGAGGCCGAGCTGAAGGAGGTCGTGACCTTCTACAAGTCGCCCGTCGGTCAGAAGTACGTGCAGATTCAGCCGATCATTCTCGACGATACCGTTCGCGAAATGGGCATCTGGTCGGACAAGGCCGCCGAGTTCATCCTGACCCGCGCCCGCGAGGAAATGGGCAAGCGCGGGCACCAGCTGAACTAAGGTTCGGTGCGATAGCAAGAATAAGAAAAGGCCCGGTTTCCCGGGCCTTTTTTGTTGTCTGGCGTTAGCCCTTAGTCCTCGACCGCCTTGAAGCGGCCCAGGCCCTTCATCACGAAAGGAAGGATGAGAGCGATCAGCGCGATGACGAGCAGCGTTGCCGAGATCGGGCTTTCGAGCAGCACCATCGGATCGCCGAGGCTGATCGACAGAGCACGGCGCAGCTGGCTCTCTGCCACGGGACCCAGGATCAAGCCCACGACAACCGGCGCGATGGGGAAGTCGAAGCGGCGCATCAGGAAGCCGAGCACGCCGAACACGGTGAGCATGATGAGCTCCACCGGGGACGGATTGGCCGCGATGGTTCCAATGGTCGCGAAGACCAGGATGCCTGCGTAGAGCCAAGGCTGCGGAATCGCCAGCAGGCGCACCCACAGGCCCACGAGCGGCAGGTTCAGCACCAGCAGCATGCCGTTGGCGATGAAGAGGCTCGCGATCAGGCCCCAGACGAGATCAGGCCGCTCGGCGAAGAGCAGCGGGCCGGGGTTGAGGCCGTATTGCTGGAAGCCCGCAAGCATCATCGCCGCCGTGGCGGAGGTGGGCAGACCGAGCGTCAGGAGCGGCACGAGGGTGCCGGCGGCCGAGGCATTGTTGGCGGCTTCGGGACCGGCGACACCTTCGATGGCGCCGTGGCCGAACTCCTCCGGATGCTTCGTCAGTCGCTTCTCGGTCGAATATGACAAGAAGGTCGGGATCTCCGCACCGCCTGCCGGGAGAGCGCCGATAGGGAAGCCGAAGAGAGTGCCGCGGATCCAAGGTTTCCAGGATCGCTTCCAGTCTTCCTTCGTCATCCAGAGAGAGCCGCGCACGGGCTCAAGCTTTTCTTCCTCGATATGACGGCGGGAGGCGACATAGAGGGCTTCGCCGACAGCGAAGAGACCGACGGCCAGGGTCGTGACCTCGATGTTGTCGTAAAGCTCCGGGATACCGAAGCTCAGGCGTGACTGGCCCGAGAGGATGTCGATGCCGACGAGGCCGAGCAAGAGGCCGATGAACAGACTCGTGAGGCCGCGAACGGGTGAGTCGCCAAAGGTGGCGGACACGGTGATGAAGGCCACGCACATGAGGGCGAAATAATCCTCGGGTCCGAAGCTTACGGCGATATCCACCAGATACGGAGCGAGGAAGGTCAGGCCGAGCGTCGCGATGGTGCCGGCCACGAAGGAGCCGATGGCAGCGGTGGCGAGCGCGGGGCCGCCGCGTCCGGCCTTGGCCATCTTGTTGCCTTCGAGGGCCGTCGCCATCGAGGCGCTTTCACCGGGCGTGTTGATAAGGATCGCGGTGGTCGAGCCGCCATACATGCCGCCGTAATAGATGCCGGCGAACATGATGATCGAGCCCCCCGGATCGAGCTTGAAGGTGATCGGCAGGAGCAGGGCCACGGTGAGGGCTGGTCCGATGCCGGGCAACACGCCGACGGCGGTGCCGAGGAGCACACCGATAAGCGCGAAGAGCAGGTTCATCGGCTGGATGGCAACGGACAGGCCGCTGGCGAGCGAATAAAAGGCTTCCATATTTCTAGCCTCAGAACAGACGTTCGAGCGGGCCTGCCGGGAGCGACAGGGTCAGGAGCTTCCCGAGAAGCAGATAGACGAACAGGGCAAGGCCCGCGCCGATCAGCAGGTCCACCAGGAAGGCGCGGCGTCCGAAGGCCGTGGATGTCGCGGCGAATAGAATGGCCGTGCCGATGATGAAGCCCCAGCCGAGGGTGATCAGCGCGATCAGGATCGCGAGCCCGCCCAGGATGAGAACAATCGGCGTCCAGTCCAGGCTCTCACGCGTGGGCAGATCGCCTCGGAGCGCCGAGATGCCGTTGCCGATGGCGAGCAGGATGAGCCCGGCGGATACGACAATCGGCATGACTTTCGGGCCGAGATCGTAGGGCGAGAGGATCTGGAGCTTGCTCATGTCCCACCAGACGAGGCCGGCGAGAGCCAGGAGAATGAGCGCGATGGCAAGGCCTGCCACGTCGATGCGCCGCTGCGGAGATGTCGTCATGGAATGTCCTAAAAAGAAGCGCCGCGCTCGGGAAAGAACGCGGCGCTATCAATGGCAATATAACGAAGTTTACGACTTCACCAGACCCACTGCCGTAAGGACATCCTTGGTGCGGGCGATTTCGTCGTTGAGGCCCTTCGCGAAGGCGTCGCCGGACAGGTAGGCATTCTCCCAGCCCTTGGCCTTCAGGATCTCCTGCCATTCCTTGGACTGCACCATCTTCTCGACGGCGTCCGTCAGGGCCTTCTTCTGGTCGGCGGAAATGCCGGGAGGAGCAACGACCGCGCGCCAGTTGGCGATCTCGAGGTCGATGCCCTGCTCCTTGATGGAGGGAACGTCGACATTCGCGGTCTTGGTGGCCGAGGTCAGGCCGATCAAGCGCAGCTTGCCGGCCTTCACCTGGCTTTCGAACTCGCCATAGCCGGAAATGCCGGCCGTCACCTTGCCGCCGAGGATGGCTGCGAGAGCCTCACCGCCGCCGGAGAAGGGAATGTAGTTGATCTTGGTCGGATCAGCGCCGGCAGCTTTCGCGAAGAGAGCTGCAGCGATGTGGTCCACGCCACCGGCCGAGCCGCCGGCCCAGGTCACCTTGGCCGGATCGGCCTTGATGGCCGCAGCCAGGTCCTTGGCGTTCTTGATCGGGGAATCGGCCGGAACGACGATCGCTTCGTATTCCGTCGTCAGACGGGCGATGGGTGTCGTCTGGTCGAGGGTGATTGGCGACTTGTTGGTAAGGAGCGCGCCCACCATCACGTAGCCCATGACCATGAGCTGGTTACCGTCGCCCTTGGAGTTGTTCACGAGCTGGGCGATGCCGATGGAGCCGCCGGCGCCGGGAACGTTGGCAACCTGCACACTCTTGGCAATGCCAGCCTGGGTGAGAGCCTGCTGCATCGAGCGGGCCGTCTGATCCCAACCGCCGCCGGGAGCCGCCGGGGCCATGATCTTCAGGTCGGTCTGGGCCGCAGCCGTTGTCACGAAGCCTGCGACGGCAGCCGCAGCAAGGGCGCCGCGCCAAAGACTTTTGCGAAGTTGGCTCATTATGTTTCCTCCATGGGACTTAACGTCACGTCAGAACGTGGTGCTGCGACCGTAAAGGCGGTTTTTCGAGGGAGCAAGCGTCTGGGCGCTTTATCCGTATTCGACGTTGGCGTAAGAGCCATTTCGAAAGATTCTAACGTAAGAGCATTTGGTCCCATGGCCTTGATCGACACTCCGCCGATGGATTCCCGGCGCGTTCTCGCCGATGGATTCTGGCGCGCCGCCGTGGTCACCCTGGCGCTGCTGCCCGTAGGCATGGCGATTGCTCACCGATCGAGCCCTGTTTACGTCATCCTGAGCGCCGTTCTCTGCCTGATCGCATCCGGCATCGAGGGGCGCCTCGACACCTTGCTGCGCAACCTGAGATCCGCCTTACTGTCTCCTCTGGGGCTGGCGGTCATTGCCTTCTTCGTATGGGGCCTCATGTCCATCGGCTGGAGCGAGTTCAGGCTGCTGTCCCTGAGGGCCTTCGGTGAGTTCTGGCTGCCAATCTCGGCCGTGCTGGTCCTCGCGCTGCTCCTGCCCGAGAAGATCAAGCCGCCGATGTTCTGGCTCCTGGCCGGCGCTTTCGTCCTGGCGGCAATCATCATGCTGGTGGAGCTCAAGACGGGGATGGCCCTCCGGAGGGCCTTCAAGGTGCGCTCCGATACCTATATCTTCAACAGGCCCGTTCTCACGCTGCTCATGTTGATCCTGCCGCTGACCGCGTGGGTTCTCAGCTGCGTTCGGAGAGGCTGGATCTATGGATTAGGGCTTCTTGCTCTCCTTGCGGTCCTTGAACTCCGATCTGAGAGCGAGGCCGCCATGCTTGGGCTTGCGATCGTCTGCATCGCCTTCCCCTTGGCCTGGTTCCTCCCGCGCCTGGTTTTCGCCTTGGCGGGCCTCGGATTCCTCGCGGCTTTCTGCCTTTCGCCCTTCATCGGCTTCATCTCGGCACAGGTGATGACACCCGCCATGCATCAGCAGCTGGCGAGCGGCCATTCCAAGGACAGGGAGCAGCTTTGGCAGAGTTTCGGCTACGTGGTACAGGAGGATCCTCTGCTTGGCGGCGGCTTCGGAGTAAGCCCGCGGATGCCTGATACGGAGGTGGCGCAGAAGGTCCCCGCCACGCATCGAAGGATGTTGAACATAGGACATCCGCACAATGCAGCCCTGCAAATTTGGGTGGAGCTTGGTGTGGTCGGTGCCGTTCTTTCTCTGCTGATTGCCTTTCTGACTCTTCGTTCCCTTTGGAATATGCCTCATCTGACACGCAGCGCCTCCATGGCCCTGATGGCCGGAGCCGCACCCGTGGCTCTCGTCGGTCATGGTGCATGGCAGGGCTGGTGGGCTGCATCGCTGGGCGCAGCCATTATATGGATGCAAGCAGCCAGCCGATTCCAAGCGGAGACCAAGCCATGTCCGAGTTCGATGTAGACCTTTTCGTCATTGGGGCGGGGTCGGGCGGTGTCCGTGCGGCCCGCATCGCTGCCAGCTATGGCGCGAAGGTGATGATCGCGGAGGAATACCGGGTCGGCGGCACCTGCGTGATCCGTGGCTGCGTGCCCAAGAAGCTCATGGTCTATGCGAGCCGCTTCGCCGATGATTTTCACGATGCGGCGGGCTTCGGCTGGAATGTTGGAGAGCCAAGCTTCGACTGGGCGACGCTGATCCGCAACAAGGACAAGGAGATCGACCGGCTCGAGGGGATCTATCGGACCAACCTCGAAAAGTCCGGTGTCGAGATCATCAACAGCCGGGCCGTGATCGAGGATGCGCATACGGTTCATGTCCTCAAGACCGGAGCCCGCATCCGCGCCCGCTATATCCTTGTGGCAGTCGGCGCGCATCCGACCATGGAGCCCGCCATTCCTGCCGGTGAGCTCGGGATCACCTCGAACGAGGTCTTCCATCTCGAAACCTTGCCCAAGCGCGTCATCGTCGTCGGCGGCGGCTATATCGCCGTGGAATTCGCCGGTGTCTTCGCAGGCCTTGGCAGCGAGGTGACCCTGATTCATAGGGGCGACAAGCTCCTGCGCGGCTTCGACGAGGATATCCGCGATGCGCTCGGCGAGGCCTATGCCCAGCGCGGCATCAACCTCGCCCTCAAGAAAACCGTCACGCGTCTCGACAAGAATGCCGATGGCATTGCCGCGACCCTGTCCGATGGCTCCATCGTCACCGTCGATCAGGTGCTCGTCGCTACTGGGCGGCGGCCGAACACGAAGGGTCTCGGCCTCGAGAAGGCAGGAATTATGGTGGACGAGGTGGGAGCGATCCCGGTCGATGCCTATTCCCGGACTCTCATCCCCTCGATCTATGCGGTCGGCGACGTGACCAACCGCGCCAACCTGACCCCCATCGCCATCCGCGAGGGCCATGCCTTTGCGGATACGGTGTTCGGCGGCAAGCCCACCATGGTCGATCACGATCTGATCCCCACCGCCGTCTTCTCGACTCCGGAGATCGGTGTGATCGGGTGCGGTGAGGAGGCTGCCCGGGCGAGCTATGGGGATATCGACGTCTACAAGACTGCCTTCCGCCCCATGAAGGCCACCCTGTCAGGCGGCTCCGAGCGGGTGCTCATGAAGCTCATCGTCGACAAGGCCACCGACAAGGTGGTGGGCGTCCATGTCATGGGGCACGATGCGGGCGAGATGATCCAGCTTGCCGGCATCGCCGTCACCATGGGGGCCACAAAGGCCGATTTCGACCGCACAGTCGCCGTCCACCCGACCGCCGCGGAGGAGCTGGTGACCATGCGCAGCCCGGTTGTGGTCAAGAAGCCTGTGGCGGTGGGTTAGACTGTACCCTTCGAAGTAGAGGATCTGGATTTTTCAACACTTCAATGGCAACCCACTTGGGATTGTTGAAACGGTTCCGTCTTGGTGTATGGTTTGTTTCAACAGTGGTTGCTCGCTGAATACGAAAGTGTTGAAACTATGCTTTTTCAGGAGTTTAACGGCGATCAACGGCGCGAAAAGGTCAATTCCATCCAGCGCTACTTATCCTGGCGTGATGCTAAAGAGCGGACCGAGAGTTACCGCGGTTCACTCGTTTGGCAGGAGGTCAAGGGTGAGCGATACTTAGTTCGAAGCTATTATGACGCTTCCGGAAAGCGCCGCCAAAGGTCCGAAGGTCGACGCAATAGTGAGACGGAAAGGCTGAAGGCCGCTTGGGATCAAGCACGTCAGGAGGCGATGGAACGCCTCAAGTCTTTGCGGGAGGTCATGGCGAGGCAGGCAGCCATCAATCGCGCGGTCAAGCTTGGGCGCGTCCCGATGACTGGCGCGCGGATTATTCGGGCCATCGATGACGCTGGTCTTCTGGGAAACGGCATCCGGATAGTCGGCACGAATGCCATCTACGCCTATGAGGCTGCGGCAGGGGTGATGGTGAATCCCGACATTACAGCCACTCTCGACATCGACTTGCTGCTCGACGCCAGAATGTCGCTGCGCATGGTGCTGCGGGATGAGGCTTCCGAGCCCACTTTGATCAACCTGCTGCGCAAGGTGGACAGATCCTTCACAAGGACAAGCCAGACTTTTCGTGCGGTTAATGACGAGGGCTATCTCGTGGACCTGATCAGGCCACAGCGCGATCCTCCCTGGCTGAATGAACGGGAGCAGATAGGCGAGGCGGAGGATGAGCTTTCTGCCGTACCGATCCACGGATTGTCATGGCATGAGAGCGCTCCGCCGTTTGAGACTGTCGCCATCGATGAAAAAGGCGGGCCAGTACGGATTATCGCGAGTGATCCACGGGTCTTTGCGGCTCACAAGTTATGGCTGTCGCGAAACCCTGACCGGGAGCCCACAAAACGGCGTCGCGATGCTGCGCAGGCACAAGTCGTTGCTCAGATGGTAGCGCGCTATCTGATCCATCTGCCGTACGACAGAGCTGAACTGCGGATGCTGCCGAAGGAGTTGTTCGAGCAGGCCGCAGGATTGTTTGATGTCGATAAAACCGAGGATATGTATACCTTTTAAGGCATATCTATGAGTGCCCGACGAGAAGGCCGCCCATGAGTCGCGGCCTTTCGGCACTCGCCTTTTTGATTATGTCGTGTATAGGTGCCCGTTCGTACCGCTTATTGCGGGGAACGACGAGGATTTAGATAAAGACACGGGGGTATGTGTCATGACTGAGCGGTGGACGCCCGATAGCTGGAGGCACAAGCCTATTCAGCAGGTTCCGGCCTATCCGGACCAAGAGGCGCTTGAAGGCGTGGAGCAGCAGCTCGCAGGCTTTCCTCCGCTCGTTTTTGCAGGCGAGGCCCGTAAGCTGAAGCGCGATCTGGCGAAAGTGGCCAAGGGAGAGGCTTTCCTCCTCCAGGGCGGCGACTGCGCCGAGAGCTTCGCCGAACACTCCGCCGACAATATCCGCGATTTCTTCCGCCTGTTCCTGCAGATGGCTGTGGTGCTCACCTATGCGGGCGGCTCGCCCGTGGTGAAGATCGGCCGCGTGGCAGGCCAGTTCGCCAAGCCGCGCTCGTCCGGCACCGAGGTAATCGACGGCGTGGAGCTGCCGAGCTATCGCGGCGACATCATCAGCGACATCGCCTTCACGCCTGAAGCGCGCATGCCCGACCCGCGCCGCCAGCTCATGGCCTACCGCCAGTCGGCCGCGACGCTGAACCTGATCCGCGCCTTCGCGACCGGCGGCTATGCGAACCTCGAGAACGCGCATCGCTGGATGCTCGGCTTCGTGAAGGATTCGCCGCAATCCTCGCGATACAACGAGCTTGCCGAGCGCATCACCGAGAGCCTGAACTTCATGCGGGCCATCGGCATCGATCCCGAGACGCATCCCGAGATGCGCTCGACGGATTTCTACACCAGCCACGAGGCCCTGCTGCTCGGCTACGAGGAAGCGCTCACCCGCGTGGATTCCACCACCGGCGACTGGTACGCCACCTCCGGCCACATGGTCTGGATCGGCGACCGCACGCGCCAGCTCGACCACGCCCATGTGGAATACATGCGCGGTATCAAGAACCCGATCGGCCTCAAGTGCGGCCCGTCGCTCACGGCAGATGGCCTGCTGAAGCTCATCGACACCCTCAATCCCGAGGACGAGGCCGGCCGTCTCACCCTGATCTGCCGCTTCGGCGCGGACAAGGTGGCCGATCACCTGCCGGGCCTGATCCGCGCGGTGCAGAAGGAAGGCCGCACGGTGGTGTGGTCCTGCGATCCGATGCACGGCAATACGATCAAGGCGGCCTCCGGCTACAAGACACGCCCGTTCGAGCGCGTCATGGGCGAGGTGCGCGACTTCTTCGCCATCCATCAGGCGGAAGGCACCCATGCGGGCGGCATCCACCTCGAGATGACCGGCAAGAACGTGACGGAATGCACCGGCGGCGCCCGCGCGCTCACCGATGCGGATCTCTCGGACCGCTATCACACCTATTGCGATCCGCGCCTCAATGCCGAGCAGGCGCTGGAAATCGCGTTCCTGACCTCGGAGCTCATCAAGCGCGAGCGCCAGTCAAGGGAACGGCCGGCCGCTCTGGCTGCTGAGTAAGGCAAAAGAAAAGGGGCGCTGGAAGCGCCCCTTTTTACTGTCTGGGTATAGGAATGAGCGAATGCAGAACTTAGCTCAGCCATCCCATGAAGAAGAGAATAAGGATGATCGGAAGCGGAATACCGATCAACCACAGTAAGCCACCTTTCAGCATTGTTGCCTCCATTGTTCGAAACGTGTGGGAACAACGACCTAAGCTGTATTGGGTTCCGAAGAACATCGCCGTCTTGACGATCTTTGGCGTCGCGGGCTCGGATCGCGGCAGAGGCTCCGGCGTTAAGTTCATGGGATAGCTCGGGCTTTGCATTGCTGCTCTCCCGGCGGCGCGCTAATTCTGCGGGTGCCATGGCTCAGAACACGCTCAAGATCGCTCTCGCGCAGCTCAACCCCATTGTCGGCGATGTCGCCGGCAACGAGCAGAAGGCGCGCCAAGCCCGCACGAAGGCCGCCCGGATGGGCGCCGATCTCGTGATGTTCGCCGAGCAATTCCTGGCGGGCTACCCGGCAGAGGATCTGGTACTCAAGCCTGCCTTCCAGGATGCGTGCCGCGCCGCGCTCGAGCGGCTTGCGCGTGAAACGGTGGATGGTGGGCCCGGCATGCTCATCGGTCTGCCATGGCGCGAAGGCGGCGAGCTCTACAACGCTTATGCGCTTCTCGATAACGGCGCGATCTCCGTGCGCTTCAAGGTCGATCTGCCCAATTACGGCGTGTTCGACGAGAAGCGCAATTTCGAACCCGGCCCCTTGCCGGGGCCCGTCAATTTCCGCGGCATCCGCCTGGGTCTTCCCATCTGCGAGGACATCTGGACCGGCGACGTGGTCGAATGCCTCGCGGAGACGGGAGCCGAGATGCTGCTCGTTCCCAACGGCTCGCCTTATTGGCGTGGGAAGACCGAGGAGCGGTTCAACATCGCCGCCGCGCGCGTGACAGAGAGCGGCCTGCCGCTCGTCTATCTCAACCAGATCGGCGGTCAGGATGAGCTTGTGTTCGACGGCGCGTCCTTCGTGCTCAACGCCGATTGCTCGCTCGCCTGCCAGCTCCCGGCCTTCGAGGAGGCGATCGCGCTCACCGTTTGGGAGAAGGGCGAGGACGGCTGGGTGTGCCGCGAGGCTCCCATCACGACGGTGGAGGAGGGCGAGGAGGCGGATTACGCCGCCTGCGTGCTCGGCCTTTGCGACTACGTGGAGAAGAACCGCTTTCCTGGCGTCGTGCTCGGCCTGTCCGGCGGCATCGATTCCGCCATCTGTGCCGCCATGGCCGTCGATGCCTTGGGCGCGGAGCGCGTGCATTGCGTGATGCTGCCCTACCGCTACACCTCCGCTGAATCACTGAAGGATGCGGAAGGTTGCGCCCAAGCGCTCGGCGTGCGCTATGACATCCTGCCTATCGCCGAGCCTGTCGAAGGCTTCGAGGCGGCGTTGCAGCCGCTCTTCGCAGGACGGGAGCGTGATATCACGGAGGAGAACCTCCAGAGCCGTGCGCGGGGCACTATCCTCATGGCGATCTCGAACAAGTTCGGCGCCATGGTGCTGACCACAGGCAACAAGTCCGAGATGTCCGTGGGCTATGCCACGATCTACGGCGACATGAACGGCGGCTTCAATCCGATCAAGGATCTCTACAAGATGGAGGTCTTCTCGCTCTCGGCGTTGCGCAACCGCTGGAAGCCGAAGGGCGCGCTTGGGCCCGATGGCATCGTGATCCCCGAGAACATCCTGACCAAGGCGCCTTCCGCAGAACTGCGCGAGAACCAGAAGGATCAGGATTCGCTGCCTCCCTATGAGGATCTCGACGCGATCCTGCGTGGCCTCGTGGAGGAGGAACTGCGCGTCTCCGAGATCGCCGCCAAGGGCTATGATTTGGAGATCGTGAAGAAGGTGGAGCGGCTTCTCTACATCGCCGAATACAAGCGCCGACAATCCGCGCCGGGCGTGAAGGTCACGCGCCGGAATTTCGGCCGCGACCGCCGCTATCCCATCGTGAACCGCTTCCGCGACCAAGGTCTCTTGGCTTACGAAAAGGACGAAGCCCTTGAGCGCGCCATCGGCAAGCCGCGCATGGGCTCGCTCGATGTTTGATCTTTCAAGAGCGGCCCCTTGCGCCGCTTCTCTCCCTTCGCCATAGGGTTTCCCATGTCCAAGCCCATCGTTCGCTTCGCCCCGTCCCCGACCGGGCACATCCATATCGGCAATACCCGCGTGGCTCTGCTCAACGCGCTCTTCGCGCGTCGAGAAGAGGGCACCTTCATCCTGCGCTTCGACGACACGGATCTCGTCCGTTCGAAGCAGGAATACGCGGATTCCATCGAGACCGATCTCAAGTGGCTCGGCATTCCGCCGGATGTGACAGTGCGCCAGTCGGAGCGTTTCGCGCTCTATGACGCCGCCGCCGAGCGGTTGAAGACGATGGGCCGCCTCTACGCATGCTACGAGACGCCGGAGGAGCTGGAGTTCCGCCGCAAGCGCCAGCTCGCGCGCGGCCTGCCGCCGATCTATGACCGCGCCGCTTTGAAGCTGACAGACGAGGAGCGTGCGACGCTCGAAGCCGAGGGCCGCAAGCCTCACTGGCGCTTCCGTCTCGACCATACGAACGTGGCGTGGAAGGATCTCGTACGCGGCGATTGCCATGTGGATTGCAGCTCGCTGTCCGATCCCGTGCTGGTGCGCGAGGACGGCACCTATCTCTATACGCTCCCGTCGGTGGTGGACGATATCGACCTCGAGATCACCCATGTGATCCGCGGCGAGGATCACGTCACCAACACGGCGGTGCAGATCCAGATCTTCGAGGCGCTCGGCGCCACGCTGCCGACCTTCGCGCACCACAGCCTGCTGATCACCGCAAGCGGCGAGGGGCTTTCCAAGCGCCTCGGCCACCTCTCGGTGAAGGGCTTGCGCGATGCGGGGCTCGAGCCGCAATCGGTTGCTTCTCTCGCCGTGCTCGTTGGCTCCGCTGAAGCCGTGCGTCCTATCGCGGACCTGGGCGAACTCGCCAAGCTCATCGATTTCTCTCACATCTCCCGTGCGCCCGCGAAGTTCGACGAGAGCGAGCTGGAGCATCTGAACGCCCGTCTCATCCACGAGATGTCTTACGAAGCTGTGCGCGAGCGTCTTGGCACATTCGATGCCGATCTCGGCGAGACCTTCTGGAACGCGGTGCGTGGAAACCTCACGAAGGTGAAGGATGTCGCCGAATGGGCGGCGGTCGTGCGCGGCCCGGTGACGCCCGTGATCGAGGATCGCGCCTTCATCGATGCGGCGACGGAAGTGCTGCCGTCGGCACCATGGGATACGACGACCTGGAAGGTGTGGACGGAAGCGGTGAAGACGAAGACCGGCGTGAAGGGCAAGGCGCTGTTCATGCCCCTTCGCCTCGCGCTCACCGGCCTCGATCATGGACCGGAGCTCGGCAATCTTCTGCCGCTCATCGGGCCTGAAAGAGCCAAGGCGCGCTTGGCAGGGCAGGCAGCGTAAAACACACAAACAAAAATCTCGAACATAGTCCTCATCCTGAGGAGCCGCTGCAAGCGGCGTCTCGAAGGAGGCTCCAGAGTGAACTGGATGCTCCTTCGAGACGGTCGCGATGCGACCTCCTCAGGATGAGGTTTGAGCTTGTATCAAGACTTATCAGTTCTTGATCTTGTAGCCCGTGCGGAAGATCCACCAGATCGCGGCGAGGCAGGCGAGCATGAACAGGAATGTCATGCCGAGGCTGATGCCCACATCCACGTCGGCGACGCCGTAGAAGCTCCAGCGGAATCCGCTCACCAGATAGACCACCGGGTTGAACAGAGCGATCTTCTGCCAGAAGGGCGGCAGCATGTTGATGGAATAGAAGCTGCCGCCAAGAAACGCGAGCGGAGTAACGATCATCAGCGGGACGATCTGCAGTTTCTGGAAGCTGTCGGCCCACACGCCGATGATGAAACCGAAGAGGCTGAACGTCACCGAGGTGAGCACCAGGAACGCAATCATCCAGACAGGATGCTCGATGGAGAAGTCCACGAAGAGACGCGCGGTGATGAGAATGATCGTGCCGATGATCACCGATTTCGTGGCGGCCGCGCCCACATAGCCGATCACCGTCTCGATGGCGGAGATGGGAGCGGAGAGAAGCTCGTAGATCGTGCCGGTGAATTTCGGCATGTAGATGCCGAAGGACGCATTGGAGATGCTCTCCGTCAGAAGGGAGAGCATGATGAGGCCCGGCACGATGAAGGCGCCGTAGCTCACGCCGTCGATGCTGGCCATGCGCGAGCCGATGGCCGTGCCAAAGACGATGAAATAGAGCGATGTGGAGAGCACCGGCGAGGCGATGCTCTGCATGATCGTGCGCCAGGTGCGCGCCATCTCGAAAAGATAGATGGCCTTGATGCCGTAGATGTTCACGAGCGCCCCCTCACCAGGCTGACGAAGATATCCTCCAGAGACGACTCGGAGGTGCGCAGATCCTTGAAGTCGATGCCGTGCTCGTTCAACCGGCGCAGGAGCGTGGCGATGCCCGTTTCCTCGCTCTGCGTGTCGAAGGTGTAGACGAGGTCCGCGCCGTCTGCGGAGAGTTGAAGATGCTCGGATTGCAGATCGGGGGGCAGCGCCGTGAGCGGGCTCTGCAGGTGAAGCGTCAGCTGCTTCTTGCCGAGCTTCTGCATCAGGGTGTGCTTGTCCTCGACCAGCACGATCTCGCCCTTGTTGATCACGCCGATCCTATCGGCCATCTCCTCGGCTTCCTCGATGTAATGCGTGGTGAGGATGATGGTGACACCGCTCTCGCGAAGGCCGCGCACCATGTTCCACATGTCGCGGCGCAGTTCCACGTCGACGCCCGCTGTGGGCTCGTCGAGGAAGAGGATCTTCGGCTCGTGGGAGAGCGCTTTCGCGATCATCACGCGCCGCTTCATGCCGCCGGACAGCGCCATGATCTTCGTGTCCTTCTTCTCCCACAGGGAGAGGTCCTTCAGGATCTTCTCGATATAGGCCGGGTTCGCCGGCTTGCCGAAGAGGCCGCGGCTGAAGCTCACCGTTGCCCACACGCTCTCGAATGCATCCGTCGTGAGTTCCTGCGGCACGAGGCCGATCTTGGTGCGGGCAGGGCGGTAATCGCCCACGATGTCGTGCCCGTCGGCCGTGACCGTGCCCGTGCTCGGATTGACGATGCCGCAGATGATGCTGATGAGCGTGGTCTTGCCCGCGCCGTTGGGCCCGAGCAGGGCGAAGATCTCGCCCCGGCGAATCTCAAGGTCGATGCTGCGCAGGGCCTGGAAGCCCGAGGCATAGGTTTTGGAAAGGCCGGAGACCGAGATGATCGGGGCCGATGCGCCGGGTGATTCCGGCATTCGCGAATGATCGAGCGGTTTCATGACGCGCCTGATAGCACGCCGGAGGCAGGCCAGGAATTCCCCCTCCTAGGAAAAGAAAACGGGCCCGCATAGGGCCCGTTTTAAATCCTTGTCCTTGAGCAGAATTAGTTCTGCGGATTCGGCACCGGAATGAGGTTCGGCGCGATCACGCGAACCGTCTTCTTCTGGCCGTCGCCGGAAGCCATCTCCTGCTTGTTGCCCTCGTTCTCGCCGATGACGCGGGTCGTCTCGATCGATTGCGGGCCGATACCGGAGGATTCCTTGCTCGCGGTCGGAGCGGAGGCGGCGCTCTCGGCTTGGGCCTTCTCTTCCTCGTCCGTCTTCTTGTCGGCGGCCTTGCGGGCCTGCACGGCCTTCGGACGCGACATCTCCTCCGCCTTCTCGGCGGTCACGATCACGTCGCCCTTGCGCTGTTCCAGCATGCTCTCGGCCTTGCGCAGCACCACGGCCCAGCTTTCGCCCTGCCTCTTGCAGGCGCAGCTTTCGTCGAAGGTCTTGCGGAACTTGAATGCGTTCGCGAGCGACGTATAGGGCTTATTGCCCGCGAGGGAGGCTGCGTGGGTCAGGCCGTCATCGCCGCCGGGATAGGCGAAAGCCGTGGTTTCCGTGCCGGGGCAGAGGGCCTGGCACATCTCGTCCGCGCTCTGCTGGCCGCCGGGTGGGCTGGTGAGCGGGAAGAAGGAGCCGTC
The DNA here is from genome assembly GCF_022808595.1 of Microvirga solisilvae. Taxonomy (GTDB): domain Bacteria; phylum Pseudomonadota; class Alphaproteobacteria; order Rhizobiales; family Beijerinckiaceae; genus Microvirga; species Microvirga solisilvae. The sequence goes on from NZ_JAKUCN010000001.1 coordinate 98,293, forward strand.
GCAGGTCTTCACGCAGATCAGGCGGCCGCCACCGAGGGAGGGCTGGCCCTCCTCGGCGATGATCGGTTGGCCTTCCGGTGCAATCTGCTGCTGCTGACCGCGCGGCGGGCCGAAGAGCGTTTCGAAGAAGCCGCGGGGCTGCTGATCGGTGGAGCAGGTCTGCTGCACGGCGGCCTGAAGCTGGCGGCGGCGCGCATCGACCGCGGAGGGGTCGATGGATTGCTGCGCCAGACGGGCATAGCCCGCCTCCAACTGGCGAATCTGTCCGGCAATCGCCGGGCATTCGGCCGGCGGAGGGCCTGAAAAGAAGCTCAAGGGACCGCGTTCACAGCCGATGGAGCTGTAATAGCGGGCCAGACGGCTGATCTCGGCGCGCTGCGCCTGCATCTGCCCGGTCGGCGCTCCGCCGCCGCTGCGCTCGAGATTCGCCAGTTCTGCCCGGAAGCGCTGGCATTCCGGCGATTGGGCGAGGGCTGCCTGTCCGGCGGCCAGGAAGGCCGTCACGGCGAGGAGGGAGCGGAGGAAGAATGTCTTTGTCATCAAACAGATCGCAGGTCCGATACGGCGCCATGGCCAGGGTCTTGGTCATGTGACGCCGGATTTGGGCTCTATTGTGATTACCGTCTTGCCCGCCTTGGGAAAAGCCTTTTAGCCTTCCGCCAACAGCGACCTCGAACGAGCCCCTGCATGTACTCTCATACGACCATCGGAGCAAATGACTTAGGTCGGGCCCGATCCTTTTACGATGCGGTGCTGGCCCCCTTGGGGCTTGAGGTCCGCTTCACTGACGAGACCATTCTGGGCTACGGCCTGCCGGGAGGGCGGCCGCAATTCCTTGTCGTGCGGCCCTTCGACGGGGCCGAACCATCCGTGGGCAACGGTGCCATGATCGCCTTGCTCGCCTCCAAAAGGGCCCAGGTCGATAGCTGCCATGAGATCGCGATGAGGTTGGGGGGAGCGGATGAGGGCGGCCCCGGCCTGCGCTCGCATTACCATCGCAACTATTACGGGGCTTACTTTCGCGATCTCGACGGCAACAAGATCTGTATCTGCAGCCATCACGCCGAGTAGGTCTCGTCAAAAGCGGTTGGCATTCCCACATTGAGCGTAGCATTGGGAGAAAAAGAAGAATGCTCGCTCGAATCGCCTTGGCCCTGACCCTCGTCGTTGGAGGCGCTTTCGGCGCTGCGGCCCAGGAGCCGGATCTCATCTTCAAGAAGTCCACCGTCTGGCGGGCGCTGACGCCCGACGACAAGCTCGCCGTCTACGGCATCGACGATCCGGTGGTGGAGGGCGTGGCTTGCCATTACACGACCCCCGAGCGGGGTGGCATCTCCGGCACCTTCGGCGTGGCGGAGGAGGTTTCCGACATCTCGCTGTCCTGCCGTCAGGTCGGCCCGGTGAAGTTCAAGCAGCGCTTCGGGCAGGGCGACGTGGTGTTCAGCGAGCGCCGTTCGCTCATCTTCAAGAAGATGCAGATCGTGCGCGGCTGCGACGCCAAGCGGAACACGCTCGTCTACATGGTCTATTCGGACCGTCCCATCGAAGGCTCGCCCAAGAACTCGACCTCCAGCGTGCCGTTGATGCCCTGGGGAACGGAAGCTCCGGCCAAATGCGGGGACTGGCTGAACAAGTAAGGACGATTCCTCAGTTCAGCAAAAGCCGCGCCGCCGTGACCCACATGATGATGCCGATGGCGATATCGAGAACACGCCATGTGTTCGGGTTCGCAAAGAGTGGCTTGAGCAGGCGTGCGCCATAGCCGAGGCAAAAGAAGAACGTGAACGAGGCCAGCATGGCTCCGAGCGCGAACCATCCCTTGCCGTCTCCGAACTGCGTCGAGATCGAGCCGATCAGAACCACCGTGTCGAGATAGACATGCGGGTTGAGCCAGGTCAGCGCCAGGCAGGTGAGGACGACCCGTCCGATGCCGGCGGGCGCAGCCTCTGACGGTCGCAGGGCAGCGGAGCGGAAAGCCTCCCTGAAGCTTCGAGCGCCATAGGCGATGAGAAATGCCGCGCCGAAATAGAGAAGGGCGGTCTCAACCCAGGGCAGAGCCGCACTGACCGTGGACAGACCCGTAACACCGGCCAGGATCAGCAGGGCGTCCGAGATGGCGCAGGTCAGGCAGACGGCCCAAACATGCTCGCCGCGCAATCCCACACGCAGCACGAAAGCGTTCTGGGCCCCAATGGGCAGGATGAGGCTGAGGCCCAGCAGGAAGCCGGCGATGAAGGGAGCGGTCATGGCAATGGTCCAAACAAGAGTCGACCTCTCCTAAGCGAGCCTCTACGATTAGAGAAGTTAAAGTCTCTTAGATCGCATTAGGAAATTTAATTCGTGCTGGATTATGCCCTCCTGTCCGCCTTGGCTGCCGTGATCCGTACCGGGAGCTTCGAGCGGGCTGCGCAGCAATTGAACGTGACCCCTTCGGCCGTCTCCCAGCGCATCAAGCTGCTTGAGGAGAGGATCGGCGCGGTTCTCGTGGTTCGAGGTCAGCCCTGCACGGCGACCGAGGCAGGCTTACGTCTCTGTCAGCATGTGGAGCAGGTGGCCCTGCTCGAGGGCGCCTTGAGCGAAAGCCTCCCGGGAGTGCAGTCTGGCAACGGGCCGGTAACCCTGCGCATTGCCGTGAATGCGGACAGCCTCGCCACATGGTTCGTCGCGGCCATGGCGGAGACGGAAGGCCATCTCTTCGATCTCGTGATCGACGATCAGGATTACAGCACCGACTGGCTGCGGCGAGGGGAGGTGATGGCTGCGGTGACCTCGCATGGACAGGCGGTCCAGGGCTGCAATTGCCACCCTCTTGGAGCTCTAAAATATGTCGCGACGGCAAGCCCGGACTTCATGAGGCGCTGGTTTCCCAAAGGTCTCGATCAGGAGGGTGCGGCCCGCGCGCCTTGCCTGATCTTCAACCAGAAGGACAGGCTGCAATATATATGGCTGCGGGAGGCCCTTGGAGTGGACATCAGGCCTCCGCTCCACTGGCTGCCTTCATCGCAGGCTTTCGTGGATGTGGCTCTCGCAGGGCTGGGATGGGGGATGAATCCGGAAATCCTGGTGCGGGAACACCTGAAGACAGGGCGTCTCGTGGCGTTGAACCCAGCGGTTCCGTTCGAAGTGCCCTTATTCTGGCAGGAGAGCCGGGTCGCCGGGCCAGTGATGGCCGATGTGACCCGGGCTGTTCTGAAGACAGCCCGGACATGGCTGGCGTCTCGCTAGAGGCTCAAGTTCAGTTCGCGCAGGTGATCGAGATCGGACGATCTTCGGAGGCCGTGACCGACACCTTTTGAACCGAACCTGTGGTCTCCTCGGCCTCGATCTGGCGGAAGGAGATGGCCTGCTTATAGCCCTGAGCCTCACACCAAGTGTTTGCCACAACTTGGCCACAAGGCTGGTTTGAGATGAGGCATTCCGCGACGCCGTATCCATCGGCGGCGGGGACCAAGAAGGTCGCTTCGGTCGACGAGGCCTGAGTGCCGTTGGGAAGCAGCGTCATGGACGCGGCTGCAAGGAACATGGCTGTGCCCAACCCGAGCACGGCATATGCGCGGCGCATAGAAAACCTCATTGGCTGAAACCGTGATTTATTGTCACGGAACCCTGTGAATAAAGCTCTAACGGGTTTGGTTAAAACCCGTTTCTTGCATGCCTGCAAAGGAACTGTGCTCTCCAGCACGGGAACCTTGACGCCTGTCGTTGGACGGGGCATTGATGGGTTCATGAACACGGCAGCGATCCTCACTTCCGGGATTATTTGCGGCTAGCGACCACGCTGGCTGGAGCCGTCTCGTTCTCATTCCAAGAATGAAACCAACCTCCGGCCTCGTGGCCTGACAGGGATTTGGTTTCATGGCGCCCCAGCTGAAGCTCTACAACACGCTCTCCCGGTCGAAGGACGCATTCGTCCCGATCGATCCTAAGAACGTGCGCATGTATGTCTGCGGGCCCACGGTTTACGATTACGCTCATATCGGTAACGCCCGCCCCATCATCGTCTTCGACTTACTGTTTCGTCTGTTGAGAAATATCTATGGCGCGGATGCCGTAACGTATGTGCGCAATATCACGGATGTCGACGACAAGATTAACGCCCGCGCCGCCCGCGATTACCCGGACCTGCCGCACAACGACGCCATCCGGGAAGTGACCCGCAAGACGGAGGTGCAGTTCCACGCCGATATTCGCGCTCTCGGCGTGCTCATGCCGGACGACGTGAACGAGGCGGGCAAGCCCGCGCGCTTCGTGGAGCCCCGGGCCACCGAGCATATCGACGAGATGCGCATGATCATCGAGCGCCTCATCGAGCGGGGGGCTGCCTACGTGGCCGAGGAGCACGTGCTCTTCTCGGTTTCCGGCATGCAGAAGCTCTCCGGCGTGCCGCAATACGGCGCCTTCTCGAAGCGCTCGCTGGACGAGCTGCTCTCCGGCGCCCGCGTGGACGTGGCGCCCTACAAGCGTGACCCGATGGATTTCGTGCTCTGGAAGCCTTCAGGCCCGCAGGACCCGGCTTGGCCTTCGCCCGCCGGCATCAAGACACCGGGCCGTCCCGGCTGGCATATCGAGTGCTCGGCCATGTCGTGGAAGCACCTGATTCAGGCTTTCGAGACGCGGCTCTCATGCAGCGATCCGACCGAGCGCGAGATCTTCGACATCCATGGCGGCGGCATCGACCTCGTATTCCCGCACCATGAGAACGAGATTGCACAGAGTTGCTGCGCGTTCGATGCGCCGCGCATGGCCAATGTCTGGATGCATAACGGCTTCCTGCAGGTGGAAAGCGAGAAGATGTCGAAGTCGCTCGGCAACTTCTTCACCATTGCCGACCTCCTGAAGGATTGGCCGGGCGAGGTGCTGCGCTTCAACATGCTGCGCACTCATTATCGTCAGCCCATCGACTGGACGTCGAAGGGTCTTGAGGAAAGCCAGAAGACTCTCGACCGCTGGTACGAGCTGGCGGGCCATGGTCAGACGGCGCGGCTGTCCGATCAGGTTGTGGACGCGCTGGCTGATGATCTCAACACGCCGAAGATGCTCGCCGAGCTTCATGCCCTCGACGGGCAGGGCGCTCACGACGAGCTCGGCGCGAACCTGCGCGCGCTCGGCTTCCTGCTCGAGGGAGCCGAGGCGTGGAAGGCGCGCAAGCAGGCCTCGCTTTCGGTCGATCCTGCGGTCGTTGAGAACCTCATTGTTGCCCGTAAAGAGGCGCGCGCGGCAAAGAACTGGGCTGAATCCGACCGCATCCGCGACGAACTCGCGGCTCTCAACGTTGTGGTGAAGGACAACAAGGACGGCACCACCACCTGGGAGGTCGCGCGATGACGGCGCTTCTTCAGACTGTTTCACTCTGTCCTCATCCTGAGGAGGCGCGCAGCGCCGTCTCGAAGGAGGCTCCAGAGAGCACTGGAATCTCCTTCGAGACGCAGACTGCGTCTGCTCCTCAGGATGAGGGCGATGTCTCGGTGAACTGTAAGACAGGGGTGCGCTGATGGGACAGTCATTGCCGAAACCGGGGCTTCGTCCCTTCCTTCCCGCCGACCTGCCGGTGCTCGTCGAGATCTTTCAGGCGAGCATCGAGGAGCTGACGGGCGAGGATTACAGCGAGGCGCAGCAGGAAGCCTGGATGATGCAGGCGGATGAGGAAGACTTCGCGCAAAAGCTCGCGAAGAACCTCACCCTCGTCGCGACCATCGAAGGCTCGGCCGTCGGCTTCATCGCGTTGAAAGAGAACGAGCTGATCGAGCTGTTCCATGTGCATCCGGCCGTTGCGGGGCAGGGGATCGGCACGATGCTCTTTGGCGCGGTGGAAAAGCTCGCCACCGCACGCGGCGCGGCGCGGCTCGTGGCGGAAGTCAGCGACAACGCGCAGCCCTTTTTCCAGAAGCATGGCTTCCAGCCGCAGCGCCGCAACACCTTGTCGCTCGGCGACGAGTGGCTCGGCACCACCACCATGGAAAAGCGCCTCGCACCCGACGAGGACAGGAAGTTGTCATCATGACCCGCGAGCGCGTCTATCTCTTCGACACTACCTTGCGTGACGGCGCGCAAACCACGGGTGTCGATTTCTCGCTGGAGGACAAGCGGGCAGTGGCCTCCCTCCTCGACAAGCTCGGCATCGATTACGTCGAAGGCGGTTATCCGGGAGCCAATCCCCTGGATACCGCCTTTTTTGCTGAGAAGCGCACCAAGAACGCGAAGTTCACGGCCTTTGGCATGACGAAGCGCGCCGGGCGCTCCGTGTCGAACGATCCCGGCGTCTCCGCGCTTCTCGAAGCCAAGGCCGATGCGATCTGCTTTGTTGCGAAGTCGTGGGATTACCACGTGCGCGTGGCGCTTGAGACGACGCCTGAGGAAAACCTCGCCGGCATCCGCGACAGCGTCGAGGCCGCACGTGCCAAGGGCCGCGAGGTGATCGTCGATTGCGAACATTTCTTCGACGGCTACAAGGCCAATCCCGAATACGCGCTTTCCTGCGCCAAGGCCGCCTATGAGAGCGGCGCACGCTGGGTCGTGCTGTGTGACACCAATGGCGGCACGCTGCCTCACGAAGTGACGGAGATCGTGAAGATTGTCACGACAGTCGTGCCGGGTGCGCATCTGGGCATTCATGCGCATGACGATTGCGGCTGCGCGGTGGCTAATTCGCTCGCCGCCGTGGAAGCGGGCGCACGTCACATCCAGGGCACGCTCAACGGCCTCGGAGAGCGCTGCGGCAACGCCAATCTCATCACCCTGATCGGCGCGCTGAAGCTCAAGGACGGCTATGCCGCTCGCTTCGATCTCGGCGTGTCGGATGACGCCTTGAGCGGGCTCACCCATGTGTCCCGGCAGGTGGACGAAATCTTGAACCGCCAGCCCAACCGCCACGCACCTTTCGTCGGCGCGAGCGCGTTTGCGACGAAAGCCGGCATTCATGCCTCCGCCGTTCTCAAAGACCCGCGCACCTACGAGCATGTGGAGCCGGAAGTCGTCGGCAATGTGCGGAAAGTGCTGGTGTCGGACCAGGGCGGGCAGTCGAACATTCTCGCCGAGCTCAAGCGCTGCGGCTTCGATCTTGAAAAGGGCGATCCGCGCATCTCGCGCGTGCTCGACGAGGTGAAGCGCAAGGAAGCGCAGGGTTTTGCCTTCGAGGGCGCGGACGCTTCCTTCTATGTGCTGGTCAAGCGCATGCTGGGTGAGGTGCCGGCCTTCTTCGACGTGGAGCGTTTCTCGGTCAATGTTGAACGCCGTTTCAACGCCATGGGCGAACTCGTCACCGCATCTGAAGCCATCGTGAAGGTGCGCGTGGGCGACGAGGTTCTCATCTCCGCCGCCGAAGGCAATGGCCCGGTGAACGCGCTCGATGTCGCTCTGCGCAAGGATCTCGGCAAGTATCAACACCTGATCGAGGATCTGGAACTGGTGGATTATAAGGTGCGTATCTATCAGGGCGGTTCGGATGCCGTCACACGCGTGCTCATAGAGTTCACCGATGCATCGGGTGAGCGCTGGACCACCATCGGCGTGTCGGCCAACATCATCGATGCCTCGTTCCAGGCGCTCACCGATTCCATGATCTACAAGCTCTTGAAGGGCGGGGCTGCGCTTTAGTCTCGCTCACAGGAAACACAGACCTCATCCTGAGGAGCCGCGTAGCGGCGTCTCGAAGGACGTTCCAATGCTCTCTGGAACCTCCTTCGAGACGGGCCTGCGGCCCTCCTCAGGATGAGGACAGAGTTTGAAAGATCGCTCTATCTCACGATGAGACAAGTCATGAACCTCTCGCTCCTGCTTCCGCTCGCCGGCATCTTCATCGGCGGCATCTTCCTGTCGTCGCAGGCGCCCATCAATGCCGCGCTTGCGCGCTCATTGGGCGATCCGCTGCTGGCCGCCTGCATTTCGTTTGGCATCGGATTTCTGGTGCTGGCTCTGGTGACGGCCTTCCGTGGCGCCATGCCTTCCGGCAGCGCCATCGCCTCCGCGCCCTGGTGGTCATGGCTCGGTGGCTTCCTGGGTGCGTTCTACGTGGCCATCGTGATTTGGGGCGTGCCGCAGATCGGCGTGGTGAGCACGGTCGCGGCGCTAATCTTCGGCCAGGTGGCCGCAGCTCTTATTCTCGATGCCGTGGGCGCTTTCGGCCTGCCTGTGCAGGCAATCACGTGGCAGCGACTCGCGGCGGCAGGCCTTATCCTGGGCGGGCTTGTTCTGTCCCGCGCAGGATAAGTTGCGTTGTCTTAGAACTTCGTCTCGATGAGGTCGGCGTTCTCGACGATGCCGACGCGGCGCGCGGCATTCTCGATCATCGGGACGACATCTTCTACCTTCTCGGCCACGAGATAGCTCAGTTCGAGACCTGGGCGGATGAAGCCCTGCTCGCGCATATGGGCGAAGAGGGTGAGCAACGGCTTCCAGAAGCCCTTGGTGTTGAGCATGAGGATCGGCTTCGTGTGACGGCCGAGCTGCGCCCAGGTCATCTGCTCCACGAGCTCTTCCAGCGTGCCGATGCCGCCGGGCAGCGCCACGAAGGCGTCGGCCTTCTCGAACATCAGGCGCTTGCGGGTATGCATGTCCGGCACGACGATGGTTTCTTGCACGTCGTCGAGGAGCTTCTCGCGCGACTTCAGGAAGTCGGGAATGATGCCTGTGACATAACCGCCGTGGTCGAGGACGGCTTGAGCAACCGTGCCCATGAGGCCCACATTGCCGCCGCCATAGACCAGGTTGATTCCCTGCTCGGCCATGGCACGGCCCAATGCCGCCGCATTTTCCGCGAAAACGGGGTCGTCTCCGAATCCGGAGCCGCAATAAACGCAAATAGATTTGACCGGCTTAAGTTCTGACATGAGCATTTCGGGGAGGCGGGGAGCCTCCCGCGTTGAATCATAAAGCATATATAGTCCCTTTATGGCCGTAGCCTTTTGAAAGATAAACGGCTTAAATGCATGAAAGTGCCGCGGTTGAGAAAAAGCATGGCGCAGGCGACAGAAATCAAAGGAACCATCGCGATCCTCGGCGCGGCAGCGGCCGGTATCGTCGCGGTTCTCATCGGGGCTCTCTATTGGGCTTGGCCCGGTTCATCCGAAGCGCCCCGCAGCAACGCGGCGCCTCAGGCTTCCGTGCAGCAGCCTGCTCAGCAACAGAGTTCGGCGCCCCAGCCTATGCCACCCAAAACCTTGCCGCCCAAGGCTCCCGAGCCTAAGGCCGCAGAGACGAAGCCTGCTCAGGCTCCCATTGTCCCATCCTTCGACCTCGTCCGCATCGAGCCCAATGGCGAGAGCGTAATCGCCGGGCGCGCCGCTCCTGGCGCGACCATCGAGCTGATGCGGGGCGATCAGGTCCATGCCCGTGGCGTGGCCGATGCGTCCGGTCTCTTCGCCATCGTGCCGCCGGCCCTGCCGCCGGGTTCTCACCAGGTGGTCCTCCAATCCATCGCGCCGGATGGCGCCCGCCAGCGGTCACAGCAGACCGTCACGGTGGTGATCGACGCCACGCAGAACCAGCGTCCCCTTGTGACCCTGACGACGCCCGACCAACCGACCGTGGTGCTCTCCAATCCCGAGCCGCCTGCGCCGGAACCGCAGGTCGCGCAAAACACGCCCCAGCCTGAGGCCCCAGCAAAGCCGGAAGAGCCGTCCCAGCCGACTCCTCAGCAGCCGCAGCAGCAGGCCAATGCCACGCCGGAGCCTCCGGCCCAGCCTGCGCCCCGCCCCGAGATCAAGATCGTCAGCGTCGAATCCGAGAACGGCAAGCTCTTTGTTTCCGGCCAATCCGCTCCGGGCGCGACGGTGCGGCTCTATCTCAATGAGACCCTTATTGCCCCCGGCGGGGCAGGGGGCGATGGCAAGGTGTCCTTCTCCATCGGCTCCGGTGTCCGCCCCGGCGATTACCGCATCCGCCTCGATGATGTGGATCCGGTCTCCGGTCAGGTGAAGTCGCGCGCGGAAGTCGGCTTCAATGTGCCGGCCCAGGTCGCCGCCACGCCGGAAACGCCAGCCGCTCCCGAGGTTGCCCCTCAGGCGCAGACCGCCGAGAAATCCGCATCCGAGGCTCAGGTCGCGGCGGCGGGCACGGTGGTGATCCCCAACATCAGCACGGCTATCATCTCCAAGGGTGACAATCTTTGGCGGATCAGCCAGCGGCTCTACGGCTCCGGTTATCGCTACACGGTGATTTACGGGGCGAACAAGGATCAGATCCGCAATCCCAACCTGATCTATCCGGGGCAGGTCTTCGTGGTTCCGAACGAGCAGGAGCAGAAGACCAACTAGGTCAGGGCAGGACTGTGGAAGGAGCAGGGTGAATTCCTGTTTCCGATCACTTATATCGGGGACCGACACGTCATTCGGATTCTCTGATCATGCCCCCCACTACCTCCGTCCCCGCAACAAGCGCCACCCTGCGCAAGCAGAGCGGCTTGGCCGCGACCTGGACGAAGCTCTGGCCTTATCTCTGGCCGCAGGGGCGGCCCGATCTGCAGCGCCGCGTCTTCCTGGCCTTCGGCCTGCTCCTCATCGCCAAGGGCGTCACCATGGTGACGCCGTTTGCCTTCAAATGGGCGACGGATGCGCTTGTGGCCGTGACCAACGGCGCGAACCAGCCTGCCGAAGTTGCCGCGACGGCGGGCTCCTGGCTGTGGAAGTCGCCGATCATCCTCACGATCATCTACGGCGTCACGCGCATTCTCATGGCCGTGCTGACCCAGGTGCGCGACGGCCTGTTCGCGAAGGTCGCCATGCATGCGGTGCGCAATCTCGCGCTGCAGGCCTTCGAGCACATGCATCGTCTGTCGCTGCGCTTCCATCTCGAGCGCAAGACCGGTGGCCTCACGCGTGTGCTGGAGCGCGGGCGCGAGGGCATCGAGGAATTGTCGCGCCTCATGGTGCTGACGCTGGTTCCCACCATTCTCGAATTCGTATTGGTGCTCGGGCTTCTCGCCTGGGAATTCAACTGGACCTATTCCGCCGTCGTTTTTGTGATGGTGGTGATCTATCTCGCCTATACCTACAAGGCGACGCAGTGGCGGATCTCGATCCGCAAGCAGATGAACGACTCCGACACGGACGCCAACACCAAGGCGGTCGATTCTCTGCTCAACTACGAGACGGTGAAGTATTTCGGCGCCGAGCAGCGCGAAACCGCGCGCTACGATCGCTCCATGGAGCGCTTCGAGAAAGCCTCGACGCAGACATACACCTCGCTCGCCGTGCTCAATGCTGGTCAGGCGGTGATCTTCTCCATCGGCATGGGCATCGTCATGGTGCTCGCGGCTCAGGACATCATGGCGGGCCGCGTTTCCATCGGCAGCTTCGTGCTCGTGAATGCGATGTTGGTGCAGCTCTACATTCCGCTGAATTTCATGGGCATGCTCTATCGCGAGATCAAGCAGGCGCTCATCGACATCGACGACATGTTCCGCATCATCGAGCAGAACCCGGAGATTCAGGACAAGCCGGAAGCAAAGCCCCTCGATGTCAAGCAGGCGGTGGTGCGTTTCGAGGACGTGCATTTCTCCTACATTCCGGAGCGTCCTATCCTGAAGGGCGTGAGCTTCGAGGTTCCCGCGGGCCATACGGTTGCCATCGTCGGCCCGTCGGGCGCAGGCAAGTCCACGATTTCGCGCCTGCTGTTCCGGTTCTACGAACCCAAGAGCGGACGCATCCTCATCGATGGGCAGAACATCTCCGACGTGCAGCAGGTCTCGCTGCGCAAGGTGCTCGGCATGGTCCCGCAGGACACCGTGCTGTTCAACGACACCATCGGCTACAATATCCAATACGGCCGCTGGGATGCGACTCCGGAAGAGGTGAGGGAGGCCGCATGCCTCGCCCAGATCGACCGCTTCATCAACACCCTGCCGGAGGGCTACGATACGCCGGTGGGCGAACGGGGCCTGAAGCTCTCGGGCGGCGAGAAACAGCGCGTGGCCATCGCCCGCACGATCCTCAAAAGCCCTCCGATCCTGGTGCTCGATGAGGCGACCTCGGCCCTCGACACCTTCACGGAAAAGGAGATCCAGGACGCACTCGACCGGGTCAGCCGAGGCCGCACGACCCTCGTGATCGCGCATCGCCTATCGACCGTGATCGGAGCGGACGAGATCATCGTTCTCGACCAGGGCAGGGTGGTGGAGCGGGGCAACCACGGGACCCTGCTGGCTCTCGGCGGGGTCTATGCCTCCATGTGGAACCGCCAGCGCGAGGCGGACGAGGCCCGCGAGACCCTCAAGCGGGCCGAAGAGGAAGAGCGGTCGAAGGAAGGCGTGGCAGGTTGACGGGAGCCCCGGCTCCTGCCATCCCCTCCCAAACCCAAGAGCTTGATCACGTCTCTTTGAAACGTGATCAAGCTCTTGGTCCCTTATTGCCGCATGATCCGGGCGAACAACCGGTTTCCACTTGTTCTGATCATGCTCTAGCAAGGCCTCGAAAGAATGACCGATATCCTTGAATCGATGCGCCGCATCTTCGTCCCGATCCACAAGGAGGGGTATCCCTTCATCCTGATCGCGCTGTTCGCGACCATCGTGCTGGCCTGGCTCTGGTCGCCGCTCGGCTGGATCGGTGCCATCCTCACCGTGTGGGTCTGCTACTTCTTCCGCGATCCGCCGCGCGTGACCCCCATGCGCGAAGGCCTCGTGATTTCGCCTGCCGACGGGCGCGTGAACCTCATCACCACGGCGGTTCCCCCGGCCGAGCTCAGCCTTCCTCCTGAGCCGATGACCCGCATCTCGGTCTTCATGAACGTGTTCGACTGCCACGTGAACCGCTCGCCGGTCACGGGCCGCATCGAGCAGATCCTTTATACGCCGGGCCTCTTCCTCAATGCCGAGCTCGACAAGGCGAGCGAGGACAACGAGCGCAATGCGCTGGTCATCGAGACGGCCGGCACCCGCATCGGCGTGGTGCAGATCGCAGGCCTCGTGGCACGCCGCATCGTCTCCTTCGTGAAGGTGGGCGACTCCCTCAGCACCGGCGAGCGCTTCGGCCTGATCCGCTTCGGCTCGCGCCTCGACATCTACGTGCCGCTCTCCGCCCAGGTTCTTGTCGGCCTCGGTCAGACGGCGGTGGCCGGTGAGACGGTGCTGGCGGACCTGACCGCCAACGAGCCCGCCCGCCAGTACCGGGTCGGCTAAACTCTTCGTCAGCGGAGGCTTCTTCACGCCTCCGCTGGCCCTCTGGACGGAACTGTCCACAGCAGTTTGGGCTTCTCCCATCGCCCGCACACTGCCCAGCTCGCCTTGCCGGTGAGACAGGCTCCCCTTAGGTTGATGCCATGAGTGATCTTTTCCCGCCCTTCGCTCCGGACCCGAACGAGCCGCGCAAGCGCCTTTTCAAGCCTGTGCCGGTGCGCGTCATCATCCCGAACATCATCACCCTGATCGCCCTGTGCCTCGGCCTGACCGCGATCCGCCTTGCCTTCGAGGGACGCTACGAGCCTGCGGTGGTGGCCATCGTGGTGGCGGCGCTTCTGGACGGGATTGACGGACGCGTGGCGCGGATGCTCAAGGGTACGTCCCGTTTCGGCGCCGAGCTCGACTCGCTTGCAGACTTCGTCAATTTCGGCGTGACCCCGGCGCTTATTCTCTACAGTTTCCTGCTCAACGAACTGAAGGCGATGGGCTGGATCGCCGTGCTGGTCTTCGCCATCGCCATGGTGCTGCGTCTCGCGCGCTTCAACGTGATGCTCGATGATCCGCACCGGCCCGAATGGAAGAAGAACTTCTTCACCGGCATGCCTGCACCGGCCGGCGCGCTGACATCGATGCTGCCCCTCTACCTCTCGTTCCTCGGGTTCTCGATCGGCCCTGCGGCTGCTCCCATCGCGCTCGTCTACCTGTTGGGGCTGGCCTTCCTGATGGTGTCCACGATCCCGGTCTATTCGGGCAAGACCATCGGCCTGCGTGTGCCGCGCCAGTGGGTGCTGCCGATCTTTGTCATCTCGGTGGCGCTCTTCGGTCTTCTGGCTAACTTCCCCTGGGAGATGCTGACCGCCATTACGGTGCTGTTCCTCGCCTCGATCCCGTTCAGCGTCCTGCGTTATCGCCAGCTCGACCGGGCTCATGCCGCGAGCGCGGCTTCCGCCCAGCCGCCCGCGCCATCGGACACCGAGCCGCCGCCCGCCGCTTGATTCAATCGCGCCCGGTGCCATGTTGTGACCGGGCGTAGCCTTACGCCTGAAGAGCAAGCAATAATCGTGACGGGCCGGGTGAGCGCCCTGAAGCGTGGAGATCAAAGTGGCGTCGTCTTCCGAGGTGTCGAATTCCATCCCGCGTCCGAAGCTCGTCCTGGCGTCCGCCTCGCCCCGCAGGCTCGCCCTGCTGCAGCAGGCGGGCATCGAGCCCGATGCCCTTCTGCCGGCGGATGTGGACGAAACACCCCTGAAGAACGAAGGACCCAAGGACCTCGCCAAGCGTCTGGCCCGCTCGAAGGCCGAAGTGGCCCGCAAGACCGCTCGCAACCGGGAAGACCTGAAGGATTCCTATATCCTCTCCGCCGATACGGTGGTGGTGGCAGGCGGGCGCATCCTGCCCAAGGCCGAGGTCATGGACGAGGCTGCCGGTTGCCTGCGCCTGCTCTCGGGGCGCGCACATCGGGTCTATACCTCCATCTGCGTCGTCACCCCGAAGGATTCGATCCGCGAGCGGCTTGTGGAAACCCGTGTGCGCTTCAAGCGTCTCTCGAAAGAGGAATTTGACCGTTATCTCGCTTCGGGCGAATGGCGGGGCAAAGCAGGGGGCTATGCCATCCAGGGCCTGGCGGGCACCTTCGTGGTGAAGCTCGTCGGCTCCTACACCAACGTGGTCGGGCTGCCGCTCTACGAGAGCGTGGCCCTGCTGGACGGGGAGGGCTTCCCCGTACGCTTCACTTGGCTCGAAGCCGCCTGACCCGACAAGGAGGCACGGCATGGACCCTGCCAATGAGAACAAACCCCTGACGTCTTCCGGCAAGTGCCCGATCTGCGGCAAGGCCTCTGTGCCGGAATTCAAGCCTTTCTGCTCCAAGCGTTGCGCCGATGTGGACCTGAATCGCTGGCTCTCCGGCAGCTACGCCATTCCGGCGGTGGACGACCCTGAGGACAAGGAAGAGGACGACGGGGAGAACTGACAAGAATTCCCCCAGAAAATTTTTCTCGGCTAGTGGCTGGACAGGGGGCTAAGGTCTGACTATACAACCGCCCACGACGCGCACGGCACTGCCTGTGCATCGGATGCCCAGGTAGCTCAGTTGGTAGAGCATGCGACTGAAAATCGCAGTGTCGGCGGTTCGACTCCGTCCCTGGGCACCATTCATTCTAGAATGATGCAAGCACCGCTTTTGCGGTGCTTTTTGTTTTTACACCTGACTAATCGGCTTGCTTCTTCTGCAAGGACGATGTGAGCGAGCCCGTGTAGGCGCTCATACCGTAGTGATCGAGGTCGATGGTCGGGTCGACCCAGATCGTGCCGCCGATCGCCGCCCAGCGGCGGCAGAAGGTGTAGTCTTCGCCCACCATCTTGCCGTTCTCGATCATGGTGTCGAACAGGGCGTATTGCTCCTGCTTTCTCTCGGTGATCTTCAGTTCGGGATAAGCCTTGATCATGGCCTCGATGCAATCGCGGCGGATGCGCAGGAATCCTGCGGACACGCCCTTTGCCTTCAAGAGGCCGGTCTTGGGATCGGCAGCGATATTGCGGGGATCATCGAACTCCACCGTGTAGATCGTCTCCGGAGCCTTCTTCCGATAAATGCCGGCGACCAGCGAGACATCGTGCTGGAGGAGACGGACGAGGCTTTCCGGCTTCCAGCCGATATCGCTGTCGATGAAGACGAGATCGGTCGCATTCGACGCCAAGAAATCGGTCACGAGATTGTTGCGGCCCATGACGACCAGGGAGCACTGGGTCTCGAACAGGATCTCGCTTCGGATGCCAGCCTGCCGCAACGCAATCTGCGACGAAAGAAGCGATTGGACATAGCCGATCACGAGCTTGGGCTCGTTGACGGGAGTGGCGATCATAACCTTTTGGGACAAGACAGGTCTCCGCTGGGAAAGGCTTTCAGCGGTTTCGGGCTATATCATAACCAAGGCGTCTTTTGTCTTATTTGATCGCGTCGTAGATCGAGCCTGAGCATTGCGCGACGAAGATCAGGAGCAGGATACCGATGAACCACAGCCAGGAGCCGGATTTCTGCGGCTTCGCGGGGGCAGGGCTCGGGGTGGCTCTGGGTTCGAAAAGGGGAACGGGCGGAGCCGGCAGGCGTTCGATCAGCTCGGCCGATTGAGCCTGGACGCGGCCTTCCGTGCCGATGAACCGGAAATGCACGGGGATCCCGCCGACGAAGCCGACTTCCGCGGGCTCAATCGCGGAATCATGGCGGACCCACCAATATTCCGTGCGTTCGTTCATGGTCAGCCTCATATAATCGACAGGGTACTCTGCCTGTTTTGACAGCAGGTTGCGCTGGAAATCCAGAGCCATTCGCGTAACGATGGCGCAAGTAAGAGTTAAGGGAATCTCGTGAACGTTTTAGTGACTGGGGGAGCCGGCTATATCGGCGGCCATATGGTACTGGCTCTGCGCGATGCGGGCCTCAAGCCTGTTGTGTTCGACAATTTGTCGACGGGCTTCCGCTGGTCGGTGCCGGAAGACGTGCCGCTGGTGGTGGGCGACATCGGTGATTACGAACTCGTCCTGCAGACGCTGAAGAGCCATTCCATCGACGCGATCGTGCATTTCGCCGCCAAGCTCGTCGTGCCTGAGTCCATGCGCGATCCCCTGGGCTATTATCTCAACAACACGGTCAAGAGCCGCTCTCTTCTTGCCGCTGCGGTGGCGGCAGGTATCAAGACATTCGTCTTTTCCTCGACCGCTGCCGTCTATGGCAACGCGTCCGAGAAAGCCCTGACGGAGGATGCGCCGCTTGCGCCGCTCTCGCCCTATGGCAGCTCCAAACAGCTGACCGAGGTGATGCTGCGCGATGTGGCTGCGGCGCATGACATGCGCTTCGTCACTATTCGCTATTTCAACGTGGCAGGCGCCGATCCCGCCATGCGCCATGGCCAGTCCACTGCGAATGCGACCCACCTTATCAAGGTGGCGGTGCAGACGGCGCTGGGCATGCGCCCCTCGATGGACATCTACGGCACGGATTATCCGACGCCGGACGGCACCTGCATCCGGGATTACATCCACGTGACGGATCTCATCGCGGCCCACATGCAGGCGCTCGATCACCTGCGGGGAGGTGGGGAGAGCCTCGTCGTGAATTGCGGTTATGGCCACGGCTATTCCGTCTCGGAAGTGGTCGAGACAGTACGCAAGGTTTCCGGGCGTCCGGTGGAGGCGCGCATCGCCCCCCGCCGCGAGGGCGATCCGATGACCATCGTCGCGGACTCGACCCGCATCCGCTCCAAGCTCAATTGGCAGCCCCGTTACGATGATCTTGCGACCATCGTGGAGCATACGCTGCGCTGGGAGACCATGCTGCGGGAGCGGAACCTGAAGCTCTGACCGGAAAACGCGGGACAAGGCCGGCGTGATAAGAACAGGTTAAGAACCTCTGCCTCTAATACCCGGCGATGGCCTTAGCGATTCTGGGCCGGCCGAGAGGGAGAGGGATTGGACATGAACGCTGGCGCGACGAACGGAGTCCTGCTCCTCAACCGGCTGCTGCTTGCCGCCTGCTTCCTGCCGCCGGCCCTCGTGCGGCTTACAAACATTTCGGGCTTTGCCGCATCTCTGACGATGAAGGGCATTCCCTATGGGGATGTCGTGGCGGCGGCCATCGTGATCACCGAGATCGTGGCTCCGATAGCCCTCATCCTCGGCCTGGCGCCGCGCGTCAGCGCCTCGGCCCTGATCGCCGCGCTCGTCATCACCACCGGAGCCCTGCACCGATTCTGGGATTACGGCGGCCTGACCCGGGCCGGGGAGCAGGCTTTGTTCCTGGCCAATCTCGGCGTCCTGTCGGGTCTTCTGTTCTACATGCTCGTCGGCCCCGGCGCTTACAGCTGGCAGGGCTGGTGGCGTGGCATGGGGACGAAGAAGCCCGCCAAGAAGAAGCGGCAATCCCGCCCGCGTGCTGCCAAGCCCAAGCCGGCTCCGGTCCAGCCCATGGATGACGAGGACGACGACTACGCGAATGCCGCCTGAGGGCGCCGCGATTGAGACGTGCAAAGCCTCAGTTGATCCCTGGACGCGACTCGTTTTCGCCTGCAAGCTCCTGCCTTCATTAAGCCTCTAATCGAAGCCATAAGGCCGGACCGCTTTTTGCTGGCGGCATTTGTTGTTTATCGGGTTTGCAGTCGAGCCATGCTCAAGAAGTCTTTGCGTTGCATTCTTGCTCTTGCGGCTATGACGGCCTGTGCTTTTCCGGCCGCCGCCCAGCAGCGCGCCTCCGATCCGCTGACGCGATTCCTGGATGGCGTCTTCCAGCCTAACCTGAGGCAGGGCGCGCCAGTTGAGCCGCAGCCGGCACAGGCTCCCCAGCAGACCGCCGAGCCTGCCCCTGCAGCGCCGGTGCCGGCAGCCCAGCCTCAACCGAAGCCCAAGCCGAAGGCTGCTGCCGCGAAGCCGAAGGCCCCCGCGACGCAGCAGGCTGCCCAGCCCAAGCCGCAACCTCAGCCTGTCGCCCAGCAAGCACCTAAGCCGGAGCCCGCACCGCAACCTGCTCCTGCTGAACCTGTGACGCAGGCCGCTCCTACGGCACCTGAACCTGTGCCCGCAAAAAGCGAGCCTGAGCCTCGAGTCGCTGCAACGCCCGAACCGGCTCCTGTGAAGGCGGCGGAGCCTCCGAAGCCCGCCAAATCCACGCCTGCCCAGGCGGCCAGCCCGACGCCGACTTCCGTTGCTGCGGCTGCAACGCCTGTCTCCCCGCCGAACCCGCCGTCTCCCGCGGCGGCGCTGGAGCGGGTGAACGCCTATTTCAACAGCATGGACACCATGTCCGCCTATTTCGTGCAGAAGAACCCCAACGGCCAGCAGGTGGAGGGCACGCTCTCCGTGCGCCGCCCGGGGCAGCTGCATTTCGCCTATGCGCCGCCGAGCACGATGGAGATCGTCTCCGACGGGCGCAACGTGGCGATCCGGGACAAGAGGCTCGGCACCAACGACGTCTATCCCGTCAGCCAGACGCCCCTGAAATTCCTCGTGCAGGAGAACGTGAATCTCGCGCGGGACACCAAGGTCCGCGACGTGCAGATCGGCCGCGACGGCGTGATCACGGTGGCCTTCGACGACAGCGCCACCATGGGCGGCACCTCCAAGATCACCCTGCGCTTCGACAGCCGCGCCAATGCGCTGAAGCAATGGACGGTCCTCGATTCCCAAGGTTATGAGACCACGGTGGTCCTCTCCGGCATCAACCTGGTGCAGCGCAAGAACGCTAATGCCGCCAACTGATCTGGTGGAAAGGCCTGTGTTTCCTGCGATTAGCCCTAGCCTCTGAGCGGATTCCGTCTAGAACTCGCCGGGCGGGAACTCGAACAGCGTTGGCAGGTGAGCATGGTCGATCAAGCAGCCCTCAAGGCATATGCCGGTTACGTCCTCCAGGATGCGACCATCCCCGAACTGCCGAACCATTACCGGGGCAAGGTGCGCGACAATTACGACCTGCCCGACGGGCGGCGCATCATCATCGCCTCGGACCGTATCAGCGCCTTCGACATCAACCTCGCCTCCATTCCGCTCAAAGGCCAGGTGCTCACGCAGACCGCGCGCTTCTGGTTCGAGAATACGGCGGATATCTGCCCCAACCACATCATCGAATATCCCGATCCCAACGTGGCCGTGTGCAAGAAGCTCACGATCCTGCCCGTCGAGATCGTGGTGCGCGATTATCTCGCCGGTACCACGGGCACCTCGATCCTCTCGCTCTACAAGCAGGGCCAGCGGGAGATGTACGGCATCACGTTGCCCGATGGCATGCGCGACAACCAGAAACTTCCGCAGACCATCATCACACCCACGACGAAGGCATTCCACGGCGGTCACGACGAGCCGCTGACCGCAGCCGAGATCGTGGAGCACAAGCTCCTCACGGCAGAGCAGTGGAAGACGGTTTCCGATTATGCGCTTGCGCTCTTCGCCAAGGGCCGCGAGATCGCCGCCGCACGCGGTCTCATCCTTGTCGACACGAAATACGAGTTCGGCATCGACGAGAACGGCACGATCATGATCGCCGACGAGATCCATACGCCCGACAGCAGCCGCTACTGGTTCGCCGAGAGCTATCCCGCACGCTTCGAGAAGGGCGAACGCCCCGAGAGCTTCGACAAGGATTTCGTGCGCAGCTGGGTTGTGGCGCGCTGCGATCCCTACAAGGATCCGATCCCCGAAATCCCCGCCGACGTGATCCTCGAAACCTCGAAGGTCTATATCGACGCCTTCGAGCGCATCACCGGCCAGACTTTTGCGCTGCCGGATGCAGGCGTGCCGGTGCTAGAGCGCATCTGTAAGAACTTGGCGCGCTATTTCTGAACTGCACTCGTATCGCTGGCCTCACCCTTATGCCGCTCCCACGGCCAACGTCCTTCAATCTCTACCTCGAGCGAGAAGCTCAAGAAGGTGCGGATGAGGATGATGCCGCCGAGGATGAGGAGGCTTTGGAGCGTGGGCTCGATGGCGACTGTGTTGATGATGTCGGCGGCCACGAGGAATTCGAGACCGAGCAGGATCGCCCGTCCGAGATTGGAGCGGTAGAGGCTATAGGCCATGTCGCCGGAGCGGCCTTGGAGGATTTGCCACAGAAAGGCAGCCGTCGCGCCCAGGGCCCCGAGCACAATGATGGCGATGCCGCCGACTTCGATCAGGCGCGTCGTGAATCTGAGCGCCTGAGGGAACCAATAATCCATGGATGATCCTTTGCAGAGCACATGGATATTGATTCATAGGTCAGGCGGCAGCAGCCTCCAGGGGGGCAGGGCTCAGGTGAAGCCGGGCTTGCTGGGAAGCCCGAGTCGCTTGAGCATCATCACCACAGGACAGAGGCCTGTAAACGATGCCTGGACGAGATGGGCTCCGAGAATTCCGGTAAGCCAGAGCCAGTTGAGATTGACGTAAACCGCAAGCAGGACGCTGACGATGATCAGTCCGCCAACGGTGAGAAGGATCGCGCGTTCGACAGTCATGGCCGTGCCTCCAGGAGAGACATGATCATCATACATCAAGCGGGGCCAATGAAAAAGAAAAGGGCCGGCGCAGGGCCGACCCTTTCGAATTCGTCCGGTACTGATCCGGTCAGTAGAACGCCACGCGTTCTCCGTCCTGCTCCACATCCCTGAACGGGGTGCCGCGCAGCACCACCACGGGCGAACCGACAGGAACACGGTTGTAGAGGTCGATCACGTCCTGGTTGAACATGCGGATGCAGCCGGAGGAGACGGACTCGCCGATGGACCATGGCTCCGTCGTGCCATGGATGCGGTACATGGTATCGACGCCGTTGTTGTAGAGGTAGAGCGCGCGGGCGCCCAGCGGGTTCTCGATGCCGCCCGCCATGCCGCCGGCCCATTTCGCGTTGCGCTCGGGCTCGCGCTTGATCATCGCGGCGGTGGGAGTCCAGCGGGGCCATTGAGCCTTGCGGCCGACGGTGGCGCGGCCTGCCCAGGCAAGGCCTTCCTTGCCGACGCCGATGCCGTAGCGGATCGCACGGCCGCCCTCGCGCACGAGGTAGAGATAGCGGGACTGCGTATCGACCACGACGGTGCCGGGCTCCTCGCGGCCGTAATAGGCCACCTCGCGGCGCAGGAAGCGCGGATCCACCTCGGAGATATCCGTGGCCGGGAGCGGATGCATCTCGTCGGGGCGCTCGCCGTACATGGCCATGTAGGCCGGATCGATACGACGGACGGCCTGCTGCGGCGGCGGAGCGGTCACGCAGGCGGCCAGCGCCATCGGAAGAAGGGCGAGGGCGCAGAAACGGATCACGTTTCTCAACGAAGACAATCTCAGGGCCGTAAGAGCAGACATAAGTGGGAGGCTCGCAGTTTCTGGTTTTTCGTTTCTGCTGCCGCTATTTGGAACGGCAACGGTAATCTAACCAGGAGTTCATAAGCTCGCTGGTGACCAGAAGGTGTTACCGACATGGCAGAAATGTGGCTAGGCAAAGCTGTGTTCAAAAGGACACAATGATGTGATGGACTTGAAGCTGTTCTCCCTCCATGGGTACAACGGCCAAGCCCGCCCCTGGAGGTTGTGATCGCCTCCGATCATCACGAGTTTTTGACATGCAGCCCATCTCCATTTCGCTCCTGACCGTTTGTGGCATCTCCGAACTGCCGGAGCAGAAGGAGAGGGCGGTCACACATGTGCTCTCGATTCTCGATCCGGATCATCCCGATCCGGAAGCCTTCGGCACTTACGCTTCTCATCACCGCACGATCCTGCGCTTCCACGACATCATCAATCCTATCGAAGGCATGATCCTGCCGCGGGCCGAGCATGTGGAATCCGTGCTGCGTTTCGGCGACGAGGTGGCGGCAGGCAAAGCCGGACGCACGGAGGGCCATCTTCTCGTCCATTGCCACATGGGCGTGTCGCGCTCGACGGCGGCGATGCTGACACTCATGGCGCAGACCTATCCGGACGAGAGCGAGGACAACCTGTTCCTGCGCCTTGCCGAGATCAGGCCGCAGGCTTGGCCCAACTCGCTCATGATCGGCTTCGCGGATGATCTTCTCTCCCGCAAGGGACGTCTCGTCGAAGGCTTGCGCCGGCATTACGGACGCCAAATTCAGCGCCAGCCCGAACTCGCACGCTGGATGGGCGAACTCGGTCGCAGCCGCGAAGTGGAGATGGCCGTTTAATCAGGCCTTTCCCAGCGCCCCGAACTTCGCATCCGTCTTGGTGTGAACGGGCAGCGGCTCGTCGCTCGCAAGCTCTTCCAAAATCGGGCAATGAGGGCGTGAATCGCCACAGCAATTCTCCGCGAGATGCCTGAGGGTCGAGGCCATTTCCTGCAATTCGCGGATCTTGCGTTCGAGCACGCTCACATGATCGAGTGCGATCGTCTTCACGTCCTTGCTCGCACGCTCGCGGTCACGCCACAGCGAGACAAGATCGGCGATTTGCTCGACAGAGAAGCCGAGATCGCGCGAGCGGCGGATGAAGCGCAATGTATGCACATCGTGATCCGAATAGACGCGGTATCCCGCTTCCGTGCGCAATGTCTTCGGAATGAGCCCGATGGATTCGTAGTAGCGGATCATCTTGGCGGAAACGCCGGAGGCTGTTGCTGCCTGTCCGATATTCATGCCACACCTTCTGCAGTTTGGACGGCAGGAGCAATCTCCTGCCGTGTATCGATGGGAGCCTTGAAGCGGCGAAGACGCAGGGCATTGCCGACGACGAACACGCTGGACAACGCCATAGCCGCGGCCGCCACGATGGGCGAGAGCAGGGTGCCGTTGACGGGATAAAGCACGCCCGCCGCGACCGGGATCAGCACCACGTTATAGGCGAAGGCCCAGAACAGGTTTTCTCCGATATTGCGGATCGTCGCTTTCGAGAGGCCGATCGCATTCACCACACCGCGTACGTCGCCGGACATGAGCACCACGTCGGCGCTTTCGATGGCGATGTCAGTGCCCGTGCCGATGGCGAGGCCGATATCGGCCTCGGCAAGCGCCGGAGCATCGTTGATGCCGTCGCCGACGAAGGCGATCTTGCCGTGCGTTTGGCGCAACTGCTTCACCACCTCGACCTTGCCCTCGGGCAGAACCTCCGCCACCACTTCGTCGATGCCGATGCGTCGTGCGATGGCTTCCGCCGTCCTGCGATTGTCGCCGGTAATCATCGCGACCTTCAGGCCTAGGCGATGCAGTGCCGCGATTGCTTCAGGCGTCGAAGGCTTGATCGGATCAGCGACGGCGACGATGGCAGCGAGCTTGCCGTCGATGGCGGCATAGAGCGGGCTCTTGCCTTCTTCACCGAGGCGCGTCGCCGTGTCGGCGAAGATGCCCACATCGAGGCCGAGCTTCTGCATGAAGCGATCCGCACCCACATCCACCTTGCGCCCTTCCACCGTGGCGGAGACACCAAAGCCGGGTACGGCTTCGAAGCTATCGGTCGCGGGCAGAACGACACCCTGACGCTCCGCCGCCGCAACGATGGCCTGCGCAATCGGATGTTCCGATCGCGCCTCGACGGCTGCGACGAGTTTCAGTGTCTCGGCTTCTGTAAAACCGTCGGCGGTGACGAAATCCGTTAGGTCGGGACGGCCTTGCGTGAGCGTGCCGGTCTTGTCGAGAGCGACGACGCCGATTTCCTTCAGGCTCTGCAGCGCTTCGCCCTGACGGAACAAAACGCCGAGTTCCGCCGCGCGCCCGGTACCGACCATGATCGAGGTGGGCGTCGCCAATCCCATGGCACAGGGACAAGCGATGATGAGCACGGCGACCGCATTGACCAACGCGAAAGTCGCAGCCGGTTCAGGTCCGAAGATCAGCCAGACAAGGAAAGTCAAAGCCGCCGCAGCCATGACGGCAGGCACAAACCACGTGGTGATTCTGTCGACCATAGCCTGGATCGGCAGCTTCGAGCCTTGCGCCTGCTCGACCATGCGGATGATCTGAGAGAGCACCGTATCGGCGCCGATGCGCGTGGCGCGGAAGGTGAAGCCGCCTGTCTTGTTGATCGTGCCGCCGACCACTTCGGAACCTTGCGCTTTCTGCACGGGCACGGGCTCGCCGGTGATCATGGATTCATCGACATAAGAGGAGCCTTCCACCACCTCGCCATCGACCGGCACTTTCTCGCCGGGGCGCACCTGCACGATGTCGCCGATCTGTACCTGATCGAGCGTAATCTCCATCGCTTCGCCATCGCGCATGACGCGTGCGGTTTTCGGCGCAAGTCCAATGAGGCGCTTGATCGCTTCCGACGTACGGCCTTTGGCCTTCGCTTCCAGGAAGCGCCCGAGCAGGATCAGCGTGACGATCACGGCGGCGGCTTCGTAATACACATTGAGCATGGAAGCCGGCAGCAGCGTCGGCAGGAACGTTGCGACGACGGAATAAGCGTAGGCCGCGCTCGTGCCGAGCACCACGAGGGAATTCATGTCGGGCGCCCAGCGAAGGAGGGCAGGAACGCCTTTCCTGAAGAAGCGCAGGCCCGGCCCGAACAGCACGAGCGTGGTGAGTGCGAATTGCAGATACCAACTCGTCTGGTGGCCCAAGGTGTTCATCACCCAATCGTGGATCGCGGGAATGAGGTGCGAGCCCATCTCCACCACGAAAACGGGCAGGGTGAGGATGGCCGCCAACATGAGCGAGCGGCGCAGGCCCGCGATCTCGGCTTCGCGGGCAGCACGCTCGCGGTCCGTCTGATCGGCATCCTGGCGGATCTCCTTGGCCGCGTAGCCCGTGGCATCGACCGCCTCGACCATCCGGCCGACCGTATCCGCGCCGCCGATATATTGAACCGAAGCCCGTTCCGTGGCGAGGTTCACATGGGCCTCCACGACGCCGGGCACGCGCTTGAGCGCCTTTTCCACCCGCGCCACGCAGGAGGCGCAGGTCATGCCGTCGATCTTCAGGTCCACATGGCTCCCGGCCGGCTCATAGCCTGCCGCGCGGATCGCCTCGACGACCGCATGAGGATCGGCCTTGTCCGGCGCGAAGGAGACATGCGCCCGCTCCGTTGCCAGATTGACGTTCGCGGCGGTCACTCCCTCGACCGCCTTGATGGCTTTCTCGACGCGCCCGACGCAGGAGGCGCAGCTCATGCCCTGCACGGGAATGTCGAAGCTGTTGCCGGAGGTTGTGCGATCTGTGGCGGCCATCTTGAATCTCCTGATCCATCATATGGTGTCAGGGTGTAATCCTTCCAATCATGGGAAGGTCAAGCGACCTTTTGATGATTGCGTGCGGCCGGAACCATGGCCGATGATGGGTCATTGATCCGACACGTTTGCACCATAGGTCGCGGGGCAACCTGCCGCCGCACGGTCCATTCGAAGGCCATGCATGTTCACCCTTGTCCAAGCCGGTATCGACCTTTGAAGCACAGCGATCATCACGGACGCCCGTTCCGGATCCTCACCTACAACGTTCACCGCTGGCTAGGCACGGACAGGAAAATCTCACCGACGCGGATCGCCGAGGTGATTGCGGCCTGCGAGCCCGATATCGTCGCGCTTCAGGAGGTGAGGGTCGGCCGTACGGGTCCGAGGGAGATCGATCAGGCCGCCGGCGTGGCGGATGCGCTCGGCATGGAACTCCATTTTCAGCCCACGATCCGCATCCTCGGCGAGCAATACGGCATCGCCGTTCTCACCAAACACCCGGCCCGCCTTGTGAAGTCGGAGCGTCTGCCGACCCAGTCCACGAAGCCGTCCTTCGAGAAACGCAGCGCCTTATGGGTCTGCGCCGAGATCGACGGGCAGAAGGTGAATGTGATCAACGCGCATCTGTCCCTGCGCTCGGGCGAGCGTCGGGCTCAGGCTGCCGCCCTCGTTGGTTCCGACTGGATCGGGCACCCCGATTGCGCCGATCCGGCAATCCTCCTGGGCGATTTCAATGCGCCGCCTTATTCGCGCTCCTACCGCATGATCGCCAATCGCCTGCGGGATGCGCAGCTCTCCAATCCCCACGGTGAGCCGCAGCCGACCTTTCACACGCGTGCTCCGGTGCTGCGTCTCGATCATGTCTTCGTTACAAAGTCGGTGGAGGTAGTGAAGGCCGCGCCGGTGCGCAACATGCTAACGCGCATCGCCTCAGATCACTTTCCGCTGCTCGCCGAATTACGGGTCCGCAGTTCCGTCAAGGGGCATAGCCACGATCAGAAACAGAGAGCCGATGGGGACCTTCTCTCGGCCGGGCATAATCCTGCCTCAAATTGATATAACATTCTAAAGATTGCCGGGCTGGTCTTGAAATCCGGACAAGCTGATTATTTTAACAGAATTACGTTACGTTACCTTTGTTTTTCCCTGCGGACAGGGAATAGGAATTGAGTGTGATGAAGCTCTATTACAGCCCTGGCGCATCCTCTCTCGCGCCTCACATCATTGCTTGTGAAGCGGGTCTCGACATCGAGTTCGACCGGGTTGACTTGAACACACAGACAACAGCGTCCGGAACGCTCTTCGACAAGATCAATCCCAAAGGGAATGTGCCGGCTCTTGCCCTGAGCTGCGGCGAGGTGCTGACGGAGGTTTCCGCCATTCTGGAATATCTTGCCGACCGCGTGCCCGATCACCGACTCCTGCCGGAGCTGGGCAGTCTGGAGCGCTACCGCGTCAAGGAATGGGTGGGCTTCATCGCCACGGAGTTGCACAAGGGGTTCGACCCTTTGTGGGATGGGTCGATGCCCGATGCGGCCCGGCGGCTGGCGGTTCAATATCTTCAGCGCCGTCTCTCCTATCTCGACAGCCGTCTCGAGGGGAGGTCGTACCTCATGGGCGAGCGGTTCACCGTGGCGGATGCTTACTGCTTCACCGTCCTGAGCTGGGCCCGGTTTCATCGGATCGACCTGTCGGAATACGCGGCGGTCCAAGCCTTCATGCATGAGGTATCGAACCGTCCCATGGTCCGCAGGGCCATGGAGGCGGAAGGGCTGATGCACGCGGCCTAAAAACAACAGGGCACGGGCTAGACGACGCTAAGCGCTTGGTACCTCTTGCGTTCCTGCGGGAGGGCGGCTAGGCACCCGTTGCCATGCTTCCTCTGTCCGTCTTCATCATTGCCAAGAATGAGGCCGACCGGATCGGCGCGACGATCCGCGCTGTCCGGGACCTGACGGACGATTTGGTCGTGGTCGATTCCGGCTCGACCGACGGCACGCAGGCGGTTGCCGAGGAACTCGGTGCCCGGGTGATCTTCAATTCCTGGCCGGGCTATGGCTTGCAGAAGCGCTTCGGCGAGGATCAATGCCGCCACGAATGGCTCCTCAACATCGATGCTGACGAGGAGCTGTCGCCGGTCCTGCGGGAGGAGATCAAGGCTCTCTTCGCCCATGGCGAGCCTCCCTGTCAGGCCTATGGCCTCCCCATCGCCGAGACCTATCCGGGCGAGGCCGCGCCTCACCCTCTGGCCTATCGCCTGTCCCCCGTCCGTCTCTACCGGAGGGATGCGGGCCGGTACTCGACTTCCCTCGTCCATGACCGGGTCGAGCTGAAACCGGGGACGAAGGTGGGCAAGCTCAAGGGCCTCGTTCATCATCGGTCGATCCGCTCCCTTGGCGACCAGATCGCAAAGCTCAATTTCTACACGGACCAGCTCGCCCTCGATCTCGAGGTGAGGGGGATCTCCATCCCCACCTGGCGGGTCTATGTGGAGTTCCCGGCAGCCTTCATCAAAGCCTATTTCGGGCGCCTGCACTTCCTGCGGGGCACCTATGGCTTCCTGATCGCCATGAACTACGCCATCTGGCGCCATCTGCGCCTGGCGAAGCACTATGAGAAGAAGCGTGTGAAGGCCCTGGCGAGGGCGAACAAGGGCGAGCAGGCCTGATCACCCCCGTAGCCGTCTTAAAGGGCGGCGGTGACCTGGATCTCCAGCGCATAGTCCGGATCGGCGAGCCGGGCCTGAACGCAGGCGCGGGCAGGCGTATGTCCCGGCACCACCCAGGTATCCCAGACTGCATTCATCTCGTCATAGGAGGCCATGTCCGTCAGCCAGATCGTGGCCTGCAGGAGTTTGGACTTGTCGCTGCCGATCTCGGTGAGCGACTGCTCGATCTGGGCCAGCACGTCCCTGGTCTGCTCGGTGACCGACTGGCCGATACTGGTCTCGGGCACATAGCCTGAGAAATAGGCCGTATTGCCGTGAATTACGAGGTCGCTGTAACGGGCGGCAACGCCGATCCGCTTGATTTCCGCCATGGAAGGCTCCTGTCTTTCGAGGTTGCGTTGCCTCCTAACACGAGGCGAGCCCATGGCCCAGGTCAGGGGCAGGAATTGCAGGGGGCAGCCCCTCTTTTTGGCCTTGACGAAGGGCGGCGGTTCGCGTCTATTGCGCCACCTGCGAGGCAGGGTTTTAAGCCCTGTTCTGTCGCGAACGGAGACGTGGCCGAGAGGCTGAAGGCACTCGTTTGCTAAATGAGCATACCCCAAAAGGGTATCGAGGGTTCGAATCCCTCCGTCTCCGCCATTTCCCTGCTAGTTATCGAAATCCTCCCTATCCCAGGCCTAGGCTGGAACCGAATGGGCTTTTGGCGCTCAGCGCCAGGAGCCCGCGAGCCGGTGCGGACGATCCTGGCGCTGCTGGTAGGCCTTCTCAATTCCGCGACATGTCCAGAGGCGGCTCGACGCCTTCGCGCAGCGGGCTCACGTACGGCGTCTCACGGGTTCTTTCCGCGAGGTCGGCCTTGGCCGCCGCGATCAGGGACGGATCGGTGATCGCGGCCATGCCCGTTGCGGCCATGGCTTTGGCTACATGTACCATGGCTTTGTGCGCGGCCGGCATCTTGCCTTGAGCGACGATCTGCCAGGTATGGAACGGCGTTCCGATTGCCACCGTCGGCGCATGGGCCTGGACGGTCGGCACCACCCAGCTCACATCACCGATATCGGTGGAGCCGATCATCGGCTTGCGCGGTGAGTCGAGGGGCACGAGAAAATCGGCAAGCGGCGCATCTGTCTTCGGCTGGCCGATGGCTTTGTAGACGGAGGCGATCTCCTGCTCGGACAGGGTCGCGCGGATCTTCTTGGCGAAGTCGCGGTCCGCCTCGTCGAAGGACGGAGGACCGAGCTCTTCCATGGCGTTGTGCAGAGCGTGCTCGAGTGGCGTGTTGCCGAGCGTGTTCGATACGGCGCTGACGATTCGCATCTCGACGCTCGTCTCCGTCATGAGAGCGGCGCCTTGTGCGATCTTGTGCACGCGCTCGACGAGGTCGAGCATGCCCTGCAGGTCCATGGCGCGGATCGAGTAGCGCACACGGGCATAGGCCTGCACGACGTTGGGTGCGATGCCGCCGGTGTCCAGAAGGGCGTAATGCACGCGCGCGTCGGAGGGCATGTGCTCGCGCATGTAGTTCACGCCCACATTCATCAGCTCCACCGCATCAAGCGCGCTGCGTCCCAGATGGGGAGCGGCTGCGGCATGAGCCGCGCGGCCGGTGAAAGCGAAATCGGCGCGGGTATTGGCGAGTGAGAGGGCAGGCGCCACTTCCCAGAAGCTGTAGGGATGCCATGAGATCGCGATGTCGGCATCATCGAAGGCGCCCGCGCGCACCATGAAGGCCTTGGCTGCGCCGCCTTCTTCGGCAGGGCAGCCGTAATACCGAACGCGGCCTGGAATGCCTTTTTCGGCAAGCCAGTTCTTCAAGGCGATTGCGGCGAGCATCGCGCCCGATCCGAGGAGGTTGTGGCCGCAGCCATGGCCGTGCCCGCCGGGCTCGATGGGGCGATGTTCCGCGACGCCTGATTCCTGGCTCAGGCCGGGAAGCGCATCGTATTCACCGAGGAAAGCGATGACCGGTCCACCTTCACCCGCTTCAGCAATGACGGAGGTAGGAATGCCCGCGATGCCTTCGGTGATGCGAAAGCCCTGATGCCGTAATTCGGCGGCGTGCTCGGCGGCGGAGCGCACTTCGGTGTAGCAGACTTCGGGCATTCCCCAGACCCGGTCGCTCAAGGCGATCAGCCGGTCCTTGGCTGCATCCACATGCTGCCAGATCTCGTTTCGAATGTTCATGATCTTGCTCCGAACTCTGCTGAATCTGATACGTTACAGGGCGCCTGCTTCAACCGATACCAATTCCTCGGCGGGTGGAATGCGTCCCTCGAACCAATAGGCGGCGGCAGCACGCGACATCGCGGCGCCGTCATGGCCTACGCCTTCGACGCGGATCAGTTTCCAGTTGAACGGCAACTCCAGGCGTTCGGCTTCATGGCGTGCGAAGTCATAGACGAAATGCGCGCGTCCATAGCGGTGCGGGCCTTGGTCGAGGGCTTCACGCTGGGCGGGCAGGTTCGGATCGTCCGTGCTGATGTCCTGATCGCCCGCGAAGATGTGCATCGGATATGCGAACCAACGCGAGAGCGCGGATTCATCGAGACCGAGACCGCCGAGGCCTTCGGGAAAATTGCGCTGCAATGTCGGCAGTGTGTACCAGCCCGGATTAGCGGCGACCACGGCTTCGAAGGGACCGTGATCCTGCGTGGCCAGGAGGCGATGCGAGAATTGCCCGCCGGCGGAATGACCATAAAGGCGCGCTTTCGCACGGCGCGTCACGCCGCCTTTCTGCAGAGCGGCGAAGACACGGGCAGGAACCGAATAGAGCCACTTCTCGAAAGGGCGAAGGGCTCCCGCATCGTCGATGATCAATCCGTTGTTGTAGGATTCAGCATTGGGAAAATGCTTGTCCGAAAAAGTCGGCGCGGCGATCAGGATGCGATGCTTCTCCGCGGCGGGAATCCAGAAATCCCGATATTCGTCGCCGTTGCGGAGCATCCCATGCTGTACGATCACGACCGGATCGTCAGGGCCATGGCTTTCCGGACGATAGACATTCACCTCGATCGGCCGGTCGGGATGGAAAGGGTCGAGATA
Organism: Microvirga solisilvae; assembly: GCF_022808595.1. Lineage (GTDB taxonomy): Bacteria > Pseudomonadota > Alphaproteobacteria > Rhizobiales > Beijerinckiaceae > Microvirga > Microvirga solisilvae. The sequence continues at coordinate 129,745 of NZ_JAKUCN010000001.1, forward strand.
AGCAAGCGTGGAGCGGCCGATCTCAGGGGTCAATGTGGTGGTGCTCATGAATTGTCCGAATTGTGCAAATGGCAGGCGGCGCTGCGTCCGGGAGCTATCTCTTTCAGGATCGGGCGGAGTTCACGGCATTTCGCCATGGCGTGTTCGCAGCGAGGATGGAACGGGCAGCCGCTCGGCGGCGCGAGAGGAGAGGGCAGTTCGCCCTTGAGCGGCTGAAACGCGCGCTTGCGCCGTGCGGTCGATGGGCTCGCGGCGATCAGCGCCGCGCTGTAGGGATGCGCGGGCTCGGCGAAGACAGCGGAAGCAGGCCCGATCTCAACGATGCGCCCGAGATACATGATCGCGACCCTATCGCTGATATGCCGGACGACACCGAGATCGTGGCTGACGAACAGATAGGTCAGCCCATGCTTCTCGCGAATATCCATGAACAAGTTGATCACCTGCGCCTGGATCGAGACGTCGAGCGCCGAGACCGGCTCGTCGCACACAAGAAAATCGGGTTTCACCGCGAGCGCGCGTGCGATGCCGATGCGTTGGCGCTGGCCGCCGGAGAATTGATGCGGGTAACGGTTCTTGTAGGCGAGATCCAATCCGACCTCGGTCAGGGCCTTGTCAACCGCAGCATCGATTTCGCTCCTGGGCAGAAGACGATGAACCCGCAGGGCTTCGCCGACGATGTTGCGCACCTGCATGCGTGGATTGAGCGATGCATAGGGATCCTGAAACACCATCTGAACCTTGAGCAGATAGTTCAGGCGATCCTTGCCGCGAAGCTCCGCGACCGGGCGGCCTTCATAGGTGATGCTGCCGGCGCTGGGATTGGAAATGCCTGTGGCGATGCGCGCAAGGGTGGACTTGCCGCAGCCGGATTCACCGACGAGACCCAGCACCTCTCCACGCATCACGCTGAGATCGACGCCGTCGACCGCTTTCAGGACGGCAGGCAGAGGAGCGTTGCCGGTCGCGGCGAGCAGGCGCTGTGCGAATGTCTGCTTGCCGCGAAAATGCTTCTTCACATCTCGCAGCTCGAAGAATGGAGCGTTCATAGGGCGCTGCCCTCAGTCACGGGGTTGTGGCACCGATAGCTGTGTCCATCGGCCTGGACTTGGGCGGGAGGATCAATCTGCGCGCAGAGAGGGAGGGAACGTCCGCACCGTGGGCGGAACGGGCATCCGCTCGGACGCGCATCGATGCTGGGAGCGGCTCCGTCGATCTGCTTCAGGCGCTCGCCCGGAGCAACGGTCGCGGCGGAGGAGCTGAGCAGGCCGAGCGTGTAGGGATGGCGGGGACGGTCCAGAACGTCGTCGACGGTGCCTGTCTCGACGATGCGTCCGGCATACATGACGGCGACACGATCAGCGAGTTCGGCAACCACAGCAAGATCGTGGGTGATCCAGAGAACGGCAGTGCCTGTCTCGCGGCTGAGTTTCTGCACTTCGAACAGGATCTGGCTCTGGATCGTCACGTCGAGGGCCGTCGTCGGCTCGTCCGCGATGATCAGGTCCGGCTTGTTCAGAAGGGCGGTTGCAATCGCGACGCGCTGGCGCATGCCTCCCGAGAATTCATGCGGATACTGCTTCAGCCGTGCATCGGGCGAGGAAATGCCGACCCGCGACAGAGCGTGGGAGGCTTCCTTCATCGCTTCTTCGCGGCTGCATGAGCGATGCTCCAGGATCGCCTCGCACATCTGCTCGCCGATGGTCAGCACGGGATTGAGCGTCATCAGCGGATCCTGGAAGATCATCGCGATGCGGTCGCCGCGCAGGCTGCGCAGGCGCTCCTCCGAGGCCTGCCGCAGATCCTCGCCGTTGAACAGTACGTCTCCGGCAACGATCTCACCGGGAGCGTCGATCAGCTGCACCAGCGAGAAACCGGTCACGGATTTGCCAGAGCCGGATTCTCCGACGAGGCCCACGATCTCTCCCGGCTTGACGACAAGATCGACGCCGTCCACGGCGGGCCAAGAGCCTGCGAGATCGTGAAAGACGGTTTTCAATCCGCGAACGTCGAGCAGCGGCGATGTCATGAGCCCCTCACGTTGAAGCTGCGGCGCAGGCGTTCGCCCACGAGGTTGAGGGACATGATGAGGAGCACGAGCGCGATGCCGGGGAAAGCGGCGATCCAGTACTCTCCCGACAACAGGAACTCGAAGCCGTTGGCGATCAGAAGTCCGAGCGAAGGCTGCGTAACCGGAACGCCGACTCCGAGGAAGGAGAGGGTGGCTTCGAGAGTGATCGCACCGGCGATGCTGATGGTGGAGACGACAAGCACGGCTCCGATGGAGTTCGGCAGCAGATGCGCCAGCATGATGTGGCGTGTCGGGAGGCCGAAATTGACGGCGGCCTCGATATATTCCTTGCGCCGTTCGACAAGCGCGGAAGCGCGCATCAATCGGGCATACTGCGCCCATTGCACCAGGATGATCGCAAGGATCACCTTGTCGACGCCTCTGCCTATCGAGGCGAGCAGGACAAGGGCGATCAGGATCGACGGGAAGCCGAGCATGAAATCGACTACGCGCATGATCGCGGCATCGATAGCGCCGCCGAATTGCGCGGCAACAAGCCCCGCAAGAATACCGATGGCAAGGGCGCCCGCAGTCGATGTCAGACCGACGAGGAGGCTTGTCCGAAGGCCGTAGAGGATCGCGCTCAGCATGTCGCGTCCCTGCGCGTCGGTGCCGAGCCAATAGGTGATGCCGGTCATCCCCTGCGCGCCGGGCTCCAGGCGGTTGTCCATCACGCTCAAGGACGCGAGGTCATGCGGATTCTGCGGCGCAATGAAGGGTGCGAGCAAAGCCAGAAGCAGAAGGATGCCGAGAAGGATGATCGCGCCGCGCGTGGTGGGGCGGTTCCTGATCCGGCGCAGCACTTTCTCCCGGAGAGGCGTGTCGGCGTAGTGCGGCACAGTCGATGGTGCCGATTTCAGCGGCTTCATGCCATTTCTCCCGTCAACTTCACGCGGGGGTCGAGCGCCGCGTAGAGAACGTCGACCAGGAAATTCACGGCGACGAAGAGCAGGGTCGCAAGCATCACGTAGGCTACGACAACCGGACGGTCGAGCTGGTAGATGCTGTCAATGAGAAGCTTGCCCATGCCCGGCCACGCGAACACCGTTTCGGTGATGGTCGAGAAGGCGACGAGGCTTCCGAATTCCATGCCTGCGACCGTCACGACCGGGATCAGGATGTTGCGCAGGATGTGCCGCCCGACGATGCGCTTGCTGCGCACGCCTTTGGCGCGGGCGTATTTCACGTAATCCTGCGTCTTCGCTTCCGCCGTTCCGGCCGCGACGAGACGGATCATCAGCGCCATGTTCGGAATGGCGAGGTTGAGCGCGGGCAGGGTGAGATGCTTGAGGCCGTTGAGCGTCAGCAGGCTGATCGGAATGCCGAGAACGGAAACCGTTTCGCCGCGTCCCGCTGTCGGCAGCCAGCCGAGAAACACGCTGAAGAGCAGAATGAGCATCATGCCCTTCCAGAAACTCGGAAGAGAGAAGCCGAGGATCGTGCCGGCCATGATCGCGCGGCTTACACGGCTCTCAGGGTTGAGGCCAACGAGAAGGCCTAGCGGCACGCCGACGATGGCGGCAAGGCTCATCGCCAGAAACACGAGTTCGAAGGTCGCAGGCAGCCTGCCCAGGATCAGGTCGACCGCCGGAATGCCATGCACGAAGGAGCGGCCGAGATCGCCTTGCAGGGCATTCCCGAGGAAGGAGAGGTATTGCTGCCAGATGGGCAGATCGAGCCCGAGGCGACGGATCATCGCGGCGCGCTCGGCGGCGCTGACCTGCGGAGGAACGAGCAGCTCGATCGGGTCTCCGATGCCATAGACGGCGAGGAAGACCACGATGGAAACCGCGAGAAGAACCAGAACGCTCTGGATCAGACGCTGCAAGATATAAGCCGTCATGTCAGGCGTTCCGGTCTGCTCGCGGTTTCGATTGGTGATGGCTTTTTACTTCGCCGGCTTTACCTGCATGGCCATGGTGAACTGATCGGCGCGGCCCACATAGGTCAGGTTCGACTTATAGGCCCAGACAGTGCTTTCGAAATGCAGCGGAATGAACGCGCCGCCTTCGAGGACCTTCACGCCGGCCTGCTGGAGAAGCTCGGAGCGCTTGGCGTCGTCGAGAGTGACGATGGCCGTGCGGATGAGCTTGTCGAATTCCGGATCGGCATAGCCGCCGTAATTCGAGCCACCGATGGTCTTCGCCTCGTCAGGAGTTGCGGGCCACTGACGCAGGAAGGACGAGGCCTCGCCGCTCGTGGAACCCCAGCCGCCGATGGCCAGGCTGAATTCCTTCTTGGCGCGGCGCGGGAAGTAGATGGCGCGTGCCATCGCGTCCACATCGGCACGGATGCCGACCTGAGTCAGGTACTGCGCAACCGCCTGCGTGATTTGGCTGTCGTTGATGTAACGGTCGTTGGTCGTAGCCAGCGTGACCTGGAAGCCGTTCGGGTAGCCAGCCTCGGCCAGGAGCTTCTTCGCCTGCGCCGGATCGTAGGCCATCTTGGGCGGGTTCGTCAGAGCGCCGAACATGCCTGCGGGCAGGAACTGGTAAGCAGGTTCTGCCGCGCCGTCCATGATGCGCTTCACGATGGCGTCACGGTCGATGGCGAGCGACATCGCCTTGCGCACCTTCGGATCCTTCAACGGGTTCTTGCCGTTGTCGGCTTTCACGAACGGGCTCGGCTCGCGCTCCACGTCGAGCTGGAAGTAGATCACGCGCGTCGAGGGAGTGATCACGTGGCCGAAGCGCTTGTCGTCCTTGATGCGGCCGAGATCGCGCGCGGCGGGATTCTCGATCACGTCGTAATCGCCTGCCAGCAAGCCAGCCAGGCGCGGGCCGGCATTGGGAACCGGAACGAAGGTGACGTTCGCCCACGGCTCGGCGGGGCCCCAATATTTCTCGTTGCGCTCGAGCTCGATGCTCGTGCCCTTCGTGTAGCTCTTGAACTTGTAGGGGCCGGTGCCGATGGCGAGCTTGCCGTCGTTGAAGTCGCCGACAACAGGCCATGCTCCGGTCACGCCGCAATTCTTGGCGACGTCGAAGGTGATTTTGTCGTGCGGAAGAACGGACGAACTCAGGATAGCGACAGCCGACAGGAAGTTCGGCAGAAGCGGATCAGGAGCCTTCGTGGTGATAACGATGGTGTGCGGATCAGGCGCCTCAACCGCCGTGAAGTTGCCGGTGATGTCGGCGAACGAACCCGCAATCGCGGTCTCGTTCTTCAAGGTGCGGCAGAAGCTGAAGATCACGTCATCGGCGGTGAAGGGCTTGCCGTTCGAGAACGTCACGCCCTGGCGCAGCTTGAACGTCCAGCGCGTCTTGCCATCGTTCTCCCAGGAGGTCGCGAGGCTGGGCAGAACCTTCTGCTTCTCGTCCTGCTTGGTCAATCCGTCGAAGATATGAGCCGCAAGCGCATTGTTCGGCGACAGATCGTGATAATGTGGGTCGATGGCGGTCGGCTCTGAGCTGAGCGCGATCTTGAGGGACTGAGCCCATGCAGGAGCGCTGAGCAGGCAGGTGCCGGCGATCAAGGCGGATATGAGTGGACGATGCATTGGATTTCTTCTCCGTTCCCGAGGGTACTGCCTTTTTGACAGATTTATTTTCACAAATTAAAAATCATGAAAATCTATTGACGTCAATCTGTGCGGAGCGTCCATGTCTCATGCCTTGAAGCCAACGACGGACCTCGCCAACCGGATCTCGGCCGCCTACCCCTCGCTCAACGGCGCCCCCCGCCGCGCGGCGGATTTCGTGCTGCAACATCCTCTCGAAACGGCGACGATGACGATCGAGGGTTTCGCCGAGCGCAGCGGCGCCTCCACCGCGACCGTCACCCGTTTCGTGCGTGCCCTCGGCTATGGCAGCTACAGCGAATTCAGGGCGGCGCTCTCGGAAGCGTTGCGTCTGGCGATGGCGCCCGTCGATAGTTTCGCGGATGCACACGGCACTCAAGGGTCGGCCTTCTCGACCCTCGTCACCGCCCTAAAGGACCAAGCCGCCAACCTGAGCGAGACGATCTCGGCTCTCGACGAGCAGATCGCCTCCCGTGCGATGAAGGCTCTTCTGGAGGCGCGGCGAATCTTCATCGTCGGTTCCGGCGTGAGCCACCACGTGGCCGCACATCTCGAGGAGGGGTTGGCGCTTTATCTCGATGCCAACGTGATTCTCGCCTCATCGCGCGGTGGGCCGGAGCAGGCCATCCGGCACATCACGACGATCAACGGCGCGGAAGACCTGGTGATCGCCATTTCAGTCCCGCGCTATTCCCGCGGCACCGTCGATCTCACGACTCTCGCCAAGAAGCGCGGAGCGACCGTGCTGGCGCTGACGGATGCGCCGACTTCGCCGCTCGCGTCCATCGCCGACATGACCCTGTTCGCCCCGGCCCGAAACCGCCTGCTGCCGAACTCGCCGTCCGCAACCTTCGCACTCGCCGACGCCATCATCACAGCGGTCGCCCGAGAGAGGCCCGATGCGGTGGAAACCTTGAAGGAACTGAGCGAGAGTCTTCTCTGGACGTTTCATCAGTAAACAACGCCATCGATTGACAGCGTGACCACTGAAACAATCAGGCGGTTGCCAAGTTGACGCAACTGAACTATCTTGCGCGCAGGCTTTTTTGAAAGAGGGAGGGCTGCATGGCTGTGAAACGCTTGCTCAACGTTCCTCCCGCGTCCGGACGTTCCTAGGTCCGTCTTCGCGGGACATCTGATCCCGCACGTATAAGCCTTTTTCCCATTTCGCCGAATATCGGGCAGCTCCTGGCCTCTGCTGTGGCTTCTGTGATGCTTGTCCACGTTACCAGGAGAGGCGCGCCCGGCGCAGCCTGTTTAAGTCCATGACGAAGCAAACCAAGCGCGGGGACGCGACCCGCGACGTTTTGAGATTCACCTTCCGGCACTGGCGCAACGAGCCGCGCTATGTGGCGCTCGTTGCCGGGACAATCATGATGTCCACGCTCGCGGATGTGTTCATGCCGGTCTTCGCGGGTCGTCTCGTGGATGCTATCGCAGCGGGCGAGGGCAATCGCGAGGCTGCCCTTAACGCGGCTCTCATGGCCTTTGCCATCATGACGGGGCTCGGCCTCCTCATGATCGTGATGCGGCATCTGGCATTCTACGGAATCGTGGAACTTACCCTGAGGATCATGGGGCGCGTGGGGCGAGATGCTTTCGCGCGCGTGCAGCGTTTCTCCACGGATTGGCACGCCAATAGCTTTGCAGGCTCGACCGTGCGCAAGATCACGCGCGGCATGTGGGCGCTTGACCTCATGCACGACACGCTGCTCCTGGCATTGCTCCCTTCGCTCACCGTGCTCGCGGGCTCGATGATCGTACTCGGCCTGCGCTGGCCCATCATGGGCGTGGTCATCGGCTTGAGCTCGCTGGCCTATATCGTGATGACGGGCTTGCTGGCCATGCACTATGTCGCCCCCGCTGCACGACTCGCGAATTCTTGGGACACGCGCATGGGCGGTACGCTGGCGGATGCGTTGAGTTGCAACCCGGTCGTGAAGGCCTTCGGGGCCGAAATCCGTGAGGACGCGCGCCTCACGCGCGTGGTCGGCAAGTGGCAGAGCCGCACTCGGCGCCTCTGGCAGCGCGGCACCAATAGCGGCACGACGCAGTTCACCGCATTGCTCGGCATCCGCGTCGCCATCATCGGCACGGCCATCTGGCTGTGGTGGAACAACCGCGCCACGCCGGGCGATCTTGCCTATGTGCTTACCACCTATTTCGTCATTCATGGCTACCTGCGCGATGTGGGCATGCACATCAACAACCTGCGCCGCTCCGTAAACGACATGGAAGAGCTTGTGGCAATCACAGGGGAGAGGATCGGCGTGCTCGATCGTACCGGCGCGGGCGCGATCCACATCTCGCGCGGCGAGGTGGAGTTCGACCGCGTCACCTTCCATTATGCGGGCCACGACACGCCGCTCTATACGGATCTGTCGCTGACGATCCGTGCGGGCGAGCGTGTCGGTCTCGTGGGACCGTCGGGGTCAGGCAAGACTACGCTCGTCAAGCTGATCCAGCGTCTCTATGACGTGAATGACGGTGAGATCCGCATCGATGGGCAGAACATCGCCGATGTCAGCCAGGCGTCGCTCCGTTCGCAGATCGCCATCGTGCAGCAGGAGCCGATCCTGTTTCATCGGACGCTCGCGGAGAACATTGCCTATGCCAGGCCCGGCGCAAGCATGGAGGAGATCGAGCGCGCTGCGCGGCTTGCCAATGCGCATGAATTCATCACGAGCCTGCCGAAGGGCTATGCAACGCTCGTCGGCGAGCGCGGCATCAAGCTCTCGGGCGGCGAGCGTCAGCGTGTGGCGATTGCGCGGGCGTTCCTCGCCGATGCGCCGATCCTCATCCTGGACGAGGCGACTTCGGCTCTCGACTCGGAGCTGGAAGTGCAGATCCAGCAGGCCATGGAGCGGTTGATGGTGGGACGAACCTCGATCGTCATCGCGCATCGCCTATCCACCGTGCGCAGTCTCGACCGCATTCTGGTCTTCGAGAAGGGGCGCATTGTGGAGGAGGGCAACCACGACAGCCTCTATCGCAAAGGCGGCCTCTACCGTCGCCTGTGCGAGCACCAGGGGCTGGATTTTTCAGATCACAGATCGAGAGAACTCGCAGCGGAGTGAATCACGCCTTATCGCCTCCGGAAAATACCAAAGTCGGGCTAAACGCCCGGCTTTGTTTTTAAGGAAGTTGCATTCATCCGGTTCGTGATCCAAATGCGGCAAGAAACCGTATTGCAGGACAGCGTGACAATCATGAGCCGGACATTCAGCGTGAACATCTATCTTGCAGCCTATGGCGTGACCGCCGTTATCTTTCTCGCCATCGACTTCGTGTGGCTGACAACCATGGCGAGCGCTTTCTACCGGCCCATGCTCGGCGATCTTCTGGCCGAGCAGCCGCGGCTGCTGGTGGCCGCATTTTTCTATCTTCTCTACGTGGTGGGCATTGTCTATTTCGCCGTCGTCCCGGCACTACAAACAGGGCAATGGACCACGGCTCTGCTCAATGGCGCTATGCTCGGATTCATTGCCTATGCCACATACGATCTGACGAACCAGTCGACCCTTCGTGAATGGCCGATCCTGGTTTCTATCGTCGACATGACCTGGGGCACTTTCCTGACCGCGCTCTCGGCGACGCTGGGCTATCTGATTACTGCGTGGTTCACCAAGGCCTGATGCGCTCAGAGCCGGCGCGGTCCGGGAAAGAACGCATTGACCCTTGAGCGATAGGCCTCAAAAGCTGCCCCTCGGGAGCGCAGCATATGCGCTTCGAGGAGCGGAATGCCCGACACGTGAACGAGAAGCCAATACATGAAAGCGGGTCCTATTAGAGCGGCGAAGCCGATCGGGTAGGAGAGGTCGGTATTGATGGCGAAGAGCGGATAGGCGCACCAGGCGAGCCATTCGAAGAAATAGTTCGGATGGCGTGAATAGGCCCACAATCCGCTCTCGCAGATCTTTCCGCCATTGGCGGGATTGGCACGAAAGTCGCGCAGCTGATTGTCAGCAAGGCGCTCGCCCAGGACGGAAACGGCAAGCAGCATGGTACCTGCGATATCTGCGATACGCAGCTCAGGGCTTGGGTTGTGGGCTGCGATGGCGATGGTTGCTGCAAGCAGGAAAGCGGCTGCGGCCTGAATCTGCAGGAACCAGAACAGACGGCGCGGATAATCCTTGCCCCATTCTTCGTAAAGGGCCGCATAGCGGGGATCCTCTCCACCCTTCCGCGTCCGTCGTGCCAAAGAGAGCCCGAGGCGCAGCGACCACGCGGCGGCGAGAACGGCAACGAGGATCTGGCGGAAGGAGAGGGCGCCGTCATTGCCAGTCCAGAGAGCAAGACATGCACCAACCGCACCGACGGCAAAGGACCATATGGTGTCGATCCAGCCCGATTGCTTTGTCCGCATCTGCACGCGCCAGGCGAGCGTCATGATGGCGGACAGCGCGATGGCGGCGCCCGTAAGAAGCAAGGCTGCCGTCATCGCGTTCATGCTGGCCACTAGATTCCCACGAAAGGCTGCACCAGGCGTCCGATCAAGCCCTGCAGGCGCATATGCCCATCGATGGCCGCAAGGCAGATGCATTCGCCATCAGGATCGACGACGGGTTGATGCTTCACATCGGCATCCGCTTCCTCGATATCGCCCCTGGCGAAACGCACGCCATCATCCGTGAAGGAGCCCTTCAGGATCAGCGTATACTCCGTGCCGGTATGGCCGTGATGCGGCAGGCGGCGACCCGCGCCGACCTTGATCAGCATCACGCTCGCCTTCGGTGCATCGGGAATGACGACACGGCTCATATGCACACCGGGACCGCGCCAGCGCCAGGGGCCGATGTCGCATCCCTTGAGAGCATCGGGCAGGACAAAGCCGTCGAGGACGGCAGGGCGCCTGGCTGCAGGCTTCGGGCTTGCGTGGCGAGGCTCGGCATCGATGCGGGACAACACTTTGTCCAGCGCATCATGGGCCATCTCTGTTGGCGGCAGGTCGTCGAGCATGGCTCCGCCGACGGCCTCGAAGGTGCGGGCCTTGTCCGAGCAGGCAGGGCAAAGTTCGAGATGGGTCGCGACGACAAGCGCCGGTCCGGGCTCTAAGGTACCTGCAGCATAACGCAGGAGTGTTTCGTCGCTCGGGTGATGTTTCGCGCTCATAGCAGATCACCCAGAAGGTTGCGAAGCCGGTCCATGGCCAGCCTGATCCTGGATTTCACGGTTCCCAACGGGATTCCGAGATCACGGGCTATTTCCGCATGCGGCTTGTCGTGGAAGAAAGACATCTGGACGATCTTTGCCTGCTCCTCGGACAAATGTTTCAGGGCTGTGCGCACCCGCTCTTCACGCTCCGACGCCAGAAGATAGGAATCCGCTGGCGGCGGAAGATCCGGCTCATCGCTCGGATCGGGCTCGTAGGTGGCGGCGTTCCTGTCGCGCCGGATCTGGTCGATGCGGAGGTTTCTCGCGATCGTGAAGATCCACACGCCTGCACCGGCCCGGGCCGGGTCGAACGAGGCTGCTTTTCTCCAGACGCTCAACAGCGCTTCCTGCGCCAGCTCTTCCGCAACATTTCCAGGGCAGCCCGAGCGCATGAGATAGGTTTTGATGCGCGGGGCGAAATGCTGGAACAGGGCGGAAAACGCATCCTTGTCGCGCCCGGTGCCGACGGAGAGCAGAAGGCGGTCGAAATCAGGCCCTTGCGCGGAAGGGGCTGCCCGGGCCATTACCGGGCGCCTCCGGGGGCGCAAGGCCCGGTATCCAGGGCGTTCTGCTGTGAGACTGACTGCATGCATGCCTCTTGATACGAGCCGACCGTCGATTTGGATCATCGCATTCTTCGCTGATCCAAAACAGATGGAGATACGTATCTAAGCCGACAGTGACGAAAGCGAAAGGCTGCCTCCGTGAACGCCCCCTTCCATGCCTCCAGCCCTCGCTATGGCGTCAAAAGACTCAAAATCGCGGTCATCGGCAGCGGGATTTCCGGCCTTTCGGCCGCGTGGCTTCTCGGCAAGAGCCATGACGTGACCCTGATCGAGGCGGACGAGCGCTTCGGAGGGCATTCCCACACGGTGGATGCTGCGTCTAAAGCTGGCGGGATTCCTGTCGATACGGGGTTCATCGTCTATAACGAACCTGCCTATCCCAACCTGACCGCGCTCTTTTGCCATCTCAGCGTTCCAACCAGGGCGACCGATATGTCGTTCGCGGTCTCCAGGGACGACGGCACTCTCGAATATGCGGGCACCGATCTTGCCGGGATTTTCGCGCAGAAGCGCAACGCCTTTCGCCCGCGTTTCTGGTCCATGCTTTCCGATCTGGTCCGGTTCTATCGCAATGCTCCCGCCGATCTTGCCGAGGCGGGGCTCATGTCGCTCGGCGATTATCTCGATGCCAAGGGCTATGGCACCGCGTTCCGGGAGGATCATCTCTATCCCATGGCGGCGGCGATCTGGTCGACGCCCCGCCACGAGATTCAAAATTACCCCGCCGCGGCCTTCATTCGTTTCTGCGAGAACCACGGTCTCCTGAAATTCGCCGACAGGCCGATTTGGCGTACAGTGGATGGCGGCAGCCGCGTCTATGTGGAAAAATTGCTCTCTGATTTCTCCGGACAATGCATCGCGGGCGATGCCGCAACGCGGATCACGCGCAAAGACTCAAGCGTTACGGTGGAAACCCGGCAAGGAACCGTTCAAACCTACGATCACGTGGTCATGGCCACCCATGCCGATCAGGCGCTGCGGCTCCTTGCCGATCCGACGGCTCAGGAAATGGATCTGCTCGGTGCGTTCCGCTACAGCCGCAACCGCACAATGCTCCATTGCGACGAGCGCTTGATGCCGCGCCGCCGCTCCGTTTGGGCGAGCTGGAATTACCTCTCGCGCCGTGACATGGACGCCACCCGCCTTTCCGTCACCTATTGGATGAACCGCCTTCAGAACCTTCCCGAGGACCGCCAGCTTTTCGTGACTCTCAATCCGGCCGTGGAACCGCGTCCCGAAACCGTGTTGTGGGAGGGGCTTTACGAACATCCCCTGTTCGATCGGGAGGCGATCCTTGCCCAGGAAAAGCTTTGGTCCCTTCAGGGAGGTCGCAACACATGGTTCTGCGGCGCCTATTTCGGATCCGGTTTTCATGAAGACGGCCTCCAGGCGGGCCTTGCCGTTGCGGAGGAGCTTGGCGGCTTGCGCAGGCCGTGGCAGGTTTCGAATGAATCCGGCCGCATATGTCTGCCTGCTCGCGTGCCTGCGGATCCTCTCGCAGAGGCTGCCTGATGAAGGAAGGTTCGGCACTTTACGTCGGAAGTGTCGTGCATCGGCGCATGCGCCCGCGAAAGCACGCTTTGCGCTATCGCGTCTTCTGGCTTCTTCTCGACATCGACACCATGAAGGAGGTTGCGGCATGCAATCTCCTTCTTTCGCTCAATCGTTTCAATCTGTTCAGCGTTCACGAGAAGGATTACGGCGACCGTTCGGGACAGCCCTTACGCCCACAAGTCGAAGCGGCGATGCGCAAGGCGGGTATCGAGCCCGATGGCGGACGCATCCTGCTCCTGACCATGCCGCGCGTCCTCGGTTATGGATTCAATCCGTTGAGCGTCTATTTCTGCTATCGGCGGAACGGCGAGCTTGCCGCAATCCTCTATGAGGTCTCGAACACCTTCGGCCAACGCCACAGCTATGTCCTGCCCGTCGAGGCGGGGGACAGCATCGTGCGCCAGTCGATCCCCAAGCGGTTCTATGTCTCGCCGTTCATGGACATGGATCTTTCTTATGCATTCCGTGTCGTCTGCCCCGACGACACGATCGCCGTTTCCATCCGATGCGAAGACCGGGAGGGGGCAATCCTGATAGCCTCCCTCGTGGGCACGCGTAAATCTCTCTCCAATGCCGCTCTCTTATCGGCATTCGTGACGCATCCGCTCCTGACGCTGAAGGTGATCGCCGGAATCCATTGGGAGGCGTTCTTCCTCTGGATCAAAGGCATCGGCCTAAGGAAGCGTCCGCCTCCGCCCGAACAGCCCCTGACGACGGCATAATATCGATCCCTGTAGGAAGCTTCATCATGACGTTCCAGAATGCCGGCAAGCCGATTGCACCACGCGGCATGACCTCCGATGGCAGCCGAAGGAAAATCGGCCTTGCGCGTCTTTTCCTGCAAGAACTCCTGTCAGGCGTTCAATACGGCAGCCTGATCATCGAGACGCCTTCGGGAGAGAGGATCCGCAGCGATGCCCGGCAGCCGGGGCCTGAGGCCATATTGGTGCTGCATCGATGGCGCGCCTTGAGCCTCATCGCGAGCCAGGGTGATCTCGGTTTCGCTCAAGGCTATATCGACGGTGAATGGACGACGCCGGACCTGACCACGCTCATCATGTTCGCCGCATTGAACAATGCTGGCTTGGATCGCATGATCCAGGGTAAATGGCCCATGCGCCTGTTGCGCCGGGCAGTCCATCTCATGCGCGCCAATACGCGCAAGGGGAGCCGCAGGAACATCGCCTATCATTATGATCTCGGCAATGATTTCTACGAGCTGTGGCTCGATCGCTCGATGACCTATTCGTCGGCTTTGTACGAGCAGGGCAGCATGAATCTCGAACAGGCGCAGCAGGCAAAGATCGATCGCATCGCGCATCTCCTTCAGCTTTCACCCGGCCACTCGGTTCTCGAAATCGGTTGCGGCTGGGGCGCTCTTGCAACGAGGATGGCGGAGCAGGGAGGCCACATCACCGCTCTGACGCTGTCGAAAGAGCAACGTGCCTACGCGATGGCGCTGAGAGACAGAAAAGGGCTGTCCGACAGGATCGATATCCGGCTTGAGGATTACAGGGACGTCGCCGGCACTTTCGACCGCATCGTCTCGATCGAGATGCTGGAGGCTGTGGGCGAAGCCTATTGGCCGACTTACTTCGCCACTCTCCAGCGCTGTCTCAAGCCAGGCGGTCGTGCGGTGCTCCAAGTCATCTCCATTTCTGAGGATCGTTACGAGTCCTACCGCGCCGGCGCCGACTTCATCCAGACACATATCTTTCCCGGCGGAATGCTGCCGTCGAAGACACTTCTCAAGTCGCAGGTCGAGGCGGCAGGTCTGACGCTCGCCGCATCGGAATGCTTCGGATCCTGCTATGCGCGGACTCTGGCCGAGTGGCGTATTCGCTTCCACCGGGCATGGTCGGAAATCGCCACGCTGGGATTCGATGACCGGTTCCGGCGCATGTGGGATTACTACCTCTGCTATTGCGAGGCCGGCTTCCGCGCCAACATCATCGATGTCGGCCTGTACGTCATTACCAAACCGGCCAATTCGTAACGGATCGAGGAGAGAGGCCTATCGATCTGCGCGGCCTCCTTTAGCGTCCGTTATCGATCTCGACGGAGCGGCAGACGGATCCGATCGGGCATTTGACCGTATCGGCAGTTCTGACCCAAACCGGTTGAGTGGTTGTCGAACGGTCGCAGAAACTGGCGTCGCGGACATAGCGGTCATAGGTCGTCGGCCCTGTATTCAGGACAACTGCGCCTCTGGACGCGACGACCTGCCTGGCTTGCGCGCAGGTCATGGAGAGGGTTGATTGCGCCATGGCGCTTGTCGAGAGGCCTGCCATGACGACGAATGAAAGAAGAGCTTTCACGATACGACCCCTTAAGCGCCTTTCAGTGATGAAAGAAAAACGAAGCCGATTGTCTGCTGTTCCGTAACATTCCTAGCGACGGCACGTTGAGCCTATTTCCAGGTGCTGGCCTGATCGAGCAGATCGATGTCTGCCGTGTCGAGCTGCAGCTTCGTCGATGCCACGAGGTCCTTCATCTGCTCGAGGCTCGTGGCGCTTGCGATAGGGGCGGTCAATCCGGGCCTTGCCATCAGCCAGGCCAGGGCGACCTGGGCCGGGTTTGCGCTCTTGCGTGCCGAAACCTCGTCCAGCGCCGCAAGAATCTTTTTGCCGCGCCCGTTCAGATAGGCGCTCATCCGACCGCCGCGAGGGCTTTTTCCGAAATCCGCTTCCGAGCGGTATTTGCCCGTCAGGAAGCCGCTGGCGAGGCCGTAATAGGGAATGTTCCCGATCTCCTGCTGGCGGCACAGGGGTTCCAAGCCGCTCTCGTATTCTTCGCGGTCATAGAGATTGTATTTCTGTTGAACGCTCTCATAGCGCGGCAGGCCGAGCCGCTCGCTGATTTCCAGAGCCTCTTCCAAACGGGCCGCCGTGAAGTTCGAGGCGCCGATTGCGCGCACCTTTCCCTCGCGGATCAGCTCCGCATAGGTTTCGAGGGTTTCCTGCTGAGGTGTTTCGGTATCGTCGCGGTGCGACTGATAGAGGTCGATGTAATCCGTCTGCAACCGCTGGAGCGACGCCTCCACGGCGGAGCGGATATAGCTCCGCGACAACCCCTTCTTGTCCGGCGCCATCTCGGATCCGACCTTGGTGGCGACAATCAGCTTGTCGCGATTGCCGCGAGCCTTCATCCATTTGCCGATGATGGTTTCCGACTCGCCGCCTGTATTGCCGGGAACCCAGGTCGAATACACATCCGCCGTGTCGATGAAGTTGAGACCTTCTCCCGCATAGGCATCCAGAAGTTTGAACGATGTCGCTTCATCGGCGGTCCAGCCGAAAACGTTGCCGCCAAGGCAGAGAGGCGAAACCAAGAGGTCCGAGCGACCGAGTCGACGCTTATTCATGGCAAGATCCTATGCTGATCCGACGATGCGAATGTGCGGTGAAGGGTATTGATAACCGATCGCTCCCTCAAGCCGAATTCGATGGGCTCGCGGGCGGGGCGTCGGGCTGAACGGAACTTCAGCCCGACGCTTTTCATGCTCTGTCACTGTCGCTGAACGAGCTTGCCGTTCTCGAATGTCCGGACCGGGTTGCCCCGTTCCACCGAGATGCGGACGAGCCATTGCCGGAACTGCACCGCATTGCGCTCCCGTTCATGCACAGCGGCAATCAGCGCGCGCAGTCGTTCGACCGCGAGCGCCTTGTTGCGATGCTGCGAGCGCTCGTCGCGCGCCACGACCGAAACGCCCGTGGGGCGGTGCGTGGCGCGGACGGCGCTTTCCGTCCGGTTCTGATGCTGGCCGCCCGGACCTCCGGCTCTCAAGGTTTCGAAAGCGATGTCCGCTTCCTTGACCTCCGGGAGCTGAGGAGGCGAGGGCAGGCGGTGGACCGCGACGAACCAGTTCTTCCGCTTGTGACCTGGCCTCAAGCCGCTGCGGGCCACCCATTGCACCGATCCTTCCCAGGAGCGGGCGAAGGCATCCGCTGCTTCGCCGTCGATGGAGACGAAGGTGGATGCGCGTCCTTGCTCCGTTTCCATGCCGAAGGCGAGACCGTGCTCGGCCGCTTCCTCCCGCATCAGATCGACGATGTGCGCCATGGCCTCGCGGCACTCGGCGGGCCCACGGCCTGCCGTCACGCAGAGAATGAGCGTGCTCATGAGCGCCTCCGTTCGGTGGAACGGGAGGCATCCCGCGCCGTCTTGAAGGTGATGAGCGGACGCATGATCGCCACCGTACGGCAAAGACCATGCGCTTCGAGATCCGCCACGACGCGACGGATGTCCTTGTACGCCTCGGGCGCCTCCTCGACGAGGAGCTTGCGATCCATGCAGATGATCCGCCCGCCGAAGGTGTTGCGGGTCAGCTTGTCGAGATCGCCAGCCTGCGTTCTCACGCGCTTCTCCATGGAAGCGCGGTCGTGCTTGCGACCGGCTCCATGAGCGAGGGAAAACAGCGCTTCCTCGGCCTTCTCGGCAAGAGGCTCGACCAGATAGGTCACCGCTCCCCGCGAGCCCGGAATGGGCAGGAGAGGACGGTTGGACGAGGCCGCGCCTTTGCGGTGAAGGATCGTGTCTCCTTGCCGCTCGGCGAAGTTGTGAGGCGCATCGACGATCTCGACGCCTTCCGTGCGCAAAGCCTCGATCGCACGCTGCGCAATGACGCGCCGGTTGAGCGCGGCAAAGCGCAGAGCGATGTCGTGCTCCTCCAGATAAGCGAGGCCTCCTTCATTCAAGGCGATGCCATGAGCATGGCCCGGATGATGGCGCGAGAGCGTATGCGCTCCGAGCCCGCGTGAGCCGGAATGGACCAGCAGGTAGAGGCCGCCCTTGGCGATCCCGGCCCGTGCGGAGGATTCTTCATCGAGGATTTCGGCCACGGCCTGAACCTCGCAGAAGTGATTGCCGCCACCGATGGTGCCAAGGCTCTCCGTGAAGAGACCCGCGTCGAGACCGTGCTCGGCAAACCGGTTCTTGGCATCGCCGCCCCACGGCCCTTCGAGGGCCAGCATGCGGTCGGCGGCCTTGTCGAGCTTGAGGCGGTGCTCCTTCAGGTCGAGAGACCAGAACTGCATGCCACAGCCGATATCCGTCCCGACGACGTCGGGATGGACGATGTTCCGGCTGAGAGCGGCGCAGCCCACCGGGCCGTTCATGCCCGGATGCAGATCCGGCATGCCGGCCACGGTTTCAACGCCGTTGCGCTCGGCGAGCTGTTCGAGTTGTCGGATCGCCGCGCCTTCGATCCAGGATTGCGGCGACGTGAAAAGGCGGACGCGCCGATTGGCGTCCGCAGAAATGGGATTGCCCATGTGAATTTTCTTCGAAAGGGACGTCGTGCCCGGAGCGGAGATTCGCTCAGGCGCGCGTCAAAGCTTCCAGTGCCGTAAGAGGCAGGTGGTGGTCAGCTTCTGGCCCTGACCGGGCAGCATGGCATCGTCATGGCTGTGCCCTTTCGAACGTCGCGAGCCGTCCAACGGCCCTATGAATGCGGATATAAGTTCGCGGACGCGCATCGACTAGTGATTTTCTGCAACAGTGAAGCATCGCCTTGAGGCGGCTTGCAGAACTGCGCTTCTCGGTCTCGCAGCAGAAGCCTTGGACAGAAACCCGGCAGTATTTGCTTTCATGTCAGAAAGCTGCCTAAATGCCCTCACGGGAGATTTTCGTGAGCCAGCACGTCAAGCAGCGCCTGGAAGAGAGCCTGATCAAGGCGACCGCGTCCGGCAGGGCGGTGGCGAGCTTTATGCTGGCGAACCTCAATGACCTTCCCTTCGAGACCTCGGCCTCCATCGCCCAGAAGATCGGTGTCAGCGAACTGACCGTGGGGCGGTTCTGCCGCTCCATCGGCTACCGGCACCTCAAGGACCTCAAGGATCACCTGCGGACCGATCTCGGTGGCAGCCCCTGGCTTCTGGGGGATCGGCTCAAGGAATTCCAGGCGCGCAGCCGGCACGACATGGGCGAGTTGACCCGGAGCTTCGAGCACGAGGTGGCGGCGCTCGTTCAGGTCTACGAATATGCGCAATCCCCGGCCTTCCAGGCGGTGAGCCGACGGCTCGCCACGGCGCGCCAGGTCCATGTCGCCGGTTTCCAAACGGAGAGGGGGCTCGCGGCCTCCCTCGTTCACAATCTTCAATATCTGCGTGACGGCGTGCATCTGCTCGATACGGCCTCCGGACATTTCGGCGAGGCCATTCTTGGGAGCGACGGCGGATCGGCTCTTGTGATCTTCGAGGCGCGCCGTTATTCGCGGCAGGCCGGTCTTTTAGCCCGCAAGGCGCATGAACGGGGGATCCCGGTCACCCTGGTGACCGACATCTATTGCGACTGGGCGGAAGGTTGCACCAGCGAGGTGTTCCGCATTCCCACGGACCTCAATCTGTTCTGGGAATCCACGGCGCCGATGCTGTCCCTGGTGCATCTTCTGCTGAACGCGGTATTCAATGAACTCGGCCCCGCGGTCGAGGAGCGGCTGAATGAAACAGCCGCACTTTATCACGAATTCGTCGGCTATACGGCAAACCCGTAAGGCAGGCGTGGACAGGACCGGACAGGTCGAAACACAGAGGTTACAAGATGTACAAGACACTTCTCGCAGCAGGCATCTGCATCCTGGGCATGACGTCCCTGGCGTCGGCGCAGATGAAGAAGGAAATCGTGATCGCATCGGAGGGCGCCTATCCGCCCTTCAACTTCATGGATTCCAACAACAAGCTGCAGGGCTTCGACATCGATATCGCCAATGCGCTCTGCGAGAAGATGCAGGTGAAGTGCACCATTGTTGCCCAGGATTGGGACGGCATCATCCCGGCGCTGCTGGCCAAGAAGTTTGACGCCATCGTCGCTTCCATGACGATCACGGACGAGCGCAAGCAGCAGGTCGAGTTCACCGACCGCTATTACCGCACGCCGCTCTCTCTGGCCGTGCCGAAGGACTCGCCGATCAAGGACACGAGCGTCGCCTCCCTGAAGGGCAAGACGGTCGGCGCGCAATCCTCCACCACCCAGTCGATCTATGCCGAGGACACTTACGGCAAGGGCGGGGCGGATGCGAAGCTCTATCCGACCCAGGACGAGGCCAATGCCGATCTCGCCAATGGTCGCCTTGATGCTGCGGTGGCCGACAAGTTCGTACTCGTCGAGTGGCTGAAGAACAGCGGCAAGGATTGCTGCAAGCTTCTCGGTGATATCGAAGGCACCATGTCCGAGGCGGGCATCGCCATCCGCAAGGAGGACAAGGAGCTGAAGGCCGCGCTGAACAAGGCGATCAAGGACATCGTCGCCGACGGCACCTATAAAAAGATCCAGGACAAGTACTTCGCGTTCGACATCTACTAAGTCACTTTGCCCTCATCCTGAGGAGGTCGCGGAGCGACCGTCTCGAAGGAGGCTCCAGCACACTCTGGAAACGCCTCTCCCTTCGAGACGGATTGCTCATGCAATCCTCCTCAGGGTGAGGCTCACCACGGCGGCGGGCCAGTCCATTGCAGGATATTCTTTCGCTTCTTTCCTTTTCCGATGGCGGCTGGGGCACTGCACTCGCGGCGGGCACTCTCGTCACCTTGAGCCTTGCGCTCACGACTCTTCCCGTTGGCCTTTTTCTGGGCCTCGGCGTTGCGCTGATGGCGCGCTCTAACAGTCCGCGCCTGCGCGCGATAGCCACTGTGTTCACCACGATCTTCCGTGGGCTGCCGGAATTGCTGACCCTTCTCATCGTCTATTACGGTGGGCAGATCCTCATCCAGCGTCTCATGGCGGCCATGGGCTTCGAGGCGCAGATCCAGATCAATGCGTTTCTTGCGGGCGTGATCGCCTTCGGTCTCGTGCTCGCGGCCTTCTCCAGCGAGGTCTGGGTGGGCGCACTCAATACGATCGCGAGAGGGCAGTATGAGGCGGCGAGTGCGCTCGGCCTCACGAAATGGCTCTCCTTCCGCCTTGTTGTGTTTCCGCAGCTCATGCGAGCGGCCCTGCCGGGCCTGTCCAACAACTGGCTGACGTTGCTGAAGGATACCTCGCTGATCTCGACCATCTCCCTCGTCGACATCATGCGCCAGACGAACCTTGCGGTGGGTGCCACGAAGCAGCCGATGGTGTTCTATCTCACGGCCTGTTTCCTCTACCTGATCCTCTCGGCGGGCTCTGGCTTTGCCTTCGCGTTCCTGGAGCGCCGCGCCAATCGCGGCCATGTGAGGGGTTGACCGGATGTTGCGCGATCTTCTCGGCCTCGTCATCAATCTCGATCTTCTCGACCGTTACGGCTGGCGCTTTCTCGATGGCGTCGTTGTCACCGCGCAGCTGGTGACGATCTCGTTCATTCTCGGCGGTGTTCTCGGCCTCCTGCTGGGCCTCGCCCGCCTGTCGGAAAACCTCGCCCTGCGCTGGTTCTCGGGCGCTTACATCTATTTCTTCCGTGGCTCTCCGCTGCTGGCGCAGCTCTTCCTGCTCTATTACGGCCTCGGCTCCCTGCGCGGTTTCTGGACCGATGTCGGATTGTGGTGGTTCTTCCGCGAGGCGTGGTACTGCGCGCTGCTCGCCTTCACTCTGAACACGGCGGCCTATCAGGCAGAGATCTTTCGCGGCGGCATCCAGGCCGTGCCACGAGGGCAGCGCGAGGCCGCTGCCGCTCTCGGCATGCATAACGCCATCATCTTCGCGAAGGTCGTCTTCCCGCAGGCGATGATCGTGGCCCTGCGTCCGCTCGGCAACGAGCTGATCCTCATGGTCAAGGCCAGCGCCATCGCATCGCTGGTGACGATCTATGACCTCATGGGCGTCACCAAGCTCGCCTTCTCGCGCTCCTACAATTTCGAGCTCTATCTGTGGGCGGCGGTGCTCTACCTCATCATCGTCGAGTGCATCAGAAGGCTCTGGGCGGTGCTGGAACGGCGGCTGACGCGCCACCTGAAAATGGGCGAGTCGCAGCCCGTGCAGGCGGGCTGGCTCAGCCGCATGACGAAATCCGCTCTCAAGCCCAACGCCTAATCGAGATCGCTTATCATGCGTTATGACGTCATCGTGCTGGGCGCTGGGATCGTCGGGGTCTCCGCCGCGCTTCACCTGCAATCACGCGGGCGCTCGGTTTGTCTCATCGACCGCCGTTCACCAGGCGAGGAGACGAGCTATGGCAATGCCGGGCTCATCGAACGTGCGAGCGTGATCCCCTATGCGATGCCACGGCAATTCTCAGCATTGCTGCGCTATGGCCTGAACCGCTCGCCGGACGTGCGCTATCGCCTTGCGCATTTACCTAAGATGAGCACGTGGCTTTTTCAGTATTGGCTGCACTCATCATCGAAGCGCCTGCTCGAAGCGACGAATGCCATGCTCCCGCTCATCGAGCGCTGCGTGACGGAGCACGATGAGCTGATCGACAGGGCAGAGCTCACGCATCTCCTGCGCCGCAGCGGCTGGATCGAGACGTTCAGCACGTCTGAGGGTAAGAAGAAGGCGCTGTCCGCCGCCAAGGATGTCGAACGATACGGCCTGAACTACGACATACTCGATGCGGCGGAGTTGAAGGCGCGGGAGCCGCACCTTCTGGATTCTCCCATCGGTGCCATCCATTGGCGCGATCCGACGACGGTGTCGGATCCGGAGGCGCTGACCAAAGGCTATGTCGCGCTCTTCATGAAGCGGGGCGGACGCTTTGCATCCGGCGATGCGCGCAGTCTTTCGCAGAGCGGACAGGACTGGATTGTGGCGACAGAGGAGGGGCTTGTTACGGCGGCAGAGGTCGTCGTTGCTCTCGGCCCCTGGTCGGACCAGATCTTCAAGCCGCTCGGCTATCGCATTCCGCTTGCCGTCAAGCGCGGCTACCACATGCATTACGGCGCCAAGGGCGAAGCCAAACTCAACCAGCCGGTGCTCGATTTCGAAGGCGGCTATGTGCTGACCCCGATGAGCAAAGGCATCCGCCTCACCACGGGTGTGGAATTGGCAGGCTTTGACGCACCGCAGGATGCGCGCCAACTCGATCACGCGGAAGCGATGGCCCGCAATCTCTTTCCTCTGGCTGAGCGCGTGGAGCCAAAGCCTTGGCTCGGGCGCAGGCCATGCTTACCCGACATGCGCCCCGTCATTGGAGAAGCACCGCGCCATAAGGGGCTTTGGTTTAATTTCGGCCATGCCCATCATGGTCTGACTCTGGGGCCCGTGACAGGCCGTCTTCTCGCCGAGATGATGACGGGCGAGGAAACCTTCTGCGATCCGTCGCCCTATCGCGCGGACCGGTTCTAACCGCGGTCATTTGCTCACGCTCAACCTCATCCTGAGGAGTCGCTTCAGCGGCGTCTCGAAGGAGGTTCCAGAAACCACTGGAGACGCCTCGCCCTTCGAGACGGACCTGAAGGTCCTCCTCAGGGTGAGGCTATGAGGTATTTCCTCATGCCGCGTTCGGAGCCGCTGCCGCGCGCAGCAGCATGCCGAAGAGATCGCGCGGCTCGTCCGGGTCTGCGAGCAGGTCGAGTTCCTCGAAGAGGCCGGTTTCCGCGATCTGCTTCTTCACGTAGCGCAGGGCCGAGAAATCCTCGATGGCGAAGCCCACGGAGTCGAACAGGGTGATCTGCCGCTCGCTCGCGCGGCCCGTCTCCTGGCCCGCGATCACGCGCCACAGCTCCTTGACCGGATAATCCGGCGCGAGCTGCTGGATCTCGCCTTCGATGCGCGTCTGCGGCGGATATTCCACGAAGATGTCGGAACGCTTCAGGATGTCGGCGTGAAGTTCGGTCTTGCCGGGGCAGTCGCCGCCGACCGCGTTGATGTGCAAGCCCGATCCGACCATGTTGTCGGTGAGGATGGTGGCATTCTGCTTGTCGGCAGTGACGGTGGTGACGATCTCCGCGCCCTCCATCGCTTCCTCGATGGATGAGCACACCGTGATGTCTAAGCCATAACCGGCAAGGTTGCGCACGCATTTCGTGCTTGCCGAGCGGTCGATGTCATAAAGCCGCAACTTGTCGACGCCGAGAAGCGCCTTGAAGGCGACGGCTTGGAATTCTGCCTGCGCGCCGTTTCCGATGATCGCCATGGTGCGGGCATTCTTCGGCGCGAGATACTTGGCAGCCACCGCCGAGGTCGCGGCGGTGCGCAGCGCCGTTAGAATGGTCATCTCCGTAAGCAGCACGGGATAGCCGGTACCCACATCCGCCAGCACGCCGAAGGCGGTGACGGTCTGGCGGCCTTCGCGGGTATTCTTCGGATGGCCGTTCACGTACTTGAAGCCATAGACCTCGCCGTCGCTGGTGGGCATCAGCTCGATCACGCCTTCGCGGCTATGCGAGGCGACGCGCGGCGTCTTGTCGAACAGCTCCCAGCGGCGGAAATCGGACTCGATATATTCGGACAGCTCCAGGAGAAAGCGCTCTACGCCGATGGCGAGAACGAGCTTCATCATGTGATCGACGCTGACGAAGGGGACGATGTTGAGGTTCGGGATCATGCTTCGACCGCTTTAGGCGTATGGCGATAACTCTGGGTAGGACGGTCGAGCACGCGGCGGCCCATGAGGCTCGAGGCGAGATCGACCATGAGCAGGGCCGTGCGTCCGCGATCGTCCAGGAAGGGATTCAACTCGACGAGGTCGAGGCTTCGCACGAGGCCACTATCGTGCAGCATCTCCATGATGAGATGCGCCTCGCGGAACGTCGCACCGCCCGGCACCGTCGTGCCGACGCCTGGCGCGATGCCGGGATCTAGAAAGTCCACGTCCAGGCTCACATGCAGAAT
The DNA here is from genome assembly GCF_022808595.1 of Microvirga solisilvae. GTDB lineage: Bacteria > Pseudomonadota > Alphaproteobacteria > Rhizobiales > Beijerinckiaceae > Microvirga > Microvirga solisilvae. Next base: position 154,298 of record NZ_JAKUCN010000001.1, read on the forward strand.
GCCGTCGGCTTCCGCCACGCGCGTGAGGAATGCGTCGAGCAGCGGCGCGACGCCGTTCTCGTCGATGGAGCGCATGTCGTGGATCGTGACGCCAGTGGTGGCCAACGCCGCGCGCTCGGCAGGATCGACGCTGCGGATGCCCATCATGCACACGTTCTCGGACTTGATCGGCGCATGCACTTTCGGGAAGTAGCCGTCGAAGCCCTTGCGCCCGGTGGCATAGGCCATGGGTACGCCGTGCAGGTTGCCGCTCGTCGTGGTCTCGAGTGTGTGAAAATCGGGATGCGAGTCGAGCCACAGCACGAAAAACTCGCGGCCTTCTTCCGCCGCTCTGCGGGCAAGGCCCGTCATGGAGCCGGCGGAGAGGCTGTGGTCACCACCGAGGAAGATCGGCATGCCTTCCCCGCTTGCCTTGTAGGCGGCCTCGGCAATAGCCTCCGTCCAGCCGACGGTTTCCGGCAAGGCCTTGATGGCGCTGTTGTCATGGCGCAGCTCACGAAGAGGTGCAGGCGCGATATTGCCGCGATCCTCCACCGTGTAGCCCAGGTTCTTCAGCTCGGTGACCAGGCCGGCGGTGCGGAAGGCGCTCGGCCCCATATCGCAGCCAAGCCGACCGGCACCTTCTTGAACAGGCGCTCCCAACAGAATGCAGGGCTTTTGCGTCATCGATCCCTCCAAACACTTTAGCCAAGCTAGGGGAGAGGATTGGCGATTTGAACAATCTAGTTTGACAAATAGCTCAGGTTGTTTGAACATTTTGACAAGCAGTTATTGCCAAAGTGATCAGAATGGACGATCTCGACCAGCGCCTCATCACGCTCCTGCGCCATAATGGCCGGCGCAGCGTCTCCGACCTTGCCCTCGAACTCGATGTGTCCCGGGCGACTGTGCGGGCCCGCATGGAACGCCTTGAGCGCTCGGGCGATATCGTCGGCTATACGGTGATTTTGCGGGCGGATGCGGTGTCGCTGCCGGTGCGCGGTATCATGCTGATCGAAGTGGAAGGCCGTGCGGCGGATCGAGTGGTAGATTCTCTCGGAGGATTTCCAGAGGTCAGCGCCATTCACACCACGAACGGAAAATGGGATCTCATCGTCGAGCTCGGCGCGGCTAACCTGTCCGATTTCGATGGAATCTTAAGGCGCATTCGTCTGATTCCGGGCGTCATCGCCTCGGAAACCAATCTGCTTTTGGCAACGCCCCGTAGCACCCGCGCGCGCTTATGAGCAAGCAGTCCTGGCCTGGAATGAGCTACCAGGACTGCTTTTAAGCCGATTTCAAGCCTTGTCTCCGGCTGACAGGTGCTGAACCTCGCCTTGCGGTGTGAGGTATTCGATCGAAACCCAGTTCGTGCAGGATCGGAGGATGGGCGCCAGATAGGCCCGACTGCCTTCGATCTCCACGACGCGGCAGGGATAGGCTCGGCGATCACCCGGAGGGCGGTAGACGACCGTGCTGCCTGGCTTGATCTCCTCCTGGTCCCCGGAAGCGACATGGGCAGGAGGGGCTGATTCGTAGGGCTTGTTATCGCCGTTATCCTGGATGACGGCGGTCTGCTGACTCGCCCTGTACCTGTCGAGCGCTTCGATCGCGATGCGTGCCCGGTCACGATAACGGTCCGTGACGACCCTCATCAGGGTACCCGTCTCGCGGCCCGGGTACCAGGAAACACCACCAATTTTTGCAAGCTCTTCTGCGACGATTTCAATTTCTTCTTCGGTCATAAGCTCATTCCCTCGAGAGGTAGGAATTATGCTCGGGTCTGACGGCGGCGTACCGTGTGATCCGATGCTTGTGCTTTTCTTGGCCCCGAAGAGTTCGCGTCTCTTATGATTGAATGCGTGACTCGGTACTGACGGTCGTAATGCGTGCGATCTCTTTTATCTGTGCGAGATCATACGTTCCTGAAGAACTGCCAATTCCCGTATATAGGGCATCCGCCGTTCATGATGCTGCGACTTTAGCTTCTCAAGAACTCGGATTCTCAAGTTTAGATCCGGCGAGTTCTTGCTGATGTTTTCCTTGGCCTGTTCGTATTCGAAATCGATGTCGGCCAAGGTTGAAAGGAGAGATTGAAGGAGAGGCTGAGTAGCCGGGGAGTAGAGCCTGGGCTTGTCTTGGGTGCCAGGGACTTTGCTGTTACGAAATCCAGTATCGTCCATTCGCCGCCTCGTATTAACCTTGCGTTAACACCCTGACGTTACTGACGTAGGGTTACTCCGTCTGTTGGGTACCCGACAGAGCTGCAAAAAGAATTTGCATCTACCTCGAAAGGCGGAGCTGCTGCCGTTCCTGCTTTTTTTTAGATGGAAGCGAGCGGTGCTCAGCCCTTGCTGCCGAACTTAGAATGGGTGCCGGGCAGCAAACGCTCAAAGCTGGTGCGGATGATCCGGTAGCAGTCGCAGGACATTTCCTCGAGGCCTGAGCGATCCGTGATCGTGATCACGCCACGTCCTTGTTTAATCAAGCCTTCGATCTGAAGGGCTCGCGTGACGCTGCTGACAGTGGAGCGCTGCACACCCAGCATCTCGGCCAATGTCTCGTGGGTGAGGGGAAGAGCATCGTGATCGACGCGATCGCGTGTGCTCAGGATCCAACGGGAACAACGGGCTTCTACGCTATGTACGGCATTGCAGGCTACCGTCTGCAATGTCTGCGCCATCAGCGCTTCAGTGAAGCGCTGGGTCAGTTCACGAACCTTGGGTCGGTCGTAAGTCAGTTCGTTTAGTTTCTCGACGGGAATCCGCGAAGCTGTGCCCGAGAACTGTGTGACATAACGCCCGAACGATCTGCGGGTCATGATGGCGCTGACGAAACCGAACATCGCCTCCCGGCCGAAGGCGGCCATCTCGACCGCTCCGCCATCCTCCAGGATCGTCGTCAAAGAGACGATCGTGTCGTGAGGAAAGTAAGTATGCGTAATCGGAGCGCCTACCTCATAGACGACCCTACCTTTAGGCAATTCCACGATTTCCAGATACGGTTCGAGAAGTGCAAAATCCTCAGGCGCGAGAGCGGCGAGGAGCCGGTTCGTTCGGTGCTTGATCGCCTTAGAACCATGCTGCATGGCAAGGTAAACCGATCTCTGCGGATGCCCTGTCCCGAAATGGGTAGGATCTATGTAGAAGATGCTCGCGCAACTTCAGGTGGTCAATTCCACTCTCTGTTGTTGTAAACAGACTTCCCGCTTCAGCCATGCCTTTAAACACGGTTTGTTCAAAGAAGTTTTGTCGACCTCTTCATAAGTAGAGGAATTTTAAAGGGGTATTGGCCACCCCGCTTCTCTCGCTTGACAGCCCTCAGGGCCCAGCTTTGGGGCTACCCCCATTTACGTAAGAGGAGGGATGGCGCAGCATGGAAAGATACGAATCCATGTTGCATCGAGGCCGTTCCCGTGAGCACGCAATCCTCCTCCCCATCATCTGCGGATCTAGCCGATTGGTCCGGTTTTGATCTCCTAGAGGGTTACGCTCGCAGGACCATCTCGCCCGTCGATGTCATCAAGTCCGTAACGGCACGCATCGAGTCTTACGAACCCCGCCTCCAGGCGCTCTACGCTTATGATCCCGGCTCCGCATTGGCTGCCGCGCGCGAGTCCGAGCAGCGCTGGATGAAGGGCGAGGCGAAGGCGCTCGATGGAATCCCCGCAACCATCAAGGAAAACATCGCCACCAAAGGTACGCCGGTGCCGCTGGGGACCGCTGCCCGCCCGCTCACGCCGGCAGCGGATGATGCGCCATCCGCCGCTCGCCTGCGGGAGGATGGGGTCGTCATTCTCGCGAAGACGACGATGCCCGATTACGGCATGCTCTCCTCAGGGCTGTCGAGTTTTCATCCACTCGCCCGCAATCCATGGGACCCGTCGAAGAACCCCGGCGGCAGTTCCGCAGGCGCGGGAGCTGCTGCGGCGGCAGGCTATGGCCCTTTCCACATTGGCACGGATATCGGTGGCTCCATCCGCCTCCCAGCGGCTTGGTGCGGCGTGTTCGGCCTGAAGCCCAGCTTCGGGCGCATTCCCATCGACCCCACCTATTACGGTCGTGTGGCCGGACCGATGACGCGGACGGTCCGTGATGCCGCCCTGATGATGACGAGCCTCACGCGGCCTGACATGCGCGATCCGATGAGCCTGCCGTATCAGGATATTCCCTGGCTCGATCTCAACATCGACCTCAGAGGCCTGAAGATCGGCCTGATGATGGAGGCCGGCGTCGGCTTGAGCCTCGATCCGGAGATCCGCGATGCCGTCGAGAAGGCTGCGAAGCTCTTCGAGCATGCGGGAGCGACGATCGAGGAGGTGAAGCCCTTTATCACCCGTGAGATGCTCGACGGGCTCGACGATTTCTGGCGTCAGCGGGCCTGGATGGATATCGGCCCTCTTGGAGATGAGGAGCGCGCACGGGTTCTGCCCTACATCCTGCACTGGGCCGAAGGCGGGAAGTCCCTGACAGGCGCTCAGGTTTATAACGGTATGAACCAGATGCTGGTGATGCGCCACGCGGCCATTACCGCGACGCATCAGTTTGATTTCGTGCTCTCGCCGGTGGCTCCCAACGTAGCCTATGAGGCGGAGCTCGCTTCTCCGATCCACGATCCCGAGCGGCCTTTCGAGCATATCGGCTATACGGTGGCCTTCAACATGTCGGACCAGCCGGCGGCCTCGGTCAATGCAGGCTTTACGAAAGCGGGACTGCCCATCGGCCTCCAGGTCATCGGCCGTCGTTTCGATGATCTCGGGGTGCTGCGCCTCTCCCAGGCATGGGAGAGGATGTGTCCGGATGTGAGAGCTTGGCCAAAGTTTTGAGCTGAAGCGACACCATGGATCGTCGCGGCGGGTTTTCGGATGAGCCGCCTGCTGGTAAAGAGCGGCCATGACTTACAAGGTTGCCGCTCTCTATCAGTTCGTGTCGCTCCCCGACTTCCGGGAGATCCGCGATCCGCTCCACGCCATCTGCTCCGAGCTCGGGGTCAAGGGCACGCTCCTGCTTGCCCAGGAAGGGATCAATGGCACCGTGGCGGGAACGGAGAAGGGCATCGACGCCCTCATCGCCGAACTGAGGCAGGGGGTGCTCTTCCGTGGCCGACTCGACAATCTGGAGCTGAAGTTCTCGAATGCCTCCGAGATGCCTTTCGGCAAGATGAAGGTGCGCCTGAAAAAGGAGATCGTCACCCTCGGCGATCCGCAGACGGACCCGACGAAGAAGGTCGGCACCTATGTTTCGGCGGCGGAGTGGAACAAGCTCATCGAGAGCCCGGACGTGATCCTGCTCGATACCCGCAACGACTTCGAGGTGGAGATGGGCACTTTCGAGGGTGCCATCGATCCGCGCATCAAGAAGTTCAGCGAGTTCAAGGAATTCGTGGCGAGTGAACTGAATCCGACCAAGCACAAACGGGTCGCCATGTTCTGCACCGGCGGCATCCGCTGCGAGAAAGCCAGCTCCTTCATGCTGAGCCAGGGCTTCGAGGAGGTCTATCACCTCAAGGGGGGCATCCTGCAATATCTGGAGGACGTGCCGGAAGAAGAGAGCCGATGGAATGGCGGCTGCTTCGTGTTCGATGAGCGCGTGTCCCTCGGTCACGGTTTGGTCGAACGCCCGGAGGACAGGAGCCTTGTGAGCGATGAGTGATCCTGAATCCGCGAATTCCCGCCTGGAAGCCCTGGAGGTGCGTGTCGCCTATCAGGAGCAGGTTATCGAGGATCTGAACCAGACTGTCATCGACCAATGGAAGAAGCTCGACTCGCTCAGGCGCCAGCTCAACGAGCTTCTCGACCGTGTGCAGGAGGTCGAGGATAACTCATCCGGCCCCCGCGCGCCTGAGCCTCCGCCGCCGCATTATTGAGGGCGAAGGCCTTTTAGAGGCATTAGACCTTCTTCACGAACTCAGTCTTGAGCACCAGGCCTTTGATCTGAGCCGAGCGGCACTCGATCTCGCCCGCATCGTCCGTCAGGTGGATGTTCTTGAACACGGTACCCCGCTTCAGGGTGGTGGACGAGCCTTTCACCTTCAGGTCCTTGATGACCTGGACGGAATCGCCCTCGTTGAGGACGGCTCCATTGCTGTCTCTCACAACCACATCACTCATATCGATCTCCTGGGGCGTATCTGACGCCGATAGCAGGGCATAGCCTTCAGGCCGATACTTTGTCCAATCAGGGCTGTTACGGAGCTGCCTAGCATTGGGAACCTTTCGAAGCGTGGTATCATCCCATGATCGGAAGGCTGGTTCGAATGATCACGAAGCTCAAAGCCATTGCCGATTATGCCACCCTGGATGAGGCGGATCTGGTGGCGCATGCCTTGGCAGGTGCGCCTCAGGCTTTCCGGACCATCATGCAGCGTCATAACCGACGTCTCTACAGGGTCGCGCGTGGGATTGTCGGGAGTGATGCGGATGCAGAGGATGTGCTGCAGGAGGCCTATGTGCGCGCCTTCGCACACTTGAGTGAGTTCAAGGGCGAATCCCGCCTGTCGACCTGGATGACCCGCATCGTGATCAATGAATCGCTCGGGCGTCTCAGAAGAGAGCGTGATCTCGTGGATCTCAGTATTCTGGATCAACCTCAGGAAGGACAATCCAAGGTGTTGATCTTTCCAGGTGCGCCGGACCCGAGCGATCCGGAAGCTGATGCTGGTCGTGCCCAGCTGCGGCGATTGCTCGAACATGCTGTCGACGCGCTGCCGCAGGAATTCCGCTCCGTCTTCATGATGCGTGAGATCGAGGAGATGAGCATCGAGGAAACAGCGGCTCAGCTCGGGATCAAGCCGGCAACCGTCAAGACCCGCCTGCACAGAGCCCGCCGGTTGCTACGGCATGCTCTCGATGCCGAGCTTGTCTGTACCATGAAGGATGCGTTTCCCTTCGATGGCCTGCGCTGCGCGCGGATTTCCGATCAGGTGATGCAAAGATTGTCGAAACTCTAGACGCGGGAACCTCAGCTCGCCCCCCGCCATCCCATGGGAGTGGATGTTTTCTGCGCCGCAAACCGGTGCGATCTCATCCGATCTGCCATAGGAGAAGCACATGACCAGGCTCCATATCGCCCTGCTGAGCGCCGGCCTCTGCCTTGCCTCGCAAAGCGTGTTCGCCCAGGCACCGGCGAAGCCCACCGACCCCCAGATTGCGCATATTGCCTACACGGCGGGCCAAATCGATATTCAGGTCGCTGAAATGGCGTTGAAGAATTCCAAGAACAAAGATGTCCGTGCCTTCGCCAACGACATGATCCGCGATCATAAGGCGGTCAACGAGAAGGCCTTGGCCCTCGTGAAGAAGCTGAACGTCAAGCCTGAGGACAACGACACCAGCCGCTCGCTGATGCAGCAGGCGCAAGCCAAGCAGAAAGAGTTGAGTGCCCTGAAAGGGGCAGCATTCGACAAGGCCTATGCTCAGAACGAGGTTGCCTATCATCAGCAGGTCAACGCCGCTTTGCAGAGTACGCTCATCCCGTCGGCTACCAATGGCGAGCTGAAGGATCTTCTCTCCACCGGGCTCAAGATTTTCCAGGGGCATCAGCAGCATGCCGAGCACCTCGTCACCCAGCTCCCAAGCAGTTCCTCGTCCCTGAGGTGACCATGGCAAGGGAAAACTTCACGGGCATCTTCCTGGCCTTGGCTGCCCTCGGCTTGACTGTGGGGGGAGGGCTTGCTGCTGGCCAAAGCCACCGCATCGTCATCAAGGCGGCAAGCTATGATCCCGCGCAGGTAAGGGTGCATATCGGCGATCAGATCGAATGGGACAACCAGGACATCGTCGCCCACACGGCAACAGTCGCGAACAAGGCATGGGAGGTCGTCATGGGTCCGGGGCGAAGCGGGCGGATTGTCGCCCAATCTCCGGGCAGGTTCGACTATATCTGCCGCTATCATCCCAACATGAAAGGCGAAATCATCGTCGAACCTTAGATTTCTAAACCTCTGGCTGAGGCATATCTCTCGCCTTGAAGCCCGGCGCGGCAAGCGCCGGGCTTTCTCATGCAGACCTGCTACGCTTCAGGCGAGGGGCTTGGGGGCTTGCATCGCGGGTGCGGAGTGCTGATGTGAAGCCGGACCATCATGTAGCCTTCGACGAGAGTTCGCCCATGCCCCCGCTGTCCATTCTCGACCTTGCGCATATCACGGAAGGCTCCACCGCCTCCGATGCCCTGCGCAATTCGCTCGATCTCGCCCGTCACGCGGAGGCGCTAGGCTATCATCGCTTCTGGCTCGCCGAGCATCACAACATGATCGGCATCGCAAGCGCCGCGACGAGCGTCGCCATCGCTCATGTGGCGGGCGGCACGAAGACGATCCGCGTCGGCGCGGGCGGCATCATGCTGCCGAACCATTCGCCGCTCGTCATCGCCGAGCAGTTCGGCACTCTCGATGCCCTATTCCCGGGCCGTATCGATCTCGGCGTTGGCCGCGCTCCCGGTACCGACCAACGCACCATGCTGGCATTGCGCCGGGACCCCACGAGTGCCGACACTTTCCTGCAGGACGTGCTGGAATTGCAGGCGCTGCTCGGGCCATTGCAGCCGGGACAGACGATCCAGGCCGTGCCGGGCACGAACAGCAATGTGCCGATCTGGATTCTCGGCTCCAGTCTCTTTGGCGCGCAGCTGGCGGCTATGCTCGGCCTGCCTTACGCCTTTGCTTCGCATTTCGCACCGAATGCGCTCTTCCAGGCGTTACAGGTTTATCGTGAGCGCTTCCAGCCTTCCGCCCAGCTCGACAAGCCGTATGCGATGGTGGGCGTGAACGTGATCGCCGCCGATACGGACGAGGAGGCGAAGCGTCTCTTCACCTCGGCGCAGCAGGCCTTCACCAACATGTTCCGCGGCACGCGCGGCAAGCTTCAACCACCCATCGACGATATCGAGACCTATTGGACACCCGCCGAGAAGGCCCAGGCTTCCAGCATGCTCGCCTGCTCGTTCGTCGGCTCGGCGGCTACCGTGCGCGAAGGGCTCGAAGGCTTCATCGAGCAGACCGGAGCGGACGAGTTGATCGTGGCATCGGCCATATACGATCATGCTGCGCGGGTGCGTTCCTACGAGATCCTCGCGGATGTGCAGAAGGCCATGAGCCAGGCCGCTTAAGCGGTCGCGCCACGTGCCTTCAGCGTAGGATCCAACGCATCGCGCAGGCCGTCGCCCAAGAGGTTCAAGCCCAGCACCGAGAGTGCGATGGCAATGCCCGGCGCGATGGCGAGATGCGGGGCTTGCGAGAGGTATGTCTGCGCATCGCTGAGCATGCGGCCCCAGCTCGGGTTCGGCGGACGCACCCCGAGGCCGAGATAGCTCAGGCCTGCCTCGGTGAGGATCGCAAGTGCAAGCTGGATCGTGACCTGCACGATCAGCGCGCCTGCGATATTGGGCATCACGTCTTCCAGCGTGATCCGCAGCGGGTGCTTGCCGATGGCACGCGCTGCAGCGATGTAGTCGAGTGACCAGACCTGCATCGCCACGCCGCGCGTGACGCGGGCGAAGACGGGCACGTTGAACACGGCGATGGCAAGGATGGCGGCGAGCGGGCCTGAGCCCACGAGCGCGCCGATCATGATGGCGGAGAGGACGGCGGGAAAGGCAAAGACCACGTCCGATACGCGCATGGCGATCTCGTCCGCGATCCCCTTCCACGCTGCTGCCGCGCAGCCGATGGCCGTGCCGATGGCAGCCCCCAGCAGAACCGCAGGCCATGCGATCGCAAGCGAGTTCCACGCTCCCACCATGAGAAGCGACAACACGTCCCGCCCGAAATGATCCGTGCCGAGAAGGCCCACTTCCAAGGGAGCCTTGAGGCGCATGGCGATGCGCACGCGGGTTGGCACTTCCGGCGTCCAGACAAGCGAGAGAAGGGCCGTGGCGATCAGGATGGCCGTGAGGATGCCGCCGATGACGAGAGCCGCATTCCAGCGGATGGAGGACCGTTTTGTCATGCGCGGCTCCTCAGGCGCGGATCGAGGATCGTGTAGCCTATATCGACCAGGAAGTTCACGACGATCACAAGGCCGGAGAAGATCAGCACGATGTCCTTGATGACTACGAGGTCGCGCTGGTTCAGCGCCTGATAGGCAAGGCGTCCGAGGCCCGGCAGGTTGAACACGTTCTCGACCAGGATCGCTCCGCCGAAGAAGAAGGAAAGCTGCAATCCCAAGATCGTAGTGACGGGAATGAGCGCGTTCGGCACCACATGACGGCGCAGGGTCGCGCCTTTGTCCACGCCCTTCGCGCGCGCCGTGCGCACGAAATCTGCGCCGATGACTTCCAGCGTCGCCGAGCGCGTCACACGGGTAAGAACGGCGGCCTGAGGAAGGGCGAGCGCGACGGCAGGGAGCAGCAGCGCCTGAAAAGCGGGCCAGAAGCCCGCGCTCCAACCGGGAAAGCCACCGGCAGGAAACCAACCGAGCCATGTTGAGAAGAAGAGAATGAACAGAAGCCCGATCCAGAAATTCGGCACCGCAACGCCCATCTGGCTGAACACAAGCACGGCGCGGTCCACAAGCCCATCGCGCTTTGCTGCCGCGGCGACGCCGAGAGGCAGGGCGAGCGCGGTGGAGATGAGAATGGCGAGAAGACTCAGCGGCAGCGTCACGTTCATGCGCTCGGCGACAAGCGTCGAGACCGGCATCTTATAGGTGATCGACTGTCCGAGGTCCCCATGCAGTAGCCCGCCGATCCAGTCGAGATAGCGAAGCAGCGCAGGTTGATCGAGCCCCATTTCCTGCCGCAAAGCCGCGAGCGTATCCTCCCGCGCGGACGTTCCCAGCATGATCGCTGCCGGGTCGCCCGGCAGCACTTCCAGGATCAGGAAGATCGCCAGCGAGACGCAGAGCAAAGTGATGGCAAGCGAAGCCAGCCGGGAAATGACGAGGCGCAGCATGATGTCAGCGTGGCACGAAGCGGAGGGATTTTACAATGTCTTCGCAAAGGGAAACTTCACGGCGCTGATGTTCCCACTCGCAGCAATAGGTGACGAAGGCAAAGCTCCTTCCATCCGATACGTACCAGACTCGAATGAAATCGTCTCCCCATTGGTAGTTCATGCCTGCCCCACGCAGGGCTTCATGAGTGAAGAGAGATTCCTCGAATGGGTCGCCTAGATTCCGGTCTTCCCCGAACTTTAGCGCCATGTCCCTCAGCTTTTCCTGGGAAGGATCAGGAACCGCTCCTCCTTCATAGAGGGCGATGGAAAATTGCAATGCCCCTACACCCTCAGAGTCCGCGAGAGTGTAGGGAGCATTGTCAACTTCGACCTCGTCAGTGATGTCATGCCACGGCGGCGGAACCGTCACTTCTATCCCGCCAAACGCGATCCGCTTTTGCGTTACTCCGTCCACGACACTTCCGTCACGTCGTTGATCGGGATCGGCGAGTTTTCCCACATGCCCTGCACCTTCGCGTTCCACACGCCGAGCTTCGGCAGCTGGAACAGGAAGAGAGCGGGCACGTCCTCGGCGAGGATCTTCTGCGCTTCGGCATATTTCGCGAAGCGCGCCTTCTCATCCGTGGTCTTGGCGGCGTCCGCAATCAGCGCCTTGAACTTGTCGTTCTTGTAATTGAAGTAGTAGTTGTCTCGGGCGAAGATATCGATGTCGAGCGGCTCCGTATGGGAGACGATGGTGACGTCGTAATCCTTCGCCTTGAAGACCTCTTCGATCCACTTCGCCGGGAACTCAGTGGGAATGATCTTCAGCTCCACGCCCACTTCCGCGAACATGGCTGACATCAACTCGGCCGACCGGCTCGCATAAGCCATCTGTGGCGTCTTGATGGTGATGGACAGGCCGTTGCCGTGGCCTGCTTCCGCGAGCAGAGCCTTGGCTTTCGCCGGGTCGTAAGGGATGACGCTCGTCGTATCCACATAGGCGGGATTGTTCGGCGAGAAGAAACTGCCGATGGGCGTGCCGAAGCCGGAATAGGCGCCCTCGATCAGCGCCTTGCGGTCGATGGCATGCATGAGCGCGCGACGCACGCGCACATCGTCGAACGGTTTCTTGGCACTGTTGAGACCCGCAACCGTTTCGCCCTCGGTATTGCCGGCGACAGCCTTGAACCGGGAGTCCTTCTGGAATTCCGCGAAGAGTTCGGGCGCTGCGAGGTTCGGGAAGGCATCCACATCGCCCGCACGCACCGCCGCGACCTGCGCCTGCGAGTCACTGATGAAGCGGAAGGTGACGTTTTCGAGCTTCACCTTGTCCTTCTGCCAGTAATCAGGGTTCTTGATGAGTTCCACCCTGTCGCCACGCGTCCAGGACTTGAACTTGAAGGGCCCTGTGCCCACAGGGTTTGCAGCGTTGCCGGCAGCCGTTTCCGGCGCGACGATCACTGCATCGCCCCAGCCGAGATAGGTGAGGAAGTTGCCCGAGGTTTCCTTCAACTTGATTACGACAGTGGCGGGATCGGGCGTCTCGATGGAATCGATAGGCGCGAAGATCTGCTTCTGCGCGTTCGTCGATTTCGGATCGCGGGCGCGGTCAAAGGCGAACTTCACGTCCGTGGAATCGAAGGTGCTGCCGTCGTGAAACTTCACGCCTTCCTGCAGGCGGAAGGTATAGGTGAGACCATCGGGGGAAATCTCCCAGCTTTCCGCGAGCAGCGGCTGCACCTTGCCGTTCCGGTCGATGCGAACAAGGCCTTCGTAGAGATTGGCCAGCGTGACTTCGCGGATGGCGACGGGCGCCGCGATCGTCGGGTCGAGGCCCGGCGGCTCGATGGGCATGCCGACGACCAGGGAGGTTTGGGCGGCAAGAGCCGGAAGAGCGCTGACAGAGAGGAGCAGGGCGGCGGCCAGAAAACGCTTCGACATGGGGCGGATCTCCATCCGGTGTGAGGAGCGAAGGGTCGCGGATGCCTATAGCTTACGCAGTGTGACGCCGGATGGAAGATCTTCCTTATCTGTTTTTCCCGCTTATTTTCGTCAGATGCAGCGCCCGCCGTCGACCTCCAGCACCACGCCGGTGATCATGCTGGCCTCATCCGAGGCGAGATAGAGCGCGGCGTTGGCGATATCCTGCGGGGTCGAGAAGCGGCCGAGCGGGATCGAGTTCACGAATTGCTGGCGGCGCTCCGGCGTATCCTCGCCCATGAAGGTGGCGAGTAGCGGCGTTTCCCCTGCGACGGGCGCGAGAGCGCAGACACGGATCTTCTGCGGCGCCAGCTCCACGGCCATGGACTTGGTCATGGTATGCACCGCACCCTTGGTGCTGTTGTACCAGGTAAGGCCGGGGCGCGGGCGCAGGCCCGCAGTCGAGCCCACATTGATAATGACGCCGCCCTGGCTCTGCATGAGCGGCACGGCGGCCTTGGCGAAAAGATAGATCGATTTCACGTTCACTGCGAAAATGCGGTCGAACTCCTCTTCCTCCACTTCCAGCAGGGAGCGGTTGTGGTGGGTGATGCCCGCATTGTTGACCACGATGTCGAGCTTGCCGAAGGCGGTCAGCGTCTTTGCGACGGCGGCATTCACGTCGAGAGCTTTCGAAACGTCCGCCGCCAAGCCGATGGCCGAAGCGCCGATCTTTTCCGCAGCCGCTTTGGCGGCGGCTTCGTTGATATCGACGACGGCGACTTTCGCGCCTTCGCGGGCGAATGTCTCCGCAATGCCGAAGCCAAATCCGGAACCGGCGCCCGTGATCAGCGCCACCTTGCCTTCAAGGCGTTTCATGGTCTTCCCCTTAGTCTGATTTCAGCTGTTCAGCCGTGAGCGATGACGAGGGTTTTCGTCGTCGTGAATTCGATCAATCCCTCGAAGCCTTTCTCGCGACCATGACCCGAGCGGCCGAAGCCGCCGAAGGGCAGCTCGATGCCTCCGCCCGCGCCATAACAATTCACGAAAACCTGGCCCGCGCGCATGGCGCGGCCGACGCGGGTCGAGCGCATGGCGTCTCGCGTCCAGACACCGGCTGCAAGGCCGTAAGGCGTGCCGTTCGCCAAGCGGATAGCATCAGCTTCGTCTTCGAAGGGCGTAGCCACGAGAACAGGTCCGAAGACTTCTTCTTGAGACAGGATGCTCTGATGCGGCACCGGTGCAAAGAAGACCGGCGGTACGTAAAAGCCTTCGGCGGGAGCATCGATGGCGACCACGCCTTCGCTTAAAATCCGAAGACCCTCGTTCTTGGCGCGCTCCAGATAACCGAGCACGCGGCGTTGCTGAGCCTGGTTGATCATGGGGCCGAGATCGGGCTCGCGCTCCGGATGGCCGGCGCGCAGGGCGCGGAAGCGCTCGGCGACGGCGTTCACTACGTCGTCGAAGATGCCGCGCTGGATCAGCAGGCGACTTCCCGCCGAGCAGGTCTGGCCGCCATTCTGGATGATGGCGTTCACCAGAGTGGGCAGAGCGCGCTCAAGATCGGCGTCGTCGAAAACCACCTGGGCCGACTTGCCGCCGAGTTCGAGAGTGACGCCCACATGGTTCTTCGCCGCCGCCGTCTGCACGGCGGTGCCGGTCTCAGGAGAGCCGGTGAAGGAAAGGAAATCGATGTCAGGATGGGCGGCAAGCGCCGCACCGGCCACGCGGCCGAGACCGGTGACAATGTTGAGCGCACCATCGGGGAAACCCGCTTCTCGCGCGAATTGCGACACGCGCAGGATGGTGAGCGAGGCGTCCTCGGCAGGTTTCACCACGGTGGCATTGCCAGCAGCAAGAGCTGCGCCCACGGAACGGCCGAAGATCTGCATCGGATAGTTCCACGGAACGATGTGTCCCGTCACGCCGTGCGGTACGCGCTCGACGCCGATGAAATGCGTGTTGAGATAGGGAATGACGTCGCCGTGCAGCTTGTCGGCGGCGCTGCCATAGAATTCGAAATAGCGGGCAAGCGCGATGGCATCGGCGCGGGACTGGCGAAGGGGCTTGCCGTTGTCACGGCTTTCCAGCGCCGCCAGTTCGTCCGCATGAGCTTCGACAATCGTTGCGAGCTTCATGAGCAGACGCCCACGCTCGGTGGCCGTCAGCTTACCCCAGGCGCCTTCGAATGCGGAGCGGGCCGCCTTGACGGCTGCATCGATGTCCTGCGCCGTGCCAGCCGCGATCTTGGCGAAGAGCGCCCCATCTACTGGCGAGATCACATCGAGCAGCAGGCCGTCGGAGGCCGGGATCTCCTTGCCGCCGATAAGATTCCTGAAGACCATGTTCGGCGCGATATTCGGGTTGATCTGATCGTTCACCGGTCCTGCACTCCCTGCAACGTTCTTGCCTTACCCGGCACCGCAGCCAGAAGCTGGCGGGTATATGGGTCCTGTGGGTTGGCGAAGAGTTGCCCGGTTTGAGCCATTTCGACAATTCGACCTTTTTGCATGACAGCCACGCGGTCGCAGATCTGGGCAGCCACGCGAAGATCGTGGGTGATGAAGAGAATGGACAGGCCAAGCTCCTTCTGCAGCCCCCGGATAAGCTCGAGGATGTCCGCCTGCACCGAGACGTCGAGCGCCGAGACTGCCTCGTCCGCCACCAGCACATCGGGCTTCATGGCAAGCGCCCTTGCGATTCCGATGCGCTGACGCTGGCCACCGGAGAATTCATGCGGATAGCGCTCGGCGGCCTGGGCGGGCAGGCCCACCTTCTCGAGCAGGATGCGCGCCTCCGCGAGGGCAGTCGCAGGATCGGCGCCCTGCGTGACCGGTCCTTCGGCAATAAGTGTGCCGACCTGTCGTCTCGGATTAAGAGAGGCGAAGGGGTCCTGAAACACCATCTGAATTTTGCGTCGATGAGGACGCAGCTCGCGCTGTGAGAGCGTACCGAAGGAAAGATCGCCGATTTCGATCCGACCGCCATCGGGTTCGATCAGGCGCAGCACGCAGCGTCCGACGGTCGATTTGCCGGAACCCGATTCACCCACCAGTCCCAGTGTCTCCCCACGTCGAATGTCGAAACTCACCGCATCGGCGGCCTGAACCTTGCGGCTTGCTCTGAAAAAGCCGCGTCCGCCGTAGGTTTTGGTCAGCGCATCGACCTTCAGGGTGATCGGCTCGTCACGCAATTCTTTCGGCGGAGGCGGCGTCAATGAGGGCACTGCCGCAAGCAGCCGCTTGGTGTAGGAATGCTGGGGATTGCGCAGCACCTCGTCCACCGTACCTTGCTCCACCAATTCGCCGTTCTGAAGCACGGCGACACGGTCGGCGATCTCGGCGACGACGCCGAAATCATGGGTGATGAAGAGCACCGCCGTGCCCTTCTGGCGGCGCAGGTTGTCGATGAGCTTGAGCACCTGCGCCTGTGTGGTCACGTCGAGCGCCGTGGTCGGCTCGTCCGCGATGAGAAGCTTGGGTTCCAGCGCAAGCGCCATGGCGATCATGACACGCTGACGCTGCCCGCCGGAGAGCTCGTGCGGATAGGCGCGGGCGATGAGTTCCGGGTTCGGCAGATTGACTTCAGTAAGCAGTTCCAGGGCGCGGTTATAGCGCTCTTGCGGAGTGAGCAGCCGATGCGCCTGAAATGTCTCCGCGATCTGGTCCGCGACGCGCATGACCGGATTGAGCGATGTCATCGGCTCCTGGAACACCATACCGATGTCCCGCCCGCGTATATCGCACCATCCCTTTTCGTCGAGGGAGACCAGATCGAAGCCGCCGAGCTTGATCACGCCCGAGAGAATGGTCACGGCAGGAGGCAGAAGGCCGATGGCCGCCATCGCCGTCATGGATTTGCCGGACCCGGATTCTCCCACGACGCAGAGCGTCTCGCCCGGCTGGATGGCGAGCGAGAGATCCTTGATCGCATGCGACCGATCAGCCAGGGCCGGAAGGCCAATGGAGAGATTTTCAATCGACAGCACAGGGGAGGGGCCGGTCACGCATATTCTCCTGCCGCCGGACCTGGAAGGAATGAGTCCGAGCGAGGGGAGAAGCATCCCCGCGGGAGAGGTGGTTCGTCAATCCGCTCGCCTTCTTTTGAGGTTTGAAAACCGGCGATGGCTGGAAAGGCGCGCTTCCTTCCTATGGCTGTACCTACTGCGGCAGGGGAACGCAGATGTCGTAATCGACGCCTGTCGGGGCGAAATTGAGAACGATATCGCCTTCCAGCTCGCCCTCGATGCTGCGCTTGATCAGGCGCGATCCGAAGCCCTGGCGTTTGGGAGGCTGCACAGGCGGGCCGCCTGACTCGGTCCAGCGGATGCGTAACGTGGGCGGTTTATCCGACCCATGAATCACTGTCCATGACAGGTCAAGCCGACCTGTGGGCATGGAAAGCGCCCCATACTTTGCCGCGTTGGTGACGAGCTCGTGCAGGACGAGACCCAGATTGATGGCATAGCGCGGCGGCAGGTTCACCTTCTGGCCATTGATGACGACTCTCTCATCGGCCTCGCGCTTGTAGGGAGCGAGTTCCTGCTCGGCGATATCGTGGAGATCCGCCTCGCGCCATGATTTCAGTGTCAGCAGGTTGTGCGTCATCGAGAGGGCCAGCAGCCGTCCCTCGAAGGATTCCTTGAACTGCGCTGCGTTTTTGGCCGAGCGCAAAGTCTGCGCGGCGATGGATTGCACCGTGGCGAGCGTGTTCTTGACCCTGTGGTTCAACTCATCGAGGAAGAAGCGCTGTTGGTCGTCAAGCTGCTTGCGCTCAGTGATGTCCTGGATGATGCCGACAAAAAAGACCGGCTTCTTGCGGACATCGAATGAGACGCGGCCCTTGGAGCTGATCCATCGCACCTGACCGTCGGGCCGCCTGATCCGGTATTCGTCCTCATAATCGCCGTCGCCGAGGACGGCTGCGCGGAGCTTCTCGATGGCCTTGTCGGCGTCGTCCGGATGTAGCAAGGAGCGCCATTGCTGGACATTGGTTGCTGCTTTCGAGATTGGCAGGCCGAGCAACTGAGCGGCCTGGGCCGACCAGCCGCCGACGCGTTTGCGGTGATCGTACCACCATGTCCCCATATGACCCGCCTCCAGGGCAAGTCGGGCGCGTTCCTCGCTGGCCTTCAGGGCTTCCTGGCGTTCGGCGACGTCATCCATGAGATCGTTGAAGGCTTTCGCCAGGATACTGAATTCCCCTGAATTCTTCGGCAGATGGATGCGGGCCTGATAATCTCCGTGCCGCCAGTTCTGAACGGCGCCGGTCATGATGTCGAAAGGCTTCGTGATGAAAGCGCGGCTTGCGAGCCATGAGAGCGACAATGCGAGGATGAGCGCTGCCGCGATCAGCATGAAGCCGCGCCGGGCCGCCTCGTTGATCGTGGCAAAGGCTGCATCCGTCGCAAGCCCCGCGCTGACATAGATGTTCCTCGGGCGCAGGGTCATGGGGATATAGCCATAGACCCGCATCGTGCCGTCCTGGCTGCGCGCCCGGAAGCTTCCGGCTTCCGCAGCCCTCAAATACTTGTCGAACGCGTCTGGAATCTTCGTCGATATGAACTGATCCGGAAAGGGCTCGCGAGAAATGATCGTCCCGTTCCTGTCGGCGATGGTCAGGGATCCGCCGCTGGGAATGACGCGCTCCTTGAGGCTGTTGTTAAGCCACATGAGGTCCAGAGCTGCAGCCATGACACCGACCACTTGGCCGTCGTAGCCCCAGACCGGCAAGGAGAGAGGAAGAACGGAGCGGGCGCTGATGCCGCCCTCCGGGAACTCGCTGTTATATGTACCGATCAGGAATTTGTTGCTGGCGAGAGTCTCACGGAAGTAAGGGCGGTCCTTGAAGCGAAGGTCGGAATTCAGAAGGCCGGTGCTGCTGCATCGTACGGCCCCATCCAGATCGAGCACCACGAAGGCCGCGATGTAGGGAACCTTCTCTTGCAGCGAGCGAAGGTAGTTGTTGCAGTTGAATGTATCGAAGCCGCGCACGGAGCGCGTTTCATTGATGGCCACGAGAAGACTGCTGATGCCGTTGAAGATGTGATCGAGTTCCGAGGCCGCCAGATGGGCCTGCCGGATGACGAGATCATTGACTTCGGCCTCACGGGCGCGCCTCAGCGAGACTTCCGTGAATGCCCAAATGACGATCGCCGGCAAAACGGAGATCAACGCCAAAAGGAGCAAACGTCTCGTCAGAGTCATGCAGGAGCCCAGTTGAGAAGAGCAGGGGATCATAAAGATCGCTGAGCGTCCACCCCGTAACAACCGAAGAGTGGCCTTGCATCCCCGGCCAAGAGGTGTCAGGTGGCAGGAATGGCTCCTCCTCTGCTTCTTCTCCAGGAAATTGCTCTCACCTTTGGCGGTACGCCCCTGATCGAGAGCGCGGAACTCTCCGTGTCCCCCGGCGAGCGCGCCTGCCTCGTGGGCCGCAATGGCTCCGGCAAATCGACCCTGCTCAAGATCGCCGCAGGCCTCATCGAGGCCGATAAAGGCAAGCGCTTCGTGCAGCCCGGCGCCACCGTGCGCTATCTGGCGCAGGAGCCGGACCTCAGCGCCTTCCCGAACACGCTGGCCTATGTGGAATCGGGCCTCGGGCCAGGCGATGACCCGTATCGAGCCCGCTACCTGCTGGAGCAGCTTGGCCTGACCGGTGAGGAGAAGCCCTCTGACCTGTCAGGCGGCGAGGCCCGCCGGGCAGCTTTGGCCCATGTGCTGGCGCCCCAGCCCGATATTCTGTTGCTCGACGAGCCGACGAACCATCTCGACCTACCGGCCATCGAATGGCTGGAAAGCGAGTTGAAGAGCCTGCGCTCGGCCCTCGTGCTCATCAGCCACGACCGGCGCTTCCTCGAAAGCCTGTCCCAGGCGACCGTCTGGCTGGACCGGGGTAAAACGCGCCGCATGGACCAGGGCTTCGCCCATTTCGAGGAATGGCGCGATCAGGTGCTGGAGCAGGAGGAGGCCGAACATCACAAGCTCGGCCGCAAGCTCGTGGCCGAGGCCGACTGGCTTCGCTACGGTGTGACCGCCCGGCGCAAGCGCAACGTACGCCGCCTCGGCAATCTCCATGCCATGCGTCAGCAATACCGCGACCGGACGAAGGCGGTCGGCACGGTGAACATGACCCTGGCCGAGGCCGAGCAATCCGGCACCCTCGTGGTCGAAGCGGAGGGCGTCTCCAAGGCCTATGGCGATCGTCCCATCGTCTCGAACCTGTCCTTGCGCATCCTGCGCGGGGATCGTCTCGGCATCATCGGTCCGAACGGGGCCGGCAAGACCACCCTCATCAATATGCTCACGGGCAATCTTCCGCCGGATACGGGCCGGGTGCGCCTAGGCTCCAACCTGCAGATGGTCCATCTCGACCAGCGCCGGGCGAGCCTCGATCCCAACGCCACAGTAGCGGAGACGCTGACCGGTGGACGCGGCGACAGCGTCATAATCGGCGGTCAGACGAAGCACGTGATCGGCTATATGAAGGACTTCCTGTTCTCTCCCGAGCAGGCCCGCACTCCGGTAGGCGTGCTCTCGGGCGGCGAGCGTAACCGCCTCATGCTGGCCCGCGCTTTGGCGCAGCCCTCGAACCTGCTCGTGCTCGATGAGCCCACCAACGACCTCGATCTCGAAACTCTCGACCTGCTGCAGGAAATGATCACGGATTATTCCGGCACGGTCATCCTCGTCAGCCACGACCGCGACTTCCTCGACCGCACGGTCAGCTCCGTGCTCGTCTCTGAGAGCGACGGACGCTGGCTCGAATACGCGGGCGGCTATTCCGACATGGTGGCCCAGCGCGGCCAGGGCGTGCAGGCCCGTGCTGTCGAGAAGGACGCGAAGCCCAAGAGTGCCGATAAGCCTTCGAGTGCGCCTGTGGCTTCAGCCAAGCGCAAGCTCAGCTTCAACGAGCAGCACGATCTCAAGACACTGCCGAAGCGCATGGAGGAATTGGGAGCCAAGATCGCCAAGGTGCAGGAGATCCTGGCCGATCCGGAACTCTATTCCCGCGATCCGGCCCGCTTCCAGAAGGCCATGGATGCGCTCACGCAGTTGCAGGGCGAGTTGCATGCGGCGGAGGAACGCTGGCTCGAGTTGGAGATGCTGCGGGAGGAGCTTGAGGGTTGAGCTGAATGCAGCCCTCTCAGACCTTCTGCGCCCGTTGCGCGTTTTAGTCCGGACTGCTCACTATCCCGGCAGCATTCGCTCAATGGAGATAGACGATGGCGCAGGCCAAATTGTTTACACCCTTTCGGGTCGGGGACCTGGAACTCGCCAATCGCATCGTGATCGCACCCATGTGCCAGTATTCGGCGCAGGACGGGTGCATGACCGACTGGCACACGATCCATCTGGGCCAGCTTGCCCTGTCGGGTGCCGCTCTGCTGACCATCGAGGCCACTGCCGTCGTGCCCGAAGGGCGCATCAGCTACGGCGATGTGGGCCTTTATTCGGATGAGACCGAAGCCGCCATGGGCCGCGTTCTCGACAGCGTTCGCCGCTGGTCCGACATGCCGATCGCCATTCAGCTGGCCCATGCCGGACGCAAGGCGTCCACGGATCTGCCATGGAAGGGCGGCAAGCAGATTGCTCCCGATCATGCCAATGGCTGGCAGACCGAAGCGCCTTCGGCCGTTCCCTATGCGTCGAGCGATGTCGCGCCGACCGCTCTCGACCGGGAAGGGCTCGCACGCCTGCGCAAGGCCTTTGCCGATTCAGCGAGGCGTGCTGCTCGGCTGGGCATTGGGGCCGTTCAGGTTCATGCAGCTCACGGCTACCTGCTTCACGAGTTCCTTTCGCCGCTCTCCAACCAGCGCACGGACGAATACGGCGGTTCGCTGGAAAATCGCATGCGCTTCCCGCTCGAAGTCTACGACGCGATCCGCGAAGCCTTCCCCGCTGAGCGGCCCGTGACGGTGCGTGTTTCGGGAACCGACTGGGCAGAGGGCGGCTGGAATATCGAGGAGACTGTCGTTTTCGCGCAGGCCCTCGAAGCGCGCGGATGCAGCGGCATTCACGTATCGAGCGGAGGATTGACCTCCGCGCAGCAGATTCCCGTGGGACCCAGCTATCAGGTACCGTTGGCCCGTGCGGTCAAGCAGGCCACCAAGATGCCGGTCATCGCGGTTGGCCTCATCACCGATTTCGTGCAGGCGGAATCGATCCTCGCAACGGGCGATGCCGATCTCATCGCGCTCGCGAGGGCTATTCTCTACAATCCCCGCTGGCCCTGGCATGCGGCCGCGCATTTCGGTGCTGCCGTGAAGGCCCCCAACCAGTATCTGCGCTCGCAGCCGAACCAGTATCCGAAACTTTTCGATATTCGGGCGGACGATTGAGGCTGTGGAGGCGGGCTCACTCCAGCGTGAAGCCCGCCTTCAGCACGACCTGATAATGGCGCACCTCGCCATTCTCGACATGTCCTCGCGTCTGCAGGACCTCGAACCAGCGCAGGTTTCGCAATGTCTGACTGGACCGCTTGATCGCAGTCTGAATGGCATCCTCGATGCTCGTTTCCGACGAGCCGACGAGTTCGACGACCTTATAGACATGATCGTTCATGGAGCGCTCCCTGAGTGAGGTTCAGGGAGAGTTTTAGAGCGCAGCGGCGGACTGCCTACTCCTGCAGAACCTCAAGCCTCTCCTGGATCTAGTCGAGAAGCCTTATCTGCGGATGCTTCTGCTCGAAGAAAAAGTCGTACAGCGGATGCTGACGCGTTTTGTAGCGGTTCCTGGCTTCCCGCAGGTCCAGCCACATCACGGAATGACTTCGCTTCTGGGCATCGAGCGGGTGAATGAAGGTGATCCCCGTATCTTCGAACAGGAGAGCCTCGTAATCACGTCTTGCGCTCCGCCTTGCAGCAACCATCAGCGCAGGGCTGTTGAGGGCAAGAGCCAGAAGATAACCGGCTTTCCATATCGCCAGTTTGGTCATTGCCGATCCGGGAAAGGGCGGGATCGTAAACTTGGTGCCTTCCATGCACTCGGAGATTCCCGAATGCGTGCTGAGATCAGCATAATGCGCGGTCTCGACGGGGCCGTGAGGTCGCCTTAGGAGGCGTCCCGTTCCTACCGGATTTCCGCTCTGATCTTCCGCGAGGAAAATGAAACTGGTCGGCAACAGATCGTACTTGTCGCGAACGTCGGCGCCTGGCCCCAAAAATTTCGCGAAGCCTCGCCTGCGAACTTCCAAGACCTTTTCATAATCGCTTTCCGAACGCACGATGCGCACGGTGCAAGGCAAGTCGCCCCAATTGCTGGAAACGGACGCGTTCGGCTCCTTCACCCGAGCCGTGGTCACGAATTGTGTGCTCATGATCAGAGAGCCCAGGGAATGAACATACGGGTCCGAGCCGAATAGGCGGCATAACTATCGGCCAGTTCGCTATGCGAGAATTTCCTCTCTTCCGCCTTCGCTGCGCTCCAGTACAGCGCGCCCATGACGGCCATGAGAGCTGCAAGCCATAGTGCGCCTGTAGCGGCCACACCTGCCGACCAGAACAGAAGATAAGAAGTATAGAAGGGATGCCGGATATACCTGTAAGGGCCCCCGGTAACGAGGAACTCCGGCGAATCTGTTGAGAAGACAACCGATAGTCGATGCGAGGCCTGCGTCGATCGGATCGCCCACCAGAAAAGCGCCAAAGACCCGGCATATAAGCAAAGCGCGACGGCGCACTGAGCAAGCCCTACCGGATAATAGGCATATGTGGCGACCGTCAGAAGGGTTCCTAAGGGAGTGATCGCGAACACGAGGCGCATCCCTAGGGAGCGTTCCTGCGTGTCGACGAAATGGGAGCGGGCGGCCCAGGCGAAGCTAACAAAGGCGATGATTACGGCGCTGCAAAGGACAACGCTCGGTGCGAAGGTGAACATGATTCAGGGTGCCCGGAAGTCGACGAAAACGGTTATGATTGTTCATTGTGATGATATATAATAACAACATAGTTGGCTAAATTGAACTAATCTGAGGTTGCATCTTTCGCGACCCCCTCAAAAACTTAAACGTGCACAATGCCTTAAGGGTAACGCGTGACTTCCTGCTCAATGGCGCCGAAGATCGAGTGGCCTGCTTTGTCCTTCATCTCGATGCGGATCGTATCGCCGAAGCGCATGAAGGGCGTGCGCGGTTCTCCGTGGAGGAGGGTTTCCACCGTGCGCTGCTCGGCGAGGCACGAGTAGCCCAGACCACCATCGGCGATTGTCTTGCCTGGTCCGCCATCCGCATCCTTGTTCGAGACGGTGCCTGAGCCGATGATTGTGCCCGCTCCGAGAGGTCGGGTCTTGGCCGCATGGGCGATCAGGGTCGGAAAGTCGAAGGTCATGTCTGTCCCGGCATCGGGTTTGCCGAAAGGCTTGTCGTTGAGGGTAGAGAGCAGGGGCAGATGGAGTCTGCCGCCATCCCACGCATCCCCTAGTTCGTCGGGCGTCACGGCGACCGGTGAGAGAGTGGAGGATGGTTTCGACTGGAAGAAGCCGAATCCTTTCGCAAGCTCTCCGGGAATGAGGTTTCTCAAGGAAACATCGTTGACCAGGACCACGAGGCGGATGGCTTTGGCCGCTTCCTCCGGCGCCGCGCCCATGGGCACATCGCTCGTGATCACGGCGATTTCCGCCTCGAAGTCGATGCCATGGGCCTCGTCCATGGCGGGGATCGGGTCGCGCGGGCAGAGGAAGGAATCCGACCCGCCTTGGTACATGAGCGGATCGGTCCAGAAGGATTGGGGCATCTCGGCCCCTCTGGCTTTGCGGACCAGCTCTACGTGATTCACATAGGCCGAGCCGTCCGCCCACTGATAGGAACGGGGCAGGGGAGAAGCGCAGTCATGCTCATGGAAGCGGAAGGAGGGCACGGAGCCGTGCTCGAGCTGTTCCGCAAGGTCACGAAGGCGGGGCTCGACTTTTTCCCAATCATCAAGGGCTTGCTGTAGCGTCGGAACAATGAAAAATGCATCCGTCGCGCGGGTGAGATCCTTCGAGACGACGACGAGACGGCCATCTCGGCCTTGCTTGAGAGAAGAGAGCTTCATACCCACCGACCGGTTGTTGTGCTTCGCTTAGGCCTGAACATAGCGCTTTCTGGGGAAATGCCCATGACGACGATAAAGAGAAGAAACTTCCTTAAAGGTGCCGGCCTCGCGGCTGCGGCCACCACGGTGGCGGCTCCTGCCATCGCTCAGTCGATGCCGGAAATCCGCTGGCGTCTGACCTCGAGCTTCCCCAAGTCGCTCGACACGATTTTCGGCACGGCCCAGACCTTCGCCAAGTACATGGCGGATGCCACCGACGGAAAGTTCCAGATCCAGGTCTTCGCTCCCGGCGAGATCGTGGGCGGCCTCCAGGCCATGGACGCCGTCGAGAACGGCTCCGTCGAATGCGCCCACACGCCGCTTTACTACTATATCGGCCGTGAGCCTGCGCTCGGCATCGCCACCGGCCTGCCGTTCAGCCTCAATGCCCGTCAATCCCATTCCTGGTGGCACTTCGCCGGCGGCAAGGAGATCATCAACGAGATCCTCGCGAAGTATAACTGCACCTCGCTGGTCTGCGGCAATTCCGGCGCGCAGATGGGCGGCTTCTTCCGCAAGGAGATCAACTCCGTCGACGACCTGAAGGGCCTCAAGTTCCGCATCGGCGGCCTCGGCGGTCAGGTCCTCGCCAAGCTCGGCGTCGTGCCGCAGCAGGTGGCTCCGGGCGACGTTTATCCCGCTCTCGAGCGCGGCACGCTGGATGCTGCCGAATTCGTCGGCCCCTATGACGACGAGAAGCTCGGCTTCCTGAAGGTCGCCAAGTATTACTACGCTCCCGGCTTCTGGGAAGGCGGCGCCATGCTGCATCTCGTCGTCAACAAGGCGAAGTGGGATGAGCTGCCCGCGCATTACAAGGCCATCATGGCCCAGGCTTCGGAAGCGGCGAACAACTGGATGCTCGCCAAGTACGACGCCGTGAACGGCCAGGCGCTTCGCCGTATGGTCGGCGCCGGCGCGGAGCTGCGCACCTTCTCGCCCGCCATCATGGAAGCCTCGCTCAAGGCGGCCAACGAGCTCTATGACGAGCTTTCCGCCAAGAACGCGAATTTCAAGAAGGGCTACGACTCGATGGTGGCTTATCGCAACGATGTGCTGCCCTGGTGGCAGCTCAACGAATACGCCTTCGACACCTTCATGATCCGCACGCGCGGCAAGGCGTAACGTTCGACGGTTGTGGCCTGCATGCGAGGGCTCAAGAAACGTTCCACGTTTGCGGAGCCTTTCAAACGCAGGCTGCTGCTGGCAGCAGCGCTGCTCCTGATCCTTGTCACCACCGCGAGCTTTTTCGGTTCGTGGTGGTGGCTGCTCGATATTGCCTCCCACTTTCGCATTCAGCTCACAGCTGCAAGCCTTGTGGTATTGGTGGCAGCCCTGTTTATTCATTCCCGGATCGGCATCTATTGCGGGATTGCTGCGGTGCTCGCAAACGCTCTTCCAGTGTTGCCTTATCTGGGAGACAGCGGAACAGCGCATGGTTCCGCTCAGCCGCATGTGAAGGTGCTGACTCTCAACCTGCATGGCGAGAGTACCGATCCTGAGGCGTTCAGGCTTATGATCGCTGCGGAAGATCCGGACATCATTTTGCTTAGCGAATTGCCCTGGAATGATGAGAGCCTTCCTGCGTCTTTGAACGCGCAATATCCTCACCGCGCAGCCGGCTTTAATGGTTCTCCATTCGATGTGGTTCTCTTGAGCCGTTGGACCGTTGCGAACTGGTCCGTCGATCGAAGTGCGGCTTCTTTTCTGCCTGTCCTGACCGCCCATCTCTGCGATCCATCCAGCGAAGAGCGCTGTCTCACAATCGTGGGGCTTCACTCTGCCCGCCCGTTCGGCAAAGGGGGAAGCCTTCAACAAGCTCAGCTCCGTCATGCTGCCGATGCGGTAAGAGCAGCTCCTGTAGGCAATGCCATCGTGATGGGTGATCTCAACATGTCGCCTTGGTCCGCCGGATTTCGTGAGTTTGTGCAATCGTCGGGATTGAACCCATATCCGCAGGTCCGAGGGATCGAGACAACCTGGCTGTCCCGCTTTCCGCTGTTCGGGCTTGCCCTCGATCATGTGCTCGCGGGCCCAGGCATCCGGATCGTTCAGGCCAGAGTAGGTCGTGATGTCGGATCCGATCATTTGCCCGTTATTGCCCACGTGACCTTTTTAGAACGGTAAGCACCAATACCATCCTCACTTCGGCTCCCGCTGGTTGGGATCGAAGTGCTTCTTCAGATCCTTCCAGCAATCGATGTAGTTTTCCTGAAGTGTCGGCAGTTCGGCGGCGTATTTCGTCACGCGCTGCGGGAAGCGCGTTTCGAACATGAAGGCCATGGTGCCGGTAAGCTTCACAGGCTTCAGTTCGCTATTGCTCGCATGCTCGAACGCTGTCGTGTCGGGGCCATGCGGGAGCATCTGGTTGTGCAGCGAAAAGCCGCCCGGCACGAAGCCTTCGGGCTTCGCGTCGTAGATGCCGTAGATCAGCCCCATGAACTCCGACATCAGGTTGCGGTGATACCAGGGCGGGCGGAACGTGTTCTCCGCCACCAGCCAACGCTCGGGGAAGATCACGAAATCCACGTTCGCCGTGCCGGGCGTCTCGGAGGGCGCGGTGAGTACGGTGAATATCGACGGATCGGGATGGTCGAACATGATCGCGCCGACCGGCGAGAAATGGCGCAGGTCGTATTTGTATGGCGCGTAATTGCCATGCCACGCGACCACATCGAGCGGCGATTGATTGATCTCCGTGCGATAAAGCTCGCCGCCCCATTTCACGAACAGGAAGGAAGGCGCTTCCTTATCCTCGTAAGCAGCCACCGGAGTGAGGAAGTCGCGCGGATTGGCAAGGCAGTTTGCGCCGATGGGGCCGCGATCAGGGAGGGTGAAGGCACCGCCGTAGTTCTCGCACACGTAAGCGCGCGCCGTGCTGCCAGTGATCTCGACCTTGAAGATCACGCCGCGCGGAATAATGCAGATCTCTCCGGGCTCGATGTCGATCAGGCCGAACTCGGTACGGAAACGCAAATTACCTTCCTGCGCGACGACGAGATATTCGCCATCGGCATTGAAGAAATATTCGTTGTCCATGGAGCGCGTGACGAGAAGCACATGCGCCGCCATGCCGGTCTGCGTATCGGAATCACCTGCTGTGGTGATGGTGCGAAGTCCGTTCACGAAAGTGAGCGCTTCATCCGGAATCGGCGTCGGGTCCCAGCGGAGCTGGCCGAGCGGCAGATCGCTTTCCTCTCGCGCAGCGGGGGCAGTGCGCATCAGGCCCTTGTCGACTTTCACATAACGGCCCGAGTGCTTCACGCTCGGACGGATACGGTAAAGCCAGGAGCGTTGGTTCGTGGCTTGCGGAGCCGTGAAGGGAGAACCTGAAAGCTGCTCGGCATAAAGACCGTAATTGATCTTCTGCGGCGAGTTGCGCCCGATGGGAAGGGTACCTTCCAGGGCCTCCGTTTCGAAGGAGTTGCCGAAGCCGGACATGTAGCCGGGCACGATAGCGCTTTGACGGGGCTGCTCGGATTGGAAGCCGGAGACGTTCTGAACGTTCATAGCGTTCTCCCTGAAACGGAGCCGTTGAATGTCACCACTGATATTGACCAAGCGGCTCGCAAATCTAGTTGCTAGTGCAACGAATTTATCATATTAGTTGCATATGCAACGAAAATGTCAACCATGACCCAAACCGCAGCCAAGAAAGAGGAACTCTCCAGCGCCACGGTGATCTTGGAGAAATTCCTGCCTTACCGCCTCAATGTGCTGGCGAGCCTGACCTCGAACGCGCTGGCGCAGATCTATGCCGAGCGGTTCGGTCTCTCGATCCCGGCATGGCGGGTTGTGGCGACGCTTGGCCAGTATGAGTACCGCACGGCGCGGGACATTGCGGCCCATGGGGTGATGCACAAGTCTACAGTCTCACGTGCCGTTTCGGCCTTGGAACAGCGCGGCCTGATCGCTCGGCGCCCTAATGAAGATGACCGGCGAGAAGAATTGCTGGAACTCACGGAGGAGGGGCGGGAGATTTACGAGGCCCTGGCGCCCGAGGCACTCGCCTTCGAGGAACGCTTCGTCTCCGTCCTGACGGCGGAGGAGCAGAAGGTTCTTGCCGCCCTGATCGATCGCCTGAGCGGTCATGCGCGGCTGCTGGCGCCCGAAGGGGAGGTGGAGGGGTGAAGCTCTACACTTACTTCCGCTCCTCGGCGGCCTATCGGGTCAGGATCGCTCTCAACCTGAAGGGCCTTCCTTATGAACCCGCGCCGGTCAACCTTCTCAAGGGCGAGCAGTCGGAAGCAGCGTACTGCTCCATCAATCCTCAGAAGCGATTGCCGTCTCTCGATATCGGTGGCACGGTTCTCACGCAATCTCCCGCCATTCTTGAGTATCTGGACGAGGTCTATCCCGATCCGCCGTTCTTGCCCGTCGGTGCCGTGAATCGCGCCAAGGTCCGTGCCGTCGCCTCGATCATCGGCTGCGATATTCACCCCCTCAATAATCTCGGGCCTCTCAATTATCTCAAGAAGAAGCTCGGTCACGATCAGGCCACGGCGGATGCATGGTATGCCCATTGGGTACGTGACGGGTTCGATGCCATCGAGGCTTTGATCGAGCCCGGCCCCTATTGCTTCGGTCAGCGTGTGAGCCTCGCCGACATCTATCTCGTGCCGCAGGTCTTCAACGCGCGGCGCTTCAATATCTCGCTCGATGCCTATCCGAAGATCGTCGCGGTGGATGCGGCCTGTGCCGAACTCCGCGCCTTTCAGGATGCCGCGCCGGAACGCCAGCCGGACGCGGTGTGAGAAGAGCGCATCCCTTGTGATGCGTTGAAGGGCAAATCGCGGCTCCTCGCTGAGCTGCAGTGACAACAGGAGGAAAGCCATGGGACCGTTCCCGCACGATGCACCGCCGCCGGCTATCAGCGAAGACAACCCGATGGGAACCGACGGCTTCGAGTTCGTGGAGTTCTGCCACCCCGATCCGAAGGAACTCGACAAGCTGTTCAAGACGATGGGTTTTTCCGTCGTTGCCAAGCACCGCTCGAAGAACGTGCTGCTCTATCGCCAGGGCGACATTAACTTCATCGTCAATGCGGAGCCCGGCTCCTTCGCCGAGCGCTTCGCCAGCCAGCATGGGCCATCCGCTCCGGCGATGGCATTCCGCGTGGTCGATGCGAAATACGCTTATGAGCGCGCTCTCTCCATGGGCGCCAAGCCCGCGCAGACACAGGTGGGACCCAACGAACTGGAGATTCCGGCCATCGAGGGTATCGGCGGACTTCAGATCTACTTCGTCGATCGCTACGGCTCGAAGGGCTCGATCTATGACGTCGATTTCGAGTGGTTGGGTGAGAAGGATCCGAAGCCGCAAGGCGTCGGCCTCTATTACATCGACCACCTGACCCATAACGTCTATCGCGGTCGGCTGAGCGAATGGGCGGGCTTCTACGAGCGCCTCTTCAATTTCCGGCAGATCCGCTACTTCGACATCGAAGGCAAGCTGACGGGCCTGCATTCCCGCGCCATGACAAGCCCCGACGGCAAGATCCGCATTCCGATCAACGAAGATGCGGGCGAGACCGGGCAGATCGAAGAATACCTGCAGGAGTATAAAGGCGAGGGCATCCAGCACGTCGCCCTGGGTTCGCATGATCTCTACGAGTCCATCGAGACCCTGATCGGAAATGGGCTCGAATTCATGCCGGCGCCCAATGACATCTATTACTCGCGGATCGACAAGCGCCTGCCCAGCCATGAGGAGTCGCTCGAACGGTTGCAGAAGAACGGTATCCTCATTGACGGCGAAGGAGTGGTGGAGGGAGGCTTCACGAAGGTGCTGCTCCAGCGCTTCGGCAAGACCGCCATCGGCCCGATCTTCTTCGAGTTCATCCAGCGCAAGGGCGACGAGGGATTCGGCGAAGGCAACTTCAAGGCACTCTTCGAATCCATTGAGGAGGATCAGATCCGTCGTGGCGTTCTGAAGCCGAAAGTGGCGTGAAATCGCTCTCTAAAGTTACGATTCGATGGAGGCCGGGTTCGTCCCGGCCTTCTTTTTGGGACGGTTGAGGCGCATCTCCGCCCAAATTGTGGATGGACTTATGCACAGCCTCACCCGTCCGTGATTCTCCGAAACAATGCTTCGGACGGTAGTTTACGCAGTTGCCGTACAGGCGTGAAAGCCTTGCAAATTAAGGATTTGTTAAGAACCGGGTTCAAAGTTTGCCGGAAAGGAAGGGGGCGAGGGTAAAAACGTTGCCTTTGTGCAACATGCCCCTGAAAAGCCCCCCGGCTTGCCCAGTTTGTGCCTTCATTTGGTTGCTTGCGGAACGGCTCTGGCTAATGTGGCACCAGCGACGGGGGCACCCCAGTCGTCATTTGATGAGTCCTAGCCACAGGCTGGGTCATCAGATCACTAGGGGAAAAGGGTGTGCTTGGAGCTTCACAGAAGTCTTCAAGGCACAACAAGCCCGACCCCCCAAGGGTCTCGAAACTTTGGAGGTTTAACCATGAAGCTCGTTAAGAGCCTTCTTCTCGGTTCGGTTGCGGGTCTCGCCGCCGTTGCCGGTGCTCAGGCTGCTGATCTTCCCGCAAAGAAGGCTGCTGCCGTTGAATACGTTCGTGTCTGCTCCACCTACGGCGCAGGCTTCTTCTACATCCCCGGCACGGAAACCTGCCTCCGCGTCGGCGGCCGTGCACGCGCTGAAATCCGTTATGTCGAGCCGGACACCCGCGCTCGTGACTCGATCGGCTTCCGCGCTCGTGGCCGCATCCAGCTCGACGCTCGTACCGCCACGGCTTACGGCCTGCTGCGTACGTTCGTCCGCTTCGAGATGACCCGCGACACCGGCGTGTATGGCGCTTCCGCCACGACCGCCAACGTCGACCAGGCCTTCGTGCAGTTCGGCGGCCTCACCGCCGGTCGCGCCCTGTCGTTCTTCGACAACGGCGACCTGCCGACGGGTCACATGGGCACGCTCCGCTTCTCGGACGCTCCGAACGTGAACCTGTTCGCCTACACCTTCTCCTTCGGCAACGGCTTCTCGGCCTCGCTGTCGGTTGAAGAAGGCCGCTTCGCTGGTAACACCTTCGATCTGACGCCTGGCGCTCCTGCCGACTTCTTCTACGGCGGCCAGCGCACGCCCGACCTCGTCGCTCAGCTCAAGTACTCCGGTACCTGGGGCTCCGCGATGCTCGCCGGTGCTGCTCACCAGATCCGCAGCGTTGCTATCCCGGTTGCTGGCTTCGCTGAGCCGGTCGTTCCGGACACCGAGTACGGCTTTGCTGTGACGGCTCAGGTTGGCATCAACCTGCCGATGCTGGCTGCTGGCGACGCTCTCTGGATCGCCGCGACCTACGCTGACGGCGCTATGGGCTACCTCGGCTTCGGTGGCGCTAACGGCCGCCTCGGCAGCGTGAACCGTCCTGTCGTCGACGCCTACTACGACGTCGATGGCGAAATCGACACCGCTCAGGGCTGGTCGATCGCCGGTGGTCTCCGTCACTACTGGACCCCCGAGATCCGTCAGAACGTCTTCGGTTCGTATGCTCGCGTTGAGTACGGCGCAGCTGCTGATGCCCTCTTCGGCACCCCGCTTGCTCCGGTCAGCGCGGACTTCAACGAGTGGCGCGTTGGTACCAACGTGTTCTGGCAGCCGGTTGCTGGTCTCGACCTCGGCGTCGAAGTTCTCTATGCGAACATCGACCCGCGTGGTCCGGATACCCGCTCGGGCGACGCCTGGGAAGGCCGCATCCGCGTTCAGCGCGACTTCTAATCGGTTCAACCCGATTGGTTAGAGGAAACCCCGGTGGAAACACCGGGGTTTTCTTTTTGCGTCGTTCTCGTTGTGAGGCGCGGGGATATGGCTTTTCCCAAGGCGCCAGTGCTCAGAAGACGCCAGAGTTCAGAACATCATCACTGATTTTGGAGAAGGCAGGCTCGGCTCACGGACGCGAGGTAATGTTCGTAGGAGGTTGTCGAAAGCTGCTTCGTTCATCAGTGACGGGTAAGGCACACTGAGAACGCTGCTGATGCCATGCTGATGAAGGCTGCTTTAAAGAGAGGTCTCAACTTTGACGATCAGGTTGCTGATCGCATGAAGAACCGCACCTTCCATCAACGGCGCGTGGCCTTGGCCTGGCACCGTGAGGGCCGTTAGGTGCGGATGGCGCTGCTGCATGGCAAAGAGCGTCTTGTTTGAGAGCAGGTCCGAGAGTTCGCCTCGGATGGCGAGAACCGGTACAGACGCCAGCCCTTCGAAGAGCTGCCACAGATCCGGCATGGGCTTTGTCAGATCCAATTCCTGCAAAGGCTTCATCAGGTTGGGATCGTAGCTGAGCACGAGGCGGCCGCTCTCCTCATGCCAGGTGCCGCGGGCCATGGCTTCCCATTGCTCG
This sequence comes from Microvirga solisilvae, assembly GCF_022808595.1. Taxonomy (GTDB): domain Bacteria; phylum Pseudomonadota; class Alphaproteobacteria; order Rhizobiales; family Beijerinckiaceae; genus Microvirga; species Microvirga solisilvae. The sequence goes on from NZ_JAKUCN010000001.1 coordinate 187,478, forward strand.
GGACCAAAGGCGGGAAACTGCGGGCCGGAAACTTGCTTCAGGATCTGCGCACCCTCCAGCAGGGTCGCCGGCATTGGCAGCTTGCCGACATAGTTGCGAATGCGGATCAATCCTTCAGACTCGATGACGGGGCCTACATCGTTCAGCACAGCGCCCGCGATCAGCCCGGGCTTTGCCACATTCAGCGCCATTGTGAGCAATCCGCCGCGTGAAGTTCCGACGAACACGGCCTTCTCGATACCTGCGACGGTCAGAACCTGCAGAATGTCACCGAGCTCGGTGCCGAGATCGTATTGTCGCCAGTCTGAAGTCCATGCCGACCGGCCGCGTCCGCGGTAATCAACAGCGAGAACGCGGCGGGGGCGGAACGCATCCGTGCTGAGCGCCAGAGCGAGTTCGTGAAAATCCTCGGAGTTACGCGCGAGGCCCGGCAGGCACACGACGGGAAGCGCTGCTCCCGACAAGAGACCGTAATCGCGGGCATAGAGTTTCAGGCCGTCCGAGGCCGATACGAAGAGATCCCGATAAGAACTGCTCATGAAAGACACGACATGGGTGGATATTCGATGAGCAGCATCCTGCCTCAATACGAGGTCTTTGTCGCATCCGATGTTGCAGCGGCTGCCGCAGAAGCTTCCGCCGGAGCAGGAGCGGGCTTGTCTTTCAGCCGCGCCCTGTAGACGTGCAGATTCTCCATGACACGTTGTACGTAATTGCGGGTCTCGTAGAAGGGAATGCGCTCCACCCAGTCAATCATGTCGACCTGGGGCGAACGGGGATCGCCATAGGCATTGATCCATTTCTTCACGTTACCGCCGCCCGCATTATAGGAGGCGAAGGCGAGGATGTAGGAACCCTTCCAATCCTCCATCAGCTCTCCGAGATGGGCCGAGCCGATCTTCGCGTTGTAGGACGGGTCTTCGATCAGCCGCTTCACATCAAAACCGACGCCGAAGCGCTGGGCTGTGCGCTTGGCGGTGGCGGGCATGAGCTGCATGAGGCCCCGCGCACCTGCGCTTGAGATAGCCTTGGGATTGAAGGCGCTTTCCTGCCTTGCAATGGCATAGATCATCGCTGGCTCAACCTCGTCGCCCACCGGCTCGAAATCCGGAATCGCGGCAAGAGGATAGGCGTGCTGATCGAGGGGGAAGCCGCGCTGGAGAGCGATCTTGCCGATGGCGAGAACCGCGCGGGGATTGCCCTGACTGGTTGCAAGAGCCGCCAGCGCATCAAGCTGTCCAGGGTCGTTCAATGTCTGGGCAAGATCGATATAGAGGCCGATGGCCAGTTCCGTCTCGCCTGCCTGTTGGAGAAGATTGACAGCTCGGAAGGGGATGCTGTTCTCGAAGACTTTGCGCTCGTCATCGCTTAGCGGCGCGACCGAGCGCAGGGAGACGGTTTCACCAAGCTTCTCCCGGGCAAGTTGCCCATAATAGGTGGTTGGGTGGCCGGCCGCCTTGGCATAGAACAGCTTGGCGTCCGCTGAGGCTTCAGCGGCTTCCGCCGCACGGCCCTGCCAATAGGCGACGCGCGATTGGGAGATCGGCGTGGAGGCGGTCTGCCCGACCGTGGCGAAGTGCTTTGCCGCCGTCGCGGGATCGCTCAGGAAGCGAAGCGCGATCCAGCCTGCATGGAACTCAGCCTCGATCTGCTGGGCCGGGGATTCTGCTGCATGATGGCTCGCCACCTTGTAGGCGGTCTGGGCGTCGCCCTTGTCGAGAAGCTCGCGGGTGATGAGGCGCTGCTCGGCCCACCATTCATCGCCGTCCACGCGCTGCTCGTGGTCGCGCGGCGCCTGCATGATGATGTTGGCGGCCTCGACCAGGTTCTTGCTCCGGCGCTGAAGCAGCGCGCGGGAGAACAGGTAAGAGGGATCGCTCCGCAACGAGGCAGGAACGGCTGCGAAGGCCTTCTCCGCTTTCTTCTTGCCCTGGAACACGCCCATGCGCGCTTTCACCAGGGTGACGTAATCCTGCCCGGCATAGCCCGCCGCACGCAGGGCTGCGCCCCAATTCTCCTTCAGGAGATGGCGTTCCATGCGGAACCGGTGATCGGCCTGGGTGAGCAGGCCCGGAAGGCGGGCGCGAATGCGGTCCTCGGTCTCGCTACCGAAGGTGTCCTCACGCCATGCCTGGCGAATGAGATCCGTGGCCTGCTTGTCGAGACCGTCATTCTTCAGGGCAAAACCATAGGCGATCCGCCCGCCGGCGGTCACGGGGGGCTGCTTGTCGAAGAAAGCGCGGATCTGTGCCGTGGAAGGGCGCTCGGAGAGGAAGGTGTCCTCCATCCGGCGCAGGAGCCGCGCCGTGACGGGCCAATCCGGAAAATCCTTACGGAAGGCGAGGATGCGCTCATGGCCCATGGGCAGGCCGCTGCGGATGGCGAACCATTCCGCGAGGGCCTGAGCGGCGGGGTCGGAGAGCTTCGACTTGAGGATCGCGGCTTCCGTCTCATCGTTGTCCCGATAGGCCTTGAAGATCAGCGGTAGCTGTTCCAGGTCCCCCATGGCCTTGGAGGGCGGCGCGAAGTTCTCCAGGGCTGTCGGCTGCGGCGAGCCGGCAGGTCCCTCATTCGCGTGAACGGAGAGAACGGACAAGTGGATTGCGGCGACAGACGCCAGAAGACGGACCGAAAGGCGCATTGTGAGGTTCACCCGCTAACCCCCATTTCGCCGCCTGTCTGTTGTGGCGACGTTTCACTTGAGGAAACACCAAGTGCCGCGCTAGGACAACACCCTAAAGGAGCGTTTGCGCGGATGCGACGCACCCCTTATGTGTTAAGCCCTTGGGCTCTCTCCCATCTGCCGCTTCTTACTCGAGGATTGTCATGACCCGATTCAAAGGCTCCATCACGGCTTTGGTGACCCCCTTCAAGGACGGCGCCGTGGATGAGGCTGCCTTCCGGGCCTTCATCAACTGGCAGATCGAGCAGGGCACCCATGGCCTGGTTCCCGTCGGTACCACCGGCGAGAGCCCGACGCTCAGCCACAAGGAGCATGACCGGGTCATCGAGATCTGCGTCGACGAGGTGAAGGGCAGGGTACCCGTGATCGCCGGTGCCGGCTCCAACAGCACGGAGGAGGCCATCGGTTTCTCCCGCCACGCGGAGAAGTGCGGCGCCGATGCGGTGCTGATCGTCACGCCTTATTACAACAAGCCGACGCAGGAAGGGCTCTACCAGCACTTCAAGGCGATCAACGACGCCATCGGCATTCCGATCTTCATCTACAATATCCCCGGCCGTTCGGTGATCGATATGTCGGTGGAGACGATGGCGCGCCTGTTCGAGCTCAAGAACATCGTGGGCGTGAAGGACGCGACTGCGAACCTTGCCCGTACCAGCCTGCAGCGCCAAGCCATGGGGCCTGACTTCATCCAACTCTCGGGCGAGGATGCGACGGCCCTCGGCTTCATGGCCCATGGCGGCCATGGCTGTATTTCCGTGACTTCCAATGTGGCTCCGCGCTTCTGCGCCGAAATGCAGGAGGCCTGCCTGAAGGGCGATTACGCGACGGCCCTGAAAGTGCAGGACCGCCTGATGCCGCTCCATACCAACCTGTTCATTGAGACCAATCCGTCGCCGGTGAAGTACGCCGCGTCCGTCCTCGGCCTGATGAAGGACGATGTGCGCCTGCCGATGATTCCGGTCTCCGATGGCACCAAGAAAGCAGTGCGTTCGGCCATGGTCCATGCGGGCCTGATCAACGCTTAAAGACAAATGGCAAAAGATCCGAAAAGCGGCCCCCGCGTTGTCGCCGACAACCGGAAGGCGCGTTTCAATTATGAAATCGTGGACACCTACGAGGCCGGCATCGCATTGACCGGCACGGAGGTGAAATCCCTGCGCACGGGCAAGGCCACCATCGGCGAGGCCTATGCCGGCCCGTCGGGCGAGGAGTTCTTCCTCTTCAACGCCTATATCCCGGAATACCTGCAGGCGAACCGCTTCAATCACGAGACGAAGCGTCCACGCCGCCTGCTGCTGCACCGGAACCAGATCAACAAGCTCCTTGGCGCCACGCAGCGCGAGGGCTTCACCGTGATCCCGCTCAAGATCTATTTCAACGAGCGTGGGATGGCGAAGGTGGAACTCGGCCTCGGGCGAGGTAAGAAGCTCCACGACAAGCGCGAGACGGAGAAGGAGCGCTCCTGGAACCGCGAGAAGGCGCGCCTCATGCGCGACAAGGGCTGACACGCGACGCCTGTGCTCTAACTTCCTTCCTACTTGGGAGGGATCAGCATGGCGTCCGTAGCTCTCGTTTCCGTTCTCGGCCCTGATCGTGTCGGGCTTATCGCCGCGATTGCGGAGCACCTGTTCGATATCGGCGTGAACCTGCGCGACACCACCTTCGCTTCGCTGGGGTCCGGAGCCGAGTTCCTGGCGATCTGCGAGCTGCCCTCGGGCCTCGAAGCGAGCACGATCGAAGCAGGCTTGAGGCAAGTGCCGGAATTAGAGGGCGCGGAGGTTCGCGCCGTGCCTTATGCCTTCGATCCGAGCCCAGGCCCTGCGGGCAGCATCACGCACCGCATCACCATCAGTGGCGGTGATCAGCTCGGTCTCGTGGCGCGGCTGGCGGAAGTGTTCAAGCAATACGATGCCAACATCGTGCGCCTCGAGGCGCGCAAGCTGTCGGATGCCGAAGGCGGGCTCTATGTGACGCGCTTTGCGGTCTTCATCCCGCAGGAGCGGGAGAGCCTGTGCCTCGCCACCGTCAGCAACACGGCGGGAGCACTCGGATTGGATTGCGACGTCGAGGCAAGCTCTCTCTAGCCTTGCCCTTTAAACGACAATGGCCGGGACGAGCCCGGCCATCTCAGCATTCGGCTTGAAACCGATACCTTACATCTCGAACTCGTCGTCCGATCCCTGTTGGCGGATCCCGTAGCGGCTTTCCAGGGCGCCGTTGCGCGGCTGCTGTTGCTGCTGCGGACGCGGGCGATCCGGGCGGTCGTTGCCTTCACCGGGCGCGCGCTGCGGGCGATCCGACGGGTCGCGGCCGATGCGGGAGGCGAGCTGCGACAGGTCGAGGAATTCATCGGCCTGGCGGCGCAGCTCATCGGCAACCATCGGGGGCTGGGTGGTGATGGTGGAAACCACCGACACGCGCACACCACGGCGCTGCAGGGCTTCGACCAGCGAGCGGAAATCGCCGTCGCCGGAGAACAGGACCATGTGATCGATGTAAGGAGCAAGCTCGAGCGCATCGATGGCGAGCTCGATGTCCATGTTGCCCTTTACCTTACGGCGGCCGGCGGAATCCACGAACTCCTTCGTCGGCTTCGTGACCACGCGGTAGCCGTTGTAATCGAGCCAATCGATGAGCGGGCGGATAGAAGAGTATTCCTGATCTTCCACGAGTGCCGTGTAGTAGAACGCACGCACAAGTGTGCCACGGCCTTGGAATTCCTTCAGCAGCCGCTTGTAGTCGATATCGAAACCAAGCGTCTTTGTCGTAGCGTAAAGGTTCGCTCCATCAATGAAGAGCGCTATCCGCTGCTGGCCTGACATAAGTATTCTCTGTTTGTGTCTGCCTGGGTGGCATAACAACCTGATGTGTCAGAGCGACATCTATTGTTTTTGCGATCAATACAGTTGCGCAATAAAAACGGACGTGCCTGAAAACAGGCTGTTATCAACCCTTTAGACGAGTAAAAACCGAAACTTCGAATACTTAATGGTGAGTAAACGAAAATGAGTCAAGTTGGCAGAAAGGGGGCAGTCAACCCTTAACGTGAAAAATAAACAATTTTTATGACTTGAGGCTGCGGCTGCCGGGTTTGATCGCCGGCAAAGCTGCGAGTTCGGGGGGCAGCTTGTCGGGTTCGTAGGCCGGAATATCGAGCTGGACCAGGGAGACAAGCGGTACGCCGAGATCAGCCTTGCCGCCGGAGCGGTCAATGAGGCAGGCCGCGCCCAGGACGTTCCCCGGATGGTCCTTGAGGGATGCCAGGCACTCGTGGGAAGACAGGCCCGTTGTCACGATGTCCTCCACCATGACGACCCTGGCGCCTTCCGGAATCGTAAAGCCGCGCCTCAGGACAAAGACGCCGTTCTCGCGCTCCACGAAGATGGCCTTGGCCCCCAGGTGCCTCGCGGTCTCGTAGCCCGGCACGATGCCGCCTACGGCGGGGGAGACCACGTAATCGACCGTTCCGAAGCGTTCCTTGATCTTTTCGGCAAGAGCCTTGCAGACCCGTTCGGTGCGAGCAGGATCCTGGAACACGAACATCTTCTGCAGGAAGACCGGGCTGTGCAGCCCTGACGAGAGAATGAAATGTCCTTCGAGCAAAGCGCCGGCGGAGCGGAATTCTTCGAGGGCTTCATTCGGGGTCATAATGGCATCTCCTTGAGTGCTCTTTGGCAGTTGGACAGGCGAGAAGCAAGGGCGTTCAGCGGAGAAGTCGTGCTGAGTCCAGGCCACGACGACCACTGTGTGGAAGCGCACTTGAATAACAATATGACATTCCATTTATACGAGGCCAAGAGATCATTGTCAGGCTATTGGCGATGATGAGAAATGTATATCTCCCTTCGCGCGAAGGTGATGCGGGAGATAAAGCCATAAAAGCATGATTAATGAATCGTGCGAGAGTGGGCAGGAGAAACAGATACATGCCGACATTCATCTTTTGCTTCTGCTGCGCGGGGATATGAATATGAAGACGCAGATAGAGAACTCTTTTTCTGATATGACAGCCGAGCCAGGAGCAGTTGAATGGCGCAATCATTCTGCAATCCGTAGAGCCACTATCATATGGTCTATGACGTCTTGGCTTTCCGTCGAGTCAAAGACATGAAGAACGCCACTTTGAAAGAGTGGGCTTGCTCGGTAAAGACAGTGCTGGTCGAACCCAGTGAGCTATTCCGGGAAGGCCTGAAACACATCCTGGCCGAGACGGTCTATGGCTCTGCAATCTTCGGCGAGAGTTTTGATGAAATCCAGCCCTTGCTGAATGCGAGGAGCGGCGTGTCTCTCCTGATCGCAGACGCGGCTCAGGATTTTGCAGCGACATGCGAACGGATTCGGTCCCTCAAGAAGCAGATCCCGACCATCCGAGTCGTCATGCTCGTCGAACGATATGATTTCAATCAGATGCTAGCTGCCATTGAAGCAGGGGCAGCCGCTTATCTCGTGAAGTCGACATCGCCCGAGGCACTCGTGAAGACCTTGGACCTCGTCATGCTGGGTGAAATGATTTTCCCGGTGACCATTTTCCCTCGGCTGCGAGAGATGGCGGCTGTGCCCCAAGCCGGCAAGGTAAAAGGATTGACCGAGCGCGAGACGGCCGTTCTCGAATGTTTGACGCAAGGTGAATCGAACAAAGAGATTGCCCGCAGGCTTGAGATTTCGGAGGGCACCGTCAAGGTTCATATCAAAGCGATCTTACGCAAGCTCCAGGTCAAGAACCGGACGCAAGCCGCGATGTGGGCATCTACCCATGCCGTTGACTGACGGCTCAGCGAAATGAAAGACAATTTCTGGCGCGCAGGGAGCAGTCTAACTTCTCTCTGCCGCCTGAATGAAGGCGCGGAAGATCGGGTTTCCGGGATGCTCCTGCCGCGTGAATGCTTCCTGATGCCACTGAACGCCGAGTGCGAAGCGATACGATGGGATTTCAACGGCTTCTATGACGCCGTCCTCGGCATAAGCGCTCGCGATCACATCCTTGGATAGCTCGACGACGGCTTCGCGGTGAAAGGTGTTCACCGTGAGTTCGCGCTGGCCGACGATGCGGGAGAGAAGGGTATCTTCCTTGATCGCCACGGGATGCAAGTGTCCGCGCTTGTCGTGCTCCATGATGTGCGAGCCCATCGCGCGCACATCCGGCGAGAGGCGGCAACCGTGGAGACCTGCGAGAACCTGCATGCCGTTGCAGATGCCGAGCACCGGCTTGTCGCGTTCGAGAAAGCTGCGCATGAGCGCAAGCTCCACGGCAAGACGCTCGGATTCCGGAGCCTTGGAGACCTGACCGTCGATGAACCACTCATCCGGAAAGGCGAAGCGGCCGCCCACATTCACGAAACCGTCGAACTCGTCGACGACATTCTCCACCATGTCCATGTGATACGGAATGCCGAAAGGCATGCCGCCTGCACCGTGAATCGCGATGAAGTAGTTCTTCGTCATGTCATAGCGCGTGCCGTCGACGCTGGTGTTCTCGTCCATGATGACGGCAATGCGGGGCTTGTTCGGCATTGAGAGTTCTATCCGGTAATGCGGTCGACGCGGCTCACCACGCGCTTGGCGCGCAGTTCCGCGATGATGGCGTTCAGGTGCTTCAGGTCCCACACGGTTAGATCGATGGTGACATCCGTGAAGTCCTGCGTGCGGCGCTTCATGTTGACGCTATCAATGTTGCCGTCATGATCCGCGATCACCTGCGCGATTTGTGCCAGCGACCCGGGCTCGTTGATCGATTGCAGCTTGATGCGCGCGGGGAAGCGCTGCGTGGAGCCGAATTCGAGATCCCAGCGCACGTCGATCCAGCGGTCGGGTTCGTTGTCGAAATCGGCCAGCGCCGATGATTGGATCGGGTAGATCGTCACGCCTTCGCCAGGCGTGAGGATACCGACGATGCGGTCGCCGGGCACCGCGCCGCCTTCCGGCGCGAAGCGGATCGGCATGTCCTTGTTGAGGCCACGGATCGGAATGCCGCTCGACTGCTCGCCGGACGATTTCTCGCCAGCGCCATCAGGCTCGCCGGCAATCCGGGTCTCAGTCCCGGTGCGGCGTTCTTCCTTGTAGTCGGGATAGACTGCGCGCACCACATCGCCGGAGAACATCTCGCCCCGGCCGACCGCTGCGAGCACATCCTCGGCGGAGACGCGAGCCAGGCGGGGCAGGGCGCCTTTGAGCTTCTCGTCGGAAAAGGGGCGTCCTGCACGCTCGAAAGCGCGCTCCAGGATCTGGTGGCCGAGGCCTGTATATTGCCGGCGCACGGCGGCGCGCGTGGCACGGCGGATCGAGGCGCGTGCCTTGCCGGTGACGACAAGTGACTCCCATGCGGCGGGAGGCGTCTGGCCTTCGGCGCGCACGATCTCCACCTCGTCGCCATTCTGCAATTCAGTCAGCAGTGGCGACATGCGGCCGTTGATCTTGCAGCCCACCGCCGTGTTGCCGACATCCGTGTGGACTGCATAAGCGAAGTCGATTGGCGTTGCGCCGCGCGGTAGGGCGATGAGGCGCCCCTTCGGCGTGAAGCAGAAGACCTGATCGTGGAAAAGCTCGAGCTTGGTATGCTCCAGGAATTCTTCCGGATTGTCGCCTTCGGCCAGAAGATCGATGGTGCGCCGCAGCCATTGATAGGCGCGGCTTTCCGTGGCGAGGCGCGAATTGTCGTTCACACCTTCCTTGTAGAGCGCGTGCGCGGCGATGCCGTATTCCGCGATCTCATCCATTTCCTGCGTGCGGATCTGCAGTTCCACGCGCTGGCTGCCGGGGCCGATCACCGTGGTGTGAATCGAGCGGTAATCGTTCTGCTTGGGCGTCGAGATGTAATCCTTGTAGCGACCTGGAACCATCGGCCAGCTCGTATGCACGGTGCCGAGCGCCCGGTAGCATTCGTCGAGGGTGCCGACGATGATGCGGAAGGCGAAGATGTCCGACAATTGCTCGAAGGAGACGGACTTGCGTTCCATCTTGCGCCAGATGGAATAGGGGCGCTTCTGGCGCCCCGAAACATGCGCATCGATGCCCTGGGCCTTCAGCTTGGTTGTCAGCGTCTGCTCGATCTCGTCGACGAGCTTTTCGCTCTTTGCTGTCAACTCGTGCAGATGCCGGTTGATGGCCTCGTAGGCTTCAGGATCGAGGTTCTGGAAAGACAGGTCCTCCAGTTCCTCGCGCATTTCCTGGATACCCATGCGCCCGGCAAGCGGCGCATAGATCTCCAGCGTTTCCTCGGCGATGCGCTTGCGCTTTTCCGGCGGCATGAAGCCGAGGGTGCGCATGTTGTGCAGGCGGTCGGCGAGCTTGACGAGAAGTACGCGCACGTCGTCGGCGATGGCGAGCAGCAGCTTGCGGAAGTTCTCTCCCTGCGCCGCGCGCTTGGAGACGAGGTCAAGGCGCTTAATCTTGGTGAGGCCGTCGACGAGGGCGCCGATCTGGGGGCCGAAGGTCTTGTTGATCTCTTCCAGCGTCGCCTCGGTGTCCTCCACCGTGTCGTGGAGCACGGCGGCGGCGATGGTCGCCTCGTCGAGCTTCATGTCGGTCAGGATGGCCGCGACTTCGAGGGGATGGCCGAAGAACAGGTCGCCGGACGCACGCTTCTGGTTGCCATGAGCCATCATGGCATACACGTAAGCGCGATTGAGAAGCGCCTCGTCGGCCGAGGGGTTGTAGCGCTTTACCCGCTCGACGAGTTCATACTGGCGCATCATGTCCGCCGACACCCTCCTTCAAAACGATCTATCTGGCTGAAATCAGAAGATTTTTAAAAGATATTGTAAGACGTCTTCTGACTGCAAGCTGAATACCTTGCCGCAGCCGGCTAAACCGCGCTGTGGTTAAGGGGACGGAAGGCGAACTTTATCAGGGTTTTAGGCGTTCGTAGCGCCACGTTTTGCGGTCGAGGATCAGCCGCGCCTTGCCCGTCAGCTCCCCACCATTGCCGGAGCCTTCGAGGTTCACACGCTCCGAGCCGCGCCAGCCTTTCACACAGTATGACCACTCGGCTCCAGGCATTTCTTGACCGAAATCGTAACCCCATTCCTTTCGGAAGGTGCTGCCGTCCCTTTTCCATATAACAAGAGCGTAGATATCGCCGTGAGGGTCATTGGTCACTGTTACGAACCGATTCTTGTCTGGAGAGAACCAGGGAAACCCGTCGATATCAGTAGTCTTGCCGGTTCGCATGTCGATGAGTTTATACGCTCCACCCTCATAATAGCCGACATGAACTACCCACAGGTTCTGCTCAGGGAGCACATCTGCCAAAGCATATTTTACGCACTCGGCCGTAGGCGCGTCGTCACTGCAATCGGTATCTTTGAAGACAACTGGACCGGGGGCGGTCGTGATCTGGAGGATCTGGTTGTTTCGCACCGCTCTTCCTTGGGCTTTCTTCAGTGCCAAGGCTTCGCCATCGCGGTAAGCTGGTTCATGCCCGCATTCCGCAAGAGCAGGTACGATTATCCCTGCACTTGTGCCGATCAGTGCTAGTAAAGCAATGGTCCAAGGCTTGGCTGGATATCGGCGCATGTAAGGTCTCGGAAACGATCCACGCCCTAGGAATATCGTAACAAAAAGCCCGGCGCTAGGCCGGGCTTTCGTAAATTCTTTAAAGACCTTTGAAATCATTCGCGGTCGTCGTCGTCCGAGCTGTTGTTGCTCGGGGGGACGAGGCCTTCGAGGCCGCGGAGCAGGTCTTCCTCGCTCATGCGGTCGAACTGGACGTCCGCGTCGTTGTCGCTGCCCGAAGCGGCAGCGGTGCCGCCGAGCATCGGGACGGCTTCGGCTTCCGGTTCGTCCACCTCGACATACTTCTGCATGGAGTGGATGAGCTGCTCCTTCAGATCGTCGGGAGCAATGGTCTCGTCCGCGATCTCGCGGAGAGCCACGACGGGGTTCTTGTCGCGGTCGCGGTCGATGGTGAGCGGCGAGCCCGAGGAAATCAGGCGGGCGCGGTGGCTGGCCAGCAGCACGAGCTCAAACCGGTTGTCGACCTTGTCGATGCAGTCTTCGACGGTCACGCGAGCCATGCGGGCGCTCCTTATTCAGGTTCATCAATAGCGGAAGGGCGACCGGATACACCGGATGGCTCAAGAAAACAAGAGGAAGCGTTCCCGGACAGGGACTTAAACCCCAGCCTTGCCGCCAAGTGCAGTCCCGCACGCCGACGGCCCCGCTGTCACGAATATGTTGCAACATAGGGAGTATGGGGGCCGCATGAGGATCTTGAAGAGGTTTGCGCAGCGAGTTCTGCACTGGATCGAGCGCCTGTCAGCGGGGCTTTTAACCCGCAAGCCGCAATTTGACCGGAGCCTCCTGAAAGGCTGGCGGCAGCTTATCTGAGGGCTGGATAAGGCCTTGAAACGCGCTGTTTGCCTTGACTCTGAGCCCCGCGAGTGCGAGTTCCGCGCGGATTCGATGCAATAAAGGTTCCGCTCCCGATGAAGCGCGCATTCATTTTCCCGGGCCAGGGCAGCCAGGCCGTGGGCATGGGCAAGGCCCTCGCCGATGCCTTTCCCCAGGCCAAGGCCGTGTTCGACGAGGTGGACGAGGCTCTCTCGCAGAAGCTCTCCACCCTCATGTGGGATGGTCCCGCCGAGGAGCTGACCCTCACTGCCAACACCCAGCCGGCCCTGATGGCCGTGAGCCTCGCCGCCATGCGCGTGCTGGAGGCCGAGGCCGGGCTCGATCTCAAAAAGCATGCCGCCTTCGTTGCCGGTCACTCGCTGGGCGAATATTCGGCCCTTGCCGCTGCGGGCAGCCTCTCCATCGCCGACACGGCCCGACTGCTCCGCATTCGCGGCAATGCCATGCAGAATGCCGTGCCCGTCGGGCAGGGCGCCATGGCCGCTCTCCTCGGCCTTGAATATGACACCGCCCTTGAGGTTGCCAAAGCGGCAGCCCAGGGCGAAGTCTGCGATGCAGCCAACGACAATGGCGGTGCGCAGGTCGTCGTCTCGGGCCACAAGGCCGCCGTCGAGCGCGCGGTGACCATCGCTCAGGAAAAGGGCGCCAAGCGCGCCGTGATGCTGGCCGTATCCGCCCCCTTCCATTGCGCCCTCATGCAGCCCGCCGCCGACGCCATGCGCGAGGCTCTGGCGGGTGTCACCGTGAACGCTCCCGTCGTTACGGTGGTCGCCAATGTGGAGGCTGCCCCGATCACCGATCCTGCCGCGATCAAGGATGCCCTGGTCCGTCAGGTCACGGGCACGGTCCGCTGGCGCGAATGCGTGGCCTATATGGCCGCTCAGGGCGTTGAATCATTTTATGAGGTTGGCTCGGGTAAGGTCCTGACAGGCCTTGTGAAACGCATCGCGGCGGGCGCCACGTCCAGCGCCATCGGCACCCCCGACGACGTCGCCGCCTTCAAAGCTTCCCTGCAAGGATAAGAGGAGAGCCTCATGTTCGATCTGACTGGCCGCAAGGCTCTCATTACCGGTGCGACCGGCGGCATCGGCGGCTCCATCGCCCGTGCCCTCCATGCCCGTGGCGCCACCGTGACCATCTCCGGCACCCGCCGCGCTGCTCTCGACGAGCTGGCCGCCTCGCTCGGCGAACGCGTCCACGTGGTCGAGGCGAACCTCGCCGACAAGGATTCCGTCGAAGCCCTCGTTCCCGCCGCCGAGGCAGCCATGGACGGCCTCGACATCCTCGTGAACAACGCGGGCGTGACCAAGGACAACCTGTTCATGCGCATGAAGGACGAGGAGTGGGACACGGTGATCGCCGTCAACCTCACCGCTTCCTTCCGCCTGTCCCGCGCCGCCGTGAAGGGCATGATGCGCCGCCGCTATGGCCGCATCGTCAATATCGGCTCTGTCGTGGGCTCCACCGGCAATCCGGGGCAGGGCAACTACGCAGCCTCCAAGGCCGGCCTTATCGGCATGACCAAGGCGCTCGCTGCCGAGGTGGCAAGCCGCAACATCACCGTGAACCTGGTCGCGCCGGGCTTCATCGAATCCCCGATGACCGAGGTTCTCAACGATAAGCAGCGCGAGGGAATCCTTGGCACCATCCCTATGGGAAGGTTGGGCCAGGGCGATGAAATCGCCTCGTCGGTTGTGTATCTCGCCTCCAACGAAGCCGGCTACGTAACGGGGCACACCCTGCACGTAAACGGCGGAATGGCCATGTTCTAGAATAACTTAGCGGCATCTGCGGAATCTGTTCGCAGGTGCCGCTGGCCTCTCGCCAGAGAGGATAAGCTTGTGTTAAGCATGAGCCCGATCACGCCAAAGGGGTTGACCGGCGCGCAAAAATACGGCTTTGCACGGCGCAAGGTAGCCGTTTCAGCGTTGTCAGCTGAGCAGCTGATCTAAGTTTCGATTTTTAATCCGCCCAATTCCTGAGGCGGCAGCCACTGAGGAAGAAAACGATGAGTGACGTCGCTGATCGCGTGAAGAAGATTGTTGTCGAGCACCTGGGCGTCGAAGCCGACAAGGTGACGGACAACGCCAACTTCATCGACGACCTGGGCGCCGACAGCCTCGACACGGTCGAGCTGGTGATGGCCTTCGAAGAAGAGTTCAACGTCGAGATCCCGGACGATGCAGCCGAGACCATCGTCACGGTTGGCGATGCCATCCGCTTCCTCGAGAAGAACGCAGCCTAAGTAGGTTGACGGGCGTCGGGTGAGTCACCTGACGCCCGATTTTTATTTAAAGATAGGGTCAAACGTTATGCGCCGGGTTGTCGTTACTGGTCTTGGCATGGTCACTCCGCTGGGCAATGGGGTCGATACCACATGGTCCCGCCTGATCGAGGGACAGAGCGGCGCTAACAAGATCACCGACTTCCAGGTCGATGATCTTGCCTGCCAGATCGCCTGCCAGATCCCGGTCGGCGACGGCTCCGCCGGCACCTTCAATCCCGACGAGTGGATGGAGCCGAAGGAGCAGCGCAAGGTCGATCCGTTCATCGTCTATGCCATGGCGGCCTCCACCCAGGCCCTGCGCGACGCAGGCTGGGCCCCGAAATCCTACGAGGATCAATGCGCCACGGGCGTGCTGATCGGCTCCGGCATCGGCGGCATCGGCGGCATCTATGAGGCTTCGGCCACCCTGATCGAGCGCGGCCCGCGCCGCATCTCGCCCTTCTTCATCCCCGGCCGTCTCATCAACCTCGCAGGCGGCTACGTTTCCATCGAGCACGGCCTGAAAGGTCCGAACCACGCGGTGGTGACGGCCTGCTCCACAGGCTCGCACGCCATCGGCGATGCGGCGCGCCTGATCGCCCTGGGTGATGCGGACGTGATGGTGGCCGGCGGCACGGAATCCCCGGTCAACCGCCTCTCGATCGCAGGCTTTGCTGCCTGCCGTGCGCTCTCCACCGGCTACAACGACACGCCTGAGAAGGCTTCGCGTCCCTACGACAAGGATCGCGACGGCTTCGTCATGGGCGAGGGCGCCGGCGTCGTGGTGCTGGAAGAGTACGAGCACGCCAAGGCGCGCGGCGCGAAGATCTATGCCGAGGTCATCGGCTATGGTCTCTCGGGCGACGCCTATCACATCACCTCGCCCTCCGAAGACGGCGACGGCGCCTATCGCTGCATGTCCGCTGCCCTCAAGCGCGCGGGCATCCCGGTCTCCGAGATCGACTACGTGAACGCCCACGGCACCTCGACCCCGCTCGGTGACGAGCTGGAACTGAAGGCCGTCGAGCGCATTGTCGGCAACGCTGCCGGCAAGCTCTCCATGTCGTCCACCAAGTCGGCGGTCGGCCACCTGCTGGGCGCTGCCGGCGCTGTCGAGGCGATCTTCTCGATCCTCGCCATGCGCGATGGCATCATTCCGCCCACGATCAACCTCGACAATCCGTCGGTTGAAACCGCCATCGACCTCGTGCCGAAGGTGGCCAAGCGCAAGGAAGTCAACGTGGCCCTGTCGAACTCCTTCGGATTCGGTGGCACCAATGCCTCGCTGATCTTCCGTCGGGTTGCCTGAGGATAGCGCTTCATCGTTACGGCTTTTCGCCATAATCCCCGTTAGGGTGTCGAACGAGTCACCACGCACAAGGCCGGCACCAGAAAAGCATCGCGATGTTCGGACGCAAAAAGAAAAGCACTCTGATCTCTGAGCATGAGGCAGAAGCCCATGGCCAGGAGCAACCGCGCCTTGCCCCGCGCTCGCCGAGCGAGGCGCTGAAGCCCTCTTTGGCTCCGCCGCCTCCGCCGCGCCTGCGCCGCCGTCGCGGCGGCATGCTGTCCGTCCTGAGCGGACTGCTGACGCTGATCGTGGCTGTGGCGCTGGCTGGCCTCTTCGGGTTCTCGATGCTGCAGCAGGAGGTCACGGCCAAGGGCCCGCTGCAGACCGACAAGGTCGTGCTCATTCCGCGCAATACCGGCACGAGCGAGATCGCAGGCATCCTGAAGGAAGAGGGCGTGCTCAATCAGCCCTTCCTGTTCGAGGCTTATGCCCTCATCAACCGTCAGCGCGGCCAGCTCAAGGCGGGCGAGTTCCAGTTCAAGGCCGGAACGAGCATCGAGGAAGCCATCGATACCCTCGTTAACGGCAAAGCGATCCTCCACTCAGTCACGGTTCCCGAAGGACTCACGAGCGAGCAGATCATCGCGCGCCTTTACGAGAACGAGATTCTCTCCGGCGACATCGCCGAGACCCCGCGTGAGGGAACGCTGCTGCCCGATACCTATAAGTTCGAGCGCGGCACCACGCGCCAGCAGATCGTCGGCACCATGCAGGCGGCGCAGCGCCAGGCGCTGAACCAGATCTGGCAGCGCCGTTCGGCCGAGTTGCCGATCAAGTCGCCGCAGGAGCTCGTGATCCTCGCCTCCATCGTGGAGAAGGAGACGGGCCGCGCTGATGAGCGCACGCGTGTGGCGGGCGTATTCATCAATCGCCTCATGAAGCGCATGAAGCTGCAATCCGACCCGACCATCGTGTATGGCCTCGTCGGCGGCAAGGGCACTCTCGGCCGTGGCATCCTGCGCAGCGAGATCGAGGCTGCGACGCCCTACAACACTTATGTGATCGAGGGCCTGCCGCCCGGACCCATCGCCAATCCGGGACGCGCCGCGCTCGAGGCCGTCGCCAATCCATCGCGCACGAAGGATCTCTACTTCGTCGCCGACGGCTCGGGAGGCCACGCCTTCGCCGAGTCTTACGATCAGCACCAGCGCAACGTGGCGCGTTGGCGCCAGATCGAGAAATCGAAGCCGGCGCCGGACAGCAACAATGTCGATCGTATCGTCGATCCGGAGGCTCCCGGCCAGTCCGGCGCGGTGGACGACGGTTTGTCCGAGCTGCGCGGCACCGCCAACGCCCTGCCGGCGGGCTCATCTCGCCCCATCGTGGGGGCCAATGGCAGGCCCGGTCGTGCGCGCGGTTTCGATGCCAGCGAAGGCACAGACAAGGATCCGCTGAAGAACAAGACCTTCGATCTGACCAATCCGAAGAATGTTCCGAATCTGAAACAGCCCTGATTGTTGGCTGTTCTCTCATTGCAATCGACTTCAAACTCGGTGCGGATTATGGTCCCGCCGAGTTTTTTATTCTGTGTCTGAGGTTCTGTGCATGTCGATTGCAAGCATGACCGGTTTTGCCCGCGAGGCCGGCGTTACAGGCCCCTTTCAATGGGCCTGGGAGATCAAGACCGTCAACGGACGCGGGCTGGAAGTCCGGGTCCGTACGCCCTCAGGGCTTGATGCCATCGGCGAGGAAGCGCGCGGCCAGATCCTAAAAGCGCTGACCCGTGGTCAGGGCCAGCTCAACCTCTCGATTTCCAAGGCCTCGTCGTCGCCGAAGCTCAAGGTCAATCAGGACGTCCTGCAATCGCTGCTCTCGGCCATCGGCGGCCTGACGCTGCCGGACAACGTGAAGCCTGCATCCCTGGACGGGTTGCTCTCGGTGCGCGGCGTCGTGGAATTCGATGAGGATGCGGTCGATCCCGGACAGGACGAGGCTTTGACGAATGCGCTCAAAGGTGGGGTCGCCAAGCTCATTGAGGCCTTGAAATCCGCGCGGTTGAAGGAAGGGCAGGCTCTTGCCTCCGTCCTCAACCAGCAGCTCGACACCATTGCCGCGCTCGTCTCGGAGGCCGAGGCCTGCCCGGCGCGCCAGCCGGAAGCGATCCGCACACGGCTCGAAGCGCAGATCGCAGAACTGCTGGAAGGCAAGTCCTCGCTCGATCCGGCCCGCCTGCATCAGGAAGCCGTGCTTATCGCGGCGCGTGCCGATATCCGCGAAGAGATCGACCGCCTGCGCGCTCACGTGGACGCCGCGCGTGGGCTTCTAGGCGAGGGCGGCCCGGTCGGCCGCCGCCTCGATTTCCTGGCGCAGGAATTCGGGCGCGAGGCGAATACCCTGTGCGCAAAGGCCAATGATGTGGCTCTCTCGCGGATCGGCCTTGAATTGAAGGCCGTTATCGAGCAATTCCGCGAGCAGGTTCAGAACGTGGAGTGATGCGGTGAGTGAAGATTCGAAGCCTCTGGTCGGCCGTCGCGGCCTCATCCTCATCTTGTCCTCGCCCTCCGGCGCCGGAAAGACCACGCTCACCCGCAGCCTCGTGGACGAGCGAGCCGGTGAGCTTTCCATTTCCGTGACCACACGCCCGAAACGTCCGTCCGAGATCGAAGGAAAGCACTATCACTTCATCGAAGTGGAAGAGTTTCTCGCGATGCGCGACCGCGACGAGTTGCTGGAATGGGCCGAGGTCCACGGCAATTATTACGGCACGCCACGCAAGCCGGTGGAGAAGACGCTGGCCGCAGGTCAGGACATGGTCTTCGACATCGACTATCAGGGCACGCGCCAAGTGCGCCAGAAGCTGCCGGACGATGTGGTTACGGTCTTCGTTCTGCCCCCGAGCTTCAAGGAGCTGAAAGCCCGCCTGGAGCGTCGCGCCGAGGATGCGCCTGAAGTCATCGCCAAACGCCTCGCCAATGCGCGCGTCGAGATGGAGCGCTGGGTCGAGTACGATTACGTGATCGTCAATGAGGATCTCGGCGATTCCTTCGCGAAGCTCAAGGCGATCCAGACGGCGGAGCGCCTCAAGCGCGACCGCCTCGTTGGCCTGCAGGAATTCGTCGATGGCCTGCTCGCCGAGAAGCTCGACTGAGATATTCTCTACACGAGCGCCAATGCATTGCGGCGCTCATGCCGCGCAACGGCGTGTCCGAGCAGAATTTCCATCAGCTCCGGTGTGGGCAGTCCGCCGGCCTCCCAGAGTTTGGGATACATGCTGATGGAGGTGAAGCCGGGGAACGTGTTCGCCTCGTTGACGAAGATCGCTTCTTCCCGTTTCGGATCGACGAAGAAATCGATGCGAGCCATGGCTTCGCAAGCCAAGGCCTTGAAGGTTGCAATAGCGAGTTCCTGAAGCTTTTGAGTCTGCTCTGCCGACAACGCGGCGGGAATGCGCAGCATCGCGCCGTCCGCATCGATGTATTTCGCATCGTAGCTGTAGAAGCCGTGACTGCTTGCCGGCGCGATCTCTCCAAGAGGAGAAGCGCGGATCTCGCCTGACGCATTCTCCAGTACCGAGCATTCGATTTCACGCGCGCCTGCAACGCCTTTTTCCACGAGCAGCTTGCCATCATAGCGGAAGGCGTTTGTGCAGGCTTTCGCGAACTCATCCGCATTCGTTGCGCGCGCAACGCCGACGGAAGAGCCCATATTGGCGGGTTTGATGAAGAGATCGCTGGAGCCGAGCGCATCGACGGCGGCGTGGTAATCGATAGGCTTGTCTTGTGTGATCGTCACGAACGGCACTACGGGAAGACCGGCGTCGCGCAGCAGGCGCTTGGCGACATCCTTGTCCATGCCGGCAGCGGAGCCCATCACGCCGGAGCCGACGAAGGGAACGTTGGCGAGCTGGAGGAACCCCTGAACCGTTCCGTCCTCGCCATTGGGGCCGTGCAGAACAGGAACGACGGCATCGAGATGGAGGGAGCGGGAAGTCTTTCCGTCGAGAACGATCATCTCGCCATTACCGCCGGGAAGCAGCGCGACCTGGGGTGCGCCCTCGGTGATCTCGAGCGAGCGCGCGCCTCGTCCTGCGCCGTTGCCGCTGTCGCACAACACCCAGCGTCCGTCACGGCCGATGCCGATCAGTACGATGTCGTAGCGTTCTGGATCGAGCGCGCGCAGGACATTGGCGGCAGAGAGTTGCGAGACCTCATGCTCTGCCGAACGCCCTCCGAAGAGAAGTCCGATCGTCTTGCGCGTCTGCATCATGCATCTCTCCCGCTGCAGCCGAGAAGGGCTGCTGTGTCCGATGCATCATTGATAGGGCGGGTTAAGGTCTTCTGAAGAGGTGACGATCTTCAGCGTCGCGCTGCGTCGAGGGCATTGGCGAGCGCCACATAGCCTTCCACTGGCACGTTCTCGGCGCGGATCGTTTCTTCCAGGCCTGCGGCGGCGATGATCGGAGCAGGATCCGGCGCGATGGCCTTGAGGCTCTGGCGCAGCATCTTGCGGCGTTGCCCGAAGGCGGCGCGGGTGATGGCTTCCAGGGCCCCGATACGGCAAGGCAGGGGCGAGGCCTTCGGCGTCAGATGCACAATGCTCGACGTGATCTTCGGCGGCGGCACGAAGGCGGATGGCGGTACATCGAAGAGAATGCGCGCATCCGTGCGCCAGCCGCAGAGCACACCGAGCCGCCCGTAATCCTTCGGATCGTCCTCGGTCGCCACGATGCGCTCGGCCACCTCGCGCTGGAACATGAGGGTGAGGGAGGACCACCAGGGCGGCCAGGCCTCGCCCGTGAGCCAGCCGGTGAGCAGCGCCGTTCCCACATTGTAGGGAAGGTTGGAGATGATGCGCACGAGCCCGTCGCCGACCATGGGTCGCGGGTCGAATTCCAGTGCGTCGGCCTCGATCACTTCCAGGCGCCCCGGATAGTAATCGGCGATTTCGGCGAGAGCCGGCAGGCAGCGGCTGTCGCGTTCGATGGCGATGACCTTCTTCGCGCCTGCTGCCAAGATGGCGCGGGTGAGCCCGCCCGGGCCTGGGCCGACCTCGATGACGGTCGTGTCCTCCAAGGGGCCTGCGGAACGGGCGATGCGGCTCGTCAGGTTGAGGTCGAACAGGAAGTTCTGGCCGAGGGACTTCTTGGCCATGAGCCCATGGGTGCGAACGACCTCTCGCAGGGGCGGTAGATTGTCGATCTGACTCATGGCTTCCTCGCCTTTGCGCCAAGGCGCGCCGCCAGCTTGATCGCGGCGATCAGACTGTCGGGGCGCGCAATGCCCTTGCCCGCGATGTCGAAGGCCGTGCCGTGATCCGGCGAGGTGCGCACGAAGGGTAGGCCCAGCGTGACGTTCACCGCCTCGTCGAAGGCGATGGTCTTGATGGGGATGAGGGCCTGATCGTGATACATGGCAAGCGCCGCATCATAGCCCTTGCGGGCACGGGCGTGGAATATGGTGTCCGCCGGGAGAGGGCCGGATGCGGCGATGCCCTCGGCCTGCAGGGAAGCGACGGCCGGGGCGATGACCTTTTGATCCTCCGCGCCCATGGAGCCGTTCTCGCCCGCATGAGGATTGAGCCCGGCGATGGCGAGACGGGGATTGTTCAGTCCGAACCGTTCCTTCAACTCCCGCGCCACAATGCGCGCCGTGCGCACAATCAGCTCTGTGGTGAGGGCCGCAGGCACGGCGGAGAGGGCGATGTGGACTGTGACCGGCACTACAGCCAGCTCCTTACTCCAGAGCATCATCACCGGATGATAGGTGTTCCCGTCCTCGCCGGCGAGAGCGGCAAGGAACTCCGTATGTCCCGGATGCCGAAAGCCGGCATCGTAGAGCACGTGCTTCGCGATCGGATTCGTGATGACAGCGCTGGCCACACCGCTGCGCACGAGATGGACTGCCGTTTCGATGGATTCGATCACCGAGAGCGCCGAGGCAGAATCGGGCCTGCCCGGCTGAACCGATACCGAGGCCTTCAATGGAATCACAGGGAGGGCCTGAGAAAAAGCGGAGGCTGTCTGCGCGACGTCGACCGCCGCTATAGGCACGGTCCAGCCCAGATTCTTGGCGACCCGTTCCAGATACGTGGGATCGGCCAGGACAGCGAAAGGCGGGAGGCTTTCCTGATCACGCTGGAGCCAGGCCCGGAGGGTTAATTCCGGCCCGATGCCGGCCGGGTCGCCTTGGGTCAGGAGGAGAGGGCGTTCAAGCCCAGCCACTACTTCGCCACGCCTTCTTCGGAAGTGCCGTCGTCGCTGCCACCAATATTCTGGCTAATCGAGGCCTCGCCAAGGGTGCGCAGCTCAAGGCTCAGCATGACGGTGTGGTTGCGGTCCTTCTCACCCGAATTCGCGGCCACAGAACGCGGTGTCATGATGTACTTGATCGAGAGGGTCGTGCACTCGTCCACATAGCCGAGGCCGAGGGACATCGAGCTGACATAAGCCAGGTCCTGCCGGTTGTAGACGGCCGTATCGGGGTTCCTGGCGAATTGCAGGGCGTAGGTTTCACGCGCCAGCAGATAACGGTCGAGATCCAGCAGCACCGAGCCCGACACATACCAGTTCGGCGTCAGGTTCCAGGTGGCGGAACCCAGAAGGCCTTCGCGGCGGCGTGGGAAGCCGATATCGGGCTGGGCCTCGTAGCGGGCATAGGTCAGCGAGGTCGTGAGCGGCAGATAGGGGTCGAAGTTTGCCCTGAAGCTGGCCTCGATGCGGTTCACGTCGAAGTCGTCCTGATCGAACCGCGCGCGGGTCAGGAAAGCGAAGTTTCTGTTCGGAGAGATCTGGAGGCGGCCGACGTAATCCGAAGCGCGGGAATCCAGTCCCGAGTCGAGGCCCACATTGGCCAGATCCGCCTGACGGAACGAATTGCGGCCGGCAACCTGATAGGACTGGCCGAACAACACGTTGGCGTAGAAGTTGTCTGCGCCTGTGACGGTGTACTGGATGCCGAGATTGGCGCGAACACCGCCCTCGGCGCGATCGTAACCGGAGAACTTGTCCCAATCGAAGAGGGAGGTGTCGTCAAAGACGAGACTCTGCGCGTCCTCATTCGGCAGGTGACCAATCTTGGTCTCGTTCGGGCGTGCGATGATCTGTGCGATCGGTTCGATCACCTGGCGGCCCGAGGTGCCGAGGCTGGCCACGAAGGGATAGCGGTATTCCACGCCCACAGCCGGAGTGGCGCGGAACAGATAATCGTCGTCGCCTTCAATATAATTGGCCAGATTGACGTTCTGATAGCCGTCAAAATCAGGAGCGATCCAGAAATTGTCGGCGCGGACATAGGCGAACGGCGTCCAGACCTGCCCGATCGGATCGACGAATTCACGGCGCCAGGAGGCGGTGATCGAGGCGCGGGACATGGAGCCGCTGGCACCGCGTACCAGGCACTCCTCAGGATCGAAGATCGCGCAGGTCTGATAGATGCTGAAACGCCTCGTGTTCGTCGCCGTCAGCGGTTCGAACTGGCTCGCTTCGCGCGAGAGGCTCGTCACGTTGACGTTGAGGCCGAACTCGCCGCCGATGACCGGCGGGGTGATGCGCTTGTCATAGTCGATCACCGGGTGAACGACGGGCTGCTGCTTCTGCCAGTCCCTGGTGGACAGGACCTGGAAATAATAGCCGCGCATGTCGAAGAAAGAGCGGTCACCCTGGCCCTGCAGATAGAGCGTCGAAACCGATTCCTTCAGGTAGATCGACTGAAGGCTCTCGCTGCGGATGTGATAATTGTCCAGGAACCACTTGTCCGAGACGAGGGCGAGGTCCCAACCCCATTTCCAGCGCTCGTTGATGTGGAACTGGCCGGCCGTTTCCAACGAGCCGCGCCATTCACGATCGCCGGCACCGCGCGGGCTGAGGAGGAATGCGTCCTGATCCTGCTGGGCGATGCCGGCGACGCGGATGTTGTACGCACCCGTTTCAAGCCGGTGACGCCATTCCGCCTCGCCGAGAACACCCTGGCGGCTTAGGAAGGTCGGGGCGACGGTCAGGTCGTAGTTCGGGGCAATGGCCCAGAAAAACGGGAGGCCGACACCCATGCCGAGCGTGTTCGAGATCACGTAGCGCGGGGCAAGAAAGCCCGTCTTGCGCTTGACCGTTGGATCCGGCGTCCAGAAATAGGGCAGATAGGCAACGGGCAGGCCGAGGATCTCGAGGGTAGCGTCCTCGTAATAGATCGTCTGCTCGCTGTTGTTATGAATGATCTTCGCGGCCTTGACCTGCCAGAGCGGTGGGCGCTCCGGATTGTCCTTACAGGGCTCGCAGGCCGTGTAGGTGCCGCGCTCGAAGGTGGTGGTCTCGCCCGCAGCACGCTCGGCGCGCGGCGAGGAGAAGCGAGTCGTGACCGTCCGGCCGTTATCGACCACGGTTTGCGTGACGCGCAGGGAATCGATGAAGCCGTTCTTGAAGTCGTCCGTCAGCTCGAACCGGTCGCCCGTGACCACGGCGCCGCTGGCATCGGTGAGGCGGGCATTGCCCTCGGCATAGACGCGGCCGGTGTTCCGGTCATAGGTGACCTTGTCGGCCTGGAGCGTCCGGCCCTGGTAGTTCATCTGGACATCGCCGGCCGCGGCGATCGTGTTCTTGTCGTTGTCGTAGATGATTTCCTTGGCGTCCACGAGCAGGCGATCGCCGTTCGGATTCGCCTGGAGACGGGCGCTGAGATTCTCGTTGAGCGACTGGGCGAGCGTAGGGCTTGACCCAACGGCACATAGAAGTGCCGTTGCGACCGCAGATAGTGCGATCGTTGCCTTAAGCCCTTGCATCCCCACTCCTCAAACCACGTCTTATTATGAGAACGGGGGTCAGCCGTCCTCTTGGTACAATAACGCCAAGGTTCCCAGGAGACTGCCTACTACAGCAGGGAACCAGGCTGCAACAACTGAGCTGATGATCCCCGAAGCACCAAGCTCCGCCATAAGCTCAGTGGCGACATAAAGCATGAACCCGGCGGCGACGCCACCCAGAACCATCATCGCTACACCACCAAATCGAAAGAATCTTAACGACACCGATGCGGCCACAAAAACCATGGCGATGAAGAGCAGGGGGCGGGCCATGAGGATGTCGTAATGGAGCTTGTAGGCGGTGGTATTCAAGGCCGCCCGCTCCATACGCTGAATCGTCTCGCGAAGTTCCCAGAACGGTACGGAATCGGGGTCGATGAAGCTTTGTCTCAGCTGGGAAGGCTGAAGATGCGAGGCGATAAGATAGCGCTCGTGGGATTCGGGCTCTTCTGTTGCCGAAAGGACACGGGCATCGCGCAGTTCCCAGAAGCCCTCGTGAAGGGCTGCTTCCTTAGCTTCGATTCGATGGGTGAAGCTCCCTTCCAGGTCGAAGGTGTAGACGGTCACGCCCACCAAGGCGGCCGCATCGGTCCGGGAGCCGTCGGCCCGGATCACGGCATATCCGTCCTGGCTCTTCTGCCGCAGCCAGATGGCTTTGCCCGAACTCTGGGTCGTGCGGGAGAAAATCTTGTTTTCCAAGGATGCCGCACGCTGCTTCAGGTGAGCCGATAGGGGGTTGTAGGCCGTGACTGAGCCAACCCCGATCAGAAGGGCCACGAATAGGCCGGGCTGCAGGAACTGCCAGGCGGAGATGCCGGCGGCGCGGGCCACCACCAGCTCGAGCTTGCGGCTGAGCTGAAGCAGGGCTGCCATGCTGCCGAAAAGCACGGCAAAGGGCATGACCTGCTCGGCAATGGCCGGGGTTCTGAACAGGGCAAGGGTGGCGACGAGCCCCGTGGTCGCGTTCTCCGCATCGCCCGCGCGGCGCATCAGCTCGACGAAATCGAGGGTATAGACGAGCGCGAACACCGTCGCGAAGACGATGAAGATCGTCTTGACGAACTGGCGCGCGAAATAGAATCCGAGAGTTCGGCCGATCAGCATGGTCAGGTCCCTTGAGCAGCCGTTTTGCGCGACAGGAACAGGCCGCTGAAGGTGGAGCGGATCCGGTTGTTCATGCTCCGGATCGTCGCTCCCTTGAAGATGAACAGCAGGCTGAGGAAGATGCCGCCGAGAGGCACCCCGTAGATCAGCAAGATCGCGGCCGGCGAACGGGCAACCGCGCTGGAGGCGGCAAAGCCCAGGACCCTGAGCAGCACGACCCCGGCGATGGCTGTTGCGATGGCCAGACTGCGTCCCTGTCGGGTCGTTCGCGCCTCTCCGAGGGCGGCAAATGCGATCATCATCATGGCCAGGGGATAGAGCCATGCCGAGAGGCGGTCATGCAGCTCGGCCCTGAAACGGCCCGTCTGGGCTTTGTAGAGATATTCGTCCTTATCCGGAAAGAGCAGCTGCATCGTGCTTCGCTCGCGAGGCTTGTAGACGACCTCGCCGTTTTCCTGATTGAAGGCCGCCAGGTCGACCGCGTAGCTCTCGAACACGACGATGGAGGAATCCTTGCTCTTGGGGTCCTTGCGCTGCACGCTGCCCTTTTCGAGCACAAGATAGGCCTGCCCGTCCTTCTCGACGGTCTGGCCGCGCTCGGCGAGATAGACGATGGGCTTCTTCTTGTCGCGCTGGTCTTCCATGAAGATGCCGAGCAGGGCATCGCCCGAGCGCTCGCGGTAATGGAAGGTGATGCCGTTCTCGAGCGTGATGAACTGCCCCTCCTTGGCCATAGTGGCCACGAAATCCGCCCTGATCCGGGTGAACAGCATGCGCAGCTCCTGGAAGCTCGCGGGCATGAGGTATACCGAAATAATTCCCACAATGAGGCTGATGAACATCGCCAGGGCGATGAAGGGGCGCAGAAGCCGCTGAGGGGCCATACCGCCTGCGCTCATGACGATAAGCTCGGAATCGCCGTTCAGCTTGTTGAGGGTATAGATCGTCGCCATGAACAGGGCGACCGGCGCGATGACGCTGATGAGCGCGGGCAGGGAAAGCCCCGTCACCGTCAGGAAGATGAGAAGCGTCTGGCCCTTGCCCGTCAGAAGATCGAGCTCACGCAGAGCCTGCGTGATCCAGATGACGCCGGTCAGGGCGATCAGACACGCGGCAAAGGCGTTGAAGGCGATTTTCAGAATGTAGCGTTCGAGAAGTGTCATGAAACCCTTCGCCCCTGGGCGCGAAGGGCCAGGGTTACCTTGTCGCTAGGTCTTAAGGCAAGACGGGCGTTTTCAACAGCCTGAGATTGCGCCTATTTCACGGCGGGGCCCGGCATGCCCTATATGAGGGCGGTACCAAAGCGGAGATGCCGGAAACCGGATCTCCTACAGTCAAAACAAGAGGGTTTCATGGCCGAGAGCTTCAAGATCGACTTCCAGCCGCACGGCAAGGTCGAATCCGGCGATCTCATCGTCTTCGTCGGGGACAATCTCAAGCCCACGCCGGCGGTTGCCAAGCTGATCGGCTCCAAGGCCGTCGATCTCATCGCCAAGGCCGCCTCTGCCGAGAACTTCAAGGGTAAACCGAAATCCGCCATGACCATCGTGGTGCCGAACGGCCTGACGGTGGATCGCCTGATCGTGATCGGCGTCGGGGGCGAGAAGGAGAGGGCGGATGTGGATTTCGTTCAGCTCGGCGGCCTGATCTCCGGCAAGACCAATGGCAAGACGGCCACCGCCGTGCTCGACCTGCCTGGAATCCAGGTCTCGCCGGAGGCAGCGGCCGACATCGCGCTCGGCGTGCAGATGCGCCGCTACAGCTTCGACCGCTACAAGACCAAGAAGAAGGATGAGGACGAGAAGAAGAGCGCGGCCCGTCTCGTGCTGAGCGTGGCTGACCCGGCGGCCGTGAAGAAGGTCTACAAGGCCCGCGAGAGCGTGCTTCAGGGCGTCAATCTCGCCCGCGATCTCGTCAACGAGCCGCCGAATGTTTTGGGTCCGCAGGAATTCGCGGCTCGCGCTCAAGAACTCACCAAGCTCGGTGTGCAAGTCGAGATCCTCGACGACAAGGCCATGAAGAAGCTCGGCATGGGCGCGCTGCTCGGCGTGGCCCAAGGCTCGGTGCGTGGCGGACGTATCGCTATCATGCGCTGGAACGGCGGTAAGGCGAACGACAAACCCATCGCCTTCATCGGCAAGGGCGTGGTGTTCGACACCGGCGGCATCTCGATCAAGCCTGCTGCCGGCATGGAGGACATGAAGGGCGACATGGCGGGCGCGGCCTGTGTGGTCGGCCTCATGCATGCGCTGGCTTCCCGCAAGGCGAAGGCGAATGTGGTCGGCGCCATCGGCCTCGTGGAGAACATGCCCGACGGCAACGCCCAACGCCCCGGCGACATCGTCACCACCATGTCGGGCCAGACCATCGAGATCATCAACACGGACGCGGAAGGCCGCCTCGTTCTCGCCGACGTGCTCTGGTACGTGCAGGACCGCTTCAAGCCGAAATTCATGGTCGATCTCGCCACGCTCACCGGCGCGATCCTCGTCGCATTGGCGCAGGAATATGCGGGCCTGTTCTCGAACAACGACGAACTCGCCGAGCGCCTCGCCGTTGCTGGCAAATCTACGGGCGAACGCGTGTGGCGCATGCCGATCGGGCCGGAATTCGACAAGATGATCGAGTCGAAATTCGCCGACATGAAGAACACGGGTGGCCGCTTCGGCGGTTCGAGCTCGGCTGCTGCTCTGCTCCAGCGTTTCGTCAACGATACGCCCTGGGCACATCTCGACATCGCCGGCACTGCCATGGGCTCACCGCAGAGCGAGATCAATCGCGGCTGGGCTTCGGGCTGGGGCGTGCGCCTGCTCGACCGCCTCGTGCGCGATCACTACGAGGCATAAGTCAAAAAGCGTCATTCCGGGGCTGCGCGAGCGGAACCCGGAATGGCGAAACGAGAATGGCGCTCTCTTCCGACAACGATCCCGGATCGGCTTCGCCGTCCGCGGTGACGAGATGTGAATGGCCGAGATCCTTTTCTACCATCTTCAGCAGCAGCCGCTTGAAGCCGTGCTGCCCACGCTCCTGCAGAAGACGCTGGAGCGCGGCTGGCGCGCGGTGGTGCAGGTCTCGACCGAGGAGCGCATGGCGGCTCTCGACGATCACCTCTGGACCTTTACCGACGAGAGTTTTTTGCCGCACGGCACGGACCGCGAGGCCCATGCGGCGGACCAGCCTATCCTGATTACCTTGAGCGGCGACAACCCCAACGGCGCCGCGATCCGCTTCCTGGCCGAAGGCGCCCCCCTGCCGGAGGAGATCGGCTCCTACCAACGCCTCGCCATCCTGTTCGACGGCAACGATGTGCAGGCGCTCGCCATCGCGCGCGATCAGTGGAAGGCCGTGAAGGAAGGCGGCCACGACGCCACCTATTGGCAGCAGGACGACAACGGGCGCTGGCAGCGCAAGGCTTGAGCCGGACACAAAGTGTTCATCGTTTTCAGGCTTGCAACCTCCTCGCGCCTCTCCAGTTTCCCGAAGGCCTAAAGGAACATTGCCATGCTTCGCGCCTTCCGATTGCCCGTTTCCGCCGCGCTCTGCCTGTTGCTCTCCACGCCCTTTGCCATCGCGCAGGAGCAGCAGCGAGGCGAACAGCAGGAATCCCGCAGGCCGCGATCCGAGGCACAGGCGCAAGCCCTCCCACCGGAATCGGTCACGCGCCACACGCTTGAGCTGCCAAGCCGCACTCTGCAGTTCACCGCGACAGCAGGCCACCTCACGCTCACTGACCAGCAGGGCGCGCCGCAAGCCGAGATTGGCTTCGTGGCCTACACGAAGGATGGATCGGACCCCGCGACGCGGCCTGTCACCTTCGCGGTGAATGGCGGGCCGGGCGCATCCTCCGCTTACCTGCATCTTCTCGCTGTCGGCCCATGGCTGCTGCCGCTCGATGGCCCAACGATCAGCCCGTCAGCTCCGACGGCGCTCGTGCCCAATGCGGAAACGTGGCTCGACTTCACCGACCTCGTCTTCATCGATCCGCCGGGCACCGGTTACAGCCGCGTGATCGGCGGCGATCAGGTGCGCGAGAGGTTCTATTCCGTGCAGGGCGATATTGATGGATTGGCCGCTGTCGTCATGCGCTGGCTGAAGGAGAAGGGCCGGCTCACCTCACCGAAATTCTTCGTCGGTGAAAGCTATGGCGGCTTCCGGGGGCCGCTGCTGGCGCAGAAGCTGCAGAACGATCAAGGCATCGGCTTCAGCGGTCTCGTGCTCGTGTCGCCCGTGTTCGATTTCGACTGGCTCGATCAAGGTGCGGGTGCGCCCTGGATCAACGCGGCCCTGCTGCCGTCATTGGCTGCGGCGAAGCAGTCGCGCGATGGCACGGTGTCACGCGAGAGTTTGCGGGAGGCAGAAACTTATGCTTCTTCCGAATATCTCGTCGATCTCATGCGCGGCCTGCAGGACAAGGATGCCGTTGATCGGGCGAGCCGTCGTGTCGCCGAGTTGAGCGGATTGTCTCCCGATCTCACGCGGCGTCTGGCAGGCCGCATCGACATGCGTACGGCGCAGCGCGAATTGCGCCGTGGCTCGTCGGAGATCGTGAGCGCCTACGACACCAATATCGCCATTGCCGACCCCAATCCGTATTCGCAGTTCTCGCGCTTCGAGGATCCCGTGCTCGATGCGATGACAGCGCCTTTGTCGAGCGCCATCATTCAGCATCTGACCGGCGCGCTGAACTACAAGGCGGAGGGGCGCTATAACCTGCTCAACGGCTCCATCAACGGTGCCTGGCGCTGGGGCAATGGGCGGACTGCGCCGGAGAACCTCGAGGAGCTGCGGCAGGCGCTCTCGCTCGACAGTAAGATGCGCGTACTCGTCACCCATGGCTTCACCGATCTCGTGACGCCGTACTTCGCCTCGAAGCTCCTTCTCGATCAGCTTCCCGATCTCGGTCCCCAGAAGCGTGTGGCCCTGAGCGTTTACGAGGGCGGCCACATGTTCTATTCACGGCAGGCATCGCGGCAGGCCTTCCGCACGGATGTGCAGCGCCTCTTCGACGAGGCCTTGCAGGCCAGGACCGCCAATGGGGATTGATCAATGCGTCTGAAGGTTTTGTCGTGCGTGGCTCTCGCCGCTCTGGGCCTGTCCGCCTGCAACAGCACAAGCTCCGCCCCACCGCCGGTGGCCGCTCCGGCCCCTGTGGTTGCGGCACCGACCGGCCCCACCTTCGACGGCCCGCTTCTCGGCCCTGACGGACGCTGCACCGGCACGCCCACAGGCACCGCCACTGTCATCGAGCCCGGTATCGGCGAATGCGATCTTGTGCGCCTCAAGGGCAAGCCCGCCACCGACGTGCTCGTCGGCGAAAGTGGCAAGGGCCAGCGCGAAGTACAGGTGCTCTATTCCGAGCCCGGTGGCCGCGAGCTGTATTTCTTCGTGAACAATCGACTGGACCGCATCTCGAAGCCGTAATCTGGTAGCTATTTATGAAGCTGTTTGATCTCATCCTTGGGCGGAAGAAGAAACCTCAAACCCTCAAAGACATTCATCAGAGGCTGGCTGACATCATTGGCCAAGCCATCCCTGAAGATTGGACAAAAGCCTGGATCAAGGCGCAGATGCACACCGGCAACGCCGAGTTCGATTTTATGTATGTGCAGCCTGCCAATACGACGCCGGTGCCATTTCACGATCAAGCGAGCCCGTTCATCGGGGATATCTACAAGAGCTTCAAGGCGATGAGAGAGGCGTTCGTCCAATCCGGTCAGCCGGCATGGCGCTCCGCAACATTCATAGTTGAGAGCAATGGCCGTTTCGTCGTCGAGTATGGGTACGATTGATCTCACGGTTGGAGATCAGTTTTCCCTTACAGCGCTTTTAGACGCTGGCTCCCTCAATTTCTTCGCTCACCATCAACCATTCCTCTTCGAGAGAGGCGAGGGTGTCGGCCGCTTCCGCGCGCATCTTCGATAGTTCGGTGGCCTTCGCGGAATCCTTCAGGAAGGCCGTGCCGTCGGCAAGGGCCGCGTCGACTTTTCCGATCACATCGTTGAGTTTCGCCATGCGCGCTTCGATGGCATCGAGCTTTTTGCGCAGGGGCGCGAGCGCGGCACGCTTTTCTGCCGCCGCGCGGCGCTCGTCCACCTTCGATGTGGTGGGTGCCGAGGCCTTGTCGTCCTGTTTCTGCGGGTCGAGATCGCCCGACAGGATGAGCTGACGATAATCGTCCATGTCGCCGTCGAAGGACTTCACCGTGCCGTTGCCGACGATCCACAGGCGGTCGGCGCAGGCTTCGATTAGAAAACGGTCGTGGCTCACTAGGACCACCGCGCCGGTATAGTCGTTGATGGCTTCCATCAGCGCCGTGCGGCTGTCGATGTCGAGATGGTTCGTCGGCTCGTCGAGAATGAGCAGGTGAGGGCCGTTGAAAGCCGCAAGCCCCATGAGCAGGCGTGCCTTCTCGCCACCGGAAAGTGACGAGACGGGCGTGTCGGCCTTCGCGCCGGGAAAGCCAATCTGCGCCGTGCGGGCGCGGATCTTGGCGACCGGCGTATCGGGCATCCGCTCGGCCACATGATCGTAAGCGGTCGCCTTCGGGTTCAGCTCGTCGAGCTGATGCTGCGCGAAATAGGCGACATCCATGCGGTTGACGCTGCGCATCTCGCCCTTCATCGGCTCGAGCCTGCCGCCGATGAGCTTACAGAAGGTGGACTTGCCGTTGCCGTTGGAGCCGAGCAGTGCGATGCGGTCATCAGGCGCGATGGTGAGGTTCAGGCGGTCAAGCACAATGCGCTCGCCATAGCCCACCGCGCCGCCTTCAACGGTCACCAGAGGCGGCGCGGCGGGGCGTTCGGGGCCAGGGAGATTGAAGGGCATCACGTCGTCTTCGACGATGGTCGTGATCGCTTCCATCTTGGCGAGGCGCTTCACGCGCGACTGCGCCTGACGCGCCTTCGAAGCTTTCGCCTTGAAGCGGTCCACGAAGGCCTGGAGGTGTTTGCGCTCGGCCTCTTGTTTTGCCGCCATCTTCGCGGTCAGCTCGCGCTTTTCCGCGTATTGCTTGGCAAACGACGTATAGCCGCCGCGATAAATCGAGAGCTTGCCGCGGTCGAGATGCAGGATGTGGTTGACGCAGGTGTCGAGCAGCTCGCGGTCGTGGCTGATGACGAGAACCGTGTGCGGATAGCGCCCGAGATAATCATAGAGCCAGAGCGTGCCCTCTAAGTCGAGATAGTTCGTCGGCTCGTCGAGAAGCAGCAGGTCCGGCTCGGTGAACAGCACGGCTGCAAGCGCCACGCGCATGCGCCAGCCGCCCGAAAAGTCGGAGCAGGGACGCTGTTGCGCCTCGGCATCGAAGCCGAGGCCGTGGAGGATCGCGGCGGCGCGGGCGGGAGCGGAATGCGCGCCGATATCGGTGAGCCTCATCTCGATCTCGGCCCGGCGGATGCCATCCGCATGCTCAGCCTCGGCGAGGAGGGCGCTGCGCTCCTTGTCGGCGGCGAGAACCACGTCGATGAGGCGCTCCGGGCCGCCGGGGGCTTCCTGCGCCACCGCGCCGATCCGCATGCCGCGGGGGAGGGTGATGCTGCCGCTCTCGGTGGCGAGCTCGCCCTGGATAATCTTGAACAGGGTGGTCTTGCCCGCGCCGTTTCGCCCGACGAGCCCCACCTTCGCGCCGTCAGGCAGGTTGAAGGAGGCATGGTCGAGGATCAGGCGGTCGCCGATGCGGTAGGTCAGGTCGTTGACGTGGAGCATGCCGCCTTTTGGCCCGTGAAGGGGGCTCTGGCAAGGTCCGTTCATACGCAATAGCCATGAATAGGAAGGGCGGTGAATGACCGGGCGGTCAAAGCCTGATAAAGTAAGCGGGAAGTCTAGACGGCTAAGAAACGTGATATAGTTATAGTCGAACTAGCGGTCGCGGGTGGGATAAAGACATGGGTCGGCTTGCCAATGTTCAGTTGTTCAGGGGTCTGGAGATTGATCTGGTCCCCTTCGAGGCGCGGTCTAACTGGCGCCGCTTCGATCCGGAGGAGGTCATCGTCGATTTCGATGAGCTCTCCAACGACGTTTATTTCCTGCTCTCGGGCGAGGTGCGGGTGCTGATGCGCACAGCCTCCGGCAAGGAAGTGATCCTCAACGAGATGAAGCCCGGCGAGGTGTTCGGCGAACTCGCTGCCCTCGACGGCATCAAGCGCTCTGCAAATGTGACCGCCCTCACGAGGGGCGAGGCATGCGTGATGCCAGCGAACGTGTTCAAGGAGCTGCTCTTCGCCAACCAGCCCGTGTCCGAGCGCCTTTTCTGCCTCATGGCCTCGCGGCTGCGCGAATTGAACGCCAAGTTCATGGAGCAGACGGTGTTGGATCTGCGGCACCGGCTTTATTCGGAGCTTCTGCGCCTGTCCGTGCCGCGCGGCGAAAGGGGGATCGAGCGGGTCATCACCCCACCGCCTTTCCACCATATCGTTGCCGCCCGCATCGGCTGCCGCCGCGAGCAGATCACGCGCGAGTTTACGATGCTGACCCAGGAAGGCCTGATAGAGCGCACCCGCGGCGCCCTGATCCTGCGCCAGCCGGAGGTGCTGAAGGAGCGTGTGGCCGAAGCGATGCGGGCGGATCGTTGAGCTTTCATAGAACCACTAGGGCCTCAGCCTAAAGGGACGTTGATCAAAAGCCTCGCAAGCGGCATTGCGGGGCTTTTTGCTAGATGATTAGCATTCTGTCCCGAAATAAAACAACCAGACTTGAGAAAATTATTTGGCGTGTAATCTACGTTACATGAGGCATTATCAAATATTTCAAAGTCTTGTTTAATTTAGGAATAATATTATTCGTCGATATTCATAGGCCAAATGGTCTAGGCCTGCAGCTAAGAGTGGTGATGTGACCCAGCGTCATCCAACTTGGCGTCAAATTTACTAAAAAATATTGGTTGTTCACATGTAAACACTCTCTGATTAGAGAGTATGAAAGAGCCAGATTTTAAAATCACTTCGAAGCCTGACAGTGCCGGGCAAGGTGAAAATGCCTTGGCGCAAGTTCCTTTCGACGTGGGGTTTATGCAATGGCAACCAATTCATTTGAAGCCGAGCTTTATCGTCTGGGCATCCTCTTCGGCGGTACCGGCGCGACCTATGGTGGCTCCGGGGGGCCAGGCTCTGGGATTCCAGGCGACGGCCCCACTACGACGATCGAGACAGGCGGTATCGTATTCCCTCCTTTTCCAATGGCGCGCACTTGCGACATTGACCGGATGGATGAGGACGGTGATTTCGGCGGCGAAGAATGGATCCCTCGCGGGAATGGAGCCGCGTACGACCCAGAATTAGAAGGTGCAAGCGGCGATCCGCTCATCGATGGGAACGCTTTATGGGATATGGTAGGCAGTGCCATTAGTCGCGCAGGCAATGCACTCCTTGAAAGCCTTCGGGACGATGAGGATACCGACAGCACTCCTCCAACCCCTGGACCTGGGACTGGCCCGGATTCTGTCGATGAAAATTCCGTTGATGTCCGTGTCACGATGAAGTTCGGCGCCACAACCTACTCGGCGAATGTGCGATCGAGAGGTGATGGTAACGATAGCCTTGTCGGAAACGCGGAAAGGGACTGGTTCGGCGGCGGTGGCGGCAATGACACCCTGCATGGCGCGGGGGGCAACGACAGTCTTTTCGGAGAGGCCGGAAACGATCTGATCGATGGCGGCGAAGGCCATGACTACCTGTACGGCGGCGAAGGCGACGATCGCATTCTCGGAGGTGTCGGTTCCGATCTCCTGAGTGGCGATGCCGGTAACGATACCCTTGATGGCGGCGAGGACAACGACAGCATCCTGGGTGGCGCGGGCGATGACTTGCTCATTGGCGGCGGCGGTAAGGATACTCTGAGCGGCGGTGACGGCAACGACACTCTCGAAGGCGGCGAGGGCAACGACATTCTCGACGGATGGTGGGGTGATGACGTCGTCAATGGCGGCAACGGCGATGACATCATTCTCGGCAGCCTCGGTGCCGACACGCTCAACGGCGGCGCGGGGGTGGATACCGTCAGATACTCGAGCAGCGCCAGCGGGATCTACATTGACCTTGCGGTGGGATATGGCAGCCGCGCAGCGCAAGGTGACGTTCTTCGCGATGTAGAGAACGTCATCGGCAGCTCGCATGACGATACCATTATCGTCGGCAACGCCAGCGGCCAATACTTCAACGCCTATGATTACCTCGTCAAGAATAACGACGTGTATCGCCACATGCTGCAGATGCAGCTGGGCTTTGACTACGCCTATTATCACTGGCTGAACTACGGTCGCTTCGAAGGGCGTGCCGGCGGCTGGAGCGGCGGTTCGCAGACAGGCGCCGACTGGGGCAGTGCATTCGATGTGGCGGGTTATCTTGCCGCCAACCCGGATGTGGCCGCCTACAAGAAGAAGTACAACCTGTCCGACGCCTGGGTCTGGGAGCACTGGCTCGTCAACGGCGCGCATGAGGGCCGCGCGGGCGCCTTCAAGGTGTCCGGCTCGGTGATTGATGCGGGTGCCGGCAACGACACGGTGCAGGGCGGTGTCTATTCCGACTACCTCATCGGCGGCACCGGCAACGACGTGCTCGTGGGCCATCAGGGCCACGACGTGCTGGTCGGCGGCGAGGGCGACGATACGCTGCGCGGCGGCGACGGCGACGACCACCTCTATGGCGGCGCCGGCAACGACGTGCTCGACGACATGATCACAACCGGTTACGTCTACGGCCACGATAAGTTCGACGGCGGCAAGGGCGACGACCAGCTCTATGGACGCTTCGGCAACGACACGCTGTATGGTGGTGAAGGCAACGACACTCTCGATGGCGGCGAGGACAATGACCATCTCGACGGCGGTGACGGCCACGATGTGCTGATCGGCTACACCGGCAACGACGTGATCTACGGCCGCTTCGGCCGCGACACGCTGTCCGGCGGCGACGGCAACGACCATCTCGATGCCGGCGAGGACGATGACGTGGTCGATGGCGGCGACGGCCATGACGTGCTGATCGGCTATACCGGCAATGACACGCTGAACGGCGGCCAAGGTCAAGACACGTTGCTGGGCGGTGACGACAACGACAAGCTTTACGGCCACAACAGCCACGACCTGCTCTATGGCCAGGGTGGCAACGACCACCTTGACGGCGGCGACGGCAACGACACGTTGGATGGTGGCGAGGGCGATGATGATCTGCTCGGGTACTGGGGCGATGATCGCCTGCTCGGCGGCAGCGGTCACGACCGGCTTTATGGCCTAGACGACGACGACCTGCTCTACGGCCAGGACGGCAATGACACTCTGATGGGTGGCATGGGCCAGGACACGCTGTATGGCGGGGCCAACGAGGACCGACTGCATGGAGACGACGGCAACGACATCCTTGACGGCGAGGACGGCGACGACATGCTGTATGGCGAGGACGGCCATGATCAGCTCTCGGGCGGCAATGGAAGCGACTGGCTGTATGGCGGCTACAATGAGGACACGCTGTATGGCGGCGCCGGTGACGACCGCCTGTACGGCGAGGACGGCCACGACGTTCTGCAGGGCGGTGCGGGCAACGACACGATGTGGGGCGGGGCCGGCAGCGACAAGTTCGTGTTCCATGCGAACAGCGGTTCTGATGTGATCAAGGACTTCGGTTACGGCGACGTGATCCGCCTGGTGGGTGTGACGAGCTCGTATAGCGACTTCTGGGGCAGCAACAACAAGCCGAAGAACGTGCCGACCTGGACTGAGTTTAGGACCGTAGAGATCACGGTCAACGATGGCCGTAAGATCTTTATCGAGGGCATCAAGGCCGAGCAGCTCAAGGGCGGCGTGGTCGACGGCGCTTGGCAGTGGTGGATCTAAGCATCACCTCTGCACGAACCTGACAAGCACAAAACCCGCCGTGCACAACACGGCGGGTTTTGTTTTTAGTTCGCTAAGCTGCTTCAGCGGGGAGCCGATTGCGGCCCATAGGCCGCGAAGAATACCCGGATAGCATTCGCCACGTTCTTCTTGATCTCGTCCTGCGTCGGCGCACCACCCACGGCGAAAAGCTGGCGGCGCATGAGGCCGGAAACGCAGAGGTCGAGGAAATGCTGGGCGGCCACGCTTGTGTCCTCGATGGACAGACGCCCGGCCTCGACCTGACGGTCGAAATAGGCGGCAAGGCGGGCGATGCCCTGGCAGGGACCCGCTTCGTAGAAGGCTTGGCCGAGGGAAGGGAACTTCTCAGCCGCGCCGATGACCATTCGAATGGATGAAATGTGCTCCGGCGTTCCCATGCGCGTGAGATAGGTATGGCCGAGCTGGGTCAGCACGGAGCGCACGTCCGGATCTTCGGGGTCGAGCTTGAACAAAACCTCCGCCAGGCCGCGCTTCTCTTCCAGGGTCAGAGCGGCGAACAGGCTCTCCTTGCTGTCGAAATAGACATAGAGCGTGCCCTTGGAGACGCCGGCCGCCTTTGCGATCTCGCCCATGCTGGCGCCGTCGAAGCCGCTCGCCAGAAAAACCTGACGGGCTCCCTCCAAAATCTGGCGACGCTTGGCACTCTCCGCGCTCTCCTCCGTTGAGGGGGATGCGCTGGAAGAGGCATCCGAAGCGCGAGCGATATCTTTCAGGTCGCTCATGTGCGTTTTATCACCTCCTGGCTATTGACCGAACGGTTCGGTCAAATCATATGTAGTTCACTTAGTCATGATAGTCCAATGCCGCAAGAATGGATCCAGACTTTCTGGGTCCGGGCGGTTCGGCTTGTTGAAAGAGGGTTGGAATGGCTTACCGGGAAGAGTTCGAGCAGGGCGCAAAGGGTGCTCCCCAGCCGGTCATGGATCGGCAGCCGGCCCAGACTCCGGAAGCGGAGCAGGACGCGAAACCTACGGTGCAGGGAGCCCAGGCCCCCCAGGAAGCTGCGCCCACGAAGGCCAAGTCGCGCAGGAAGCCCGTTATCATGGCCATTGCCGGCGCGGCTTTGCTGTTCGGCGGCTATGAGGGCTACAACTGGTGGACGGATGGCCGCTTCATGGTCTCGACCGAGGACGCCTATGTCCAGGCCGACATCACGATTCTCTCGGCCAAGGTGTCCGGCTACGTCTCTTCTGTCGCGGTCTCCAACAATCAGAGCGTCAAGGCTGGCGACCTGATCGCCAAGATCGACGACGGCGATTATCGCTTTGCCCTGCAATCGGCCAAGGACAAGCTCGCCACTCAGCAGAGCGCCATCGAGCGCATCGGCCGTCAGATCGAGGCGGGCCGCGCCTCCGTAGCCCAGGCTGATGCGCAGGTCGCGTCGGCTCAGGCCGGGCTGGAGCGCGCCGAAGGTGATTTCAACCGCCAGCAGCAGCTTGCTCGTTCGGACTACACGAGCCGCGCGGCGCTCGAGAATGCCAAGGCTGCGCGTGATCAGGCCGATGCCGGTGTGAAGAGCGCACAGGCTGCGCTTGTCGCGGCCAAGGCCAATGTCGATGTGCTCGACGCTCAGCAGAACGAAGCGCGCCGCGTCGCAGCCGAATTGCAGACATCGGTCCAGAAGGCGGAGCGTGATCTCTCGTTCACGGAAATCCGCGCTCCTGCCGATGGCGTGATCGGCAACAAGGCGGTCGAGGTCGGCACCCTCGTCCAGCCCGGCGCGCGTCTGGCCGCGCTCGTGCCGCTCACGAGCGTGCATGTGGATGCCAACTTCAAGGAGACGCAGCTCGCCTCCCTGAAAGTAGGTCAGAAGGTGAAGATCGAGGTCGATGCCTTTCCGGATGCGGACATCGTCGGCACGGTGGAAAGCGTCTCGCCGGCTTCCGGCGCGGTGTTCAGCCTACTGCCGCCCGAGAACGCCACTGGCAACTTCACCAAGATCGTGCAGCGCGTGCCCGTGCGCGTCGCCGTGAATCCGGAAGTCGCTCAGCAGGGCCTGTTGCGCCCCGGCCTGTCGGTCGTCGTCGATGTCGACACGCGCACCGTTGACGAGCCGCAAAAGACGGCGAGTGCTACCCGCTAAGGAAAGAGAACTGGCATCATGGCCGCTTCCGCCGCCATATCGAGCAAAGCCGCCATGCCGGCCGCGAAACCTGCGCAGGTGAGCCCGCGCAGGACATTCGCGTTCTTCTGCATGGTCTTCGGCATGTTCATGGCGATCCTGGACATCCAGATCGTCTCGGCTTCTCTCGCCGAGATTCAGGCGGGACTCTCGGCTTCGTCCGATGAAATCTCGTGGGTGCAGACGAGCTATCTGATCGCGGAAGTGATCATGATCCCGCTCTCGGGCACGCTCTCGCGCGTGCTCTCGACGCGCTGGATGTTCGTGATCTCCGCGGGCGGCTTCACCTTCATGAGCTTCCTGTGCGCGACGGCGACGAACATCGACCAGATGATCATCTACCGCGCGCTGCAGGGCTTCATCGGCGGCGGCATGATCCCCACCGTGTTCGCTTCCGCCTTCACTGTCTTCCCGCCGGAGAAGCGGCCCGTGATCTCGCCGATCATCGGTCTCGTGGCGACGCTCGCGCCCACCATCGGCCCGACGCTCGGCGGCTATCTCACCGATCTCTTCTCCTGGCACTGGCTGTTCCTGGTCAACATCGTGCCCGGCATCTTCGTGACGGTCTCGACCTATCTCCTGGTCGATTTCGACGAGCCGAATTTCGAGCTGTTCAAGTCCTTCGATTGGGCGGGCCTCGGCTTCATGGCGGCCTTCCTCGGCAGTCTCGAATACGTGCTGGAAGAGGGGCCTCTGAACGAGTGGTTCCAGGACGAGTTGGTGCTGATCCTCACGATCGTCTGCGTCGTCGGCGCGGTCGGTTTCTTCTACCGCGCGTTCACGGCCAAGCAGCCGATCGTGGATTTGCGGGCGTTTGCCGACCGCAACTTCCTCGCGGGCTCGTCCTTCAGCTTCGTCATGGGCATCGGCCTCTACGGCCTGACCTATCTCTACCCGGTCTATCTCGGCCGCGTGCGCGGATATTCATCGCTGCAGATCGGCGAGACCATGTTTGTCTCAGGCGCGACCATGTTCTTCATGGCGCCGATTGCCGGCATCCTTTCGCGCAAGATGGACCCACGCGTGATGATGGGCATCGGCTTTGCGGCCTTCGCCTTCGGCACTTGGATGATGAGCGGGCTTACCAAGGATTGGGACTTCTGGGAGCTCTTCATCCCGCAGATCTTCCGTGGCGTCGGCCTCATGATCTGCATGGTGCCGATCAACAACATCGCGCTCGGCACGTTGCCGCCGGAGCGCATCAAGAACGCGTCAGGCCTCTATAACCTCACCCGCAACTTGGGCGGTGCGGTGGGCTTGGCGCTCATCAACACGGTTCTCAACAACCGCCTGGATCTTCATCTCCAGCGGCTGCACGAGACCGTGAACTGGGGCCGCTCCACGGCGGTCGAGACACTGAACGCCATGACCATGAAGTTCCAGGCTCTCGGCACCGATGCAAATGCGGCAGCGATCAAGACCCTGTCCAACATGGTTCGCCGCGAGGCGATGGTCATGTCCTTCGCCGATGTGTTCCTGCTGCTGACCGTGTTGTTCCTGGGCCTGATCCTGGCCTTGCCCTTCATCAAGAAACCACGTCCGGCACCCGCCGGGGCCGGCGGCGGTCACTAAAGTTTACCTCCCGAGACTAACCTCCAAAAACTTCAGCCCGGCTTTCGAGCCGGGCTTTTTTCATGCCTCTCGGGAGATGCGGTGTTCATCCACGTCCATCTCAACCCTGGTTCTGTCCTCGCGCACAGTGCGCCTGGGCCATAGCGACCGGATATCCTCCGGCAGTGCATGGCGGATCTTCTCCAGCTGCCCCTCGGGGAGGTGGCGCGTCATGGCGGTGAAGACGGCCCGCGCGGCGTTCTCGGGGTCGATCGATCGGCTGGAAGGCATATCCTCGGCGATGCGCTCGAGAAACTCGTCGAGCGAGCGGTAATGCTCCGGCGTCGCCGTGGGATGCCAGCGGTCGAAATAGAGACCGCGCACAAGAAGCGGCAGCTCGGCGCTCAGATGCGCGGAGATCTGCAGCGGGATCCGGTCCCGCAGGGTCCTCAGAACCGAGCCCAGGGCATGCCAGGCGACATGCCGGTCGCAGCCGAGCATCTCCATCAATTCCTTGAGCCAAGTATTGGTAATGTGGAGGGTTTTATCGAAGACTTCGAGACCGGTTGCGCTCATGGCGAGCCTCCTTGGTCATGCTGTCTGCCGCAGGCTTTCCGCGGCGGGCGCGGCCTTGCGCGCTCTTCCATAGGGTGGGGCCGGAATGGGGCTTATGCATGTCGGCGAAGCCGTACGAAAGGGGTGGGGATCGAGGCCCTTAAATCTGTTGTTCTCTTGCCCCGAACGTCCTAGCTTGCGCGGCAGGTTTTCTCCCTTCAGGTGAAGTTCAAACATCTTGCCTCCTCCACTCCGCCAATCCGCTTCCGCTTCTGTCGGCGCCGTGCGCCGCACCTTCGCCCCCTGGACCGATCCCGATGCCAAGCCGCTGATCCGCTTCGAGAACGTGACGAAGCGCTTCGGTGACGCCATGGCGGTGGACCATCTGAGCCTCGACATCTTCCAGGGCGAGTTCTTCTGCCTGCTCGGCCCTTCCGGCTGCGGCAAGACGACCCTGATGCGCATGCTCGCGGGCTTCGAGATGCCCACCGAGGGGCGGATCACCCTGGCGGGGCAGGATTTGTCGGGCGTTCCGCCTTATCGGCGGCCCGTGAACATGATGTTCCAGTCCTATGCGCTCTTTCCCCATATGAGCGTGGAAAAGAACATCGCCTTCGGCTTGAAGCAGGACGGCATGCCCAAGGCCGAGATCGCCGACCGGGTCGGCGAGATGCTGCGCCTCGTACAGCTCGAAAAGCTCGCCAAGCGTTATCCCAGCCAGCTTTCCGGTGGCCAGCGCCAGCGCGTGGCGCTCGCCCGCGCGCTTGCCAAGAAGCCGAAGGTGCTGCTGCTCGACGAGCC
Organism: Microvirga solisilvae; assembly: GCF_022808595.1. Taxonomy (GTDB): domain Bacteria; phylum Pseudomonadota; class Alphaproteobacteria; order Rhizobiales; family Beijerinckiaceae; genus Microvirga; species Microvirga solisilvae. The sequence goes on from NZ_JAKUCN010000001.1 coordinate 229,858, forward strand.
CCTCGGCGCTCTCGACAAGAAACTGCGCGAGGAAACCCAGTTCGAGCTCATGGACATCCAGCACGAGCTCGGCATGACCTTCGTGGTCGTCACCCATGACCAGGAAGAGGCGATGACCATGGCCGATCGCATCGCGGTCATGGACCATGGCCGCATCGTGCAGGTCGCGGATCCCGGTGAAATCTACGAACAGCCCAAGACCCGCTTCATCGCTGAATTCGTCGGCGACGTGAACATTCTCGAAGGCCATGTGATGGGCCAGGAGAGCGGCCTCTGGCGCGTGAAGACCGCTTCCGCCGAGGTGCCGCTCACCATCGACGATCCTGACGAGGTGCTGCATTCCGGCCAGGCCGTTGCCATCGCGGTGCGCCCGGAGAAGATGACGATCCAGCGCGAGAAGCCGGGCCCCGAGGCCGTGAACGTCCTCACCGGCGAGGTGTGGGACATCGGCTATCTCGGCGATTGGACCGTCTATCGCGTCAGGCTCGCGACAGGCGAGATCCTGAGGGTGACGCGCGCCAACGTGTCCCGCTTCGTGGAAAGTCCCATCGACTGGGACGAGCAGGTCTACATCACCTTCGCGCCGGGTGCGGCGGTGATCCTGGCGGAATAGCCATGAAAGAGCATTCCCTCACCAAGCGGCTGAGTTCGGCTCTGGTCCCCGCCGTGCCTTATCTCTGGCTCGGCGTGTTCTTCCTCGTGCCGTTCCTGATCGTGCTCAAGATCAGCCTGTCGGATACCGCAGTCGCGCAGCCGCCCTACAGGCCGGTCTTCGAGTGGAGCGACATCGCCGCTTTCTTCAGCGGTCTCGATCTCGAGAATTTCGCGCTTCTCGCGGAAGACGATCTTTATCTGCGCGCCACGCTCTCCTCCGTGCGCATCGCCGCGATCTCGACCGTTCTTCTACTGCTCGTGGGCTTTCCCATTGCCTACGGCATGGCGCGCGCACCGGAGCGGCACCGCTCGCTTCTGGTGGCACTCGTCATCCTGCCGTTCTGGACGAGCTTCCTCATCCGCATCTATGCCTGGATCGCGATCCTGAAGCCCGAGGGGCTGCTAACGCAGGCGCTCATGGGGCTTGGGCTCACTTCCGACCCTATCGAAATCCTGAATACCGAATGGGCGGTCTATATCGGCATCGTCTATGCCTATCTGCCCTTCATGGTGCTGCCGCTCTACGCGACTCTGGAGAAGATGGACGACACGCTGCTGGAAGCGGCCCTCGATCTCGGCTCCACGCCTTGGCGTTCGTTCTGGACGATCACGGTGCCGCTCGCCATGCCCGGTATCATCGCGGGCTCGCTTCTCTGCTTCATCCCAGCAGTGGGTGAATTCGTGATCCCGGATCTGCTCGGCGGTTCCGAGACGCTCATGATCGGCCGTCAGCTGTGGAGCGAGTTCTTCTCGAACCGCGATTGGCCGCTGGCGTCGGCCGTCGCGATCCTGCTTCTGATCATCCTCGTCATTCCCATCGTGATCTATCGCGATGTGGAGGCGCGGCGCGTGGAGACACGGCCATGAACCGACGCTTAAGTCTCTTCAACGTCACGTCGCTGGTTTTGGGCTTCGCGTTCCTCTACCTGCCGATCCTACTGTTGATGATCTATTCCTTCAACGCTTCGCGGCTCGTGACTGTATGGGGCGGTTTCTCGACGCAATGGTACGGGGCGCTCTTCCGCAACCAGGCGCTGATGGAAGCGGCATGGGTGACGCTGCGGATCGCGCTGCTCTCAGCCAGCATGGCGACGGTTCTCGGCACGCTCGCGGCGCTCGCGCTCACGCGCTACGGGCGCTTCACGGGGCGCACGCTTTTCACGGGCATGATCTATGCGCCCATGGTGATGCCGGAAGTCATCACCGGCCTGTCGCTGCTATTGTTCTTCGTCGCCATCGATCTGGATCGCGGCTTCTGGACGGTCACGCTGGCGCATACCACGCTCACCATGTGCTTCGTCACGGTGGTGGTGCAGTCGCGCCTCATGACCTTCGACCGCTCGCTGGAAGAGGCGGCAATGGATCTTGGCGCGCCGCCTTTGCGCACGTTCTTCGCGGTGACATTGCCGCTGATCGCGCCGTCCATCGTGGCGGGCTTCCTGCTCGCCTTCACCCTGTCTCTGGATGATCTCGTGATCGCGAGCTTCAATACGGGTCCAGGCGCGACGACGCTGCCGATCAAGATCTACAGCCAGGTCCGTCTCGGTCTCTCGCCGGAGATCAACGCAGCCTCCACGATCCTCATCGGTCTCGTGACGATTGGCGTGATCTCGGCAACCTTGATCAGCAAGCGCTCGGTGATGCGCTCACAGCGTAACGCTCACTGAGCGGTGGCCTGCGGAGTCTGAGCGTTCGGGGCAATGCGCTCGGCAGGAAGCAGGGGCTTCGCCGCGCCCGACCGCTCAATGAGGGAGCGGGCGTTCGGCATCACGCTCACATTGTCCCATCCGCCGTCGATGTCGAAGGCGAGGGAAGGCGCGGACTTGGAATCGGCCGAAGAGACCACGGCCTTTAGGTCGAGGGTGCGATCCACCATCAGCACCTGACCCTTCAGCTCGGCCGCAATGTCCTCCGAGGTGAGCTTGCCCTCGGTGACCTCGCCGATGCCGTTTTGAACGATGATCTGGGCTTGAGCTTCCTGGAAAGGCGTGCGCCCGCCTTTCCAGTTGAGGGAGGCGAGGAGAGGGTGCTTCTCGACACGCTTCAGGGCGTCGCCGAGAGCGATGCCGACGAGTTCGCCCTTGCGGATTGTGATCGCGCTGCGGCCCTGGGCCTGCTGGATCACCTCGACCGGATTCAAGCCCTTGCCATCGAAGGCGAAGCTGCCTTGAGCGCGACCCGTGATCCAGCGCGGCTCGCCCATGCTGCTCAGGAAGGGCGCGATGTCGACGCCCGAGAAGGTGCCTTGGCTCTTGAGTTCCGTCTTTCCATCGACGGTCATAAGCGAGAGGCGTCCTTTCAGGCTGCCGTCATGAAAGCCGGCGCGGCCGATGGAGGCCTCGATCTCGCCGGGCCGCACGAGAACGCTTGCCGCCATGTCCTCGACACGCAGCTTACCGAGATGAGCCGATGCGGCGGAGAGGCGCAGGTCGAGATCACCGCCCGTGACATGGGCAAGATCCAGCTTCTCCTCGCTCCAGGAGCCTGAGGGGGTACGCGCCTGGGCAAAGGGCGAGAAAAGATCGGTCAGGTTTAGCTCGTCGGCCGCGAGAGTGCCGGTGATCACCGGGCGCTCCGTATCGAGGCGCACCGCCATGGTGCCTTCGAGCTTGTCGTTGCCCAAGGTGACGGCCACGGAGGGCCAGGACAGGCGGCGGCGATCGATGGAGAAATCGCCCTGGACGGAGAAGGCCTGGATCAGGGAGCCGAAGGGTAGCTTCACGCCGCTCCAGCGGGTGAAGGTCTGGATGGAGGAGGCCTGGATGGCTCCTTCGCCCGTCAGCCCTGGATTGGACCCCAGCTGTGCCTCGCCCTTCAGGCTCAGTCGTGCCGTAGGGGCGGTAATCGCCAGCGCGACCGGACTGATGGTACCGGAGGCGAGTTTGTCGGGGTGGATCAAGGCTTCCTTCAGAATAACCTGCTCGTCCCGCCATATCGCATGGCCGTAAGCCGTGAGCGGCTCGTTCTCGCCGACCCAGCGGATCACGAGCTCCGCGATCTTCAGATCGGCATCTTCTAGGTCGGTCCAGCGGATCTTGGAATTGTTCAGGATTAGCCGGCGAGCATGGGTGGCGCTGGTCCTGTTCCGGAACACCTCGCCCCAGTTCACGTCCTTCAGCGCCTGGGCGGAGGCCGTGATCTTGCTATCGCTCAAGTCGAAATCGGAAAGCTCGACCTGCCCGAAAAGGAGAGGCAGCACGCGGATTTCTCCGCGCAGGGTGCCGCCTTCGGCGGTCAGCGCCTGTTTGGGAAAACGGACTGTCACATCCTCGAACTTGACCCGCGGGATCGGCAGCACGGCAAAAGTACTGCGGCCCTGGACTGTCAGGTCGAGCCCGTAGCGATCTCGCATGTGGCTGGTGAGGGCAGATGACAGGCCGTTCTCCCTGAATGTCCAGGGAGCGGCGGCCGCGGCGATAACGGCAAACGTAATGAGTGCAATCGAAACAGCGATGCGGCGAGACATGAGCTTGATTTATTAAACCTTGGGGCCCGCCTCGCAAGTGACGTTGGGTCATATGCCTGTGGGCGGCGGAGCCGAATAAACAATTGTTCTCATATATCCATAGGAAGGGATTGTCTAAATTGAGGCCAAGTAGCAGGGTGCGCCCCGATCTCGTTTCAAGGCCTTGAAGGGCGGGCTTGGCCCTAGGAGGAATCGTTGATGAATAAGGTTTACAGCGACGCGACATCCGCGCTGGCTGGTCTCGTGAAGGATGGGATGACGATCATGGCCGGCGGGTTCGGCCTGTGCGGCATCCCGGAGACCCTGATCGAGGCAATTCGTGATTCGGGGGCGAAAGAACTCACTTTCATTTCCAACAATGCAGGCGTGGATGGCGTCGGCCTGGGCCGGCTGCTGGAGACCCGTCAGATCAGGAAAATGATCTCGTCCTATGTGGGCGAGAACAAGCTCTTCGCCCAGCAATACCTGTCCGGCGAACTGGAGCTGGAGTTCAACCCGCAGGGCACCCTGGCCGAGCGCATCCGCGCCGGTGGCGCGGGCATCCCCGCGTTCTACACCAAGACCGGCGTCGGCACCCTGATTGCCGAAGGCAAGGAAGTGCGCGAGTTCAATGGCGAGAAATACGTCATGGAAACCGGCCTCTTCGCGGACATCTCCGTGGTCCACGCCTGGAAGGGCGACACGGAGGGCAACCTCGTCTACCGCAAGACCGCCCGCAACTTTAACCCGATGATGGCGACCGCGTCGCGTCTGACCATCGCCGAGGTGGAGCATCTGGTTCCCGCCGGCGAGATCGACCCGGATTGCATTCATACCCCCGGCATTTTCGTGAAGCGCATGGTGCATGTGGCGAACCCGGTGAAACGCATCGAGCAGCGCACCACCCGCAAGCGCGAGGAGACAGTCTGATGGCATGGACCCGTGAACAAATGGCAGCCCGCGCCGCCAAGGAACTGCGCGACGGCTATTACGTGAATCTCGGTATCGGCATTCCGACGCTCGTGTCGAACTACATCCCAGCCGGAATGCACGTGCAGCTGCAGTCGGAGAACGGCATGCTCGGCATGGGACCTTTCCCCTTCGAGGGCGAGGAGGATGCCGACCTCATCAATGCCGGCAAGCAGACGATTACCGAGCTGCCGACAACGAGCTATTTCTCCAGCTCCGACTCCTTCGGGATGATCCGCGGCGGCCACATCGATCTGTCGATCCTCGGCGCCATGCAGGTGGCCCAGAACGGCGACCTCGCCAACTGGATGATCCCCGGCAAGATGGTGAAGGGCATGGGCGGCGCCATGGACCTCGTGGCCGGCGTGAAGCGCGTGGTCGTGGTGATGGAACATGTCGCCAAGGGCAAGGACGGATCGGAAGATCCGAAGCTCTTGAAGAGCTGCACCCTGCCGCTCACCGGCACGGGCGTAGTCGACATCGTGATCACCGATCTCGGCGTCTTCTCCATCGACAAGAAGGGCGGCACCGGCATGACCCTGATCGAACTCGCCGACGGCGTCACGGTCGACGAGATCAAGGCGAAGACGGAAGCCGATTTCAAGGTCGATCTGAACGGCAAGCAGGCGGCCTAGCACAACGAAGCCTCACCCTGAGGAGGACCGCAGGTCCGTCTCGAAGGGCGAGGCGTCTCCAGGGCGCTCTGGAGCCTCCTTCGAGACGCCGCTTCGCGGCTCCTCAGGATGAGGTTGGAGGCAGAATAAAATTGGAAAGCGGCCCTCGTGGCCGCTTTTTTATTCGGAAGGTGAAGTGTCCGTCGCTTTCGGCCGTGCCTCGGCGCTGCGCACGAGCTGGATCACGGGAACAAGGCCGATAAGCACGATGACGAGGGCCGCGAGCGAGCCGTCCTCGAAGCGTCCGCGCGAGGCATAGGTGTAGACCTGCGTGGCGAGCGTTTCCGTGTTGAGAGGCCGCAGCAGCAGGGTTGCCGGCAATTCCTTGATGCAATCCACGAAGATGAGGAGAGCGGCGCTTGCGAGCGCCGGATGCATCAGGGGAATCTGGATACGCCAGACCATCTCCTTGCGCGACGAGCCGAGCGTGCGCGCGGCATCCTCGAGACTTGGCGAAACGCGGTCGAGGCCTGCGGATAGGGAGCCGGTCGCGATCGACAGGAAGCGCAGCACATAGGCGATGACGATTGCGGCTGCCGTGCCCATGAGAAGCAGGCCGAGGCGTTCGCCGGTGAAGTGGCGCCAGATTGTACCGATGAATCCATCGATCCCGACCAGCGGTGTCATCAAGCCGAGTGCGAGCACCGTGCCAGGGACGGCATAGCCGAGGCCCGCCACGAACAAGGTGCTTCGGGTGAGCGGTGACTTGGCGATGCGTGCTGCGGAAACGAGCAGAGTGGCAATGGCCAGAACCGCCAGAGTAGCCGCGACCGAGAGGCCGATCGTCGTCAGAAGGTGGTCGAGGAACTCTGCATCGAGCTGATCGACGAGACCACCGCGCAGAATCTCGCGCATCAGGAAGACGAGCGGCAGCACGAAGCCGAGAAGTACCGGAATGGCGCAGAGCACACTCGCCAGCCATGCGCGTCCGCCGGAGAGCGGTACAGGATGCACCACGCGCGAGCGCTTGGCCGAGGTGGCATAGCGTCGGTCCTTACGGCCATAACGCTCGATGAGGATCAGCGCGACGACGAAGGCGAGCATCACACAGGCGATCTGCGCTGCGCCGGGCAGGCTGCCGCGATTGAGCCATGTATTGTAGACGGCAACGGTCAGCGTGCGCACGCCAAGATATTCGCTCGCGCCGATATCGTTGAGCGCTTCGAGGAGCGCGAGCGACAGGCCGACGGCGAGGGCAGGGCGGGCGAGGGGAAGCGCGATGACGCGAAAGAGCTTGATGCGGCTGGCGCCCAGCACGCGCGCCACTTCCAGCATGCTCGCGCTCTGCGTCAGGAACATCGCGCGCGCTGCAATATACACATAGGGATAGAGCACGGCGGACATCACGATGATGCAGCCATAGAGCGAGCGCACCTCCGGAAACCAGTAATCGGAGCGTGACTTCCAGTCCATCAGATCGCGCAAGGCCATCTGCACGAGGCCTGCGGAATCGAACAGCTCCACGTAAATGTAAGCCGTGATGTAGGTGGGAACGGCGAGCGGCAGGGGCAGAAGCCACACGAGGATATTGCGGCCGGGGAAGCGATGCGCGGTGACGAGCCAGGCCGATGTGATGCCCATGGAGCCCGCGACGACGGCGATGCCGGCGAGAAGCGCAAGCGTATCGACTATGCTCGACGGCAGAACGTTGCGGATCAGATGCGGCCAGATTTCCGCATCGCCCTGGGCTGCGATTCCGATCAGCGCGGCGATGGGAAGAAGCACGAGCAGGCCGATCGCCGCCACGGTGGCCGAGAGCCACCAGGGAATGCGCTTCACCGCTCGCCAGGAAGCGGTGTCGAAAAATGAGCGGGCGTCTGCGGTTGCTTTCAATGTAAAATGGCGCCGCCGTTGCCGGCAGCGCCTCCTATTAAGAGAACAGTTTCAACAACTGCCTTCTGATTACTGGTCGAAGCCGACCTTGTCGACCAGCTCGCTGGCCTTCTTACGCAGCTTCGCGATCTCGGCGATGGCCACGTTATCCGCCTTCAGCTCGCCGAAGGAGGCGATGGTCGGATGGATCTTGATGCCGGCCTTGATCGGGTATTCCGAGTTCGCCTCAGCGTGGATGCGCTGCGAGTCGTCGGAGACCATGAACTCCATGAACTTCACGGCATTCGCCTTGTTGGGCGCGTGCTTGGCGAGCGCGAGGCCGGAGACGTTCACGTGCGTGCCGCCGCCCTGGAAGGTGGGCAGGATCACGTTGATCGCCTCGCCCCACTTCTTCTGCTCCTCGTCCTTGCCGTTCAGCATGAGCGAGACGTAGTAGGTGTTACCGACAGCGATGTCGCAGACGCCGGCTAGGATGTCCTTGGCCTGCTCACGGTCGCCGCCCGAGGGCTTCTTGGCGAGGTTGGCCTTCACGCCCTTCAGCCATTCCTCGGCCTTCGCTTCGCCCATGTGAGCGATGGCGGCGGCGATGAGGCTGACATTGTAGAGATGCTGGCCGGAGCGAATGCAGATCTTGCCCTTCCACTTGGGGTCGGCGAGCTCTTCATAGGTGATCTTGTCCTGCTTCACGCGTTCCTTGGAGGCGTAAACCACGCGACCGCGCAGGGCGATGCCGAACCAATGGCCTTCCGGGTCACGATAGGCGGTGGGGATCACCTTCTCGAGCGCCTCGGACTTCACGGCTTGAGTGACGCCGTAATCCTTGGCAGCGGCCAGACGGCCGATATCGACTGTGAGGATGATGTCCGCCGGGCTGTTCTCGCCTTCGGTGCGGATGCGCTCCTCGAGGCCGTTATTGATGAAGATCGTATTGACCTTGATGCCCGTCTCTTTGGTGAACTCGTCGAGAACCGGCTTGATGAGACCCGGCTCGCGGGTCGTGTAGATGTTCAGGGCCTGATCGGCTGCTTGGGCCGAGCCGGCAAGCGTGCCAAGGGCGGCTGCGCCGAGAAGCAGCGTGCGGGCGAATTTCGTCGTCAATGCCATGAGGATCCTCCACCGACAATATCGAGCAGGTCGAAAGCCTGCTCTTCCATGAAGCGGGAAGAACCATGGCGGCAGCGCGGGGTCAATAAAAAACTAAGTGAAAACAATAGCTTATAAGTTTTCTAAAGTGGCCCTTGATTGGACTTATTCTAAGCTGAAGCCATCGTGCGCAGGGGTGTGGCGTCATTCGAATTCGCCCTCATCTCCGCAAGCTCTGTCTCCAGCCTCTCCATGTTCTTGAACATGCGTTCGCTGGTCAGGCGCAGGAAGTAGAAGCCGAATTCCGGATTCTGGAAGTAGAGCTGGCGCACCTCGTCGTAGGAGATGTTCAGCACCTCGCCGTCCTCGATGCATTCGAGAGTTTGCGTGCGGCGGTTCTCAGGCGACATGAAGCCCATCTCGCCAACGACCTGTCCCTGCATGAGTTCGATGCCGAGTTCGTTGAGGCGGTAACGCCCGGAGAGTGTGTAGAACATGCAATTGGCGCTCTCGCCCTTCGCGAACAGAACCTCGCCCGCCTTCACCTTGCGGCGTGTCATGAAAGGCTTCAGCCATTCCATGGAAAGGTCGCTCCGCGAGGCCTGCTTCACTTGGCGTATGAGGCGGATCATCTGGTAGAGCCGCAAGCTGTTGAGAGGCAGCAGGATCAGGTTCACCGTGATGCTGGGATAGATCTGCATCATCACCGCATAGGTCAGCGACACCGCGTTCGTGGTGATGCCGATGCAGCGCAAGGGGATGATGGTGCGCATGGCGCTGCCAGTGATGGCGAGGGCTGCGGCGAGCCAGGCCAGCCCGTCGAGCCAGGTCATATGACTGAGCCAAGCCAGGGCGTTGGTCCACATCATGAAAGTGATTCCTCAAAAGCATATATTCCGTAACGTCATATATCACTAATCGCAATGGAGGCGATGGCTGTGCTGTCGCACACTGATCGGTCGGTTCGAGGCGCTGTTACGAATGAGAAAAGGCCCCGTTCAAAGGGCCTTTCTTCGGGCTTTGCGATGTGCTCATGCCGGTCCGGTCATGTCCTCGGGCGCGGCGGCACCAGCCTGTCGGGCACGCTCAAGGAGCGCCGCTGGGCCTGCGGCTGCGCGGTTGCTCGGGCGGGAGCGCGGTTCAATGTGCCGGTCACTGATGGTGGTGGCGGCAGGCCTTCTCGCGGTAGGACGCCTTCTGCGGAAGGCGAGGTCGAGCAACCGGCGAGGGCCAAGCCTACAAGTCCCAGAAGGGAAAGGATCATTGTTTGACGCATGATATCACCCTTGGATGTGACGCTTAAAGCTAGGCCATAAGGTTGCAAAGTCGAGCCCGGCTCCACGTTGAAATTCCCGCGATTGATCTCCTTTGTCGGAGGCTGAGACCTACTTACTTCAGAGGCTGGGTTCGGCCGTTTGAGGAAAATTCATGAGATCTCTGTGCAGGAGGGAGCGATTGGGCAAGAGAGGTTGGGGCCTTCTTGGTGTCGGGCTAATCCTTGCCGCTCTTTCCGGTGGTGCGGCGGAAGCCAAATGTCAGGATTCGCCAGGGCCCAGGATCGATTGGTCCGGATGTTCGAAGGCGCGTCTCATGCTCAACGGAGAGGATCTGAGCGGCACCAACTTTCATCGCTCGCTTCTCACGCTGAGCGATTTCGGCGGCTCCAAACTGGCGGGGGCCGATCTCAGCGAGACGGAAGTCAGCCGCACCCGTTTCGAGAAAGCCGATCTGTCGAAGGCGAATTTCACGAAGGCGCTCGGATGGCGGGCGAGTTTCGCCGAGGCTGTCCTGGCAGAAGCGGATTTCTCATCCTCCGACATGAACCGCTCGAACTTCGCGAAAGCTCAGGCCGTGAGAGCCAACTTCCAGAAGTCGGAGTTGAATCGATCGGATTTCAGCGGCGCTAATCTGGAAGGCGCCGACCTGTCGAAGGCCGAACTGGCGCGGGTGATCTTTCAGCAGACCAAGCTCAAGGGCGTGAATTTCAGCTATTCCAATCTCTCAAGAGCACATCTGGAGGGTGCCGCACTCCAAGATGTGAATCTTGCCGGGAGTTATCTCTACCTGACTCAATTGAGCGGCGCGGATCTGACGGCGGCGAAAGGCCTGACGCAGGCCCAGATCGACATTGCCTGCGGCGACGCGCAAACGAAGTTGCCTGCCGGACTCAATCCCTCCAAGGCATGGCCATGCCAAGCCGAAGAGGATTGAGAGAACCTTCGCCTGCAACCAAACGGTCAGCTTAACCGTTGGATTCCTTGAGATTCCGAGACTCGTTCAGTCAAGACTTTCGGGAGTGATCCAGTGACGACGCTCAGGGAATTCGAGGATGCTCTTCGCGAGCAGGGAATGCATATGGCTCTCGCCATTCTGCAGAAGCTTCGCGAACGCGATAAGGGCAAGCGTTCCGTGGCTCCAGCCCGCCGCATCGCGGGCCGCAAGATGACGCCTGATCTGGCTCGTCGCATCCTCGAACTTCACGCCACGACGGAAATGACCCAGCAGGAAATCGCCTTCGAACTCGGCGTCAATCAAGGACGGGTGAACGAGGTGATCAAGCACGGCAAGTGGCTGGATGACGATCCGAACTCGCCTGAAGCTGTCGCGCGGGACAAGGCGAAGGCTCGCATGAAGGATAACGACGCTTCTAAGCGGCCTGTTGCGGCCAAGAGTGCTGCCTCTGTCTCGCGTAAGCGCGCGGCGAACATTGCAAGCAAGCAGGCTCAACTTAGTCTTGGAGATCTTTAGAATGCAGGGAAGGGACGAAGATCCCAGAAAAAACCCTGCCCGGAGGGGCAGGGGGAGTTGTCTCCTCGCCTTCGGTTGTAACAACCGAAAAACAGGTACATTACCGCATGTTTAAATATTAATGTCAATTAACTTGATGTAATAGATAATAACGTACAGAAAAATTACTTGCGCTCTGAAAACTATCCAAAAGTGGTACTACTTTTGATTTCAGAACATACTTGAACGAATACAGCACTGTTGCTTCCGTGCAATAGCAATTTCAGGTCATAAAGGCGTAGGCTTTCGCCGTGGATCCTCACACAAAGGGGTTACGGTAATGAGAAAGTGCGTTCTTGGTTTACTTGCAGGAGTGGCAGGCCTAACGCTTGCTGCCGCTTCTGCCTCGGCTGCGGATCTTCCTGCCCGCGCAGCCCCTCCAGCCCCGGTCATCGCGGCTCCGATCTTCACATGGACAGGCTTCTACGCAGGTCTGAACGCCGGTTATGGCTGGCGTAGCGATGATAGAGAGTCGGTCGTATTGGGCGGTGCCGTTCCGGGCACATTGTTCTTCGACAATGATGATGACGGCGGCTTCGTGATCGGTGGCCAGATCGGCTACAATTATCAGATCGGCTCCTTCGTGATCGGTCTCGAGACCGATATCCAATGGGCCGATACCGATGAAGGAAATGCTGTGCGATTCGTGCCTTTAGGCGCGGCCGGCACCTTCGTTCCCGGACGCTTCGACAACAATCTGTCTGATTGGTTCGGCACGGTTCGTGCCCGCGCCGGTGTGGCAATCGACCGTGTGCTGATCTACGCGACCGGCGGTCTGGCCTATTCGGACGACAACACCGGTTGGGCTGTCGGTGGCGGTGTCGAATGGGCGATGCCGGCAGGCTTCCTCGGCTCGTCGGCGGTGACCTTCGGCATCGAAGGTCTGTGGCTCGGCTTCGATGGGGACGATAACGATAATAACGGCTTAGTCGGCACCTTCACCCCCGTCGGTGGTGGAACCGTCAACGTCTTCGCTCCCGACATCGGCAACGACGATAACGACTTCTTCGTTGCGCGCGCCAAGCTGAACTTCAAGTTCGGTACATACTAAGCGTTTCACTCCCCAACTGATGAGGCCCAGGCTCAAACCCTGGGCCTTTTTTCGTCGGAATTTGCGGGGTGAGGAATGATAGGCCGCGACCAGATCTTTATGATCTTGGTCGCGGCCTCGGCCCGGGTTTTGCCCCCACGGGAAGTTTAGGTGTAAACCGTCCAAACGTGACCTGAATGAGGCGCTGGCTTGGCAATAAAAGTTTTTTGAAAAAACTTTGGAACCAAATCATGGAACCGACGTTTATAGGCATCTCCGGTCCTTTTTGCCCCTACGGCCGGACACCTCAGAGCACCCTCCGGGTGCTCTTTCTTTTTGCGCAAGTGCCTGACATTCAAGTGAAATCGAGCCCGAGGCCGCAGCCTCAGCTATAGCTGCGCTCGTCGGCAATGACCTTGCCGTCATTGGGCAGGCTGCCCGGTGCGACAAAACTGACCATACCTTTGAGCTTCGTGACCGCATGAAGCGTGTCCGTCACGGCAGCAAGGAGCGCATCCGAGCCCGAAGCGCATTCGGCAAGCAGGCTCATCACGTCGGTTTCGTGTTCCCGTTCCACGAGGAGGCGCAGGCGCCCGAGTTCGGGATGGCGTCGGCCAATCTCCGCCACTTGCTCGGGCCGCACGAACATGCCCTTTACCTTCGTCGCTTGATCGGCGCGGCCCATCCAGCCCCTGATCCGCATATTGGTGCGCCCGCATGGGCTTGTGCCCGGCATGACGGCGGTGAGGTCGCCGAGCGCCAGACGGATGATGGGGTGGTGGGGATCGAGGGTGGTGACGATAATCTCGCCCACTTCGCCCTCGGCGACAGGATCGCCCGTGCCAGGACGCACGATCTCCACGATGATGTCCTCGTTGACGACGAGGCCCTCGCGGGCGGAGGTCTCGTAAGCGATGAAGCCGAGATCCGCCGTGGCATAGGCCTGATACGCCTCAATGCCATGCTCGGCGAATTTCTCCTGCAGCGATTTCGGAAAAGCCGCGCCCGAGACGAGCGCGCGCTTGATGGAGGAAACATCGCGCCCGTTCGCGGCGGCTGCCTCGATGAGGATCTTCAAGAAGTCAGGCGTGCCGCAATAGGCATTCGGACGATAGGCTTCGATCAATTCGAATTGCTGCTCTGTGTTACCGGGACCGGCGGGAATGACGGCGCAGCCGAGCGCCCGCGCTCCGGAATCCATGATGAAGCCGCCCGGCGTCAGATGATAGCTGAAGGTATTGAGCACGATATCGCCTTGGCGGAAGCCTGCTGCGAAAAGACCACGCGCCGCGCGCCAGGGATCGTTCGAAGCAGGCTCTGCCTCGAAGATCGGGCCGGGCGATGTGAAGAGCCGCCCAAAGGAGCCCGGTGCTTTCGCAATGAAGCCGCCGAAGGGCAGGGCGGTTTTCTGGAGCGTAGAGAGCTCGCCTTTGCGCAGCACTGGCAGCTTAGCCAGAGCCTCGCGGCTCGTGATGCTCGCCGGATCGACGCCTTTCATCCGCTCTGTGTAGGCTGACGCGGCCATGGCCGCTTTCAGGATCTCGGGCAGTCGCACAAACAGATCGCGCTCGCGATCAGTCTGTGAACGAGTTTCAAGAGCGTCGTAATTATCGGTCAAAGCGCGTCTCTTTTATCGATGGGATCAGGCCAGCCAGCGCTTGCGGCGCTTGTAGCTTTTGACAGTGCGGAAGGATTTACGGTCGCCCTCCGATACGCCAAGATAGAACTCCTTCACGTCCTCGTTTTCCCGAAGCGCTTGTGCGGGGCCGTCCATCACCACACGGCCCGTTTCCAGAATGTAGCCGTAGGTGGCGTATTTGAGGGCCATGTTGGTGTTCTGCTCCGCAAGCAGGAAGGACACGCCTTCCGACGTGTTGAGAATGCGCACGATCTCGAAGATCTCTTCCACGATCTGCGGCGCGAGGCCCATGGAGGGCTCATCAAGCAGGATCATGGAAGGCTTCGACATCATCGCGCGCCCGATGGCGCACATCTGCTGCTCGCCGCCGGAAGTATAGCCTGCCATGGACGTACGGCGCTGCTTCAGGCGCGGGAAATATTCGTAGATGGCCTCCAGGTCGCGCTTGATGGCGGCATTGCCGTCCTTGCGCGTGAAGGCGCCGGTGAGCAGGTTCTCCTCGATGGTCAGATGGCCGAAGCAATGGCGGCCTTCGAGCACCTGGATGCAGCCGCGCCGCACCAGCTCGTTGGGCGACAGCTTGTCGACCCGCTCGCCGTTGAACTCGATGGAGCCCTTCGTTACCTCGCCGCGCTCGGCATGGAGCAGATTGGAGACAGCCTTCAGCGTCGTCGTCTTGCCGGCGCCGTTCGCGCCGAGCAGAGCGACGATGCCGCCCCTGGGCACGGTGAGAGACACGCCCTTCAGCACGAGGATCACGTGGTCATAGACCACCTCGATATTGTTGACGGTCAGAACGGTCTCTGCCGCCTGCGGCTTCGTCTGAACGGCGCTGCTCATGGGCTCTCCTTCAAAAAGGAAGCATGCGGGATTTCTCCCGCATGCTGTTTGTCAGACGTTCTTAGCTTGCCTTGTCGCAGGCTTCGGTGCGCTTGGGCCAGCCGGCGTTCTTCTCGGCATAGTCCTTCGCGGCGGCGTCAAGCTGTGTCTTCACGCGGTCGGTCATCGGCTCGATGGGGTTCGAGATCTTCACCCATTTCGTGCCGTCCCATTCCTGCATGAAGGCGGCGCGGTGGCCGTTGTGATCGTTGCAGGAGAGCACGAGCTGATCGGTGAAGCCTTCGAGGCCGAGTTCCTTCAGGCGGGCTGTGTCGAGCTTGATATTCTCGAGGCCGCGGCGCACGTCCTCGCCGGTCACCACCTTCTTGCCGGTGATTTTCTGCGCCTGAGCGATGCCTTCGGCAATCAGCAGCGAGTTATAGACGCCGCGATTGTAGAGAACCTCGCCCACCTTGTCCTTGGAGGCCTTGGAGAGACCCTTGTCGACCACGTGCTTCTGGATGTCCTGCAGGGCGGGGAAGTTCGCTCCCACCGCATGCCAGTTGAGCTCCTTGAAGCCCTTGGCGCCTGCGCCGCCGGAGCGGGCGTCATCCTCGCTCGGCCACCAGACGGAATAGAACTTGTCCATGGGATAGCCGGAGCGCACCGCTTCCTTCACGGCGGCGCCGTTCATGGTGCCCCAGCCCCACATGATCATGTAATCGGGCTTGTCGCGTCGGGCGCTGAGCCATTGCGAGGACTGGTTCTGCATGTCCTGTGCGGCGACAGGATAGAGCGCCACCTCGAAGCCCATCTCCTTCGCCATTTCCTGCAGCAGCGGGATCGGCTCCTTGCCGAAGGCGGCGTCGAGATGGATGAAGCCGATCTTCTTGCCCTTCAGCTTGTCGAGGCCGCCTTCCTTCTCGCCGATGTACTTGATGATCATCGACATGCCATCCCAATAGGTGGCCGGCGGGTTGAACACCCAGGGGAAGACGTCGCCGCGCGCCGAGGCCGAGAGCCCGTAGGCCATGGAGAGGATCGGGATCTTGTCGACGGAGGCGCGCGGGATCAGCGGCAGGGTGATGCCAGTCGACCACGGATTGACCACGACCGGGCTCTTGCCCTTCACCGCTTCATAGCATTCGACGCCTTTCTTGGTGTCGTAGCCGGTCTCGCACTCCTCGATGACGAGCTTGACGCCACCGATGCCGCCGTCGCGCTCGTTGAGCATGCGGAGGTAGTCATGCATGCCGTCTGCGATGAAGGTGCCCGAGCCTGCGAAGGGGCCGGTGCGGTATGTGAAGAGAGGGACGTAGATCGAATCCTGCGCGAAAGCGGGCAGGGCGGTTCCGGCGAGAAGGGTCGCGGCGACCAGTTTCAGGCTCAGTTTGCGAAACGACATGATGCGTTTCCTCCCGTTGTTGTCCGGCATGGAGCCGGTTCTTTGAAATTCCCGTCTCCTTTTCACGCCGGCCGTCAGTAGGGGAACGGCCAAACGAGGAGCTTCTGCTTGCCGATCTGCCAGAGCCGCGCGAGGCCGTGCGGTTCCACGATCAGGAAAAAGATGATGAGCGCGCCCACAATCATGAAGCGCAGGTGCTCGATGGTGTCGGCGCCCACCGAGATGCCGAAGGGCGAGAGCAGGGCGGGCAGCACGATGCCGAGAACGATCGGCATGATGAAGATGAGCGCCGCGCCGAAGAACGAGCCGATGAGGCTGCCCAATCCGCCGATGATCACCATGAACAGGACGAAGAAGGACTGATTGATATTGAACACATCGTATTCAGCGCCGCCGTACCACATGAAGACCATGAGCGCGCCCGCGACGCCGCAATAATAGGACGACACGGCAAAGGCGAGGAGCTTGGTCTGCAACGGACGAATGCCCATGAGTTCGGCCGCCAGATCCATATCGCGGATTGCGATCCACATCCGCCCGATGCGGCCATGGACGAGGTTGGAGGCAAGCCACGTGAGCACGATGACGATGGTGAGCACCAGCAGGTAGCGCGTCTGCGGCGTGGCGTTCGGCCCCATGATCGGAATGCCGAAGAGGGTGCGCAGCGGCGCGTCGAGGGCGCCTGAGACGTTGTAGTTCACCAGCCACGGAATGCGGATAAAGCACCATTGCAGGAAGAACTGCGCAGCGAGCGTGGCGACTGCAAGGTAGAAGCCCTTGATGCGCAGAGACGGCAGGCCGAACAACGCGCCGATGGCGGCGGAGAAGAAGCCGGAGACGAAGATCCAGACGATCACGTTCACGCCCGGAAAGGCCGTCATCAGCTTGTAGCAGGCGTAAGCGCCCACGCCCATGAATGCGCCGGTGCCCAGCGACAGCAGGCCCGTATAGCCGGTGAGGATATTGAGCCCGATGGAGGCGAGCGAGAAGACCAGGAAGGGGATCATCACCGCCTGGAGCAGGAAGCTGTTGCCGAGGAAGGCAAGGGCGTAAGCCGCGATGATGATGAGGATCAGTCCGGTCCTGTCCTCGCGCAGGGGGAAGATGGAGGCGTCGCTGACGTAGGTTGTCTTGAATTGACCGGCTTCGCGGTAGAGCACGTCAGAACTCCCTTAAATCCGTTCGATGATCTTCTCACCGAACAGTCCTTGCGGCCTGTAGAGCAGGAAGAGCAGGGCGATCACATAGGCAAGCCACGTCTCGACGCCGCCGCCGACCAGCGGGCCCCAGTAGAATTCGCCCAGCTTCTCGCCCACGCCGATGATGAGACCGCCGATGATCGCGCCGGGGATCGAGGTGAAGCCACCGAGGATCAGCACGGGCAAAGCCTTGAGTGCGATGATCTGGAGCGAGAACGATACGCCCGAGCGTGCTCCCCACATGATGCCCGCGACAAGGGCCACGAGACCTGCCGCGAACCACACGATCACCCAGATCTGGTTGAGCGAAATGCCGACGGACAAAGCGGCCTTGTGGCTGTCCGCCACCGCGCGAAGCGCCCGGCCGATGCGGGTCTTGGAGAAGAACACAGCAAGCAGGCCGATCATGATCGAGGCGATGATGGCGGCGGCGATATCGAGATGCTGCAAGCGGATGGAGCCGCCGAGCGCATCGATCTCCGTGGTGCCTTGCGGCAGGAAGAGCGCGTCCGTGATCATCTCGCGCGGGTTGCCGCCGAAGATCAACTCGCCGAAGCCGATGAGGAGATAGGTAAGGCCGAAGGTGGCCATGAAGAGGATGATGTCGGGCTGGTTCACGAGCGGGCGCAGAACCACACGCTCCACCACCATGGCGAGCACCAGCATCGCAAGCGCGGCAAGGATGAGCGCTAGGAAGGCGGGAACGCCCTTCTCGTAGAGGCCCACCAGGATCAGCGCCGCGAACACCACCATGATGCCCTGCGCGAAGTTGAATACGCCGGACGCCTTGAAGATCAGCACGAATCCGAGCGCGATCAGCGCATAGAGCACGCCGGAGACGAGGCCTTCCCAGAGGGTCTGGATCAAAAGATCCGGCGCTTCGCCCATGAAGAGGAAGGGTTCGATGAAGACCTTGTAGAGAATATCCATCAACGACCCCTCAATGCGCCACGCCGAGATAGGCATCGATCACGCGCTGGTCGCGCTTCACCTCATCGGGCGTGCCATCCGCGATCTTGCGGCCGTATTCCAGCACCACCACGCGGTCGGAAAGGTCCATCACCACGCCCATGTCATGCTCGATGAGCGCGATGGTGGTGCCGTATTGCTGGTTCACCTCCAGGATGAAGCGGGACATGTCCTCCTTCTCCTCGAGGTTCATGCCGGCCATCGGCTCGTCGAGCAGCAGCAGATCCGGTTCCATGGCAAGCGCTCGGCCCAGTTCCACGCGCTTCTGCAGGCCGTAGGGCAGGCGGCCCACTGGCGTTTTGCGGATATGCTGGATTTCGAGGAAGTCGATGATCTCCTCGACGAATTTCCGGTGCTCCACCTCCTCCTTCATGGCCGGGCCGTGGCGAAAGAGCTGCCAGAAGAAGTTCGAGCGCATCTTGATGGAGCGCCCCGCCATGATGTTGTCCAGCGTCGACATGCTCTTGAACAGCGCGACGTTCTGGAAGGTGCGGGCGATGCCGCCGCGCGCGGCCTCGTAAGGCCTCATCTTCGGGCGCTTGATGCCCCTGAAGGTGATGCTGCCTTCGGTCGGATAATAGAAGCCGTTGATGCAGTTGAGCATCGAGGTCTTGCCCGCGCCGTTCGGGCCGATGATGGCGCGGATCTCGCTCTTGCGGATGTCGAAGGATACGTCTGTCAGCGCCTTCACGCCGCCAAAGCCGAGCGAGACGTTCTCGACGGCAAGCAGCACGTCGCCCTTGGAGAGAACGGGATGATCGGGCGCTCTCATTCGGCAGCCTCCGGGATGAGAGTGGCTTTGTCGACGGGATAGAGCTTCATGTCCTTGATCTTCACCCGTGCCGAGATCACGCCTTTGCGGCCGTCCTCGAAGGTGACTTCGGTGGAGAT
This sequence comes from Microvirga solisilvae, assembly GCF_022808595.1. Lineage (GTDB taxonomy): Bacteria > Pseudomonadota > Alphaproteobacteria > Rhizobiales > Beijerinckiaceae > Microvirga > Microvirga solisilvae. The sequence goes on from NZ_JAKUCN010000001.1 coordinate 249,255, forward strand.
GTCGGCCTCGGTCGAGCCATCGTAGAGCGCAGAGATCAATGGCGCGTAGCGCTCGGCGATGAAGCCGCGGCGAACCTTCTGTGTACGCGTCAGCTCGCCGTCATCGGCATCGAGTTCCTTGTGCAGGATGAGGAAGCGCTTAATCTGCGCCCCGCCCATGCGCGGCTCGGAGGCGAGCGAGCGGTTTACCTCGTCCACGTGCTTCTCGATCATCTCGTAGACGCGCGGATGGCCGGCCAACTCCTGATACGAGGCGTAAATGACGCCGTTCCTCTCGGCCCAGTTGCTCACCGCCACGAGGTCGATATTGATGAAGGCCGAGACGTAATCCTTGCCGTCGCCGAAGCAGACCGCTTCCTTGATGTTGGGATAGAACTTCAGCTTGTTCTCGACATATTTCGGTGGGAAGAGCGCGCCGTCGCGCATCTTGCCCACATCCTTGGCGCGGTCGATGATCTTGAGGTGCCCGTTGGCGTCGAAGAAGCCCGCATCGCCCGAATGCACGAAGCCGTCCGCCGTCTTGGTCTCGGCGGTCTTCTCGTCGTCCTTGTAATAGCCTATGAACACGCCCGGCGAGCGATAGAGAACCTCGCCGTTGTCGGCGATGCGGATCTCGACTTCCGGAGCCGGGCGGCCCACGGTGTCGGCGCGGATTTCGCCATCCGGCTGCATGGTGATGTAGACGGAAGCTTCCGTCTGGCCGTAGAGCTGCTTCAGGTTCACGCCGATGGAACGGTAGAAACGGAAGATCTCGGGGCCGATAGCCTCACCCGCTGTGTAGCCCACCTTCACGCGGGTCATGCCGAAGCGGTTGCGCAGAGGTGCATAGACCAGCACATTGCCGATCTGCCAAAGCAGGCGATCCCAGACGCTGACGCCCGGTTCCTTGTTCAGGATCTTCTCGCCCACCTTGTTGGCGTGCTTGATGAAGAAATGGAACATGCGCCGTTTCAAGGCGCCCGCATCCTCGATGCGCACCATGGTGAGCGTGAGAATGCTCTCGAACACGCGGGGCGGCGCGAAGATGTAGCTCGCGCCCACCTCGCGGCGATCCTCCGCCACGGTCTCGGGGCTTTCCGGGCAATTCACGCAAAGCCCGGCCAGGAAGGCCTGCGCATAGGAGAAGATGTGGTCGCCCACCCATGCGATGGGCAGGTAGGCCATGATCTCGTCGGTCTCGTTGAGATTGTCGAAATCGCAGCCGATGCGGGCCGCTGCGATCACCGCATCCGAAGTGAGCATCACGCCCTTGGGGCGGCCCGTCGTGCCTGAAGTGTAGAGGATGATCGCGAGGTCCGACCCCTTGCCGTTTTGCAGCTCGTTCTCGATTCCTGCCGCATCGTCCGCATTCTCAAGTCGCACGCGCCCTTCCTCGACCACGGAGGCGATGGAGTGCAGGCGGCTGTGGTCGTAATCGCGCAGGCCCTTCTCTTCGTCGTAGAGCACATGCTCCAGCTTCGGGAGTTGGTCGGAGACGGAGAGGAGCTTGTCGACCTGCTCCTGGTCCTGCACCGCCGCATGCGTCACCTCGGCATGGGAGAGCACATAGGCAATCTCCTCGGCGACGGAATCCGCATAGACCGGGATCGGGATCGCGCCGAGCCATTGGGCGGCAGCGATGGTCCAGTAGAGATAGGGGCGGTTGTAGCCGATCACGGCGATCTTACTGCCGCGCTGCACACCCAGCGCCTGGAGACCGGATGCATAGGCACGGACGATGTCGTGAACTTGCGCCCACGTCCAGGATTGCCAGATGCCGAGATCCTTGTGGCGGAACGCGGTGCGCTGCGGGCGGATGCGGGCATTCCGCGCCAGCAGCTTGGGGAAGGTATCGTCGCGCGAGTCCGCAGCCGCCGTCACCAGCGTCTCCTCCCTGGACACCGCATGGTTTCAAGCATGCGGGTTGGCCTCGTTTCCTCTGGCGCGGTTGTGGTGCCGCGCTTATTCACCGGCTTTGCGCCGGCAGCCCTCGTCGAGCTTTATGGGAGGTATTCTGTCGTGCCCTATCGGCATCGGCAAGGCGCGGCTTACCAATACCATGGGCTAATATTGCAGCCGCCGCTTTTAGGGCAGGGCGCCGGGGCTGATTCAGGCGCTCAAGGCAAGGCTGTCAGCGCCGCTGGCTCGATCTCTTCCGCTCTGACCAAGCGTTCGACGCCGATCGTGTTCTTGATGCGGAAAAGCCGCTCGCCTTTGTCCTGGGCGACCAGGCAAACGATGCAATAGATGCGGTGATCCGCATAGCCGGCGGAAGGATGGGCGATCCGTACGAGTTGCCCGACATGAAATTCGTTCTGCATCAGCGTCTCCGACACTGCTCGAGATGCAAAAGCCCGGAGCGGGGAAAGACTGAGGTAGCCCGCTTGGTCCCGTAAGGTGCCGGATCAAGAATGAGCGCTGCGGCGAAACGATGACAATGGCGTGTTCCGCCGCAGGATTTCCACGCCGTCCGACATAGCCTCAAGAGAATTTGAATGCGTCGAGCCAGCATTAACATAAGCTATCGGGGCGCTTACTGCGTCGGCTTGGCCGGAGCGCCACCTGGAGGAGGATTGGCCGGATTCGTCTGGGCAGGATTGTTCTGGTCGGTGCTGCCGGTCTCGTCGGGGCCGTCATCGCCGCAGGCGGTGAGCGCGAGAAGGGCGGCGAGGGGCAGGATCATTCGAAGTCGCATAAGGATCTCCTTCACTTAAGGCGTCAACTCTCCGTCTGCGCGAAGGTTCTTCGTGAGGAGCGGCGCGATGCTTTGGCGAAAAAGAAAAAGCCGCGCCCGGATCGCTCCGGAGGCGCGGCTCATGTCCTGCAAGCCCCCATGCAGGACAGTGTTTTTATGAAATTGAGATCGTTAGTTGTGTTAATGGCCCCATCAATGAGAAAGGCTGTAGCCGACGCTCCTGCTCGGAAGAAGTAAGTAATAACACGTAGCAAACTGCTTAGCTTTACATGGATACGAAGCAACGATTGGCTGAAAAGCCTTTACTTATATCGGCTTGAACTTGGCTGTATGTCGTAATGGCCAAGATTTCATGGTCCCGATGCATGTTTCGATCCTCCGGCGAGTGACATTTTTGCCATGGGTGCGTTGTGCCTTATCTGTCAGGTTGAGGAGGCTTTATGAATCGGGAACAGCGCAACAATATCTTGACCGTTCTCGGTTTCGCTACCGGCGTTCTGGCGCTGGGAGCTTTGATCACGGTCATGCTCGTCTTCGGCTGATGAGCTTGGCGGAGAATTCTGAGAACGCGATATCGTTGCTGAGAATTGCTTTGCGGATTCAGCAATTGTCAACAAGCGGCCTGCATATTAAAAGTATAGCTGTCGCATGACGCATGTGGCGGGTTGAGGGGCCGGGCTGAAGAAGCTGCCTCTCATAGGCATGATGCCGCTCTGCCAGGCCGGTGCAAATCCGGCATTTTCCCTCAACGAAGCCGTAAGCCACTGGCCCGTCCCTGTAACGGATGCGCATGCACGATTGCAGCACTCATGAGTGATGGATTGCATTTCCCGATTCGGGATGAGGTGTCGGCCGTCCCATCGATCAGAGCGCATCGTGCTGTCCAAGCAAGAATTGCTCTTGCCGTCAGCCTCGTCACGCTGATTGCGCTCATACTCACGGGCTTTGCGCTCTATTGGGCGAGCCGCGAGAGCAACAGCGTCTCCATCGAACGCCAGCTGCGCACAACCGAGCGCTCGATTAGGGCCATCGTCAATGAGCTAGCACTTCAGCAGGAAGTCGTCGCGATCTGGGACGATGCCATCGTGCAGCTCGACAAGGATGAACTCGATTTCCAATGGATCGATGCCAATCTCGGCATCTGGCTGAGCAAGACCTTCGGGCAGGACGAGGTCTATATCCTGAATGCGGATGATCGACCGATCTATGCAGGAGTAGATGGGAAACGTGTCTCGACGGATGCTTTCCGACGGGTCAGCCCTGATATTGCAAGGCTCGTCAAGAATGTGCGCGAGAGCCAGAGTTTGTCTCACGCCGGACATGGTCCAAACGCGCGGGAACTTCATCTGACGACGAACAAGGCTATCGTCGATGCGCATCTGCTCGAATTGCTCGGACGACCGACTGCTGTCAGCGTCATGAAGATCGTGCCTGAATCCGATGCGGTGCGTGTCGAGCCGGGCCGCGAGCATCTGCTCGTGAGCATCCGTTTCCTGGACGGCAGCTTCATCAATCAGATTTCCGAGCGCAACCTGATCGACGGATTGCGCTTCTCGCGCCTGCGGGTGGGCGCGAGTGATGAAATCACCGTGCCACTCACGTCGGACGAAGGAGGCCTGATCGGGTACTTCCATTGGAAGCCCGAATTGCCGGGGCAGAAGATTCTGTCCTTCGTGGGGCCTGTTGCCGCTGCCACATCGCTCGCCATCGTCGTGGTCATGGTTCTTCTCGTGCGTTCCTTACGCCGGCTGGCCGCGCAGCAGGAGATGACCATCGTCGAGTTGCGCGCCAGCCAGGCGCAGGCGCAGCATCTGGCCTTTCACGATGTGCTGACGGGCCTGCCGAACCGGGCCCTGTTCGATGCCCGTCTCGATGAGGCTTTGTCGCGCACGAGGCGCGGCGAGCAGATCGCCGTGCTGATGCTCGATCTCGACCGCTTCAAGCACGTCAATGACAATCTCGGCCATCAGGCAGGCGACAACCTGATCCGGGCCTTTGCCCAGCGGCTGCTGAAACTGGTCCGGCCCGGCGATACGGTGGCGCGGCTGGGCGGCGACGAATTCGCCGTGATCCAGACGGGAATCCGCAGCGCGGAAGATGCCGAGGAGCTTTGCACCCACATTCTCGCGGCCCTCGACAGGCCGTTCGAGACATTCGGCCATCAGATCTTCGCCGCCGCCAGCATCGGCATCGCGCTCGCGCCGGAATTCGGAACCGACCGCGTTGACATCATGCGCAAGGCCGATATTGCGCTCTACAGCGCCAAGGACGAGGGCCGGGATTGCTACCGCATCTTCACCGCGGCCATGGACGAGGCCGTGAAGGTGCGCAGCTCCATCGAGGATGAGCTCCGCTCCGCCTTGAGGAGCGGCGAGGGATTGTCGGTGGTGTATCAGCCGCAATTCAAATCCAACGGCCATTCCATCGTAGGACTCGAGACGCTGGTACGCTGGAAGCATCCCACACGCGGGCCCATCCTGCCGGAGCAGTTCATCCCGGTGGCGGAGCAGACGGGCCTGATCTCCCGGCTCGGCGAATGGGTGCTGCAGCAGGCCTGCATGGCCTCGAAGCAATGGCCAGACCTGTTCATATCCGTCAACGTGTCGCCCGCCCAGTTCCGCGTTCAGGGCTTCGCGGAACGCGTGACCGACATAGTGCGGGAGAGCGGCGCCGATCCGCGCAAGATCGAACTGGAAATCACCGAGGGCGTTCTGCTCGACAATGCGGGCGAGACGGCAAGCACGCTGCGCCAGTTGCGAGCTGCGGGATTCCGCATCGCGCTCGACGATTTCGGAACCGGCTATTCGAGCCTCGGTTATCTCCAGCGCTTTTCCATCGACAAAATCAAGATCGACCGCTCCTTCGTGATGAGCTTAGGCCAGACCGCGAATGCCATGGCCATCGTCAAATCCATCGTGGCCCTGGGCCAGGCCATGGACCTGACCGTCACGGCAGAGGGCGTGGAGACGGAGCACCAGAAGAGTTTTCTGTCCACCGCAGGCTGCAACGAGATGCAGGGCTTCCTGTTCTCGAAGGCGCTGCCGCTCGATCAAGTGGCACGCCTTCTCGCCGCGTGAACCTCACGCGCCGGGTAGCAGAACCGCTGCGATGACAAGGATGGTGCCGAGCAGCGAGACGAGCCAGACAAGCGAGCGGATATAGGGAATGCCGAGCGCATAAAGCGGCACGTAAGAAATCCGTGCCCAGAAATAGAGCTGCGCGCCCCACCACGTGAGAGCACCGTTACGCCCCGCCACATGCGCAATGAGGATCGCCGCTGCGAAAAGCGGCAGCGTCTCGAATAGATTGCGCTGCGCCCGCATTAGCCGCCCCGTCACCTTGCCCACCGGCGGCCCGTCCTCATCCCGCGCGCTGGCATTATACGCCACGCCAGTTTCGCCCGTGCGCAACATGGCAGGCAGCAGGATTTGTACGAGGGCGAGAACGAGCGTCCAGGCGAGAAGGGTGAGTTCGGTTGTCATGGGAGAGAGTGCCCAGCATATGGAGGGAGGGCGCATTATGGCGCGGACATTAAACCTGACAATCGGTGAGCTTGTGTTGTCAGAAAGCCGCCAAATGGGGTTGACGCCTCCATAAAAGCAGCCTATCTGACCGGCACTCACTGAGTTCGCCGCCGGAATACGATGTTTCGCATGTAGAAACGTCAAGCGGATCAGGGACTTACGGTGGGGGATAGTTTAATGGTAGAACAGCGGACTCTGACTCCGTTAGTCTTGGTTCGAATCCAGGTCCCCCAGCCACTCTCCCGATCAAAGCACTAGCGACGCTCGACCCCTCCTAGAACTAATCCGCTTTCTAAACCTGAGCGGCGGCATTGGGCCGGTAGAGCCTCACTCGTCAGGGGTGTCGGTCTCTGGAGCCCTGTCGTAGCCCATCTGGGCGCGATATTCCGCCTCGTCTTCAGCCTCTGCCGCGTCCGCCGCGATGCGCTCGTAGCGGTCGAGCGCGCCCTGCAGGATGTAGGCGGCGGCCATCTTGTCCACCGCGTCGGCGCGCTTGGCGCGGGAGGCGTCCGCGTCGAGGAGGGTGCGGGTCACGACCATGGTGGACATGCGCTCATCCCAGAACAGCACGGGGAGGTCGAGAAGAGGTTTCAGGTTGCGCACGAAGGCGCGGGTCGCCTGCGAGCGGGGGCCTTCCGTGCCGTCCATGTTAAGGGGCAGGCCGAAAACCAGTCCGCCGACCTCATGACGGGCCACCAGGGCCTTGATCTGCTGCACGTCGGGGGTGAACTTCACCCGCTTGATTGTCTCCAGCGGCGTCGCGATGCGGCGCTCCACGTCCGAGAGCGAAAGGCCGATGGTCTTGGTGCCGAGATCGACGCCGATGAGGCGCGCCCGGGGCGGCAATCCTTCCATGAAGGCGATCAGCTCGTCATCCCGCGATAGCATGGGCGGCCTCCTCAACCGGCTGTGTTGCGCACAGCCAGTATAGAGGAAGTCGCCTCGCGTCGAGATCAGGGCTTCGCGATCAGGCGGCTCTGCTGCTCATATCGGGGGAGGAGGGGGCGGGAGCTTTGCTTTCCGACAGGAAGGGCAGGGCCTCGCCCGTCTCCCGGAAGAGATGGCAGAATTCCGGGGCAAGCGAGAGGGCAACTTCCTGCCCGGCCTGATGGTGGGCGTCGCCCGGCTCACGAACAGTGAGATGGCGGCCTTTGCCGAAATCCACGTAGAGGAGGTGGTTCTCGCCCAGCTCCTCCACCAGCTCGATGCGCCCAGTCAGGCTGCCCTGCGGCGATACCTTCACGTGATCCGGGCGGATGCCGAGCGTCACGGTCTCGCCCACGCGCACGCCTTGCGATGACACCGGCGCGGTGAGCATGCTGGCATTGGGAAGCTGCACCTGCACGCCCTCCGCGCCCACATGAGAGACCACGCACTCGATGAAGTTCATCTGCGGCGAGCCGAGGAAGCCCGCGACGAAGAGATTGGCCGGGCGGTGATAGAGTTCGAGCGGCGTGCCCACCTGCTCGATGCGTCCGGCATTGAGCACCACGATCCGGTCGGCGAGCGTCATCGCCTCCACCTGATCGTGAGTGACATAGATCATCGTGGCGCCGGTGTCGTTGTGAAGTTTGGCAATCTCGATGCGGGTCTGCACGCGCAGCGCGGCATCGAGATTGGAAAGCGGCTCGTCGAACAGAAACACCTTCGGGTCGCGCACGATGGCGCGGCCGATGGCGACGCGCTGGCGTTGACCTCCGGAAAGCTGGCGCGGCTTGCGGTCAAGAAGGTTCTCGATCTGCAGCATGCGCGCGGCCTCGCGCACCTTGGAATCGATATCGGCCTTGGAGGATTTCGCCAGCTCCAGACCGAAAGCCATGTTGGCGTAAACGCTCATATGCGGATAGAGCGCGTAGGACTGGAAGACCATCGCGATGCCGCGCTTGGCGGGTGCGAGATCGTTGACGCGCTCTCCGCCAATGAAGAGATCGCCGGAGGAAATGTCCTCCAGGCCAGCGATGAGGCGAAGCAGCGTTGATTTTCCGCAGCCGGAAGGTCCGACGAAGACGATGAACTCGCCGTCCTTGATGTCGAGATCGACGCCGTGGATCACATGAGCCCGGCCGAAGGATTTGCGAACGTTTTTGAGAACAAGATCAGCCATATGAAAGTCCTTAGATTTATCCCTTGACAGCGCCTGCGGTGAGGCCAGCCACGATCTTGCGCTGGAAGATGAGAACCAGGGCGATGATCGGCAGCGTCACAATGACGGAGGCCGCCATGATCGTGCCCCAGGGCAGCTCGTAGGCCGTCGAGCCGCTCATCAAGGCGATGGCGGGCGGCACGGTGCGCTGCTCGTTGGTCAGGGTGAAGGTGAGGGCGAAGAGAAACTCGTTCCACGAGACGATGAAGGCGAGCAGCCCCGTCGTCACCGCCGCCGGCATCATCAGTGGCAGGAACACGCGGCGAACCACGATCCACGGCGTTGCCCCGTCGACGAAGGCTGCTTCCTCGATTTCCTTCGGCAATTCACGCATGAAGGTGGTCAGCACCCAGACCGTGAAGGGCAGGGTGAGCATGAGGTTCGCGAGAATCAGCCCGGGCAGGGTGTTGTAGAGCCCGAACGAGCGGATCAGCTCGAACATGCCGGACAGAACCGCCACCTGCGGGAACATGGAGACCGCAAGGATCGTCATGAGCAGCAGCGAGCGGCCTTTGAAGCGGATGCGCCCGAAGGCATAGGCCGCCGTGATGCCGAGAGCGAGCGACAGCGCCACCACGGAGCCTGCCACGACGACCGAGTTGAAGATGTTCGTGCCGAAGGGCTGGCGCTCGAACACCGCGACGTAGTTGGAAAAATCCAGGCGCTCAGGCCAGTAGGCGACCTTGAAGAGGTCTGCGCCTGAGCGGAAGGACGACATCACCGCGTAGTAGAACGGGAAGATCGAGAACAGGCCGATGGCGGCGACGAGCAGCCAGAAACCGATGCGGGTGAGGATTTTCATCGAGGATCTCCGCTCAAGCGGACCCGGCCCGCCGCCATGGTGATGACGATGAGAAGGGCGATGATGAGGAAGATGAGGGTGGAAGCCGCAGAGCCGAGGCCCACCTCCTGGAAGTCAACGAGCTGCTGGCGCGCATAGACCGACATGGAGGCCGTGTCCCGCGAATTGGCGGTGAGCACGTAGATCAGGTCGAAGACGCGAAGCGCATCGAGCCCGCGGAAGATCACGGCGACGATGAGCGCGGGCTTGATCAGTGGCAGCGTCACGCGGAAGAACACCTTCACCGGATGCACGCCATCCACCTTCGCGGCCTCGTAGATATCTCCGGGGAGCATCTGGAGGGCTGCGAGGATGAGGAGTGCCATGAAGGGCGTGGTCTTCCACACGTCCACCATGATCACGGTCCAGAGCGCCGTGTCGGGATTTGCGGTCCAGGTGATGGGCGCGGCGATCAGGCCAAGGCGAAGGAGCATGTCGTTGATCACGCCGAACTGGTCATGCAGCATCCAGTTCCACATCTTGGCCGAAACCACGGTGGGAATGGCCCACGGAATGAGGATGACCGCGCGCATGAGGCCGCGCCCAGGAAAGGATGCGTTGAGGATCAGCGCGACGATGGTGCCGAGAACGGTCTCGATGGAAACGGAAATGGTGGTGAACCACACCGTGTTCCACACCGAGCGCCACCAATCGGGATCGGTGAGCAGCCCGAGCCACTCGCCATCGTAATTGGCGATGTAGTTCTCGAAACCGATAAACTCATAATCGGTGAGGTTGTTGAGATTGGCATCCGTGAAGCTGAACCAGATGGTTCGTGCCAGAGGCCATCCTGCGATGAGCGCCAGCACGATCAATGTCGGCGCGATGAATACCCATGCCGCCCTGATACGCGAGCGGGTGAGGGAGGAGCGGCCTCCCTGCACAGGCACCTGTGCAGGGACGGTCGCGGGAGCAACGGCACTCGACATGATGATTACCAGCCGTTGCGCTTGATCCGCTTCAGGTCGCGGTCGAGGCGATTGAGCGCCTGCTCGGGTTGCGAGCGCTTCGAGAGAACCTCGTGAACCGCGTTGAAGAACTCGCTCGAGACCTTGTTGTAGTTCTGGCCCGTCGCGGTCGCGGGGCGCGCGACAGCATTGGCGAACACATCCGCCAGATCGCCGATAAACGGATTGGCTTTCTGGATATCGCTATCGCTGTAGAGCGCGACGATAGTGGGGTTGAACGAGCCTTCGACCGCGCGGCGCTTCTGCTCGGCCTCGCCCGTGAGGTACATCACGAGATCGATCGCGGCGTCCGCGTTCTTCGAATATTTCGAGACAGCGAGAAGCTGTCCACCGAGCGAGCCCGCATGGCGTCCGTCCGCGCCGCCTTTCGGCAGGGGCGCGATGCCGACCTTGCCCTTGATGGTGCTGTCGGCGCCTTGCGCCAGCGCCCAGGCATAGGGCCAGTTGCGCATGAAGGCGGCGTTGCCCGCCTGGAAGACGCCGCGCGCTTCCTCTTCCGTGTAGTTGAGCACGCCTTCGGGCGTGATGATGCCGACCCAGCCGGCGGCGGTCTTCAAGGCGTCAACTGCCTTCGGGTTCTCGATGGTGATCTCGCCCTTTTCATCGACGATGGTGCCAGCGTTAAACGAGGCGATCCATTCGAGCGCGACGGTGGTCAGGCCCTCATAGGCGCGGCCCTGCCAGACGTAACCCCAAAAATCGCCTTTGCCGTCCTTGCGCTCGCCTTCCTGAATGATGCGCGCGGTCTCGCTCAGGTCGGCCCAGGTCTGCGGCACGGGGCGCTTGTATTTGTCGAGCAGGTCCTGGCGGTAATAGAGCAGGCCCGCATCGGCGAACCAGGGCATCGCCATGAGCTTGCCGTTCACGCGGCTGGTCTCGGCCATGGCGGGAAGATGGCCGCCGATGGCGCTCTGGCCTTTCGCGCTCAGGTCTTGCAGATGATCCGCCAGGATGCCGGTCCACACCACGTCGATCTGGAACACGTCTATATCGCCTGCGCCTGCAGCGAGAAGCTGTTGATAGAGCGCGAGGCGCTCGGTGGCGGAGTTCGGCGTCGAGACGATTTTGACGGTGTTGCCGGTTTTCTTGGCCCAGGCATCGACGCCTTGCTTGCAGATTTCGTACTCCTTGCCGAGCGCGCTGCACGAAATCGAAATTTCGACGGCGGAAGCGCTCGCGGAGGTGAGAAGGCCAGCAGCTAAAGTGAGGCTGGCGAGAAAGCGGGTCATGGCTATCCTCCAATGGCTTTAAGAATTATTGCTTAGCTTCTAAAGCCCGAGGCCCCGCGTTTTGTTCCTTTGAAACATGGCGGTTCTTACGGCCCGCTCCATTTTCATGCGCCTGACAGCGAGGAATTTCTCATGAAGATCACTTGGTTCGGCCATTCCGCCTTCCGTCTCGACTTCGCCGACAAGGCCGTGCTCATCGACCCGTTCTTCACCGGCAATCCGGCCTTCGAGGGCGACAAGGCGAAGATCATGGAGGGTGTCAGCCATATCCTGCTCACCCACGGTCATGGCGACCATGTGGGCGACACGGTTGAGATCGCAAAAGCCACAGGTGCGAAGGTCGTCACCAATTTCGAGCTATGCATGTATCTGGCGAAACAGGGCGTCCAGAACATCGACCCCATGAACACGGGCGGCACCACGGATCAGGGCGGCTTCTCCGTCACCCTGGTGCGGGCGGACCATTCCTCCGGTCTCGTGGAGATGGACGTGAACTTCCCCCTCGGTCCGGCCAACGGCATCGTCGTGAAGGCTTCCGGCGAGCCGACAATCTATCACATGGGCGACACCGACATTTTCGGCGACATGGCCCTGATCGCCGAGATCCATCAGCCGGACGTGGCCATGGTGCCCATCGGAGACCGCTTCACCATGGGCCCGGAGGTCGCCGCACTGGCCGTCCAGCGCTATTTCAGTGGCCTGAAGGCGGTGATCCCCTGCCATTATGCCTCGTTCCCGCCGCTCGTGCCCAATGCGGACCGGTTCGTGGCGGCCCTGGAGGGCAAGGGTGTCCAGGTCGTGGTGCCCCATAAGACGGTGGCCGTGCGCATCTGACATTGCAGCCTTGGGCGGGCGGGTGCTATAGCCCGCCCATCTGAATTCCAAGGGGTATGACCATTCATGTCGGTCGATGAGAAAACGGTCCGCCGCATCGCCCATCTGGCGCGCATTGCCGTGACGGATGCGGAGGTGCCTCACCTTCAGGGCGAGCTCAACGCGATTCTCGCCTTCGTAGAGCAACTCAACGAGGTGAACGTGGAGGGCGTCGAGCCCATGACCTCCGTGACGCCCATGACCATGAAGAAGCGCCAGGACGGCGTGACCGATGGCGGCTATCCGGAGAAGATCGTCCAGAACGCCCCCGCCACGGAAGACAACTTCTTCCTGGTGCCCAAAGTCGTTGAATAGCAACGTCATCCCGGCCGTAGCGTGAGCGGAGAGCCGGGATCGCCCAATCCAGTTTCTTCTTCCAGACGATCCCGGGTTCTGCTGCGCAGCCCCGGGATGACAGGATGATCCAGTGACCGAACTGACCCATCTCACGATTGCCGAAGCCCGCGACGGGTTGAAGGCCAAGACCTTCTCCGCCACCGAACTGGCGAAGGCCCATATCGCCGCCGTCGAGAAGGCGAGGGCGCTGAACGCCTATGTGCTCGAGACGCCCGAGAAGGCGCTCGCCATGGCTAAGGCCTCCGACGAGAAGATCGCCAAGGGCGAAGGCCGCCCGATGGAGGGCATTCCGCTCGGCATCAAGGACCTGTTCTGCACGGAAGGCGTGGTCTCCACCGCCGGCTCCAAGATCATCGGCAACTTCACTCCGCCTTACGAATCCACCGTCACCCAGAACCTCTGGAACGACGGCGCGGTGATGCTCGGCAAGCTCAACATGGACGAGTTCGCCATGGGCTCCTCCAACGAGACCAGCGCCTTCGGCCCGGTCGTGTCGCCGTGGCGCCGCGAAGGCTCGAATGTGAGCGCAGGCGCTGCCGGCCAGATCGAGGGCACGCATCTGGTGCCCGGTGGATCGTCCGGCGGCTCGGCGGCGGCTGTGGCCGCTCATCTCTGCCTCGGTGCCACCGCAACCGATACCGGCGGCTCCATCCGCCAGCCGGCAGCCTTCACCGGCACGGTCGGCATCAAGCCGACCTATGGCCGCGTCTCCCGCTGGGGCACGGTGGCCTTCGCCTCGTCGCTCGATCAGGCTGGCCCGATCACCCGCACGGTGCGCGACGCCGCGATTATGCTGCGCTCCATGTCCGGCCCCGACGCCAAGGACACCACCTGCGTGGACATGCCGGTTCCGGATTACGAGGCTGCGGTCACGCGTGGCGTGAAGGGCCTGAAGATCGGCATTCCGAAAGAATACCGCGTCGACGGCATGTCGCCCGAGATCGAGAAGCTCTGGCAGCAGGGCATAGAATGGCTGCGCGCCGCAGGCGCCGAGATCGTCGATGTATCCTTGCCGCACACGAAATATGCGCTTCCCGCGTATTACATCGTGGCGCCTGCAGAAGCTTCGTCGAACCTCGCTCGCTATGACGGTGTGCGCTACGGCCTGCGCGAGAACGGCAAGGACATTGTAGATCTCTACGAGAAGACCCGCGCCGCCGGTTTCGGCCGCGAGGTCAAGCGCCGCATCATGATCGGCACCTATGTGCTGTCCGCCGGCTATTACGACGCCTATTACGTGCGCGCCCAGAAGATCCGCACGCTCATCAAGCAGGACTTCGAGAAGGTTTATGCGGAAGGCGTCCACGCGATCCTCACCCCCGCTACGCCGACCGCCGCCTTCGGCATCGGCGAGAAGGGCTCGGGCGATCCGGTCGAGATGTATCTCAACGACATCTTCACGGTGACGGTGAACATGGCAGGCCTGCCGGGCCTCGCGGTTCCCGCCGGTCTCGATGCTCAAGGCCTGCCGCTCGGCCTCCAGCTCATCGGCCGCGCCTTCGACGAAGAGACGCTCTTCGCTGTCGGTCAGGTGATCGAGGACGCCGCCGGACGCATCAAGCTGCCGACGCCGTGGTGGGCATAACGTGGGACCGACCGTTCCCGTTATCCATCTCTGGGACTGGCTGCCCGCGGCTTTCGACCCGGTGCTGATCATCGTTGCCGTGCTGCTCGGCTGGAAAGCCGATCAGTTCGGCAAGATCCTGATTGCCGCCATCGCGGCGCTCGGTCTGTCGATCCTCGTATCGTATCTGATCAGCCTCGTCGGCATTCCGTGGATCGCGCCCGTGCGCGCCGATGCGCTGACGCTGTTCCCCGTGCGCTTCATTGCGGCGCTACTGTGGGCCGGTGGCGCTTATGCGGCACGCCGTGTGGCGAAGCGCTAGTCGATCTCGATCCCGAACGTCTCCCTCAAGCCGCTGCGTCCCGCCTTCGTGATCGACAGGGCGCGGCTGTCCTTGATGCGCTCCACCCATGCGAGATCGAACATCCGCGTGCAGAGCGAGGCGCCCAGGCGACCCGCAAGGTGGGGGCGGCGTTCGCTCCAGTCGAGACAGGTCTTGCAGACCGCGCGCTTGCTGTTCTCCGGTTCGAGATCGATTCCGAAATCGCAGAGGAAGCGCTGTCCGCTCGACGTCAGAACACCCGCGCTCTCCGACAGCACCAGATGATCCTGCGAGGTGAGGGCATCCGCGATCGCGATGCCGAGCCGCCCGGCCAGATGATCGTAACAGGTGCGCGCCTTGCGCAGCGCCTCGTCCTTGGGTCCGACGGGGCGGTGGCGTTTCGGTCCGAAGGAAGCGAGCGCCATCATCGCCTCTATGGCCTGCGCCACCTCCGGTGAAACGAGCCTGTAATAGCGATGGCGGCCCTGTTTCGTCATCGCGATCAGGTTGGCCTCGCTGAGCTTGGCGAGATGCCCGCTCGTGGTCTGCGCGCTGACGCCACTGTGCCAGGCCAGTTCGCTCGCCGTCAGCGCCCGTCCGTCCATGAGGGAGGAAAGGATGTTGGCGCGGGCCACATCGCCCATGAGGGCGGCGATTTCCGCAAGCGTGATGCCTGAAACAACGGGTGTCATGGAGGCGATCATAGAGGAGCCCGAGGAGCCGGTCAGCCCGGAATGTTTCGGCCGTGGCCGAAGTGTTATCCGGCGACAACGTGGCGGCCTTATGCGAGTGATGCGCCGTCTCGCAATGCAGTGAACGGATGTGACGTCATGGCCGCCAGCCATCCCCCAAAGATCAACCTCGCCCTCGAGCTGACCCTGCTCGCCACCCTCGCGACCCTTTGGGCTGCGGCCTATACCTTCATCAAGATCGGGATTGAGACCATTCCGCCCGTCACCCTGATCGCGGCTCGCACCCTGATTGCCGGGAGCCTTCTTGTCGTCATCATGCGCCTGCGCGGCGTCACGCTTCCGCGCGACTTCCTGAGCTGGCGTAATTTCACGATCCAGGCCTGCCTCAATAGCGCCATCCCTTTCACGCTGATCGCCTGGGCGGAAAAATCCATCGATGCGGGGCTGGCTGTGATCCTCAACTCGATGACGCCGGTCTTCACCTTCCTTATTACCCTGTTATGGGTGCGCCACGAGACGACGACGTGGCGCAAGTTCGCCGGCGTCGTTGTGGGGTTGGGCGGCACCTGCGTCATCGTCGGGCAACAGGCGCTGAACCATGTAGGGCAGGAGCTTTTCGCGCAGATCGCCGTAGTGCTCGCCACCATCTGCTATGCGGGTGCCGCGATCTTCGGCAAGAACTTCAAGAATCTCGATCCGATGGCACCGGCGGCGGGCTCGCTCCTGTCGGGCGCGGCCATCCTGATCCCCGTCAGCCTCGTGGTCGATCAGCCCTGGACGCTTGCGCCGTCCAGTGCGTCCATCATGGCGCTCATCGGCCTTGCCGTCTTTTCCACCTCCATGGCTTTCGTCATCTATTTCCGCCTCATCCATACGCTCGGCTCGGTGGGCACGACGGCGCAGGCCTATTTGCGCGCGCCCATCGGTGTCGGCATCGGCGCGTATTTCTTGGGCGAGCGGCTGGATTCTTCCGCCTGGATAGGCCTCGTCTGCATCGTGATCGGCGTCATGCTCATGACGCTTCCTGAGAAGAAGCACGTGCAGGCCTTTAAGGTCGCATAACAAAAGAAAAAGCCGCAACAGAGCTGCGGCTAGGAAAGGCAAAGAGTTTCGTGATGAAACGGGAAGGGCGCGGGCCAAAAAAGCTCGCGCCCATCATCCTTAGATGAACACGAAGTGGCTCGCGTTCAGCATCGCCTTGTTCACGCCCACAAGGGTGATGGAATTGCCGTTACCGAAATCGATCACGGCATCCGTTCCGCTCATGGTGGTGCGGGCCATCAGCTGCTCGAAGGTGGACAGATCGAGCCCGTTCACATTCTTGGCGACGGCGATGACCTCACCGAGTTGGCTGAGCTCGAAGTCCTGGATCCTGTCAGCGCCGCTGCCTGAGCCGAACTCGAAGCGATCCGCGTCGGCGCCGCCGCTGATGGTGTCGTTGCCTGCGCCGCCCCAAAGGGTGTCGTTGCCGGCACCACCGCTCAGCGTGTCGTTGTTGTAACCGCCATCGAGCTTGTCGGCACCCGTGGTGCCGGTCCGCACAATGCCGGTCACATGCGCAGGGCTCGAATAGCCGTCCTTGATCACAGTGTCGGCTGGCTTGCCTTGGGTGGTGTAATCGGTTCCCGGCAGGCCGGACGTGCTGGCCTGGTAGCTCCATAGGAAGGCACCATCGAGCCATTGCCCGCCATAGTTCTTCATCACGTGATAAAGAGCTTCGTAAGCGTCCTTCTGCTCCTGAAGATCGACCGTGGAGCCGGCGATCCAGCCGGGGCTCTTGTTCACGCCGTCGTAGCTGCCGTAGCCGATCTCGGTGAAGATGACCTTCTTGCCCCACTGCTCCGAGAGGTTCTTCCAGGTATCCACGACAGATGTGGTGCCGTAGACCTGCTGGGAGTTCCAGTTCGTCGCAGGCTTGATCCAGGAATCGATGAGTTCCTGCACGGTCGGATTGTTGCTGTTGGTCATGCTGAAGTAAGCATCGACGCCGATGTAGTCCACGTGATCCCAGAACTGGATGTCCATGGCCTCTTCATCGGTGGCGGCATAGGTGATCTTGCCGGAGAAGACGCTCTTCACCGCATCGATGATCTCGATCCAGTTCTGGGTGTAGCTCTTGCCGTCCGACGTGAACTTCGTCGGATCGGTCATGCTCTTCATTTCGGTGCCCACCACGAACATGGCAGCGCCGCCTTCCTGTGCGACCTTGGCGTATTCCACCATCATGTTCTTGTAGTTCTGGAACCAAGCCTTCGGATCGGTGGGCTCGATCAGCGCGCGCCAGACGCGGTTATCGGTTTCCACGTGCGGCTTCACAACGACCTTCAGGCCGCGTGAGGATGCGTCCAGGATGCCCTGCTTGACCTGCGCGAGCGTGTCGCTCTCCGAAGCCCAGGGGTTCGTGGAGTTCAGATTGAGCTTCACGTCGTTGCTGTACTCGTTGGACATGAAGAAGTTCGGCACCATCGTGATGGTGTTGGCGCCGTTCGACTTGATCAGGTCCATGGCCGAGAGGCCGCCCGAGGTTTGGAAGTTGCCGCCCCAGTAGGATGGCAGGCTGATGCCTTCCCAGGTAAAGATGCCGTCAGTGCTGCCAGACGGCGTGCCGCCGCCGCCCGTGCCGCCACCACCGATGACGGGATCGAACTTGAACCAGCTTGCCTGCGGAGCCTGTGCGCCTGTCAGCGTGATCGTGGAGCCATCGCCGAGAGCGATCACATAGGCGGTGCCGTTGAACGTGATCGTGAACTTGTCGAGGCCGGTAATGCCCGTGCCGGTGAGATCGATGAGGTCACCTTGGCTCGCATTGAAATCGGTGATCGTGTCCTGGCCGCCCGCTTTCTGGAAGCGGAAGAGATCGGCGCCCGTGCCGCCGGTGAGAACGTCATTGCCGGTACCGCCGTCGAGGGTGTCGTTGCCACCGCCGCCGAGGATCGTGTCGTTGCCGGCCTGGCCCTGGAGCAGGTTGGCGCCGTCATTGCCGGTGATGTGGTTGGCGAGCTCGTTGCCGGTGCCCGTCAGGCCTGCTGTGCCGGTGAGAACGAGGTTCTCCACATTGGCGGCAAGCGTGTAGTTGAGGGCCGTCTGAACGGTGTCGGTGCCATCGTTCGCATATTCGCGCACCACGTCCGATGCGCTGCGCACAACGTAGGTATCGTTGCCCGCGCCGCCCGCGAGGGTGTCGATCTTGCCCGCCGCATTCACGCCGCCATCGAGGGTGTCGTTGCCTGCGCCGCCCGAGAGAAGGTTGCTGCCTGCATTGCCGATCAATACGTTGTTGAGCGTATTGCCCGTGCCGTTCAGGTTGCTCGTGCCCGTCAGCGTCAGGTTCTCGACGTTGGAGCCGAGTGTCCAGGAGACGGACGAAATCACCGTGTCGGTGCCCTCATTGGCGAGTTCCGTCACTGCATCGCCCGTCGTGTCCACGATATAGGTGTCGTTACCCGTACCGCCTGCGAGTGCATCGGAGCCCAGGCCGCCATCAAGGCGGTCGTCGCCCGCGCCGCCGTTGAGCCGGTCATAGGCCTCTCCGCCGAAGAGCGTATCGTTGCCGCCGGCACCGTTCAGGGTGTCGCCGCCAGCTCCGCCCACCAGGGAATCGTCTCCTTCCGTTCCGTTGCGCAGAATACCGGTCACCTTGCTGGCCGCCCGTGCCGCCACCTTCGCCTTTTCCAGGGTCGCGATTGCCACATAGGCATCCTTTTCCGCGCGAACGGAGCTGATTTTCTTGGAGTTCAGAGAGAGGCTGGAACCGGCAATTCCCTGTTTGAGCAGCTCGACCCAGGTGGGGATTGCAACGATGGGAAGGGATTTCTTCTTGGTCGACATATGTGCCTCGCTCTGGACGGCTTGAAATACGATGCGTTGCAAATACGCAAGCTTTTGGCAGAAAGCGGGTATATTTGAATCGCAACGGTATATTGTTAAAACACTCAAGCTCGACCACAAAGAGAAGCTTGCTTGCGTAGGCGCAAGATTGCGGGCGGGTCCTTGCACTAAAGTCTAAGCTCCGCGGATCTGCCTGCCTTGGGGCGCTAAGAGCGCAAAAAAAAGGGCCGCGACAATGCCGCGACCCTTGCATAATGGGAGGTGAGGGGGCCGCCCCTCTCTTCCGCCTTAGATGAAGAGGAAGTCGTTGGCGGACAGCTGAGCCTTGGTGACGCCTTCCAGCTTGATGCTGTTGGCGCCGCCGAGGTTGATCACGGTGTCCGCGCCGACCGTGGTTGCACGGGACATGAGCTGTTCGAAGCTGGTCACGCCCGTGTCGTTGACGTTACGGGCGATGGCGATCACCTCATTGGCGAGGGTTGGATCGAAATCCTTGATCGTATCGACACCGTTGCTCGAGCCGAACTCGAAGCGATCCGCTCCACCGCCGCCGGTGAAGAAGTCTCTACCAGCGCTGCCGGTGAGGACGTCGTTGCCAGCGCCGCCGGTCTGGAGATCGGGAGTCGCGTAGCCCTCGTTGATCACCGCTTGAGCGGGTTTGCCTCTCGTGTCGTAGTCCACAGGCGGCAGGGCCGCCTGCCGCTCCGCTGCCGTGAGAGGATGGTACTGCCACAGGAAGGCGCCATCGAGCCAATCGCCGCCATAGTTCTCCATGACGTAGTAGAGCGCCTCATAGGCGTCCTTCTGCTCCTGGTCGTCCACCGTCGAGCCTGCAATCCAGCCGGGGCTCTTGTTCACGCCGTCATAGTTGGCATAGCCGATCTCCGTGAAGATAACCTTCTTGCCGTATTGCTCCGAGAGGCCCTTCCAGGTGTCGACGACGGAGGTGGTGCCGTAGACCTGCTGGGAGTTCCAGTTGATCGAGGGCTTGATCCAGGTGTCGATGAGTTCCTGCACCGTCGGTGTGTTGCTGTTCGTCATGCTGAAATAGGCATCGACGCCGATATAGTCGAGGTTGGGATTGTCCCAGAACTGGATTCTGAGAGTTTCCGAGTCGGTGCCGGCATAGGTGATCTTGCCGGAGAACACCGCGTTCACCGCATCGATGATCTCGTTCCAGTTTTGCGTATAGCTCTTGCCGTCCGACGTGAACTTCGTCGGATCGGTCATGCTTTTCATCTCGGTGCCCACCACGAACATGGCAGCGCCGCCAGCCTCGGCAGCCTTGGCGTATTCCACCATCATGGCCTTGTAGTTCTGGAACCACAGCTTCGGGTCGGTGGGGGTGATCTCGGCACGCCACACGCGGTCTTCGGTTTCCACGTGGGGCTTCACCACGACCTTCAATCCCTTGGAGGCAGTATACGCGACGCCTGCCTGGAACGTTGCCAGGCTGTCGCTCTCGGCGCCCACATCCAGGTAGACGCTGTTGCTGTTCTTATCGGCCATGAAGAAGTTCGGAATCAGCGTGACGGTGTTGCCGCCTGCGTCCTTGATCATCTGATATGTTTCATTGGCGCCGGCGGATTGCAGACGTCCGCTGTAGTATTGCGGTACGCTGAAGCCCTCCCAGGTGAAGAGATCCGTGCCGCTGCCGCCGGGAGGCGTACCGCCACCGCCACCCGTGTCGAACTTGAACCAGCTCGCCTGCGGCGCGCTGGTGCTGGTCAGCGCGATGGTGGAGCCATCGCCGAGGCCGATGGTGTAAGCGCCACCGGCTCCTGACGTGATTTGCAGCTTGTCGAGGCCGGTGATGCCGGTGCCTGTGAGATCAATGAGATCGCCCTGCGCTGCATTGAAGTCGGTGATCGCGTCCTGACCGCCTGCCTTCTGGAAACGGAAAGTATCCGCGCCTGCGCCGCCGGTCAGCTGATCGTTGCCCGCGCCGCCGATGAGGATATCGGCGCCGTCTCCGCCGATGATCGTGTCATTGCCGCCCTGGCCGTTGAGGGTGTTGGCGCCCGCATTGCCCTCGAGCCGGTTGGCGAGATCGTTGCCCGTGCCGTTGATGGCGCCCGTGCCCGTGAGAACGATGTTCTCCACGTTGGCAGAGAGCGTGTAGGTCACGGCAGCCCGAACGGTGTCGATACCTTCGTTCGCGCTCTCGGTCACCACGTCAGAGGTGGAGCGGACGATGTAGGTATCGTCATTCGCGCCGCCCGAAAGCGTATCGATCTTGCCCGCAGCATTGGCGCCGCCGTCGAGAGTGTCATTGCCCGCGCCGCCGCTGAGCAGATTGCTGCCCGCATTGCCGGTGAGCACATTGTTCAACACATTGCCGGTGCCGTTGATGTCGGCGCTGCCAGTGAGCGTGAGGTTTTCCGTGTTCGCACCGAGGGTCCAGGCGACGGAGGACTCGACGATGTCTGTGCCCTCATTCGCATTCTCGGTCACCACATCGCTCACATGATCGACCACATAGCGGTCGTTGCCCGTGCCGCCGATCATCCGGTCGATGCCCGCGCCACCGAGGAGATGGTCGTCACCAGCGCCGCCGGTGAGGCTATCCGCGCCATCGCCGCCATTGAGCGTGTCGTTACCGCCCGCGCCGTTCAGCGTATCGGGGCCTGCCGCGCCAGCAAGCGAGTCGGCGCCTTCAGTGCCGTTCTTCACCACGCCTGGAACCGGCTTGAAGATATCCTGGCGGTTGGTCATGTCGTAGGAGACTTTGGCGTTGTACCAGACGTTCCAGTCGGTCGTCGTGTTGCCCCACGGGGTCACGAGCGTTCCTTCCGAAGCGGTGAGGCTGACGCCGTTCACCTTCAGGGCATTGATGTAAAGCGAGCGGTTGCCGCCATCGACCATGTCATTGGCAAACTCGATGGCGAGTGAATCCACCCGCGCAGGCGTATCGAACGTGAAGACGAGGTTTTGTGCGGGCTGACCGCTCCAGCGACCTGCCGTCACATATTGCGCCGCCCCGACGCGTACGCCGTTGACGACGAGATAGACCATCGCGCCGACGCCGTTGGCGATGTCGGCCCAGGCGGAGAGTTCCACCGTGCTCTGCGTGCCGGTGGGAGGCGTCGTGCCGCCACCGCCGGAGACGGGATCGAACTTGAACCAGCTCGCCTGGGGAGCCGTAGTACTCGTGAGCGTCACAGTCGTGCCGTCGCCGAGGCCGATGGTGCGCGTGTTGCCGGAGGAGGTGACCGTCAGCTTGTCGAGGCCGGTAATGCCGGTGCCGGTGAGATCGATGAGGTCGCCCTGCGCCGCATTGAAATCGGTAATCGTGTCCTGGCCGCCGCCTTTCGCGATGCGGAATACATCCGCACCCGTGCCGCCGGTGAGGCTGTCATTGCCCGCGCCACCGATCAGGGTATCGTTGCCGCCGGCACCATTGAGGGTATCGGCAAGATCGCCGCCGGAGATCGTCTCCGCCGCATCGGTTCCGGTCTTGGTCAGACCGCCCGCCGCAGGCTTGAAGATGTCCTGGCGGTTGGTCATGTCGTAGGAGACCTTGGCGTTGTACCAGACGTTCCAATCGCCCGTCGTGTTGCCCCAGGGCGTAACAAGCGTGGACTCGGCAGCCGTGAGTCCGACGCCGTTCACTTTGAGCGAATTGATGTAGAGGCTGCGATTGCCTCCATCCGTCATGTCATTGGCGAACTCAATGGCGAGTGAATCGACTTTCGCGGGCGTGTCGAAGGTGAAGGTGAGGTTCTGGGCGGGCTGGCCGCTCCAGCGTCCGGCGGTCACATATTGCGCCGGCTCAATGCGCACACCGTTGACGACGAGATAGACCATCGCACCAACATTGTTGGCGATATCGGCCCAGGCGGAGAGTTCGACCGTGCTCTGCGTCGTGGAGTTGAGTGTCGTAGCCATGGAAACCTCGCTCACGCGGCTATTGGGAGGGGCTATCAAAAGTTGATGAAATGCAACTTGAGATCAGCTTGGGGGCGCGAGCCTATGTTTTGAATTTTGACGGCTTCAAGATACGAAATATTGAAACAAGCTCAGCCGTTCTGTTTTGTTGTTCGGTTTCAATTGCTTGGGCAATACTGTCGCAGGTGGGAATTTTGGCGTGTACGTAATCTTTAATTCCAAAACCAAATCTAACAATCGAGAATCAGCAACATTATCTCGTTTAATTTATTACTTGGCGCAATGAAAAAGGGCCTGACCGAAGTCAGGCCCTTGGGCAGCGTTACGCTCGACGAGGAATTACTGCTGCGGAGAGGCCGGGGCCGACGGGGAAGCCGGGGCCGGAGTAGCGGGGGCTGCCGGAGCCGACGGAGCGGCCGGGGCTGCCGGAGAGGCCGGACGGGTGCTCGGCGAGGAGCTTTCCGTCTGGGTACCGGTGCTGCCGGTGGTGCTCGGCTCGTTGCCGCCATCATAGAAGAGGAAGGCCAGCAGGCCCAATGCGATAACAAGACCGCCAATTACATAAGCAAGAGTGTTCGAGCTGCGACCGGACGTATCGTACACATTCGTCTCACGATTGTAGACGTTCGGTTCGCGATCCATGGGATCCATTGCCATTTTTAAGCTCCTTGACCGTTTTACCTCCCGTTCAACGCCCAATGTTGGATGCGGTTTCATGCCAGCGTGGCAATTCTTTTAAACACCTGTGAATAAATCGGAATTAATCTTGGCCTTGGATGGGATAAGCTGAACGCCTGTTCATCTTGAAGGGGGTTGACCCGGTTTCGCGTCGCTCGTACTCCCAACTCAAACGTAAGATATCAAAGGCGCAAGGCTCATGAACGCTCCGGTGAACCCTAAGAAGCTCATCAAAGGTGCGACTGGCGATTGGGAAATCGTCATCGGCATGGAAATCCATGCCCAGGTGACAAGCCAGGCCAAGCTGTTCTCTGGCGCCTCGACGGCTTTCGGCAACGATCCCAACAGCAACGTCTCCCTCGTGGACGCGGCCATGCCCGGCATGCTGCCTGTCATCAACGAGGAATGCGTGCGCCAGGCAATCCGCACGGGCTTAGGGTTGAAAGCCGAGATCAACCTGAAGAGCACCTTCGATCGAAAAAACTATTTCTATCCGGATCTGCCGCAGGGCTACCAGATCAGCCAGTACAAGAGCCCCATCGTAGGCGAGGGCGAGGTGATCGTGGACGTGCCGGAGACGGGCGAGACGATCACAGTGCGCATCGAGCGCCTGCATCTCGAACAGGATGCCGGCAAGTCGATCCACGATCTGCATCCCACCATGAGCTTCGTCGATCTGAACCGCTCAGGCGTGGCGCTCATGGAAATCGTGTCGAAGCCGGACCTGCGCTCGGCTGACGAGGCGCGCGCCTATGTCACCAAGCTGCGCACGATCCTGCGCTATCTCGGCACCTGCGACGGCGACATGGACAAGGGCAACCTCCGCGCCGACGTGAACGTGTCCGTGCGCCGTCCCGGCGAGGAACTCGGTACCCGCTGCGAGATCAAGAACGTCAATTCCATCCGCTTCATCGGCCAGGCCATCGAGGTCGAGGCGCGCCGCCAGATCGCGATCATCGAAGACGGCGGCACCATCGATCAGGAAACCCGCCTCTACGATCCGGGCAAGGGTGAGACCCGCTCCATGCGATCAAAAGAAGAGGCGCACGATTACCGCTACTTCCCCGATCCGGACCTGCTGCCGCTCGAGTTCGACCAGGCCTATGTGGACGACCTCGCCCAGCACCTGCCGGAACTGCCGGACGAGAAGAAGGCCCGCTTCATGGCCGATTACGGCCTGTCGCCCTACGACGCGAGCGTGCTCGTGGCCGAGCGTTCCTCCGCCGACTTCTTCGAGGAAGTGGCCAAGGGCCGCGACGGCAAGGCTGCAGCGAACTGGATCATCAACGAGCTGTTCGGCCGTCTCAACAAGGAAGGCAAGGACATCACGGAGTCGCCCGTCTCTGCGAGCCAGCTCGGCGGCATCATCGAGCTCATCGGCGAGAACGTGATTTCCGGCAAGATCGCCAAGGACCTGTTCGAGATCGTCTTCACGGAAGGCGGCGATCCGCGTGACATCGTCGAGAAGCGTGGCATGAAGCAGGTGACGGACACCGGCGCCATCGAGAAAGCCGTGGACGAGATCATCGCCGCCAATCCCGACAAGGTGGAGCAGGCGAAGGCGAAGCCCACGCTGCTCGGCTGGTTTGTCGGCCAGGTGATGAAGCAGACTGGCGGCAAGGCCAACCCGCAGGCCGTCAATGAGATCCTGAAGGCGAAGCTCGGGATCGAGTGATCATGCACGAACCCTTTCAACCGATCCTGCGCGCTGCTGAAGACCGCGATGCGCAGGATCTGTTTGGGCTGCTTTCCCTCTGCTTTGCGGATTATCCCGGCTGCTATGTCGATCCGCATGATGACCTGAAGGATCTGATCGCGCCGGGAGCGCCGCGCAAGAACGACGGCGTTCTCTGGGTGATGGAAGACAAGAGCGGGCGGGTCTGCGCCTGTACCTCCGTCGATTTTCCGGAAGCTGGTACGGCTGAAATTCACCGGGTCTATGTGCGTCCCGATCAACGGGGCAAAGGCCTCGGCTCGTCCCTCGTGCGCGCCGTCGAGCGCCATGCGCGCGACCAGGGCGCCACGCGCATGGTCCTCTGGTCCGACACGCGCTTCACCGATGCGCACCGGCTCTACAAGAAGTTGGGTTACACGCAGACGGATGGCCTGCGCGATCTCGGCGATATTTCGAACTCGTCGGAATATCACTTCGAGAAGGCGCTTTGAGGCTCCTGCATCTCACGGAATCTCATAAACCGAGAACTCGTTGTTGATGCCTCGCAGAGTGGTCTTCTGCAGGGTGGGGCGAATGCCCTGCGTTTCGATGATTTCCTGCGCTTCCGGATTTTCGACCACCGTTCCCGTCGCATAGATCGAGCGTGAATCCGCAAGGTTCTGCACACGGGATGCGATGTTGACGGTCTGCCCGAAATAATCCTGCCGCTCGTTGAGAACGACCGCGAGGCAGGGGCCCTCGTGAATGCCGATTTTGAGCAGCAGATCCTCGTGCCCACGCTGCTCGTTCAGGTCGCGCATGGCCTCGCGCATTCTCAGCGCCGCCGAAACCGCATGATCCGGCGTCGGGAAGGTCGCCATCACCGCATCGCCGATCGTCTTCACGATGGCTCCGGCTTCTGAAGCCACGATGTCGTTCAGCACGCGGAAATGCTCGCTCACCAGATCGTAGGCGACGAGATCGCCGACGCGCTCGTAGAGTTCCGTCGATCCTTTCAGATCGGTGAAGAGGAAGGTAAGGCTCGTGATCTTCAGTCGCTGATCGATGTCGAGCGTTTCCGTGCGGTAGAGATCGCGGAAGGTCTGGTTCGTCAGCAGGCGCTTGGCGGTGAGGAACGGGCGGCGATGCTCCATCAGGTTGTGAAGGGTGTCGCTCGCGATCCAGATCGCCGGAAGAGTACGCCGCTTCGTGTGGTTTTCGAGAAGAAGGCGCAAAGGTCCCGGCCGCATTTCCATGGTGCTGTTTTCCCGGTGCGCCTCGCTGAGGATGAATGAGAGGTTCTGGCGTTCGCGGGTGGGCTCACCCTTCACGTCGATGAATTGTGCGGCATGGGTAACCGGATCGAAGACGATCACGAATTCCGCCGGCAATTGAAGCGAGAGGATCACACGCTCGCCCGCCGGCAACTCGACGGCATCGATCACGATCTCTTCGAGCAGTTGCTCGAAGTTCCCCGGCAGGTCGACTCCCGAACTCCAGAAGATCTGGCGTAAGTATTCATGCATCGGAAGCGTGTCGGGCTCATGCGCCGCAATCCTGCGCACGCGCGGACTGACGGTGAATGTGACCTCGACCATCTCGTCGAGGGTCGGCTCGTAGCCGGCGGCGCATAGCGCGCAGCTGTATTCCTCCTGCCGGAGCGACTTCAGGCTCGTGCCGGCATTCATCACCCCGCCGCATCCCGGGCACAAGACGTTCCAGGACATCTCGAACAAGCCGAGCCGTGCGGCATGCAGAAAGGCCGCGATAGTACTCTCCTCGCCAAGGCCATGCTTGGCTGCAAAGGCGAGGGTGTTGACGCGGTTCAGCTCGTGATCCGGCGCCTCATGGATCAACCGCTCGATGGCCGTAGCGGCATCGGGATCCGCGGATTGCTGTAAAACTTCGAAAATCTTCTGGTCTTCACTCATCGTCCGACCTCCCTCGAGGTACAGGCACGCGGTGAGTCTCGGGCAATCCGACGCTCTTTATGTGAGGAACGCCTACGCTGGATGCCAGCCTAGTCTTTCAGAATAGCACTTCGTGAGCGCGATGGCTTGTAAAACAAGGAATTGGGCCAGTGTTTCGGCGGTGGCAAGGCCGGAGAATGCAAAGAGGAGAGCGGGGCTTTGCATGCTCAAGCGACTCCGAACTCCTCTGCATAGCGGTTCGCGACCCGCGTTTGCCAGAGGCACAGAAACGGCGCGACGACGAGCTCGACGATGAGGCCGCCCACCATGAAGAGCGAAGGCAGGCCGGTAAGTGCGAGGCCGATGAGGCGTCCCAGGCCCCCGATGACCACAAGGAGCGTCAGCAGCCGGAAGCGGTTGGTGTGTTCCTCGATGCGGGGAAGGGTGCTCCAGAAGCAGAGCCCGATGCCGAGAAGGAGGCCCGACAGGAACCGAAAGTGGCTCTCCGCCGAGATGCTCACCGCATCGCCCGTGAGCGCCTGTCCGAAGAGCACGCCATAGAGCCCGATCGCTACGGGAATGGTGGCGACGATGGCCACCGATTGCTGCAGCAATTTTCGTTCGCGTTGCATGTTGGGCATAACCGCTCCTCCCATGGGATTGTGCTCCTTTCGGACCGCGGCGCAATCCTCTAGGTTGTTGGAAACACGTTTCTCACAGGGATACGACATGCCGGCACGTTTCGAGCTTCACGGGATCGCCTTTTCCGGCCCGACCTACAAGGTCGGCCTCATGCTGTCGCTGGCGGGCGAGCCCTTCGATTATGTGCACGTGAACATGATGGCGGGCGAGCACAAGCAGCCGCCGCATCTCTCAAAACAGCGCTATGGCCAAGTGCCTCTGCTGATCGACCGCAACAACGGACGGCACCTGTGCCAGTCGGCGGCGATCCTGGAATATCTCGCGGACACGCTCGGCAAGTTCGGCGGCGCGACCCTCGACGAGCGCCTGCAGGTTCGCGAATGGCTCTATTGGGATTTCGACCGGCTGGCCTCGCAGGTCTATCGCTGCCGCACGATCAAGCTCGGCATTCGCCCGGCCCCCCAGGAGGTCTATGACGCCCATGCCGCCGGCGGCGACGCGGCCCTGAAGGTGCTCGACCAACATCTCGTTGGGCGTGATTGGATCGTCGGCGAAAGCGCAACCATTGCCGATATCGATATCTACGGTGTCACGGGTTACGCGGAAGAGGGCGGTTTCGATCTTGCCGCCTACCCCAACATCCAGGCCTGGATGAAGCGCGTGGAGGCCTTACCCGGCTTTGCCGCTACGAAGGCCCTGCTGCCGATGGAATCCAGGGCTGCCGCATGAGCGAAATTACATTCCGCGAGGCGAGGGCGGAGGATCTCGAAGCGATCATCCGCCTGCATGAAGAGGATGAACTCGGCTCCCACGGCGATGCGTGGACGCCCGAGACCGAGCCCGCCTATGAAGCCGCCTTCGCTGCCATCGCAAGCAGCCCTGAGAACATGCTCTTCGTGGCGGTGGATGGCGACGAGGTGGTCGGCACGTTCCAGCTCACCTTCATCCCCAATCTCACCGGGCGCGGGACATTGCGCGTGAAGGTGGAGAGCGTGAAGGTGAAGGCCGCGCGCCGCTCAGGCGGCATCGGCGGACGCATGATGACCTTCGCGGAGGAGGTGGCCCGCACGCGCGGCGCTAGGGCCATGGAGCTGACTTCCAACAAAACCCGCAAGGACGCGCATCGCTTCTACGAGCGGCTAGGGTTTTCGCGCTCGCATGAGGGCTTCAAGAAGAAGCTGTGATCGATCGACTTATGTATTGTCTTCCGGCCGATAGCGGAACCAGACAAGGTTGCCTTCGTGATGCAGTACGACATCGGTGAATACGGCGCTCGTCTCCAGGCATCGCAGGCGGAAATGCCCTTTCGCGTGAACCTCGGAACAGACCTGTTCCAGTTCCGGGTCGTCTTCCGGCCATGAATCGACATCGGTGAAGTAGGTTCGAAAGCGCTCGAATTTTGCACTCTCGAACAGATGGCCGTAGGTCCAGGGAAAATCGATGTCGTCGACGGCGATTTTCGCGATGACTTCGCCATCGAATTCCAGAGCAAAAAGCCTCGGCACATGATCCGGCGTGGCATGGCCGACCTTGAAGAGACGCTTCAAATAGTTCCACATGCCGGGCTCTCGAAGAAGAGCACTCCCTTGGTAAGGGAGTACTCTACAATGCTCATCAAGCCTTCGTGCCGCCCTTGAGGCGGGTATTGCAGGCGCTCCAGTATTTCGGCCACTTCATGCCGGCCTCGATCTTTTTGGCGGCCTTGGCCTCCTTCCACTCCGCGCTGCATGTCTTCATGCGTTCGCGGGCGGCGAGCTGGGCCGCGGTCGGCTCCTTCTTCGGCTTCGTCTGGGCGACGGCCGGAGTGGCGAAGGCCAGGGCTAGAGTGGCGGCGAGTGCCGTGCTGAGAATACGGTTCATGAGATCCCCCTAAGCGCATTCAACCTGCGCTCGATTTTTCTCATATGAAACAATGAAACATGCAAGCGGGGGTGGTCAGCTATGCGCTCTATCCACCGCAAACGAAGGGGCTTGAGGGTGCGAAGCCGGAATGGATACCCTAGCTTCTGCCTATACCTACGTCCTTGCACAAGGAGAGACGTGTCATGGCGGCATCCGCCCAACAATCGATCGATCTCTATTACTGGCCGACCCCGAACGGGTGGAAGATCACCATCATGCTCGAGGAATGCGGGCTGGCTTACGCGATCCACCCGGTGAATATCGGCAAGGGTGACCAGTTCCAGCCCGAATTCCTGATGATCTCGCCCAACAACAAGATGCCCGCCATCGTCGACCATCAGGGACCCGGCGGCCAGCCGATCTCGGTCTTCGAATCCGGCGCGATCCTGCAATATCTCGGCCGCAAAACAGGCCAATTCTATCCTCAGGACGAACGCAAGCGCGTTGAGGTCGATCAATGGCTGTTCTGGCAGATGGGCGGCTTCGGCCCCATGCTCGGCCAGACGCACCATTTCCGCATCTACGCGCCGGAGAAGGTGCCTTACGCCATCGATCGCTACACCAACGAGACCAACCGCCTCTACGGGGTGCTTAACAAGCGCCTCGCGGACCGGGAATTCGTGGCTGGCGAGTACTCCATTGCCGACATGGCCATTGCCCCCTGGGCGAAGCTCTGGGAGCGCCAGGGCCAGAACATCGAGGATTTCCCGCATGTGAAGCGCTGGCTCAACGCCGTGCTGGAACGCCCGGCCGTGCAGCGGGCGCTCGAAGTCGGCGCCGATGATCGGAGCAAGACCGACCTGACCGATCCGAAGGTGCAGGCCGTGCTCTTCGGGCAGAAGGCACGGTAATCACAAGCGTCATCCCGGGGCCGCAAAGCGGAACCCGGGATCGCATGACGAGAAAAGCGCCATATTCTGTTGACGATCCCGGATCGGCTGTGCCGTCCGGGATGACGCTATAGAAGCGTCAATTCAGCTTCGACCAAGTCTGCGAGCGGCAGATGAGGCCGCCCATGACGCAGCCTGAGAGCTGCATGGCCTTGCCTTCGAAGGTCATCTTGCCCGTATAGGTCTTGCCGTCCTTGTAATTGTAGAGCTGGCCGGTGAAGCCCTGGCCCGAGGGTTGGATGTTCGAGATCATCTGGACGCCCACGAGGCTGCGGCCCCGCTGATTGGCATCCGGGTTGTTCACGTCCTTGGCATCGCCCTGGGTGGAGATGATGGTTCCGCAATAGGCCTGGCCGCATTTGGCGATGCGGACCCGGGTTTCGCCGCTCTCGCTCAAATAGGTGCCGCTCGGGTCGGGAGCCTGGGCATAGACGGGGGCGGCTAGCAGAAAAAGGCTGATGGCGGCAAGGGATAGGGACTTCATGCTGTTCCTCCGAAGGGTCTTCATTGTCGGCCTTCACCGGGTCGATCAGGGAAGGAGACTAGGGGAGGCAGCCCCGCTTTCCAACGGTCGGCCTGTCTTTACGATAACCTTCGCAATCGCGAAAAGGCCCTTGAGGGGCAGGGGTCTCGCCGCTATAAGCGCCGGACTTTCCGAATTTTTCCTCTTAAAAGGGTGACCATCCATGGCCATCGAGCGTACTTTCTCCATCATCAAGCCCGACGCGACCGAGCGTAACCTGACCGGCGCCGTCAATGCCGTCATCGAAAACGCCGGCCTGCGCATCGTCGCCCAGAAGCGCATCATCATGTCCCGCCGCGAGGCCGAGACTTTCTACGCCGTCCATAAGGAGCGCCCCTTCT
Organism: Microvirga solisilvae; assembly: GCF_022808595.1. Taxonomy (GTDB): domain Bacteria; phylum Pseudomonadota; class Alphaproteobacteria; order Rhizobiales; family Beijerinckiaceae; genus Microvirga; species Microvirga solisilvae. Next base: position 280,698 of record NZ_JAKUCN010000001.1, read on the forward strand.
TCGGTGAGCTCGTGGACTTCATGGTCTCCGGCCCGGTCGTCGTGCAGGTTCTTGAGGGCGAGGGCGCTGTCCTCCGCTACCGCGAGATCATGGGCGCTACGAACCCGGAGAGCGCTGCCGAGGGCACCATCCGCAAGCTCTACGCCAAGTCCATCGGCGAGAACTCGGTCCACGGCTCCGACAGCATCGACAACGCCAAGATCGAAATCGCCCAGTTCTTCTCGGGCAACGAGATCGTCGGCTAACAACCCTCTCCCGGGTGGGAGAGGGTGGCTGCGTCAGCAGCCGGGTGAGGGCAGGACCTTCATTCAGTAAATTCTTGAAATGGCCGGGCTCGTCCCGGCCATTTGCTTTTGAGCTGTTCCGCTATCTCGCGAGGCGATATTCCCTCACCCCGGCCCTCTCCCAAACGGGAGAGGGGGATGAAGAGGCGGCCTTTTCTTTGTCTTGCCCATCGGTCATGATGCGCCCGCCATGAACCAAGCTCCCCGCATCGAACGCCGTTCGTCCGTCTGTCCGCACGATTGCCCGTCTGCCTGCTCCCTCGATGTGGAAGTGGTCGACGGCAAGTCCATCGGGCGCGTGCATGGGGCGAAGACCAACACCTACACGGCGGGCGTGATCTGCGCGAAGGTCGCGCGCTATGCGGAGCGCATCCACCATCCGGAGCGGCTGCTCTATCCCATGAAGCGTACCGGTCCGAAGGGATCGGGCCAGTTCGAGCGCATTTCCTGGGACGAGGCGCTCGACATCGTGGCGCGCGAATTTCTCAAGGTCGAAGAAGAATTCGGTTCGCAAGCGGTTTGGCCCTATTACTACGCTGGCACCATGGGCTTCGTGATGCGCGACGGCATCAACCGCCTGCGGCACGTCAAAAAGTATTCCGGCCAATATTCCACCATCTGCACGCCCATGGGCTGGACCGGCTATGTGGCCGGCACCGGCAAGCTCGCGGGCTCCGATCCGCGCGAGATGGCGGTGTCCGATTGCGTGGTGATCTGGGGCACGAACCCGGTTCACACGCAGGTCAACGTAATGACCCATGCGATGCGTGCCAGAAAAGAGCGCGGCGCGAAAATCGTCGCCGTCGACATTTACATGAACGCCACCATGAAGCAGGCCGACATGGCGCTGCTCGTGAAGCCAGGCACCGACGGCGCGCTCGCCTGCGCGGTGATGCATGTGCTGTTCCGCGATCGTCTTGCGGATTGGGACTATCTGGAGCGCTACACGGACCATCCGCGCGAGCTGGAAGCGCATCTCAAGACCCGAGATCCCGTTTGGGCCTCCGCCATCACCGGCCTGTCGGTGGAAGAGATCGAGGCTTTCGCGAAACTCGTCGGTACCACCAAGCGCACTTTCTTCCGTCTCGGTTACGGCTTCGGACGTCAACGCAACGGCGTGGTGAACATGCATGCTGCCGCCTGCATTCCGGCGGTGACGGGTGCATGGCAACATGAGGGCGGTGGCGCGTTCCATTCCAACAGCGGCATTTACAAATGGAACAAGGCGCTGATCGAAGGGCATGAAACCATCGATCACTCCATCCGTAAACTCGATCAATCGCAGATCGGGCGCGTGCTCACGGGTGATGCCGAAGCGCTCTATAACGGCCCGCCGATCAAGGCGATGCTGATCCAGAACACCAATCCCGTATCCGTGGCTCCCGAGCAGGAACTGGTGAAGCAAGGCTTCGCCCGCGAGGATCTGTTCGTCTGCGTGCATGAGCAGTTCATGACCGAGACGGCGATGATGGCCGATATCGTTCTGCCCGCGACCATGTTCATGGAGCACGACGATCTTTATTCCGGCGGCGGTCATCAGCATTTCCAGGTCGGCCCGAAGCTCATCGATCCGCCCGGCGAGTGCCGGTCGAACCACGAGGTTTTCCGTGGCCTCGCCAAGCGCCTCGGCGCGGAGCATCGCGCCTTCGACATGGAGCCGCGCGAGATCATCGACTGGACGCTCCGCAATTCCGGCTGGGGCTCCCTCGAAGAGCTGGAGGCTGCGATCCACAAGGATGTGCAGCCGCCCTTCGAGGAGGCTCATTACCTGAAAGGCTTCGGCTATCCGGACGGCAAGTTCCGCTTCAAGCCGGATTGGACGTCGGTGCCGTCCTACAACAACGGCCCGATGGGGCCTTATGCGGATATGCCGGAATTCCCCGATCATTGGGGCGTCATCGAAGCCGCGACCGAGGAATACCCGTTCCGTCTCGCCACGAGTCCTGCGCGCAGCTTCCTGAACTCCACCTTCACCGAGACGCCTGGCTCCGTTGCCAAGGAGGGCAGGCCCGAGGTGATGATCCATCCGCTCGATGCCGAACGCCAAGGCATTGCCGATGGCGATTGGGTGAAGCTGAAGAACCATCGCGGCGAGGTCTTCATCCGCGCTAAACTTTTCGATGGCGTGCGACGCGGCGTGCTGATCGCGGAAGGCATCTGGCCCAACAAGGCGCACCCGATGGGACGCGGCATTAACACACTGACCGGTGGCGATCAGGTCGCGCCCTATGGGGGCGCCGCGTTCCACGACAACCGCGTGGCGCTGGAGAAGGTCGATGCCGATCTCGTGGTGGAGACGCCACTCGTGACTGTTCGCGAGCGGCTTGAGCCAATTCCCGGCTGACAACGAACATAACCTCATCCTGAGGAGCAGACGCAGTCTGCGTCTCGAAGGAGGTTCCAGTGCGCTCTGGATCCTCCTTCGAGACGGTCGCTCGCGCGACCTCCTCAGGATGAGGTCGCGTTGAATTGGTCAGACCTTTTTAATCCTGTTTTCGCGTAACCCTTGATCCTGCCGCTTCGAGCCTATTCTTAAGCTCCGACGTGACCTGTGTTTTTGGGGAACCTTCTATGATCTCGACCTTTCGCACGCTGCTGACGGCGGCCTTCATCGCTGCCGGCGCAACGACGGCCTTCGCCGCCTCTTCCAGCATGCCCACGCAATATGAGCCGGATCCGGCCCTGAAGACTGCCAGTATGTCCGATCTGCGCGCACGGGTGAGCCAGGCCTGCTCCATCGTCCAGGCCAAGCAGCAGAACGCCAGCGAGGCTTCCTTCGCGACGAAGTGCGGCTGCTATGCGGGCCGCACCATGCGTTCCCTGAACGCGGAAGAGGTGCAGGCCTATCGCAATACGGGCGTGTTCAACGACACCGCCCGCGAGAAGGCGCTCGCAGCTCTCGACGCCTGCCAGCTGCAGCGTCCGCGGATGTAATTGAATGAGGCGGTCATCCCGGACGGCGCAGCCGATCCGGGATCGCGTTCAGAATGTAGCGCCACTTCACCTCTCCCCAGTGGGGAGAGGTCGAGCGCAGCGAGGGTGAGGGGGATGAGACCTTTCCGGATAAAGCAGTAACCCCTCACCCGGACCTGACGGTCCGACCTCTCCCTCAGGGAGAGGTGATTAACGCCACTCTCGTCACACGATCCCGGGTTCTGCTCCGCAGCCCCGGGATGACGTGTTTCAGGAGGGCGAGCGCAACGCGCCTTCGCCGCTCCAGCCTTTCGAAAACACCACGCGACCGCCTTCAAGCCGCGCACTGCCGTCGCTGATCATGCGCAAAGCCTGCGGGTAGAGCAGATGCTCCTGCACGAGAATGCGCGCGGCGAGACTCTCTTCCGTGTCAGTGGGGATTACCGGTACGGCGGCCTGGGCGATGATCGGGCCCGCATCGAGTTCCGGCACCACGAAATGCACCGTGCAGCCGTGAACGAGAACGCCTTCCTCCAATGCCCGGCGATGCGTATGGACGCCCCGGAAGAGCGGCAACAGGGACGGGTGGATGTTGATCATCCTGCCTGCCCAGCGCTCCACGAACCAATCGGTGAGCACGCGCATGAAACCGGCGAGGCAGATGAACTCGATGCCGTGCTGCTGAAGCACCGCATCCATCGCCTGCTCGAAATCCTCGCGAGTCGGATGATCTTTATGATCGATGATCGCCGTCGCGATGCCTGCGGCTTTGGCGCGCTCAAGGCCTCCTGCATCGGGGCGGTTGGACAGTACGAGCGCGATCTCGGCGGGAAAACCGGAGACTGAGGCAGCCTCGATCAGCGAGACCATGTTGGACCCGCGCCCGGAAATCAGAACGGCGACGCGGCGGGTCATCAGATCTTCAGAGCGCCTGCGGTCTGCACGGGCTCTCCGCTCGTATGCGCGATGGTCTCACCGATGCGCACCGGGCTTTCGCCGGCCTGACGCAGACGCTCCATCACCGCATCCGCCTTGTCGGCGCTCGCCACCACGATCATGCCGATACCGCAATTGAAGGTGCGCAGCATCTCCGCTTCCGCAACGCCGCCAGTCTTGGCAAGCCAGCCGAACACAGGCGGAACGTCGATGGCGTTGAGGTCGAGACGCACGCCGACGCCGTCGGGCAGCACGCGCGGAATGTTGTCGGGGAAGCCGCCGCCGGTGATGTGGCAGAGCGCATTGATGCCGTCGCCGCCCTTCAGCACCTGGAGCAGGGCCTTCACATAGATCCGGGTCGGCTCAAGCAGGGCCTGGGCCAGCGTCTTGCTGGAAGCGAACGGGGCGGGTGCATCCCAGGCAAGGCCGGAATGCTCGACGATACGGCGCACCAGCGAGAAGCCGTTGGAATGGACACCGGAGGAGGGCAGGCCGATCAGCACGTCGCCCACCTTCACGTCCTTGGGGAGCAGCGTGCCGCGCTCGGCCGCGCCCACGGCAAAGCCCGCGAGGTCGTAATCGCCCTTGGCGTAGAGGCCCGGCATTTCCGCCGTCTCGCCGCCGATGAGGGCACATCCCGCCTGGAGACAGCCCTCGGCGATGCCCTTCACGATATGGACGCCGACATCGGGGGAGAGCTTTCCGGTGGCGAAGTAATCGAGGAAGAAGAGGGGCTCGGCGCCCTGGACGATGATGTCGTTCACGCACATGGCCACGAGGTCGATGCCGATCGTATCGTGGATGCCCGTATCGATGGCGATCTTCACCTTGGTGCCCACGCCGTCATTGGCGGCCACCAGGATCGGGTCCTTGAAGCCTGCGGCCTTCAGGTCGAAAAGGCCGCCGAAGCCGCCGATCTCCGCATCCGCGCCGGGGCGGCGGGTGGACCTCACGAGGGGTTTGATCTGGTCGACCATGGCATTGCCCGCGTCGATATCGACGCCCGCTTGGGCATAGGTCAGGCCGTTCGTCTGCTTCTCGGTCATGGCTCACCCCGTGTTGGGGTCGGAGTAAGGCGAAGGGGGCTGGGTGGCAAGGAGATTTCGTGATTTTGGAGCTGGGTCCCTCTTGCCATCCCCATGAACGCGGAGACAAAGTAACATCTCACAGCCTACCGCAGGAGCCGGGGCCAATGTCACTTTATCGGATTGGGGCCGCTGCGCTCATATTCCATGCGATTGTCAGCGGAGCCAGCGCCGCTCCTGAGTACAGGGTCGGAGTGCGCTCCATGACAACATCGGTGCCGACCCGGAGCCAACCGATCGAGCTCACGGTTTGGTATCCTACGGCTTCCGTAGGACAACCTGAGTTGATCGGTGAGAACAAGATTTTCAAGGGAGTATCTGCATTACGGAATGCACCCGTTGCCGATGGCCATTACCCCGTCATTGTGATGGCGCATGGCGGTTTCCGCGCTGCGCCATTCCATGCGGGCTGGGTCGCTTCCAACCTGGCATCTCGCGGGTACATTGTGGGCGTAGCGCGACCGCCCGCTCTCGGGCCGCGTGACGCGCAAGCGGCTGTTCAGGAAATCTGGCTGCGCCCTGCCGATCTCTCTGCCACGCTCACTGCAGTCGAGGGAGACCCAGAGCTTTCTGTGCGGATTAAGTCTAATAGCGCTGCTGTCGTAGGTTTCTTTCTCGGTGGCACATCTGCATTGGCGCTCGCTGGAGGGCGTCTCGATGCTCAAAACTACATGCGCTCATGTGACGACCCTGAAGCAGGGATAGATTGTGCGTGGTTTGCCAAAAATGGTGTCGATCTGAAGAAGGCCGATGTTTCTCAGCTGACCCGATCTCACCATGACCAACGGATCAAAGCTGTGGTTGCTATCGATCCCGAGCTGAGCAAGAGCTTTGCTCCTGAGAGCTTGACAAAGATCAAGATCCCTGTCGCCATCATCAACCTTGGGCGGCCGGATGAAAGAGTCCCAGCTCTTGATGCATCCAGCTTGGGAAAAGCTATTCCGGACACTCATTACGACATCGTGCCTGATGCTGTCTCCTACAGCGCATTCAGTGAGTGCACGCCAAAAGGGCCAGCTCTTCTTCGAGAGGAGGATGGCGATGACACGATTTGCCGGGATGGTGGCAGCCGATCGCGCGAAGAAATCCACGGCGAGATAGCCGGGAAGGTTGAGGCCGCACTCAATCGTGGTCTTTCGGCGAAGCCGTAATCAGAGTGGCCGCGCCGTTCTTGTCATGCGATCCCGGATCGGCTTCGCCGTCCGGGATGACGCTGTTTGGGGCATGCTTATCCCCAGCTCAGCCGCAGACATTGAACTCCACCACCCGACCCGGCATCATCTTCCCACGATGACCATCCCGAACCTCATTACCATCGCCCGGCTTATCATGGTCCCCATCGTGATCGTCATGATCATGCAGCATCGGTGGGGCGCGGCCTTCGTTCTGTTCGTTGTGGCGGGCGTCTCGGACGCGGTGGATGGGTTCATCGCCCGGCATTTCGACATGAAAAGCGAGTTCGGGGCCTATATCGACCCCATCGCCGACAAGGCGTTGCTGGTCTCGATCTATGTGGCGCTTGCCGTGGTGGGGGCCATCCCGAGCTGGCTTGCCATCGTGGTGGTGTCGCGGGACGCGATGATCGTCTCCGCCGTGCTTCTCTCCTGGGTCATGAGCCGTCCCGTGGAGATCAAGCCGATCATGCTGAGCAAGCTCAACACGGCGGCCCAGATCGGTTTTGCGGCCTTCGCGCTCGCCGCCAATGCCTATGGACTGAACCTGGGTGGGTTCGACGATCTCGTTATGTTCGCCGTGGCCACCTTGACCGTGGCGTCGGCTGGTGCCTATCTCGGAGGCTGGCTGCGGCACATGGCGGCTTAAGGCCTTTCTCGTTTCAGGGTATGGAGTACCGATGACGATCCAACGGCAGATCGGATTCTGGATTGCGGCGCTGGTCGTGGCGGTGCTGTTGCTGTTCATCCTTCGCGGCATCCTTCTGCCGTTCGTGGCGGGTTTCGCGCTGGCTTATCTGCTCGATCCCCTGGCGGACAAGCTCCAGAAGGTCGGCATCGGGCGCCTGGGGGCGAGCCTGCTGATCCTGGTGCTCTTCGTCCTCGTCTTCATCGTGACCCTCGTGATCCTGGTTCCTTTCGCGGTCCAGCAGGTCGGTGCTTTCGTGGAGCGAGTGCCGAGCTATGTGGCGAGGCTTCAGGAACTGGGGAACGAGCAGCTGAAACCTCTGCTCGACCGGCTCGGCGCCAACGGCACCCTGCCGGAGATGCAGACCTCCGTGGGCAACCTCATCAGCCAGGGCATTGCCTGGATCGCCACCTTCCTGCAGGGGATCTGGTCGGGCGGGCAGGCGCTGCTCGGCATCTTCTCGCTTCTCGTGGTGACGCCGGTCGTGGCCTTCTACATGCTCGTCGACTGGGACCGCATGGTGAAGACCATCGATTCCTGGATGCCCGTGCGCCAGCGGGAGACCATCCGATCCATCGCCCATGACATCGACCGCGCCATTGCGGGCTTCGTGCGCGGTCAGGCCCTGGTCTGCGTGATCCTCGGCACCTTCTATGCCGTGGGACTGACCGTGATCGGCCTCAACTTCGGCGCCCTGATCGGCATGACGGCAGGCCTTTTGAGCTTCATCCCCTATGTGGGCTCGCTCACCGGCCTCATCATTTCCATGGGTGTCGCCATCGTGCAGTTCTGGCCCGACTGGACCATGATTGCCGCGACGCTCGGCATCTTCGTGTTCGGCCAGTTCGTGGAAGGCAACATCCTGTCGCCGAAGCTGGTGGGCGATTCCGTCGGGCTTCATCCGGTCTGGCTCATGTTCGCGCTGCTCGCCTTCGGCGCGCTGTTCGGCTTCGTGGGCCTGCTGCTTGCCGTGCCGCTTGCAGCCGCCATGGGCGTGATCGCACGCTTTGCCCTGCGCCAGTATCTGGCAAGCCCGCTTTATCGCGGCACGGGGCCGGCGATCCTTCATCCTCGGGTCGAGGACAAGGCCAATCTCGATGCCTGATGCGCCCAAGCAGTTGGCCTTCGATCTGCCCCTCGATCCGCGCTACGGGGCGGAGGACTTTCTCGTCAGCCCCTCCAACGAGCAGGCCTATGGGCTGATCGAGAGCTGGCCGGAATGGCCCGATACGATCCTCCTGCTCGTCGGCCCGCCCGGCAGCGGCAAGAGCCATCTCGCTTCCATATGGGCCACCAACGCCCGCGCCTGGACCGTGGATGCCCGTGAGATCAGTCACGACAAGGTGCCCCATCTCGTCTCCAACGGGGCGCTCGCCATTGAGGACATGGACCGGGGCGAGCGGGACGAGGCGGCCCTGTTCCACCTCCTCAACCTGGCTCGCGAGAAGAAGACCGCGCTCCTCATCACCTGCGAGACACCGCCCGACCGCTGGGGCCTGACGACACCGGACCTGCTCTCCCGCCTGCGCCTCGCGCCGAGCGTGACCATCGAGGCGCCGGACGACGCCCTGCTCAAGGCGGTTCTGGTCAAACTGTTCGTGGACAGGCAGCTCGTGGTCGACACGTCGGTCGTGGACTATATCTCTCTTCGGATCGAACGCTCGCTCGCCAAGGCTTCGGAACTGGTGGCGCTTCTCGACAAGGAAGCGCTCAGCCGGGGTCGTCGCGTCTCGCGGGCGATTGCCGCCGAGATTCTCGGAGCCTCGCAGGAAACGGATGACATCGAGTGAAGCCTGATCCTACCGCCTTGTCGTCGAAGCGTCGTGAAACCGTCACGAAGCCCAGAGCAAAACGGACGCCGAACAAGGAAGCGGCGGAGATCGAAGTGCGCGACGCGATGGCTCTGAGGGATGTGGAGACGGTGAGCGAGGCGCCTCTGCCGAAGGCTCCGCCGGATATCGAGCTCGATGGCGCGGTGCTGCGCCAGTTCCCGCAGCGTTTCATCAATCGCGAACTCTCCTGGCTGCAGTTCAACCGGCGCGTCTTGGAGGAGGCCTCCAACCGCAATCATCCGCTTCTCGAAGAGCTGCGCTTCCTCTCGATCTCGGCCGAGAACCTGGACGAGTTCTTCATGGTTCGCGTAGCAGGCCTGCGGGGCCAGGTGCGCTCGGGCGTCGCTACCATGTCGCAGGACGGGCTCACTCCGCAGGAACAGCTCGCGAAGATTTCCGTCGAGGTCTCGAACCTCGCCTCCGACCAGCAGCGGCGCTGGCGTGAGCTGCGTGACATGGTGCTAGAGGAAGGCATCGTTCTCGTCGAGGGCTCCGGCCTGACGAAGGCGGAAGCCTCCTGGCTCGAAGACTACTTCCTCAACCACATCTTCCCGGTGCTCACGCCGCTCGCCATCGATCCGGCGCATCCGTTCCCGTTCATTCCCAATCTTGGCTCCTCCATCGCGCTCAAACTCGTGCGCCAGAGCGACGCGAAGGTGCTGAACGCGCTGATCCGCCTGCCATCCCGCGCGGATCGCTTCATCCGCCTGCCGGATTTCGCCGAGACCGGCGCCACCCGCTTCATCGCCCTCGAACAGATGATCGTGCTCTACACGAGCCGCCTGTTCCCCGGCTACGACGTGCAGGGGCAGGGCGCTTTCCGCGTCATCCGCGATTCCGATATCGAAGTGGAGGAAGAGGCCGAGGATCTGGTGCGTCTCTTCGAGACCGCGCTCAAGCAGCGCCGCCGCGGCAGCGTGATCCGCCTCGAAGTCGAGGCCGCCATGCCGGAAGACCTGCGCCTTTTCGTGGCGGAAGAAATGGAAGTGACCGCCGACGAGGTCTTCGTCGTCGAGGGCATGATGGGCCTGCGCGATCTCTCGCAGCTCGTCGCGCTCGAACGTCCGGACCTCAAGTTCAAGCCCTATAATCCGCGTTTTCCCGAGCGCATCCGCGAGCATAGCGGCGATTGCTTCGCCGCCATCCGCGAGAAGGACATCATCGTCCATCACCCGTATGAATCCTTCGACGCGGTGGTGCAGTTCCTGCGCCAGGCGGCGCGCGATCCGAACGTGGTGGCGATCAAGCAGACGCTCTATCGCACTTCCTCGGATTCACCCATCGTCGCGGCACTCGCCGAGGCGGCGGAAGCAGGCAAGTCCGTTACCGCGCTCGTGGAACTGAAGGCTCGCTTCGACGAAGAGGCGAATATCCGCTGGGCGCGCGACTTGGAGCGTGCGGGCGCGCAGGTGGTGTTCGGCTTCATCGAGCTGAAGACCCACGCCAAGCTCTCCATGGTGGTGCGTCGCGAGGGCAGCCAGCTCATCACCTATTGCCATGTGGGCACGGGCAACTACCACCCGATCACCGCGCGCATCTATACGGACCTGTCCTTCTTCACTGCTGATCCGGTGATCGGCCGCGATGTGTCGCGCATCTTCAACTACGTGACCGGCTATGCGGAGCCCGCGGAACTGGAGCGCATGGCGGTGTCGCCACTGACGCTGAAAAAGCGCCTGCTTCAGCACATCGCGGAGGAGGTCGAGCATGCCAAGGCAGGGCGGCCCGGTGCGATCTGGGGCAAGTGCAATTCGCTGGTGGATGCCGACATCATCGATGCGCTCTACGATGCGAGCGCTGCCGGCGTGCAGGTGGATCTCATCGTGCGCGGCATCTGCTGCCTGCGTCCCGGCATCAAAGGGCTATCCGAGAACATCCGCGTGAAGTCCATCGTCGGACGCTTTTTGGAGCACACGCGCATCTACGCCTTCGGCAATGGGCTCGGGCTGCCGAACCCCAAAGCGCATGTCTATATCTCGTCGGCCGATCTCATGTCGCGCAATCTCGACCGCCGCGTCGAGGCGCTTCTGCCCATCATCAATCCCACGGTTCACCAGCAGGTGCTCGACCAGATCATGCTCGCCAATCTTCTCGACAACGAGCAGAGCTGGAATGTTCTCCCCGACGGCACGAGCCAGCGTGTCACTCTGGACAAGGGCGAGGAACCGTTCAACGCCCACAAGTATTTCATGACGAATCCAAGCCTGTCCGGCCGCGGCAAGTCCCTCAAGACATCGAGCCCTAAGGCTCTCGCGAAACGGGGATTGCGCTGACATGCCCGCCATCAGCCGAGACGCTCAAGGCCGCCTCAAGATCGGCGATCCGGTCGCCATCATCGATATCGGCTCCAACTCCGTGCGCCTTGTCGCCTATGAGGGCATGTCCCGCGCGCTGACGCCGATCTACAACGAAAAGGTTCTCTGCGGTCTCGGCCGCCACGTGGCGACCACGGGCCAGCTCGATCAGGACGCTGTGGATCGGGCGCTGCGCGCGCTCGCCCGCTTCCGCGTGCTCTGTGAGACGATGCAGGTATCCGAGGTCTTCGTGCTGGCCACCGCCGCCGCGCGCGATGCCTCCAACGGCCCGGCTTTCCTCGAAGCCGCGGAGAAAGCCTGCGGGCGTCCGATCAGTCTTCTGTCAGGTGCGGAAGAAGCGCATTTCTCCGCGCTCGGCATCATCGCCGGCTTCCACGAGCCTGACGGCATCGTCGGCGATATGGGCGGCGGCAGCCTCGAACTCGTGGACGTGAAGGGTACGCAGGTGGGGCAGGGCACCACCATGCCTCTTGGTGGCCTCGCGCTTCAGGATGTCAGCGGCGGCTCGCTCAAGAAAGCGCAGAAGATCGTGCGCGCCGCTCTCGAACGCGCGCCGGAATATCTCGAAAACCTCCATGGCCGCACCTTCTACGCGGTCGGCGGCACGTGGCGCGCCTTGGCGAAGCTCCATCAAGCAGCGACCGATTATCCGCTCCACATCATGCATAGCTACATCCTCGATCCGAAGGACGGGCTCGACTTCCTGCATCTCGTGGAGGAAGCCGATGCCAAGACCCTGAAGGACATCGAGACCATTTCCGAGGCGCGCCGTCCGCTGCTCGCCTATGGCTCCATCGTGCTGGAAGAAATCATCCGTCTCGGCGAGCCGAAGGAGGTGGCGATCTCCGCCTTCGGCGTGCGCGAAGGCGTGCTCTTCGACAAGCTCGATGCCGAGACGCAGAAGCGCGATCCGCTGCTCTCCGCCGCGAGCGACCTGAACCTGCTGCGCTCCCGCTCGCCGCGCCATGGCGTGGAACTATGTGAGTGGACGGAAGGCTTCATGCAGAGCCTCGGCCTTACGGAGACTGAAATCGAAAGCCGCCTGCGCCGCGCAGCATGTCTTCTCGCCGATATCGGCTGGCGCGCGCATCCGGATTATCGCGGCGAACAGAGCCTCAACCTCATCGCCTATGGCGCCTTCGCGGGTCTCGACCATCCAGGCCGCGCCTATCTCGCGCTCTCCATTTTCTTCCGGCACGAAGGTCTCTCACCCGACAAGGTGGGCTCGCGCATCAAGTCGCTCGCCGGTCCGCGCTACCTGGAGCGCGCGCGCCTTCTCGCCGCGCTCATGCGCATTGCCTATCCGGTATCCGTCTCCATGGAAGGCATTCTTCCGCAGGCGCCCCTGCGCGTGCGGGGCGGCCAGGTGGTGCTTCAGCTTCCGTCCCACATGCAGGATCTCGCCAACGAGCGTCTTGCAGGCCGTATGAGGGCATTGGGCAAGCTCCTGAACCTGGAGCCGGTGATCGAGATCGTGGGCTGAAGGAGACTCTGAAGAGGTATAGATTTTCTAGAAGGCCAATGCAGCTTTAACCGCGCTCGATGCGAACCTCTCATGACATAAGAGAGAGGGAGAAAGCTGGAGTGAGCCATGAGCCTCATCAATCTGTCAGCCGTCCAGAATGCGCAGCATTCACAAGAGCCTTACGATCATCTTCTGGCATCAGGCTTCTTGAAGGAGGAAGTCATTGAGGAACTTCGGCGTGATTTCCTCAAATCGATAAGCCTGGCTACCTGACCGTCGATGAGGTCAAGCTCCATGGCCGCTTCAAGCAACTCATCGAGGAGCTCGAAGGTCCGGAACTGACGGAAGCCCTGTCGAAGAAGTTTGGGATCGACCTGAGCCCGTACCCGCGCCTCACCACGATCATGAGGCGCTCGCAGCCCAAATATGGCGCTATTCATACCGACGGCCCGTCCAAGGTCATGACCATGCTCGTCTACATGAACGATGAATGGCAACAGGACGATGGTGGACGTCTGCGTGTGCTCTACGATGGCAAGAATTTCGAGCCCTACAAGCTCGAGGTGCCGCCGGTGATGGGCACGATGTTCGCTTTCCTACGCTCAGACAATTCCTGGCACGGCCATCTGCCGTTCTCAGGCGAGCGCCGCGTCGTCCAGATTGCCTGGGTAAAGAGCCAAGCGGACGTGGATCGCAAGAAGAAGCACAACAAGCTCGCTCAGTTCTTCAAGGGCATCTTCGGGCGGTAAACGCTTTCCCTCGGAGCATCTTATCTGCTGCAGACCGGCATCCTGGCGGCATGATTGTGCTGTGCGTTTTCACACATGGACCCTTCTCAGAACGACCCTACAAAATAACGTAGCGAAACCGGAGAAGGCCTATGACAGACCTCACTACCTTCCGCCTCGATCCGCTGGACGATGCGATCTTCGACACGACCCATATCCGCGCCACCTTGGTGTCTCAGCCGGAGGCGAATACCCCGCGGGCTTCGGCCTTCATGGCACTTGCGACCGGCAGAACGATCAACGACAGCAATGCCAGCCATTTCATCGAAGGCACCGACGGAAGCGACACGATTTACGGCAATGGTGGCCATGACGAGATCATCGACGATCTCGGCAACGACAAGATCTATGGCGGATCCGGCAACGACACTCTCGATAGCGGTTTCGGCAGCGACTATCTCAATGGCGGCACGGGCAACGATGTGTTCCGCGCCCTTGAGGCGAACGATACGATCATCGGCGGAGCCGGCAACGATTTCATCGAGACCGGTTCGGGACGTGACACCGTCATCTTCAATGCTGCGCTCAACAGACTCAGCAATGTGGATCGCGTCGTCGACTACAGGCCGGCCTACGACTCGATCAAGCTCGAGAATGCCATCTTCACGAAGCTGACGAAGACGGGCGTTTTGGCTTCCAGCGCCTTCTGGGTCGGCAGCAGGGCGCACGATACGTCCGACCGGATCATTTATGACAAGGCGACGGGCGCACTCAGCTACGATCCGGATGGTTCCGCGACCAGGTATGGCCAGATCAAGTTTGCGCAGCTGCCGAAAAATCTCAGCATGCTCGCTTCGGAATTCATCGTGATGTAACGGGAAGGGGCGGTGCCGCCGGGTGCCGCCCCCTCTGTCGTCAGTCGATCGTCCGCAGCTTCACCCGCCCGCGTTCCAGCACGAGGCCGAGTTGGCCGTTCTTGAGGGCCAGCGCCTTCTCGCCGAACAGTGCGCGCCGCCAACCGTGGAGCGAGGGCACGTCCGCATTGTCGTTCTCGGCAATCGCTTCCAGCTCCTCGACGGTGGCGACGATCTTCGGCGCAACGCCTTCCTGTTCGGCCACCGCCTTCAGCAGAACCTTCAGGAGATCGACCACCGCGCCGGTATTGCCGCGACCACGGCTGCGTTCCGGCATCGGAATGGTGGCAGGATCGCGGGCGATGCCACGTTCCACCGCTTCCAGAATGTCGCCGCCTGTGCGGGAGCGCTCGAAACCGTTGGGGATCGAGCGGAGACGCCCCAAGGCCTCTACGGAGCGGGGAGCGGAGGTGGCGACGTCGATGAGAGCGTCATCCTTGAGGATGCGTCCGCGCGGCACGTCGCGGCTTTGCGCCTCGCGCTCGCGCCAGGCAGCGATCTCCATGAGAACCGCGATCTCCTTCGGCTTGCGCAGGCGGCCCGCGAGCCGACGCCAGGCATTGTCAGGATCGGCCTGATAGGTCTCGGGTGAGGTGAGGATGGACATCTCTTCGCCGAGCCAGTTGAGGCGGCCGTTCTTTTCGAGCTGCGCCATCAGCGCCTCATAGACCTTCACCAGATGGGTGACGTCGGAGAGCGCATAGGTGAGCTGGGCATCGGTGAGGGGGCGGCGCGACCAGTCGGTGAAGCGGGACGACTTGTCCACCTTCGCCTTGGCGAGGTCGTTTACCAGCTGCTCATAGGAAACCGAATCGCCGTAGCCGCAGACCATTGCGGCCACCTGCGTGTCGAAGAGGGGCTCCGGGACGATGCCACCGAGATTCCAGACGATTTCCAGGTCCTGCCGGGCCGAATGGAAGACCTTCACCACACCCTTGTTGGACATGAGCGCCATGAAGGGTTCAAGGCTGATCCCCTCGGCCAGGGGGTCGATGAGAAAGGCATCCGCAGGGTCAGGCCCTGCCATCTGGATCAGGCAGAGCTTCGGATAATAGGTGGTCTCGCGCAGGAACTCCGTGTCGACGGTGACGAACGGGTGCTGGCTCAGGCGGGAACAGGCGGCGGACAGCGCCTCTGTGGTCGTGATCAAATCCATGAAGACTTCTCATAACCTAAGCCTGCGGCCCAGGCGACCCCGTTCGATTCTTATACACGGCCGTGCGCGCTCCCCCCAGTGGAAAGCTAGGCTATTGACTCGTTTGCGCATCAATATAACGTTTAGAGATCGGCTGCTGATCTCAATGCGCAGTTTGGCGGGCCGATCGAGCAACGATGCTACAGAGGGAACATAAAATGAGCATCAATCCGACAACCGGCACTTTCCCTTTCCCGAAGAACGAAATCTTCCCGAATTTCCTGAAGGCGGAAACTTTCCCGATCTTCCCTTAAAACACGCCCTGGTCGCCTGCCGCGGGCTTGAGCCTGGAGTGAAGATCGTTCCAGGTGAAAGAGGGCAGATCATCGGCCCGATATAGATTTAAGGCCAGCATGAAGGTGCTGGCCTTTTTATTTTGCTCTTACTCTAAGCTTTTGAGCTTTCAGTCGCTCTTTCATCTGCCGCTCGGCTCGCTTCATCAGCCAATCCAAGATATTCCGGTCGACCACGAACCCGGTCTCCGCATCCTCCAGCCGCTCGATCCGGTCTACCCGGAAGCCGCGATAGCCGTCATCGGCCATGTCGATGCCGCCTAAGAGCATCTTTCCAGGGCCGACCTTGAGCTCACGCGCGATCACCCAGCGACGGGTCGGCTTGCCGGCCTGGTCTACGTAGTCGATCTCAAGCGCACCATCGAAGGGATAGACATGCCAATTCCCCTCGACCCGCTCCTCGTTGGGGGCGTTCGAGCCGTGCTTGAGCAGGGTTGTCGCATGGTTCTGAATCATAGGTGGGATATGGTAATTCACGCTTTGTTCTTCAAGGCTAAAAGCCTTTTAAGATAAGGATTTGAGCGTGATTTTTGCACCCTTGGGCGATCAGGCCGAGGAGGGTGGCGGCAGGGCTTCGATGAAAGCCTCTATCGACCTCGCGATGGGCTCCGGATGGGTCTCCAGGATCATATGATGGCCATCGATCCAGGCCACGTGGGCGTCTGGGCGCAGCTTCAGGAAACGGAAGACATGGGCCTGCGTGATAAGCCTGTCTTTCCGGCCATGGATGACCAGGATGGGCTGAGGCAGGCGGCTAACGGTTCGGCTGACATCGACTTCGAGGGGCAGCTTGGCCCTGTGCTTAGCGACCTTGGATGGCAGCTGCTTCAGGGCCATGCGCATCCGGCGGGGTATGTCACTTTTGCCCTTGCTCCCCATCATGATCCAGCCAACCAAGTCATAGGGGATGGCCCGAAACGGGATGAAGGGCAGGAGGTATTTCGCAGCCCTGAGGTAGGTGAGCTTCGGGAAGGAGGCGATGAAGATGACGCCCCTGACCTTTTCCGGACATCTCTCGGCCAGCATGGCGACGAGAGGGCCGCTAAAGGATTCACCAGCCAGCACAACCGGTCCGTCGGGCAGAAGGGCTGCAAATCGGACAGCAAGCCCTTCGTAGTCGAGGCTAACATCATCAGGCAGGGCGACGATCTGGACCTCAAGCGTGGGATCGAGGCAATCGGCCAGGCCTTGGCGCAATTCGGGGGATCCGTCGATTCCTGGAAAGACGATCAGCTTGGGTTTCTGGGCGGTCATCGAGGGCCTGGGTCAGCGGACTTTGGATATTCGAACTCTGTTACACCTTGCCGCGAAGGACAATCCTGTCGTTCGTCCTTGACTTCCCCGGTCTCCCATGGATGTTGCGCGTAACACCGAACCAGCAGGCTTTTTCCATGTCCGCCTCCATGCACCGTTACCGTTCCCACACCTGCGGCGCGCTCCGCGAATCCGATGTCGGCCAGGTTACCCGCCTTTCCGGCTGGTGCCACCGCATCCGTGACCATGGCGGCGTGCTGTTCATCGACCTGCGCGACCATTACGGCATGACGCAGTGCGTGATCGACCCGGATTCGCCGGCCTTCAAGCTGGCCGAGACGGCCCGGTCGGAATGGGTGATCCGCGTGGACGGCAAGGTGCGCAAGCGCCCGGCAGGCACCGAGAACGCCGAGTTGCCGACCGGCATGGTCGAGGTCTACATCACGGACATCGAGGTGCTTGGCCCTGCGGACGAGCTGCCGATGCCGGTCTTCGGCGACCAGGACTACCCGGAAGAGACGCGTCTCAAGTACCGCTATCTCGACCTGCGCCGCGAGAAGCTGCACAACAACATCATGAAGCGCGGCGCCATCGTTAACTCGCTGCGCGCCCGCATGCAGCAAAGCGGCTTCTTCGAGTTCACGACGCCGATCCTGACGGCTTCTTCGCCCGAAGGCGCGCGCGACTTCCTCGTGCCGTCCCGCATTCATCCCGGCCAGTTCTACGCGCTGCCGCAGGCTCCGCAGCAGTTCAAGCAGCTGATCATGATGTCCGGCTTCGACCGGTACTTCCAGATCGCGCCTTGCTTCCGCGACGAGGACCCGCGCGCCGACCGTCTGCCGGGCGAGTTCTATCAGCTCGACGTGGAGATGAGCTTCGTCACGCAGGAAGACATCTTCCAGACCATGGAGCCGGTGATCCGCGACACCTTCAAGGAATTCGCGGACGGCAAACCGGTGACGGACGTATTCCCGCGCATTCCGTATTTCGAGTCCATGCTGAAATATGGCTCCGACAAGCCCGACCTGCGCAACCCGCTCATCATCGCCGACGTGTCGGAAGTGTTCGAGCGTGAGGACGTGACCTTCAACGCGTTCAAGAACGTGGTGAAGGGCGGCGGCGTCGTGCGCGCCATCCCGGCGACGGGTGCCGCCACCCAGCCGCGCTCCTTCTTCGACAAGCTCAACGATTGGGCCCGCTCGGAAGGCGCACCCGGCCTCGGTTACATCGTGTACGAGGAAGAGGGCGGTCAGATCGTCGCCAAGGGCCCGATCGCCAAGTTCATTCCTGACGCTGCTCAGGCGGTCATCCGCGAGAAGGCCGGCATCAAGGCGGGCGACGCGGTGTTCTTCTCGGCAGGCAACGAAGACAAGGCCGCGTCTCTCGCCGGCAAGGCGCGCGTGCGCATCGGCGACGAGCTGGGCCTCGGCAACAAGGACCAGTTCGCGTTCTGCTGGATCGTCGACTTCCCGCAATACGAGTGGAACGAGGACGAGAAGAAGATCGACTTCTCCCACAACCCGTTCTCCATGGGCAACATGGACCACGACGAGTTCATGGCCCTCGATGCGTCGGACAAGGACAAGATCCTCAAGATCACGGCCTTCCAGTACGACATGGTCTGCAACGGCTACGAGATGGCCTCCGGTTCGATCCGTAACCACCGTCCCGACCGGATGGTGAAGGCATTCGAGATCGCGGGCTACGGCGAGCAGGAAGTCATGGATCGCTTCGGCGGCATGTATCGCGCATTCCAGTATGGCGCTCCTCCACATGGTGGCATGGCGGCGGGCGTGGACCGCATCGTGATGCTGCTCTGCGGCGCGCAGAACCTGCGTGAGATCACGCTCTTCCCCATGAACCAGAAGGCGGAAGACCTGCTGCTCGGCGCGCCCTCCGAGGCCACGCCCAAGCAGCTGCGCGAACTGCATATCCGCACGAACCTGCCGGAGAAATAAGCCCGGCGGCTTTGCGATTATCTTGTTTCGGCAGCGCTCATGCGCTGCCGAAACGTTTCAGGCCCGAGGCTCACTTCGCCGCTGGAGAAGAACATTGACGGCGGAGGACAGGGCGCTCACAAGGTCCATAGCAACAAAAACGGTTGGGTAAGGAGCGTCGGAGATGGGAGACAACATCTCGCAGGATCTCAAATCGGGAGCGATGTTCTACCATCAGCATCCGCGCCCCGGTAAGCTCGAGATCCAGCCCACCAAGCCCCTCGGCAACCAGCGCGACCTGGCGCTCGCCTATTCGCCCGGCGTGGCCGCCCCTTGCGAGGCGATTGCCGCCGATCCGAACGAGGCTGCCAATCTCACCTCCCGCCAGAACCTCGTGGCCGTGATCTCCAACGGCACTGCCGTGCTGGGACTAGGCGATATCGGCCCGCTCGCCTCCAAGCCCGTCATGGAAGGCAAGGCGGTGCTGTTCAAGAAGTTCTCCGGTATCGACGTGTTCGACATCGAGGTGGCCGAGAAGAACGTGGACAAGCTCGTCGAGGTGATCGCGGCGCTGGAGCCCACCTTCGGCGGCATCAACCTCGAAGACATCAAGGCTCCCGAATGCTTCGAGGTGGAGGAGCGGTTGAAGGCCCGCATGGGCATCCCGGTCTTCCACGACGACCAGCACGGCACCGCCATCATCGTAGGCGCGGCTGTTACCAACGCGCTGGAGCTTGCGGGCAAGAACATCGCTGATGTGAAGATCGTCACATCGGGTGCCGGTGCTGCCGCTCTCGCCTGTCTCAACCTGCTCGTGTCGCTCGGCGCCAAGCGCGAGAACATCTGGGTCACGGACATCGAAGGCGTGGTCCATGACGGCCGCAACGAGCTCATGGACCGCTGGAAGTCGGTCTATGCGCAGAAGACCGATGCGCGCACGCTCGCCGATGTGATCCCCGATGCGGACGTATTCCTAGGCTTGTCTGCCGGCGGTATCCTGAAGCCGGAGTTGCTTGCCAAGATGGCGCCGCGTCCGCTGATTATGGCGCTCGCCAATCCTTATCCAGAGATCATGCCGGAGGAAGCCGAGGCTGCGCGTCCCGACGCGATGATCTGCACGGGTCGCTCGGATTATCCGAACCAGGTCAACAACGTCCTGTGCTTCCCCTACATCTTCCGCGGTGCGCTCGATGTGGGCGCAACCACCATCAACGAGGAGATGAAGGCCGCCGCCGTGAAGGCCATTGCCGCTCTTGCCCGCGAAGCCCCGTCCGAAGTCGTGGCGCGCGCCTATGGCGGCGAGGCGCATCCCTTCGGTCGCAAGTCCCTCATTCCGAGCCCGTTCGATCCGCGCCTGATCCTGCGCATCGCGCCAGCCGTGGCGAAAGCCGCCATGGATTCCGGCGTCGCCAAGCGTCCGCTGGAGGATCTCGAAGCCTATGCCGACTCCCTCGGTCGCTTCGTGTTCCGCTCCGGCTTCATCATGAAGCCGCTCTTCTCGCAGGCGAAGTCCGATCCCAAGCGTGTGATCTATGCCGAAGGCGAGGACGAGCGCGTGCTGCGCGCGGTGCAGGTCATCGTCGAGGAGCGTCTGGCCAAGCCGATTCTGATCGGGCGTCCGAACGTGGTGGAGGCCCGCATCAAGCGCTTTGGCCTCTCCATGGAGATCGGCAAACACTTCGACCTCGTGAATCCGGAAGACGATCCGCGTTATCGCGATTATGTGGCCACCTATGTGGAAGCCGCTGGCCGCAAGGGCATCACGCCGGATGCGGCGAAGACGCTAGTGCGCACCAACTCCACCGTTATCGGCGCATTGGCCGTGAGGCGAGGGGATGCGGATGCGCTGATCTGCGGTCTCGAAGGGCGCTTCCAGTCCCGCGTGAAGCACATCAAGGACATCATCGGCCTTGCTCCCGGCGTGCACGAGATGGCGGCTCTGTCCCTCGTCATCACCTCGAAGGGCGCCTACTTCCTCGCCGACACGCATGTGCAGTTCAATCCGAATGCGGAAGAGATCGCCGACATGGCGATTGCCTGCGCGAGCCACGTGCGCCGCTTCGGCATGGAGCCCAAGATCGCGTTGCTCTCGCATGCGGATTTCGGCGCTTCCGATAGCCGCTCGGCGGTGAAGATGCGTGAGGCGCTCGCCTGCATCAACGAACGTGCGCCCGAACTCGAGGTCGACGGTGAGATGCAGGCCGATGCCGCGCTCTCCCAGATGATCCGCGACCGCGTGAATCCCGGCTCGCGCCTGAAGGGCGAGGCGAACGTGCTGATCATGCCGAACCTGGATGCCGCCAACATCGCCTTCCAGTTCACGAAGATGCTGGCGGATTCACTTCCCGTCGGCCCGATCCTCATCGGCCCGGCGAAGCCCGCGCATATCCTCACGCCGTCGGTGACGGCACGTGGCATCGTGAACCTCACCGCCATCGCCGTGGTGGAGGCCCAGGCCGCCGAGCAGGATCAGCCGACGCTGATCTGATCCTGACGAAAGGCTTTCCGAAATGAAAATGGCCGGGGCAAACCCGGCCATTTTGCATTAAGCGAGGTTCACTCCGTCTTCGCGGAGATGTTCAGCTTGTCGAGCATCTCATCGTGGTCGGAGGCCATCATGGCGTCCATCACGCCGAAGCCTGTGGGATTCTTGGGCGTGACGCTGATGGTGAGCTTGCCGGGCTTGTCGATGAAGCGGGAAACGGCATCGCTCAGGACCTTGGCATGCTCCTCATTGCCGACAAGAGCCGCGATGAGCATTCCGGCATCCCTTGAATAGGATTTGCGAAGCGCCTCGGGCGATTTTTTCTCCGCCTTGGCGGCCTTGGCGAGGTAGCGCCCGAACACGCCCTTGTCCTCCACCACGATATCGATGGACTTCGCCTTGGCCGCCATGAGAGCCTCGGCGGCCTTGGCCTTGTCCGTGCTGAAGACGTCCTTGCTCACATTGCCGATGAGGCCTGTGAAATTGAGGCTGCCGATATCCTGTCCATGAGACGAAGCTTCCTGAATGACGATCTCGTTCGTCGCCTCATTCCAGCTCGCGGCCATGGCGTAGGAGACATCGACATTCTTGTAACCCATCGCGAGGAGCTCCTTCAGAAACTCGTCATCGCTCTTCGCCGGCAGCGCCATGGCGAGGTTCTGGAGGCTCACACGGAAATTGGTGGGAACGCCGTTGATGGGTTTGTTTGCCGTAAACTCGAAGTCCTTGAAGGCCGCCTTGATGCGCTCAGGTTTTGCCTTCTGATTTTTCTTGGACTTGCTGGTCTCCGATTTGTCGGGGAAGTCCAAATCCACGCCGGACAGGCGCAACGTGCCAAGGGTCGGAACAAGTGTGCGCGCCGTGTCGGGATCGAGATCCGTGAGCGATTTGCCCTTCAGGTTCAGCATGCCGTTAAGGGTCGGCGCGATCGAGAAGCCGGTGAGGCTCAGCGTGTCCATCTGCATGCGGCCCTCGTTGTCCGAGAACGCCATGCCTTCCATTCTGAAATCGGCAGGCTGACCGCCTGTGGTGCCCGTATAGGCGATCCTCTCGATGCGCCCGATGAGCGGCGAGAGACCCTTCTCCTGCGGGATCTTCATGTCGATCCCCTTGGCCTCCATGAGACCGAGATCGAAGGAGGATAGCAGGTCGGCGACAGCGGCCATGACCTTGCCGTCCTCTTCCGGCGTCAGGTTCTCCTTGTCTCCCAACTCTACGAGGAGCGTCGAAGTCCCCATCCAGGAATCGAGCGTCGGGCGTGCCATGAAATCGCGGCCTTCAACGCGTGCGATCTTGAACGTGAAGCCCTTGCCGCCTTCGCTCACCTCGACATTGTCGATCGAGAAGGTCCCGTAAATGCGGCTCAGAGGAGCCAAGGTATTCTCGGCTTTGACTTCGTAGAGACGCATCAGCGCGGGAAGGTCGAAGTCGCTAACCGTGGCCTGGCCATAGCTGATCACGACATCGTCCTTGGGATTGTCGGAGCGGAGGGCCGCAGCCGAGGATGTCGTCGAGGCCACGCGACCTTCCACGATGTCGGAGGCCACCACGTTCTTGTAGATGTAGGACTGCGTTGACGAGCCGGTCTTCTGGCTGACGATGAGTTCGGGCGCCGATATCTGCTTGGCGCTGATCCGGGCGAGGCGCGCAGCCAGCGGCTCGCTGGAGGAGCCGGAGAAGATGGCCTCGATATCGGCGCGAGGAGACGTCACTCCGGAGAACTCGATGCGCTTGGCCTCGTAGCTCACACCGCCGAAACTGACCTTCACATTCTCGAGGGCGAAGCTGTCCGCGCTCTGGGCAAAAGCCGCGCTCCAGAGGGGGACGCGCACGCTTCCGATGCTCACATGGCCTTCCGCCTGCTCGACCACGAGGTTGCGAACGGCAGCCGGCTCGATCTGCAGGGCTGCGGCACCCGCAACGAGAGCAAGGGCGCATACGCCCGCGCGATGAAGAGTTTTCATGATGGTCCCCAGTCGAACAAAACTTTGTTTCGTCTTAACCTGGACCGGCCGCGACGGGGAGCGGCAAAGGGGAACAAAGAGCTGATTTTTACAAAGAAAATGACGTGCCGCAGCCGCAGGAGGCTGTGGCATGGGGGTTCTCTATCTTGAAGGACTGTCCGATCAGGTCGTCCACGAAGTCGATGACCGAGCCGTCCATGTACTGAATCGAAACCTCGTCCACGATCACGGTTGCCCCGTCCTTCTCGATGAGAAGGTCGTCGTCCTGCCGCGTCCGGTCCACGTCGAAGGCATATTGGAACCCGGAACAGCCGCCGCCATTGACGCTGATTCTCAGCATCGAGCCTTGCGGCTCGGAAGCCATGATCTCGTTGATGCGGCGGGCGGCACGTTCGGTGAGGGAAATTCCAGACATAGCGGGCTTCCAGTCCTCAGGAGGACATAAATCTTGCACAAGCTCTTGTATAAGCATGATTTTATCAGAAAACCGGATCCCACTTTTCTGAATCATGCTCTAAGACCAAAGTAAGTGCACCCTGACAAGGCTTCAACCCGAGGATGATCGTGCGGCCCTTTGGCGAGAGATGGCGAGCCCCCTATGCCTGCAATCCGTGGGCCAGCCGTGGGCGCCTGTATCCTGAGGCGGTTTCCCCGACTCGCAGCGATTTCCAGCGTGACCGGGACCGGATCATCCATTCCTCGGCCTTCCGGCGGCTGAAGCATAAGACCCAGGTCTTCGTCTATCACGAGGGCGACCATTTCCGGACGCGCCTGACGCACACCATCGAGGTCAGCCAGATCGCCCGCGCCTTGGCCCGCTCGCTCGGCCTCGACGAGGACCTGGCGGAGGCTCTGGCGCTCTCCCACGATCTCGGCCACACGCCGTTCGGCCATACGGGCGAGGATACGCTCGAAGAATGCATGGCGGCGTTCGGCGGCTTCGACCACAACGCCCAGGCCTTGCGGGTCGTCACACGCCTGGAGCGTCGCTATCCGGATTACGATGGGCTCAACCTGACCTGGGAGACCCTGGAAGGGTTGGTGAAGCATAACGGCCCGCTTCTGGAAGCGGACGGCAAGCCGACCCTGCGCTATGCCGCGCGCGGCGTGCCGCTCGCCATCACGGAATACAACGTCATCCAGGACCTGGAATTGGCCACCTTCGCCAGCGGTGAGGCCCAGGCCGCCGCCATCGCCGACGATATCGCCTATGATGCCCATGATATCGACGACGGGTTGAGGGCGGGTTTGTTCAGGATCGACGACTTGCGCGAGGTACCGCTCCTCAACGCGATCCTGTCCGAGATCGACGATCGCTGGCCGAACCTCGATCTTTCCCGGCGCATCCACGAGCTGACCCGGCGGGTCATTACCCGGTTCGTGGAGGATGTGGTGGCCGAGGGCGACAAGCGGATTGCGGCACTGAATCCTCAAAGCGCCAAGGACATCCGGAAGGCCGGGGAGACCGTGATCTGCTTCTCCGACGGAATGCGGGAGGCCGACGCTGCCATCAAGCGCTTCCTCTATGCCCGCATGTACCGCCATGCCGAGGTGATGCGCGTGCGCGCCCAGGCCGATGACGTGTTGCGAGACCTGTTCCGCCGCTTCAAGGCCGAGCCTGAGTTGATGCCGGAGGAATGGCAGGCGGACCTACCGAGGGATGACGAGCCGCGTCTGGCCCGACGGGTGGCAGATTACATTGCCGGCATGACGGACCGTTATGCGATCCTCGAACACCGACGTTTGTTTGACGTAACGCCGGACCTGCGCTAGGCGCACCAAAGCATTTCAGGGCGCGATGCCCTATCGAGACAAAGAACCATGAACATTTTCGCGTTGTTTGAGAAGCGGGTTGCCGATGCGCTGGACCGTCTGGCCGGTGAGGGGAAGATCCCATCGGGGCTGGACGTGAGCCGCGTCGTGGTCGAGCCGCGGCGCGATCCCTCCCATGGCGATCTCGCCACCAACGCCGCCATGGTGCTCTCCAAGGAAGCGCGCATGAACCCGCGCGCTCTCGCCGATCTGCTCGTGGCCGATCTCCAGGGCGATCCGCGCGTCACGAAAGTCGAAATCGCAGGCCCCGGCTTCATCAATATCCGCCTGACGCCTCAGGTGATGCACGAGGTGCTGGGCGCCGCTGTTGCTGAGGCCAATTTCGGCCGCAGCACGCAGGGCGCGGGCGAGCCAGTCAACGTGGAATACGTCTCCGCCAATCCGACCGGCCCGATGCATGTGGGCCATTGCCGTGGCGCGGTGTTCGGCGATGCGCTTGCCGGCCTTCTCGATTTCGCTGGCTACAAAGTCAGTCGCGAGTACTACATCAACGACGCGGGCGCACAGGTCGATGTGCTCGCCCGTTCCGCCTTCCTTCGCTACAAGGAGGCGCTCGGCCATGACATCGGCGAGATTCCGGAAGGCCTCTATCCGGGCGATTACCTCAAGCCCGTCGGCGAGCGCCTTGCCAAGGAGCATGGCGAGAGCCTTCTGAGCAAGCCTGAAGCCGAGTGGCTGCCGCTCGTGCGCGAGACCTCCATCAACGCCATGATGGACATGATCCGCGCCGATCTCGCGGTTCTCAACATCCATCACGACGTGTTCTTCTCCGAGCGCTCCCTGCAGCTCGGCGCGGAAGATCAGGTGAAGAAGCTGATCGAGGATATGCGCAGCCGCGATCTGGTCTACATGGGCCGCCTGCCGCCCCCCAAGGGCCAGAAGGACGAGGATTGGGAAGACCGCGAGCAGCTTCTGTTCCGCGCCACCGCCTTCGGTGACGAGGTGGATCGTCCGCTGCTCAAGTCCGACGGCTCCTACACCTATTTCGCCTCCGACATCGCCTATCACCGCTCGAAGTACGAGCGCGGCTTCGCGTCCATGATCGACGTGTGGGGCGCGGATCACGGCGGTTACGTGAAGCGCATGCAGGCCGCTACCAAGGCTGTCACCGACAGCAAGGGCGATCTCGATGTGAAGCTCTGCCAGCTCGTGAAGCTGTTGCGCAACGGCGAGCCGGTGAAGATGTCCAAGCGCTCCGGCGACTTCGTGACCCTGCGCGAGGTGGTGGACGAGGTGGGCCGCGATGCGACGCGTTTCATGATGATCTTCCGCAAGAACGACGCGACCCTGGACTTCGATCTGGCGAAGGTCGTCGAGCAATCCAAGGACAACCCGGTCTTCTACGTCCAGTACGCCCATGCCCGCTGCGCCTCGATCTTCCGTCAGGCGGCGGAGGCCTATCCGGGCGAGGACTTCTCCGCGGCCCAGCTTGCCAAGGCCGATTTCACGATTCTGGCCGATGAAGCGGAGACGGATCTCATCCATCGCATCGCCCAGTTTCCGCGCATGGTGGAGGCCGCCGCCGAGGCACACGAGCCGCACCGAGTTGCGTTCTACCTCTACGATCTCGCCAGCGCCTTCCATAGTTTATGGAATAAGGGCAAAGACTTGCCGCAATTACGCTTTGTTAATCTAACTGATAAAGATTCAACAAAAGCGAGGCTCGCTCTCGTGCACGCCCTCAAAGGGGTGCTCGCAGCCGGTCTTGCAATCCTGGGCGTCACGGCACCCGATGAAATGCGCTAACGTTTTCTCAAGCGGATCAACCGCTTAGGGAGATGTCTGCGCCGGATGCTGTCACGTCTTGCCGGCGGAGCGCTAGGGCTCCTGTCGCGTAACTGGAGGACCGGCGCATGAGCGAATCAGTGAAGCCCCGTTTTGCTGTCGATCTGAATGAGATCGAGCGGCACCTTGCCCAGGCGGGCTCCCCTCAGGCTCAGCCTGCCGCCCCGCGCAATAATGATCCGCTGGCCGAATTGGCCCGGATCGTAGGGCAGGACGACCCTTTCCAGGCCATTTTGGCCAATGATGGAGCCGCTCGCCCGCGTCAGCAGGCCTCGGCGATCGACGATCTTTTCGCGACCCGTGACACTATGACGCCGGCCCCCCGCCAGGCTCAGTCGCAGGCGCATGCGAGCGAGTTCGAAATCCCGGATTTCAATCTCGGCAGCTATCCCGCTCAGCCCGAGGCTCCCCGTGGCGCCGGTCAGGCTTACGCTTACCAGCAGCCTGCCCAGGCTCAGCATCAGGCGGCTTATGCGGATGAGTATTATGACGACGGCCAAGGCAACTATGCCGACGCCGATTATGCCCAGCCGGAGCGCCTGAACTATCCGCCGGTCGAGAAGCCCCGCTCCCGCAAGGGACTGGTTGCCATCGCTGCTGTGGTCGGTGCTGTCGTGATCGGTGGCGGCGCGGCCTACACGTTCACCGGTACGCCCGGTGGAGCGGACGGTGCGCCGGTTCTCGTTCAGGCGACGAAGGACCCCGTGAAGGTGCAGCCGCAGAATCCCGGCGGCGTCGAGATCCCCAATCAGAACAAGCAGATTTACGAGCGCGCTCAGCAGAACACCGAGACCAAGGTGGTGAACCGAGAGGAGCAACCCGTCGACGTGAAGCAGGCCGTTCGCTCCACTGGCGGAGCCGTGGCCGACGCAACCGGCGCAACGGTTCCCGGCGCGCATGCCCAGGCCCGCAATACATCTAACAGCCTGAATCTCGGTGAGCCGCGTAAGGTACGCACCGTCACGATCCGTCCTGACGGCACCGTGGCCGGCGCGCCTGCTGAAGCTGCTCCGGTTCCTGCCATGACCATGCCTGCCGCTGCCACTGCTCCGAACGTTCAGGTGGCCTCGGCCCAGACGACTGCTCCTCAGCCCAGGCCTGCCGCTGCGACGCCTGCTCCGGCTCCCGTGGCACCCGCGCCGACCCCGAAGCCCGCGCCTGTCGCCGCGACCCCGGCCGCTGCAACGCCTGTGGCTGCGACACCTGCTCCCGCTGCTCCCGTAGCGACGCCTGCACAGCAGCGGGTGGCTGCGGTCCAGCCGGCTGCCGCCGCTGCGCCTGCGGCTGCCGCTTCCGACACCAGCGTCGGCGGGTTCTCGGCCCAGCTCGGCGTGGCCGGCTCGGAAGCCGCTGCGAACTCCACCTTTGCCCAGCTCCAGCGCAAATATGCCGATCTCGACGGCATGCCGGCGCTGATCCGCAAGGCCGAGGTGAACGGCAACACGATCTACCGCGTCCGCGTCGGTCCGCTGTCGCGTGAAGAGGCCTCCTCGCTCTGCTCCAAGCTGCAGGGCCAGGGCGGCCAGTGCTTCGTGGCCAAGAACTAAAGGCGGTTTGGCCGGGACCTTGGCCGACAAGACTTCTTGACCCTTGTACTCAAGGGACGTAAGGCGCGGGCATGAAAACCCGCGCCTTTATTGCTGGCTGCTCCGGCCTCACGCTGACCCCTGACGAGATCGCCTTCTTCAAGGAGGCGGCTCCCTGGGGCTTCATCCTGTTCCGCCGGAACATCGAGAGCCCTGAACAGGTGAGGGCGCTCTGCGCCGCCTTGCGGGATACGGTCGGGCGCGAGGACGCCCCCATCCTGATCGACCAGGAAGGCGGCCGGGTTCAGCGCATGGGCCCGCCGAACTGGCCCAAATATCCCTCCGGCGCCGCCTACGGCGCTCTTCATGCCGACAATCCCCTGATGCAGCGGGAGCTCGCCCGCCTCGGTGCCCGCCTGATCGCGCATGACCTGCGCGCGGTGGGCGTGACTGTGGATTGCCTGCCGGTTCTCGACGTGCCGTCGCCGGGGGCTCACGACGTCATCGGCGACCGGGCCTACGGCAAGACGCCGGAGAAGGTGGCCGTGCTCGGGCGCGCCGCCGCTGAAGGGCTTCTTGCCGGCGGTGTCCTTCCAGTGATCAAGCACATGCCGGGCCATGGCCGGGCAGGGGCCGACAGCCATCAGGCCCTGCCGGTGGTCGATGCCTCCCGCGAGGAGCTGGAGCGCCACGATTTCGCGCCCTTCCGCATGCTCACCGACATGCCCCTCGCGATGACGGCCCATGTGGTCTACACGGCGATCGACCCCGAGCGTCCGGCCACGACCTCTCCCATCGTCATGCGGGACATCATTCGCGGCCATATCGGCTATGACGGCCTCGTTATGACGGACGATCTGGCCATGAAGGCCCTGTCCGGCTCCTTCCGGGACAAGACCGAGGCCGCGATCGCTGCTGGATGCGACATGGCCCTGCATTGCAACGGGGATATGGCTGAAATGATTGCCGTTGCTGAGGGAGCGCCGCTTCTGGAAGGCGTTGCCCTAAGGAGAGCCGAGGTCGCCCTTTCCCGTATCCGGCATGAGCCGGAGCCGCTCGATCCTGTGGATGCGCGTGGAAGACTCGATGCCGCGCTTGCGATGATCGCGTGAGAGCCCCAAGGTCGCCCCGCTGAGTTTTAGAGTATCGTTCATGGCCAAACCCTTACCCTTCGAGGATGTCGAGCCCACCGCCGAGCGCGGTGAAGGCGAGCCTGCGCTCCTCGTGGACGTGGACGGGTTCGAAGGCCCGCTCGACCTCCTGCTGGAACTTGCCCGCCGTCAGAAGGTGGATTTGCACCGCATTTCCATCTTGGCGCTGGCCGAGCAATACATCGCCTTCATCGAAGAAGCTCGCCGCATGCGCCTGGAGTTGGCGGCCGATTACCTCGTGATGGCGGCTTGGCTCGCCTATCTGAAATCCCGCCTCCTGCTGCCGGAACCGCCGAAGGGTGAGGAGCCGAGCGCCGAGGATCTGGCGACCGCTCTTGCCCTGCGCCTGCGCCGCCTGGAAGCCATCCGCGAAGTCGCCCAGAAGCTCGGCGAACGCTCGCTTCTGGGCCGGGACGTCTTTGCCCGTGGTGCGCCCGAGCCGGTGATCGTGAACCGGGATGCCCGCTACGAGGCCAGCCTCTACGACCTGCTGAAGGCCTATGCGCAGCAGCGGCAGGTGCAGTTCAACAGCAAGGTTTCCCTGCACAAGCGCAATGTCTGGTCGCTGATCGATGCCCGCGAGGCCCTGGAACGGCTCGTGGGTCACCTGAGCGGCGATTGGGTGACGCTCGATACCTATCTCGTGGAATTCATGGTCGAGCCCGCCATGCGGCCGACCGTTCTCGCCTCCGCCCTGTCCGCGACCCTGGAAATGGTCCGCGAGGGCAAGCTCACGGTGAGGCAGGATGAAGCCTTCGCTCCGGTCTGGGTCAAATCCGCTGACCAGGCCGAAACAGGAGCCCAATCATGATGAACGAAACCGACGAAATCGAAGACGTCGAGGCTCCGGAGGAAACCTCCGTCGAAAGCCGTGTCCCGGATCATAACGAGGCCATCCGCATCGCCGAGGCGCTTCTGTTCGCCTCCGCCGAGCCCCTTGGGCCCGAGGAACTCGCCGGACGCCTGCCGGAAGGCGCGGATATCCAGAAGATTCTGGAGGACCTGCAGGAGATCTATGCCCTGCGTGGCGTCAATCTCGTGCGCGTGGCGGGGAAGTGGGCGTTCCGCACGGCGAGCGACCTGTCCTTCGTGCTCTCCCGCGACGTGGTCGAGCAGCGCAAGCTCTCCCGCGCCGCCATGGAGACGCTTTCGATCATCGCCTATCACCAGCCGGTGACCCGCGCCGAGATCGAAGAAATCCGCGGCGTCGCCACCTCCAAGGGTACGCTGGACCTGCTGTTGGAGACCGGCTGGATCCGCCTTCGCGGCCGCCGCAAGGCGCCGGGCCGCCCGGTTACCTATGGCACTTCTCCCGCCTTCCTGGATCATTTCGGCCTGGACGCCATCGAGGACCTGCCGGGTCTCGAGGAACTGAAAGGCGCAGGCTTCATCGAAGGCCGTGTGCCCTCCGACATGTCCGTGCCGGTGCCCTCGGATGCGGAGGCCCTGCGCGAGGACGAGGATCCGCTGGATCAGGACGACCTGTTCCAGGAACCCCTCGACATGCACAAGACCGAGACGGGCGAGACCGGCGAGGAATGAGCGACAGGCCCGCCTTGTCCGCACGCGACCGTTTCCGTCTGCCCCGATGGGGGCAGCGCGGCACGGCGGGTGCGTCCATTCCGGCCCAGCTCTCCTTCGAGAACATCGTCCAGACCTACAATTCCACCCAGGCACTCAAGGGCGTGTCGCTCACCGTCGAGCCGGGCGAACTCGTCTGCCTGCTCGGCCATTCGGGCTGCGGCAAGACCACGCTTCTGCGCATCGCGGCGGGCGTTGAGGCTCCCACCTCCGGCCGGGTGCTGATGGATGGCCGCGAGGTCAGCGGGACCCAGGCTTTCATTGAGCCGGAGCGGCGCGGCATCGGCCTCATGTTCCAGGATTATGCGCTCTTCCCGCATATGACGATCCTGCAGAACGTGAAGTTCGGCCTCAAAGACCTCTCGGCCTCCGAGGCCGACATCGCGGCCCGCCGCGCTCTCTCACGCGTGGGCCTCGAGCATTATGCGAATGAATTTCCCCATACGCTCTCGGGCGGCGAGCAACAGCGTGTGGCTCTGGCGCGCTCCATCGCGCCCCGTCCCGGCGTGCTGCTCATGGACGAGCCGTTCTCGAACCTCGACCGGCGCATGCGCGATGCGATCCGCGACGAGACCGTCGCCATCCTGAGAGAAACCGGCGCGACCACCATCGTGGTCACGCACGATCCGGAAGAGGCCATGCGGATCGCGGATCGGATCGTTCTGATGAGCGCGGGCACCATCGTCCAGCAAGGGCCCGCCGAGGAGATCTACCACCAGCCGGTCAGTCTCTTCGCCGCGCGCTTCTTCTGCGACTTCAACGAGATCGAGGGCATTGTGAAGAACGGGCAGGTTTCCTGCCCGGTCGGGGTCTTTCCCGCGCCTGGCCTGGGGGATGGCCCCGCCATCGTCTGCGTGCGGCCGCAGGGGGTGAGGCTCAAGCCACCCGGCTTCTGCCTGCCGGGACGTGTGGTGTCACGTCGCTTTCTCGGCGAGGTCGATCTGGTGCATATCGACGTTCCCGGTCTCGACCGGCCGCTTCAGGCCCGCGTTCACGATCCCGTTGGGGTGAGGGAGGGGCAGGATGTGGGCATCGAGGTTGGTCCAAAGGATGTCCTTGTTTTCGCCGCGGCCGACGCATAGGTTGACCGCGAGTTCTTAATTCCAGTTTCGCGTCCTTAGGGGCGCAGGAGGATTGCCATGGGTGGCGCTAGTATTTGGCACTGGATCGTTGTGGGTCTGATCGTCGTTCTGCTGTTCGGACGCGGCAAGATCTCCGACATGATGGGCGATGTCGCCAAGGGCATCAAAGCCTTCAAGAAGGGCATGGCCGACGACGACACGGCAAAGCCTGTCCAGCCTTCCGAGCCTGTTCGCACCATCGATCATCAGGCTGGCACGCAGACGAATGCCACCACGACGGATCACAAGGTCGGTTGAGTTTTTGGATTGCAGCCGCTTTCCTGCGGCTGCGGTGAGTAACGGCAGAGTCGAGGCCACGCCATGTTGGACATGAGCTGGGGTGAGGTCATGGTGATCGGCGCCGTCGCGTTGATCGTGATCGGCCCGAAGGACCTGCCGCGCGCGCTTCGCACGGTGGGGCAGGTCACGGGCAAGCTGCGCCGCATGGCGGCGGAGTTCCAGGGCCAGTTCAACGACGCCATGCGCGAAGCCGATCTCGACGACGTCAAGAAGCAGCTCCAGGGCGTCAACGACAGCGTCTCCAGCATCAACAACACGAGCTTCAACCCGATCCAGACGATCCGAGACGAGTTGAAGACCGCCGTTGAGAAGCCGGTGGCCAGCACGTCCGAGGCACCTGCCGCGCAGCCGACCGGCGACGCCACGATCCAGGCCATCGTGGAGGGGCGGGCGCCCGAGTCCGCCGCTGATCCTCTGATCGACCTGCCGCCTCCGCCCATGGACGACCCGGCCGAGACCATCGCCGAGTCCCTGCGCCGCGAGGCGGAAATCGAAACCCAGAAAGCGGCTGCACTGGCAGAAGCCCCTGAGAAACCGGACGCGAAAGCCTGATGACCACCGCTCCCATTGAAGAGGATGAGGTCGAGGCATCGCGCGCGCCTCTGATCGAGCACCTGACCGAGCTGCGCTCGCGCCTGATCAAGGCGATGATCGCGTTCGTCGCCATGTTCTTCATCTGCTTCGCGGGCGCGAAGTACATCTACAACGCGCTCGTATGGCCTTACGTCTTTGCGGTCGGCTCGCCCGAAAAGGCGCATCTCGTCTATACGCACGGCCTCGAATATCTGTTCACGCAGATCCAGGTGGCGGCTTTCGGCGCCGGCTTCCTGGCCTTCCCGGTGATCGCCGTTCAGATCTACAAGTTCGTGGCTCCCGGCCTTTATAAGAACGAACGGCGGGCCTTCCTGCCTTATCTGGTTGCAACGCCGGTTCTCTTCGCGATCGGTGCGGCCTGCGTCTATTTCTTCGCGATGCCGCTGCTCATGCGCTTCTCGGTCGGCATGCAGCAGCTTGCGACGGACAATGCTCCGGCCATCGAGTTCCTGCCGAAGGTCAGCGAGTACCTGTCGCTGATCATGACCCTGATCTTTGCCTTCGGCATCTGCTTCCAGCTGCCCGTGGTCCTGACCCTGCTCGCCCGCGCCGGGATCATCGATTCCGAGTTCCTCAAGAGCAAGCGGCGCTATGCCATCGTGATCGTCTTCATCATCGCAGCGGTGCTGACGCCCCCGGACGTGATCAGCCAGTTCGCCCTTGCGGTCCCCACCTTGCTTCTTTACGAGGCGTCCATCTTCTCCGTCCGCATGGTGGAGAGGAAGCGCGCGGAAGCCGAGGCCGCGCGCGAGGCGGAAGGCTAGGCTCAAGAGCCTTTCAATCCTTGGCGTGAACAAAGGAGCGGTCTGTGCTAAGGGCAGGGCGCTTCATTTCAGCAGACCCGAGTCAGTCCCATGCACGACATCCGTTCCATCCGCGAGAACCCTGCGGCTTTCGATAAAGGCCTCCTGAACCGGGGCATGGAGCCCTTGTCCGCGAAGCTGATCGCCCTCGACGATGGCCGTAAGGCCGCCATCTCCGCGCTGCAGGCCGCCACCGAGCGCCGCAACGCCATGTCCAAGGAGATCGGCCAAGCCAAGGCGAAGAAGGACGAGGCCCGCGCGCAGGAGCTGATGGCCGAGGTCGCCAATATCAAGGAAACGATGCCCGCTCTCGAAGAAGCTGAGCGCTTCGCGGAGAAGGCTCTGTTCGATGCCCTGGCCGCGATCCCGAACATCCCGAAGGACGATGTGCCGGTCGGCTCCGACGAGAATGGCAACGTAGAGCGCCACCGCTTCGGCACCCCCCCGACGATCAACAGCGCCAAGCAGCATTTCGAGATCGGCGAGGCCCTCGGCCTCATGGATTTCGAAGCTGCCGCCAAACTTTCGGGCTCGCGCTTCGTGGTTCTGAAAGGCGGGCTTGCCCGTTTGGAGCGCGCGCTCGGGCAGTTCATGATCGACCTGCACATCAATGAGCATGGCTACACGGAAGTGAACCCGCCGCTGCTGGTGCGCGACGACACCATGTTCGGCACGGCGCAGTTGCCGAAATTTGAGGACGATCAGTTCTGGGCTTTCCCTGGCAATTCGCTCGAGCAGGCTGTTGCCGCCGCTTTCGACGGTCAGCCACGCGAAGCCGTGCAGAAGATCATCAAGGACACCCGCTATGGCATGATCCCGACGGCGGAGGTCACGCTCACCAATCTCGTGCGCGAGCAGATTCTCTCGGAAGAGGAGCTGCCCCTGCGCTTCACTGCGCTCACCCCGAGCTTCCGCGCCGAGGCAGGCTCCGCCGGTCGCGACACGCGCGGCATGATCCGCCAGCACCAGTTCGTGAAATGCGAGCTCGTGTCGATCACGACGCCGGAAACCTCCGCCGACGAACATGAGCGCATGCTCACCTGCGCGGAGAACGTGCTGAAGAAGCTGGAGCTGCCGTTCCGCACCATGACGCTCTGCACGGGCGACATGGGCTTCGCCTCAACCAAGACCTACGACATCGAAGTGTGGCTGCCGGGGCAGGGCATGTATCGCGAGATTTCGAGCTGCTCGGTCTGTTCGGACTTCCAGGCACGCCGCATGAATGCCCGCTATCGCACCCCGTCCGAGAAGTCGCCGCGCTTCGTGCATACGCTGAACGGTTCGGGCCTCGCGGTCGGCCGCACGCTCGTCGCGGTTCTTGAGAACTATCAGAACGAGGACGGCAGCGTCTCCGTGCCTGCCGTACTGCAGCCCTATATGGGCGGCATCACCCGCATCGAGCGTCAGGCCTGACATGCGCATTCTCTGCACCAACGATGACGGCATCCATGCTCCAGGGTTGAAGACCCTGGAGGCGATTGCGCGCGCGTTGTCCGACGATGTGTGGGTGGTCGCGCCCGAGACGGATCAGAGCGGCGTCGCGCATTCGCTCTCGCTCAACGATCCGCTGCGGCTGCGTGAAATCTCCGACCGGCATTTCGCCGTGAAGGGCACGCCGACCGATTGCGTGATCATGGGCGTGCGCGAGCTGATGCGCGAGCACAAGCCCGACCTCATTCTCTCTGGCGTCAATCGCGGGCAGAACGCGGCCGAGGACGTGACCTATTCCGGCACGGTCGCGGGCGCCATCGAAGGCACGCTGCTCGGCATTCCCTCCATCGCGCTCTCGCAGGCCTATGGACCGGGAAGCCGCAACAATCTCAAATGGCATTGTGCCGAGCATCACGGCCCGAAGGTCATCCGCAAGATCCTCGATGCGGGCATCGACAAGGGTATCCTCGTCAACATCAACTTTCCGGATGCTGAGCCGAACGACGTGCAAGGTACGTCCGTGGTCAATCAGGGGCAGCGCACCCAGGAGCTGCTGCGTCTCGATGCGCGCTTCGACGGGCGTGGTAATCCCTATTATTGGATCGCCTTCGAGCGCGGTCCCTTCACGCCGGGCAACGGCACGGATCTCTGGGCGCTTGCCAACAAGCGCATCTCGGTCACGCCGCTTCGCATCGACATGACCGACGAGCCGACGCTCACGCGCTACGCGCAAGCCTTCGATTGAGGCCGATGCGATGAGACAGGAGCCTTTCTTCTCCGAAGCGGAAGCCCGTGACGAGCAGGAGGCCATCGGCGTCGCATCCTTTCTTCTGTCCCTGCGCGCTAAAGGCATTCGCAGCACGGCGCTGCTGCGCGCCATGGAGCTCGTGCCCCGCGACGTCTTCGCGCCGCGTCGCTTCCGCGATCTCTCGCGCACGGATATCGCCCTGCCGCTTCCCTGCGGCCAGACCATGACGGCTCCCGGCACGGTGGCCCAGATGCTGCTGGCGCTCGACGTCAAACCGGGACAGCGCATTCTCGAAGTGGGAACGGGTACCGGCTACGTGACGGCGCTTCTCGCTCATCTTGGTGCCGAGGTGACGACAATCGAGCGGTTCAACACATTGGCTGAGAGCGCGGCGCAGCATCTCAAGATCGTCGAGGCGGGAAAGGTGCGCCTTGAGATCGGCGACGGACTTGCCGTGCGCGTGCGCGAGCGGTTCGACCGCGTTCTGCTCAACGGCACACGGCCTGAAATTCCGCAAAGCCTCATGTCTTTGCTGGGACCGGGCGGGCGTCTCGTCGGGGCGCTCACGCAGGAAGGCTCGCCATGCCTCGTGCAGATCGACCGGTCGCCGGATGGTGAGTGCAGTCAGAGCTTGGGAGCGCCGCTGCGCATCTCCCCACTCGTCACCGGCATTGCGGCGACACTCTGATCGAATCGAAAAATTTTTGCGACACGGTTACGACATTTTTCATGGCGTCAACCCTTGCTTAACCTGAACAGGGTTTTAATCGCCCCATCGAGTTGCGTGCGGTTGGGGTATTTGAGTTATGCGTATGCGTGTTGGTTCCGGGCATTGGGCTACGGTGTCGCGGATCGCTCTGGTGAGTTTGATCGGCTCTGCGGCGGCCGCTTGTAGCGGTGAGAGCGCGCGGTTTGCCGAGAACCCGTTCTCCAATCCTTTCGCCAATAGCGAGCGCGTTGCGCCCGGCACGCCCACGGCTGCTCCCCAGCCTGCTCCGTCCTATGCGGCGGCTCCCACTCCTTCCGTTCAGGCGCAGGCACTTCCCCCGGTGCAGGCACAGCCGCTGTCCCAGCCCTCGCGCATGGCATCGGCCCCCATTCAGCAGCAGCCGCGCCCCATGGCGATGACGCAACCGGCTTCGCAGCCGAAGGTGCGCTTCGTCGATCAGACCAAGGTCGCGACAGGCGAGCAGGCCGTTCCGTCTATGACCCCCAGTCGCGTTCGTCCAGGCATGCAGGCTCCGGTTCAGAAGCCCGCTCCGGTGCAGCAGGTCGCTTCCGCCGTCGACGAGCCGCTCGTGACCCCCGCCCGTCCTGTCGAGCCTCAGAAGGTTGCGGCCATCGAGCCCCAGCCCATGAAGCCCGCTCCGGTTGCGCCGCAGGCTGTGGCACCCGCTCCGGCTCCTGCGCCCGTTCCCGAAGCCAAGGCTCCGGTGGCCGAGCCCGAGGAAACCGCAAGCCTCTCCACCAGCAACTTCCGCTGGCCGGCCCGTGGCCGCGTGATCGCAGGCTTCGGCGCCAATGGCGGCAATGAGGGCATCAACATCGCCGTGCCGGAAGGTACGCCGGTGAAGGCTGCCGAGGCCGGCACCGTCACCTATGCAGGCAGCGAGGTGAAGGGCTACGGCAATCTCATCCTCGTTCGTCACGACAACGGCTTCGTCTCGGCCTATGCCCATAACGGTTCGCTCAGCGTGAAGCGCGGCGAGCAGGTAAAGCGCGGCCAGGTGATCGCCACCTCCGGCCAGACCGGCAACGTGACCTCGCCGCAGCTCCACTTCGAGATCCGCAAGGGCGCGACCCCGGTCGACCCGATGAAGCATCTCGCGGACTAAGTTTCGCGGCAAAAGTTTGGATTGGCGTTCGAGACCCGAAGCCGATCAAGGCGAGGGGACGGTGGAGCTCAGCCACCGTCCTTTTGTCGTTTGTGATCCGTGATGCGGAAACGTTTCCACTGTCATTCCCGCGTAGGCGGGAATCCATAAACAACGTGAGTGCAGAATAAGGCGGATGAGTTCCGCAGCATCCTCCTCGGAACTGTCGCGGATATGGATCCCCGCCTGCGCGGGGATGACGAGGAGGGTGTTGCTAGAGGGACGTCTTTAAATCGCCTTGCCCAACCGCCCCGCGAGATCCTGAATGAACTGCCATGCCGTGCGGCCGGAGCGCGCGCCGCGCGTGGTGGCCCATTCCAATGCCTCTGCGCGAATGGCATCGCGGTCGGCCTCGAGGCCGAGATGGTCCACATAGCCGAAGACCATGTCGAGATATTCGTCCTGGCTGCATTTGTGGAAACCGAGCCAGAGGCCGAAGCGGTCGGAGAGGGACACTTTCTCCTCGATGGCCTCGCCCGGATTGATGGCGGTCGAGCGCTCGTTGTCCATCATGTCGCGAGGGAGCAGGTGGCGGCGGTTCGATGTGGCGTAGAAGATCACGTTGTCCGGACGGCCCTCGATGCCGCCTTCAAGCACCGCCTTCAGGGACTTGTAGGAGGTGTCGTCCGCATCGAACGAAAGATCGTCGCAGAACACGATGAAGCGATGCGGGTCGGAGCGCAGAAGGCCCATGAGGTCCGGCAGGGTCTCGATATCCTCGCGGTGAATCTCGATGAGCTTGAGAGGCAGACTGCCCGCCGCCCTCAACGCGTTGATCTCCGCATGGACCGCCTTCGCCAGGGACGACTTTCCCATGCCCCTTGCGCCCCAGAGCAGGGCATTGTTGGCGGGCAGGCCCCTGGCGAAGCGCCCGGTATTCTCGGCAAGCTGGTCGCGGACCCGGTCGATGCCCCGGAGCAGGGTCATCTCGACCCGGTTTACTTTGGGCACCGGAGCGAGGCGGCGCCCAGCCGCATG
Source organism: Microvirga solisilvae (assembly GCF_022808595.1). Taxonomy (GTDB): domain Bacteria; phylum Pseudomonadota; class Alphaproteobacteria; order Rhizobiales; family Beijerinckiaceae; genus Microvirga; species Microvirga solisilvae. Next base: position 319,883 of record NZ_JAKUCN010000001.1, read on the forward strand.
CCAGACGAAGGCGTCGGCCGCCGCGAAATCGGCGTGAGCGCCACCCGCAGGGGCCAGCCGCTCCAGGGCGTCGGCAATGCGCTTCAGGAGGGTCATGGATTCGGGGGAGGTCAGGTCGGCTGGCATGTGTATCCGGCTTCAAGAAACGGTGATGAAGCCGTGTTTAGCGCGGAAATGGCCCGCCGGTCCATGGAAGAGGGCTTCCCGCCCGGCATGAGCCTTGGGAAAGGCCTCTAACTTCATTGATTTCGTGGAGTCGATGGGTATAGTCCGCCCACTTCTAATCCCGTTTGGCGCGGGTGGGCCTTCTATGACGCCCGCCTCGCGCCTTTATCCATGGAGAGCCGCTTGTTCATTTCACCCGCTTTCGCTCAAGCGACCACCGGTGCCGGGGGCAGCATGGAAGCCATCTTCCAGTTCGTCCCGTTCATCCTGATCTTCGTGATCATGTGGTTCCTGATCATCCGTCCGCAGCAGCGCCGCGTGAAGGCTCACCAGGAGATGATCAAGAACGTGCGCCGTGGCGACACGGTCGTCACTTCGGGCGGCATCATCGGCAAGGTGACGAAAGTGCTCGAGGATTCGGCCGATGTCGAAGTCGAGATTGCCGACAACGTGAAGGTGAAGGTGGCTCGCGCCATGATCTCCGAAGTCCGCACCAAGAGCGAGCCGGTCAAGGCTTAAAGAGTGAAAACCGGCTCTTGGGACAATTCCCAAGGGCCGGTTCGCCGCATCTTTCATGCGGCATGAGTGTCTGAGAAAGGTTGAGCTGACGATGCTGCGCTTCTCGAAGTCGAAAACCATCGCCACCATGGCGATCATCATCATCGGCCTGCTGCTGGCGGTGCCGAGCGCGATGTCGCCTGAGCAGCGCAAGGCGTATCTGGCCTCCGTTCCGAGCTGGGTGCCGTCCTGGCTCGTGCCCTCGCGCGCCATCGTGCTCGGCCTCGACCTGCAGGGCGGTTCTCACGTCCTCCTCCAGGTGGACGAAGCCGACCTCGTGCGCGGTCAGATCACCCTCATGCGCGACGACGTGCGCCGCGTCCTGCGCGATACCCGCGTCGCTTCCCAGAACGGTATTCAGACCATTCAGCGCGGCGTGCAGATCCGCGTGCCGAATGCTGCCGACCGCGAACGCCTGATGCCGCGCCTGCGCGAACTGGCGCAGCCCACCGGCAATGCGGTTCTCGGCCAGACCGGCAATGCCAGCATGGTCATCAACGAGACACCCGACGGCGCGATCTCGCTGACCCTGACCGATGCCGGTATCAACGAGCGCGTCCGCCGCGCCGTCGATCAATCCATCGAGGTTGTCCGCCGCCGTATCGACGCCACCGGCACGACGGAGCCGAGCATCCAGCGCCAAGGCGCGGACCGCGTTCTCGTCCAGGTTCCCGGCTTGCAGGATCCGCAACAGCTCAAGGCGCTGCTCGGTGAAACCGGTAATCTCGAGTTCCGCCTGCTCGCCCAGGCTGGTGCGACAGACGTTGATATGCTGCCGATGCAGGAGGCAGGAGACCAGCGCGTTCCGGTCGAGCGTCGTGTGATCGCCGAGGGCGGCGACCTGACGGATGCCCAGGCGGCCTTCGATCCGCAGACCCATCAGCCGATCGTCAATTTCCGCTTCAACATCCGCGGCGCGCAGCGCTTCGGCCAGGCGACGACGGAAAATCTCGGGCGTCAGCTTGCCATCGTGCTCGATAACCGCGTGATCTCCGCGCCGACGATCCAGTCGCCGATCACCGGCGGCTCGGGCCAGATCTCGGGCAGCTTCACTGTCGAGCAGGTGAACAATCTTGCCGTGCTGCTGCGCTCCGGCGCTCTGCCCGCCAAGCTCACCATCGTGGAAGAGCGCACCGTCGGCCCCGGTCTCGGACGTGACTCCATCGAAGCCGGCAAGATGGCGACTTACGTCGCCGGCATCTTCGTCATCATCTTCATGTTCGCCACTTACGGCGTGTTCGGCCTCATCGCCAACATCGCGCTGCTCGTCCATGTGGGCCTGATCTTCGGCCTCATGTCGGTGCTGGAGGCCACGCTGACGCTTCCCGGCATCGCGGGCATCGTGCTCACCATCGGCACGGCGGTCGACTCGAACGTGCTGATCTACGAGCGCATCCGCGAAGAAGTGAAGGCGGGCCGCTCAATCGTTTCCGGCGTTCAAGCCGGTTTCGACCGCGCTTTCGCGACCATCGTGGACTCGAACAGCACCATGGCCATTGCGGCCGTGATCCTGTTCTTCCTCGGCTCCGGTCCTGTTCGCGGCTTCGCGGTCGTGTTCATCCTCGGCATTCTCACGACGGTGATTACCGCTGTGACCCTGACGCGCATGATGATTGCGCTCTGGTATCAGTGGACGCGTCCCAAAGTCCTTCCGTTTTAAGGAGCGAGTATCGTGCGCCTCATCCGCCTCTGGCCCGAAAACTCCCACTTCGACTTCATGCGCTTCAGGCGCTTCTCGTTCCCGCTGTCGGCGCTGATCTCCATCGCCACGGCGATCATGCTCATGACGGTCGGCCTGAACTTCGGCATCGACTTCACGGGCGGCACGCTCATGGAGATCCAGGCCAAGTCCGGCCAGGCCAATGTCGCCCAGATCCGCCAGACCGCCGAAGGTTTCGGCTTCGGCGAGGTGGAGGTGCAGGAATTCGGCGCCGCCGGCGAAGTCTCCCTGCGTTTCGCGACGCAGCCGGGCGGCGAGGCCGGTCAGGCAGCCGTTGTGCAGAAGGCGCGCGACACCTTCAGCAACGAGTATGATTTCCGCCGCGTCGAGACGGTGGGCCCGCGCGTATCCGGTGAGCTTGTCCAATCCGGCACCATCGGCATCGTGCTCTCGGTTCTCGCTGTTCTGTTCTATCTCTGGTTCCGCTTCGAGCGCGAGCTGGCGGTGGCCTCGATCATCGGCACGCTCCACGACATCGTGCTCACCATCGGCTTCTTCGTGATCACGCGACACGAGTTCAACATGACCTCGATTGCGGCGATCCTCACCATCGTGGGTTACTCGCTCAACGAAACCGTGGTGGTGTTCGACCGTACCCGCGAGCTGATGCGCCGCTACAAGACCATGCCGACGGAAGAGCTTCTGAACCTCTCCATCAACCACACCATGTCCCGCACGATCATGACGGCGGCGACCACGGCGCTCTCGCTGCTGGCGCTGGTGCTGTTCGGCGGTCAGGCGATCCAGGGCTTCGCCCAGGTCATGCTCTACGGCGTGGTGATCTGTACCTACTCGGCCATCTGCATTTCGTCGCCCATGCTGATCTATATCGGCCTGCGCAGCTCCGAGAGCGTGAAGGTATCGGAAGGCAAGGCCGCAGCTGCGGAGTAAAGCCATGAGCGGTAGCCGCCTGTATGACGGTTTCGTCCCAGGACGCTTTCCGATCGATGCCTATGGCAACGGCGGCTTCCGCTTCGCGGACATGTCCCATCGCGGCTCAATCCTCGTGCTGCCGTCGGGCATCAAGGCCTGGCCCATCGGCTCCATCAAGGAGCTGACGGACGAGGCGGTCGAGCCGATCTTCGCCGAGGCCGATGAGATCGAGCTGCTGCTCGTCGGCACCGGCATCGACGTCGCCGCCATTCCCGGGAAGCTGCGCGAGCGTTTTCGCGAAGCCGGCATCGGCCTCGACGTAATGCAGACCGGGGCTGCCGCGCGGACCTACAACATCCTGTTGGCAGAAAACCGCAAGGTCGCCGCCGCTCTCATCGCGGTCGGCTGACATGGCCGATCCGCAATCCAACTTCGCCCATTGCGAAGCCCTCGTGCGCGAGGCCGATCCCGACCGCTATTTCGCGAGCCTTCTCGCGCCTGCCGACAAGCGGCCCTATCTCCACGCGCTCTACGCCTTCAATTTCGAGGTCGCCCGCGTTCGTGACTCCGTGCGCGAGCCCATGCTCGGAGAGATCCGCCTGCAATGGTGGCGCGATGCGCTGCAGGGCGAGGCGAGGGGCGATGTGCGGGCCAATCCCGTGGCGGCCGCGCTCGACGATGCCATCGTGAAATTCCGGCTGCCGAGACAATCGCTCGTCGACCTGATCGATGCGCGGATGTTCGATCTCTACGACGATCCGATGCCGAGCCTGAACGATCTCGAAGGCTATTGCGGTGAAACCTCGTCGAGTCTCATCCAGCTCTCCGCCATCATGCTCAATGACGGCAAGGATCCGGGTACTGCGGATGCGGCGGGTCATGCGGGCGTGGCCTATGCCATCGCGGGCCTCCTGCGTGCTTTCCCCATCCACGCGCGCCAGGGGCAGCTCTATCTGCCCGTCGATATCCTCGCGCGTCACGGCGTCGTGCGTGACGACATCGTCACCGGGCGCGGCGGACCGGGACTTGCGGGCGCGCTCGCCGACATGCGCGCCATCGCGCGCCGCCATCTCGATCAGGTGCGCACATTGCGCTCCACGATCCCATCGGCCGCAGAGCCTGCATTCCGCCCGCTCGCGCTGGTGGAGCCCTATCTCAAGGCGATGGAAAAGCGCGATTACGACCCGCTGAACACGCCGGTCGATCTTCCGCAATGGCGGAAGATCTGGGCGCTTTGGCGCGGGCCGTTCTAGGCCCTAAAGCACAAGGCAGATCGTCAGCCGTTTTCGCCGTGATCGACGTTGAGGTGCCTCTTGCCGTCGAAGCAATATTCGACATGGAGCTTGCCGTCATGCGTATAACGGCGCTCCTTGTACTCGTCCTTGTTATTAGGATCGCATTTCAACTCTTCCTTCGGCTTGGAAGGCAGCTGGGCATAAGCTGCCTGTCCCATTCCGAAAAGGGCGAGGAGGACGAAGAGAAACGGGCGCGAGGTCATATCAGCTACTCTTGAAATGCTTACTCCGCCGCAGCCGGAAGGCTGGCGGCGGAAAGCCAAGCGGCAAGATCCACACGCGCACGGTCCGTCAGCATCTTCTTCTTCGCCATCGATTTGGCCGAGCCACGCAGGCGCTTGCCGTCTTCCGACTTCGGCGTCGCGTCGAGCGGCGGGAAGAGACCGAAATTGACGTTCATCGGCTGGAACGAGCGCGGGCCTTCATCGATGGTCTCGATGTGTCCGCCTGTGATGTGGTTGATGAGCGCGCCGAGCGCCGTGGTGTGCGGCAGCGGCTGGATCGGATGGCCGAGGCGTTCCGCTGCGGCGAAGCGGCCCGTCATGAGACCGACGGCGGCGCTCTCCACATAACCTTCGCAACCGGTGATCTGGCCCGCGAAACGCAGGCGTGGCATCGCCTTCAGGCGCAGCGTCGGATCGAGAAGCTTCGGCGAGTTGAGATAGGTGTTGCGATGAATGCCGCCGAGGCGCGCAAATTCGGCGTTCTCGAGGCCGGGGATCATGCGAATGATGTCGCCCTGCGCGCCGTATTTCAGCTTGGTCTGGAAACCCACCATGTTGAACAGCGTGCCGAGCGCGTTGTCCTGGCGCAGCTGTACGATGGCGTAAGGCTTCACGTCGGGATCGCGCGGATTGGTAAGGCCGACGGGCTTCATGGGGCCGTGGCGCAAGGTCTCGCGTCCGCGCTCCGCCATGACCTCGATGGGAAGGCAGCCGTCGAAATAGGGAGTGTTGGCCTCCCATTCCTTGAACTCGGTCTTGTCGCCTGCGATCAGCGCATCGATGAAGGCGTCGTACTGCTCCTTCGTCATGGGGCAGTTGATGTAATCCTTGCCCGTGCCGCCGGGGCCGACCTTGTCGTAGCGCGACTGGAACCACGCGATGTCCATGTTGATGGACTCGCGATAGACGATCGGCGCGATGGCATCGAAGAAGGCGAGCGATGTCTCGCCGGTAAGCTTGAGGATCGCCTCGGCCAAGGCGGGCGAGGTGAGGGGGCCGGTGGCGATGATGACGGAAGACCATTCCTCCGGCGGAATGCTGGCGATTTCGCCGCGCTCGATGGTGACGAGTGGATGCGCTTCGAGCGCTGCCGTCACCGCATCGGAGAAGCCGTCGCGGTCGACGGCGAGCGCGCCGCCTGCAGGCACCTGGTTGGCATCGCCCTTGGCCATGATGAGCGAGCCCAGGGTGCGCATCTCCTGATGCAGCAGGCCGACGGCATTCGTCTCGGCGTCGTCAGAGCGGAAGGAGTTGGAGCAGACGAGCTCGGCGAGCCCTTGCGTCTTGTGCGCGTCGGTGCCGCGTACGGGACGCATCTCATGGAGAATGACGGGAACGCCGGCCTGCGCGATCTGCCAGGTGGCTTCCGAGCCTGCAAGGCCGCCGCCGATGACGTGAATGGGTTCGATCTTGCTCATGGTGTCTCTCTTCCAGGCGGTCTTGTTGACTCCCACGGGAGCCCTGGTCAAGTTGCGCGGGTTGCATCTGACAAAGGTGGCGCCATGCAATCCCAGCGACCCGTAGTCCTTATTACAGGCGGCAGCCGTGGCATAGGTGCGGCGACGGCGCAACTCGCCGCATCGCACGGCTATGACGTGGCCATCACCTATCGGTCCGAGAGCCAGGCCGCCGAGGAGGTCGTGGAGATCTGCCGGGCTGCCGGCGTGGAGGCTCTGGCCTTCCAGGGGGATGTCGCCGTCGAGGAGGATGTGCTGCGCCTGTTCGACGAGGTGGAGGAGAGGCTCGGGCCCCTCTCCCATGTGGTGAACAATGCCGGCATCACCGGCAGGTCGGGCAAGCTCGCCGAAACGGCCGCCGAGACGATCCGCGACTGCATCGACATCAACGTGACCGGGGCGATCCTCGTAGCCCGCGAGGCTGCCCGTCGCCTGTCCCAGAGCCGTGGCGGTAGCGGGGGCTCAATCGTCAACATCTCGTCCGTGGCGGCTGGCTTAGGCAGCCCCAACGAATATGTCTGGTATGCCGCCTCGAAGGGAGCCATCGACTCGCTGACCATTGGGCTGGCGCGGGAACTGGCGACGGAAGGTGTGCGGGTCAACGCCGTGGCTCCGGGCATGACAAGGACCGACATCCATGAGCGCAGTACCCAGGATGCCGGACGCCTGCAGCGGCTTCTGCCTTTTATTCCCATGAGACGGATCGGCGAGCCGCAGGAGATCGCGGAAGCGGTGCTGTTCCTGATGTCGGATGCGGCATCCTACATCACCGGAGCCATCCTGCCGGTGACAGGCGGGCGGTAAGCTACTGAAATCGCCAGTCTTTTGGCAAAGCGGCAGTATCCCGCCGAAAACCATGGTCTGAAAAAGAAAACGCCCGCTTGAGGCGGGCGAGAACCTTATGCTGCAGTGCAGCTAATTTTTAGGCGACAGCATGCTCGCGGGCGATGCTCTCGATCTGGAAGCGGGAGATGCCGAGATCGTCGAGCTCGCGGTCCGAAAGCAGGGAAAGCTCGCGGACGGTGTCGCGGTAACGCATGTAAGCGCGGACTTTGGAGAGAACGTAGGACACGAACATGAGAAGCTCCTATCAGTTAGCCGGCCCTATTGCCGGCGGCTTTTGTTCTTGCTGTGTGCAATGCAGCATATAGGCCCGTGCGCCGCAAAAGAGGAGCGGTAATAATGTAGGTCTGTTATGCTTTAGTAGCATACCACGTTACTGCCAGGTTAACGGGCCTGATTTGCGGGAATGGACTCGAAAAATAGGAATTTAAGGCTCCAATCAGGTGGCTGGGGTCTGGCATGCTGAAGCAGCCGAGCGTCTCTGAGGAGGTGCCAAAAGAGTACCGCCGAGGGCAACCGCAGAGGCAAGAAAAAGCCCCGGCGGTGCCGGGGCTTGATGGTGCTTCAGAATGCGGTGGGCTTTTAGAGCACGTAGAAATCAGCCTTCGTGATGCCCAGCCCGGCCTTCAACTGCGCAACCTTGATGGCAGCGGCAGAGCCTGTGCCGTCGGGATCGTAGAGCAGGGCGCCCGTGCCCTTGTTGTAGATGATCCGATCCGAGGAATCGTGAGCCTTGGTGCCGACCCAGAAGGCAGCGCTCGAGAGCCAACCGTTCGGCCCGACCTTCGTGAAGATCTTGTTGTCGAACATGATCGTGTCGTCGACAGGCCGGAAATCCGTGATCGTGTCGATATTGTAGCGTGAGGCCGTGGCATCGAACACGAAGTAGTCGCGCCCTGTGCTGCCTGTCAGCGTATCGTGGTCGAGGCCGCCGCTGAGATAGTCGCTGCCGGCGCCGCCGTTCAGGTTATCGCGCCCTGTGCCGCCATAGAGATCGTCATCGCCATTGAGGCCGAAGAGCCTGTCGGCGCCTGCATCACCGAACACGATGTCATGGCCGCCATAGGAATAGACGACATCGTTGCCGTTGCCGGCGCGGATCACGTCCTTGTAGTCGTTGCCGTAGAAGACATCGTGGCCGCCATTGAGCCTGACAGACCACGTGCTGTTGTCGAACGCGGAATAGCTGACGGAGATGTCGAGATCCTTGATCAGCAGAACGTCTTCACCGTAGTTCTCATACACGAGGTCGTGGATGACGACGCTATAGCCGGTGTCCGAATACCAGGCGGTGTAACGGTCGACGATGCTGCTCCCATCCACATCGAAGACGGCGGCATCGCCATCGTCGTAAGTGTTGACGACATCGATATAGGGGTTGGTGCCCACGAAGGACCAGCCGGAGGAGCTGGTGCTCGACATGTTGAAGCCGACGCCTGCCGCATTGAACGCTTGAAAGATTGCCATCTCGGCGCATCCCCGTTGAGTAACTTATGGCTTTCATCTTGCATGAATGAGTCTGAATGAAAGCTGCACAGTTTTCGAATTGGATTCTTGGCGTTAATTCTTTGTTAAAACCGCGCGGAAACTCGTTTCATGAACAGTCATTCATGAAAATGCTCCCAGTATTGCAGTGCCGTAATCCCTAGTAGGGTAGGAACAGGAGCTTCTGAACTGCGTTCTGTCTCCACGTTTACATTGAGTGGAGTTGAGACCATGAAGAAAATCGCGCTTGGTGCGGCTCTGCTGCTGTTGAGCAGCACAGCCTATGCCCAAACCACGACGAATTCGAACACCTCTTCCTCTTCGACATCCGATACGCAGATGCTCCGCAAGCAGCCTGCGAGCGGTGCTGCTCAGACGAATGTGACGACCCGCGAGCAAGGCAGCACGCGCGTTGGTGTCGGCGTGGAAACCCGTGAGCGTACGGGCGTGTCGGTTCACTCGCGCACAATCCGCGAGGTCGAAGAGCCGAGCGTTTCCGTAACCCGGCGCCGGACCGTGACAGCGATCGAAGAGCCGGCGACCGAGGTTCATCGCACGGTGATCAAGAAGAAGCCTGCAGCGAAGAAGGTGGTCTTGAAGAAAAAGAAGACCAATAAGGTCGCGGTTAAGAAGCGCCGCTATCAGGTGGTCGATGAGCCGGTGGAGGTTCGCCGCCGTACGGTTCGCCGCTATGAAGAGGTGAACGAGCCGAGCGTTTCCGTGACCCGCCGCACGAGCGTGCGCACACGCGACACCTCGCCGAGCGTAGGCGTCTCGGTCGAGCAGCGCCGGAATTCGACAGGCACGTCGAGCCGTGTGAACTCGTCTGATTCCGTCTCGACGACAGGCTCCGTTTCGACACGCAGCAATGCGACGTCCGATCAGGGCAATGCCGCAACTAGGAAGCTGCCGGTACCGCAGCAGGGCAGCGATGCGAAGACGCAATAAGCGTTCCGCATCACCTGTCTCAGTTCAAGAATGGAGTTCTGTGATGAAAAAGCTTTTCGTAACGCTCAGTGTGGCTCTTCTGGCCGCCGCATCCTTCTCCGGAGCCGCCGATGCCCGCCCCGGTAAAGGCAAGGGGCACGCCTATGGTCATTATAAGAATGGCAAGGCTCAGGCTTATGTCGTCAAACGCCGCAACAACAACGCTGCCATTGCAGCAGGCGTAACGGGCGCCATCGTCGGCGGTGTTCTGGGCGCGACGGCTCGTCCGGCCTATCGCACCTATGAGCGGCCGTCTTATCGGTATTACGAAGCTCCGCGCCGCAGCTATTACCGAGAGGAATATTACGATTACGGCTACTGAGCCGGAAAAGAAAAGGGCACCTTCGGGTGCCCTTTTTCATTCATCGCGTGTTCTGCACTATTGCTGGATTCCCTCTACACCGATCACGGCCCGCAGCGGCCCGTATTCGGTTTGCTTGCGCACATCCATCCGGATGCGTCCACTCGCTCGCGTCCCGATGGCGTCCGAGCGGCGGTCGCGCGTGGAGCCGACGATCGCTTCGGCTCGAACGCGTCCGCTCACCCGCACGCAGGCGGATGAATCTTGCAGCATCGCGAAGCCGGGTGGGCAGGGCGAGGCCGCTTGGGCGGTGCCGCCGATCAGGCTCGTTGCAATCGAGAGAATGAGGATCGCGCGTATCATGAGCCGCATCGTAGCCCCTCACGGCGCAGGCGCAAAGAGTTCGGCAGGCTTGGCCATTCCCGGCGCCTTCCTGCCAGGCTTCCAGCCGGGGCCAATTCGCGCAGCCGTGGGGCAGGGCGTCCGGCGGGTCTGGACTTTTCGGAGCCGATAGAAGATAGCGGAGGACATTCCCTTGCGTAAGGGAATGTCCTTTGTGCTTCCCGGCAATCTGGTCACACCCGTTGCAACGCTTCCGATGACGCTCGATTCCGCCACTCTCAGTGTTGCCTTCGTTCTGCTCGCCATGGTTCTGGGCGGATTGCTGGTGTTCGCGTGGGCGCTCAACCAGAAGGTACGGGCGCTGGCTTGGTGGGGAGCGGCCTTCTGCCTGATCGCGAGCGGAATCGCGGTCGTCAACCTGGGCAAGGCCTCCGTCTCCTACACAGCCCTGCTGGCTGGCAATTCTCTCGCGCTCCTGTCCTATGCCGCTCTTTTTGCGGGGTGCAGGCTCTTCAACGGCCGTGCAACGCCCATCGCCCTCGTGGGGGCGGGCGTGGCGATCTGGTGCGTGGCCTTTCCATTTATTTACGACAAGCCGGGATACAGGCTGGTCCTAATCGCTCTGGCGGCCGGCGCCTATGCCCTGCTTTCGGCCTGGGAGCTCTGGCGCCATGCCCGGCAGCCATTGGCTTCCCAGCGGGTGGCCATCGTGCTCCTGGTCCTGCTGGCGGTTCTCAACATCGCCCGAGCGGGGCTCGGTGTGACGCTGACCTCGATTGCCTGGATCGATGCCCTGGCCAGCCGCTGGTCCACCGAGATGGCGCTGTTCCTGGTTGTCTTCACGCCGACACTCGCCTTCATCTTCCTCTCGATGGCCAAGGAGAGCGTCGAGTTCGGATACAAGCAGGCGGCCTTCATCGATCCTTTGACAGGCATCCCGAACCGTCGCGCTTTCATGCAGCACGCGACACGGCTGATCCGCTCCACGAAAGGCAAAACGGTCAGTTGCCTCGTTTTCGATCTCGATAATTTCAAGCGCATCAATGACGGCTACGGTCACGATGTGGGCGACAATGTCCTCATCCTGTTCGGAGACATCCTGGAGCGGCATCTGCCCAAGCAATCCTTCGGGCGACTGGGCGGCGAGGAATTCGCGGCTATCCTTCCCGTGTCCATGCAGGAGGCGACCGGAAAGGCCGAGGCCGTGCGCCGCGCCTTCTCCAAAGCCAGCAAGGACATGATCGGCGCCGAGGTCACGGTGAGCGTCGGCTGCTCGGCCTCCAAAAGCGCGGCAGTGGAAACCCTGTTGCAGGAGGCGGATCTCGCCCTCTACCGTGCGAAGGATCATGGACGAAACGTCGTGGTCTCGGCCTGAGCTTTGCTCACCTTCGGGCGCGAACGACCAGAGCGCTCATGCGGTTTTCGAAGCTGCCGTTGCCGAAAAGTTTTGCGAGAGCCTCCGTCGCCTTCTCCGTCATCTCGTCCAGACGACCTGGAGCCCTGGCCTCCAGTTCCCCGCGCAGGGGCGTGCCTTGCGTGAGCCCCATGGCGGCATCGCGGGCTGAAGGCGCCTGACTTCTTTTCTCGACGCGCTCGATGCTGACAGATCCGAAGCCTGCACGCTGAAGTTCGTCTCTAAGACGGTTCTCATCGGAATGCCCGAACGGTGTGCGTTCGAAAAAACGGGGCGGGTCATTGGGAAATTGCGCGATGGCGTGGTCGGAAACCGCCTTGCTCATAGGGTTCGCGTCGAGCTTATCCCAGACACTGAACAGGAAGAAACCATCGGGCTTGAGCACGCGTAGGGCCTCCCTATAGGCCGCCTGCTTGTCAGGGAAGAACATCACGCCGAACTGGCAAACCACCGCATCGAAGGAGCCGTCCTCGAAGGGAAGAGTCTGCGCGTCCGTCTGTTGCCACGTTACCCGGGGAGATTGAAGTTTCGTCTGTGCCAGATCGAGCATGCCCGGATTGAGATCCGTCGCCACGATCTCGACCTCCGGCGGAAGGTGCTTGTCGAGCATGCGGGTCACGATGCCCGTACCGGCCGCCGTCTCCAGAACGCGGCCTCTGGAGAGGCCGTTCATGCGTGACGCGACGTCCTCGGCAAAAGGCTGAAACAGAAGAGAACCGAGATATTGTTCGTAAAGGCCAGGGATAGAGCCTGCAAAGGCAGCATCGGTGGCGCCCATGTTTTCCTCCACCGTGAATAAGCGCGCATCATCCCGCCAGCAGGCTGGAGGGGCAATGGCTCAAAAGGGGAGGGTTCGGGGCGTCTTTGTTACGTTGGAGAGAGCTTGAGGAGGTGCCGGACGGCAGATGATGATAGTGCACCCTGGTCGCCCATCACGCTGTCGCTTTCAGGGATGTCATGCGCAACGTCCGTTCGATACTCTCGACGAGCTCACCCATCTCATAGGGCTTGCGCAGGATCGAGAGGCCTTCATCCATCGCGGTTTGGGCCATGTTGCTGTAGCCGGTGGTCAACAGGATGGGGAGAGAAGGGTAACGCTCCCGGACAACCCGCGCCAAATCCACGCCGTTCATCTCTCCGGGCATGACGATGTCGCTGAAGACGAGATCGAAGAACATGCCCTGCCGCAGCAGGTTCAAGGCCGCTTGAACTGTTGCGGCATGGGTCACGTGGAAGCCCAGCTCTTCGAGGTTGGTGCGGGTGACGTCGGCAATATCCCTGTTGTCCTCTACGAGGAGGATATGCCCTTGTCCCTTCGCATCCTGCGGACGGCTGTGCGAGGCGGCATCGCCTGCCGGTATCTCCTGAGACCGCGGCAGATAGAGGGTCACCGTGGTGCCGCGTCCGACCTCGGCCAGGATAGTTGCGGTGCCTCCCGACTGGCGGGCAAAGCCGTAGACCTGGCTCAAGCCGAGGCCTGTACCCTTGCCCACCTCCTTCGTCGTGTAGAACGGCTCGAATACGTGCGGCAGCACATCCTCGGGGATGCCCAAACCGGTATCGGTGAGGCTCAGGGCCACAAAATCACCCTGCAGGCCGATCAGATCAGGATCGAAGAGGGTTGCATTCCACGCTTGAATGGTCAGGCGACCGCCTTCGGGCATGGCATCGCGCGCATTGACGGCGATGTTCAGGATCGCAAGTTCAAGCTCGTTCAAATCGACCTTCGTGTTCCAGAGGTCCGGCACTCTCATGTCGAGGATGATATCGCCGCGAAGGGACGAACGCAGGATATCCTCAAGGCTCGTCAGGTATTCACCGAGATTGACCACCGTGGCTTCGTGAGTCTGCTGGCGCGAGAACGAGAGCAATTGGCGAACCAGACTCGCGCCACGGGTCGCAGCGTGGTCGATGGCGTCGAGGGATCGCATCTGGCGATCATCGAAGGGAAAACGCTTGAGGCGATCGACATTGCCTTTCACGACCATGAGCAGGTTGTTGAAGTCATGGGCGACACCCCCCGTGAGATGTCCGATGGCCTCGAGGCGTTGTGCCTGCTTGAGAGCAGCCTCCGCCTTTTCGCGGCGGCTGACTTCCGCGTAGAAGTGCCGGGTCCGGCGCAGGGCATAGACGCTGACCAGGAAGAGAGCGAGGGCGGTCGGCACACCGAACGCGAACAGCCCGCGCAAGGAATCCCACAGCTCGTCCCAAATTTTGTTCTCCTCAATGCCGACTTGCACGTAGATCGGATAGTTCTGCACCTTCCGGTAACCCATCCGCCGCTCGATCCCGTCGATCTGGGATATGGCAGAGAACCGACCTGCTTCCGGACTATGCTGGATTGCTCTCATGAAACTGCTGGAAGAGCTAAGCTGCATCGGCGCGTCCGGGCCCCGGGCCGGATAGCGGGCCAGGAACTCGCCATCCGTGCGGATCATGCCCAGGGAATCCGCGAAACCTTGAGCGACGCGAAAGTAGAAGCTCTGAAAATGCTCAGGTCTCACCGAGATGGCGATGACGCCGTTGAAGGCCCCATCCGGACTGGGGCGGCGCTGGCTCACCACGAAGAATTGGAAGCCGCCGATCTTGGCGGTGATGATCTTGCCGATGAAGGTGCCGGCATCCCCATTCACATGTGCGGCGAAGTAGTCCCGGTCGGAGTTGTTGAGATCCGGCGGGACGGGAAAGATCGTGCTGGATACGAGAGGCCTGCCGTCCCGGTCGAAGGCCCAGATGGCCTCGATCTGAGGCAGGCTGTCTTGCGTCTTTCTGAGACGGGCTTGCAGGCGGCGCTCGTCGGCACGGATCTGCTCAGGGGACAGGTCGCGGAGAATCTCGTTGGTTTCCGCGATGGTTCTCTCAACCGTCTGGAAGGCTTTGAGGGTGTGCTCCTGCACCACGTCCAGGGCGCTGCCGATCCGCTCCTCGGTCCGTTCCTCGAGCCGCTGGTAATTCTCCCAACCTGAATAGGCGAAGAACAGGGCCGGTACGATGAGGCTCGCGACCACCAGAACGCGCAATGGCCAGAGAATATTTCGGTTTTTCGGCTTTTCCGAACTCACGAATCGAGCCCTACCTTGCATCACCCGTGAATAATGCCGCGTCGTGTGGCACGCGCGATCCTCAGGATATGCGAGATCGGCAGTGAACGCTGCCAGGATATGGGGCGGGGCCTGCAATAAAAAAGAGGATCGAAGCCGGATTGCTGACGCAGCCTCCGGTTCCGATCCTCTTCAAAATCCAGGTTTACTCCGCCGCTTCCTGCCGAGTGACTTTCTTCGGCTTCTTGGCCGCGCCTTTGTCCTCGGCGGCCTTCTTCAAGGGGCGACGTTCCAGCACTTCCTTGAGGAAGCGGCCGGTGTGGCTTTCCTTGGAATTGGCGATGTCCTCGGGCGTTCCCTGCGCTACGATCTGGCCACCACCGCTGCCGCCTTCGGGGCCCATGTCGATGACCCAATCGGCGGTCTTGATGACCTCGAGATTGTGCTCGATCACCACCACCGTGTTGCCTTGCTCCACCAGCTCGTGCAGCACCTCGAGCAGCTTCGCCACGTCGTGGAAATGCAGGCCCGTGGTCGGCTCGTCGAGGATGTAGAGCGTGCGGCCCGTGGCGCGCTTCGACAGCTCCTTGGAGAGCTTCACGCGCTGCGCCTCACCACCGGAGAGAGTGGTGGCCTGCTGGCCCACATGCACGTAGTCGAGGCCGACGCGGGCAAGCGTCTGCATCTTCTCGCGGATCGACGGCACGGCCTTGAACAGTTCGCGCGCTTCCTCCACCGTCATATCGAGCACGTCGGCGATGGACTTGTCGCGATACTTCACTTCCAGCGTCTCACGGTCGTAGCGCTTGCCCTTACAGACATCGCAGGTGACGTAGACGTCGGGCAGGAAGTGCATCTCGATCTTGATCACGCCGTCGCCGGAGCAGGCCTCGCAGCGACCGCCCTTCACGTTGAAGGAGAAGCGGCCCGCCTGATAGCCACGCGCCTTCGCCTCGGGCAATCCAGCGAACCATTCACGGATCGGCGTGAAGGCGCCGACATAAGTGGCCGGGTTCGAGCGCGGAGTGCGGCCGATGGGCGATTGGTCGATGTCGATGACCTTGTCGAGATGCTCCAGGCCCTCGATGCGGTCATGCGGAGCAGGGTGTTCCAGCGCGCCGTTGAGCTTGCGCGCCACGGCCTTGTAGAGCGTATCGATGACAAGCGTCGACTTGCCGCCGCCGGACACGCCTGTGATGCAGGTGAACGTGCCGAGCGGGATTTCCGCCTTCACGTTCTTCAGGTTGTTGCCCTTCGCGCCGACGACCTTCAGCATGCGCTTCGGATCGCGCTTGCGGCGCTGCGCCGGCACCTTCACGGACATCTCGCCCGTGAGATACTTGCCCGTGAGCGACTTGGGGTTCTTCATGACTTCGTCGGGCGTGCCCTCGGCGACGATCTGGCCACCATGGATACCCGCGCCAGGGCCGATATCGAATACGTAATCGGCCTGGAGGATCGCATCCTCGTCATGCTCCACCACGATCACGGTGTTGCCGAGATCGCGCAGGCGCTTGAGCGTGCCGAGCAGGCGCTCGTTGTCGCGCTGGTGCAGGCCGATGGACGGCTCGTCGAGCACGTAGAGAACGCCGGTGAGGCCCGAGCCGATCTGCGAGGCGAGACGAATGCGCTGGCTCTCGCCGCCGGACAGCGTGCCAGAGGCGCGGGCGAGGGTCAGGTATTCCAGGCCCACATCGACCAGGAAGGTCAGGCGGTCGCGGATCTCCTTCAGGATACGGCCAGCGATGTCGTTCTGCTTCTTGGTGAGCTTCTTTGACAGGTTGCCGAACCATTCATGCGCGTCTTTCACGGAGAGCGCCGTGGCATCGCCGATGTCGGAGCCTGCGATCTTCACCGCGAGCGCTTCGGCCTTCAATCGCTTGCCTCCGCATTCCTCGCACGGAGTCTCGCTCATGAAGCGGCCGATTTCCTCGCGCGCCCAATCGCTCTCGGTTTCCGTGTAGCGGCGCTCCAGGTTCGGGATCACGCCCTCGAAGGGCTTGCGAACCTCATAGGCGCGCATGCCGTCGTCATAGGCGAAGCGGATAGCCTTTTCCGTACCGTAGAGGATCGCCTCCTGCACTTCCTCGGACAGCTCGGTCCAGGGCTTCGTCATGGACGACTTGAAATGCCGCGTGATCGATTCCAGCGTCTGGCCGTAATAGGGCGAGGAAGACTTCGCCCACGGCATGATCGCGCCGCGCTTCAGCGACAGCGTCTCGTCCACCACAAGAGCCTCGTCGATGCGCATTTCATGGCCAATACCGCCGCAGGTGGGGCAGGCGCCGAAGGGGTTGTTGAACGAGAACAGACGCGGCTCGATTTCCGGAATGGTAAAGCCGGAAACAGGGCAGGCGAACTTGGAGGAGAAAACGATGCGCTTCGGCTTGCCCTTCTCGTCCTTCTCGTCCGCATATTCGATGACGGCGATGCCGTCGGTGAGCTCGAGCGCAGTCTCGAAGGATTCCGACAGGCGCGCGGCAATGTCGTCGCGCACCACGATACGGTCCACCACCACGTCGATGTCGTGCTTGAACTTCTTGTCGAGGGCAGGGGCCTCGTCGATGGCATAATACTCGCCGTCGATCTTCAGGCGCTGGAAGCCCTTCTTCTGGAACTCGGCGATTTCCTTGCGGTACTCGCCCTTTCGGCCACGCACGACGGGGGCCAGCAGATAAAGGCGGGTCTTCTCAGGAAGCTCCAGCACCCGATCCACCATCTGGCTCACGGTCTGGCTCTCAATGGGCAGGCCCGTGGCGGGGGAATAAGGAATGCCGACGCGCGCCCAGAGCAGACGCATATAGTCATAGATCTCGGTGACGGTGCCGACCGTCGAGCGCGGGTTCTTCGAGGTGGTCTTCTGCTCGATGGAAATGGCGGGCGAAAGACCGTCGATCTGGTCCACGTCCGGTTTCTGCATCATCTCCAGGAACTGGCGGGCGTAAGCGGAGAGGGATTCCACATAGCGGCGCTGTCCCTCGGCATAGATCGTGTCGAAGGCCAGCGACGACTTGCCCGAGCCGGACAGGCCCGTGAACACCACGAACTGGTCGCGCGGCACCATCAGGTCGACGTTCTTGAGATTGTGCTCCCGCGCGCCGCGCACGGAGATCACGCGCGCATTCGGGTCGCCCGCCTTGGCGCGGTTGAACAGCTCGTCGAGTTTAGCCATGGCTCAGCTTAAGCCTTCATATAAGGGGAAAACGGCCCCGTGGGCCGGCTCCGGGATATGTGATGTCTCCCCCGCAGATGCAATGCGGCGGATGATTCCAGGTGTGAAATCCTAGAACAAAGAGGGTACGGAGGGCAATGGGCTATCGAGCCCTGCGGCGTTTGCTTCTTGAGCCCTCTTGTTGGGGACAGTTTGGGGGAAAACCCGCTCTCCGGCTTGTTCTGCGCGCAGTCCGGCCCCACAACAGCCCTCAATCGAACAGGAGTGCGCCCGATGGCAGGCAGTGTGAACAAGGTGATATTGGTGGGCAATCTGGGGCGCGACCCGGAGGTGCGTCGCCTGAACAACGGCGAGCCGGTGGTGAACCTGCGCATTGCCACCTCGGAAACCTGGAAGGACAAGGCGACCGGCGAGCGCAAGGAAAAGACCGAGTGGCACTCGGTGGTGATCTTCAACGAGAACCTGGCCCGTGTGGCGGAGCAGTACCTGAAGAAGGGCTCGAAGGTTTATGTCGAGGGCCAGCTTCAGACGCGCAAGTGGACCGACCAGCAGGGCGTCGAGAAGTACTCGACCGAGGTGGTGCTGCAGCGCTTCCGCGGCGAGCTGACGATCCTGGACGGGCGTTCGGGCGGCTCCTCGTCGGAATATGGCGACGAGGAAGGCGGCGGCCAGATCAGCCGCGGCGGCGATTTCGGCCGCTCGTCCCCCATGGAACGCAGGCCCGCTCCTGCCCAGAACCAGGGCGGTGGCGGCGGATCGCGCTACAACGATCTCGACGACGACATTCCGTTCTAGAACGTGGGTTGAAGCATCAGTCCGTAGAGACTGATCTATAAGAATGGACCCCTCATGTTGAATGCTCTTAAGGCCCTTTTCAAAGGCCAAGGCGCTGGCGAACCTGTCAGCGCCTCAGCTTCCGCGCCTTCAGTTCAAGATCACTACAAGACCATCGCAGCAGCAGCCTTCAAGATGCCTCCTCAGGCGTGGGATCGGCTACGGGTTGAGATGGAGTTCACTCCCGACTCCATCGATGGAGCGGGCGAGGTCTGGTTCGCCGGTGCCACGCAGTCTGTTCCACTTTCTCTGGATCTGCTTGCCCCGGAGGATGAGATGCCTTTCATCCACGCGTGGCAGGCCATTCGCCAAGCCATGGCATCTCCTCAAGGAGAGACTTGGAGCAAAGGCATGCTCGAGCTGAGCTCCGGCGGCCGCTATGCTTTCGAGTATAAATACCCGGATTGAGGGAAGGGTTTTCCTTCTTCAATTCTCGTGACAGAGCCCCGCGAGGGTACTAAAGACCCTGAAGGCGGCATGAGCCGCCTTTTTCCTTATGTGATTTGATGCTGCCATGACCTCTCCTGCGCTCGATACCCTTTTCACTTGGATCCGCACCGAAAGCCCCACTCATGACGTGGCCGGCGTGAATCTGATGATGGATCTCGTGGTCGAGCAGATGAAAGATGCTCCGGTTGCCATCGAGCGCATCAAGGGCGAGTCGGGCCTTGGCGATGCGCTGATCCTGCGCGCAGGCCCGCAGACGGATGAGCCCGCCATCCTGATCATGTCGCATCTCGACACGGTGCACCCGGTGGGCACAATCCAGCACGACCTGCCGCTACGCATCGAGGGCGATCGTCTCTACGGCCCTGGCGTCTACGACATGAAGGCGAGCGCCTGGTTCAGCCTCGAGGCTTTCAAGGAAGTGGCACGCAAGGGCACAGCGGCGCGTCCGCTGATCTATCTCGTGACGCCGGACGAGGAGATCGGCTCGCCGATGACCCGCCCGATCATCGAGGATCTCGCCCGCCGCTCGGCCTATGTGCTCGTGACGGAACCGAGCCGCGACGGCGGCCAGATCGTCACCGCCCGCAAGGGCGTCGGCCGCTTCGACGTGCATGTGGAGGGCCGCCCGGCCCATGCGGGCTCGCGCCATGCGGAAGGCCGCAACGCCATTTATGAAGCGGCGCGCCAGATCCTCGCCATCGAGGCCATGACCGATTACGCGCGCGGCATCACGACCACGGTCGGCATGGTGTCCGGCGGCACAGCGGTGAACACCATCCCGCAGCATTGCAACTTCCCCGTGGACCTGCGCGTGGAGACGGTGGCCGATGGCGAGGCGCTGACCGAGGCGCTCCTTGGCTTGAAGCCTCACAATCCCGATTTCAAGATCACCGTGACCGGCGGCATGAACCGTCCGCCTTACGAGCGCACGGAAGGCACGTCGAAGCTGTTCGATCATGCCAAGGCTCTTGCCGCCGAGATCGGCTTCGATCTCGTTTCCGCGCCGCGCGTCGGTGGCGGCTCCGACGGTAATTTTACGGCGGCCTTGGGCGTGCCGACCCTCGACGGTCTCGGCATCGACGGCAACGGCGCGCATACGCTGCAGGAATACGGCGTCATCTCCACCATCGCGCCGCGCCAGGAGCTGATGAAGCGCCTGATGGAGACGCTGCGCTGATGATCAGCGATCTGCGCGATGTGCCGCATTTCGCGCAAGTCGTCGCAGAGCGCATCTGGCGCGCGTTCTGGAAAGACGAAGGCCATCCGCTGGAGCTGCTGACCGGTCTCGTTCAGGAGAGTTTCGAGAGCGGCCCCATTCCCACGGCCTTCGTGGCGCATGAGGGCGAACGCTTTCTCGGCACCGTCTCCGTCATCGCCAACGATGAAGAGAAGAGACCGCAATACACGCCGTGGGTCGCGGCACTCTGGGTTGAGCCGGAGGCGCGGCGCAACGGCATTGGCGCAGCTCTCGTACAAAAGGCGACGGAGTTTTCTTTCGGCACGGGCGCACCTCGCATCTATCTGCTGTCGCGCGAGCGCAGGCGCGCCTATTACGAAGGCCTGGGCTGGACCATGCTCGAAGCCGATATTCTGGAGCCGGGACTTCACGTGCTGATCAGGGATGCAGGCGCATGACGGATGCACTCTACCGGCCCAATGTCGGCATCGCGCTCTTCAACGCCTTCGGTCAGGTGCTGATCGCCAAGTCACTCGCGGATGGCGGACCAGAAATCGTCGTGCCGGGATACGAATGGCAGATGCCGCAAGGCGGGATCGACGAGGGCGAGGAGCCCCTGACGACCGCCTGGCGCGAGCTGCGCGAAGAGGCGAATGTCACCAATGCGGTCTATCTCGGCGAGACGCAGGACTGGTTCACCTATGATTTTCCGCCCTACGATGGCCCGCCCCATCGTCTCGCGCGGTTTCGCGGGCAGCGGCAGAAATGGTTCGCGTTCCGCTTCACGGGCCAGGACAGCGAGATCGACGTGACGCTGTCGCACGATGGCGCGCCGCAGGAATTCAGCGAATGGCGATGGGCGGATCTCGCGGAGGCGCCTTTGCGCGTGGCGCCGTTCAAGCGCGAGGTTTACGAACAGGTGGCGAAGGCCTTCGCGCCATTCGCCGTGCCTGTGCTTGGCTGAGGTGCGGTGACCGCACCTCAGGTCTCGTCATCCTTGAGCGGCTGCGCGATCTCGGGATGCTTCTGCACCAGCGCATCCCGCTCCTTGGCCAGGTTGTCCCAGGTGCGCGCCATTTCCAGAAGCTGCTCACGCTGCGGTCCCTCCGGCACCTGCTTGGCGAGGGCGCGGCATTCCTCGGCATGCTTGCGGTATTCGGATGCTTTCTTCACGTAAATCCTCCTTATCGGAGGATCTATCTATAGCGCTCCCGGCCGCAGCAAAGCCTCTGCGCCGTTGATCACGAACTGCACGGCAAGACCTGCCAGGATGACGCCGAGAAGGCGGCTCAGCACGATGTTGCCGGTGACGCCGAGCATGCGCGCCACGCGTTCCGCCGCCATGAACACGGCAAAGCACGAGAAGACGCCGAGCGCGATGAGAACGATCAGGAAGCCGAGATAGACCGGGTTGCCATCCGCCCGTCCGGCGAGAAGGATCGTCGCGGTGATCGCGCCGGGGCCTGCCATGAGCGGAATGGCGAGAGGGAAGGCGGCTACGTTGCGGATGTGATCCTCGGTGATGGCGATGTCGGCCGTGTGCTGCTTGCGTTCGTTGCGGCGCTCGAACACCATCTCGAAGGCGATCCAGAACAGCAGCAGGCCGCCCGAGATACGGAAGGCGGGAATGCCGACGCCGAGCAGCCTCAGCAGAAGCTCGCCGCCGAGGCCGAAGAAGGCCAGGATGCTGAACGCGATGATCGAGGCGCGGATCGCCACCCGTTTGCGCTCGGCCCCGTTCATGCCCCGCGTGAGCGAAATGAACATGGGCGCGAGGGCTGGAGGGTCGAGGGTCACGAGCAGGGTGACCAGGGCGGCGGAGATGAAGTCGAAAAGCATCGGCTGGACCTTGAATACAGCTTTGCTTTATGGCGTTCCTTGGTGGTTTTGGCGAGAGGCGCTGCTACGATGTTCACGACTTTGGACCGGATCAGCTGGCCGGGACACCCGGACAAGCCCAATGAGGACATCTGCGGCGTGAGTGGCGATTGGGCCTGGGTGATCGACACCTCGATCTTTCCCGGCACCGCACCGGTCGTCCATCCGAAGAGCGACGCCACATGGCTCGCTTCCTTCGCCGACGAGCGCCTGTCGGCCCTCGCGCCCCAGGCCGAGGACGGCCCGGCTTTACTCCGTCACGTCATGGAGGAGGCCCGCACCGCTTATCGGGCTCTTGCTCCGCAGGAGCGGCACGATGATTTCGTCTCCTGGCCGCTTGGCGCCATGACGCTCATCCGGCGGAACGGGAACACTCTCGACGCCTGGACCTTCGGCGATACCACGGCCTACCTTCGCCAGCCCGACGGGTCGGTTCTGACCCTGGGCGATGCTCCAAGCCTGCGCGATGCGGAATCCGCCAAGGCCGCCGAGCTGATGCAGGCATCAGGTTCCAGGCCCAACGACATTCTTTCCGAACCCGTTTTCCTCGCCTGGCTCGGCGAGCGCCGCGAGCGGCAGAAGAAGAGCGGCGTTCCTGCAGCTTTGCTCAGCCTCAACCCGGAGGCCGTCAGCCGCCTCAGGCATGAAAGCGCGCCGTGCGGGGAGGGCACCATGATCCTGCTCACCAGCGATGGTTTCTCGGCTCTCGTTGATCTCTACGGAGCCATGGATGCCAAGGCCATGATGGAAGCCGCTTCTGCCTCCGGGCTGGAGCCCCTGGTCCGCAAGGCGCGGGAGATCGAAACCAAGATCGACCCTGACGGAAAGCGCTATCCGCGCTTCAAGCAGAGCGATGATGCAACGGCGATTTTGTTGAGGGCAGGGTAGGAAGCGTGTCCGCAAAAAGGACTTAATTGAACCGCTATAACGTGCATAGGCTGTTCAGCCTTTCTTGCATACCGATAGGATCAAGCATGCACGTTCGTCGTCTCTTGCTCGCCCTGGCTGCCTCCGCCTGGATGAGTTCCGCTTTCGCACAGGCCGCGCCGCAGGAGGCGCGTCGCGACCCGCTCATGAGCGTGCTCGGCAAGGGGCGACATGAGATCAAGCCCGATTTGGCCCGTTTGGCGGTCACCGTGGCGACGGAAGGCAAGACGCTGGAGAGCGTCGGCAACCCCCACCAGGAGCGGGCGACCCGCGCCTTCAAGATCCTCGAGGATCTGAAAGCCCTTGGGCTTGAGGTCGAGAAAAGCAGTTTCAGGATAGACCAGCGCCATGTGCAGCGGCCCATCGCAGGCGGCCAGCGATACGAAACCGTCCTCGACGGCTATACGGCAACGACAACGTTTTCCTTGAAATCCTCTGCCATGGACAAGTTGAACGAGACCGTTACCAAGCTCGCCGACGGCAACCTATTCCAGATCCAATCGGTGCGTTTCCAGGCTACCCAGGAACGTGCGGCCCTCAACCAAGCCCGCCGCGCCGCCATGCTGGATGCGAAGGAGCAGGCCCTGGCTTATGCCGAGCCCGTTGAGCTGGAATTGAAGGAGATCGTCTCCATCACGGATGGTGATGCGGAGGCCCCGACTGTATATGCCGATGATTTGCCTGTGAGACGTGCTGCGCCTGCTCCTGCGGCTCCTTCGACGGTCCAGATCGTTCCGCCTGCGACCCTGGAATTTACAGCTTCCGTCAATGTGACGTGGCGCATTGGACCAGCAGGATCAGCGGCGCAGAGCCGTTAATGACGTGATCTCCAACCGCGTCATCCCGGGGCTGCGCAGCAGAACCCGGGATCGCGTGACGCGTATGGCGCTGGTTTCCCCTCTCCCGGGTGGGAGAGGGGCAGGGGTGAGGGAATGCCATATCCGGAAAGGTCATGCCCTCACCCGACGCGCTGACGCGCGTCGACCTCTCCCCGCCCGGGAGAGGTATTCCAGCGCCTTATCCGGCTCGCGATCCCGGCTCGGCGGCACCGTCCGGGAGGACGGCCTATGAGCCATGTTCCTCTTTTGTTCTTGACTTTGGTCCTAAGCTGGGCTATATCGGGGTTGTCCTGGCTCGATGAGGGGCGCGCTCGCGAGGCGTCGCATGTGTCGGAGCCGGGAACGGTCCCGGTTCGGTCTCGCAAGCCGGGCCGGGAGGCCCATCGTTGCAAGACACGATGTCCGCCTAAAAGAACCGTGCGCGAGGGGCCGTCAGGTTCTTCTCACATTCCATAGCGAACCGGACGACCTCTCGCGTCTCCCTCACCCCATCACCTCGGAGCAACACGCTCGCGGGGCCATTCCCCCATGCCTTTGCCCGCTCTTTGAAAGCGCTGGTCTTCTCATTTGAGCGCGTGCAGGAGCAGATAGGCCTCTATTCTCCGCGCTGTTCCGGTGCCTACCGCCAGCAGCGGCACTTCATCGCAAGGCTCCAGCGATAACCGGAGGCTTTGCCGATGGGCGGCAAAAATCCATCGGAAACAATGCTTTAGCTGGCTTGACGGAATCTGTTTCTCAGACCCTTGCCGCGACCTGAAAATACCTCGCGGCGGGAGAGGGGCTGCAAGGGTCCATATGCCTCACTCTAAGGCACTGGAATGAATATGCTTTTTCCTTCTCCCCTTCGCTCTGGATAACCTGCGAAAAACCTTGAAAAACATGCGGTTCTCGCCCATCTAAAGATCTGAATTTCAATTGGATTCGCGAGGCTGCCCGGCAGCTTGAAGAAAGCGGCATGAAGAGCCGCCATCTCGCGATGGGGCAGACCGATTTAAGAAAGACAAAACTTGACCGATCCGAACGATATCCGCTCCGGCGGCCCCGGCGGGGACCAACCGGCCAGCGACATCAAGCCGATTTCCATCGTCGACGAGATGAAGCGCTCTTATCTCGATTACGCCATGAGCGTGATCGTGAGCCGCGCTCTCCCCGACGCACGCGACGGCCTCAAGCCCGTGCATCGCCGCATCCTCTACTCGATGCACGAGAACGGCTACACGCCCGACAAGAAATACGTGAAGTCCGCCCGCATCGTCGGTGACGTGATGGGTCAATACCACCCGCACGGCGACAGCGCGATTTACGACGCCTTGGTGCGTATGGCGCAGGACTTCTCGCTGCGCCTCATGCTCGTGGACGGGCAGGGCAACTTCGGCTCCGTGGACGGCGATCCCCCGGCGGCGATGCGCTACACCGAGTCCCGCCTCGCCAAGGCGGCGATGCCGCTGCTCGACGATATCGACAAGGACACGGTCGATTTCACGCCTAACTACGACGAGTCGAAGGACGAGCCGTCGGTTCTGCCTGCGCGCTTCCCGAACCTCCTCGTCAACGGCGCCGGCGGCATCGCGGTCGGCATGGCCACCAACATGCCTCCCCACAATCTGGGCGAGGTCATCGACGGCTGCCTGGCCTATATCGACAATCCCGGCATCTCCGCCGAAGAGCTGATCGAGATCATTCCCGGTCCGGATTTCCCGACGGGCGCTCTGATCCTCGGCCGCTCTGGCGCGAAATCTGCCTACACCACGGGCCGCGGCTCCGTGGTCATGCGCGCCAAGTCCGAGGTCGAGGAGATTCGCAAGGATCGCGAGGCGCTGATCTTCACCGAGATCCCGTATCAGGTGAACAAGGCGTCGCTGATCGAGAAGATCGCCGAGCTCGTGCGCGAGAAGAAGATCGAGGGCATTGCCGACCTGCGCGATGAATCCGATCGCGACGGCATGCGCATCGTGGTCGAGATCAAGCGCGACGCCATGGCGGACGTGGTGCTCAACCAGCTCTACCGCTACACGCCGCTGCAGACGAGCTTCGGCTGCAACATGGTGGCCCTCAATGGTGGCCGTCCCGAGCAGATGACGCTGAAGGACCTGATCGGCGCCTTCGTGGACTTCCGTGAGGAGGTCGTCTCCCGCCGTACCAAGTACCTGCTCAACAAGGCGCGCGAGCGCGCCCACGTGTTGTGCGGTCTGGCGATCGCGGTGGCGAACATCGACGAGGTCATCCGCCTCATCCGCACGTCGCCCGATCCGAACACCGCACGCGAAGCCCTCATGGGCCGCGACTGGCCAGCGAAGGACATCGCGCCGCTGATCGCGCTGGTGGACGATCCGCGTCACAAGATCAACGATGACGGCACCTATCGTCTGTCAGAGACGCAGGCCCGCGCGATCCTCGATCTGCGCCTGCAGCGCCTGACCGCTCTCGGTCGCGACGAAATCGGCGACGAGCTGTCGAAGCTCGCAGCCGAGATCTCGGATTATCTCGAGATCCTGCGTTCGCGCGCCCGCATCATGTCCATCATCAAGGACGAGCTCGCCGAGATCCGCACCGCCTATGCCACGCCGCGCAAGACGCAGATCGTGGATTGGGATTCGGACCTGGACGATGAGGATCTCATCGCCCGCGAGGATATGGTCGTCACGGTTTCTCACGCCGGCTACATCAAGCGCGTGCCGCTCTCGACCTATCGGGCGCAGCGCCGCGGCGGCAAGGGCCGTTCCGCCATGACGACGAGGGACGAGGATTTCGTCACCCGTCTCTTCGTGGCGAACACCCATACGCCGGTGATCTTCTTCTCGTCCGAAGGCCAGGCCTACAAGGAGAAGGTGTGGCGCCTGCCGCTCGCTGCTCCGAACGCCAAGGGCAAGGCACTGGTGAACATGCTCCCGCTCTCTCAGGGCGAGCGCATCAACGCCATCATGCCGCTGCCCGAGGACGAGGCGTCCTGGGATAAGCTGGACGTGATGTTCGCGACGTCGCGCGGCACGGTTCGCCGCAACAAGCTGTCGGACTTCGTGCAGGTCAATCGCGGCGGCAAGATCGCCATGAAGCTCGATGAAGGCGACAGCATCATCGACGTGCAGATCTGCTCCGAGCACGACGACGTGCTGCTCACCACGGCCAACGGCCAGTGCATACGCTTCCCCGTGACGGATGTGCGCGTGTTCAAGGGCCGCGACTCCATGGGCGTGCGCGGCATCAACCTGGCCGAGGGCGACGACATCATCTCCATGGCGATCCTGCGCCACGTGGAGGCGACGGGCGAAGAGCGCGCCGCCTACCTCAAGATGCGCCGCGCCGTCATGGGCGAGCAGTCGTCCGATGCCGAAGCGAATGGCAGCGACGATGCGGAGGAGACCGAGAACGGCAACTTCTCGCTCTCGCAGGAGCGCTATGCCGAGATGAGCGCGCTGGAGCAGTGCATCCTGACGCTGTCTGAGAAGGGCTACGGCAAGCGCACGCTGTCCTACGAGTACCGCATCACCGGACGCGGCGGCAAAGGCATCACGGCCATGGCGGTCAACAACCGCAACGGCAAGCTCGTGGCCTCGTTCCCGGTCGAGAACTCCGACCAGATCATGCTCGTCACCGATGGCGGCCAGCTGATCCGCGTGCCGGTGGAAGGCATCCGCGTTGTGGGCCGCAACTCGCAGGGCGTCACCGTCTTCTCCACCAAGGACAAGGAGAAGGTGGTTTCGGTGGAGCACATCGAGGGTGAGGACGGCGAAGATGCCGAAGGCATCGATGATGCTGCCGAGGGCGGCGAGGAATAAAACTTCGCCTCCATCTTCCATCCAACAAAACTGAAAGGGCGCCTCGCGGCGCCCTTTTCCTTGCAAAGATAAAACGCAGTGAAAGTCTTATCGCTGGCCCAACTGCCGCACGTATTCGGACGCGAATTGCTCAGCGATCCGATCCGCATTCTTCGCGGAGGTCGTGTAGCGGATTTTCACGAAATTCTTTTTGGCCACCGTAACGAAGACGAAGGAATCCCGTGTCGTGTTCTTCTGCGTAATGCTCAGATGAGCCTTGGCATATGAAGCGGTATCCGCCTTGGTGACGACCTTTGCTTCTTGGTAGGTCCCGTTGGAGACGTGAGCCTTGATGTCGCTGAGAGCGGAATCTCGTTGCTCAGCCGCGAGCTGGCGGGGATCCTCCGATGCGAGGTCCTGTCCGAGATCGTAGATGTAAATGTCGGCCCAGCTCTCGCCTGGCATTTCATAGCGGACACTGAAGCCAAGGCCAGGGACGTTGTAATCCACCTTCTGGCCACGGGCCAGGCCAGCAATTTTGCTAGGGAAGGGGTATCCGTCGACCTGCGTTACCTGCGCCGGAATCGGGCTGCGTACCGGATCGGCCACAGCCTGGGATGTGAAGGCTGGGACTAGAATGAGACCGAGAGAGAAACTCCATGAGCCCAAAAGGCGCAAGAGACGAGACATCGAAACCCCCATTTCCCGCACAGAGTAACGTAACTCCGCTGTGAGTGGGAGTCCCTGCCGTCTAATCCTTTAGAGCGCCTTAGCCGAGAACGACGTAGGCGCTCGAGATGGCGGCCGGGGTCAGAACGGCGATTGCAGTGATCACGACGATTGCGATACGAGCCAGCATGGAATGTCTCCTTACCGTTGGTGAGGAGGTTATAGGTCCACGCTTCGACCGTGGCCGTGCGCTACCGCACCGCTACATATTCTTCAGGGCAAGGCCAGCCTGGATGGCGAAAGCCCGGGCTTCTTCCTCGGTCTTGGGACCAGCCGGAGCCTTGACCCGCACGCCGACGAGCCGGTCCTGGATCGCGGTGACGAAATAATGGAGGTCGTTCTTCTCGCCAGCATATTCCGTGGTGATGTGAGCGGATGCGAGAAGGGGAACCGGAAGTTCGGGAGCCTTCGCGACGCTCTCCCGCACCAGCTTGGGATTCATGGCGGAATTGTTCTTCTCGTCCATGATCTCGATGAAAGCCTCGCGAGCCTTGGCCAGATCCTGTTCGCTCGCAGGCTGAGATGCCGTGCCGCTGGCGTAGATCATCACCACAGCCTCGCTCTTCCCGCCGTCATACCCGACCACGAGAACCTGCTTGCCGCCCGGCCCTGGGATCTGCCATGCCGTGGAATAGCGCATGCCCATCAGACTGGACGGAACCTTCAGGCCATAGGTCGTCACCGTTTGTGCTGGAGCAGTCGTGGTGAGGGCAAACATGGCAAGGACGGCTAGGGCAAAGCGGCGTGCGGCAAGGATCATGACGGTATCCCCAGTCTGAAATGATGTAGCGCTTCCGTATAGCGAACCCATTGCGGGATCGATAGTCTCATTTATAACCTTGGCCCATGACACGAACCGCGCTCTATACCGGCAGCTTCGATCCCGTCACCAACGGCCATCTGGACGTTCTGCGTCAGGCGTGCAGCGTGGCCGACAGGATCGTCGTGGCGATCGGGGTCCATTCCTCGAAGGCTCCGGTCTTCACCCCGGAGGAGCGGGCAGAGATGCTGCGCGCCGTATGCGGTCCCATGCTCAAGGCCAAAGGCGTGGAGCTGGAGGTCGTGACCTTCAACGATCTCGCGGTGGATGCAGCAAGGCGTCATGGGGCGAGCCTTATCGTCCGTGGCCTGCGGGACGGCACTGATTTCGACTACGAGATCCAGATGTCGTCAATGAATGCCACCATGGCACCTGAAGTGCAGACCGTCTTCTTTGCGGCCTCGCCTCCGGTTCGCCCGATTACTGCCACGCTCGTCCGGCAGATCGCGAGCATGGGGGGCGACGTCTCGGCCTTCGTGCCGGGCCTTGTCGCCGAGCGCCTCCAGGCCCAATTCAAGCGGCCATAAAGTTTCAATCCTCAAGGGAGAACCAAGACCATGAAGCGTTTGCTCGCAGCCTCAGCGCTCGTGCTGGCCGGCCTCGTTCCGGCTTTTGCCCAGCAGGCCAATGATCCGCAGAACACAGTCTTTCTCGACACCAAGGACGGCCGCGTCACCATCCGCCTGCGCCCGGACCTTGCCCCTAAGCATGTCGAGCAGATCAAGGCGCTGACGAAGCAGGGCTTCTACAATGGCGTGGTCTTCCACCGGGTGATCGACGGCTTCATGGCTCAAACGGGCGATCCGACCGGCACCGGCACGGGCAAGTCCAGCCTGCCGAACGTCCCGGCCGAGTTCACACAGACCCAGTACAAGCGCGGCTCCGTCGGCATGGCTCGCTCGCAGAGCCCTGATTCCGCCAACAGCCAGTTCTTCATCTGCTACGATGGCTGCGGCCCGCTGACCGGCCAGTACACTCTCTTCGGCGAAGTGGTGTCCGGCATGGACGTGGTGGACAAGATCAAGAAGGGGAATGCCGCTGCTAACGGCATGGTCTCGAACCCCGACAAGATCGTGAAGATGCAGCTCGCCGCCGACGCGAAGTGATCCGATGCCTGTGGGGCTCTCACGAAAGGCGCAGCGGATTCTCAGTATTCTTCTGCTTCTCGCGGCCGGCTCATCCCCGCTGGCCGCTCAAGGATTGTCACCCCTCGACGATTTTGATGAAGAGAGGCAATACGAGCCGCCGCCGAGCCTGCCTGAGAGCCTCAACGGCATCGTGCGCCCCCAGGAGGATGCTCCCGAGGTCAGGCGCATCGACAGGATCGGCGATGTGTTTCGGGCCGTCCAAGCCTGCTGGCGGCCTCCGTCCGGGAGCGGCTATTCCGGTCAGGAACTGACGATCCGTCTGAGCTTCAAGCGCAGCGGCGAGGTCCTGGGGCAGCCCCGGATCACCTATTACAGGGCGGGCACTATCCCTGAACAGCGGGAGCCCTTCACGCGTTCCGTGCGGGACGCTTTCATGCGTTGCACGCCGCTTCCATTCACGGAAGGCTTGGGAGGCGCCGTCGCCGGACGCCCCTTCGTCTTCCGTTTCGTCGATTCTCAGCCTATGTGACTGGGCAGAGCAAGAAACATCACCGAACACGCCGCCTCAGGAGATAAAGATGGCAGATCCGGAAAACACACTCATCCTGGAAACCACGAAGGGCCGCGTGGTCATCGAGCTGCGCCCCGACCTGGCTCCCGGCCATGTCGAGCGCATCAAGACCCTGGCTCGCAAGGGTTTCTATGATGGAATCGCGTTCCACCGGGTGATCGAGGGCTTCATGGCCCAGACCGGCTGCCCTCATGGCACCGGAACCGGCGGCTCCGACCTGCCGGACCTGAAGGCCGAGTTCAACGCCGAGCCCCATGTGCGCGGCACCGTCTCGATGGCCCGCACGAACTTCCCGCATTCCGCCAACTCGCAGTTCTTCATCTGCTTCGACGATGCCCGCTTCCTCGATAAGCAGTACACCGTGTGGGGCAAGGTGACGGAAGGCATGGAGAACGTGGACAAGATCAAGCGCGGCGAGCCTGTGAAGGATCCGGATCGTATCGTGTCCATGAAAGTCGCCGCCGACGTGGCTTAAAGAGCGACAGCTTCGCTAAATCTCAGAACCTCCCGCCGTTGGCGGGAGGTTTTTTATTGGAAGGATCAGGCCTGAGCGGGCACCTGCGAAGCCTTCTTGGCAGCCAGCGCGCCACGTACGCCGTTGATGCTGAAGAGCAGGGCGAGGATCGCGATGACGATACCGCGACCGGGGGCAGATGCGAGCTTCATGCCGACTTCGAGGACGATCCAGGCGAGGCCGATGCAGGCGATGATGAGGTTCTGGCGCTTGTAGAGAAGCCAAGCCATCGTGCTCGCGACCACGATGGCCACGACATTGAGGCCAAGAGCGATCGCGAAATCAGCCCCGTCCAAGACTCCCATCAGATCCCGGCCGTTCGACAGCATGACGCCGATGACGATGGCATAGGAGACGGCGATATAGGCTAGGGCGACGGCACCGGCCTTGATGGCTTCGCTTTGGCCCTTCTCGGTGGTCACATCGGGCCATAGGCCGCGGAGAGGATTCGGCTTTGCTTGTGATTTGTTGTCGGCGTTGTCCATGAGAGGCTCCTTTGATTCTCTGTGAAACTATGTTTCATGGCATTGAGGGCTCTCGGCAAGCAATCGCGAGGGGCAGAAGGCTATAACCGTCCGATCTCCGGTGGATAGCAGCCATTGACGGGTAGCGGTCTTCGGGCCGATAACCGGCGCCCCGAAACACGGTCCTCAGAAAACGTCTCCATGCGCGTCGACCTCTTCGATTTCGATCTGCCCGAGCAGAACATCGCGCTCCGTCCGGTGGAGCCGCGTGATTCCGCGCGCATGCTGATCGTTGAGGCGGAAAGCGGGTTCGAGGACAGCGTTGTTCGTGACCTGCCTGACCTGCTGCAGCCGGGCGATGTACTGGTGCTCAACGACACTAAGGTCATTCCATCCCGGCTCTATGGTCTGCGCGTGCGCGAGGAGACGGCAGCACGCGTCGAGATCATGCTGCACAAGCGCGAGGGGGCAGATCGCTGGCGCGCCTTTGCGCGTCCGGCGAAGAAGCTCAATGTGGGCGACCGCATCCGCTTCGGTGAGGAAGCCGAAAGCACGGCCTGCGAACTCGTACGTCTCGATGCGGAGGTGATCGAGAAGGGCGAGGGCGGCGATGTGGCGCTTCGCTTTTCCTTCTCCGGCCCATTTCTCGATGAAGCCATTGCCCGTCTCGGCGAACTTCCCTTGCCGCCTTACATCGCTGGCAAGCGTGCAACGGACGAGAAAGACAGGACCGACTATCAGACGGTTTATGCCAAGGATGAAGGCGCGGTTGCTGCACCTACTGCCGGCCTGCATTTTACCGACGAGCTTTTCCGTCGTCTCGATGAGCGTGGCATCACACGCCATTTCGTGACGCTGCATGTGGGCGCGGGCACGTTTCTTCCCGTGAAAGCTGACGATACGGATGAGCACCGCATGCACGCGGAATGGGGCACGATCACCGAGGAGACCGCGCGGACGCTCAACGAGGCGCGAGAGCGGGGAGGGCGGATCGTGGCGGTCGGCACCACATCGCTGCGCCTGCTGGAGAGCGCCGCCCGCGACGACGGCACCATCGCGCCTTTCTCCGGCGACACTGCGATCTTCATCACGCCCGGCTACCGCTTCAAGGCGGTGGATGTGCTCATGACCAATTTCCACCTGCCGCGTTCGACGTTGTTCATGCTCGTTTCCGCCTTTGCTGGGCTGGAGCGCATGCGCGCGGCTTATGCCCATGCCATCGAGACTGGCTATCGCTTCTATTCCTACGGCGATGCGAGTTTGCTCTTTCGGCGCTGAGGCTCCATTTCAGTTCTTCATGCCCGCAAGGGCTTAAAGCCGATCCCAAGAGGACCGAATGACCACCGATCAGTTCAGCTTCACCGTGACCAAGACCGACGGAACGGCGCGTACCGGCGAGATCCGGATGCCGCGCGGTGTCATCCGCACGCCGGCGTTCATGCCGGTGGGGACGGCAGCCACGGTGAAGGCCATGTATCCCGATCAGGTGAAGGCGCTCGGTGCCGATGTGGTGCTCGGCAACACCTATCATCTCATGCTGCGTCCTGGCGCGGAGCGGGTGGCACGCCTGGGCGGCCTGCACCAGTTCATGAACTGGCCCTATCCGATCCTCACCGATTCCGGTGGCTTCCAGGTCATGTCGCTCGCAGCCCTGCGCAAGGTTGACGAGTCCGGCGTCACGTTCCAATCGCATATCGACGGCTCGAAGCATTTCATGTCGCCGGAACGCTCCATCGAGATCCAGGGGCTCCTCGGCTCCGACATTCAGATGCAACTCGATGAATGCGTGCGCTTGCCGTGCTCCGATGAAGAGGCTGAGCGCGCCATGCGCCTTTCCTTGCGTTGGGCGGAGCGCTGCCGCATTGCCTTCGGTGAGCAGCCAGGCAAGGCAATGTTCGGCATCGTGCAGGGCGGCGCGGTGGAACGCCTTCGCATCGAGAGCGCGCGGGAACTCGCGGCCATGGATTTGAAGGGCTATGCCATCGGCGGCCTTGCCGTAGGCGAGCCGCAGGAGGTGATGCTGCGCATGATCGAGACGGTCGAGCCGCACATGCCCAAGGAGAAGCCGCGCTACCTCATGGGTGTCGGTACGCCGGACGACATCGTGGAGGCGGTGCGCCGGGGCGTGGACATGTTCGACTGCGTGATGCCCACTCGCGCCGGACGTCACGGCCAGGTCTTCACCCGCCACGGCCGCATGAACCTGCGCAATGCCCGCTTCGCAGAGGATACGCGCCCTCTGGACGAAAGCTCGAAATGTACGGCCTCGAACACCTATAGCCGTGCCTATCTCCATCATCTCGTTCGCTCGAACGAAATTCTCGGCATGATGCTGCTCACCTGGAACAACCTGGCCTATTACCAGGAACTGATGGCCGGCCTTCGCAAGGCCATCGCCGAGGGGCGCCTTGAGGATCATATCGGCGAGGTCAAGGAAGGCTGGGCCAGGGGTGAGCGGGACGGCAAGGCCGAGATCGGCCACCACGCCGACAACATCGCCATGCCCGCCGAGGGCTGAGGCTCGCTTCCTTCCCGATCCGTGGAAAACCCACGCCGTGAGGGCCCGAATTGAGGATTTCGGATCCGAAGCCGGGCTTTTCGATTGACCCACCGCCTAAGAGCCCCTATTTCGGGCTCACCTCTCGAGAGCGCGTAGCTCAGCCGGTAGAGCATCTGACTTTTAATCAGAGGGTCCTGGGTTCGAGTCCCAGCGCGCTCACCACCTCTTTCTCAAAGGGCCACCGGCATCTGTCCTTTGAGTTGCTTTTCCTGATCACATCCTCAGGCGCCTGACCAATCCGGGAAGGCAAATCGATAAGCCAGGACCGACGCAGGTCTTGGGCCCAATACTACTAAATCATCATGGATCTGAGCCTTTGGCCTTCCGCAAGGCCATGTCACAGTCTTGCTCAGTTGCCTGTGCTTCAGGTTTTCTTTATCGCCGAAAGTTATCGTTGTTCAGTACAAGAACAATATTGCCTTTTTCTGCTTTCCACCATGTCGAAAACCGTAATCAATAGTAATTATATTACAGTGGCTCAGGATGCGCTCTTAGGGAAAGAGGCTTGCGCGATTGAGAAGGCGCATCAGAGCGACATCGAAGCTCTGCCCCATATGGTCTGGTCGGCTCGCGCCGATGGCTACAACGATTATCAAAACCATCGATGGTACGAGTTTACGGGCCTTTCTCCAGATACTGTTCATGAGAATGCGTGGATCGATCTCGTTCATCCGGAGGATCGGGCTGCTGTTCTGGATGTGTGGCAGAAAGCATTGGAAGCGGGATCCGAGTGCGAGATCGAGCATCGCCTGCGTCATCATTCGGGCGAGTATCGATGGGTGCTTGGCCGGGCGAACCCGATTTATGGTGCAGAGGGCCAACTGGAGCGTTGGATCGGGACTTACACCGACATTCATGATTGGAAGAAAGCCGAACAGGCTTTGGCGGAAAGCGAGGAGCGCTATCGTGCGCTTGTGGAAGCCACGACCGCGATGGTCTGGCGCGCTGGGCCCGATGGTTCGATTCTCAGAGGATGGGGTTGGGAGGAGTTTTCCGGTCAGGAGCCCGATCTCTACGAGGGGCATGGTTGGCTTGATGCGGTTCACCCCGACGATCGAGAGGCTTTGACGCGGGTCTGGCAGAAGGCACTGGATTCCGGAAAACCAGCTGAAACCGAATTTCGGGTCATGCATAAGGATGGCGAGTATCGCTGGGTCCTGTCGCGGGCCATGCCGATGAAATGCAAGGACGGCTCCATCCGTGAATGGGTGGGAACCATCTCCGACATCCATGAGCAAAAGCAGGCTCAGGAAGCTCTGAGGATTGGCGAGGAGCGGTTGCGCTTGGCGGCCGAAACGACGTCCTTGGGGATCTGGGATGCGGATCTGATCACGGGCTCCCTGGAATGGACGGGCGAGACACGGGAAATACTGGGATTGCATCCCGATACTCCGGCGCTGCTCGAAACATTCATGGCGCGGATCCATCCCGACGATCTTGTCACCTATGACAACAAGCTCTTCGTCGACGTGCCTGGCAAGGGACCCAGCTATCGTGGCACATTTCGCATCATTCGTGCGGATACGGGAGAGGTCCGGTGGATCTCCTCTCATGCCAGAATTGTCCTCGACGAGAACGGGCAGCCTATTCGCAAGATCGGAACGATCCGGGACGTGACGGAACGCAAGGTTTCAGAAGATGCATTGCGAGCCACCGAGGAGAGGTTGCGGCTGGCCATGCAGGCGGGCCGCATGATCGCCTGGGAGCACGATCTCGAAACCGATCACGTGACGCGGTCCGAAAATTCGTTAGAGCTTCTGGGTATCGGCTCGGGACAGTTGTCCGAGTTCCTGGAGAGGGTGCCTGTCGAAGCTCGGGTCGGTCGAGAGCGCTTCATCAACAGGATCAACAGGACAGGCTCCGATACCATGGAGTTTCAGTACCGGTTGCCTGATGGAAACATGCTCTGGCTGGCATCCCGCGGAGAATGGGCCGGCCCCAATCGCGTCGTGGGCGTCACATTCGACATCACCGATCGCAAGGCGGCGGAAGAAGAGGTCTGGCGCACGGCAAACCACGATGCGCTTACCGGCTTGCCAAATCGCGTCTTGTTCCAACGCTGCCTCGAGAAGGCGTTGAGCGAGGCTACGGCGAAAGGCACGAGTGTCAGCCTTCTCCTGATCGATCTCGATGACTTCAAGGATGTCAACGACACCCTGGGCCATGATGCCGGCGATGCGCTGCTGCAGGAGACTGCAAACCGCCTATCTGCGATGCTCCGCGATGCGGATACCGTGGCCAGACTCGGCGGCGATGAATTCGCCGTTCTTCTCGTCGAGCCATTGACCTTGAGTCACGCCGCGAAGTTCGCAGAAAACCTGATCAAGACCCTGCGCCTGCCATTCGCGTATGGCGGAAGGACGCTTGTGAGCCGCGCCAGCGTCGGCATTGCAGCCTATCCTGATCATGACCTCGCCCCGGCTGAGCTCATGAAGGATGCCGACATTGCTCTCTACCGGGCAAAAGCCGAGGGCCGGAACCGGGTGATGACGTATTCGCCCGAGATGCGGGCCGTGACCGAACAAAGGCTGGCCTTGGGCAGGGACATTCGGGATGCGATTTCCCGCAATCAGATGATGCCCTTCTACCAGCCGAAGGTCTGTCTCTCGACTGGAAGGATCGTTGGCTTGGAAGCCCTTGCCCGATGGCATCACTCGGAGAAAGGCATTCTCACTCCCAACGCCTTTGGCGCTGTCTTCGACAATCCGGAACTGGCTTCAGCCG
Source organism: Microvirga solisilvae (assembly GCF_022808595.1). GTDB lineage: Bacteria > Pseudomonadota > Alphaproteobacteria > Rhizobiales > Beijerinckiaceae > Microvirga > Microvirga solisilvae. The sequence goes on from NZ_JAKUCN010000001.1 coordinate 357,090, forward strand.
TGGGCAAGAGACTCGTCGGCAAGATCGCGTCGGATATGCGCCGATGGCTCGACGCGGGCATCGACTTCGGCCGCATCGCCTTCAATCTCTCGTCCGTGGAGTTTAACCAACCGGATCTGGCCGACGAGATCCTTCGCATCCTCGGTCTCGTGAAGGTTCCCACGAAGCATTTCGAGATCGAGGTGACCGAGAAGGTGCTTCTTGATGGACGTTCGGGGCTGGTGTCCGATACGCTTGAGAAGTTCCACCGGCACGGCGTGCAGATTGCCCTCGACGATTTCGGCACCGGTTACGCGTCGCTCACTCATCTGAAGCGATATCCCGTGGATCATATCAAGATCGACCACAGCTTCGTGGCTGACCTTGAGCTCGATGAGGACGATGCGGCCATCGTCGCTGCTGTCATCGGCCTCGGCAACAGCTTGGGGCTTCAGGTGACGGCCGAGGGTGTCGAGACGGAGGGGCAGGTGCAGCGATTGCAGGAATTGGGATGTCACAGCGCTCAGGGATATTTCTATGCCACCCCGATGGCCGCATCCGAGGTCGCGCCATGGCTCAATGCCTGGAACAAGCCCGAGTAATCAGAACCGGATTACATCAGGCCTGACCCGCCTCAGGTGACGGGGCCTTGTCCGTTTCAGGAGAGGCAAGGTTGTTTGCTGCCCAGATCGCCGCTTGAGCGCGATTGGAGACGCCGATCTTCTTGAGGATCTTCTTGACGTGAACCTTCACCGTCGCCTCGGCCATGTTGAGGCGACGGGCAATGATCTTGTTGGGCGCGCCTTCCTTCAGCCAGTGCAGCACCTCAAGCTCGCGGCTCGACAGGGGCCTGCAGGGAGAGTTGCAGGCCGGTTTCTCAAAACTCCCCGAAGGCCATGCCAGATTGTGCGCACCCTCTCTCGTGATCAGCTGGATCATTTCTGACGGCACGACGGCTTCGCCAAGCATGACGAGCTCAATAGAGTTGATCAGGACGCCAGGGCTGCTGGACGTCAGGCAAAAGCCGTCGGCGCCGGCCTGCCGGGATGCCAGGACAGCATTGAAGTCGAACTGATCGGCAAGAACGATCACCCGAGCTTCGGGATGCCGACTTTTCAAGTTTGCGATGAATTCAAACGTGCCATCCCGACTGTATTTCACATCCAGAATGAAAAGGTCCGGTGAGGTCTCTCCCTGAAGCGAGAACTCGGAGGCGCTTTCAAAGGAGGCGTCGATTACGGCGAAGCGCGTATCGTCAAGAAGTTCTTCCACTCCCATGCGGAGCAAGGGAGCTGCGTAGATATGAACCTGGATCAGAGGTGATCCGGTGACGCCCGTTGGTGGCTTCTGTCCTTGAAGAACGTGAAGAGATGACATGGCAATCTTTCGGTTCTCAATGAAAAGCGCTGATCCATTCAGCGAAGAATGTAAATGATCTGATGAGATGCCGCGTCGACGATGACCCGATGCCCTCGAACGATGGCATAGCGATAGGATTCGTGCCGTGGGATCTCGTGGAATGTCGTTCCTTCGGGAAGGCGATCGCCAGGCTTGAGACGGATCTGCTCCTGAGCCTCCGCAGGCTTTGATTGGCTTCCGCTGGCAGACAGATGAGACCTGATCTTTCTGACCGCCGACACCGCCCCGCTGAGGGTTCCGGCTTCAGCATAAATTGCCCGTCCGGTCGGACGATCCGTCGTTTCGTCCGGCGTCGCAAGGGTCGCCATAGCTCCCAGTGAGAACCCAATGAACATCAGGATCAGTAGTATCCGCATCGTGGAACGCCTTCGCCTGTCAGATTGCAGAACGGATGGCGGGCCTGTTTATTCCAGTGGGCTGAAATTTTTTTCTCTGCGGATGCGGCGAATGTCAGTGCTGGCGCAGGCTTTCGTTCAGCGCTTCGGTTTCATCGGTTCCGAGGAGAGGCTCGCCCGCGCCGGCGCTTTGAAGGTAGTTCGCCATCAGGTCCGCCCCGTCGCTTGGAACATAGGCGCCGCTTTCCGCGGCTGCGACGGCGAATGCGATTTTCCAGCCCGATGAGTGGCATGCGACCGTATCGGATGCTCCCTGCGGCGTCTGAAGCTTGAATTCCCGGCAGAGCGCGCCGTCAGCCGTGCGGAATGTCGATATCGCGCGAAACTTTCCGAAGGGCAGATCGCGCTCTTGTCCTGAAAGGGTTTCATTGAGGGCGCTATTCACCTCCGGAGCGGAAAGGTATGCCATCGCATCGTGAGGCGGCGATTGGTGAGCTTCCCGCCCCACGAAATAACCGCCCGTTCCGATAGCGAGTGCGGCAAGACTGGCAGCAAGCGCCAAGCCGAAGTTCCATTTTCGGGCCGTGGGTGAGGTGTGCTTCCGTTCGGCGTCGAAGCGATCGACTTGGGCTTGGACGGCGGCCAGCAGTTGGGGAGGGACATCGAATGCTGCCTGTGCCGAATAGGCGGAACGGGCAAGGCGTCGGCTGCGAAGGAACTCGGAAATCCGCCTTGCGATCATGGGATCGACTGCCATGGCCTGTTCGACCGAAGCGGAGACTGCCTCGTCGAGTTCGCCGTCCGCGAAGGCCATCAGAATCTCATCGCTGAAATGTAGCTGTGCCATCGGCATCACCCCGCTATCGGTTCCGGACATCGTCAGGCGGCGGCCGTCATCTCGACGAGCCGCTTGCGGGCTCGTGCGAGACGGCTCATCACCGTACCGATGGGAACACCTAGAATCTCCGCTGCTTCCCGGTAGGCCAGATCCTCGATACAGACGAGCAGAAGCACCTCGCGCTGCTCCTCAGGCAATGCATCGATAACCTGCTGAACCTCGGCCAGCAGCAGCTTGTTCAGGATCGGCTCTTCGCCGGGATCGCCGATGATTTCCGCCTGCACGGTTATGTCCTCGCTCATTCCCTCGGTTTTCGATCGCCTGAGGTGATCGATCCAGCTGTTGCGGAGGATCCGGAAAACCCATGCATCGAAGCGCGTCCCCGGCGTCCAACTATCGGCGTGGGCAAGCGCCCGTTCACATGCATTCTGCACGAGATCGTCAGCCAAGGATGGCGAACGGCAGAGCACCAAGGCGAAGCGCCTCAGTCGTGGCAGAAGCGCCACGAGTTCCTGTCCGATGGCCACTGGCATTGCTGCTCCGCGTTGCCCTTTGTTCATGAAAACGGATCTCGTCCCACTTTATTCCCGCTCGACCTCACGACTTTCATTGAATCTTTCGGGAAAGAAATCGCTTCTGCATCGTTATAGGGGATGATCCATGTCGGCTTTGCCGCAGGGTTCGGTTCCGATGCGCTGAAAACAAGCAAAGTTTCGGCCCTCGGGCCGAGGGGATTGCAACAGAGTACCTGAATTCGTCCGGTTCAAGCGTGCCCTTGGGGCTGAGCATACCGGCAGGGGGCCTGGGGAGCTGTCATGGCATATGGGTGGCGATATCTCGCGGTGCTTGCAGGAGGCGTTGCGGTCGCTGCGCCCGTTCAACTTCATCTCAATCTTGGCTCCCCCACTGATTTCCAACTGGCATCATCTGTTGCTCACGCGAAGCCCAGTGGCGGAGGAAATGGGAATGCCGGCGGAAACGGCAACTCCGGGAACGGAAATAGCGGCAACAAAGGAAACAGCGGCAATAACGGTAATAATGGGAATGGTGGCTCCCAAGGAAACCAAGGGGGCAACAACGGCAACGGCGGGAGCCAAGGAAATGCCGGGGGCAGTAACGGCAATGGCGGTTCGCAGGGAAACGTTGGGGGCGGTAACGGCAAGAGCAGTGCGCCTGGCAATTCCGGAGGCGCGAGAGGAAACCCCGGAAACAGTAACGGTAACGGGGGAGCTCAAGGGAGCTCTGGATCGAATAATGGCAAGGGAGCCTCGCAAGGGAATTCTGGCGGCAGCACGAACAGCGCGGGTAGTCCCGCCGGCAGCAATTCCGGTCGGGGGCAGAGCGCTGGGAGTGCCGGCGGCAATGTAGGTTCTGGCGCGATCAATTCCGGAGGAGGCGCTTCCAAGAGCAGCAGCGCATCACGAGGATCTACCAACGGCAAGGCAGATCTAGCAGCCAGCCGAACCGGTCAGGCTCCGGGATTGTCAACGAGGCAGAGTAGCAGAACCGGCCAGGCCAAAGAGGCTAAAGGAGAGGCTACGGCAAACCGCGGGCAGGCTGCCAGAAACGCCAACACTGCAGCACTGAAAGACCAAGTCGAGCCTTTGGGCTCGCGGCTCAAGCCCCGGCGGGCATCGAACGCGATTGTTGTATCGGGCTTGAGTAAAGGTGATCTGACGAAGCTGGCGGCGTCGGGGTTGCATGTGGTGTCCCAGACACGCGGAACGATTGCGCCTCAGATCGTGAGGCTGAGTGTTCCCAAAGGAATGTCGCTCAAACAGGCGCAACGGGTTGTCCGTACGGCCAGCGCGAACGCGTCCGCTGATCTCGACACCTATTACTACACGGATGGAGCTGCTGCCGGATGTTCAGATCCCGGTTGCGAGGCTTCCATTCTCGTCGGCTGGACACCGCCTGCTGCAGAGGTTTGCGGGACGCCACCGCTGATCGGCCTCATCGATACCGGTATCGATCTCAGCCATGAAGCCTTGAAAGGTCAGTCGATCGAGGTGATCGATATATCCAAGGAAACCGAAGGCAGGTCTTCTCTCGATCATGGAACAGCCATTGCCGCCCTTCTGGTCGGCCAACCCGGTAGCGTGGCGCCTGGTCTGATCCCGCAAGCAAGGCTCGTTGCTGTCGATGCCTTTTCAAAGAGAAAGGAAACGGCCGATAATGCGACTGTCATCTCTCTCGTCACGGCCATCGAGGCCCTTGCCGAACGCGGCGTGAAGGTCATCAATCTCAGCCTGTCGGGACCGCCGAACGAGGTTCTCAAGAAAGCTGTCGAGGCTGCGCAGGAAAAGGGCATCGTGCTCGTCGCGGCTGTCGGCAACAACGGAGCAGGGGCCGAGCCGTCCTATCCGGCGGCCTATCCCGGAGTTGTCGCCGTCACGGCGGTGGATCGTCAGCTCAACGCCTATCGCCGTGCCACCCACGGCTCCTATGTGGAGTTCGCCGCTCCGGGCGTGGATGTCTGGACAGCTCAAGCCAAGGGTGGGAAGGCTGCAAGGAGTGGAACCTCCTATGCGGTGCCTTTCGTGTCGGCAGCGATGGCCATGCTGCGGGCAGGCAATCCCAACATGGATGCTAATGGCCTGCAGAAGCGTCTGCAGGAAACCACCCAGGACCTTGGCGATCCTGGGCGGGACATGACATTCGGATATGGCCTGATCCAGATGGCGAAGTTGTGCCCTGAACCGGATACTGCCCCCAGGCCTGTGGCCGCTGATGTATCGGCCACCGCAGCGATCCCGCAAGAGGTCGTCAAGGAGCCATAAGGCTCCCGATGCAGGACGCGCGTTAGGCTCGCTCCTCCCAGAGCTTCGCTAGCTCGACGATGGTCTTCACGGCCTTTTCCATGTCCTGGCTGCTCACGAATTCGATCGGGGAGTGGAAGGCGTGGCCCCCGGCGAAGATGTTGGGGCAGGGCAGGCCCATGAAGGAAAGGCGCGAACCGTCCGTGCCGCCGCGAATGCTGCCACGCACCGGCTCCATGCCGGCGCGGCGGATGGCTTCCTCGGCGTAATCGACGATCTCGGGGTGCTGGTCGAGCACCACCTTCATGTTGCGATACTGCTCCTTGACCGTGAAGGTATGGCTGGAGCCGGGATAGGCCTTCAGCACGTCCTTGGTAATGGTCTCCAAGAGCGCTTCCTTCTGCTTCAGGCCGTCTTCCGTGAAGTCGCGGATGATGAAGCTCAACTTCGCCTTCTCCATCACGCCTGAAACGCCGGTCGGATGGATGAAGCCTTCGCGACCCTGGGTCGTCTCCGGAGCCATGTTCTTCGGCAGGCGATCGATGATAGCGCCCGCAATGCGGATGGCGTTTTCCATCTTGCCATAGGCAAAGCCGGGATGCATCGCCACGCCCTTGATGACGATCTCCACGCCATCGGCTGAGAAGGTTTCGTCCTCGATGGTGCCGGCCGTTTCGCCATCCAGTGTGTAGCCGAAATCCGCTCCCAGCTTTTTGAGGTCGACTTTCTCGACGCCACGGCCAATCTCTTCGTCCGGCGTGAAGAGAATGCGGATCGCGCCGTGCTTGATATCCGGATTTTTGATCAGGAATTCGGCTGCGGTCATGATCTCGGCGATGCCGGCCTTGTCATCGGCGCCAAGCAGCGTCGTACCGTCCGAGGTAACGATGTCGTGGCCGATCAGGTCCTTGAGGACGGGATGCTCGGCAACGCGGATCACCTGACGCGGATCACCCGGGAGCTTGATGTCGCCACCCTGATAATTCCTGACGATCTGCGGCTTCACGTTCGTACCGGAGAAGTCGGGCGCCGTGTCCATGTGGGCGCAGAAGCAGATGACCGGAATGGTATTCTTCGGGCTGTTCGACGGAATGGTGCCATAGACGTAGCCGTGCTCGTCGAGATGCGCATCTGACACGCCGATCTCGAGCAATTCCTCGACCAGGAGGTGTCCCAGGTTCTTCTGTTTCTCGGTCGAGGGCTGAGAGGGAGACGAGGCGTCCGACTGGGTGTCGATGACGACATAGCGGAGGAAACGGTCGGTAACGCTGGAGGCCATGGGGCGTAATCCACAAGTTGCTGAGGGTGAGACTTGTACTCGCCCAAAGACGTCCCGTGAATGGTTTCTGGCCCCATTCCAAAGGGTTTGAACAGGGTTTCACCCGCTCAAGCCGAGCCTTTCTGACAGACCTTACGGCCAAGCTGACGCCTTATTGCCACGTTTGGCTTGAGAATGCCTCCCCCTATAAACAGAGGGGATGCCTATGATCGCTCGTATCGCCTTGGGCTGCGCCGTCGCCATGTGTGCCTTGCCGGCTGCCGCCTCCGACCGCGCCACCATCGACACTCTCGTGGCGCAGCATGCCAAGATGCATGGGGTGCCTGAAGCGCTGATCCATCGGGTCATCAGACGTGAAAGCGGCTACAATCCCCAAGCCAAGAGCAGGCTCTATTGGGGGCTCATGCAGATCCATTACAATACAGCCCGCGGTATGGGCTATACGGGTCCCGCATCCGGCCTGCTCGATGCGAATACCAATCTGACCTATGCCGTTCCTTACCTTGCTAATGCCTATCGGGTCGCAGGCGGCAATTTCGACCGCGCGGTCTCCCTCTATGCGGGAGGCTATTATTATGTGGCCAAGAGCAAGGGGATGCTGGGGCAGCTCCGCACGGCCATGAGCCGGCCTGTCTCCGCTGATCCAGAGACGACGGGCTCGATTGCGACGAGCGCATCTCCTGCGACCGTAAAGGCAGCAAACGTGGTGACGCCGCCCGAGCGCTGAATCCAACCGCATTCCATCGGCGACATTCATGCGCTGGCTTCGAGGCGCGGCCTCCTTTGCGCAGCGCATGAATGGGCTGGTCGTTGTGGAAATTGCGTCGTCTCGACACAATTCCATGACATGCCAATTGCGAGGAGGCCTTCATGATCCAACTGGGCAATGGTGAAGGCTATCCGGGCGGGCATGATCCCGCCGTGCCACCGCAGGAGGCGCCTATGTCCGAGGAAACGAACAACCCTCTCTACATTCTGGCAGCCATTACTCTCGGCATTCCGATCGTGGCCTTGATCCTGCTGGTCGCGACAAATCCCGGCGTGCAGGAAGGAATGCTCTCGATCCTGGCCATGTTCATCGTGCTGTCCGCTTTCGCGGTTGCCGCGATGTTCGAGATCAAACGGCTCGCTGATCAGCCGCCACAGGGTAAGGACCACCCTTAATGACTTCGTTGTGAACGGCGGGAACTCGCAGGGAACCAGGGTTCGGATCGCCCGTTTCCAGCATTATGAAGCCGCGCCGTGAGATCTTGCATCGACCCGTCGTGCTCCTTGTGGAGGACGAACTTCTCGTGCGTCTCACGCAGGTCGAAATCCTGCGCGATGCTAAGTTCTGGGTTGTCGAGGCACAGGACGCCGATGAAGCCTTCGACCTTCTCAGGCAGCGCCCGGACATCAATGTCGTGCTCACCGACGTGAATATGCCCGGCTCCATCGACGGTTTCGAATTCGCCCGTCTTGTTCGGCAGGGCTGGCCCGAAGTAGGTGTTCTCGTTATCTCCGGCAAGGTGGCGCCTAAAGATGGGGATCTCCCGGAAGGCACGCATTTCCTGCAGAAGCCGATCCGGTCCGATGCGCTTGTCGAGGCTTTAAAGCAAAGCATGGCTCCAAAGGCGCTCGAGGCGTGACGACAGACATCAATCGTACCCGGTTCTATACCTCCGACAGCCTATGCATCGCGGAGGAGCGCGTATGACCAGGCCCAAGGTCGCATTCGGAGGCCGGCACATTGCCTTGCCACGCTCGAAAGCTCTGAGGATCGGTCTCGGCGTTGCGCTGATGATTGGAGGGCTCGCTGGCTTCTTGCCCATCCTTGGCTTCTGGATGGTGCCGCTGGGGCTACTCGTCCTGTCCTTCGACCTTCCGGCCGCGCGCAGGCTGCGCCGCCGCACCGTTGTCTGGTGGGAGCGCCGCCGGCGTGCAAGGAAAGGTCTTCGTTAGGACGGCAGCCGCCCTTCGGGCGTGTATTGGTCTACAGCGTTGGGCAGCTCCCGCGACAGACGCGCGAGAATCTCCTCGCGGGAAAGGCCTGTCTGCTGCGTCAGTGTCTCCAGCACGTCTGGGCCGATCGCCTGCTCGAGCTGCGGCGGCTCGATTTCCTTGTTGGGGCCGGTGCTCACCCAGGAATCGGCGACATCACCTTGTCCGCTCTGACGGAAGCTGTCGAGAAGCTCACCGAGCCCGCCGTTCAACAATCCGCCGGCTCCCGCCGCTCCGCCAAGTCCACCCAGCAGACCGCCAAGTCCACCGAGGCCGCCTAGGCCACCGTCTCCTGACTGCTGCGGTTGACCGGGCTGACCGGGCGTGCCCGCCTGCTGACCACGCAGCATTTCTGCGATCTTGTCCCGGTTCTGATAACCGGCGATGGCGAGAAGGCCCAGAAGGGCTGTCATTGAAGGGAAACCGCGGCTGCTCATGGCATTGCTCCTGATAACCGATCAGGAACAGCGAAAGTGGGAAAAGGGTTCCTGATCGCAGTGATCAGGAGGGATATGGAGCTTGCGAGGCGGCTCTCAAGTTTTTCGAACCATGCATAGATGGCTCGGCCCTTCGGGAGTGAAATTCGACATTGGTCGAGGGCCGGAAACGGAAAAATCCTGAGGTCGAATTGTCGCCCGAGTATTTAAATGCGCAAGGCGTGCCCCAGATAACCGGACATGCCCGATAAGACAAAATCTTTTCCCCAGAACACCCCTGTGGTCGCCTCCGGAGCGGCCTTGAGCGCTGCCGTCCGTCTTCATCTCGGCAAGCAGCTGCGTTCCCTCTACGGAGACCCTGCAGAAGACAAGTTGCCCCGCGATCTGGCGAAGCTCGCCGAACGCGTGGCCCAGGTCATCCGCGCCCATACGGAGCCGGTTGACCAAGCCTTCATCGATGGCGTGATGGACGCGCTGCCGAACCTGCGCGCCTTTGCTCTCTCGCTTACCGGAAAGCTCGATCAGGCCGAGGATCTGGTGCAGGACACGGTCCTCAAGGCGCTCACGAAGCAGGAGACCTTCGAGGCCGGCACGAACCTGCAGGCATGGCTCTTCACCATTCTGCGCAACGGATTCTACTCGACCCACCGTAAGACGAGCCGCGAGGTCGAAGACGGCGATGGCGCCCATGCGGCGAGCATGGTGGCGATCCCGGACCAGGAGGACAAGCTCGCGCTTCAGGACCTCTCGACCGCGCTCGAGAAGTTGCCGCAGGAGCAGCGTGAGGCGATCATCCTCATCGGCGCCGAAGGCATGTCCTATGAGGATGCGGCGGAAGCTCTCGGCGTGAAAGTCGGTACCATCAAGAGCCGCGTGAACCGCGCCCGCAACCGGCTCGCGGAACTGATGGGCGTGGCCGCCGAGCGTCTGCACAACCACACCGCCGACGCCTGATCTCCAACAACACGAAACTGGCTGCGCATGAACGTGAGGCTATTTGCTTCACCTTCACGCGCAGCTTTCTTTCGTCTGCCTAAAATATCAGCGGCCAGGAAGGGCCGCATTCCTGAACTTTTCCATGAGCTTCATGGTTGAGCTGACAGCTGGTGGGTGCTCGCAAACGCTTCTCTGCCAAGGAGGGGAGCATGGAACACAGGCCTCTGTCTGAAATCGGCCACGTGGCCGATCTGAAGCCCTCGCAAATCCCTGTTTTGTCAAAACGCGAACGTCTGGACCGCTGGGCCGAGCTGCTCGAGCGGGAGCCGGATCGCATTTTGCATACGCTCGACGAGATCGAGTGGAAGCCCAAGGCAGCGCGACTTGCTATGCGCGCCGACAATTCCGCCCTGACGGTGGCTTTCAACGATCCGGTTCTGCGCACGGCAGGCTTGCTCAGCGACAAGTTCGGGGATGCGATAAACTTCTTCCAGATCTCCGAGCACGACGCGCATATCGTCCTCTGCTCGTGCCATGGGGGCGAGTTCATGCGTTCGGAAGAGGCGGCGCGGCGGGTGCGCGGCATCCGCTCTCCCAGCCTCTGGTCGCTGTATTTCGGCTGGCTTCGATAAGGGCCGGGCTCCGGTGTCCTCCAGACCTTCTCTAGAGAGGCGAACTCGCCGGGGCCTGCCATATGCGCGTGGGGAAGAGGCAGGGAAGATCTCAGGAAGCTTAAGTATTGGCTTGGCTGCATAAGTGTAATTATATCTATCGGAAATTTCACAACTTGAGTTATTAAGCTAAGTTGCTGCGCATATTTGCTTAAGTATCTGAATAAAGGTCTAGCAAAAATGCATTTCTACTACTTATGAGGTATCAAGAATCGCGATTCGCCATGCTCTAGTCCTCGGGTGGTTCAGTCGAGGATAAGTATGACATCTACTTTTACGGTCGCCCGCACGGGCAATCAGGATATCGACGGCATTCTTTCCAGCGTACGCTGGAGCAATTCCACTCTCACCTATAGTTTTCCAAAACAAGCATCGTTCTACGAAAGCACCTATGGCTCAGGAGAGCCGCATGACAGCTTCGGTGCATTGAATACGAGTCAGGTCAGGGCCGCACGCGAAGTCTTCGCTATGATGGCATCCGTGAGCAATTTGAGTTTCACGGAGATCACCGAAACCCAAGAGACCCACGCCACCTTGCGGCTGGCCAATGCAGATACGCCGCCGGCGGCATGGACCTATCTGCCGGACACGTCACCTGAAGGAGGCGATACGTGGTTCGGCCCTACCAATGGCTGGTTCGGGAATCCGGTCCGGGGCGGCTATGGATACTATGCCTTCATGCATGAGATGCTTCACGGCGTCGGGCTGAAGCACGGCAATGAAGACGGCGCTTTCGGCGCCATGACAACAGCGCGCGATTCTATGGAGTACTCCGTCATGACCTATCGCTCCTATGTGGGAGCGCCGGGCCAGTACGTGGAGAACGAGGAATGGGGCTACGCTCAGTCCTTGATGATGTATGACATCCTGGCCCTGCAGCATCTCTACGGGGCCGATTACACCACCAACAGCGGCAACACGGTCTACAAGTGGAATCCTGCAACAGGCCAGGAATTCATCAACGGCGTGGGCCAGGTAGCACCCGGCGGCAACCGCATCTTCATGACGGTCTGGGATGGCGGTGGTAACGACACCTACGATTTTGCAAACTATAAAACCAACCTCACCGTCGACCTGCGTCCCGGGCAGTGGTCCCGCCTATCCACCACGCAGATTGCCCAGCTCGGTGACGGTCAATATGCGCGTGGCAATGTTGCCAATGCCCTGACCTATAACAGGGACAATCGCTCCCTCATCGAGAACGCGATCGGAGGAATCGGAAACGACGTCATGATCGGCAATGTCATTGCCAACAACCTCAAGGGTGGAGCAGGGGCCGACAAGCTGTATGGCCTGCAGGGCAACGACTATCTTTCAGGTGGGTCGGGGAAGGATATCTTCGTCTTCAATACCACGCTGAGCCGCACGTCGAATGTCGATCGTCTTCTCGATTATTCCGTTGTTGACGATACGATCTATCTCGAGAACGCGATTTTCACGAAGATTGGAGCTGTCGGCAAGCTCGCCTCCGCCGCTTTCTGGGCTGCCGCAAAAGCTCATGATTCCAGCGATCGTATTCTTTACGACAAGGCTTTGGGTGGGCTCTATTACGATGCGGACGGAACGGGCAAAGCCGCTTCGGTCGCGATCGCTCAACTACCAAAGAACTTAAGCATGTCGGCCGCCGAATTCGTTATCGTCTAGGGGCGGGGCGGCATCTGCCGCCCCTCTATCCTTAAGAGCTGAGCCGTTAACTCGACGGGAGCCTTCAAACAGGTTCGCGCAAGCCAAGTATGAGATCTTATCCCTAGCGGAGGATCCTGCATGGCGCAGACGGCGAACGTTACCGCGAGTGGCAGCCAAAACATCGACGCTCTGTTCTCCGGAATCAGGTGGGATGCTGTAACGTTGAGCTACAGCTTTCCCGAAAGCCCTTCATATTACGAGCCCAATTATATCGGCGGTGAGCCTCACAAGAGTTTCTCGCCTCTGGCGCCGTTTCAGGTGAGTGCAGCGCGCAAGATTTTCGCGATGTTTGCATCGGTCGCCAATATCGACTTCACCGAAGTCCAGGAGAATGCGTTCAACCACGCGGATTTACGTTTGGCAGGAGCGGATATCGCGGCGCCTGCATGGGCCTATTATCCCAGCGCCAGCCCCGACGGTGGGGATGCATGGTTTCGTTCCGAGACGAGCTGGTTCAGCGATGTGCGCATGGGAAGCTACGGCTTCTATGTCTTCATTCACGAGATCGGCCATGTACTGGGCCTGAAGCATGGGCATGAGACGAGCAAGTTCGGCGCGTTGCCTGCCGCGCGTAACTCCATGGAATTCTCCATCATGACCTACTACTCCTATGTGGGAGCGTCCGGTGTCTTCCTGGAGAATGAGCAGTGGGGTTATGCGCAGTCGCTGATGATGGATGACATCGCGGCCCTGCAGCATATGTACGGTGCTGACTACACCACCAACGCCGGCAACACCGTCTATCAGTGGAATGTCGCATCGGGCGAGTCCATCATCAACGGTGTCAGGCAGGGACTCCCTGGCGGCAATCGCATCTTCATGACAGTGTGGGACGGCGGCGGCAACGACACCTACGATTTCACGAATTACAAAACCAATCTCACCGTCGACCTTCGTCCAGGATCATGGACGAAGCTGTCGTCGACGCAGATCGCGGAACTCGGCTACGAACAGCCTGCGCGCGGGAATGTCGCCAATGCTCTTCTTTATCAGAGCGATCTGCGTTCCCTGATTGAGAACGCCAAAGGCGGTTCAGGACATGACATCATTATCGGCAATATCACAGGCAACACGCTATGGGGAAATGCCGGTAATGATCTGCTCAATGGACTTCAAGGCGCCGACACTATGTACGGCGGTGCGGGCAATGATTCCTATCATCTGGACAATCCAAAAGACCGTGTGATCGAGACCGCCGCCGGCGGCACGGCAGACCGTGTGGTCTCCCCGTTCAGCTACGCGCTCGGTTCCTATCTCGAGAATCTGACCGGCACAGGCACGGCCTCGATCATGCTCACCGGAAATGCGTTGAATAACGCCATTACCGGCAATTCGGCCGCCAACCGCATCCGCGGTATGGGCGGGAATGACAAGCTCAACGGCGGACTCGGCAACGACACCCTTATCGGGGGCGCCGGGAAAGATGCCTTCATCTTCAACACACGTCCCAGTGTCAGCAATCTTGACCTTATCTTGGGCTTCTCCGTAGCCGATGATGTGATTTATCTCGATAACGCGGTGTTCCCGAAACTGGGAAAGACCGGCCAGCTTGCCGCCACGGCCTTCTGGATGGGCTCAAAAGCTCAGGACAGCTCCGACAGGATTGTCTACAATCCGGGTCTCGGGGCGCTTTCTTATGATCCGGATGGGACCGGCAAAGCGGCTCAGGTGATGATTGCCTGGCTCCCGAAAGGCCTCAAGATGACCCCCGGCGATCTTTGGGTCATTTGAGCAAAGGGACCCGGTAACGTCCCTGTTTAGCCGCTACTTTCCGTCAATTTGACTTCCCGGCGGGTTTGGAGGACACCTCCGCCTTTGCGGGGTTGCCCCGCCTTAATTCCTGTCGGCAAAGGCATGTCATTGATGGACGGTTCCGTCGCCCAGCAGCATCTGTCCCTGCGCCGCCTTTCGGCTGCGCAACTGGCGAGCTTCATCGAGCGTAGCCATGTAAGGTTGTGCGCCGTGCTCGTGCTGCTGTCGCTTGCCTGCTTCCTGCCTGGCTTCTCGACCCTCCAGCCCATGGACCGTGACGAGCCGCGCTATGCCCAGGCTTCCAAGCAGATGCTGGAAACCCAGGATTTCGTCGATGTGCGCTTCCAGGACGAGGCGCGCTACAAGAAGCCGGTCGGCATCTACTGGATGCAGAGCGCCACCGTGGCCATCGGCGATGCTCTAGGCATCCCTGAAGCCCATACGACCATCGCGCTTTATCGTTTGCCGTCCCTGTTCGGCGCCATTGCCACGGTTCTCCTGACCTATTGGGCCGCCCTGGCCTTTTTCGGCAGGCGAGGGGCGTTCCTGACGGCAGCCCTCATGGCCACCTGCGTCATCCTCATGGTGGAGGCACGGCTCGCGAAGACCGATGCCATGCTGGCGGCTTGCTCCGTCGCCGTCATGGGCGGGTTGGCGCGTGCCTATCTGAGCCGTGGCGCAGGGGTTCTGCCCCGGCGGGCCCTGCTGATCTTCTGGGCAGGCTTCGCTCTCGGCATCCTGATCAAGGGGCCGCTGATCCTGATGTTCGCAGGCCTCACGGCTGCCGTTCTATCCTACAGGGAGCGCTCTACCCGCTGGCTGCTTACCTTGCGGCCCTGGCTTGGCTTGGCTGTCACGCTGGCGGTGGTGCTGCCGTGGTTCATTGCCATCGCGATCAAAAGCGGTGGCGCATTCTATTCGCAGGCCGTGGGGCACGACATGCTGGGCAAGGTCGGCACCGCTCAGAAGTATCATTGGGCGCCGCCCGGCTTCTATCTGATATCGTTCTTCGCCACCTTCTGGCCGGGTGCGATCCTTGCCGCCATTGCGGTGCCCTTCGCTTGGATCCACCGCAAGGAGGAGCAGGTCGCCTTCGC
The DNA here is from genome assembly GCF_022808595.1 of Microvirga solisilvae. Taxonomy (GTDB): domain Bacteria; phylum Pseudomonadota; class Alphaproteobacteria; order Rhizobiales; family Beijerinckiaceae; genus Microvirga; species Microvirga solisilvae. The sequence goes on from NZ_JAKUCN010000001.1 coordinate 372,258, forward strand.
GCTCGCTTGGATCGTGCCGTCCTGGATCGTCTTCGAGGCTGTGCCGACCAAGCTGCCCCATTACACCCTGCCGCTGCTGCCGGCAGTGGCCATCGTGACAATCATGGCGATCTCCCGCCATTTCGTCGGGCCTCACCGCCCCCTGGCGAAGCTGTCGACAATTCTCATTCCCTTTATCCCGGTAGGCCTGACCATCGGCCTCTCGGCGGCCAATTGGTCCTTCGACGGTACGCTGCCTTTCCGCGCGCTGCCTGCCCTGGTGGCCGCCTGCGCATTGGCTTTTTATGCCTGGTGGCTCTTCGTCAGGAATCGCCTGCTGAGCAGCCTCTGGGCGAGCTTTGTCGCCTCCGTCTGTTTGGCCATAGGGGTCTTTGGGTTCGCTCAGCTCGACCTCCGTTCCCTGAAGATATCGGATCGCTTGGCCGAGCAGGCTCAGAATTTCCGGGGCAAGACCATCATCGCCACCTTGGGATACCGGGAGCCCAGCCTGGTCTTCCTCACGAGCACCAATCTGCAGATGCTCGATACGGGAGCGGAAGCCTCTGCTTTGATGAAGCAGCATGGCTGCACCATGGTCTTTGTGGAAAAGCGCTTCGAGAAAGAGTTCCAGACAGAGAACGAACGTCTCGGAGTGAAGCCTGCGCTCTCGACCCGCGTCACGGGTTTCAATATCAACAGCGGACGGCGCGTGGATATCGGTGTCTATACCGTCTCGTCCGGCTGCATATGATTCCTTCTCTCAAGAGGGGGCCCGCTGCGGGCCCTTGATCGATGACCGACCTTACCCCGGCTCCGCGCCTCAGCGTCGTGGTGCCTGTCAAGAACGAAGCCTTGAACATCCTGCCCCTCGTGGAGGAGATCGAGCGCGCTTGCTCGGCCCTCACACCGTTCGAGGTGATCTACGTGGATGACGGCTCCACCGACGACACAGCCCAACAGGTGCTGGCCGCCCGCACGACCCGGCCCTGGCTGCGGCTGGTGCGGCATGAGGCAAGCTGCGGGCAGAGCGCGGCGGTGCGCACCGGCGTCCATGCCGCGCGAGGGCCGATCATCGCCACTCTCGATGGGGATGGGCAAAACGATCCGGCCTTTATTCCGCAAATGGTGGCGGCGCTCGACGATCAGTCCGTGGGGATCGTGGCCGGCCAGCGTCTCGGACGCAAAGGCACAGCCAAGCGCTGGCAGTCGAAGATCGCCAATGGCGTGCGTGGACGCGTTCTCAAGGACGGCACGCGCGACACCGGCTGCGGACTGAAGGCCTTCCGTCGAGACATCTATATGCGCCTGCCGTATTTCGACGCCCTCCATCGCTTCATGCCCGCGCTCGTCAAGCGGGAGGGCTATAAGATCGCCCATGTCGACGTGGTGGACCGTCCTCGCCATGCGGGCCAATCGAATTACGGTTTGTTCGACCGCCTGTGGGTTGGCATCCTCGATCTTGCGGGTGTGTGGTGGCTCATCCGCCGCCGTCGCCGTGTACCCGTTTCCCAAGAAATCCTTTAAGGCGAGTTCTCCGATGCTGATGCGCCTGTCTCACGATATCGGGCTGTATTTCTACGATATCGTTGTCACCCGCTTCGACCTCTGGGCCGCCTTCGGCGTCATCGCGCAGTTCGTTTTCGGCGCGCGCTTCATCGTGCAATGGATCGCGAGCGAGAAGGCCGAGAGGAGCGTCGTTCCCATGGCCTTCTGGTTCCTGTCCATCGCCGGCGGATTGATGACGCTGGTCTATGGCTTCGTGCGCCGCGACATCGTGATCATCTCCGGCCAGGCACTCTCGATCTTCATTTACGTGCGCAATCTCATGCTGATTGCGAAAGAGACGAGGAAGGCAAAGGCGGAAGCGGAAATGCAGACCTAATCCGTCTCCCGCAGGCGCTTGAAGCCCGCATCCAGGTCGCGTTTAAGGTCTTCCAGGTCCTCAAGGCCGATATGGAAGCGCAGGGCATGTCCGCCGGGCGCCCATTTGGTTGCTGTCCGATAAGTCGCGCAGTTGAATGGGATCACCAGGCTCTCAAAGCCGCCCCATGAATAGCCCATGCCGAAGAGAGCCAACCCGTCGAGCATGGCGGCGAGAGCCTTGTCCGAACACGGCTTGAGGATGACGGAGAAGAGACCGGACGATCCCTTGAAGTCCCGCTTCCAGATTTCGTGACCTTTGTAGGTGGGTAGCGCCGGGTGGAGCACCTGCGCCACTTCAGGGCGCTCTTCCAGCCACTGCGCCATTTCCAAGGCCTGCTTTTCATGCTCGCGCAGGCGCAGCGCCATGGTACGCAACCCGCGCAAGCCTAGGAAAACATCCTCCGGGCCAGGGCATGCGGCGAAGGCTTCGTAAGCAGCGCGCAGGTCCTTGAAGCAGCGTTCATTAGCCGAAACCATACCGAGCAGCAGGTCCGATCCGCCACTCAGGTACTTGGTGCCCGCCTCGATGGCGATGTCGACGCCGCGCTCATGGGGCGGGAAGAGCAGGGGAGTCGCCCAGGTGTTGTCCATGAGCACGACCGCGCCATGCCGATGCGCCACCTCCGCAATGGCGGGGATATCCTGCATCTCGAGAGATTGGGAACCAGGTGCTTCCGTAAAGACCGCCGCCGTGTTCGGGCGGATCAAATCGCTGATTCCAGCGCCGATTGACGGATCGTAATAGGTTGTTTCCACACCAAATTTCTTGAGCATTCCCTCGCAGAATTGCCGTGTGGGCAGGTAGACGGAATCGGTCATCAAAAGGTGGTCGCCAGCCTTGAGGCAGGACATGAGGGCGACCGTGACGGCCGCAAGGCCGGATGGGGCCAGCACGGTGCCCGCAGCTCCGGTGATATCCGTCCATGCTTTCTCGAGCGCCTCCGTCGTCGGTGTGCCCTTCGTCCCATAGGTATAGCGGCCCCGGCGATGCAGCAGATCGTCTGTCGTGGGGTAAAGAACCGTGGACCCGCGATAGATTGGGGTATTCACGAAACCGTGCTGCTCGGAGGGGTCTCGGCCGGCATAAACGAGGCGGGTGCGTTCTGCGAGGTCGGTCGACTTGGGAGGAAGTTTGGACATCGGCTCAAGGGCTTGCTGAAGGGGCTTTGATCTGATGCCGAGGGCGGCTTAACGTCAACCCTCAAGGAAAAAGCGTTCCATCAAGACTTGACCAGTGATCAATCATAGAATGTGATGGATACCGATGCCGCTTCGTTCGAGGCGGCGTGGAACGGCCTGACCGTGGCTCGGCTGGGGGAATAAAAGAACAGGCGAGCCGAATGGAACTTTGGGAGAATATATCAGCATGAAAAAGGCTCTCGTAGCGATTGCCTTCGGCCTGACGGCCAGCGTTTTCGCAACCGGCGCTTCCGCGCAGGCAACGCTCAACAGCGTGAAGCAGAAGGGCTTCCTGACCTGCGGCTCGAACACCGGCCTCGCCGGCTTCGGTCTGCCGGACGCCCAGGGCAACTGGACCGGCCTCGACGTGGATCTCTGCCGCGCCATCGCCGCCGCGATCTTCGACGATCCGACCAAGGTGCGCTACATCCCGCTCGCCGCCAAGGACCGCTTCACCGCGCTCCAGTCGGGTGAGGTGGACGTGCTGTCCCGTAACTCGACCATGACGATGTCGCGCGACACGCAGCTCGGCCTCGACTTCCCGGCCATCAACTACTTCGACGGCCAGGGCTTCATGGTCCGCAAGAAGCTCGGCGTTTCCTCCGCGAAGGAGCTGAACGGCGCTTCGATCTGCACCCAGCAGGGCACCACCACCGAGCTCAACCTCGCCGACTACTTCCGTGCGAACAACATGAAGTACGAAGTCGTGGCTTTCGCTACCTCGGACGAGACCTTCAAGGCCTATGACGCCGGCCGCTGCGACGCGTTCACCACGGACGCTTCGGGCCTCTACGCCGAACGTCTGCGCGCTTCGGCTCCGGACGATCATATCGTTCTGCCCGAGATCATCTCGAAGGAGCCCCTCGGCCCGGCAGTCCGTCACGGCGACAACCAGTGGGGTGATATCGTCCGCTGGACGCACAACGCCATGCTGAATGCTGAAGAGCTCGGCGTGACCAAGGCGAACGTCGACCAGATGAAGACCTCCGACAACCCGGAGATCAAGCGTCTGCTCGGCACCGAGGGCAAGTTCGGTGAGGCCGTCGGCCTGACCAACGACTGGGCTGTCCGCATCATCAAGCACGTGGGCAACTACGGCGAAGTGTTCGAGAAGAACGTCGGCGAAGGCTCCAAGCTGAAGATCAAGCGCGGCCAGAACGCTCTCTGGACGAAGGGCGGCCTGCAGTACGGCATCCCGGTTCGCTAATCGAGCCTTTGAAAGTTTGGGGCGCCCGGGTTTCTGGGCGCTCCTGCTCCTTTATAACGATAAAAAACTGCCGGTCGTTCATGGCAGCAACAATTGCATGAACACGGGGGAGGACGGCCTCGATAAACAGCCGTCAAAGGGAATACAGTTCAGTGCAGACCGTTGTCAGTCAGACATCGCCACCCAAAAAGTCGTTTCTCTACGACCCGAAGGTCCGTGGGATTTTCTACCAGGTCCTTCTCGTCGTCATCGTCAGCTACCTTTTCTATGTGGCTGCGACCAATGCCATCGAGAACCTGCAACGGGCGAAGATCGCCTCCGGGTTCGGCTTCCTCGACAATACCGCAGGCTTCGACATCAGCCAGGCGCTGATCCAGTTCAGCGCGGCAGGCTCCAGTTATGGTGATGCCTTCATCGTCGGCCTGCTCAATACCCTGATCGTTTCCGCCATCGGCATCTTCTTCACCACGATCCTGGGCTTCCTGATCGGTATCGCGCGCCTCTCCAAGAACTGGATGGTGGCGAAGGTCGCCATGGTCTACGTGGAGACGCTGCGCAATATCCCGCTGCTCGTGCAACTGCTGTTCTGGTACATCGCCGTTCTCGGACCGCTGCCGCAGCCGCGCAATTCCATTGAGATGGGGGCGGGCTTTTTCGTCAATTCGCGCGGCCTCTTCATGGCCCGTCCGATCTATGCGGCGGATGCGTGGGCAATCCCGGCCGCATTGGTCATCGGTCTGATCGGTACCTTCCTCTATCGCCGCTGGGCCAGCGCCCGGCAGGCGGCAACCGGCCAGCAATCGCCCGTCGGGCTCGTGACCCTCGGTCTCGTCGTCGGCCTGCCGATCCTGACCTGGATCGTGCTCGCCATCGTCGGCGCCAATCCGATCAGCTTCGAGCTGCCGCGCAAGGGCACGTTCAACCTGACAGGCGGCATGCAGATCCTCCCCGAATTCGTGGCCCTGCTGCTCGGCCTCGTCACCTACACGGCAGCGTTCATCGCCGAGGTGGTGCGCGCCGGCATCCTGGCCGTCTCGAAGGGACAGACGGAAGCCGCCGGCTCGCTGGGCCTGAAGCCGGCACAGACGCTGCGCCTCGTGGTGATCCCGCAGGCCATGCGCGTCATCGTTCCGCCGCTGACGAGCCAGTATCTCAACCTGACGAAGAACTCGTCGCTGGCCGTGGCCATCGGTTATCCCGATCTCGTGCAGGTGTTCATGGGCACCGTACTCAACCAGACAGGCCAGGCCATCGAAGTCGTCGTCATCACCATGGCCGTGTATCTCACGATCAGCCTCGTGACCTCGGCCCTGATGAACATCTATAACCGCCGTGTGGCGATCGTCGAACGGTAAGGACATCCGATGAGCACCACCGTCGATATCCCTCGCTTCGTGCAGGCCAAGCAGGTGGAGGCGCTGCCTCCGCCGAATCTGGCACGCGGCCCCGTCGCCTGGATCAGGGAAAACCTGTTCTCCGGCCCCTTCAACACCATCCTGACGCTGGTGGTGTTCTACCTCCTTTATGTCAGCGTTCCGCCGCTGATGAAGTTCCTCTTCATCGATGCGGTCTGGAGCGGCACGGACCGTGCCGCCTGCCGTGCCGACATGGGTGGTCGCGAGACGGGAGCCTGCTGGGCCTTCATTCGCGACAAGATCAGCTACTTCACCTACGGCTCCTACACGGTGTCGGAACGCTGGAGGGTCGATATCTTCTTCGCGCTTCTGGCCATCGGCGTGGGCTGGCTCCTGTGGTTGCGCGCGCCGCGCCGTGACCTGGGTGCCATCTACTTCTTCTGGCTCTTCCCGGTTTTCTCCTACATCCTACTGACAGGCGGCAATGCCGATTTCAGCGGCCGGTTTTGGATTGGGTTCCTGATCCTGGGCGCACTCCTCGTCGCACTCCTCGCCTTCCTGGCGGTGATCCTGAAAGCCTCCCTGCGCACGGCGCTGATCATCGGCGGCGGCATCGTCGGCGTGATCGGCATCACGCTCGCGCTGATGGACATGGATTTCGGCCTTCGCCACGTGCCGACGGCTCTCTGGGGCGGCATTCTCGTGACGCTGCTGGTGGCGACGGTCGGCATTGTCTTCTCGCTGCCGTTCGGCATCCTGCTGGCGCTCGGCCGCCGGTCCAAGCTGCCCATCGTGCGGATGGCCTCGGTGATCTTCATCGAGTTCGTGCGCGGCGTGCCGCTGATCACCGTGCTCATCATGGCCAACACCATGCTGCCGCTCTTCCTGCCCGGCGACATGACGGTTGACCGCCTGATGCGCCCGCTGATCGGCACGGCGTTCTTCGCCTCCGCTTACATGGCAGAGGTGGTGCGCGGCGGTCTTCAGGCCATGCCGAAGGGACAATATGAGGGCGCCCAGTCACTGGGCCTCAGCTATCCGCAGATGATGATCCTCATCATCCTGCCGCAGGCTCTGCGCATCGTGATCCCGGGCATCGTGAACACCTTCATCGGCCTGTTCAAGGACACGTCCCTCGTGGCGATCGTGGGCATTTTCGATCTCGTGAAGACCATCGAGGCCTCGCGCATCGATCCCAATTGGGCGGCCCCCAGCATCAGTCTGACGGGCTATGCCTTCGCAGCTCTGTTCTATTTCATCTTCTGCTTCGGCATGTCGCGGTACTCGCTCGGTGTCGAGCGGCGCCTCGCCTCAGGTCATAAGCGCTAAAATTCATGGCAACCACAATGACAGCACAAACCATTCAGACCGCCGCAATCGACCCGAAGGCCGAAGCCGCCATCCAGCTGATCGACGTGCACAAGTGGTACGGCGAGTTCCACGTCCTGCGCGACATCAATCTCAGCGTTCGGCGCGGCGAGCGCATCGTGATCTGCGGGCCCTCGGGCTCCGGCAAGTCCACGATGATCCGCTGCATCAACCGTCTCGAAGAGCACCAGAAGGGCCGCATCATCGTCGATGGCACGGAACTCACGAACGATCTCAAGCGCATCGACGAAGTGCGTAAGGACGTCGGCATGGTGTTCCAGCACTTCAACCTCTTCCCGCATCTCACGATCCTCGAGAACTGCACGCTCGCGCCGATCTGGGTGAAGAAGATGCCCAAGAAGGAAGCGGAAGAGATCGCCATGCATTACCTGAAGCGGGTGAAGATCCCCGAGCAGGCGAACAAGTATCCGGGCCAGCTCTCGGGCGGCCAGCAGCAGCGCGTGGCGATTGCCCGCTCTCTCTGCATGAGCCCCAAGATCATGCTGTTCGATGAGCCCACCTCCGCGCTCGATCCCGAGATGGTGAAGGAAGTGCTCGACACCATGGTCGGCCTCGCGGAAGAGGGCATGACCATGCTCTGCGTGACCCACGAAATGGGCTTCGCCCGCCAGGTCGCCGACCGCGTGATTTTCATGGATTACGGGCAGATCGTGGAAATGAACACGCCCGACGAGTTCTTCAAGAACCCGCAGCATGAGCGCACCAAGCTCTTCCTCTCGCAGATCCTCCACTGACTTCAAGGGGTGAAGTTATCTTCGTGAAAGTCTATCGCTTTGACGCGATAGACTTTCATGTACGGTCGGCATGCTAAATGTTTTCGGATCTGTGATGGCGCTGGATTTCGTCTTTCTTTGGCTCACCGGACCGGGCGGATTGTTGCTGATTGGCATGGGGATCATTGTTCCTTTCCTCTTCTGGCCCTTGCTCCTGGGCACTCATTATCGGGCAATCGGTTTGATGCCTTTGACCGTTGCCTATGTGAGCGCGCTGACCGGATTGATTGTGATGTCTCTGGTCTATGGGTATGTCGAGTTTTCAGCGCGGGTCGAAAAAGGCATACTGTCGGAAACGCAACGTTGGTCCGTTGTCCCAGGCTGGACTCTCTACAGCACGTTTCTGTCTTTGATCATCGTCCTGCCGGCTCTAGGTCTGATTGCGGTTCCATTTGGCGCTTGGCTGCTTAGGAATCGCCGACTTCATCTCAAAAGTATCATCATCAGCCTGACGGTGTTCAGTGTCGGGTTAGCCACATTGTTTTGGGCTTTTCCAGCGAACGATTGGCACCGGACGCATCGTCTGGAATCGTTCGGGGATTGGCTTGCGGATACTTTTATCCATCTCACATTCATCGGAGCGCCATTCCTGGCGAGCCTCTCTATTTTTGCACCACGGCGCAAAGACGAAGAGGCCCTGAAAGGAGCGGTTCCGTAGAGTCCGATCTCGATGCTTGATATCGTTCAGGCCTGCGTCTTCGCCGGGCCCGTTCCCAGGGGGAGATCTTCCCGCGCTCCCCAATCGGCCCAGGCGCCGTCATAGATCGCCTTCATCGGCCGACCTGCCACTTCGAGCGCAACGCCGACGATCGCCGCCGAGACGCCCGAGCCGCAGGTCGTGATGACCGGCTTTTCAGGGTCGATGCCAGCTTCCTTCAAGGCCTGTTCGATACCCGCCTTGTCCTTCAGCTTGCCGTTCTCGACGATGGCGCCGAAGGGCAGGTTGAGGCTGCCGGGAATGTGCCCGGAGCGAAGACCCGGACGCGGCTCCGGCGCCTCGCCGCGGAAGCGGTCCGCCGGGCGCGCGTCGACCACCTGAGCGGCATTCGTGCGAAGGGCATCCTGAACGGCATCGGCATCGGCCACGACGCTCGGATTGAAGGATGGCTTGAAGACTTTCGGCTCGCGCCTCCGCTCGGGCCCGGTTTCGATGGGACGTCCCTCCGCCTTCCAAGCGGGGAACCCGCCTTCGAGGATCGAGACGTTCTTCGCGCCGAAAACCTGGAAGGTCCAACGAACTCGTGGCGCGGAGAAAAGTCCCGCGCCGTCATAGACGACGATGGTGGTGTTCTCGTCGATACCCATTTCACCTGCGATCTTCGCGAAGGCCTCGGGCGAGGGCAGCATATGGGGCAGGGAGGATGAGGTGTCTCTCACGGTGTCGATATCGAAACGCAGCGCACCGGGAATATGGCCTTCCAGAAACTCCGCACCGGGGTCACGGTTCTGGGTTGGCAGATACCAGGAGCCGTCGATGATGACGACATTTGGATCCTCCAGATGCTCCTGCAGCCGCGCGGTTGAAACGAAGAGCTGAGACATGGGCATGTTCCCGATGATTATTGGCCTGAAGATAGAGCGCTCAGTCGATCAGGGACAGGCGAACGCGCCGGTTCTGCTTGCCCTTTTTCTCGATGTCGGTGATCGAGGCTTGGCCGATCTCGCCTGTCCGGCGCACATGGGTGCCGCCACACGGCTGTAGGTCGATGCCTTCGATCTCGACCAGGCGCACACGGCCCGAGCCACGCGGCGGCTTCACCGACATGGTCTTCACGAGGCCCGGATTGGCATCGAGCTCCTCGTCCGTGATCCATCGCTCCGTGACAGGCGCATCGCGCGCGATCAGGGCGTTGAGCTTGTCGGTCAGCTCGGTTTTATCGAGGCCAGCATCGGGAATGTCGAAATCGAGTCGCCCATCGCCGTCGCCAATCGCGCCGCCGGTGACCGGGTAGGGCAGCACGACGCTCAGGAGATGGAGAGCCGTATGAACGCGCATACGCTTGAAGCGGCGCTCCCAATCGAGCTGCAATTCAACGCTTTCACCGGGAGCGAAGCGCGAGGCCGCGTCGGCTCCCACGAGATGCACGATCTGCGAGCGGTCGGTGCCATAGACCGTATTCGTGACTTCGATGCGCTCGCCATTCGCACGGACGATAGCACCCACATCGCCCGGTTGCCCGCCGCCCTGGGCGTAGAAGACAGTGCGGTCGAGAATAATACCGCCTTCGGGTGTTACGCTAAGCACGGTGGCGGTGCAGGAACGTGCATAGGCATCGTCACGAAACAGAAGCGCAGTCGCTGTCATGGCTGTTCCAGTTGGAGCGAAAGAAAACATAGGGGCTGATGCTGACGGTAAGCCGCGCGGCGGGTCAAGCCGTTCTCTTGGTCTCATGAATCGAAATCGCGCAGGCTCCTGAAGGCGGTGAGTGCGCGCTCACGCGCCGGGCCGTGCGGAACAATCGGGGCAGGGTAGGTTTTTCCCAACTCCATGCCTGCGGCTTTCAAAACGGCGGCGGGCGCTTCCCAGGGTTTGTGAATGAAGGCTTCAGGGAGGTTGGCGAGTTCCGGCACATGAGCGCGCACGTAATTACCACTCGGATCGAATTTTTCGCCCTGCGTGACGGGATTGAAGATGCGATGGAACGGAGACGAATCCGGGCCTGATCCCGCAATCCATTGCCAGCTGAAGGCGTTGTTCGCCGGATCAGCATCAACCAGCGTATCCCAGAACCACGCCTCGCCCTGACGCCAATCGGTCAGCAGGTGCTTTACGAGGAAGGAAGCCACGATCATGCGCACGCGGTTGTGCATCCAGCCTGTGCGCCAGAGCTGGCGCATGCCCGCATCCACGATCGGGTATCCCGTCAGGCCCTTCTGCCAGGCATTGAGAGTTTTCGGATCGTCGACCCACGGAAATTTTTCGAAACGCGGGGCGTGAGATTTTTCCGGCAGGTGTGGATAAATGTGCAGAAGTTGATGGCTGAAATCGCGCCACACCACCTCGCTCAGGAATTTCTGTGCGTCCTGGCGCAATTCCGGTCGCTCGGCCGTGAGATTCTGGACTGCATGCCAGACCTGGCGCGGGCTGATCTCGCCGAATCTCAGGTGTGGCGACAGCCGGGAGGTCGATTCTTTCCCCGGCGCATCCCGCCCTTGCGCATAGCCCGAAAGGTTCGTCTCGAGAAAATCCCGCAGCTTTTCCTGCGCTGCTTTCTCGCCTGGGCGCCATGCGTCTTTGAATGCAGCGGCCCAATCCGGCTTTGTCGGTTTGAGGCCCAGATCGTCTAGATGCGTGCCTTCGTCGAGAAGGGTCTGAGGCCAGGAGCCCCCAGCCATCTTCTTGGGGGCGCGGAGGGGCGCATCGACCGGCCTTGCCGTCACGGCCCGCAAATAGGGTGTGAACACCTGAAAAGGCTTGCCGGCCTGATTCATCACCTGCCAGGGCTCGTTGAGAAGCCTGCCATTGAAACTCTGGACCGAGATTCCGCCATCCGTCAGGCGTTTCTTGATCGCCGTGTCGAGAGCAATTTCAGCCGCGCTGTAGCGCCTGTTCCAGAAAACGGCCGATGCGCCGGTGGCCATGACAGCTTTTTCGATGGCCTTCTGAGCAGGGCCCCGCAGGATCAACAGGTTGGAGCCTGCCCGCCTCAACGAATCGTCCAAGGCTCCAAGAGAGCCGTGGAGCCACCACCGCGCGGCGCCGCCCAAAGGGCGCAACCCATCCATCAGCTCTTCCATGACGACAAGGCACAGAACCGGCGCCCCTGTCGCGACGGCCGCGGAAAGGGCAGGGTTGTCGCTCAGGCGATGATCGTCGCGAAACCAGACAAGAACAGGGGAGGCCACGCCCATTTCTCCACAAGACCCGCTGAAGGCTGCGGTGCTCAATGGCGGGCTATGCAGCACGAAACCGGCCCAAGGCCAAGCCGCACAGGAAGGATTTGAGGAGAAGAAACCTGGATTTTCAGGGAATTTGGGAAAGTTGGCTCCGGCGGTAGGATTCGAACCTACGACCAACGGATTAACAGTCCGCTGCGCTACCGCTGCGCCACGCCGGAATAAGCCATACCTTCAGGAGACTTTCGTCTCTTCTCGTCGGGCTGCCGGGGCAGCTCTCGTCGACGACGGTGCGTGGCATATAACACGAGATTGGCGGGGTGCAAGCCCCTTTCGTCAGTGATCTCACAAAACCGGCTGTTGCTCTTTGAAGGGGCGCTTGCTATGAGGCTCCCGCCGCGTTCGCGGTACGCCCCGGATGGCCTCGTGGCGGAGTGGTTACGCAGAGGACTGCAAATCCTTGCACCCCGGTTCGATTCCGGGCGAGGCCTCCAAGTCGAATTCTAAAGGCAATCTCCATGGTCGATTTCTCGCAAGCGCGCCGGATGATGGTTGATAGCCAGCTGCGCACTTTCGATGTGAACGACATTCCGCTGCTCGACGCCATGGACAGCGTTCCGCGCGAAATGTTCGTGCTCCCTGGCCGCGAAGAGCTCGCCTATATCGATCAGGACATTCTGATCAGCGATGGCGCCGTCCGCCGCTATATGCTTTCGCCGATGAACCTTGGTCGCATGATCCAGGCTCTTGGTGTCGAGGCTGGCGAAAAAGCCCTCGATGTCGCCTGCGGCCGTGGCTATGCCTCCGCCGTTCTCCGCAAGCTCGGCGCCAATGTGACTGCCCTCGATGCGGATGAGGTCCTGAGCGCCGCCGCCCGGAAAAGCCTCGTTGCTGCCGGCGCCGCCGGTGTGGACGTGGTGAGCGGCCCCCTCGAGGCGGGCTATGCGAAGAATGCCCCTTATGACGTGATCCTCATCAACGGCGCCGTGGATGTTCGCCCCGACGCTCTTCTGCAGCAGTTGGCCGAAAATGGCCGTCTGGTGTGCGTGAAGGGTCGTGGACGGGCTGCCCGGGCGACGCTTTATGTGCGTTCCGGCGATGCTTTCGGCGAACGCACCCTGTTCGATGCGGCGGCCCCGGTGCTGGCCCCGTTTGTCCAGGAGCCGGGCTTCACGTTCTAAACCTTTCTAAATTCTTAAAATCCCTCGCAAATAGTGTCGCTTTTTTGCGCCACCTCTCGGCTAAAATTCAGCGATGCACCGCGCCTTGTTGCCGACTCGTTTGTCATGGGTATTGTTGCGCTTTAAATGATGTGAGTCTTGTGAATCGATTTCGGTCGCAAGCTTTAGTTCTGATATGTCGTTAGGCAGGTGGGCGTGAACCGGAAGCAATTCAGCAGCAAATATCGCATGCTCCTAGGGGTCATGACCTCCGTTTTCGTGCTGACGGGGGTGAACGCCGTTTCGGCCGAGACCCTGGAGAGCGCCCTGGCGAAGGCCTACGGAAACAACCCTAACCTGAATGCTCAGCGCGCCGGCGTCCGCGCCGCCGACGAGAATATCGCTCAGGCAAAAGCCGGCTATCGCCCGCAGATCACGGCCACCGCCGATGTGGGCCGCACCTACACGCAATATGACAGCCGCGGCCCAGGCAACCCCTTCACCCGCGAGCCTAATGCGCCGGAAGGCCAACAGCTCACGCCTCGCGGCTATGGGCTTGAAGCCACCCAGATGATTTTCGACGGTTTCCGGACCGACAACTCTGTCCGCCGCGCGGAGTCGAATGTCCTGGCCTCCCGCGAGGACCTGACGACCGTCGAGCAGAATACACTTTTCAGCACGGCCAGCGCCTATATGAACGTGCTGCGCGATACGGCCATTCTCGATCTCCAGCGCAACAACGTCGAGGTGATCGACGAGCAGCTGCGCCAGACGCGGGACCGCTTCAATGTGGGCGAGGTGACCCGCACCGACGTGGCGCAGGCTGAATCGCGCCTCGCGGCCGCCCGGTCCCAGGCCAGCCAGGCCGAGGCCAATCTGAGGGCCAGCATTGCCCAGTATCGCCAGTTTGTTGGTGTCGAACCGCAGCAATTGGCTCCGGGGCGGCCCCTTGACAAGCTTACGCCGCGCAACGTGAACGATGCTCTGAAGTCCGCGCTCAATGAGCATCCGGCCATCAAGGCGGCGCAGCACGCCGTCGATGCGGCTGAGTTCCAGGTCAAGATTGCCCAGGGCGCCCTTGCGCCGCAGGTTGGCGTCCGGGCTTCCGTCGGCCAGCGCTTCGCCGTGCGTGGGACGCCGAACGACGAACAATTCGCCGCGAGCGCCGTCGCATCGGTTTCCGTGCCGATCTATGAAGGTGGTCAGGCCTATGCCGCGACCCGTCAGGCCAAGGAGCAGGCCGGGCAGGCCCAGCTTCAGGCCGACTGGGTCCGCGATCAGGTGCGTGCCGCCGTCCTGTCGTCATGGGGAGCTCTCGAGGCTGCCCGCGCGCAGATCGAAGCGGCCCAGGCACAGATCGATGCTGCCGAGACGGCTCTCAGCGGCGTACGCGAGGAGGCTCGCGTGGGCCAGCGTACGACACTCGACGTCCTGAACGCTCAGCAGGAACTCCTGACCGCCCGCGTGAATCTGATCCAGGCTCAACGCGACCGCGTGGTCGGCTCCTACAGCCTTGTTCAGGCTATGGGGCGCCTCAATTCCCGCGTCCTGGGACTGGCAGTGAATCATTACAATCCCAAGATTCACTACGAGCAAGTCAAAGATCTTTGGATTGGTCTGACCACTCCTGATGGTCGTTGATAAGTTTCGGGGTCAGGACGAATTGGTTCTGGCCCCGCTTGTTTTCTATAGTTTTGCGTAAAATACTAAGAACATTCTCAAGAATGAGATTCTAAAACTCTATTTTATTGGGTGGGGCTATGGGTTCGATGAACCTGAAGGTCAATGAACCATCGATGGAAGATATTTTAGCTTCCATCCGCCGTATTATTTCAGACGATCATGAGCCGGCGCCGGCCTTCCGTGATCCTCAGCCGTCTCCGCTGAGATCGGTTCTCGACATTGCCGAGAAGCACGTGTCGTCGGGTTTCTACCCGGAGCCTCTGGCCGAGTCCGAGATCGCTGCGGCCGAAGATGAGCCTCTGGTGCAAAGCGATCCCTACGAGGAGGAGCGCCCGGTTGTCTCGCTCGTCGAGAGTTCTGAGCCGCCTGCCTCCGCTGCGCAGTCCCTTGGGCAGCCCTGCGAGCGCAATCCCGGTGAAGCACTGATGTCACGGATGACGGAAACCTCCGTCGCCGATGCCTTTGGCCGCCTCGGCGCCGCCCGTGTGGCAAGCCAGCCTCAGACGGTCGAAGACCTGATGAAGGAGATGCTCCGGCCCATGCTCAAGGCATGGCTCGACGAGAACCTGCCTGATCTCGTGGAACGGCTCGTGAAGGCCGAGATCGAGCGCGTAACCCGGGGCTGAAACCGAACTTTTTCGTCCATCGGTTGACTTCCCTCGATCCGTCCGGTTTGTAGCCCTCTTGCTCGCGCGTTTGGCGCGCCAACTGGCCGGTATCGCATCATGATGGACAAGACGTTCGACCCCGCTTCCGTCGAAGCACGCATCGCCACCCGCTGGGAGGAGGCCGAGGCCTTCAAGGCCGGCCGGCCCGATCGCAAGGGCGCGGACCCTTACACCATTGTCATTCCGCCACCGAACGTAACGGGCTCGCTCCATATGGGGCATGCGCTCAACAACACGATCCAGGACATCCTCTGCCGCTTCGAGCGCATGCGCGGCAAGGATGTGCTCTGGCAGCCGGGCATGGACCATGCGGGTATCGCCACGCAGATGGTGGTCGAGCGCCAGCTGATGGAGAAGCAGATTCACCGCCGAGACCTCGGTCGCGAGGAATTCATCAAGCGCGTCTGGGAGTGGAAGGACGAATCCGGTGGGCGGATCAAGTCTCAGCTCCAGCGCCTCGGCGCTTCCTGCGACTGGTCGCGCGAGCGCTTCACCATGGACGAGGGCCTATCCCAGGCCGTGCTGAAGGTCTTCATCGATCTCTACAAGCAGGGCTTGATCTACAAGGACAAGCGCCTCGTGAACTGGGACCCCAAGTTCCAGACCGCGATCTCCGATCTTGAGGTGATGCAGGTCGAGGTGAAGGGCAATCTCTGGCATATCCGCTACGCCATCGAAGGCATGCCCGACCGCTCCATCACGGTGGCCACCACGCGTCCTGAGACGATGCTCGGCGACGTTGCGGTTGCCGTGCATCCCGAGGATGAGCGCTACAAGGATCTCATCGGCAAGTTCGCGATCCTGCCTCTCGTGGGCCGCCGCATCCCGATTGTCGCCGATGAATATTCCGACCCGGAGAAGGGCACAGGCGCAGTGAAGATCACGCCTGCGCACGACTTCAACGATTTCGAAGTCGGCAAACGCCACAAGCTGCCGCTCATCAATATTTTCGGCACGGAAGCGCAGCTCACGCTTGCCGGCAACGAAGCCTTCCTCGAAGGCATTCAGCAGAGCGATGATCTCAAGGCCGTTATGACTCTCGATGGCCTCGACCGCTTTGAGGCGCGCAAGCGCATCATCGCCATGCTCGAAGAGCGCGAGATCCTCGTCCAGATCGAACCGAACACCCACATGGTGCCGCACGGCGATCGCTCGAACGTGGTGATCGAGCCGTATCTGACAGACCAATGGTATGTGAACGTGAAGCCGCTGGCGGATCGTGCGCTCGCCGCCGTTCGCAATGGCAAGACCAAGTTCGTGCCCGAGAACTGGGAGAAGACCTACTTCCAGTGGCTCGAGAACATCGAGCCGTGGTGCATCTCGCGCCAGCTCTGGTGGGGCCATCAGATCCCGGCCTGGTACGACGATCAGGGCAATATCTTCGTCGCGCATTCGGAAGAGGATGCGAAGGCTGAGGCTCGCGCCAAGCATGGCAAGGATGTGCCGCTCAAGCGCGACGAGGACGTGCTCGACACCTGGTTCTCCTCCGCCCTGTGGCCGTTCTCGACACTGGGCTGGCCTGAGAAGACGCCGGAGCTCGGACGTTATTACCCGACCAACACGCTCGTCACCGGCTTCGACATCATCTTCTTCTGGGTCGCCCGCATGATGATGATGGGCCTGCACTTCATGGATGAAGTGCCCTTCGATACAGTCTACATCCACGCCCTCGTCCGCGACGAGAAGGGTGCGAAGATGTCGAAGTCGAAAGGCAATGTCATCGATCCGCTCGATGTGGTGGAGCAGTATGGCGCGGATGCGCTGCGCATGACGCTGACTTCGATGGCGGCTCAGGGCCGCGACATCAAGCTGTCGGTTCAGCGCGTCGAGAATTACCGCAATTTCGCGACCAAGATCTGGAACGCCGCGCGCTTTGCCGAGATGAACGGCTGCAAGCGCGTCGCGGGCTTCGATCCGAAGGCCGTGAAGGAGACGCTCAACAAGTGGGCGCTCAGCGAATGCGCGAAGGCGATCAACGAGGTCGCCGCCGGCATCCAGGCCTACAAGTTCAATGAGGCCGCGGGCGCGGCCTACCGCTTCGTGTGGAACGTGTTCTGCGACTGGACGCTGGAGCTCTCCAAGCCTGTGCTTCAGGGCGCTGACACGCCTGCGAAGGATGAAACCCGCGCGACGATCGCGTTCATTCTGGACGAGATCTGCAAGCTCCTGCATCCCATCATGCCCTTCCTCACGGAGGAGCTGTGGGAGGTGAAGGGTCAGGAAGGGCCGAAGCGTGAGCAGATTCTGGCGCTGACGCCCTGGTCGAACCTCGATCACCTCATCGATACGCAGGCCGAGGCCGAGATCGGCTGGGTGGTGGATCTCGTCAACGAGATCCGCTCCGCCCGTTCCGAGACCAATGTGCCGGCCGGCGCGCAGATTCCGCTCGTCCTCGTCGCGTCTTCCGCCGACGTGAAGGGCCGTGCGGATCGCTGGGGCGATATCGTGAAGCGTCTTGCACGTCTCTCCGACATCTCCTTCGCCGACGCAGCGCCGAAGAGCTCCATCCAGCTTATCATCCGTGGCGAAGTGGCGGCCCTGCCGCTCGAAGGCGTGATCGATCTCGATGCCGAGCGCGCACGTCTCGCCAAGGAAATCCAGAAGCTCGACGCGGAAGTGTCCAAGATCGACGCAAAGCTCGGGAACGCGGATTTCATCAAGCGCGCGCCGGAAGAGGTTGTCGACGAGCAGCGCGAGCGCCGCGAGGAAGCGGTTACGCGCAAGGCGAAGATGGAAGAGGCGCTGAGCCGCTTGAAAGACGCCTGAGCCTTCTGAGGCATCTCAATTATAAATAAATATGCCCGGCCTTGTGCCGGGCATTTTCTTTGGTGGATTACATTTCTCTAACCTCATCCTGAGGAGCGAGCTTGCTCGCGTCTCGAAGGAGGTTCCAGAGTGCACTGGACACTCCTTCGAGACGGTCGCTACGCGACATCCTCAGGATGAGGGTAAAGATGGACCCAGGCTTGAATGCTTGCTCAGCCTCTAACCAGTCACGAAGTCCACCAGCAGCTTCACATTCAGCACCACAATTACGGCAGCGATCACGCCTGCAAAGGCCGTGAGCCAGCGCGGTGTCACGAGTTCGCCCATCTTCTGCTTGGAGGCCGTCATCGTCACCAGCGGGATGACCGCGAAGGGGAGTTGAAGGCTGAGGATGACCTGACTGAGGATCAGCAGTTTCGCCGTGCCGCTCTCGCCATAGGCGATGGTGACGGCAGCGGCGGGAACGATGGCGATGCCCCGAGTGATGAGGCGGCGCATCCAGGGCGCCATCTTGAAGTTGATGAAGCCCTCCATGACGATCTGGCCGGCCATGGTTGCCGTCACCGTGGAGTTCAGGCCACAGCAGAGCAGGGACAGGCCGAACAGCATGGGCGCAATGGCGCTGCCGAGGATCGGCTGGAGCAGGGTATGCGCCTCGCCGAGCTCGGCGACCTCGCTGCGGCCTGTGCTGTAGAAGGCAGCCGCTGCGAGGATCAAAAGCGATGCGTTGATGGTGAGCGCGAACATGAGCGCGATGGTGGAGTCGAGCGTGGCGAAACGCATCGCCTCGCGCTTCTCCGCCAGCGTCTCGCCATAAGCGCGTGTCTGCACGATGCCGGAATGCAGGTAGAGATTATGCGGCATCACCGTCGCGCCGAGGATGCCGAGCGCGAGATAAAGCATGTCCGGGTTGGTGACGATTTCCGTTGTCGGCGCAAAGCCGGTGATCACCGCCCCCCAGTTCGGATCGGCCATGGCGATCTGGATGCCGAAGCAGACGGCGATCACGCCGAGCAGGGTGATGATGAAGGCCTCGACCCAGCGGAAGCCGAGATTCTGCAGATAGAGGATCAGGAAGACGTCGAGCGCCGTGATGACGACGCCGATCTCCAGCGGGACGCCGAAGAGCAGGTTGAGGCCGATCGCCGTGCCGATCACCTCCGCGAGGTCGGTGGCGCAGATAGCGAGTTCCGCCAGAACCCAAAGACCCCATGCGACGGGGCGCGGATAGGCATCCCGGCAGGCCTGGGCGAGGTCGCGACCCGTCGCGACGGCAAGGCGCGCGCAAAGCGACTGCAGAACGATTGCCATGATGTTCGAGATCAGCGCCACCGAGAGCAGGGCATAGCCGTATTTCGAACCGCCCGCGATCGAGGTCGCCCAGTTGCCGGGGTCCATATAGCCTACGGCCACGAGATAGCCCGGCCCCAAAAAGGCCGCTGCCCGCCGCCAGGTTGAACCAGGGCGCACCTTGATCGAGCGATTCACCTCCGGAAGAGAGGGCAGACTCACATCCTGACGCCATGCTGCCTTGCGCACGAGGGAGACGGGGGCTGATTGGTCCATGAGCTCTTTCTGCAGTTGCAAGTCATTTGCAAGAAGAAGGTAGCGTGACTTTCTTAAACAGACAAGAGGGTGTCGCGGAACATTCTGGCGGTTGGGGGTGACTACGCGAAAGGGATAGGCTGGACCATCAGCCTTCTGCGAAAGGAAATGGCGGAAGCGCCAATTGCTGGCGATGGAAGGAATTTCGCCCGACTTTTTCGCTTGGTGAGCAAGACGAAAAGAGGAGCTGTTCTCGCGTGACAAGCGGCCTAGGTTTTGCTCTAGCTCTTCACAAAACGAACCGGAATTCGGAAAAATCCATAGGGATGGCCATGCTCGAGAGTGTCCTCATCGCCAATCGCGGCGAGATTGCCTGCCGGATCATCCGCACCGCCAAGCGGCTGGGAATGCGCACCATCGCGGTCTACTCGGAAGCCGATGCCGATGCGCTCTTCGTGCGGATGGCGGACGAGGCCTACCTGATCGGTCCCGCGCCTGCCCGCGAGAGCTATCTGAAGATCGACACGATCATCGAAGTCGCCAAGCGTGCGAAAGCAGCTTCCATCCATCCAGGCTACGGCTTCCTCTCCGAGCGCGCTGAATTTGCCGAAGCATGCGCTGCCAATGGCATCGTCTTTGTCGGCCCGCCGGCCTCTGCCATCAAGGCCATGGGCCTCAAGGATGCGGCGAAGGCGCTCGTGCAGCAGGCGAACGTGCCTGTGGTGCCGGGCTATCACGGCTCGAAGCAAGAGCCCGACTTCCTGCGCCAGAAGGCTTACGAGATCGGTTATCCGGTTCTGATCAAGGCGGTTGCAGGCGGCGGCGGCAAGGGCATGCGGCGCGTCGAGAAGGCGGCGGATTTCGATGCCGCGTTGGAGAGCGCGCAGCGCGAGGCCCAAAACGCCTTCGGCGATCCGCGCGTGTTGGTGGAGAAATACATTCTCTCACCGCGCCATATCGAGATTCAGGTTTTTGCCGATGCGCACGGCAACGTGGTGCATCTCTTCGAACGCGATTGCTCGCTCCAGCGCCGCCATCAGAAGGTGATCGAAGAAGCGCCAGCTCCCGGCATGACGCCGGAGATGCGCCAGGCCATGGGCCAAGCGGCTGTCGAGGCGGCGCGCGCTGTCGGCTATGTGGGCGCGGGCACGGTGGAGTTCATCGCAGACGGACGCGAAGGCCTTCGCGCTGATCGCTTCTATTTCATGGAAATGAACACGCGCCTCCAGGTGGAGCATCCGGTGACGGAGGCGATCACAGGGCTTGATCTCGTGGAACTGCAATTCCGCGCCGCCTCTGGCGAGAAGCTGCCGTTCACGCAAGACGATCTCACGATCAACGGTCATGCGGTCGAGGCACGTCTCTATGCGGAGGATCCTGAAAAGGAATTCCTGCCCTCCACCGGCAAGCTGTGGGCACTCGAATTCCTTGAAGGCGAGGGCATTCGCATCGATACCGGCGTGGAGGCGGGGGCCGAGGTGACGCCTTACTACGATCCGATGATCGCGAAAGTGATCGCCCATGGTGAGACGCGCGAAGAAGCTCTGTCCATGCTTGCCGATGCGCTCGGCCAAACAATTGTCGCTGGGCCTAAGACCAATGTCGCTTTCCTGAAGAAGCTCTGCGAAGCGAATGAGTTCAGGGCAGGGCACTTCGATACGGGGTTCATCGATCGCAATATCGAGGCCCTCGGCGTCGGCCCGCAACCGCTTGATGAAGTGTCAGTCTCGTTCGGCGCCGCTGCCTTGATCTCGCGAAAGATCGATCAGCTTCGCATGTCCGAGCATCTGAAGAACGACGAGCCTTCATCGCCCTGGTCTGAGCCGGATGGCTTCCAGCTGCTCGGAACGCGCAGCGTCGGCATGCCGCTTCTCGTGGACGGCGAGCGCGTCGATGCACGCGAGGTCTTTAGCGCCGAGCATCGCGGCGTCAGCACGGTTGCCGTGGGCGAGAGCGATCCTTGGGCCGATGAGCAGATCGACCAGGAAATCGATGCCCCGCATGGTGTCTACATCCTCAGGAATGGACGTCAGACCCTCGTGCAGTCTTTCGATCCCTTCGATGTCGATCTCGAACATATGGACGAAGGCGGCTCGGTGAAGGCACCGATGCACGGCAAGCTCGTGGCCGTGTTCGTGCAGGCGGGCGACAAGGTCGAGAAGGGGCAGCGGCTCGCCATCGTCGAGGCGATGAAGATGGAGCACGTGCTCGTGGCGCCTGCTGATGGTGAGGTAGCGGAGATCGCCGCCGAGCCGGGTGCTCAGGTGGCTGAAGGCGCGCGTCTCATTGTGCTGAAGGCCGAAGAGGAATAGAGGTGCGGCAGAGCGCCGGATTTTCCATCCGGCGCGCCCATGGTTCAAAGCTCACATGGCCCTTCATCTCATCAAGCTCTGCGTCGGCTGCGACTCCATCACCGATCTCGAAGAATGGATCGAGGAGAACCGTGCGCATCATCAGCGACTTGGGCGCGATTATGAGCAGACGCATACCACACGCATGGTGCCCAAGCGCGTGGAAGAGCTTCTCGATGGCGGAGCACTCTATTGGGTGATCAAAGGTCAGGTGGCGGCGCGTCAGAAACTGCTTGATGTGCGCCCGTTCACCGATGCGGACGGAATTGGACGCTGCCGCCTCGTGCTTGAGCCCAAGGTGATCCCCGTGGAGCCTCGTCCCTACAGGCCTTTTCAGGGTTGGCGCTATCTCGCTGCAAAGGACGCGCCCCGCGATATCGACGGCAAGGGCGGCGATCTTGCCAAGATGCCTGAGGACATGCGACGAGAACTGGCTGAACTCGGCTTGCTTTAACTTATGTGAATCGGGAGCGCATGATGAAGCATCTCATCATCCTCGCATCGTCCTTCTTCGTGCTGGCGGGACCAGCCCTTGCGGAAGATTGCCGCATCCCTGATCCCAAGCCGGGCCAAGCGATCAAGGTGCCTGATGCGTGCAAGGAAGCCGTGCGCCCCAAAGAGCGGAATGTGCAGGCTTCCAAGACCAAACCTGGCGAGATTGATCTCGGTCACGGCACGACCCTGAGCATTGGTGGGCGTGTGCGGGGTGAAATGGGCTGGAAGCGTTAGACTTTTTAGCTGGGGATCGTCTTGGAACTCCGCTGCCTGGATTCGCATTGGCCTTGCAGTTCAGTTGAGTGGAGGTTCCGATGCTCCTGTCTGCATCCGAAGGCCGGCACTGGCGCTATGAAGTGTGTGAGCACGAGGACGGTTATCTCGTCCAGATGCGCGATCTGACCACGGGGGACCTGGACGATGAGTTCTCCACGATCTTTCGGACATTGCCCGTTGCGTTCGCTTATGCCGAGATGTCGGCTGCTTACGAACGCTATGCCGCCTGTGAACTCGAGCATGTCCAGGACGAGCAGATTGAGTTCGATGTGGAAGCGACAGAGCGTCATTTCATCGATCTGAGCGACCGCCTCCACGATTCCGGCATCAACGGCGTCGTGATCCAGGCTTGGGAGCGCGAAAGCCAGCGGGGCCAGGCACGGCTTCTCCACTGATCGCCTCAGGCTTCCTATGAGTTTTGCAAGCCGGTTCCTCTCAGGAGGGGCCGGCTTTTTCGCATTCGAGGGCACCATGATTTACAACTGCCTCATCCCGGCCCACATCTTGGGGTGGGGATGAACACATGATGCTGCTTTATGGAATCGCTGCCGCTGCCCTGGTCTGGTGGCTGCTCAAAGTCTTCGCCCGCTCCGACACGAAAGCGGTTGCCAAGGCCGTGAAGATTGTTGCGGGCATTTCGGCGCTCGGCGCGGCTGTTGTGCTCGGCGCCAAGGGACAGATCCTCACGGCTCTTCTGGTCGGCGGCCTCGGCGCCTGGGCGCTCGGCTGGGGCGGCTTGCCGCTTCCGGGCTCCTTGGGAGGCTTTCAGAAGACTGCCGGACGCTATTCGCGGATCCGGTCGGCAATGATCGAGATGGAGATCGACCACGCCACCGGCGTGATCGAGGGCAGCGTTCTTGCGGGCACCTTTGCAGGCCGCCGCCTGTCGAGCCTTGCTCCGGATAACCTGCGCCGCCTCTATGACGAGTGCAGCGCGCTCGATCCGGAGGGTTTGCCCCTTCTAGAGGCTTATCTTGACCGCCGGTTTTCCGGTTGGCGTGAAGACGCTCACGGAGACCGAGACACGCGGACGCGCACTCATGCGCAGTCGGGCGTAATGACGAAAGATGAAGCCTACCAGATCCTGGGGCTTAAGCCGGGCGCGAGCCTCGACGAGATCAGACATGCGCATCGCACGCTGATCAAGAAGCTCCATCCCGACCAGGGAGGGTCTGCGTATCTCGCTACTCGCGTAAACCAGGCGAGAGAAGTCCTGCTGAGCCGACATCGCTGATACTCCACGCGCGATCCGGGTACTAACTGCGACGGAGCGAACACAAAGCACCGTCGCGGATGATGAAAGCAGTCAGAGATTAAAACTTCGTCAGCCGCGAGAAGCGAAGCAGGCGACGCCGCCCTTTTTCAGCTGCTTGCAGGCCTGCTCCGCATCGCCGGATTCCTTGAAGCCGGAGAAGCGGGCGCGGTAGAGCGTGCCGCCATTGGACGCGACCTTCTCGGTATAGGGAGAGGCCTTACCCAGAGCCTTGCCGAAGCGGCTGCGGGCAGCGGCGAGCATGTCCTTCGCCTTGTCCTCATCATCGGTCGCACCGAGCTGGATCACCCAGCCGCTGACGGTTTTCTTGGGCTCGGGAGCTTCGGTCTTGGGAAGCTCGGCCTTCAGCGATGCAACCTTCACCGGCTCGGCCTGAGCGGCGGGAGCAGGCGTCTTGGTCTCGATCTTCGCCTGAAGGGCGGCTTTCTGGTTGTCCGAGATCTGGGCAGGCTGCGCCTGGAGGGCGGCATAGGCCTGCGCATTCAGCGGCAGCGGCTCGGGGCCTTTCTGCCAACGGATGGACGAGGTGGAAGACGGGGTTGTGGTGGAGCTCGCTCCCGCAGCGGAGGCGACGACCGGACGCAGGGTGTTCAGGTCGAGGGGCTTGCGGGGCGCAGGTTGGGCATTCGTGGTCGCGGCAGCCTGCGCTACGGGAACTTCAGGCGTTGCGGAGGCCACCTTCACAGGGGCCTGTGCGACAGGTGCCGTCTCGGCAACCGCTTCGACTGGACGCTTCACGGGAACAGGGGCAGGAGCAGCCTCCGCGACCTGCGTCGTTTGAGCGCCGCGTTCGACGACAGGAGGCGCGACGCGGGCACCGGCATAGGCACGCGGCAGGTGATCCTCGATCAGGCCCGCCATCTTCTGGTCACGGGAGGCGCCGGAGCGTCCGCCGAGAACCACGGCGACGATGCTGCGCGTCTCGGTGTTGACCGAGGTCAGCAGGTTGAAGCCGGACAGGCGGGTATAGCCGGTCTTGATGCCGTCCACGCCATGCACCTTGCCCAGCAGCCGGTTATGACCACGGATGGTGCGCTGTCCGTACTGGAACGAGCGAGTGTCGAAATAGGCAAAGTATTTCGGGAAGCGGTCCTGGATCGCGCGCCCGAGGATCGATAGGTCGCGGGCCGTGGTGATGTTCGGCGGATCGTGAGGCAGGCCGTGCGGATTGTGGAACTCGGAGGAGTTCATGCCCAGTTCCCGGGCCTTGCGCGTCATCATGCGTGCAAAGGCGTCCTCGGAGCCGGCAATGTTCTCGGCTACCACGACGGACACGTCGTTGGCTGAGAGGGTCACCATGGCCTTGATCGCGTCTTCGACATCGATCGTCGAGCCGGGGCGCAAACCAAGCTTGGTCGGCGGCTGACTCGCGGCATATTCGGAGACAGCCAGCTGGGTGTTCAGGTTCATGCGTCCCCGCTCCATCTGCTCGAACAACAGATAGAGGCTCATCACTTTTGTGATGGAGGCGGGGATGCGGGGTTCGTCGATATTGTCGCCCTGCAGGACCTTGCCGGTCTTGGCATCGACGACGATGGAAGCTGTGGGAGGGCTATAGCCGCCGCCCTTGGAGCTGACCTTGCGCCGCGCCGCCTCTGCGGGAGAGGAGAAGGCAATGGCAGCTGAAGTAACAATACCAATGAAAGTCCAAGCAGTTCGGCGTCCAACCCAAACCGAATTCATGCTGAAAAATCCCTGTCGATTTTAGTCTCAAACCTCCGCGACCGGTTCTCCAAAAGGAGATTGTTGCCGGCGCAACACATACCTCGACGGTAAGAGGGTGCGGTTACGGGGGCGTTAACAGGGATGGTTATCGATGCACGGTTGATTGTGCGCTGCACAAAAAGACTTGACATATTTTGTGCGCTGCACATAATTCATTCCGTACTATTTCCCGGCACTTGGTGCCATTAAACGCCTTATTGTCGAGGTTCACAATGATTCAGCCGTTTGCAAACTTGCAAAAGCTTGGCCAGGAAAATCTGAATGCCACCATCAAGGCGGCAGGTGCCTTCTCCAGCAACGCTCAGGCGATCGCCAACGAATCCGCCGAGTTTGCGCGCAAGACGTTCGAGCACAACACGGCCACTGTCGAGAAGCTGATCGGTGCTCAGACCTTCGAAAAGGCAGTCGAGGTCCAGACGGCCTATGCCAAGGGCGCCTACGAGAACCTCGTCGCCCAGTCGAGCAAGATGGGCGCGCTCTACACGGCGCTCGCTACTGAGGCCTTCAAGCCTTTCGAGGGCCTTCTGTCCAAGACCCTCAAGGCCTAAAGCCAGGTCTGACCCGTCTAGACGGTTTTTGAGTGGAACGCCCGGTCGCAAGGCCGGGCGTTTCGCATTTTGCGGGCTCATGAAGCTTGGCGGGGACGACCTCACGGGAGAGTGAGAAGATGTCGCGCTTCTCAGGGCTGATATGCGCCCCCATCTGGTTGATCTAGCGAACCGAATGGAGCGACTATAGATATGACTCATGCGCTGGAGCCGAAGCGGAAAGGCGGGCTACAGGGCAGGGGCCAATAAGAAGGGGGTCGGTCGAAACATCATGCTGCGGTTAGCTCAGGACACTTTGGTCCGGTTGAGGCGGTCTCCACTCTCCGCAGCCGGCGGATCACAGCCCCCTGGTGGCGATGACGACGGCCGCTCGAACACGGCTATCATCACGAAAACCAAGCCGCGGACGAAACGGCCGAACCTTTACCGCGTTCTTCTTTTGAACGACGATTATACCCCGATGGAGTTTGTGGTTCACGTGCTGGAGCGTTTCTTCAATAAGAACCGTGAGGATGCGACCCGGATCATGCTTCATGTGCATCAGAACGGCGTCGGGGAATGTGGAGTTTTTACCTACGAAATTGCGGAGACCAAGGTGACGCAGGTGATGGATTTCGCCCGCAAGCACCAGCACCCTCTGCAATGCGTGATGGAAAAGAATTAGCCGAGAGACCCGTCTCATAAAGGACAAGCCGTTGCCGAGCTTTTCTCGCAGTCTTGAACAAGCCCTTCACCGAGCCCTCGCTCTCGCAGGCGAGCGGCGACACGAATATGCAACCCTCGAACATCTCCTCCTCGCCCTGATCGACGACCAGGATGCGGCCGCCGTCATGCGCGCCTGCAATGTCGATCTGGAAATCCTGCGCCGAAACCTGGTCGATTACGTTGACAGCGAGCTCGCCAACCTTGTCGCGGACGGACGCCAGGACTCGAAGCCCACGGCCGGCTTCCAGCGCGTGATCCAGCGCGCGGTGATCCATGTGCAATCCTCGGGCCGCGACGAAGTGACTGGCGCGAACGTGCTGGTCGCCATCTTCGCCGAGCGTGAGAGCCATGCCGCCTACTTCCTGCAAGAGCAGGATATGACCCGCTACGACGCCGTGAACTATATCAGCCACGGCATCGCCAAGCGTCCGGGCCTCACCGAGAGCCGTTCTCCGCGCGGTGCGGAGGAGGAAGCCCCCAACGAGCGTCCGACCCAGGATGAATCCGATACCCGCGCCAAGAAGAAGGGCGACGCGCTCGAGGCTTACTGCGTCAACCTGAACAAGAAGGCCAAGGAAGGTAAGATCGATCCGCTGATCGGCCGCGAGGCCGAGGTGCAGCGCACGATCCAGGTCCTATGCCGCCGCCAGAAGAACAACCCGCTCCTCGTCGGCGAGCCCGGCGTCGGCAAGACCGCCATCGCGGAAGGCCTTGCCCGCAAGATCGTGCAGGGCGAAGTGCCGGAAATTCTCAAAGGTGCCACCGTCTTCTCCCTCGATATGGGCACGCTGCTCGCCGGCACCCGCTATCGCGGCGACTTCGAAGAGCGCCTGAAACAGGTGATGAAGGAGATCGAGCAGCACCCGAACGCGATTATGTTCATCGACGAGATCCACACGGTGATCGGCGCCGGTGCGACTTCGGGTGGCGCGATGGATGCCTCGAACCTGCTCAAGCCAGCATTGGCTCAGGGCACGCTTCGCTGCATCGGCTCCACGACCTACAAGGAATACCGCCAGTATTTCGAGAAGGATCGTGCTCTCGTCCGTCGCTTCCAGAAGATCGACGTGAACGAGCCGTCGCTGCCGGATGCCATCGAGATCGTGAAGGGCCTGAAGCCTTACTTCGAAGACTTCCACAAGCTCAAATACACCAACGAGGCCATCAAGGCCGCGGTGGAGCTGTCGGCTCGCTATATCAACGACCGCAAGCTGCCGGACAAGGCGATCGACGTGATCGACGAAACCGGCGCGTCGCAGATGCTCCTGCCCGAAGGCCGTCGCAAGAAGACCATCGGCATCAAGGAGATCGAGGCCACCATCGCCACCATGGCCCGCATCCCGCCCAAGACCGTGTCGAAGGATGACGCTGAGGTTCTTGCGAACCTGCGCGAGACCCTGAAGCGCGTGGTCTACGGTCAGGACAAGGCCATCGAGGCGCTGTCCTCTGCCATCAAGCTCGCCCGCGCGGGCCTGCGCGATGCGGAGAAGCCCATCGGCTCCTATCTCTTCGCCGGCCCGACCGGTGTGGGTAAGACGGAAGTCGCCAAGCAGCTCGCGGCCTCGCTCGGTGTCGAGCTTCTGCGCTTCGACATGTCGGAATATATGGAGCGTCACACGGTCAGCCGTTTGATCGGCGCGCCTCCCGGCTATGTGGGCTTCGACCAGGGCGGTCTGCTGACCGACGGCGTCGACCAACACCCGCATTGCGTGCTTCTGCTCGACGAAATCGAGAAGGCGCATCCGGATCTGTTCAACATCCTGCTCCAGGTCATGGATCACGGGAAGCTGACGGATCACAACGGCAAGCAGGTCGATTTCCGCAACGTGATCATCATCATGACCACGAATGCGGGCGCCGCCGACATGGCCCGCCAGGCCTATGGCTTCACCCGCTCCAAGCGTGAGGGTGACGATACGGAGGCGATCAACAAGCTGTTCACGCCGGAGTTCCGCAACCGTCTCGATGCGATCATTTCCTTCGGTCATCTGCCGAAGGAGGTTGTGCAGAAGGTCGTCGACAAGTTCGTTGCGCAGCTCGACATGCAGCTTGCGGAGCGCAACGTGTCCATCGAGCTCACTGACGAGGCCCGCGATTGGCTCGTCGAGCACGGCTACGACGAAGCCATGGGCGCCCGCCCGATGGGCCGTCTGATCCAGTCCACCATCAAGACGCCGCTGGCGGACGAGGTGCTGTTCGGACGCCTGAAGGGCGGCGGCGCGGTCAAGGTGATCGTCAACACGGATGAAATCGGCTTGCAGAGCCTCGGCTTTGAATATGTCGAAGGCCCGGTCAGGCCGAAGGCTGAAAAGGTCGTGACGACGGCCAAGAAGAAGCCCAAGGCGAAGTCGGGCTCCAAGGCGAAAAAGTCCGTGAAACCGAAAGGGTCCGGTGGTAATGGGGGCGGAGGTATCCGCACTGTTCCCAAGGTTCCACTGGTTAGAGCATGACGACTGAGTTGCACGAGGCCCCCCTCCGGGCCGAACGGATCATCGAGCCTCCGCCGAAGCCGGAGCCCAAGGAGCCCAGGCAGAAGCGCGAGCCCGCGCCGAAGCTCTCCTGGCGCGAAAAGCGCGAGCGGCGTCGGCGTCGGCGAGTCTGGTTCGAGGAAATCCTCGGTTGGGTCTTGGTGCCGGCCATCATCTTCGGCTGCTACTGGCTGCTGAATGTGGGCCTCGCTGCAATGGGTTCGTCACCTCAGGCCTTGATCGATGGTTTCAAGACCATCGCCGACGCCCTCTGACGGGAACGAGCCTTCAGTCTTTCGAAAGCCGCATCGGGCGACCGGTGCGGCTTTTGCTTTTGAAAGCGGCTTGGAGGCTGGTCCGCTTTCGCTCAGAATGCTTCGGCTTGAATCGTGAGATGATGGAGAGGCCAGCGTGACCAAGGTGATCGGCATTTCGGGGAGCCTACGCCAAGGCTCGTATAATTCGGCATTGCTTCGCCACGCGGCTGGGCTGATGCCGGAGGGGGCGGAGCTGATCGTCGAGACTATCCGTGGAATTCCGCTTTATGACGGCGACGTGGAAGCTGCCGAGGGAATTCCAGAACGTGTTGCGGTTCTCAAAGAGGCCGTGGCTGCTGCGGATGGTCTGCTGCTTGTCACGCCCGAATACAACAACTCGATTCCCGGTGTGTTCAAGAACGCCATCGACTGGCTCACTCGTCCGGCATCGGATATTCCGCGCGTCTTCGGAGGCAAGCCCGTCGCGGTGATCGGAGCATCGCCCGGCGGCTTCGGCACCATCCTCTCGCAGAATGCATGGCTTCCAGTGCTGCGCACCTTGGGCGCGGATCATTGGTCAGGAGGGCGCTTGATGGTGTCGCGGGCTCAGAGTGTCTTCAATCAGGATGGAACGCTCACAGACCAAAAGATCGAAGGCCTGCTCAAAGACTTCTTGAAAGGCTTCGCCGATTACGTGAGCGCGAAGACGCCGTAACCTGAGCGCCTGAGGATTAGTCAGGCCAGCGGCGCGTCCACGGTACAGGTCACGCCCGACGGTGCGAATTGGATCTCGACCTTGCCGTTGAGATCCTGAGCAAGGCTGCGTTCGATCAGACGAGTGCCAAAGCCTCGATGCGTGGGAGCGGAAACGTGTGGGCCGCCGCTCTCGGTCCAGGACAGATGCATGCGCGGTTCCGAGGTATTGTCGATCACCGACCACGTGATGCCGACCTTGCCGCACGTGTTGGAAAGAGCGCCGTATTTCACGGCGTTGGTCGCCAGTTCCTGCAGCGCCATGGAAAGGGCGAGAGCCATTCGAGGTGAAACGCGAACGTCTGGCCCGGATGTGAAAAGCCGGTTCTCGCGTTCGTGCCGATAGGGCGCGATCGCCTCCGCGATAATCTCGTCGATGCTGGCGCTTTCCCAGTTCTCTCGCGTTAGCACGTCGTGGGTGCGTGAGAGGGCGAAGAGACGTGACTCGATGGCGATGCGGGCGACATCCGTGGTCTCCGCATTGCGGAGCGTCTGCGACGCCACCGATTGAACGGTCGCCAGGGTATTCTTCACCCTATGGTTCAACTCGTTCATGAGGAGCTGCTGATGCTCTTCCCAGCGCTTGCGTTCAGTGATGTCGAGAATGACGCCGCGTGACATGACGAGACGACCGTTCTCATCCCGGATGTACTCGCCACGCCCATTGATCCAGCGGATGCTTTGATCGGGCAGCAAGAGCCGTATGATCCAATCGAAGAAGCGGACGGAGGGATTCTCGCGATCTTTCCGAACCGTGACGACCAACTTTGCGTGGTCATCGGGATGATAGCGTGCGCGCAAATCCTCGAGCGTCAGGACCTGTCCAGGAGGATAGGCGTAGAGTTCATTGAGCCGCGCGGAAGACTTGATCTCTCCTGTGATGAAATCAATAACGAAAGTCGCCAGCGACCCTGCATCGAGGGCGGAACGCAGCTCGGCCTCACGCTCGCGAAGGGCCTGCTCCGCCTTCTTGCGATCCGTGATGTCGAGAAGAACGCCGATGGTGCGCGCGGGAATTCCATCCTCGCCCAACACCATCTCGGCCCGCATCAGGTGCCAGCGGAGCGCACCATCCGTCCTGTAGAAGCGGTACTCGGCCTCGTAGAAGCGATCCCCCTGTGACAGGGCATCGACTGCCGTCTTCACCACATGATCGTAATCGTTCTGGTAGTAGCGGCTGCGTATCTCCTGGAGGTCGAGCGGCGCGTCGGGCGGGTAGCCCAACAATCGGTTGAGTTCCGGACTGGTGCGGAGAGTATCGCTCGCCGTTTCATGCTCCCAGACGGCCATGTGGCTGGCATCGAGCGCGAGCTTCAATTGGCTCTCGCTCTCATGGCGGGCGAATTCCGCGCGCGCCCGCTCGACCGCATCCCATGTGCGTTCGGCGACATCGCGCGCGAGGGTGGCCTCGCTTTCCGTCCAACGCCGCGGCACCGGCTCGTGAAGATAGAAGAGAGCCTTGAGAGCCCCGTTCTTCACGAGAGGAACGACGATCATCGAGCGCGTGCCGATACTCTCCCAGGTGACGTGATGAACCGGCTCGACGCGCGGGTCGGCCTGGCTGTCGGCAACGATGATCGTCGAGCCATGACGAACCTCGGCGGCGAGAGCCGGACCGAAGCCATCCAGGATTCTGGTTTCACCGGCGAGACTCGGCACGGTTCCGTTCGTCCAATCCCGCTTGACGCTCGCAACCTCCTGCGTCTCGTCTACTTCCGCATAACCGGCACGGGCCACGCCAAGGTGCTGACCGAGCATCTCGGCCGCCGTGGTGGAGATTTCGATGGGGTCCGTCAACGGGCGCAACCGGTCTCCCATATCCAGGAGGAAGGCGAGTCTCCGATCGTTGGCGACCTGACGGGTGGTTTCCGTGACGACGGCGAGAAAGCCGCGGATGATGCCCGCATCGTCCATGACAGGCGAGAAGGCAAACGTGAAGGAAGTCTGCTCCGCGTAATCGTTTCGCCCGAGCGTGAGCGGCTTGTTCTCATGATAGGAGGCCTCTCCTGCAAGCGCGCGGTCGACCAGCGGAGAGAGGTCGTCCCACGTCTCCGGCAGGATCTCCTTCAGGGGCTGTCCGAGAGAGGTGGGGTGCCAGGCCCCCATGATCGGAATGCTGGCTTCGTTATAAAGAAGGCACAGTTCAGGGCCCCAGGCGACGAACATGGGGAACGGGGAGGGCAGCACGAGATTGAGCGCCCGGCGTAAGGCTTCCGGCCAGGTTTCGGGATAACCGAGGGGAGAGCGGGACCAGTCATGAGCCTGCATGATGGCGCCCATCGTCCCGCTATGGGGAAACGGATCAGGGGGAATGACCGACGTTCTGGCTTGCGCGAGAGTATTCATGCAGGGACGACGCGGCTTTTTGGCTTCTCGTTATGTAAGGCTATCACATATCTAGAGCGAGAAAGCCCCCTGTCAGCCTAAAAAGCTAAAAAACTTAAGCCAAGAAAGAATTGGGCGTTTTGCCCTGGTCACTCGTCTTGGAGGTGACGGAAAGGAGTGGCTTCCGAGAGCTCGGTGACGGCCTCCTCGACATAGGCGCGCTCCTGTTTGAGGTAAGCCTGTACAGCCTTTCGGAGGGAGGGGTCGGCAATATAATGGGCGGAGGACGTAAGGACGGGCCGGTAGCCCCTTGCGAGCTTGTGCTCGCCCTGTGCGCCAGCCTCCACCCGGTCGAGCCCCCGGGCGATGGCGAAATCGATGGCTTGGTAGTAGCAGACCTCAAAATGCAGGAAGGGGTGATCCTCGATGCACCCCCAGTTGCGCCCATAGAGGCGCTTGTCGCCGATCAGGTTGATGGCTCCCGCGATATAGCGGCCCTCGCGCTTGGCCATGACGAGCAGGACTCGGTCAGCCATACGCTCCCCGATCAGAGAGAAGAATCGGCGGTTGAGATAGGGCCGGCCCCATTTGCGCGAACCGGTATCCATGTAGAATGCAAAGAACGCGTCCCAATGCGCTTCGGTGATCTTTGATCCCGTCACCCATTCAATGGAAATGCCGTTCGCCAGCGCATCCCGCCGTTCGCGCTTGATGGCCTTGCGCTTGCGGGAGGCAAGCGCCTCAAGGAAAGCGTCGAAGCTGCCATAGCCTTCGTTGAACCAATGGAACTGCTGGTCGTCGCGGCGCAGGAAATCATGGCTTGTGAAGGCTTCGAGGTCGTTCTGCTGCAGGAAGGTGGCATGGATCGAAGAGGCGCCGATTTGATCCCGCAAGGCTCTGAGCCCCGCGATCAGATGTGCGCGGATATTGTCCGCTTGTGGCCCGTTTGGGACGAGCAGGCGAGGGCCGGTCACAGGCGTGAAGGGCACGGAGACCTGGAGCTTGGGATAATAATGTCCGCCTGCGCGCTCGTAGGCATCCGCCCAGGAATGGTCGAACACGTACTCGCCCTGGGAATGGGACTTCACGTAGCAGGGCGCAGCTCCAAGCAGCGCTCCACTCTCGTCCTCGACAAGAACATGCACGGGCGCCCAGCCGGCCTTCGCGCCGACGCAACCGGAATCCTCCAGCGCGGAGAGGAAAGCGTGAGAGACAAAGGGATTGTGGGGATCGTCCTCGCCCGAGCCAGCATTGAGGGCGCAGGCATCCCAAGCGGCGGCCGGGACCGCTTTCAAACCTTGGGCGATTTTGACTTCGAATGTCACTGAGTGAAAGGACCCCGCCGCTTGCTCCTAGAGCTAATCCTTCGGCAGGGTCCCTTCAATAGTCAGGGCAGGAAGCCTTCGAACACCATCTGGTCCGCATGCTTCTCGGCCTTGGCGCGATCCTCGGGATTGCGCACGGTCCAGGTCATGACGGGCAGGTTGCCCAGCAGCCTGCTGAGATAAGTCGAGGCGCAGGGCAGGTCCTTTACGCGCCAGGACAGGAAGTGCGGCTGCGTCTCTTCGAAATGCAGCAGGTTCGCCATCCGGTGCTTCTGCTCGGGAGAGAGGAAGCTGTCGGATTTCGAAGCGTATTCCAGCTCGCCGATGAAGCCGCGCGTGATGTTCGGCGCATGCTGGCGCAGATAGGCCACGATATCCGGATCGAACGACTTCACCACGAAGGGGCCGGTGTAATCGGCCAGCACTTCGATCACGCGCTTCGTCAGGCGCATGTCACCGTTGAACTTGCTCTTGATCTCGATCACCAGCGGGGTGCGGCCTGCGATCTTGGCAAGGTAATCCTTCAACGACGGAATCTTGTCCCCGCCCTTGGCGTTGGAGATACCGATGCCGGTGAGCGCGGAGAGGTTGCGCTCGATCACGAGGCCCGTATCGCCGGTGAGACGGTCGAGCTCGAAATCGTGGAACACGATGGCTTCGTTGTCGGCGGTCAACTGAACGTCGAGCTCGATGGGAAAGGCGTGCGCGATGGCGGCTTCCGCGGCCGAGATCGTGTTCTCGATGATGCCGTTTGCTTTGTCATGGAGGCCGCGATGGGCGATAGGCTTCGCGACGAGCCAGCTGGGCGTGCTCATTTGACTTCAAACATTCCTTCGACTTCGACACAGGCGTCGAGCGGCAGCTCGGCGACACCGATGGTGGAACGGGCATGACGGCCCGCATCGCCGAGCGCTTCGACCATCAGGTCCGACCCGCCATTCATGACGGGCGCGAGCGCGGCGAAGGTGGGCACGGCATTGATGAAGCCGCCAAGGCGCACGCAGCGGGTGACGTTGTCGAGATTGCCAACGGCTGCTTTCAGCTGAGCAAGCAGGTTGATGGCGCAGAGGCGCGCGGCCTGTTGACCCAGTTCGGGAGAAACTTCGGCGCCGACCTTGCCCTTGTAGGCATCGGCGAGCTTGCCGTCCAGGCCGAGGCAGAGCTGGCCGGAGATGATGACCAGATTGCCCGTGCGCACGAAGGGCACGTAGTTGGCGACGGGGGCTGCCGGCGTCGGCAGCACGATGCCCAGCTCCTGAAGTTTCTTGTCGACTGCGCTCATGGGGGCCTCTTGGGGTTTCCTTAGCGTGTAATAGTGTGAACGGATTAGTGGCGGATACCCATGAAGGACGCAAGCCGGAACATTGCCCTGTCCTCAAGGCGGTCCTATCTTCGCTAACGCATCGTGAGAGAAAGCGGGCGTCGCTTTCAGAAAACCGATGCTCCAAGCGAAATTGGAGATGTCATGCGTTCCCTCATCGTGGCCACCGGCCTAACCTTCGCCTCGCTCGGCTCCGCCTGGGCGGTGGAGGCCAAGGAGCCGGTTCACCTCGTCCCGCACAGGGCGGTTTATGATTTGTCGCTCGCCCGCTCGGAGGGCTCTAAGGGCGTCGAGTCGGCACGGGGGCGGATCGCCATGGAATTCGGCGGCGATGCCTGCGACGGCTATACGCTGAAATACCGTCAGGTCACCATTCTCCAAGGCGGCGAGACAGGCTCGCGGACCGTCGATACGCAGACAGCCACTTTCGAATCCGGCGACGGCCTGTCCATGCGATTCAAGAGCAGCTCCACAACCCAGGGGCTCGTGCGTGACGGTGTCGACGGCGATGCCCAGCTTCGTCCGGACGGTTCACTGGATGTGCGCTTCAAGCAGCCCCGCAACGACACCTATGCGGCCACGGGCCAGCCGATCTTCCCCACCGAGCACATGAAGCGCTTGATCGAGGCAGGACGGAAGGGTGAGCGTACCTATTCCGCCCGCGTCTATGACGGATCGGATGACGGCAAGAAGGTCTATGAGACCCTGACCGTGATCGGGAACAGGATCGAGCCGGGAGCTGGAAACCTGGAGGAGCCGGCCCGCCAGGACGCTTTGGCGAAGACCCCGCGCTGGCCCATGACCATGAGCTATTACGAAGAGGGCAGTGCCGACCGGGAGCCGGCCTATACGATCTCACTCGAACTGTATGAGAACGGTATCGCCCGTGCGCTTAAGATCGATTACGGCGATTTCGCCCTGAAGGGCGATCTCAAGAGCCTCGAGGTTCCGGCAGCCTCCAGCGCCTGTCAGCGCTGAGGCTTGTTGCGAAGGGCGAGGCCCTTCTGAAGGGCGGCGGCGCCGAACTTCTCGCGGATCTTGTCGATGGCGGATTCCATCTGCACCTGCTTCACCACGCTCTGGTCCGCGAGGTCGCCTTTGTCCGCTTCCGCCGCATCGCAGAGATCCGCCGCGCCGATGCCGATGAGGCGATAGGCCGTGCCATCGCACGCAGCTTTCAACAATTGCCGCGCAGGCTCGAAGAGGCGGGCGGCGAGCTGGGTTGGCGCAAGGCCTGAACGGGTGCGGGTGAGCAGGCGAAAATCCTTGTCCTTGAGCTTCAGCGTCACGCTGCGCCCGGCGAAACCGGAGGCCTTCATGCGGCGTGAGACCTTCTCCGACAGGCGCCAGAGGACCGGCTCCAGATCCTCGAACGATCTGAGGTCCGTGTCGAAGGTCGTTTCCGCCGAGATGCTCTTGGTTTCCCGCTCCGGCGTCACTCGCCGCGTATCCTCGCCCCAGGCAAGGCGCGAGAGGCGTTGCGCATCTCTTCCCAGGGCTTCGAAAAGCGCCTTCAGGGGAATGTCGCGCAGATGCGCGATCTGCGTCACGCCCACCTTCGCGAGCCGCGCCTGAGCCGACGCGCCGATGCCGGGAATGATGCCGACGGGCTTGTCGGCGAGGAAGTCCGGCGCTTCCTCCCGTCCGATGATCGAGAAGCCGCGCGGCTTCTGGAAGTCCGACGCGATCTTGGCGAGGAACTTGTTGTAGGACAGGCCGACCGAGATCGTGATGCCGATCTCCTGCTCCACCTTGTGGGCGAAGCGCGCGAGCGTCAGGGCAGGGCTGCCGTGATGAAGCCGTTCAGTGCCTGTGAGGTCGAGGAAGGCCTCGTCGATGGAGACCGGTTCCACGAGCGGAGTCAGCTCCAGCATCAGTTCGCGGACCTCGTAGCCCGCCTTGCGGTACTTCTCGCCGTTGGGTGGGATCACGACTGCATGGGGGCAGAGTTTCAGGGCCTGGAACATGGGCATGGCCGAGCGTACGCCATAGGTGCGCGCCACGTAGCAGCAGGTAGAGACCACCCCGCGCTTGCCGCCGCCGACGATCACCGGCTTGTCGGCCAGGCTCGGATCGTCCC
This sequence comes from Microvirga solisilvae, assembly GCF_022808595.1. Taxonomy (GTDB): domain Bacteria; phylum Pseudomonadota; class Alphaproteobacteria; order Rhizobiales; family Beijerinckiaceae; genus Microvirga; species Microvirga solisilvae. The sequence goes on from NZ_JAKUCN010000001.1 coordinate 409,624, forward strand.
GTTTCTCCACGGCCGCGAAGAAGGCGTCGCAATCCACGTGGGCGATGGAGAGGCTGTCTCGTTCCTTGTGCCTGAGCAGGCGCGGCGAGCCGCAGGCCTCGCAGCGGCTCGCCAGGGGCGAGGCAGCGAGGGTGAGGCAATCGCGGCAGAAAGGGGCGCTGCTCATCGGGTTACTTGCGGATTATTCGAACTCGGAGGGCGAGAGGGTCCAATGAGCCGACATGATGTGCTCCGGCTTGGTGTTCAGTTCCTTCGCCAGGGCAATCAGAAGCGGTTCATCGGCTGCAACATAGTCAAGGATTCCGGCAAAAAAGCCAGGCTGGGAGGCCGCCGAGCGGATCGTGTCGGGCTGAAGCCCCGAAACCGCCAGAAAGCGGCTCATACGTTCTTCATCGCTCGTAATGAATGCGAAGGCGCTGAGAGCAATGTTCTCCGCTTCCTCCCGGTTCATCCGTTTTAAGGGTGTGTTCATGCTGTTGGTTTGCACTTCATCAATAGGTCGTACCCTACCTATATCATTCTGAGATGAAATGGGCCGGTAAATGCATGATCGGGCCCCAGGATAGCGCCAATGAAGAAGACCGTGCTCATCGTTGAGGACAACGAACTCAACATGAAGCTCTTCAACGATCTCCTCGAGGCCAATGGCTATGCCACGCTGAAGACCAGCCACGGCATCGAAGCCATGGAGCTGGCGCGCGCGCATAAGCCCGACCTGATCCTGATGGATATCCAGCTTCCCGAGGTCTCCGGCCTGGAGGTCACCCGCTGGCTCAAGGCCGACGAGGAATTGAAGTCGATCCCAGTGATCGCCATCACGGCCTTCGCCATGAAAGGCGACGAGGAGCGGATCCGCGAGGGGGGCTGCGAGGCCTATATGTCCAAGCCGATCTCGGTGTCGAAATTCATCGCAACGGTAAAGACTTACCTCGAGGCGGATGGGTCCCCTACCTGATTGATTCACTTATGTTAATCGACAGGAGCCATTTCCCACGTTCTGGGAAGCTAGGCCGTTAACATTTTTGGGAAAATGCCGTTTTTGCGCCACTTCCGCGCTTGCATCGGGGCATGTTTCCAATATGTTCAAAGATATCTTATCCGCCTCGGCGGAAAAAATGCCCTACGGATGCTCAGGTCCGCCGCATCTCCTGGGACTTCGTGGGCTCGGCCAGCCTGGGGACGGATCGTTGCCTCCTCAACACCGTCCCCAGCTGGCCACCTTGTTGGTGTTCGATCTGCCAGCTTCCTTGAGCGCCCATGGGGCGCTTTTTTATTGCCCGGTGTTAGCCCTCCGGCCTGTTGCAAGTCCCGTAAGGCTCTAGCTTCTCTTCAGCTCCATTCGCTGCCGGTCTTATTTCCGATGGCGAATCGAGAATGTTCCCAGGGCTTTAGCTTGCGCATTAAGCTTGGCCCTGGCTATTAATCCAGATGGCCGATGCCGCAGGGGAAGTGCCTCGCGACGCCATCCGCGCAAAAGGGGACCGGATCATGGATCAACGCAAGCCCACGCTTCCTCCGAAAACAGCCCTGACACGGTTTTCCGTGGCGCCTCTCTCCACCATAACCCGGCGACTGGCGGATGTGGCCTCGGGGCGTGCCCCGGCGGATCTCGTGATCACGGGTGCGCGGGTGCTTTCCACCTATAGCGAGCGCATCGCGCCGGAGCGGGAGTTGTGGATCGCAGGCGGGCGCATCGCCGCCGTGAAGCCTGCCGGTGCCTACAGGCAGGTGAATGGCGCGCCGGGGCGCGTCTATGACGCCAAGGGTGGGATCATCGCGCCGGGCCTCGTCGATCCGCATATCCATATCGAGAGCAGCATGGTCACGGCCTGCGCCTATGCGGAGGCGGCCCTTCTCAACGGCACGACCACGATCTTCTGTGACAGCCATGAGATCGGCAATGTGATGGATGCAGCCGGCATCGAGATGATGCTGGAAGATGCGCGCCACGCGCCGCTCTCGATCTTTCTCACCGTGCCGAGCACGGTGCCCGCCACGTCGCCCGATCTCGAAACCGCAGGCGGTGATCTGACGCCCGAGAAGATCGCGGCGATCTTCGACCGCTGGCCGGAAGCGGCAGCGCTCGGCGAGAAGATGGATTTCGTGCCCGTGACGATGGGCGACGAGAGAAGCCACGCGATCCTCGCCGCAGCGCTCGAACGCGGCAAGCCGGTTTCAGGCCACATCTATGGACGCGAGTTCGTGGCGGCCTATGCGGCGAGCGGCGTGACGGATACGCACGAGGCCATCGACCGAGACATCGCCGACGATCTTCTCGATGCGGGCGTGTGGATCTTCCTGCGCGGCGGTCCGCCCACCACGCCGTGGCATTCGCTGCCGGAAGCCATCAAGACGATCACGGAATTGGGTTCGTCGCACAAGCGCATCTGCGTCTGCACGGATGATCGTGATGCGGACGATCTGATGATGTTCGGCATGGATTGGGTGACACGCGAAGCGCGCCGTGCGGGCATGAGCCGCGAGCAGGCCTGGAGCATGGGCTCGCTGCATCCGGCCACGCGCTTTGCCATGGAAGGCGAGATCGGCGGTCTTGGCGGCGGACGCCGCGCCGACGTGGTTCTGCTCGACGATGATCTGAAAGTGCAGAATACCTGGTATGGCGGCGAGCTGGTCGTCGAGAACGCGAAGATCACGCCGGTTCTCGATCAGGCATTATCGAACCGCTATCACTATCCCGATGCAGCCTATCGCACGGTCCATATTCCGAGCATTCCGAAACTCATTCCTGAGCTGCCCAAAGAAACTTGCACCGCCAATGTGATCCGCGTCGCGCTACCCGGCATCGTGCTCTTCCACGACAAGGTGGAGCTGGCGAGAGAAGAGAGCTGGGACGCGCTTCTGAACAAGAACGATCTCACCTTCGTCACCGTCATCGAGCGCCACGGCCGTACAGGTGGCAAGGGCGTGGCACATGGATTGCTGAAGGATTTCGGCCTGAAGAGCGGCGCAGTCGCGAGCAGCGTCGGCCATGACTCTCACAACATCATTGTTGCGGGTACCAATGAAGCTGATATGCGCGTGGCGCTCGAAACTGTCATCCAGTCGCAAGGCGGCGTCTGCGTTGTCGACCAAGGCGAAGTCGTTGCCATGGTACCGCTGCCGATTGCCGGTCTTCTCTCCGACAAGCGCGTGACGGAGGTGGCGGAGGAGACGCGGGCGCTCAAAGCCGCGTGGGAGAAGGCTGGCTGCAAGATTCCGTATATGGGCTTCAACCTGATCCCGCTCTCCGTGATCCCGGAGATTCGCATCACCGACAAGGGCTTGGTTCTCGTGCCCGAGATGGAGCTGGTGCCGCTTTACGAGGAATGAGAATTCATCCCGTCGGAACATGCTTTCGGGTGATGGCCAGCTCCTCCGTGCGCGCCAGCAGATCTTCCAGGTCCTTCCTGAACTGCTCGAAAGCAAAGCCGAGTGCGAAAACCTGTCCGAAGCTGCTATAGGGCAGATCGTGCGAGAGCGCGTGCGAGCGCAAGGCTTCCGTTTCGCTCACGAAGGTGTGCAGCGCCTTCTCGAAAGTCGCTGAATCCGGCGGCAGCCCACGTGTTCTCAAGGCTTTCGCCAAGCTCAGAAGAAGCGCGCGGGTTTCATCCCGGAGTGTTTGCAAGGATGGGCCCAATTGATCGAGTACCGCCTCGGGTAGGGGATTGGCGGCGGCCCGTCCGATCATCACGAAATCATGGCGTACGCGATGAAGCGTGCGGATCAGCGGTTCCGGATCAACTGCGTCGGTCAAATGGCTCTTGCGTTCGCGAGCTGCCTCGTCGGCAGCTGCTTCCGCTTTCTTGAGCGTCGCACGGATTTTCGGATGGAGAATCTGGAGTTCACTCCTGTCCTTCGGTTCTGTGGACGGATCTCCGATCAGGACCGTGATCAGGTCGGCATTCAATGCGACGACCTTGGCGGCAGCTTCCGTCATCAGCGTGTGAGCCCGCGCCGGCAGCACGAAAAGGGACACCATGACGCCGACGAAGTTGCCGAGCATGATCTCCAGGACGCGATCGATGGCGGTGGCGAGCGGGCCGATCGTTTGGCCTGTCGGAGGCAGGAGCATGATGAGCGATGTGACCGGCGCAACGCGAAAGCTCGGATTGATCGCGGCCAGCAGGGCCAGCGGGAACAGCCCCAGGATCATCGCAACGGCAATGCCAAAAGGCGTTTCATGCGCAACGAAAGCGGTGACCGCTCCGCCATAGAACGCGCCCGCGAGCGTCCCCATGAACCTTTCGATGGCCGCCTTGAGTGAGCCACCGACGCTCGCCTGCATGATCACCACGGCTGTGATGGCGGCCCAATAGCCTTGAGGAAGATGCAGGAGCTTCGCGATGATGAGGGCGAGCATCCCGGCGATGGTGACACGCAGGGCGAGTTTCATCTCGGCCTGCCGCGCGCCGAGCCTGCCGGATATCTTTTCGAACCACCCCGATAATGTCATGCAGTTACCGAACGCGGAGCATAAAGGGTGGTTCGCGGGTCAAAGCCATGCGTTTCAGATGTCGAGCACCTGAAGCTCTGAGCCGCAATCAACGCAGGTGCCGAGCTCTGGTGATGCGATCATGTGCATGGTCTTGCATTCCCGGCAGCCTTTCATGGCCATCTTCAGGCTTCCCGCCATATATTGCGCACCTTGGCGATGCGCTTCGCTGACCTGTACGGCTTGTTCGAACATGCTCGCCTCCCTTATGGGAGGGCGATGCTGCGCCTGTTGCAGGGCCCCGGCAAGAGGAATTTCGGGTCGATTATACCGGCTCGCGATGGCCTGTGACCAATGTCACTTCCCGGCGTGTCGTGAGGCTTGCGAGCACGGAGAACAGCCCAAACAGAAGATGCGGCAGATAGATCTGATCCGAGAAGCCGAGGAGGAACGGGGAGGCGGCGAGCAGCGCCCCGGCTGCACCATCGAGCATCAGGTGCAGCGACATGGGGATGATGCGCAGCACACCGAGTTCATAGGCGGTGAAGAGGGAATAGAGGATCGCGCCTATGCCGAATACGATAGCGACCCATTTCGCCTCCGGAACATCGGAAAATCCGAGCACCCATGGCGAGGCAAAGAGCGCCAGGCCCCAGAGATAGTCGATTACGCCGTGAATGCTGGTGGGGATGAAACGCATGCTCAAAAAGCTCCATGCCGACCTCGCGCCAACGTGGTGACGCGACGCCTGTTCCCCTGAAAGAGAGGCGCTAGAACGAAGGGATGAGCAGAATTCAGTGGCGTCAGGACATGGTAGCGGGTGTGCCGCTCAATCGTCATTTAGGCTTCGTAGGCCCCGTCGAGGTGGGCCATGTGGCCTATGACGGCAGCAACAGATTCTGGATCTGGTCGACGCCTCTGCAGGAGGATGCCTGGGGCTATGGCCCCACGGAGGAAGCTGCGAAGATGGCGCTGGAGCATTGGCTCGCAGCGTGGCTTGAGAACTTCAGGAGCTTCTTTCAGGCGGGTGCGTGAGTTCCGGCCTGTTCCGGCAGACGAGGTGATCTGGCGATAACGGGAACAAGGCGACTTGGCTTCAGTTGTCGCGGCGGGTGGAGAGCTGGACGAAGGAGTTGCACCTTTGCATTCCGACAAACCGGCTCTGCATACCTCTTAGGGGCTACTTTATTGCCAAGCTTCGGCTGACATATCATTTTGTTGCACCTCTGCCCCAATAGACAAGGACGGCCCCATGAGCCACGTGGTTCTGCTCGGCGACAGCGTGTTCGACAACGGCGTCTATGTGAGGCCGGGAGACCCTGACGTGTTTGCCCAGGTGCGGGCCAAGCTGCCCGAGGGGTGGCGCGCCACGATGCGAGCCGTGGACGGGGCCGTGACGACGAGCGTTGAACGTCAGCTCGTCAAACTACCGGAGGATGCAAGCCACCTGATCGTCAGTATCGGCGGCAACGATGCCTTGGGCAGCAGCGGCATTCTGCGCGAGGAGGCGCGCTCGGTCGCGGAGGTCATGACCCGTCTGGCCGATGTGCGGGAGTCGTTCGCCCGCAGCTACCGCAAAATGCTCGATCTGGTGACGGGCTATCGCCTGCCGACGGCTTTGTGCACCATATACGATACGAGCTTCCCGAATGCCGATGAGCAGCGCCAAGTCGTTGCGGCTCTTTCGATCTTCAACGACGTGATCACGCGGGAGGCCTTTTCCCGCAAACTCGGCCTGATCGACCTGCGATTAATCTGCAATGAGCCTGACGATTATGCGAATCCCATTGAGCCTTCGGCCAAGGGAGGTGACAAGATCGCAGCTGCGATTGTTCAAGCAGTGACAGGCTTTGCAGCCCTCCCGCACTCTCAGGTCTTCGCAGCCTGAAATCGCCAAATCGGAGCTAAGAATACGTTTCGAAGCGAGGCTGTTATTGCTGTCATGCTGGGTTTTACTTGGCAGTTATGGTGTCACTATGATGCAATATGAACGGCAGATAAACGTATAGCCATTAATTCTAAAGTATTCGCCTGTCGTTGAAACCTTTTCTCATCTTCGCAATTACCTCAGGATGAATGGCCATGTGCCTTTCCGAAGAGGTCGATCATGAAAAAGATTCTCGTTCTTTCGAGCGCTGCTTTGCTGGTCGTCGGCAGCATCGGCTCGGCTCAAGCCCAACGCTATCGCGATGGATGGCACGGCGGCTATTACCATCACCACAATAACGGCTGGAATAACGGCGGCGCCTTGGCGGCCGGCCTGATCGGCGGCGCGTTGATCGGCAGCCTTACCACAGCTGCAGCAACCCCGGCCTATGGCTATCCGTATTATGGCGGTTACCAGTACGGCTCTTATCCGGCGTACCCAGCTGCTACCTACGGATACAGCTATCCCGCCTATGGGTATGGCTATGCCAATAACCCGTATTATTACGGTTACGGTGCCCCCGTTGCCACGCGAGTCGTCTACGCGCCGGCCCCGGTTTATCGCAATCGCGTAGTCTATCGGGCCCCCGTCTACGGCAGTCGTGTCGTCTATCGTGAGCCCGCATACCGGACACGGGTCGTTTATCGTCAGCCGAGCTATCGCACCCGGGTCGTCTCGCGCCGCGATGTTGACCGCGTCCGTGTCGTCCGCCCGGCGCGCCGCGATGTGGTGACCACCGGCTCCGTCACGCAGCGCCGCGTGATCAGGCCCGCGAACCCCTACCGGTAAAAGCTGACTGTCTCCCCAACGAAAAAACCGCCCCGATAAGGAGGCGGTTTTTTCAGTTCTAGGCTTTGTGCCAGGAAGCTTACTTAATCTTGGCTTCCTTGAACTCCACGTGCTTCTTCGCGACCGGGTCGTACTTCTTGAGCGCGAGCTTATCGGTCATGGTGCGGGAGTTCTTCTTGGTGACGTAGAAATAGCCCGTATCGGCGGTGGAGACGAGCTTGATCTTGATCGTAGCGGCTTTGGCCATAGGTCGGGACCTCTAGTTCGGTGTGAACGCGCTCGGTTAGGCCCTATGGCGTGGCCGAAACGCAAAGGCCGGGCGAGCCCGGCCGGAAATTCGTGACGGTTCCCATGCCCGATTATGCCGGTTCCGTCAAGGGTTCCAGCGGGCTGGAGGGCAGGGAAGGTGGAAAACGGGCCTGAACCGGAAGACTAAAGCAGCTCCCGGATGAAATGGCCGCGCTTCTGGTAGAAGAAAGGCACCGGAAGCATGGGGCTGAAACCCGCTGTGATCCTGGCTTCCAGCTCACCAAGAAGGACCCCGGTAATGGGCGGAAGGTCGAGCTTCCTGGCTTCGTCCAAGGTCACCCATGCCAATTCCACGAGTTCGGAATCGGGGCCGACCACGCCTTCGACCTCATGGGCGATGGCCGTGCGGTCCACCGCGAAGAATCGGGTGTCGAAGCGCTTGACCCGTTTCGGAGGGGTGATGGCCCGGCCGATGAAGTGAAGTTCTTCCAAGTCAGGGAAAACGGCGTGCTCGCGAAAGGCCTCCCAGGGAGTGCCGCCGGGTACCGAATCCGGGCTGCCGTAATCCTTCGTGCCCAGCATCAGGCCGGTTTCCTCGAAGGTCTCGCGGATGGCGGCGAGGGCCAGAGCCCGGCTACGCTGGGTGGAGGGGCGGGTGACCCTTGCCATGAGGGCGGCTTCCGCACGCGGGTGCAAGGCGCCCGTCACGGTCATGGAGCGGTCGCCCGCCTCGATCCGGCCACCGGGAAAGACGAACTTACCGGGCATGAATTTGTGCCCCTCATGGCGCTTGCCCATGAGGATCTTCGGCTTCTTGGTCTTGCGGTCGATGATGATGAGGGTCGCGGCGTCGACAGGGCGGAGAGTCGGAACGTTCGCTTTACGCTCCCCGGCGACCAGCGTGTCCATCTTCGCCAGTGTTTGCGCGTCCGTCACCCGTGGTCTCCCTCTCTGCCTTTTTCTTCTCTCGGGCTGCCCCGAAGCCGTGCATTCCTAGCGCGTATTGCAGTCCCACGACAGCGCCTTTGACGGGCTGGAGCAGGGCCAGAGATAGAACGAGAGTGAGAAGCGGCCAGATCGCCATATGCGCCCAGAGCGGCATCTCCATCTTCGTCTCGGTCATGAGAATGCCGTAGCCGACGAGATGGCCGACGATGAAGATCACGATATAGGGCGGCAAGTCATCCGCCCGGTGGTGATGGAATTCCGTGCCGCAGTCTTCGCAGCGCTCCACTACCTTCAGGAAACGGCCGAACAGGCGCCCCCGGTTGCAGGCCGGGCACCGGCACAGAAATCCGCGCCGCATGGCGGACATGACGGTCACATCCTCTACAGGCGTCGAAGCCGGGTGGATCGTCAGGGGCATCATCGTTTCCTGTCAGCCGCGTCCGCGGCGTTTCACCTTCACTCGCGTGGGAGCGCGACGGTCGGAAGATGCAGCCTTTGCCGCTTTCTTCGCACCGCGCGGCGGGCGCTTGGCTCCCTTCTTGCCGCCTCCAACCTTGCCGGTGAAGCGGCCCTTGGTGAGCAACTCGAACCGCAGCGCGCCGGCAACGGGCGCGGCCTCCACCAGCTTCACTTCCACCTTGTCGCCGAGGCGATAGGTTTCGCCGGTATAATCGCCGCGCATGGAATGGGTCTTTTCATCGAAGCGATAATAATCGTCGCCGATGGTCGCCGCCGGAACGAAGCCGTCCGCGCCGGTTTCCGTCAGCTTGATGAAGAGGCCAGCTTTCGTCACTCCCGAAATCTGTCCCTCGAATGTGGCCCCGATCCGGTCCGCGAGGAAGTGCGCGATCAGGCGGTCGATTGTCTCACGCTCCGCCGCCATGGCGCGCCGCTCGGCGGCCGAGATCTTGGCGCTGATCTCGATCAGCTCCGCGCGGGTGGTGTCTTGCGGCAATCCATCCTTACCCAGCTTCAATCCGCTGATGAGTGCGCGATGCACGATGAGATCCGCATAGCGGCGGATGGGGGAGGTGAAATGCGCATAGCGCTTCAAGTTCAGGCCGAAATGGCCGTAATTCTCCGCCGAGTATTCCGCCTGCGACTGCGAGCGCAGCACCACCTCGTTGATGAAGAGCTGATGCTCGGAGCCCTCGACGCCGCGAAGAATGCGGTTGAACAATTCCGGCTTCAGCGCGCCTTGCGTCGGAACCTTCAGGCCGATGGAAGCGAGCACTTCGCTCAAACTCCGCATCTTCTCCAGCGAAGGCTCGTCGTGGACGCGGTAGATGAGATCGGATTGCGCCTGTTCGAGAGCTTCCGCCGCCGCCACGTTGGCGAGGATCATGAATTCCTCGATGAGCTTGTGCGCTTCCAGCCGCTCGGGCACGAATACGCGGTCCACCGTGCCGTCGGGTTTGAGCACGATCTTGCGCTCGGGCAGATCGAGATAGAGCGGCTCGCGAATGTCGCGCGCCTTCTTCACCAGCCCATAACCCGCCCAGAGCGGCTTGAGGATGGTGTCGAGGATCGGCTTCGTCACCTCATCCGGCCTGCCGTCGATGGCGGCCTGCGCCTGCTGATAGGACAGCTTTTCCGCTGAGCGCATCATCACGCGATGGAACGTGTGGCGGATCTTTTTGCCATCGGGGCCGATCACCATGCGAACCGCAAGGGCAGGGCGGTCTTCTCGCGGGCGTAGCGAGCAGAGATTGTTCGAAATCCGCTCCGGCAGCATGGGCACGACGCGATCAGGGAAATAGACCGAATTGCCGCGCTCCTGCGCCTCGCGATCCATGGGTGAGCCGGGTCTCACGTAAGCCGCAACATCCGCGATGGCGACGGTGAGGATGTAGCCGCCCGCGTTCTTGGGATCGCTATCGGGCGTCGCATGCACAGCGTCGTCGTGATCCTTCGCATCGGCAGGGTCGATGGTGATGAGCGGAAGCTCGCGCCAATCCTCCCGGCCTGCGAGGGTTGCGGGCTTGGCAGCCTCGGCCTCGTCGATGACGGCCTTCGGGAATTCGTTCGGGATGTTGTGGGCGAAGATCGCGATCAGGCTCACGGCTTTTTCGGATTTCACGGAGCCCAGACGTTCTTTCACCTTCGCGGTCGGCAGTCCGTAGCGCCCGTGCTTGACGATGGATGCGGCAATAAGATCGCCGTCCTGCGCGCCGTTCTCGTCGCCGGGATTGATCTGGAGTTCCTCTCCACGGCCTTTCTTCTCCACGGAAACCAGGCGACCGCCACCCTCCGGGAGAGAGCGGTAGATGCCGAGCACCTGCGCCTGCTTCTTCGCCAGAACCTTGGTGACGCGGCCTGCGTAACGATGAACGTCCCCGGCTTTCAGCGGATCGACCCGCAGCAGCACCCGGTCGCCCACGCCCGCCACCGGCATACCGGGCTTGTGCTTGCGGGGCGGCATGATGAGGATGGAGGGGATGGAGCCGTGCTCCTCCTCGTCCCATTCGGTGGGCACGGCGATCAACTCGCCATCGCGGTCCCGCTTGATCACATCCGCCATCACCATGGGCGGCAATTGGCCAGACTTGTGGACGCGCTTGCCCCGGCGGTCCACGACGCCCTCGATCTCCAGGTCCTTGAGCATCTGCTTGAGCCAGATGCGGTCGCCACCCTTGATGTTGAAGGCCTGCGCGATCTCGCGCTTGCCCACCTTGCCGGGGGCATTGGCGATGAAGGCGGTAAGATCCTCCCGGGAGGGAAGGGCGGAGGAAGAGTGGATTTTGGAACGTTTGGCCAAGGCAAAAACTCGTTGAGTTCGTCAGGTCTTGTCGCATGCAAGCTTGGCCGGGGCTAGTCCGGGCGGCCCGCCTGTGAATGACGCTTGAGACGCGCCATTGATCCATCAGAGGCTTAGAAGCCGTTTCGGGCAAAAAAAAAGGCTCCATTGCGGAGCCTTTTGAGGGACCGACCCGTGGGGGCAGAATGGGCCGGTGATGCCTATCAACGACTGGGTTCGAGATTGGTTCCAAAGTTTTTTCAAAAAATTTCAGAAAAAATCAGAATCCAGCTAAGTGATTGAGATCATTGGCTGTGAATGGTTGGCTTTTCAGCATCTCTGAAGACGGGGCTGATGGCCTTCAAAGAAAAATGGCGCGGGGCTTATACCGCGCCATGGCTTTTCATTCAGTTTTTGATCGTCAGATATCCAGGTCCGCCTCGTCGGCGAAGACGGCGCGTTCCTGGATGAAGGCGAAGCGGGCTTCAGGCTTGTTGCCCATCAGACGCTCCACGGTGTCGTTGGCTTCAGGCCTGTCGTCGGTCTCCACGACGACCTTCAGAAGCAGGCGCTTCTTCGGGTCCATGGTGGTTTCCTTCAGCTGGCCGGGCAGCATTTCGCCGAGGCCTTTGAAACGGCTGATCTCGACCTTGCCGGAGCCCTTGAACACCGTCTTCAGCAGGCGGTCGCGGTCTGCCTCGTCACGGGCATAGGCCGACTTCGCGCCCTGGGAGAGGCGATAGAGCGGCGGCACGGCGAGGTAGAGGTGGCCGCCATCGATGAGCTTCGGCATCTGACGGTAGAAGAACGTGATCAGCAGGGTCGCGATATGCGCGCCGTCCACGTCCGCGTCGGTCATGATGATGACCTTCTCGTAGCGAAGATCGGCATCGCGGTAAGCCGAGCCTGTGCCACAGCCGAGCGCCTGGACAAGATCGGAGATCTGCTGGTTTTGGTGCAGCTTGTCGCGACCGGCGGAAGCCACGTTCAGGATTTTTCCGCGTAGCGGCAGAATGGCCTGCGAGGCGCGGTCGCGCGCCTGCTTGGCGGAGCCGCCTGCCGAGTCACCCTCGACGAGGAAGAGTTCTGAGCCCTTTGCGCCGGCATTGGAGCAATCCGCCAGCTTGCCGGGCAGGCGCAGCTTGCGGGTCGCAGTCTTGCGGGCGACTTCCTTTTCCTGGCGACGGCGCAGGCGCTCCTCGGCGCGGTCGATCACCCAGTCGAGCAGCTTGTTGGCCTGCTGCGGGGAGGCGGCGAGCCAATGGTCGAAGGTGTCGCGGATGCCGTTCTCGACGATACGGCCCGCTTCCACGGTCGCCAGCTTGTCCTTGGTCTGACCCTGGAATTCCGGCTCGCGGATAAACACCGAGAGCATGGAGGCGCAGGTCGCCATCACGTCGTCGGTGGTCACCGCCGCCATGCGCTTACTTTGGCCGACACGCTCGGCGTGATCGCGCAGACCGCGCAGCAGCGCGATGCGAAGGCCGTTCTCGTGCGTGCCGCCTTCAGGCGTCGGCACCGTGTTACAATACGAGGTGGAGAACCCGTCCTCGTTCGACATCCACGCGACCGCCCATTCCAGCGAGCCGTGGCTGCCGGGCTTGGTGATCTTGCCGGAGAAGATCTGGTCTGTGACCAGGTCCTTCCCCTCGATGTCGTGGACCAGGTAATCCTTCAAGCCGTTCGGGAACTTGAAGACGGCTTCCGGCGCAACATTGTCGACGCCTTCCAGCAACGAGGGAGCGCATTTCCAACGGATCTCGACGCCACCGAAGAGATAGGCCTTTGAGCGCGCCATCTTGAACAGGCGGCGGGGCTGGAAATGCGCTTCCTTGCCGAAGATCTGCCAGTCGGGCTTGAAACGCACCTTGGTGCCGCGCCGGTTGAGCACGCGACCCACCGTCTCGAGCTTGCCCTGCGGGAGGCCACGGGCAAACACCTGGCGATAGAGCTGCTGGCCGCGGGCGACCTCGACTTCGAGAATCTCTGAGAGCGCGTTCACCACCGACACGCCGACGCCGTGCAGGCCGCCCGAGGTCTCATAAACCTTCGAGTCGAACTTACCGCCCGCGTGGAGCGTGGTCATGATGACTTCGAGCGCCGACTTCTTCGGGAATTTCGGGTGCGGATCGACCGGGATGCCGCGCCCGTTATCGGTCACGGACAGCCAGCCGCCTTCCTCCAGCTCCACCTCGATGAAGGTCGCGTGGCCCGCGACAGCCTCGTCCATGGAATTGTCGATCACCTCGGCGAAGAGGTGGTGCAGGGCCTTCTCGTCCGTGCCGCCGATATACATGCCGGGACGGCGGCGGACAGGCTCAAGCCCCTCCAGCACCTCGATGGCGGACGCGTCATAGCCGGCCTCGCCCGGCGTGCCCTGGGGAGCAGGGGCGGGTTTCGAAGCCTTGACGGCAGCCGTTCTGGCCGAAGCAGGTGCCGCGCGCTTGGCAGCAGCGCCCCCGAAGAGATCGTCGTTATCCATAGGGACCTTGGTCCGTTTCAATGATTCGCGTTTGTTTACACTATTTCTCATTCCGTTTTTATACGAGAACAAAACGGAAACGTGAAGGTGGTTTAGGGTCACAAGCCACAAAATTCGATGCTTAAAACCCCTCGTTCAAAGAGTAAGTGGCTGCCTCTAAAGGATGTCTTCAGGGTGTCACAGGAACCGTTTAGCCTTGGTTCACGTTGCTCGTTTAAGCATGACCTTAACGAAAAGCGAGGCAAGGATGCGCACGACGATGGGACCCGCACAGAAACTCCACTTGGACCGCGCTGCGCGCATCGCCGGAGAAGCCTTCGCCTTCGATGAACCCGATACAACCCCGGCTGCCAAGAACAGCACTCTCGGCTCGAGCCTGCTCTGGCTCTCCATGGCCGTGATTGCCGTGATCGGTCTCAGCTACGCCTTCTAGCTGTCCTCATCCACGGTTTTCGCCCGGCCTGAGAACAGGCGAACAAGCCTGTCTTCAAGGGACTTTCCAACAGTTAGGACGACAAGTGTCATCACGGTTCCTGCGAACGTGATGAACCATGCGCCAAGGGCAGCAGTGACGCCGAGAGACGCCGCGATCCACACGGTCGCCGCTGTCGTCAGGCCGTGAACCTCGCTGTTGTCCCGGCCTTTGATGATCGCGCCTGCACCAAGGAAGCCCAAGCCTGTCATGATGCCCTGCACGACGCGGCTGACCGCGTCCTGTCCGAAATGCAGGCCCTCATAAACCGAGCCCGAGAGGATTACGGTCGCGGAGCCCAAAGCCACGAGGCCGAGCGTCCGCATGCCGATGGGCTTGTTGTGGATGTCCCGGTTGAGCCCGACGGCCATGCCGGCAAGAGCCGCGACGATCAGGCGGAGCGCGATTTCCACCTGATCGGCATGGTCGAGAAGGATCCAGGACACCCACTCTCTCATCTCATTCGGCCGCCTTCGCAGACTTCTTGGCAGGAGCCTTCTTCGTGGCAGCCTTCTTGGCAGCAGGCTTCTTTGCCGCCGTCTTCGTTGCAGCTTTCGCCGGGGCCTTCTTCGAAGCAGCAGCCTTCTTGGCAGGAGCTTTCTTTGCAGCTGTCTTGCGGCCGCGCGCCGACTTCTTCGACGGGCCTGCGGCGCGGCGGGCTTTCAGAAGCTCGATGGCTTCCGCCAGCGTCACTGCTTCCGCAGCCATGCTGCGCGGCAGGGTGGCGTTGGTCTCGCCATCGGTCACGTAAGGACCGAAGCGACCGGCCTTCACCACGATGGGCTTGCCCGATTCCGGATCGTCGCCGCCAAGCGGGCGGCCCGGATCGGCAGCACCTCGACGCGCACCGCCGCCACCACTTTCCTTCGTGACAATGAGATCGATGGCACGGTTCGCGCCGATCTCCAGCACGTCGTCGCCTGGGCCGAGATTGGCGTAGGTCTTGCCGTGCTGAACGTAAGGCCCGTAGCGACCGATGCTGGCGAGGATCGGCTCACCGGATTCAGGGTGCGTCGCAACCTGACGCGGAAGCGCGAGGAGCTTGAGCGCTTTTTCGAGATCGACCTGTGAAGGTGTAAGACCCTTCGGCAGCGAGGAGCGCTTGGGCTTTTCACCTTCGCCGAGCTGTACGAACGGACCGAAGCGTCCGTCGCGGAGCGTGACCTGCAATCCGGTATCCGGGTCCTCACCCAGCACCTTCACGCCCGGCTGGCCGCCGTTCTCGGACGAGCCTTCGCCGTCGCCATCGATTCCGGTCGCAGCGAGCTGGCGGGTGTATTTGCACTCGGGATAGTTCGAGCAGCCGATGAAGGAGCCGAACTTGCCGAGCTTGAGCGAAAGCTGACCGGTGCCGCAGGTCGGGCAGGTGCGCGGGTTCGAGCCATCGCCCTTGTCCGGGAAGATGTGCGGGCCGAGGAGCTCGTTCAACGCATCGAGCACCTCCGTCATGCGCAGCTCCTTCGTCTCGCCGATAGCGGCGGAGAAGTCGCGCCAGAACTCGCGCATCACCTGCTTCCAGTCGATCTCGTTGTTCGAGACACGGTCGAGCTGCTCTTCGAGATCGGCCGTGAAATCGTATTCCACGTAGCGGCGGAAGAAGCTTTCCAGGAAGGCCGTGACGATGCGGCCCTTGTCCTCGGGGACAAGGCGTTTCTTGTCGATCTTCACGTATTCGCGGTCGCGCAGCGTCTGCAGCACGGCGGCATAGGTCGAGGGACGGCCGATGCCGAGCTCTTCCATGCGCTTCACGAGGGATGCTTCCGAATAGCGCGGCGGCGGCTCGGTGAAGTGCTGGGTCGCGTTGATGCGGCGGCGTTCCAGGCCGTCGCCCGTCTTCATGGGCGGCAGGCGGCCTTCATCCTCGTCCGCTTCGTCATCCTTGCTCTCGTTGTAGAGCGTGAGGAAGCCGTCGAACTTGACCACCTGACCGGTAGCGCGAAGGTCGAGCTTGCGCGGTCCGACCTGGGCCAGGATGTCGGCAGTGGTACGTTCCAGCTCCGCCGATTCCATCTGGCTCGCCACGGTGCGGGTCCAGATGAGGTTGTAAAGCTTCGCCTGTTCGGGCTCGAGATATTTCGACACGTATTTCGGCAGGCGGCTCATATCCGTCGGGCGGATGGCCTCGTGCGCTTCCTGCGCATTCTTCGCCTTGGTCGTGTACTTGCGCGGCACGGTCGGCACATATTGATCGCCGTATTCCTTGCCGATGACGCGGCGCGCGGCCTGCACGGCCTCGGAGGCCATGTCGACGCCGTCCGTACGCATATAGGTGATGAGACCAACGGTCTCGCCGCCGATATCGACACCTTCATACAAACGCTGCGCGATGCGCATGGTCTGCGCGGGAGCAAGTCCCAGCTTGCGCGAGGCCTCCTGCTGCAGGGTCGAGGTGGTGAAGGGCGGGTAGGGGTGACGCTTGGCGGGCTTCGCCTCGATATTCGCCACCGAGAAGGTCGCGAGTTCCAGGTCCTTCTTGAAGGCTTCCGCGTCCTTGCCGTTGCCGATGTCGAGACGCGTGATCTTCTTGCCGTCAGCACCGACGAGGCGCGCATCGAACACCGCGCCGTCCTTCGTGGCGAGCGTCGCGATCAGCGACCAGTATTCGCGCGGCTTGAAGGTTTCGATCTCGAGTTCGCGGTCGCAGACGAGGCGAAGCGCCACCGACTGCACTCGGCCAGCCGAACGTGCGCCGGGCAACTTGCGCCAGAGAACCGGAGAGAGCGTGAAGCCCACGAGATAGTCGAGGGCGCGGCGGGCGAGATAGGCATCGACCAGCGCCTGATCGATCTCGCGCGGGTTGCGCAGGGCCGTCTGCACCGCATCCTTGGTGATGGCGTTGAAGGTCACGCGCTCGACCGGCAGGTCTTTGAGCACGCGCTTCTCGCGCAGCGCTTCCAGGACGTGCCAGGAGATGGCCTCGCCTTCGCGATCCGGGTCGGTGGCGAGAATGAGCTTCTCCGCCCCCTTAATCGCCTTGGCGATGTCGGTGACGCGCTTCGAGCCCCTGTCCTCGAGCGTCCAGATCATGCGGAAATCGGCTTCCGGGTCGACCGAGCCGTCCTTGGCGGGCAGATCGCGGATATGCCCGAAGGAGGCCAGGACCTCGTAATCCTTGCCGAGATATTTGTTGATCGTCTTGGCCTTCGCGGGCGACTCGACGACGACGACTTTCATGAGCGACTTTCCCGTAGATGGCCGCGAGCGGATGCTCTTAATGTCAAGATAAGAGGCGGTCAGTCCCGCTGACAGCCAAGGCGCGATAAGTGGTTGATCGCGGCGGACAAGTCAAATCGGCTGTTCCGCCTAGATCGTTATATGGTGACGAAAGCTCTATCCAGCAAGGGTTTCAGGGCTTCTCCCAAGTCGTTGGCTCCCGTCATTCGAGCTGGCTGGTGAAGCCGGGTCAGGGCATAGCTTTCCGTGATTTGGGACGGGGCGGACCGCGCCAGGGCCGCTGCGGCCGCCAGGGTGAAAAGCCGCTCGGCGATGAACCGGGCCTTGGCCTCGGCCTCCGGGGATCTGAGCGCGAGAACGATGTCGCGGGCCGCCTCGGAGGCTCCCGGCAGATCGCTCGCATCGATCATGAGGCGCTCCAGAACAGAGGCAGCCAACTCCGGCTCGCGGTTCTCGACACGCAAGAGATCGAGGGCGATTACATTGCCTGAACCCTCCCAGATCGCATTCACGGGAGCCTCCCGATAGAGTCGGGGCAGGGGGCTCTCCTCTACATAACCGTTGCCACCAAGGCTCTCCATTGCTTCGTAAAGCAGCCGGGGCGCGGCCTTGCAGATGCCGAACTTGGCACCGGGCGTGATTAGACGAGCATAGGCCGCCTCATGCTCATCATGCGGGGCGAGGTCGAAGCTGCGGGCAGTGCGAAGCGCCAAAGCCGTCATCGCTTCATTCTCAAGGGCGAGATCGGCCAGCACCATGCGCATGGCGGGTTGGTCGATGAGCTTCTTCTGAAACACGCTGCGGTGATGGGCATGATGCATGGCAAGGCTCAGGCCCATTCGCACGAGCCCCGCCGAAGCCACCGCGCAGTCCAAGCGGGTGAGCTGCACCATATTGATGATAGTGCGAATGCCTGCGCCTTCCTCGCCGATACGCCAGCCGAAGGCTTCCACGAACTCGACCTCGGAGGAGGCGTTGGAGTGGTTCCCCAGCTTGTCCTTCAGTCGCTGCAGGTAAAGGCCGTTGAGAGAGCCGTCGGGCCGGAAGCGGGGCACGAGGAAGCAGGTGAGGCCGCCAGGAGCTTGCGCGAGAACCAGGAAGGCATCGCACATGGGAGCGGACATGAACCATTTATGCCCTGTGAGCGCATATTCGTCGCCCACTATCAGCACCGCGCGGGTGCTGTTGGCGCGCACATCCGTTCCGCCCTGCTTCTCGGTCATTCCCATGCCGAGGGTGACGGAGGTTTTCTCCCAGAACGGCAGGAAGCGGGAATCGTAGTCCCGCCAGCGGATCTTCGGCAGCCATTCCTTCAGCCTGTCAGGCGCAGCTCCGAGTGCCGCGATCGAGGCATGGGTCATAGTGATGGGGCAGACATGCCCGCTCTCGACGCCCGCCACCGTGTAGATCCGGGCCGCGCGGGCGACATGCTCATGCCCGCTCCTGGGTTCGTCCCAGGTCGAGCAATGGAGCCCATCCACCATGCTGGTCCTCATAAGCGCGTGATAGGCCGGGTGGAAATCGACCATGTCGATCCTGTACCCGCGCGCATCGTGGGTGCGCAGTTTCGGCGGGTTCTCGTTGGCGAGCCGCCCTAGGTCGAGCTGCTCCGCGCTGCCCCAGGCCTTCCCGAAGGCGATCAGGCCCTCTGCTTCAGGGTCCACGCCATTGGCTTTGAGAGCATCTAGTAGCACCCGGTCGCCTGCAATCAGGTTCACATCCCCGAAGAGCGGCGTTTGATTGATGATCTCATGAGTCTGTAATGCGGTCATGGCCACCGAGCCTTTCAGCTTCACCCTTATCTAGGGTCTTGGCGCACCCGGCGTAGCGGCCCCGAGCGGGTAGGACGCTTCTGGTTGAGCCCGTCTCCAGCCCTATCTCGATGTAAAAGACTAGGAGAGTGAGCATGTCCCAGCCGTTGATCCGCAGACTTGAACGGCATGGCCCTCTCACCGTTCAAGAGAAGGAAGTGATCCAGGAGATCACGTCGCGGACCACCGTTTTCGGGCCTCGAGAGGAGATCGTGGCTCAGGGAAGCCGCCCCAATTACAGCAGCTTGATCGTGGAAGGTTTGGCTGCGCGAAACAATTACTCGCTTGATGGGAGGCGTCAGATCACGGCGTTTCACGTTCCCGGTGACTTTGCTGACCTGCACAGCTTTCTCCTCCAGCCTATCGATGATGGCGTCGCCGCGCTCACCTCCTGCACGGTGGCGATGGTTGCTCACAGCGACTTAAAGGAAATCACTAAGAGCTACCCGTATCTCACCCGGGCGCTCTGGCATTGCACCTTGATCGACGCCGCCGTTCATCGGGCATGGCTGACCGCTTTAGGACGAATGGAAGCCTTGGAGCGGCTCGCACACTTTTTTTGCGAGTTGCGGGACCGCCTCGATACCATCGGCATGGTACAAGATAACAGTTTCGACCTTCCGATCACTCAGGAAGACCTAGGCGACGCTTTCGGCATCAGCACGGTCCATGTGAACCGGGTGCTCCAAGAGCTCCGGGCGGAGGGGCTGATCACGTCACGTAACAGGACATTGATCATCAATGACTGGGAGCGTCTGCAGAGTGTGGGGCAGTACAATCCCGAATACCTCCACGTGCATCAACCACTCGAGCGGGATTGAGACGCGAGGTCAGCCATCCCTGAAGTCCTTTTCGTCAGGGCTGGAAAGCCGCTTGCTCGCCCTGTCCGGACCGCCTATAGCGATGGCTTTAAGATGACAGACACCCCGCGATCCGTTTTTCCGCACCGGCATCTCCTCGGAATCGAGGGCTTGTCTCCTTTAGACATTCAGGCGCTGCTTGATCTCGCCGACCAACAGGTCGAGGTGAGCCGCCAGATCGAGAAGCGGAAAACGTCCCTTCTCGGACGCACGCAGATCAATCTGTTCTTCGAGCCCTCCACCCGCACGCAATCCTCGTTCGAGATCGCCGGCAAGCGCCTGGGCGCCGACGTGATGAACATGGCGGTGGCGTCATCCTCAGTGAAGAAAGGCGAGACGCTCATCGACACGGCGGCGACGCTCAACGCCATGCGGCCCGACATCATCGTGGTGCGCCATCATGCGGCGGGCGCAGTGCATCTGCTCGCGCAGAAGGTCGATTGCGCCGTGGTGAATGCGGGCGACGGCGCGCACGAGCACCCGACGCAGGCGCTCCTCGATGCGCTCACGATCCGCCGCAACAAGGGGCGGATCGAAGGGCTGATCGTCGCGATCTGCGGCGACATCCTGCATTCGCGCGTGGCGCGCTCCAACATGATCCTTCTCGCGGCGATGGGCGCGCAGGTGCGGCTCGTGGCGCCGACGAACCTGCTGCCGCCCGGCATTGCGCGCCTCGGTTTTCCGACCTTCACGGATATGCGCAAGGGCCTGGAAGACGCGGACATCGTGATGATGCTGCGATTGCAGCGCGAGCGCATGAACGGCTCGTTCGTGCCTTCGGTGAAGGAGTATTTCCGCTTCTACGGCCTCGATCAGGAAAAGCTCTCCTACGCCAAGCCCGATGCGCTCGTGATGCATCCGGGCCCGATGAACCGGGGGGTGGAGATTTCCTCCGACGTGGCTGATGGCGCGCAATCGCTGATCCGCGAACAGGTCGAGATGGGCGTGGCCGTCCGCATGGCGGTTCTCGAGGCTCTCGCGAGCCATCTGCCGAACGGGTGAGGCATGGTGGGCGATATATCCTACAGTACTGGCGAGACGGCTTCTCTCGGCGACGTCGTCGAACTGGATGGAAGGATGGGGCTGGTCGTCGCCTGCATTGAGAGCGGTCAGTACGCCCCCGAGTTTCCTCAGGAACAATGGGCCTATCTTGAGACAGGTGTTCTCTGGGAAGGTGTCGAGATAGGCATTGTCCACATTCCATCTCTATTGGAGCCCGATATTGTTTTCATCCGGCGCAAGCGTGAGGACTGATTAAGTGGCCAAGAGTTATTTTTTCGCCGGCGCTGAACTGATCGATCCCGATACTTTGAAAGCCGGACGCGGTGCGCTGCTCGTCAGAGACGGACTGATTGCTGATATCGTCTGGGGGCAAACCCCTGACAAGCCATCTGATGCCGACATGATCGATTGCGGCGGCCAGGTTCTGAGCCCCGGCCTCATCGACATGCGCGCCTTCATCGGCGAGCCGGGTGGGCCTTATCGTGAGACACTGAAAAGCGCAGGTGAGGCCGCTGCGGCGGGTGGGGTGACCACTGTCGTCTCCATGCCGGATACGAGCCCGGCCCTGGACGATCCGGCGGTTATCGACTTCATCGTGCGCCGTGCGCGCGACACCTCCGTCGTGAACATCCTGCCCGCTGCTGCTCTCACTAAGGGGCTGAAGGGCGAGGAGATGGCGGAGATCGGGCGGCTGAAGGAAGCCGGTGCCATCATGTTCACCGATGGCGCGCGCTCCGTCACCAATGCGCAGGTCATGCGCCGTGCGCTCACCTATGCCCGCGATTTCGATGCGCTGATCGTCCATCACGTGGAAGACCCGAACCTTGTGGGGCAGGGCGTGATGAACGAGGGCGAGTTCGCCTCCCGCCTAGGGCTTCCCGGCATTCCGCGCGAGGCCGAGACGATCCTGCTGGAGCGCGACATGCGCCTCGTGCGCCTCACCGGCGCGCGCTACCACGCGGCCATGATCTCCTGCGCCGATTCGGCCGAGATCGTCCGGGCCGCGAAGGCCAAGGGGCTGCCGGTGACCTGCGGAATCTCCATCAACCACTTGTCCCTCAACGAAAACGACATCGGCGATTACCGCACCTTCCTAAAGCTCTCTCCGCCTCTGCGGCACGAGGACGACCGGCAGGCGATGATCGAGGCACTGGCCGACGGCACCATCGACGTGATCGTCTCGGACCACAATCCACAGGATGTGGAGAACAAAAGGCTGCCCTTCGCGGAGGCCGCAGATGGAGCGGTCGGGCTCGAAACGCTGCTCTCGGCGGCGCTTCGCCTCGTCCATTCGGACCGCATCTCGCTGCCCAAGCTGCTGCGTGCGCTCTCCACGAAACCCGCGGAAATCCTAGGGTTGCCGGCCGGACGCCTGAAGGTCGGCGCTCCCGCTGACCTCATCCTGTTCGATCCCGATGCTCCTTACGTGCTCGACAAGCGCGATCTGAAATCGCTCTCCAAGAACTCGCCTTTCGACGAGGCGCGCCTCGAAGGACAGGTGACGATGACGATGGTTGCGGGCAGGATCGTGTTCGACCGCCGCTGACGATAACGAGAAGCGAATGCCTGCTGAAGTGAACATGCTGTACCTGCTCGGGGCCCTGATCCTCGGCTATCTCCTGGGCTCCATTCCGTTCGGAGTGATCTTCACCCGCATGGCGGGCTTGGGCGACATCCGGAATGTCGGCTCGGGCAATATCGGCGCGACCAATGTGCTGCGCACAGGGCGCAAAGGGCTTGCTGCCGCAACCCTCCTGGGCGATGCCTTGAAGGGAACGGCTGCCGTGCTGATTGCCGCCCAATGGGGCGAGCATGCCGCGACTATTGCCGGGCTCGGCGCGTTTCTGGGCCATCTCTACCCGGTATGGCTCAAGTTCAAGGGCGGCAAGGGCGTCGCCACCTTCATCGGCGTGCTGATCGGGCTCAACTGGATCGCCGCCCTTGTCTTCGCCGTCATCTGGCTCGGCGTTGCCTTCGCCACCCGCTATTCGTCACTTTCTGCCCTGGTCGCCAGCGCCGCAGTTCCAATCGCCCTGTGGCTCCTCGGCCAGCCCGCCATGGCCGCCATGGTGGTGATGCTCGTGGCGCTCCTGTGGTGGAAGCACAGCCCGAATATCAGCCGTCTGCTCGCGGGCACCGAAGGCAAGATCGGGCAGAAGGGCTAAGGAATTGAACCTCACGGACGAGCAACGCCTCGACTGGCTTCGGCTGATCCGCTCGGAGAATGTGGGGCCGCGCACGTTCCGCGCCCTCGTCAACCAGTTCGGCGGTGCCGCCGCCGCTCTCGAGGCCTTGCCGGATCTTGCCCGTCGCGGTGGACGCCTGCTGCTGAAAGTGACGAGCCGCGCCGAGGCCGAAAAGGAGATGGCCGCCGCCACGCGTCTCGGCGTGCGCTTCGTTGCCATGGGCGAGGCCGAGTACCCGAAGACCCTGCAGGCTATCGATACCGCGCCGCCGTTGATCGCCGTGCGCGGCTCGACAGATGTGCTGGCGCGGCCTTCCGTCGGCATCGTCGGCTCCCGCAATGCCTCGGCCTCCGGACTGACCTTCACCGAGCGCCTGTCGCGCCAGCTGGGCGAGGCGGGCTATGTGGTGATTTCAGGTCTAGCGCGCGGCATCGACACGCGGGCGCACAAGGCGACGCTCGAGAGCGGCACCATCGCTGTTCTCGCAGGCGGTCACGACAAGATTTATCCATCCGAGAACGAGCCCTTGCTGCGCGCCATCGTGGAGCAGGGCGGCGCGATCATTTCGGAAATGCCCATGGGCTGGGAGCCGCGCGGGCGCGATTTCCCGCGCCGCAACCGCATCGTCTCAGGCTTGTCCTATGGGGTCGTGGTCGTGGAAGCGGCACGTCGCTCCGGCTCGCTGATCACCGCGCGCTTTGCTCTGGAACAGGGGCGGGAGGTGTTCGCCGTTCCGGGATCGCCGCTCGATCCCAGGGCCGAGGGCACGAACGATCTCATCCGCGAGGGAGCGACGCTCTGCTCGAGCGTGGAGCATGTGACAAGCGTTCTCGAGCCGCTGATCGCCTCCGGTCCGCGCCTCGATACCGGCGCGGAGGAACCAAGGCACGTTCTCGGGACGGAGGAGCTTTGGGACGAGCTTGATCTGCCGGATGTGCCGCGTGCGCCGACTGGCTCGGTTCTACCGTCGGCGGGTATCGATGACGGCCGGGATGGCGCTGTAGACCTGATCCAGCTGCTGGGGCCTTCCCCGATTGCTGTCGACGACCTCGTGCGCCAATCCGGTTTGCCGATCCGCGCTGTTCAGATGACCCTGCTGGAATTGGAGATTGCAGGCCGCCTGGAGCGTCATGGCGGCAATGCGGTCTCGCTGCTCGCCAGCCGCTGAGCCGCTCTCTAGCTCAGCGCTTGCGCTTTTCAGCCTGCAGCTCCCGTTCCGCTTCCAGCTTTGCCATGTCGAGCAGATAGGCCAGCAGGTCGAGTTTATTCTGCCGGGCGAGATAGGACAGCTCCGCCGTAAACTCGGCAATGTATTGCGCCGTCTCGGTCTTGCTCATGCCCATTGCCGCATCCTGGCCGGAGGCCTGATCGTCGATCTCCGTATCATGAGGCGAGGGAGCGGAGAGAGCTCTGGACTGGGCTTTGGTCATGAAGGTGAAGCTATGCCTTTGGGTGAACGAGCACTCAATATCAACACAACTATAAATAATACAAGTATCGATATACTAACCTAAGGTTGAAATTTCTCAACGAGCGTCAACCCAAAAGGGTGATCATGAGCGGCATGGTGCCGAGTGCCAGCAAGGTCTGGAGAGTGAGGATCTCAGCCATTAACCCAGCATTGCCGCCCATCTGGCGGGCCAGCACATAGGCGGCTGCGGCCGATGGGACCGATGCCGCGACGATGGTGACGATGAGGTCATTTCCGCTCACGCCTGCGAAACGTGCGAAGAACACAGCCATCACAGGCATAAGAACAAGCTTGAGCGTGGCGGTCAGAACGTGGGGCAGTCCGGGCTTGGCGAGCCGGCGGATGTCGAGACCAGCACCCACGATCAGCAAGCCAGCAGCCAGAGCCGCCCGTCCCAGGAGATCGACATAAACCATGATCGGCTTCGGCAGCGGAGGGACGACCAGGTTGAGTAGAAGGCCGATTGCGCAGGACCAGATGAAAGGATTGGTCACGAAGGAGCGTAGGATAGCCCAAGGGCTTTCCTTGGGCCGGCCGGCGAACCGGATGAACACATAGAAGGCGAGCAGGTTCAGAAGCGGCACCATGGCGGCGATAGCCACCGCGATCAGAGCGATGCCGCGCTGGCCGAAAAGGCTGCCCGCCACGGCGAGGCCCACGAAGGTGTTCCAGCGGGTGGCGCCCTGGAAGATCGAGGTGAAGCTTGGACCGTCGATGCCCGCATAGCGCTCGAGCAAGGGCCTGAGGGCCAGCATCAGGCTCGCCATAAGTAGGATGGAGCCGACGAGAGCGCCTCCGACGCCGAGAACCGGCACGGATGCGAGATCCGCCCGGGCCAGCGTGTCGATGATCAGGGCCGGAAAGAAGATCACGTAGGTCGCGCGTTCGAGCCCTGCCCATTGCTGCTCGCTCACGAAATTCGTGGTGCGGCACAGCCAGCCGGTCGCGATGATCAGGAAGGTCGGGATGAGGCTGGCGAAGACAGCGGACATGGATGCGCTTGAAAGGCCGGGCAACCGGCAAAAGGAAGGGTACAAGCGGCTTAAGGCTTCTCGCGGAGGTCGACAAGCATGCGCTAAGCTCGCATGGACTAGAAGCGCTCACGCTCCACTTAATCTTTTCCGTTGTGCCCGAGGCCCCATGATCAAGGTGACGAACAGCATCTTCCTCGATGAGGATGAACTCCAGGAGAGCTTCATCCGCGCATCGGGGCCGGGTGGGCAGAACGTCAACAAGGTGGAATCCGCCGTCCAGCTGCGTTTCGATGTGCGCAACTCGCCGTCCTTGCCGGAGGATGTGAAAGAGCGCCTCGAACGCATCGCCGGAAAGAGGCTCACCAACGACGGTGTTCTCATCATCACCGCGCAGCGCTTCCGCATGCAGGAGCGAAACCGCGAGGATGCGGTGGCGCGCCTTGTCGAGTTGATCCGTCAGGCAACGGAAAGACCTAAGCCACGCAGACCGACGAGACCGACCCTTGCCTCGAAGAAGCGCAGGCTCGAAGCCAAGGGGCGGCGTTCCGAGATCAAGAAAGGGCGGACCGGGAAGCCCTCTTTCGATTGAGGCTCAAGCCTCAGGCGGATAAGTGTGATTACCGCCCTGGTAGTCCGAGATCGTAGTGCAGCCGCCTTTCTCGCTCAGCGTGTCGGGCGCAATCACGGCCTTGCCGTAGCCGCCTGGGATGTCGAGCACATAGGTCGGTTGGCAGAGCCCTGATATGCGTCCGCGCAGGCCCGCCACGAGCGCTCGGCCTTCCTCCAGCGAAAGCCGGAAATGGCTCGTGCCGGGGGCAAGGTCAGGGTGGTGCAGGTAATAGGGTTTGATCCGCGTTTCCACGAAGGCGCGCATGAGGGCGGCGAGCGTATCCGGGTTGTCGTTGATGCCCTTCAAGAGCACGGACTGACTCAGCATCACGATGCCCGCATCCACGAGCTTTGCGCACGACTTGCGCGCAACGGGCGTCAGCTCGCGCGGGTGATTGGCGTGAAGCGCCACATAGGTGGTCTTGCCGCTCGCCTTCAGCGCCACAATCAGCGCCTCGTCGATCCGCTCCGGTTCGACCACCGGCACACGCGTATGGAAACGCACGATCTTCACGTGATCGATGGCGGCAAGCCGCTGCATCAGCTCGGACAGGCGGCGTGGTGACAGTACCAGCGGATCACCGCCGGTCAGGATCACCTCCCAGATCTCGGGATGATCCGCGATATAGGCGAAGGCCTTGTCGAGTGCTTCCGGCGAAAGGGTGCCGAGCCCCTGCGGTCCCACCATCTCGCGGCGGAAACAGAAGCGGCAATAGACCGGACACACATGGACGGCCTTCAGCAGCACCCGGTCGGGGTAGCGATGCACGATGCCCTCGACAGGCGAATGGACGAGATCGCCGATGGGGTCAGCGCGCTCCTCACTCGTCGTTGTCAGCTCGGAAGCCTTCGGCACGAATTGCAGAGCAATCGGGTCGTTCGGATCGTTCCGGTCGATGAGTGCTGCCATGGCGGGACTGATCGCGATGGCGTACTGCTCGGCCACGCGCTCGATCTCGGCGAGCTGACCGGGCGTGATGAGCTCGTTGTCCGCCAGATCCTTCGGTGTGCGAAGCGTGCTCAAGCGTCTGTCTCCGGCACCGGGGCCCAGATCACCTGATCGATGCGCGAGGCGCCGGTGGCGAGCATGACGAGACGGTCGAAGCCGAGCGCGATGCCGCTGGCCTCGGGCATGAGGGCGAGAGCCGCCAGGAAATCCTCGTCAACCGGATAGCTTTCTCCGTAAACCCGCATCTTCTCCGTCATCTCTGCCTCGAAGCGGCGGCGCTGTTCCGCCGCGTCGGTCAGTTCACCGAAGGCGTTCGCCAGTTCCACGCCGCAGGCATAAAGCTCGAACCGTTCGGCCACGCGCGGGTCGCGGGCCGTGGGTCGGGCAAGGGCTGCCTCGGCAACCGGGTACTCGTCGAGGATCGTGGCGCGGCCAAGGCCGAGATGGGGCTCGATCCGCTCCACGATGACGCGGCTGAACAGGTCCGACCAGGTGTCGTCATCGGCCACCCGCATTCCAGCTTGGCGCAGAGCGGCAGCGAGATGATCCCGATCCGTCGCGCCGCTCCGGTCGATGGAGGCGAGAAGGTCGATACCGGCAAAGCGGCTGAAGGCCTCGGCCACGCTCAGCCGCTCAGGCTCCTGAAACGGGTTGGTCTCTCTGCCGCGATAGGTGAGACTGCGCGTGCCGGTCGTCTCGGCGGAAAGCGCCAGCAGGGCAGCGCAATCCTGCATCAGGGTCTTGTAGCTCTCACCGGCCCGATACCATTCGAGCATGGTGAATTCCGGATGGTGCAGGGGGCCACGCTCCCGGTTGCGGTAGACATGGGCGAAACAGGAAATCCGCGTCTCGCCCGCCGCCAGCAACTTCTTGCAGGCGAATTCCGGAGAGGTGTGGAGGTAAAGCGGCGTCCGCGAACCGCCGAGCCCGATAGCCTCGGTGGCGAAGGCATGAAGATGCGCCTCGTTGCCGGGCGAGGTCTGAAGCGTGGCGGTATCAACCTCCACGAAATCCTGAGTGGCGAAGAAGCCTCGGAAGGCAGCCTGGATCCGGTTCCGGCCCATCAGGAAGGGGCGCCGGTCGGCATGGACATGCGGCGTCCACCAGGGCGACGGGGCGGGCACGGGGTTTTCCATTCCAAAAGCTTCCTGAGACGTGAGGCTGGCGATTTGCGCCAAGATAGGCTAGTTGCGGCAGCGAAACCGAATTTCAGTGTCGTCGGGGCAGGAATGCCCGGCCCCGCGGCGCGCCCTATCTGTCACAAGGAACGCTTCCCGTGAAGGTCATCGCCTCTACGCTCCGCAAAGGCAATGTCGTCGATATCGACGGCAAGCTCTATGTCGTGCTTACCGCCCAGAACATTCACCCCGGCAAGGGCACCCCGGTCACCCAGCTCGACATGCGCCGCATCTCCGACGGCGTGAAGGTCTCCGAGCGCTACCGCACCACCGAACAGGTCGAGCGCGCCTTCGTGGAAGACCGCGAGCACACCTTCCTCTACGAGGACGGCGAAGGCTTCCATTTCATGAATCCCGAGACCTACGATCAGGTGGTCGTGCCCGAGGACATCATCGGCGACCAGAAGCCCTACCTGCAGGAAAACATGGCCGTGATGCTCTCGACCCATAACGGCGTCGCGATCGCCATCGAGCTGCCCGCCCGCGTGACCCTCGAAATCACCGAGACCGAGCCGGTCGTGAAGGGCCAGACGGCTTCCTCCTCCTACAAGCCCGCCATGCTCTCCAACGGCGTGCGCACCCTGGTGCCCCCGCACATCCAGGCCGGCACCCGCGTCGTGATCATGACGGAAGACGGCTCCTACGTGGAGCGCGCGAAGGACTAAGATCCTTCACCGCAAGTCAGGCCTAAGCAGGCCTGAACCGATAAGCCTTGAAGGGCAGGGAATTTCGGTGAAGGCTCACCGGGTTTCCTGCCTTTTTCATATCAGGAGCGGAATCGTCCTATGACCAGCGCCCCCTTCAACCCAATCAATCCCCATGTCGCCGATGTCGGCTCTCCTCCGATCCCGGAGGCGCAGAGCTGGACCCGGCGCTATGACGGGGCTTACGGGCCGCTGATCAATCTCTCCCAGGCGGTTCCGGGCAATGCGCCTCATGCGAGCTTCCTGGAGCGTCTAGGAGCCATCGCAGGCGAGGCGGCGACCTCGCAATACGGCCCGATCAATGGCGATGCTTCCCTGCGCCAAGCCTATGCGGAGGAAATGTCATGCCTCTACGAGGGCCGGATCGAGGCGGCAGACACGGCGATCACCGCCGGATGCAACATGGCTTTCTTCGTCGCCATGATGTTGCTCGCCCGCCGTGGCGAGGCGGTGCTGCTGCCGACACCCTGGTATTTCAATCACCAGATGAGCCTGGACATGCTCGGCATCGAGCCGCGCCCGCTGCCCTGCAAGCCGGAGAACGGGTTCGTGCCGCGCATCGAGGATGCGGAGGCACTGATCGACGAGAAAGTGCGCGCCATCGTTCTCGTGACGCCCAACAACCCGACCGGAGCCGTCTATCCCGCTCATGTCATCGAGGGCTTCGCGGAGCTGTGCGCCAGACGTGGCATTTATCTCGTGATCGACGAGACTTACCGGGATTTCCTGCCCCAGGGCATGAACCGCGCGCACGGGCTCTTCACGAGCGACAACTGGCGCAAGAACGTGATCCAGCTCTACTCGTTCTCGAAATCCTATGCGATTCCAGGCCACCGCATGGGCGCCATGACCGCCGATGCGCCGCTGATCGAGCAGATCGCCAAGATTCTCGACTGCATCCAGATCTGTGCGCCGCGCACCGCCCAGGCCGTGCTTCCCTGGGCCATCGAGTCGTTGCGCGATTGGCGGGAGGAGAATCGCGCCGAGATCAACCGGCGTGCACAGGTTTTTCAGAACGCGCTCGCGCCGCTGCCTGAATGGCGGATCGAATCGGCCGGCGCCTATTTCGCCTATCTGCGGCATCCCTTCGCAGGGGCGAAGGCTCAAGCCGTTGCGGAAAAGCTGGCGACCGAGCGTGGCGTTTTGTGTTTGCCCGGCAGCTATTTCGGCCCAGGTCAGGAAGGGCACCTGAGGGTCGCTGTAGCCAATGTGGGCGTAGAGATTCTGGCCACGCTGACCGACCGGCTGAATGGCTTGAAACTCTAACGCTTCGATAGGGCTAGTCCGACAATCTGCGTCGCAACCCTTGGCAGAGGTAGGGGGCGGTTGTTACTCTTAACCCAACACCGGCATTCCGCGAGAATGCCCAAGGATTTAAGTTTTGACCGTGAAAGCCGATGCGACGACCGAACCAGGCGATCGACGCGCGGACCCAGTCTCTGGGGCCGAAGGTGGCTCGTGGCTTTCTTCCGATTCTGAAACAATGCTGCGTAAAAATGAGAAGCGTCGCTCCTCGCGTAGCTATGCGGCGCTCGATCTCGGCACGAATAATTGTCGGCTTCTGATTGCGGAGCCTGCTCATTTCGGGTTTCGCGTCACCGATGCCTTCTCACGGATCGTGCGTCTCGGTGAAGGCCTGGGCCTGGGCAATTCCTTGAGCGACGATGCCATCGAGCGCACCATCGAGGCGCTGCGTGTCTGCCGCGACAAGATGATCGCGAAGGATGTGATCCGCGCGCGCCTCGTGGCGACGGAGGCCTGCCGGCTTGCGAAGAACGGCCCGTCCTTCATCGAGCGTGTGCGCGGCGATCTCGATCTCGATCTCGAAATCGTCGACCGCAAGACGGAGGCCTATCTGGCCGTGACGGGCTGTGCGGCGCTCGCCGACCCCAAGGCCCAGTCGGTCATCGTGTTCGATATCGGCGGCGGCTCGACGGAGATCGCGTGGCTCGACGGGCAGGCGCCGCATGCCTTCGCGGATCCCTGCAAGCGCATCCGCGCCTGGGATTCGCTTCCCGTCGGTGTCGTGACCCTGGCCGAGCGCCATGGCGGCATCGATGTGACGCCCAAGAGCTTCGAGCTGATGGTCGAGGAAGTCTCGGAGCTTCTCGCCGATTTCGCGCTGATAGCCGCCGAGGCGGGCAGGGCGAAGAACTTCCACCTCCTCGGCACCTCGGGAACCGTCACCACAGTCGGCGGCATTCATCTGGGGCTTGCGCGCTATGACCGCCGCAAGGTCGATGGGATGTGGATGCGCAACGGCGAGATCTCGACAGTGATCGACCGTCTGCTGCATTCCAATTTTCAACAGCGCGCCGACAATCCGTGCATCGGCAAGGACAGGGCCGATCTGGTTCTGGCCGGCTGCGCCATTCTCGAAGCGATCCGCCGGGCTTTCCCCTCGGATCGCCTGCGCATCGCGGACCGGGGTCTGCGCGAAGGAATTCTGATGAACATGATGAGAGAGGACAGCGTGTGGCGGGAGGGAAGCCAACGGTGACCACCAAGACCGGTTCGGGGACCCGCAATCTCAAGCAGCGCGTGAAGACCGCGCACAAGCGGACCCTCTCTTCTCAGAAATGGCTTGAGCGCCAGCTCAACGATCCCTACGTGGCCCGCGCCAAGCGCGAGGGCTACCGCTCTCGCGCGGCCTTCAAGTTGATCGAGATCGACGAGAAGTATCACATCCTCAAGCCCGGCCAGCGCATCGTGGACCTGGGCGCCGCTCCCGGCGGCTGGTCGCAGATTGCGGCCAAGAAGGTGGGCGCGAAGGGCAAGGTGGTCGGCATCGATCTTCTGCCCATCGATCCCATGGCTGGCGTCGAATTCATCCAGCTCGACTTTTTGGATGACAGCGCTCCGGGCAAGCTCATCGAGATGCTGGGCGGTCCGGCGGATGTGGTCATGTCCGACATGGCGGCCAACACCACCGGCCACAAGAAGACCGACCACCTGCGCATCATCGGCTTGGCCGAAGCCGCGATCTATTTCGCCCGCGAGATCCTGGCGCCCGGTGGGGCTTTCGTCGCCAAGGTGTTCCAGGGCGGCACGGAAAACCAGCTTCTTGCCGACCTCAAGCGCGACTTCGCCGTGGTGCGCCACGTGAAGCCTGCGGCAAGCCGGGCCGATTCAGCGGAACTCTATGTGCTGGCGACCGGTTTTCGGGGTGGAGCAGACCGCACAGAAGACTGACGGCCGCGCATAGGGCGTGGCCTTCCTGATCGAAGGACCACGCCTATGACACCGCACAAAATCGGCATTATCGGCCTCGGCAAGATCGCGCAGGACCAGCACCTGCCGACAATCAAGGCCAATCCGGATTTCGAGCTTCTGGCGGTGTCGAGCACCCGTGGCCTGACCCATGAAGATGCCCAATACACCTTTCAGGATTATCGCGATCTCCTGAAGCTCAAGGATGTGGAAGCGGTGGCGATCTGCACCCCGCCGCAGGTGCGCCATCAGATTGCTCGGGAAGCATTGTTGGCCGGGAAAAGCGTCCTCCTCGAAAAGCCGCCCGCCGCCACCTTGAGCGAGTTGGAAGACCTGAGACTGCTTGGCGAAAAGGTTGGAAAGACCGTCTTCACCACCTGGCACGCCCAGTACAACAAGGGCGTCGACGAGGCGAAGAAGACGCTCGCCGGCTGGTCGATCAAACGGCTTCAGGTGACCTGGAAAGAGGATGTGCGCCACTGGCATCCGGGCCAGCAATGGATTTGGGCTCCGGGCGGCTTCGGCGTGTTCGATCCCGGCATCAACGCGCTCTCTATCGTCACCCGCATCATGCCGGAGCCGGTCTTCATCAAGACGGCGTCGTTGGAGTTTCCCGCTAACAGGGATGCGCCGATCGCGGCCAATCTGCAATTTCAGACCGGGCATACGGACAGTAATCTCCAAGCGGTCTTCGACTGGCGCCAGACCGGTCCGCAAAGCTGGGATATCGAGGTCGAGACGGATGCAGGCTTTACTCTGAAGCTCTCACACGGCGGAAGCTGCCTCGAGATCGACGGGCGTCTCGTGGTGAAGGAGGAGCCCGCCGAATACCAGGGCATCTACCGCCGCTTCGACGCGCTGCTCACCATCGGCACATCGGAGGTCGACGTTGCTCCGTTCCGCCTCGTGGCGGATGCGTTCATGGTCGGCAAGCGCGTGCAGGTGGACGCGTTCGAGGATAATGCAGGACCAGAGGCGTCATCCCGGACGGCATAGCCGATCCGGGATCGCAAGACGAGAATGGCGCCTTATCCTGATAACGATCCCGGATCTTCGCTGCGCTTCGTCCGGGATGACGCTTGTCATCAAGTCAAATTCTTCTTCAGGAACCCAACCGTACGACTCCAGGCTAGATCGGCCGTTTCCTTGTCGTAGCGGGCGGCGTTGGTGTCGTTGTTGAAGGCGTGGTTCGCACCTTCATAGACGTAAATCTCATACGTCTTGCCGGCCTGCTTGAGCGCGGCCTCGTAGGCCGGGATGCCTGCATTGATGCGCTCGTCGAGGCCGCCGTAATGCAGCATGAGGGCCGCGTTGATCTTCGGCACGTCCTCAGCCTTCGGCTGGCCGCCGTAATAGGCGACGCCTGCGCTCAGGTTCGGCTCGTTGACGGCGAGGTTGTTCACCGCGCCGCCGCCCCAGCAGAAGCCCATGGCGCCGACCTTGCCGGTGCCGCCGGGGCGGGCCTTCAGATAGGCCACCGCCGCCTTGCCGTAGGCGATCACGTCCGGCTGCTTCAATTGGCCGATCATCTCGCGGCCCTTGTCCTCGTCGGCGGGCGTGCCGCCCATGGGCGAGAGGTAATCGAGGCCGAGCGCGATGAAGCCCTCCGTCGCCATGCGGCGGGTCACGTCCTTGATGTGCGGGTTGAGACCCCGGTTCTCGTGAATGACGATCACGGTCGGGAGCTTTCCGGTCGCATCCTTCGGCCTCACCAAATAGCCCTTGAGGCCCTGCGCGCCGGGGATGTCGACCATCTCCGCCGTGATGCGCGGGTCGTTCTCCGGCACAGTCTGCGCCTGGGCGTAGTTGTTCTGCAGGATCGGCAGGATGGCTGCGGCGGCAGCCGAGCTGCCGGCGAGCGCCGCAAGCTTATCGAGGAACGAGCGGCGGCTCATGCCGCCATGGGTGAAGTCGTCGTAGAGGTCGATGATTTTCTGATCCATGGAGGCCTCCTGGTCCTGAGAGCCCATGGTAATGCAATCCTATCGGCGTTCTACCTCTTCACTGAGATTTGTAGTGCCGTCGCCCATGCCCGTGGCCGGAGGCTTCTCCTCGACCGCGCGGTGGCCCGACATTTCGGCGCCTGCAGTCGGATGGAGCTTCATGAAGGCGAAGCCCGCCAGGGCGGAGACCACGGCGACCGCCCAGAAGGCGGGGCCAAAATCTTCCGCCGCGATGGCCGTTCGTCCATGCCAGTGGGCTGCGGCCTCAACCATATAGGCTCCGAAGGCCACGCCCATGCTGAGCGCCACCTGCTGCGCCGCGCTCGACAGGCTTGTGGCGTAGCTCATGTCACGCTTCGAGATTTCCGCATAGGCGATGGCGTTGAGGCTCGTGAACTGGAGCGACCGGAAGCAACCGCCCACCAGCAGGACCAGCATGATCAGCCAATGCGGCGTCGAGGGCGTGAAGAACCCGTTGGCCGCGATGAAGACTGCGCCGATGAAGGCGTTAATGATGAGCACCCGGCGGAAGCCGAACCTTTCCAGGATGCGCTTAGCCATGGTCTTCATGAACAGCGCGCCCACCGCCGCGATGAAGGTGAGGGAGCCGGAGGCCACGGGGCTCAGGCCGAAACCGATCTGCAGCATGAGCGGCAGCAGGAACGGGATCGCACCGACGCCGACTCGGAAGAGCGAACCGCCCAGAACGCTGGTGCGGAAGGTCGGCACCTTCAGCAGGTTCAGTTGCAGAACCGGGTGGGGCGTCCGCTTAGCATGCCAGACATAGGCCACGACGCACAGTGTGCCGATGACGACGCAGGCGAGCGAAACCTCTTCCGGAACGAGATGGCGGCCACCCGAAGCGAGACCCAGCATCAGAAGCGCGAGGCCGATGCCGGAAAGCAGGAAGCCGGCGATATCGAGGGGCGGTGTGTCCTCCTCGCGGATATTGGGAATGTAGATCGTCGCCAGAATAATCCCGAGAATGCCGATCGGGATGTTGATGAAGAAGATCCAGCGCCAATGGAAATAGGTGGTGATGAAGCCGCCCAGTGGTGGACCGACAACGGGGCCAATGAGGGCAGGGATGGTGAGCGTGGCGAGCGCCTGCACCACCTCGTTGCGGGACACGCTGCGTAGCAGTACGAGCCGCCCGACCGGCACCATCATGGCGCCGCCCATGCCCTGCACGAAGCGGGCGATCACGAAGCCTTCCAGCGAGTTCGCCGCCGCGCAGGCGAGGGACCCCGCCATGAACACGCCGATGGCGGCGGTGAAGATGGTGCGCGAGCCATACTTGTCCGCGACCCAGCCCGAGATCGGGATGAAGATGGCGAGGCTGATGAGGTAGGAGGTCAATGCCAGCTTGAGCGCGATGGCATCGGCCCCGAGATCCTGCGCGATCATGGGAAGCGAGGTCGAAATGACCGTCGAATCCATGTTCTCCATGAAAAGGGCAGTGGCGATGATCAGGGGGAGAAGGCGAGCCTGGCGCATGACCTGCCGGACTTAGCGCTCTTAAGCTCGAATGCCTAGCCTGAATGTCGCTAATCTTATTTTTCGGTGCGTTAGCGAGGCGTCTTCTCGTAGAGGATCTCAAGATCCTCCTTCGCATCGGCGATGCGAGAGGCATTGCCGCTTTTCTCCGCCAATTCTAAGCGACGCTTCATGAAGGCTTCCGCTTCCTTGAAGCGACCTTCCTCCGATGAAAGAACGCCAAGCTGGAAAAGCGCCGTGTCGACTTTGTCCATGGCTTTGCGCTTCATGGCGATGTCGAGCAGGCGCTCGAGAAACCCACGTGCAGCGCTCATCTCGTTCAGGGCATGGGCATTCTGAGCGAGGTTGGTGAGCACCGTGTAAAGTTTCGAGCTATCGGGGCCGAAGAGCTTTTCTCCGCCTGCGAGAACCTGCTTGTTCAAGGCGAGAGCCTCGGAATAGCTGCGGGCTTCATGCAGGCAGTATGCGAGCCGTTCACGCAATCCGAGCCGCTGATCCTCCGAATATTCCGATGCGGCATCGAACAGGGGCATGGCCTTCTTATAAAACTCGATTGCCATCCTCCAATCGCCGACCGCCTCCGCTTGAAGGGCAATGTTGTAGGTCAGCCTCGTGCGCTCCTGGTCCGACAGGAAGGGGCGGGCCGCATCGATCCGCAATGCCTCCACGCTTGGAGGGAGGGATTCGGCTGCTCTCTCAGCCCGATAGAGGACGAAACCCCGCAGGAAGTTGAGTTCGCCCTGCGCTTCCTGATCGCCTGACGATACCTTCTTTTCCAAGGTATTGAGTTCGGCCAAGGTCTCCCTGATGCTGAAGAACTGATCGGGATCCATGACTTTTCGATGGATTTGCTTCAGGCGTTCCAAGGGAGTTGCCGCTTCAATGGCAATCGCCGGGTTGGCGAGGTTTATGAGCGGCAGCAACACCGTCAGTAACTGCCGTATTACTTTCCCGATCCAGTTTTTCATAAGCCTGCCCACTACGAATCGCCATAATTATAACAATATATCTATCGGGGGATGAGGCTCGGCACGAGGTTGAGGCTGGCCAGAGCCCAGACGTGCAAGCATGGGACCTTGCCCTCAATTGCATGACTTTGCTCCCTTCCCCTGCCGACACAGCCGTGCTACGGACCCGCGTCAACTCGATAAGCGATATCGCTTGCCCACCGCGCACCCCAAGGGAGTTGACCATGGCCTCAATCGTTACGGATAAGATCATCGAGGGACTGACCTTCGATGACGTGTTGCTCCGGCCCGGCCGCTCCGAAGTCATGCCCAGCGACGTGAATGTCGCGACCCGGCTGACCCGCACCATCCACCTCAATATGCCGATCATCGCTTCGGCCATGGATACGGTCACGGAAGCGCGCATGGCGATCGCCATGGCCCAGAACGGGGGCTTGGGCGTGATCCACCGCAATCTCGAGCCGGAGGCTCAGGCCGAGCAGGTGCGCCTCGTGAAGCGGTATGAATCCGGCATGGTGATGAACCCGATCACCAGCTACCCGGACGAGACCCTGGCCGATGCGCTGGCCACCATGAAGCATCACGGCATTTCCGGCATTCCGGTGGTGGAGCGCGGTCCCAACAACACTAAGGGCAAGCTCGTCGGCATTCTCACCAACCGCGACGTGCGCTTCGCCAGCAATCCGGGTCAGCCGGTCTCCGAGCTGATGACCAAGGACCGGCTCATCACCGTCCGCGAGGGCGTGACCCAGGACGAGGCGCGCCGCCTCCTGCACCAATTCCGCATCGAGAAGCTGCTGGTGGTCGACGACCATTACCGCTGCATCGGCCTCATCACCGTGAAGGACATCGAGAAGCAGGTGGCCTATCCGAATGCGGCCAAGGATGCCCAAGGTCGCCTTCTCGTTGCCGCCGCCACCACCACGGGCGAGCAGGGCTTCGAGCGCGCCGAGCGCCTCATCGATGCCGGCTGCGACGTGGTCGTGGTCGATACGGCCCACGGCCATTCCGTGAAGGTTCTGGAGAGCGTCACCCGCGTGAAGAAGCTCTCGAACGCCGTTCAGGTGATCGCCGGCAACGTGGCGACCCGCGAAGGCGCTCAGGCGCTCATCGATGCGGGCGCGGACGCGATCAAGGTCGGCATCGGCCCCGGCTCCATCTGCACCACCCGCATCGTGGCGGGCGTGGGCGTGCCCCAGCTCACTGCGATCATGGAGGCCGTCGAGGCCGGTCATGCCGCCGATGTGCCGGTGATTGCGGACGGCGGCATCAAGTTCTCGGGCGATCTCGCCAAGGCTCTCGCGGCCGGTGCCTCCTGCGCCATGGTGGGCTCGCTGCTTGCGGGCACGGACGAGACACCCGGCGAGGTGTTCCTCTATCAGGGCCGTTCCTACAAGGCCTATCGTGGCATGGGCTCCGTGGGCGCCATGGCCCGCGGCTCGGCGGACCGCTACTTCCAGGCTGAAGTGCGCGACACCCTGAAGCTCGTGCCGGAAGGCATCGAGGGGCAGGTGGCCTATAAGGGGCCTGTCTCGGGCGTGCTCCACCAGCTTACCGGCGGCCTGCGCGCCTCCATGGGCTATGTGGGTGCTGCGACCCTGCCGGAATTCCGCGAGAAGGCCCAATTCATCCGCATCACCAGCGCGGGCCTGCGCGAAAGTCACGTCCATGACGTGACGATCACCCGTGAGAGCCCTAACTATCCGACGCGTAGTTAAGGTTCACACGAGTTCTAGCCCATGAGCATCACCGCCGTTCTCCTGCCCGTCTATGTCCTGATCGGGCTCACCTTCGTTCTGCTTTTCCTGATGGGGAGCACGCGGATTGCGTCTCTCAAGTCCGGAGAGGTGAGAATGGGGGACATCGCTCTGGGCGAGCGCAACTGGCCGAAGCGCGCGCTGCAGTTCCAGAACGCGTTTCATAATCAGTTCGAAGTGCCGGTGCTCTTCTATGTGCTGGTGGTTCTGGCGCTCATCACCCGCAAGGCCGATATGCTCTTCGTGGTGATGTCCTGGATGTTCGTAACGAGCCGTCTGGTTCATGCTGCCATTCACATCACCTCGAACAGGGTGATGTGGCGCTTCCAGGCCTTCTTGCTCGGCGTGCTGATCCTCATCGTCATGTGGATCATCTTCGCCATCCGTGTCGCCGGCGCGGAGGCTGGCCTTTAAAGGCGGGACGGGCGCTCTCGCCCATCCCGCTCTTTTCGATTAGTACTTCTTGCCGCTTTCGAGCTGGGTCTTGGCATCCGTCATCTTGCGCGGGGGCGGGGTGAAGTCGGCAGCCGGAGTCGTGGCGCAGGCAGCAATCGCGAGAGTGAGGCCGAGGGCCACGAGGCGGGAGAGGATCGACATTGTTCTAGGCTCCAAGAGAGAATCGTGCTGAGCGCACGCCCTCTTGAATCCACGTCTGAACGCGTCGGAAAATAGGAAACAATGTGTCGCTTCTGCGGCCTAGGTTAAGTGTGCTTTTTCGATGACACCTGCTGCCCGCATCTCCGCCGCCATCGAGGTCCTTGGAGACATCGACGCCCGCCGCCGTCCGGCGGCTGAGGCCCTCAAGGATTGGGGCCTCTCGCACCGTTTCGCCGGGTCGAAGGATAGGGCGGCCATCGCGAGCCTTGTTTATGATGCGCTGCGCCGCAAGGCTTCCGCCGCCTGGGTCATGGGAGAAGGCACGCCCCGGGCCATCCTGCTCGGCATGCTGCATCTCCAGCGGGGCATGACGGTGGACGCTGTCGCGGCTCTTTGCTCGGGCGAGCGTTTCGCGCCGGAGCCCTTGTCCACCGCCGAGCGCGGGAAGCTGGAAGCGGCAAATCTTGAAGGTGCTCCGGCTCATGTGGCGGGCGATTTTCCGGAATGGATCGAGCCCTCGCTTCAGCACCTTTTCGGCGATGACCTTGTGTCCGAAATGCAGGCGCTGACCACGCGAGCGCCTTTGGACCTGCGCGTGAATACCTTGAAGGTCTCGTCCCGCGAGGAGGCGCACGATGCCCTGCCGCATCTGAGTGCCGTCGAAACGCCTCTATCACCCTTGGGCCTGCGCATCGCGCCGAGCGAGGATGGACGCGGACCGGCGGTTCAATCGGAGCCCGAATTCATCAAGGGCTGGATCGAGATCCAGGACGAAGGTTCACAACTGGCCGCACTTCTCTCCGCCGTGAAGCCCGGCGAGCAGGTGGTCGATCTCTGCGCGGGAGGCGGCGGCAAGACGTTGGCGCTCGCGGCCATGATGGAGAACCACGGACAGATTTACGCCACCGACGGCGATGCGCGCCGGCTTGCCCCCATCCACGACCGCCTGACCCGCGCGGGCGTGCGCAACGTGCAGGTTCGAACGCCGCGCGGCGGAGCCGATGCCGTCACCGATCTCGACGGCAGGATAGATTGCGTGCTGGTCGATGCGCCCTGCACGGGCGTCGGCACGTGGCGGCGCAATCCGGACGCGAAATGGCGTCTGCGCCCCGGCAGCCTGGAGGTGCGCCGCAAGGAGCAGGCGATCGTTCTCGACCGCGCCGCCGCCTTGGTGAAGCCGGGTGGGCGGATCGTCTACATCACCTGCTCGATCCTGCCGGAGGAGAACGACGAGGCAATTGCGGGCCTATTGGAACGGCATGAAGACTTTACGATCCTTCCTCAGGAACAGGTGCTCGCACAAGCCGGTCTCACCAGCCTCAAGAGCCTTACCCGCAAGACGGTTCATGGTCTCCAGATGACGCCTCGCAAAACAGGCACGGATGGCTTCTTTGTAACAATCCTCCAGAGAGGCTAAGCTCTCTCGCGTGGAGGAAAACCGCTCATGGTGACATGTCACGTCCGATACGTTCTCGATCCCTATAAGATCGCCGATTTTGAGGAATATGCCTCGATCTGGGTCGAACTGGTTCGAAAGATGGGCGGTACTCACCACGGCTATTTCCTGCCGGGAGAGGGCGCCAACAATATCGCCATCTGTCTTTTCAGCTTTCCGAGCCTGGCGGATTACGAACGATATCGGCGCGATGTGATGGTCGAGCCGGACTACAAGCGAGCCGACGAGATCGCGCAAAGAAGCCGCTGCATTCAGAGCTATGACCGGACCTTCATGAGGCCGTTGGAACTTTTGAGCGGCTGAAGCATCCTAAAAGCCTGGGCCTGGTGGAGTTGGTGCTGCCCCTTGCGAGTTGGTGGCTGATATCTGCAATTCCGTGACGGCATCCAGGGCTTTGATCGAGGCTGGGTGCTGGGCATAAACTTTGCGCAGGAACGCCTCATCCTCCTCCAGGTCATCGCATCTAAGATGTCGAACAGCCCTTTTGGCCCCTACGGTTTTCAGCTTTGCCGGGGATTGCATGCTTTCCCAATGAGAGCATCCGAGCTTGCGAGTGACGTATTCGCGGACCTGGGGCAGGGCCCCCTGACTGAGAGCCTCGACCTTTTCCAGAGATAGTCCTTGTGCCATGCAAGCGCTTGGAAACA
This sequence comes from Microvirga solisilvae, assembly GCF_022808595.1. Classification (GTDB taxonomy): domain Bacteria; phylum Pseudomonadota; class Alphaproteobacteria; order Rhizobiales; family Beijerinckiaceae; genus Microvirga; species Microvirga solisilvae. The sequence continues at coordinate 450,653 of NZ_JAKUCN010000001.1, forward strand.
AGAGCGCTAGGGTTGAGAAAAGCGTTATAAACTCGTAACGCAGCATGATCGCTCCATCAAAGTGCATGACACCTCAGCAGGATTAAAGGTAAAGCACCTGATGATGCCCCCAGCCCGAGACGTGTCCTCTCACATGTGATGATATAAAATGGCTCAGATGCACGACAAGATACTCATTGTGGACTTCGGCTCTCAGGTAACCCAACTCATAGCTCGGCGGGTGCGTGAAGAGGGTGTCTATTCGGAGGTAGTCCCTTTTCAAAAGGCCGCCGAGGCCATCCGGACCATGAAGCCGAAGGGCGTCATTCTCTCAGGCGGGCCTGAATCCGTGACGGCGGATTCCTCGCCCCGCGCGCCCCAGGAACTGTTCGATACGGGCCTCCCGGTCTTCGGCATCTGCTATGGCCAGCAGACCATGGCGGCGCAGCTCGGAGGACAGGTCGAGGGCGGACATCATTCGGAATTCGGCCGCGCCGAGATCGAGATCTTCTCGGAAAGCCCGCTCTTCCAGGGCGTGTGGCATGTGGGCAAGAAATATCCCGTGTGGATGAGCCACGGCGACCGCGTGACCAAGCTGCCGGAAGGCTTCGAAGTGCTCGCCGCTTCCGAGAACGCGCCCTTCGCGGTCGTCGCCGACGAGAAGCACAAATTCTACGGTGTCCAGTTCCATCCGGAGGTAGTGCATACGCCCCAGGGAGCGCAGCTCATCCGCAATTTCGTGCGTGATATCGCTGGCTGCAAAGGCGACTGGACCATGAAGGCCTTCCGTGAGGAAGCCATCGAGCGCATTCGCGCCCAGGTCGGCAAGGGCAAGGTGATCTGCGGCCTCTCCGGCGGCGTCGACTCCGCTGTGGCCGCTGTCCTCATCCACGAAGCCATCGGCGATCAGCTCACCTGCGTGTTCGTCGATCACGGCCTGCTGCGTGCTTCCGAAGCCGAGCAGGTGGTGAGCCTGTTCCGCGATCACTACAACATCCCGCTCGTTCACGTTCAGGCGCAGGATCTCTTCATCGGCTCGCTCGAAGGCGTGTCCGATCCGGAAGTGAAGCGCAAGACCATCGGCAAGCTCTTCATCGACGTCTTCGACGAGGAAGCAAAGAAGATCGGCGGCGCGGACTTCCTGGCGCAAGGCACGCTCTATCCCGATGTGATCGAGAGCGTGTCCTTCACCGGCGGCCCATCAGTCACCATCAAGAGCCACCACAATGTGGGCGGCCTGCCCGAGCGCATGAAGATGAAGCTCGTGGAGCCGCTGCGCGAACTGTTCAAGGACGAAGTGCGCGTGCTCGGTCGCGAACTCGGCCTGCCGGAAGCCTTCGTAGGCCGTCATCCGTTCCCCGGTCCAGGCCTCGCCATTCGTGTTCCCGGCACGATCACCCGCGAGAAGCTCGACATCCTGCGCAAGGCTGATGCGATCTATCTCGAAGAGATCCGCAATGCCGGCCTCTACGATGAAATCTGGCAGGCCTTCGCTGTGCTGCTTCCCGTGAAGACCGTGGGCGTCATGGGCGACGGGCGCACCTACGACCATGTCTGTGCGCTGCGCGCCGTGACCTCGGTCGATGGCATGACGGCGGATTTCTATCCCTTCGACATGAATTTCCTCGGCCGCGTCGCCACCCGCATCATCAACGAGGTGAAGGGCATCAACCGCGTGACCTACGACATCACCTCGAAGCCGCCCGGCACCATCGAGTGGGAATAATCGATGGCCGCGACGCTCTACGGCATCAAGAACTGCGACACGATGAAAAAGGCGCGCGCTTGGCTCGATGCCAAGGGCGTGTCTTACGCCTTCCATGATTACAAGGCCGAAGGCATCGACCGCGCTCGGTTGGAAGGTTGGGTGCGCAACGCGGGTTGGGAGACGCTTCTCAACCGTGCCGGCACGACGTTTCGCAAGCTGCCGGATGCGGAGAAGGCGGGCATCGATGAGCGCAAGGCCATCGCGCTGATGCTCGATCAGCCTTCCATGATCAAGCGGCCCGTGCTCGATCTGGGCAATCGCCTCGTCGTCGGTTTTAAGCCCGAGCAATACGAGACAGTGTTTCGCTGATCGGGTATCCTCCGCCGTCACGCCGCTAGGCGCACATGGTCTATGACGGAGGAATAATCATGGTTCGGACGCGTAAGGCTGCTGCCCTCGCGGCTCTTAGCATGCTTTGGGCAGGCCCATCCTTCGCGGAAGGGACGCTTTGCCTGTCATACGGCTATGAAGATCCGGGCCGCACCGTCAACGGTCCCATCGTCCTCGGCAGGATCAACACCGTCTCTCCCAAGGTTCATTTCCTCAAGAATCCGCTCGTCGACCGCAGCTGCCCGAACATGAGTTCTGCCTGCCAGGAGAAGGCTTATCTCGTTCCGGGGGACGAAGTCGTCGTCATCGGCACGAAGGGCGATTACATCTGCGCGAGCTATGCCAGCAAACAAGGCCGCGTCACCAAGAACTGGCTGCCGAGCGCCAACGTCTCCATCGTGCAGGACCCGCCGCCTGTCGAGACGAAGGACTGGGTTGGACAATGGCAAAGCGGCCCGGAGCAGAGCATCGAGATCACGCAAGCCGACAAGGTCGGTACTCTTTCCATCAAAGGCGATGCGAGTTGGGGCGCTGGTGATCCCGAGCGCGTCAAACGCGGCGCGGTCAATGTCGGATCGCTGGAAGGCGAGATGAAGCCGGAAGACGCAATGCTCTCATTCGGAATTGGCGAGAACGGAACGCTGCCTTTCGATCAGGCGGATGAGGCGGATTGCAAGGTGCGGATGCAGCGCCTTGGGCCTTATCTTCTGGTCAAGGACAACAAGTATTGCGGCGGAAACAACGTGTCGTTCACGGGTGTCTACAGACGCCCTTAGCCTGAAGCGATGAGAGTAAAAGAAAAGGCGGGCCGCAAAGCCCGCCTTTGTCGTTTGAGGTGTAATCCGCCTTATGGCTTCGGCGGATCGAAGTTGAGTGCGGGCAATCCGCCATCGCTGCCGGGGCCGCCGAGGCCGGGAGGCATCAGCAGGTTGTCGAGGGTCTTCTGCACAGCAGCCGGATCGGCGACGGGGCCGGCAGCCTTGTAGTGCATGACCATGCTCGGGAAGGCGACGACGAGGGCCACCATGATGAGCTGGATCACCACGAAGGGGATCGCGCCCCAGTAGATCTGGCCGGTGGTCACCGGCTCCATCTTCTTGCCTGTCAGGCGGTCGATATAGGCCTGTTTGGGGGCCACCGAGCGCAGGAAGAACAGGGCGAAGCCGAAGGGCGGGTGCATGAACGAGGTCTGCATGTTCACGCCCAGGATCACGCCGAACCAGATCAGGTCGATGCCCAGCTTCTCGGCCGCGGGGCCGAGCAGCGGCACCACGATGAAGGCCAACTCGAAGAAGTCGAGGAAGAAGGCCAGCAGGAACACGAGGACGTTCACCACGATCAGGAAGCCCACCTGGCCGCCCGGGAGCGAGACCAGCAGGTGCTCCACCCACAGATGTCCGTTCACGCCGTAGAAGGTGAGCGAGAATACACGTGCGCCGATCAGGATGAACAGAACGAAGGCGGAGAGTTTCGCCGTCGCTTCCGTCGCCTGACGGACGATGGTGAAGTTGAAGCGGTTCGGGTTGTTGTCGAGCTTGCGCTTGATGGCGGCGAGGATCACCGAGCCGAGCGCGCCCATGGCGCCGCCTTCCGTCGGCGTGGCAAGGCCGATGAAGATGGTGCCGAGCACGAGGAAGATGAGCAGCAGCGGGGGCACCATGACGAAGGTGACCTGCTGGGCCATGTTCGACATGAGGCGAAGGCCCGTGAAGCGCTCCACGATGCCCACGACGAGGGCATAGATCGCACCCGAGAGAACCATCTCCATGGTGAGCGCGAGACCTTCATGGCCCTGGTTGTGCAGAACCACGTAGAGGCCGAGGAAGACAGCCACGAGAGCCGCCGAGATGGCGATGCGCTTGGCGCCGAGGAACCGGTTCATCACGGCGCAGATGAGCGCCACCACTGTTGCCACGCAGATCGTGAGGATCACGAAATCCGCGCCTGCCTTGGTGTTGGTCTGCGTCAGCACGTAGTAGCCGACGAAGCCGGAGAAGACCACGAGGACGCCAAGCTGCCACACACCGCGCGAGCCGTTGGGCTCACGGTAGCCGATCGCCTCCGGCGGAAGGCCGGGAGCCGATTTCGGGAAGATAATCGTCATCAGCAGCACGTAGCCGGCATAAAGACCGGTGAGCACGAGGCCGGGGACGAAGGCACCTTCGTACATGTCGCCCACCGAGCGGCCGAGCTGGTCGGCCATGACGATGAGAACGAGGGAGGGCGGGATGATCTGGGCGAGCGTGCCGGAGGCTGCGATCACGCCCGAGGCGAGACGGCGGTCATAGCCGTAGCGCAGCATGATCGGCAGGGAGATGAGGCCCATGGAGATCACGGAAGCGGCCACGACGCCGGTGGTGGCGGCAAGCAGCGCGCCCACGAAGATCACCGCATAGGCGAGGCCGCCGCGTACGGGTCCGAAGAGCTGGCCGATGGTGTCGAGCAGGTCTTCCGCCATGCCGGAGCGTTCGAGCACGTATCCCATGAAGGTGAAGAATGGGATCGCCAGCAGCACCTCGTTCGACATGGTGCCGTAGATACGGTCGGGCAGCGCCTGAAGCAGAGGCCAGGAGAGGTTGATGCTCTCAGGCGCGAGCGGCGCGAGCTCCACCGCGATGATGAAGAAGAGCAGGCCGTTCGCCGCCAGCGAGAAGGCGACCGGGTAGCCGAGGAGAAGGAAGATCACCAGCGCCGCGAACATGATCGGGGCGAGGTTCTGGGCAATCAATGCAGCCATGGACGAAAACTCCGAAAATCAGGTCAGGCGGGGGCTTAGCGGATGCCGTCGCCTGGAGGCTCGTCTCCAGTGGCAAGCCCGGAGATCAGGCGCTCGGCTTCGGCCTCTGCCGCGCCGTGCGCGCTCACATGGTCATGCTCGTCGGCGAGCTTGCCCTGCATGATGGCCACACGCTTGATGAGCTCGCTCAGCCACTGGAAGGCCAGCGAGATGAAGCCCAGAAGGATCAAGCCCTTCGCCGGCCAGATCAGAAGGCCGCCGGCATTGGAGGAAACCTCGCCGGATTCGTAGGATTTCGTGAAATAGGGAACCGACAGCCACAGCATCAGCGCCACGAAGGGGAAGAGGAAGAGCAGGTGACCCATCAGGTCGATCCGGTCGCGCCCGCGCTTCGTCAGGCGGCTGGAGATGATGTCGATGCGGATGTGTTCGTTGGCCCGGAGCGTCCAGGCGGCGCAGAGCATGAACACGGCACCGAACAGGTACCATTGCAGCTCGAGCCAGGCATTGGACGAGACGCCGAAGATGCGGCGGATGATAGCGTTGATGGCGGAAACCAGAATGGCCACCACGATGGCCCAGGCCGCGACTTTGCCGATGCGTTCGTTGATCGAGTCGATGACACGAGAAAGCTTGATGAGCGCCGTCACCTGTCTGTCTCCCCCTTGGAACATTTGTTGTTGAATCTATCGGCCTAGTAACGGGTTCGAGGCCCGCTCACCATGCCGTCATTAGTCTATAGCGACGTTTGTTCCGGTGAGTACCCGGGAAATTTTCGGGCTGCAAGATAGCCGATTGTTAAAAGTTTAGGCAGTCCAGAACCTTGCGGACGGATAGAAACTTGCTGTTGAGGGCGTGGCATCTCGCGACGGCTTTTCATACCTCCGGCCGGGCTCCGAGTGGTCAGCCAAAGCAAGCGAGACTATAATTTCCTATTCCCTTAGGAGAGTGATCGTGACGCTGCTTGTTCTTGGCCTGATCCTGTTTCTCGGCACACATTCCTTCAGCATGGCTCGCAAGGGGCGATCTGCGCTCATCGGCCGCGTGGGCGAGGGGCCTTACAAGTGGCTGTACTCGCTCCTGTCGCTCGCCGGAATCGTGCTGATGGTCATCGGCTACGGGCATTACCGGGCGAACGGCTACATCCCGGTCTGGGACCCGCCGGTCTGGACCCGGCATCTGGCGCTCCTGCTCGTGCTCATCGCCTTCATCTGCTTTGTGGCAGCTTATCTTCCTGGGCATATCAAGCACCGCCTCAAGCATCCCATGCTGGCGGGCGTGAAGATCTGGGCTCTGGCGCATCTTCTCGCCAATGGCGATCTCGGCTCCATCCTGCTCTTCGGCTCGTTCCTGGCCTGGGCGGTGGCGGCTCGCATAAGCGTGAAGCGTCGGGACGTGGCGGCACAGCACGGGGGTACGGCGGCCCCTGCGGGCTGGCGCAACGACATTCTCGCGATCGTGATCGGTGTCGTCGTCTATGTGGCCTTCGTTCTCTGGCTCCATCCGCTGCTGATCGGGGTGCCTGTCCTGCCCACAAGAGCGTGAAATCCCCTGGTCAGGGAAGCTCTTGGCCAGGAAACCTCTCGCCTTAGGCAGGGGTGTATGCTAGGCGACCCACTTCGATTGAAGGAGGCGGCCGTTGAGGGCCGCATGAGGGACGATGGCTACGAACCAGAACGACGAGTTCATTCGCGAAGTCGATGAGGAATACCGCCGCGACCAGCTGGCAAAGGTCTGGGCTCGCTATAATGGCCTCATCATTGCCGTTGTCGCTCTCGTCGTCATCGGCGTCGGTGGCTGGCGCTACTGGGAGCATATGCAGGAGACCCGCGCCCAGGCTGCCGCCGCGCGCTATGAAGAGGCCCTGAAGCTCTCCGGCGACAGCAAGGCTCAGGAAGCCGATGCCGCCCTGGAGGCCCTCGCGAAGCAGGGCGACACCGGCTACAGCCTGCTCGCCCGCTTCCGCCTGGCTGCCGAGCGCGGCCAGCAGAATGCTGAAGCCGGTGCTGCCGCCTATGACGCCCTGGCGAACGACACTGGCGTTGCTCCGCTCTGGCGCGACCTCGCCAAACTTCGCGCCGCGTGGCTGCGCGTCGACAGCGCCGATCAGGCCCGGATCCGCCAGACCCTCGAGCCCATGGCCGTGCCGGGCAATGCCTGGCGCCACTCGGCTCGGGAACTCCTCGGCCTTTCCGGCCTTAAGGCAGGCGACATGGATTATGCCGGGCGCTGGTTCGACCAGATGGCGGCCGACCGTGAGACGCCTCCCTCCTTGAGGCAGCGGCTTGCGATCTACACCGCTCTCGTGGCGGGCGGGCCCGTTCAAGTCACTCAATAAGACGGAGCACCAGGGACATGACGCCTACCGTCGCCATTGTCGGGCGGCCGAATGTCGGCAAGTCGACTCTCTTCAACCGTCTCGTGGGCAAGAAGCTCGCGCTCGTGGACGACCGTCCGGGCGTGACCCGCGACCGGCGTGAGGGCGAAGCGCGTCTCGGCGACTTGGACTTCCGCATCATCGACACCGCAGGCCTGGAGGAGGCGACGGAAGAGTCGCTTCTCGGCCGCATGCGCGCACAGACCGAAGCCGCCATAGGGGATGCGGACGTCATCCTCTTCGTGATCGATGCCCGCGTCGGCATCCTGCCCGCCGACCGTCCCTTCGCGGAGATGGTGCGCCGCTCCGGCAAGCCCGTGATCCTCATCGCCAACAAGGCTGAAGGTGCGGGCGGCATGGCCGGTGCTTACGACGCCTTCTCGCTCGGCCTCGGCGATCCAGTTCCGCTCTCCGCCGAGCACGGCGAAGGCATGGCCGATCTCTTCGAGGCCTTGATGCCTTTCTTCCCCGAGCCCGGCGACGAGGAGGAAGAGGACGATCCCAACAAACCGCTGCAGGTGGCCATCGTCGGCCGCCCGAATGCGGGCAAGTCCACGCTGATCAACCGCATGGTCGGCGAGGACCGTCTGCTTACGGGGCCTGAGGCCGGCATCACCCGCGATTCCATCTCGCTCGATTGGGAGTGGCGCGGAAAGAACGTGAAGCTGTTCGACACGGCGGGCCTTCGCAAGCGCGCCCGCGTCGAGGACAAGCTCGAGAAGCTCTCCGTCGCCGATGCGTTGCGCGCCGTGCGCTTTGCCGAAGTGGTGGTGGTGCTGCTCGATGCGACGATCCCGTTCGAGAAGCAGGATCTCTCCATCGTCGATCTCGTCGAGCAGGAAGGCCGCGCCCTCGTGATCGGTCTCAACAAGTGGGACCTCGTCGCCGACCAGCAAGGCTTGCTGACAGAACTCAAGGAGAAGGCTCACCGCCTGCTGCCGCAGGTGAAGGGCGCGCCCGTGGTGCCGCTCTCAGGGCTCGCCGGCAGTGGCATCGATCCGCTCATGAAGGCGGTGTTCCAGGTTTATGAGACCTGGAACCGGCGCATCTCGACCGCGAAGCTCAATCAATGGCTCCAAGATGCGATCGACGCCAATCCGCCGCCCGCCGTTTCGGGCCGCCGCATCAAGATCCGCTACATGACTCAGGTGAAATCGCGCCCGCCGACATTCGCCATCTTCGGCAACCAGCTCGACGCTCTGCCGAAGAGCTACACCCGTTACCTCGTCAACAACATCCGCGAGGCATTCGATCTCCCCGGCGTGCCGATCCGCGTGTCGCTGCGCATGGGAACGAACCCGTACGACAAGGAAAAGCGCGGGTAGGGCGCTTTACGTTTCTGTTTCTCGCATCATGGCCGGGCTCGCCCCGGCCATTCTCTTTTGCATAAGCCTAAACTGCGCCGAGCTTCGCGAGCATCTGGGCGCGCATGTCTTTTCCGTCGACGATCTTTTCGACCATGAGAAACGCGGCCTTTCCGTCGCTGAGCTTTTCCCACAGCCGCCCGACGGTTCGCTTCTCGTTCGTCTCATCGTTGCCCTCGCCAGCTAGATGCGCGCCCTTGTATTCGACCGCGAAGAGGCGGCCATCGTTCAGAAGCGCCACGAAGTCGGGATAGAACTTGCCTGAGGCCAGCGGCAGCCAGAACGCATCATGATGCTTGGCAACGTTGCGCACCCAATACCGGATGCTGGGAAGGCTATCGAGGGCCTGCGCGCACTGAAACTCCTCGCCCTGCTCGGCGCCATCGAAGGCCGGCACATTATCGGGGCCGAGGAAATGCTTTGCCGGCCGCCAATGCCCACGATAACGGCGCTGATCGCCGAACATGCCGTTTCTGAAAAGGAATCTGTACTCCAGCGACACGCTTGCCTTGGCTTCGGGCGCGATCAGGTAGCGTTGGTAGACGGTTTCCTGCTCGGCGCGGCGGATGGCGGCGATCCGCACCTTCAACGCATTTGCCAAAATGAACTTGGCGCGCATGAGCGACGCAATCGGAATCCGGCGCAAGCCCATCAGGTGCGTGATAGCATCGCGCACCCAGCGCAGGAGATCGGAGGGGTGAATGTCCGGCTGGCGCAATTGTCGTTCGAGCCAGATGGAGAGGTTTTCAGGCGTCCAGCTTTCGATGTCGATATCCAAGGCGAGCTGCCGCTCTTCCTGCGCGAAGCTATAGACGACGCGCCTGCCGTCCACGTCGATCTCGAAGGTCTGCGCATTGTCGCGGATCGAGAAGGCGGCTTCATCGAGCCTCGCGGGACGGTCCAGAAGCGACCATTCGTGAAACTCCATCAGCGTCTCGGATTCCGCGAAGACGAGCTCTCCCTGGATTTCGCTGACAAGGCCCGGCACTGTGAAGATCTCGCCCTTCTCAGCGGGCGAGAGCATCGGGAGGATTTCGGCTTCATATGCCTGCGCCGCTTCTGCGAACCCCTTGCGCTCGGTCTCGGCCACCGCTTGCGTCAGAATGGCCTTTAGCTCCGGCGCAATCGGCCCCGTCACGACGATCTCGGCCTTGCCCTCGGCGGTCTTGTTCACCGCCACGCCCTGAATCGCGGCGTCGCGGACGGCGGCGTAAAGGGCGGGAGACGGCGTGACAGGGTAGCGGAAACTCGGCTTGGGCTTCTCGCGGGGGGCGAACAACCCCGTCTCGTCGAGATGCCCCTGGGCTGCCTCGATCATCTCTGGCGCTTCATCCTCGAAGCCCATGGCGACGAGCTTGTCCACCAGCGCGTTGGCGGCGGCGCTGAAGGTCGGCTCGGAGATATGCGCGTAAGCCTTGTTAAGGTCCGGGTTCTTGCGGCGCTTCGCATAGGGCATGCGCAGCACGCGGCCCAAAAGCTGCTCGACCGCCGTGGCGCTCTGGATACGCGACACGGAGCAGAACACATAAGCGAAGGAGCAATCCCAACCCTCCTTCAGCGCCTCGACGGTGATCACGTATTCGATCTTGCTTTTGGCATCGAACAGGTCGATCCCGTCGAGTTCGCGCTGGTCGCCGGTGGCGACCGCGATGCGCTCTTCGGGAATCTGCTCCACGTCGATCAGGTGCTGCTTCAGCTTCTCGACCGTGACCTCCTGGTCCTTCGGCTGCGCCTGGAACAGGACAATGGGGCGGATGTAATCCGCCTCGTCCTTCGCGGCCTCTGCCAGTTTCGCGCGGGTCGCAATCGCGCTGTTCACCGCGCCTTGCCAATCCTGGTGCTCCGCCAGCACGATCGGCAGCTTGATCATCTCCTCGTCCTTCAGCTCCTGCGCCGTGACGCTGTGCAGGATGTTGGAGTTGAAGCGCGGCGTAGCGGTGAACTCGATGATCGCGGAAGGGTTCACCCGCGCCTGCATCTCGCGCGACAAGCCGGTGACGGCATTGTGCGCCTCGTCCACGATCATGAGCGGGCGGTGGATGTGCAGCAGGTTCGCGAAGGAAAACTTGATGCCGCCGCCCTCAAGCTGCTCCAGCTCCGGCGCATGTTGCGAGACACCGGAAAAATGCGGCTCTATGTCCTCGTGATGGGAATAGACCTTGCGGCCTTCCGTATTGCCCACGCGCAGCGTCTGGATCGTGCTCACGACCACGCAGAGATTGTCGCGGATGTCGTGCGGGCGGATTTGCGTGAAATCGGCAATGTCGAACACGCGCACGCGCCCTTCGAAAACCTCGTCGAGCGCCTGGCGATAGGGGTGGCGCGGGTTCTTCAGCGCCTCCGCCGTCTGCAGGCGGATGGTGTTGGAGGGCACGAGCCAAAGAACGAGAGGGTAATCCTTCTCGATCCAGGTGTCGCGCGCCACGCCGATGGCATGCGCGCCGAGCACAGTCTTGCCGCCGCCGGTGGGCAGGCGCAGGCACACATAAGGCGCGTCGGGCAGCGCCTCCAGCGCCTTGTACTCGCCCCTATAGCGCCCGAGACGCTTCGTCTGCTCCGGTTCGCTCGTGATCGCCTCATAGGCATTGCGCGGGCCCGCCACGCGCGCCTCTTCGAGAAAACGGCGCAAGGTGGCGAGGGTCTCGGCTTGATATTTCTTGAGTTTCATGATCTCACCGCCGCGCCTTCACGTCGTAGGGCGTCTGCTTGAAGGTGATGCCTTCGCGCTCCAGGCCTGCGGAGCCGAGGCGCGACTGCTCGCCGTAGATCGTGAGCGGCCCGTCGAAGGCAGGATGCTTCTTGGCGATGGCCTCGCGGATCAATTGCAGCGTCCCGCGCGTGAGCACGTTGCCGCCATCGGGGCGCTTGTCGCCGAGAATGCCGTTGTAGAGCAGAGCATAGGCCCGGCCCCCGTGAACGCCCAGGCAGGGCGACTTGCCCTTGCCGCTCCAGGGCGTGTTCGTTTCGCTGAACCACACATGCGCGGCGAGCGTCGGAAAACGGATGTCGCCCCGGATATGCCCGTTCTCGTCGAAGACCGGCGGCCCGAGACGGTAGAAGCGAAAGCCGCCGCCGCCCTGCCAGTTCAAGCTCTGCGAAATGCCGCCCTGCTCGCCCTCGATCACCTTGTTCAGGCGCGGCGCGCAATGGGTGACCGCATGGTCGCCCATCTCGATGCCGATATAGCGCCGCCCCATCTTGTGCGCGACGGCAGCGGTTGTGCCGGAACCGAGGAAGGAATCGAGCACGAGGTCGCCGGGATTGGTCGTGATGTGAAGAATGCGTTCGAGGAGACGTTCTGGTTTGGGGGTGCCGAAGGGATCTTCGGGAGTGAGCTGAAGTTGCTCCTTTCGACCGTCCTGAGTGTGCCCCACTTCATTCCAGGTCCAAATGGTTTGAGGGACGGCTCCCTCTTCGACTACTTCTGATAAAAAGCGTTTGAAGGCAGGAACAGTATTTTCCCCGTTCTTGCCCCACCATATAAGATTATCTCTAACATTCTTTTCGTGCGCCGCTGGATTGAATCTCCATACAGCAGTTCGCTTCGGCCATACCTGTGCTCCGGTAAAGGGGTTTGTTATCGGATAATAAAGATTGGGGCGCTCATCTGCATTCTTGTTGCAGGTATAATCTCCAGATTTCCAGAGGCCTCGCGGATCACTATCGAGATTCTTATATGCTTTGTTAGCGGATTCAGCCCTTGCTAGTTTCTGTGGTCTCCATCCGTTTTTGTTCTTTGCAAATATAAGAATGTGATCGTGATTGTCGCTTAGCCAGACAGCATCATTCGCGGGCGAATACTTCTTCTGCCACACCACATTCGCGATAAAATTCTTCCGCCCGAACACCTCATCCATGATGACCTTGAGGTAATGCGCCTCATTGTCATCAATCGACACCCAAATTGAGCCGTCCTCCGCCAGCAGGTCGCGCAGCAATTCGAGGCGCGGCCACATCATGGCGAGCCATTGGGTGTGCTCGAGATTGTCGTCGTAATGCTCGAAGGCGGAGCGGGTGTTGTAGGGCGGGTCGATATAGATGCACTTCACCTGGCCCGCATAGAACGGCAGCAGGGCTTTCAGCGCCTCCAGGTTGTCGCCCTGGAGCAGCATGTTGCCGGTTTCAGGCTCGCCATGGCTCAAGGAGGCGTCTTCTTCCAGCAGCCGGTAAGGCACGTCTTGCGCGCCGCGAATGTCGTTGTCGCGCGTGAGCCAGTGAAGGATCGGCATGGATGAGGAGCCCGTCTCGATTCGAATCGGCGTCGTTGGATTGCGCCTTGAGCCGGACCATGCCCGACAGTCGAGGGGAAGCCAAGCCGGGTGCTAGATCGCAGAATGTTCCTATTTTGTTCTTGATTTTGGTCCTAACCTTGGCTATAGGTGTTGATGTCCTGGCTCGATGAGGGGCGCGCTCGCGAGGCGTCGCATGTGTCGGAGCCGGGAGCGGTCCTGGTTCGGTCTCGCAAGCCGGTCCAGGAGGCCCGCCGCTGAAAGACGCGGTGTCCGCCTAAAAGAACCGTGCGCGAGGGGCCGTCAGGTTCTTCTCCACTCTCACAGCGAACCGGACGGCCTCTCGCGCCTCCCTCACCCCAAACCTCGGGCCACACAAGCCGCGAGGACATTCCCGCTCGCTCTTTCTCATCTCGGGGCCGATGCTTTGAGAGGCCGTGTCGTGCAGATACAGAAAAGGCGGCCCAAGGCCGCCTCCAGTAGATCGAAAAGATTAGCAGATGCCTAAGCCGGCCCTTGCGGCTCGATCACTTTTCCGTCCTGTGTGAAATCGTAGATCTTGCCGGTCTGATCCCATGAGGGCAGGGCGAGCTTCACGATGTGAGGGGCGAGATCTTCCGGCGTCTTCAGCGTCAACGGATCCTCGCCAGGCATCGCCGCCTTGCGCATGGAGGTGCGCAGCGGGCCGGGATTGATCAGCATGGTGCGAATGGGCGTCGTCACCGTCTCGGCGGCATAGGTGCGCACGAGCGCTTCGAGGGCGGCCTTCGAGACGGAATAGACACCCCAATAGGCCTTGTGCTTGTGAGCAGCGCCCGACGTCACGAAGATGGCGCGGCCGGCATCCGAGGCGCGCAGCAACGGATCGAAGGAGCGCAGCAGGCGGTAATTCGCCGTGACGTTCACGGTCATCACCTCATCCCAGACCGGCTGGTCGATATGGGCGATGGGCGCGAGTTCGCCGAGCTGTCCCGCATTGCCGAGGAGGATGTCGAGCTTGCCCCAGCGCTCGTAGATCGCGGCGCCCAGGCGGTCGATGGCGTCGAGGTCCTTCAGGTTCACCGGCACGAGGGTGGCGGACGAGCCCCTGGCGCGGATTTCGTCGTCGAGGCTCTCAAGCGCTCCTTGCGTGCGGGCGAGCGCGATGATGTGCGCGCCGGCTTCCGCCAATGCGAGCGCTGCCGCGCGGCCGATGCCGCGCGATGCGCCGGTGACGACCGCGACGCGGTTTGCGAGAGGCTTTTCCATGGATCGTCCTTAGTCGGCTTCGGCCAGCAGCGCGAGGCGGCGCGGCGTGGCGACGGTGAGGTCCGTCAGCGCCGTCGGGTAATCGCCCGTGAAGCAATGGTCGGTGAATTGCGGCTGAGCCGGATTGCGGCCCTTCTCGCCCATGGCGCGATAGATGCCCTCGATGGACAGGAAGGCGAGCGAATCCGCACCGATATACTCGCGCATCTGCTCGAGATTGTGCGTGGCGGCGAGCAGCTTCTCCTTTTCCGGCGTGTCGATGCCGTAGAAGTCGGGATGCGTGATCGGCGGGCTGGCGATGCGGAAATGCACTTCCTTCGCACCAGCCTCGCGCATCATGCGCACGATCTTCACCGAGGTGGTGCCGCGCACGAGGCTGTCGTCCACGAGCACGATGCGCTTGCCCTCGATGGCCGAGCGGTTCGCGGAATGCTTCATGCGCACGCCCAGCTCACGCACGGATTGTGTCGGCTGAATGAAGGTGCGGCCAACATAATGGTTGCGGATGATGCCGAGTTCGTAAGGCAAGCCGCAGCTCTGGGCGAAACCAAGCGCCGCCGGCACGCCGGAATCCGGCACCGGGATCACCACGTCCGCATTGGCGGGCGCTTCCGTTGCAAGCTCGCGGCCCATGCCTTTGCGCACTTCATAGACGCTGCGGCCGTTCACGATGGAATCGGGGCGGGCGAAATAGATGTATTCGAAGATGCAGGGGCGGGGCGCCACCTTCTCGGCGAAGCGGAAGGATTCGACGCCCTTGTCCGAAATCACCACGCACTCGCCGTTCTCCACGTCGCGGATGAAACGCGCGCCGATGATGTCGAGAGCACAGGTCTCCGAGGTGAGGATATAGCGGCCGTCGAGTTCGCCCAGCACCAGCGGGCGGATGCCCATGGGATCGCGGGCGCCGATCAATTTCTTGTTGGTGAGCGCCACGAGTGCATAGGCGCCCTCGATCTTCTGGATCGCCTCGACGAAGCGGTCGACCACCTTGTCCTTGCGGCTGCGGGCGACGAGGTGGACGATCACCTCCGTGTCCGTCGTGGACTGGCAGATCGCGCCGTCACGGATGAGGTTGCGGCGAAGGGTCAGGCCGTTGGTCAGGTTGCCGTTATGGGCCACCGCGAAACCGCCGCCGTCGAGTTCGGCGAAGAGGGGCTGCACGTTGCGCAGCACGGTCTCGCCGGTGGTCGAGTAGCGCACATGGCCGATGGCGGAGAGGCCCTCCAGGCGCTCGATGATCGCCCGGTCGGAGAAGCTGTCGCCCACGAGGCCGAGCTTGCGCTCGGAGTGGAACACGTCGCCGTTGAAGGAAACGATGCCCGCCGCCTCCTGGCCGCGGTGCTGGAGGGCATGGAGCCCCAGGGCGGTGATGGCAGCGGCATCCGGATGACCGTAGATACCGAAGACACCGCATTCTTCACGCAGGGTATCGCCGTCGAGGTCGAGGTCCACCTTTTTGGGGGTGACCTGCCACGTCTCAGACCTGGAAGACATCATGATTTCCTTGGGACCCGCGCCCCCACCGGCGCGAGCCTTATGTAATCGCCCGAGGGCCAAACGCCAATGGGTTTTCCTGTCGCTCTTAGAGCATCGTGCGGAAAAGTGGTGCCGGTTTTCCGTAAAAACGATGCTCTTATCCAAGAAGAAAGCATCGGATTGGTCCCAAAAGTGCAAAAACCACTTTTGGGTCCGATGCTTAGAAGTGTGAACAGGAGGAGCGGTCAGCTCCGGCGCTGGGGCGCCTGCGGGGCCGCGGGGGCAGCAGGAGCCGGAGCGGGCGCAGTGCCGCCGCGCTGCGGATCGGGCTCGGCGGGCTCGCCGGGTTCGCCATCCTGGGGCTTCCGGAGCTTCTGAATCAGGGCTTCCGCATTCTCGGGCAGCATGGCGATGATGCTGTCACGGGCGTTTTCCATGGCCGGGCGGGTGCGGGAGGCGGTGGCCCATTCGGGCTCCTTGCCCTGAAGCAGCCAGCTCAGGAAAGCCCAGCCGATGACGCAGATCAGGAAGCCGCGGGCCGCGCCGAAGACGAGGCCGAGCGTCCGGTCGAGGGCTCCGATTCGGGAATCGAGGATCAGATCCGAGATCTGGACCGTGATGATCGATACGATGATCAGGGTAATGACGAAGATGCCGCCAATGGCCGCCACCAGGGCAACGGTGTTGCTGCTGATATATTGCTGGGCGATGGGCAGTGCCGCCGGATGGAGGTACCAAGCCGCAGCCGCGGCCACGACCCAGGCCACGATGGCCAGGACCTCGCGGGTGAAGCCGCGCACGGCCGCCAAGAGAGCCGAGATCAGGACAATTCCGATGACAACGAGGTCCAGAACAGAAAAGGGCATGAGCCGAGCCTACGCAGAAACAGGGAGAGGGGCCGCATTCGCGGATTAAGGCCAGGCTGTATAGCCTTAAGAGAGGCATTCGTCACCCCTAGGCCGGAAAAGGTGCACATGGGCCGCAAGTCACCTAACAAGCGCCCACAAAAAAAACCCGGCGCAGAGCGCCGGGCTAGGGAGAGAAGTGATGTTCCCAGATCAGACGAAGATGAAATCGTCGGCCTGGACATAGGTGCCGGGCTTCAGCTTGGCGATGGCGAAGCCCTTCCCGCCGCCCGAACCGTCGAGGTCCAGGTAAACGAAGCCGTTCTTCTTGTCGTAGGTGACGAAGTCGTAGGTGTCCTTTGCCTTGCCGACGGTGAAGAAGTGTTTTTCGAGCTTGCCCTTGTCGAACACCTTATCCAGGCTGAAGAAGCCCTTCTTATTGCCGGCCTTGGTGCCTGCGAGCGACTCGTAGACCTCTTTCTTGGCGACCTTGACCTTGAAGGCCTTCAGAGCAGCAAGGTTGATCTGAATGGTGTCGTCAGCAGATTTGAAGTCCACGATGTGGTCGAAATGGCCCTTCTTGATGGCGTTGTCGAAGACGAAGGTGTCCTTGCCCGTGCCGCCGATAAGGATGTCCTTGCCCGTGCCGCCGGCGAGCACGTCGTCGCCGCCCAGGCCGTAGATCTTGTCGTTGCCGCCATAGCCCTTGATCATGTCCGCACCGGCCCCGCCGATAAGACGGTTGTTCTTCGCCGTGCCATTCACGAAGTCGAAGGCATCGCCGACATTGACGGTCAGGGTCTTCTCGAAGGTATTGCCGTCGACGTCCGTCACTTTGACAGTGATGTCGTGTGTTTTCGTCGTCAGGAAGTCCAGCTTCGAACCATCCTCCACCACGAGCTGACCATCGACGATGTCGAAGCGGCCCTCGGCATCGCCGAGCAACTCAAAGGTGAACTCTTCGTTCGCATCGAGATCGGCGGCAAGCAGATCGCCAACCACAGTGCCATTCGCGACATGCTCAAGGACGGTGTAGCTCGATAGGGAGATGTCCGTCGGAGCGACGTTATCGATCACGCTCAGCGTAAGAGCGGCGGGATCGACGTCGGTCGCGCTTCCGCCGGATGAATCGCTAGTAGCAGTGATGTCAATGTTGAACGTGAGGTTGCCCGCTTCGTAGTCGTAAAGAGCGCTGTCGGCGTTCTTGACGACGAGCTCATACAGACCCGTGGTCGTGTTGAGACGGATTTCGAAACGACCTTCGGCATCGCCCGTGAGCTCATACGAGAAAGTCTCGTTGCTCTTGCCGCCTTCGACGCGCAGGGTGCCAATAACTGTGCCGACTTCAGGATGTTCGCTGACAGTCAGGTTCGAAAGAATGATGCTTGCCATATGATCCTCTATGGGCTCGAGGGCTACTCGTTGCTACTGACGAGGTAACCCGTCGAAGCTCAGGCTGAGTGATACAGTCTTGCTCATAGGGATCAATTAGACCGGACGGTCTATGGAATCTGGCTGGTCAAGACCTCCTTTAGGAGGCCCTGCGTTTGCGCGCCGCGATTCCCGCAACGAGATCAGTGATATGGCCGATGGAGGACGCTGCCAGCGGTAGGCGCTCCTGCTTGCCCTTTTCCACACGCGGAGCCGGTGCGACGGCACTGGAAAAACCCAGTTTCGCGGCTTCCTTCAGGCGTGCCTGTTCCTGGGCCACGGGACGGATCGCGCCGGAGAGGCCCATCTCGCCGAAATAGACCGTATCGGGCGGCAGGGGATTGCCGGATAGGGACGAGACGAGCGCTGCGGCTGCTGCGAGGTCCGCAGCGGGCTCGGTGATGCGCAAGCCACCGGCGACGTTCAAATAAACGTCGTGCATGCCGAGCTTCAGGCCACCATGAGCTTCCAGCACCGCAAGCACCATCGACAGGCGAGCCTGATCCCAGCCGACGACGGCGCGGCGCGGCGTGCCGAGAGACGAGGGCGCGACGAGCGCCTGAATTTCCACGAGGAGCGGACGCGTGCCTTCCATGCCCGCGAACACCGCCGTGCCTGCTGTCGCCATGTCGCGACCGGCGAGGAAGAGCTCGGAGGGATTGGGCACTTCGCGCAGACCCTGGTCCGACATCTCGAACACGCCGATCTCGTCGGTGGGTCCGAAGCGGTTCTTCACCGCGCGCAGGATTCGGAAGTGATGGCCGGTATCGCCTTCGAACGACACCACCGCATCGACCATATGCTCGACGACGCGGGGACCCGCGATCTGACCGTCCTTCGTGACGTGGCCGACGAGGATGACGGCAGTGCCTGTCGTTTTCGCGAAACGGATGAGTGCCTGTGCCGAGCCGCGCACCTGAGTGACGGTGCCGGGCGCGGATTCCACCGTCTCGGTCCACATGGTCTGGATCGAGTCGATGATCGCGAGTGCTGGCGGGCGGCCTTGGCTCAAGGTCGCGATAATGTCTTCCACATTGGTCTCGGAAGCGAGTTCTACAGGCGCTTGGCCGAGGCCGAGACGTTCCGCGCGCAGACGCACCTGCGCTACGGCTTCTTCGCCCGAGATATAGGCCACGCGTTCGCCGCGCATGGCTAGAGCGGCAGAGGCCTGCATGAGCAGCGTCGATTTGCCGATGCCGGGATCGCCGCCGAGGAGGATGATCGAACCGTGCACGAAACCGCCGCCGGTGACGCGGTCGAGCTCAGCGATGCCTGATGGCGTGCGCGGTGCTTCCTTGGTTTCGCCGGAGAGACCTTCGAGCGGGAAGATGCGGCCCTTCGCACGTGACGGACGCGTCGCAACAGGTCCGGACATCGGGCTCGCGGATCCAGTTTCCTCGGCGATGGTGTTCCATCCGCCGCAGGCCTCGCACTTGCCTTTCCAACGGTTATAGACGGCGCCGCATTCCTGGCACACGAAAGACGGGTGACGCTTTGCCATCAGCCTTGCGTCCCGGTGTAGCTCCGCGCGTAACGGCGGCCGAGGCTGGTGAGTATTTCGTAGCCGATGGTGCCTGCGCGGCGGCCGACTTCATCGATCGTCAGCGCGCCTCCGATCATTGTGACGGTATCGCCGCGCTTGATCTCGTTATCGGGAATGTCGGTGACATCGACGGTGATCAGATCCATCGACACATTGCCTGCGAACGGGCAGGGGCGTCCGGCCACGAGAACCTGTCCTGCGAGCAATTCCTCTCCGCTCTTGCCGCGTGCGCTCGCGGAACGCGGATAGCCGTCCGCATAACCGATGGAGAGGGTCGCGATGCGGCGTCGGCCCAGCGCGAGCCAGCGCGCGTTGTAGCCGACGGTATCGTCTTCCTCGACCCAGCGCAGTTGCACGATGCGCGCCTCGAGCTGTGCGACGGCGCTCATGGGATTGTCGCGATCCGGCGTTGGGTTACCGCCGTAAAGCGCATAACCCGGGCGCACGAGATCGAAATGCGGCTTCTCCTTCAGGAAGATACCGGAAGAATTGGCAAGCGATGCGCGCACGCCGGGAAGCGTTTCGCGAACAGCGTTGAAGGCATCGATCTGACGGATGTTGAGCGGATTGTCGCTTTCTTCCGCGCTCACGAAATGGCTCATCAGGAGCGCTGTCTCGAAATCCTTCAGATCATTGCGGCCCTTCAGCGTAAGGCCTTGTTCGACCGTGAGGCCGAGACGGTTCATGCCGGTATCCACATGGATCGCAGCTTCACGCTTCTGGCCTTGCGAGCGGCAGAACGAAGCCCATTCCTCGATCTCCTCGAAGGAGCCGAGAACGGGGCGCAGGTTGTGCTCGACATAGGTAGCACAGGTGCCGGGAAACAGACCATTGAGCACATAGATGGTCGCATCCGGCGCAACAGTGCGCACGCGGATCGCCTCGCTCACATGCGCCACGAAGAAAGTGCGGCATCCAGCCCGATGCAGAGCGGGCACGGCCTGCTCGATGCCGGTGCCGTAGGCATCCGCCTTGACCACAGCGGAGGCTTCCGCGCCGCCCGCGTTGTCGCGAAGCGTACGCCAGTTGGACGCCAGCGCCGCGAGGTCGATGTGAAGGAGGCCGCCGGCCATGTCCGCAGTGATGCGGCTGGCGGTGCTGGTCTGTTCGGTCTTGTTCAATCGCCGATCCGTTCGGGTAGCTTGTCTTCGTCTGCGAGGTTGGTGAAGCGGGTGATGTCGGCCTGGAACGCGAGCTGCACGGTGCCGGTGGGACCGTGACGCTGCTTGCCGATGATCACCTCGGCCTTGCCATGAACCTGGTCCATCTCCGCCTGCCACTTGAAGTATTCTTCGGTGCCGGGCTTCGGCTCCTTGTTCTTGAGGTAATACTCTTCGCGGTAGACGAACATCACCACGTCGGCGTCCTGCTCGATCGAGCCCGATTCACGAAGGTCGGAAAGCTGCGGCCGTTTGTCGTCGCGCGATTCCACCTGACGGGAGAGCTGGGAGAGCGCGATCAGCGGCACAGACAATTCCTTGGCGAGCGCCTTCAGGCCCGTGGTGATCTCGGTCAGTTCTTGCACGCGGTTGTCGCCCTTCTTGCCGGAGCCTGAGAGCAGCTGGAGGTAGTCCACGATGAGCACATCGAGACCACGCTGGCGCTTGAGACGCCGGGCGCGGGCCGTGAGCTGCGCAATCGAGATGCCGCCGGTTTGGTCGATATAGAAAGGGATCGACTGCATTTCACGGGCGGCTTCCGTGATCTTGTAGAAATCGTCCTCGCGCATATCGCCGCGGCGGATCTTGTAGGACGGAACGCCCGATTGCTCCGCGATGATACGGGTGGCGAGCTGTTCCGCCGACATTTCGAGCGAGAAGAAGCCGACGATGCCGCCATTGACGGTTTTCATCGTGCCGTCCTGCTGCTTCTCGGCCTTGTAAGCCTTGGCGATGTTGAACGCGATGTTCGTCACAAGTGAGGTCTTACCCATCGCCGGGCGGCCGGCGAGGATGACAAGGTCGGAAGGCTGAAGGCCGCCGAGAGACTTGTCGAGGTCGATCAGCCCCGTCGAAACGCCGGACAGGGCGCCTTCGCGCTTATAGGCGGCGGCCGCCATGTCGATGGCGGCGGTGAGCGCATCGGAGAAGCGCTGGAAGCCGCCATCGGTGCGGCCCGTCTCCGCGATGGAGTACAGGCGGCGCTCCGCTTCCTCGATCTGGTCGCGGGGCGAGCTGTCGACAGGCGCGTCGAAGGCGTTGTTGACGACGTCCTCGCCGATATTGATCAGGCTGCGGCGGATCGCGAGGTCGTAGATCGTGCGGCCGTAATCCTCGGCGTTGATGACGGTGGTCGCTTCCGCGGCGAGGCGGGCGAGATATTGCGAAACGGTGATGCCGCCGAGATCCTGGTCGCCGAGGAAGGTCTTCATCGTGATCGGAGTCGCGACCTTGCCGGCCTTGATGAGGCCGGTGGCGACTTCATAGATGCGACGGTGCAGATCCTCGATGAAATGCTCCGCTTCGAGGAAGTCCGAGACGCGGTAATAGGCGTCGTTGTTGACCAGCATCGCGCCCAGCAGAGCCTGTTCGGCTTCGATGTTGCTCGGAGGCGTGCGGAACTGCGGCTCTGCGGTCTCTAAGCGGGCGATCAGGGCATTGGCGGTGGCCATCTGGCGCTCCGGGAACGGGGTTTGAGGTTTAGAAGCTCATAGACCGCAATTGGTGTCCGAACCGTTGCCGATCAGGGACAGCGCGAGACTCCGGGCAGGCTGTCCTCGCTGTCCTCGATTCTCACAAGCACGCGTCTTTTCGTCAGGCGTCTGCCTTGACTCTGAAAGAGGCCGCAACCCCAACGAAAAAGCGCTCCCCACCGAATCGATGGAGAGCGCTTATTTTGGAACAAAGCGCGAACTTGAGCAAGGCTCAGGTTCGCGTCAGGTCTTAGAGCTCGACGTCGCCGGCTTCTGCGAGAGCAGCACCGACCTCGAGGCCAAGGTCGTCGAGGTTGGTCTCTTCGCGGGTGGTGACGGCTTCACCGCGAGCCTGACGCTCGGCTTCTTCAGGGCTGCGGGCGATGTTCGCCGTCACAGTCACCTCGACCTCCGGGTGGAGGGAGACCGGCACATTGTGCAGGCCGAGGGTCTTGATCGGGGCGTTGAGGACGATCTGGTTGCGGTCGACCGTGAAGCCGCCTTCCGTCATCACCTCGGCGAGGTCGCGGGTCGAGACCGAACCGTAGAGCACGCCCGTCTCGCCGGACTGGCGGAGCAGGATGAAGCTCTGGCCGTTCAGCTTCTCGGCAACAGCCTCGGCTTCCTTGCGGCGCTCGAGGTTGCGGGCTTCGAGCTGGGCACGCTGTGCTTCGAAGTGCTTCTTGTTGGCCTCGTTGGCGCGCAGAGCCTTGCCGCGCGGCAGGAGGAAGTTGCGGGCGTAGCCCGAGCGAACCTTAACGGTTTCGCCCATCTGGCCGAGCTTTGCGACGCGCTCGAGAAGGATCACTTCCATTGGTTTTCTCCTTTGATGTTCGTGATCAGGTTGAAAGGGTTGAGGGTGGGTTCGGCCGGTCGCCGATGCGGCGGCGCGAGCCGAAGATCGTGTCGGCGAGGCCGAACAGAGAGAGGGCCGCGATCATGATCCCTTGGGTCAGGAACAGCAGCAGGTAGAGGCCCGCCAGGATGAAGCCGCGTCCCGGCTTGCCGCGGGTACGCTCGTGAATGGCGGCGAGACCCTGAAGGGTGAAGGCCAGAAGGAAGGCTCCGAACAAGGCGTAGCCGAGTGCGCCGACGAAGCCCTCGAATTGCGTGAGGACGAAGGCCATAACCGGCGCGAGCAGAACGCTGCGGGGCATGGCCAGCTCCGGCATCGGCGGCCAGGGACGCGGCAGACGGCCCGAGGCAGCAACCACCTTGGCTGCAAGCCAGAGGCAGAGGCTCAGGAAAAAGCTGAAGCCGAACGCGGAGATCGATGGGATGATGGTCGCCAGGGTCTCGACGAGAGCCGCACGCGCATCCTCCGCACCCTGCTGGGCGGGTTGGAAGAGCATGGTGACGAGGCCTTCCGAAATCTGCCGGACCTTGCCTTCGTAAGCGCCGAAATCGCCATCCGACGAGATCATGACGGTGATCATCGTGGCAAACGCGGCGATCACGGCCACCCAGGCCAGAATGCGCCCGATCGGATACCACTCCATCGTGCCTGCGGATGTTGGGCGACCAAGAAGGGCGAGATAGGCGAAGAACCAGCTCGGCAGCCCTGTCTTGAGAGCGAAGCCCAATCCGTCGAGAGGCGAGAAGAAGGCCCCGATGGCAATGGTGCCGACAGCGGTGGCGACAAGCCCCGAGCGGTGATTCCAGCCGAGCGCGACGATGAGGATGGGAAGAGGAGCAAGCATCGCAAGCATGGCAGCGCTCATGGTCTCCTTGAGGAAGACCACGGCCAGAAGAGCCGATACGAGGCCCGCGCCAATGCCTGTTGCGATAAAGTTCATGGTTCTCGCTGTCCCGCTGCTCTTAGGCAGGGTTAGGGGTTTCTGCCCCAACTGACCCGGCGGGTTTTCACCGCTGGGCGAAAAGTGGAAAGGCGGGCCGCGTAAAACGGCCCGCCCGATAGTCTTAGCGGATCACGTAGGGCAGCAGGCCCATGAAGCGGGCGCGCTTGATCGCCTGGGCGAGCTCACGCTGCTTCTTGGCCGACACGGCCGTGATGCGCGAAGGAACGATCTTGCCACGCTCGGAGATGTAGCGGGACAGGAGCTTCGTGTCCTTGTAGTCGATCTTCGGCGCGTTCGGGCCGGAGAACGGGCAGGTCTTGCGACGACGGAAGAACGGACGGCGACCGCCGCCGGCTGCGCCACCAGTAGCACCAAATGCCATGATTAAGCCTCCTCGCCTTCAGCTTCGACGCCGTCAAAGCCGCCGTCGCGCTCACGGCGCTCGCGGTCCTTGCGCTCATCGCGGTCACGCTTCTGCATCATGACGGACGGCTCGGTCTCGAGCTCTTCCACCTTGATGGTCATGAAGCGCAGGATGTCTTCGTTGATGCGCATCTGACGCTCCATCTCGGCCACCGCGTTGGCGGGGGCGTCGACGTTGAACAGCGTGAAATGAGCCTTGCGGTTCTTCTTGATACGGTAGGCGAGGGACTTCACGCCCCACATCTCGGTCTTCTCGACCTTGCCGCCGTTCTGCTCGATAACGCCCTTGTACTGGTCGACCATTGCTTCGACCTGCTGGGGCGTCACGTCCTGGCGAGCCAGGAAGATATGCTCATAGAGAGGCATAGTGGGCCTTTCAAGTTTGAGTGTCTGGCCCAAAGCACCGCTTTTGGAGGTGATCAGGCCGGTTTCGCGCGTCCGATCGGCGCCAAGCCCTTCGAGCCTGCAAGGCCCGAGCGGTTGTCGAAGGCGGAGACACGGGACGACGGGGCTTAAAACCCCTATGCGGCAAACCGCACCGTCCGTTCAGCCCCCGGCCGGAGCGAACGCGAAGCGGGGGCTATAGGCGATTTGGGAAGGGAAGGCAAGGGAGGGGGCTTTCACAGCACCAGATAGGCGGGGCAAAGCAGCGCGAGGGCTAAGGCAAGCCAAAGCCATTTTCTCTTCAGAGCGAGGATGAGGGCTGGCAGTGCAAAGACAATAAAGACCGTGATCGGAATCGCAGCAATCACGACCGTCCAGCCCATATCCGTGGAATCGGGTCGGTTAAGGAAGAGAATGGTCAGAAACCAGATCCAGGCCGCTGTCTGAAGGGCGAGTATGATCAAGATGATGTTGCGAAGCATGGGCCTGGAAGCGGAAAGCGATACTAGATAACGCTTGTATGGATTCAGGGCTTCTGCTGCAAATTCTTTATGGTTGACGAGAGGCGTAAACGGTCGTCGTTGCGAAGAACCCGGCCATGGCGGGAGACAATTGGCGTCCTCCCGGGGCTGCGGAGCAGAACCCGGGATCGCGTGACGCGTATGGCACGGGATCATCACCTCTCCCTCAGGGAGAGGTCGGACCGTCAGGTCCGGGTGAGGGGTTACAGCCTTCTCCGGATTACGCGCATCCCTCACCCGCCGCACTGACGCGCGTCGACCTCTCCCGCCCGGGAGAGGTGAGCCAGCGCCTTATCCGGCTCGCGATCCCGGCTCGGCTTTCGCCGCCCGGGAGGACGCCGGGTGGATCATGTTCCGCATTTGTTCTTGACTTTGGTCCTAAGCTCGGCCATATTGAGCTTGTCCCGGCTCACCGAGGGGCGCGCTCGCGAGGCGTCGTGATTGTGGAGCCGGGAGCGGTCCTGCGGATGCGGCTTCACGCAAGCCCGCCGGCAGGAGGCCGCCCGCAGGTCGCAAGAGCCATCCTTGGGACGGCTGCGGTGTCCGCCTAAAAAAGCCGTGCGCGAGGAGCCGTCGGGTTCTTCTCTCACTCCACACCGAGCCGGACGCTTCCTCGCGCCCCCTCGATCCCAAAACCTCGGAGCAACACGCTCGCGAGGACACTTCTACATGCCTTTGCCCGCTCGCTCTTCGATAGGCCTTGAGCCTGAAGAGGCTTAACCTGACATCATGAGGGCCTAGGAAATGAGCCGCCCTCTGCTACAAACGGTTTCATGAAAGCTCTTCCTCTTCGCCTCGGCGTCAATATCGATCACGTTGCAACCGTCCGGAACGCGCGGGGCGGACACAATCCCGATCCCATTCGTGCGGCCAACATGGCGGTTCTCGCCGGGGCCGACGGCATCACCGCCCATCTGCGCGAGGATCGCCGGCATATTCGCGATGAGGATATGGAGCGGTTGAAGCGCAACCTGTTCGTGCCGCTCAATTTCGAGATGGCAGCGACCCCCGAGATGGTCGAGATCGCCCGGCGCATCCATCCTCATGCCTGCTGCCTCGTGCCGGAAAAGCGGGAGGAGCGAACCACGGAGGGCGGGCTCGACATCATCGGCGGCGCTTCCCATCTGCGTCCGGTGATTCAAGAACTCAAAGGCGAGGGCATCCGCGTGTCTCTCTTCGTAGAGCCCGAAATCGACGTCATGGCAGCGGCAGCCGAACTCGGCGCGCCCGTGGTCGAGCTTCATACCGGCACTTATTGCGAGGCTTTCGTCGCGGGCGACGAGGCCAAGGTGGCCCATGAGCTGGAGCGCCTGCGCAGGGCCGCCGCCCATGGGGCCGGGCTCGGTCTCGAGATCCATGCGGGTCACGGACTGGACCTCAACTCGGTCCGCCCGGTCGCCGCGATCTCGCAGATCGTGGAACTGAATATCGGCCATTCGCTGATCGGCGAGGCGATCTTCATGGGTCTCGACGAGGCCGTGCGCGCCATGCGCGCCGCCATGGACGAGGGCCGGGCACAGGTGGCCGCATGATTCTCGGAATCGGGTCGGACCTCTGCGACATCCGCCGGATCGAGCGTTCCATCGAGCGCTTCGGGGACCGGTTCACCCACCGCATCTTTACGGAGGGCGAACGGGCCCGCAGCGATCGGCGCGCCGCCCGGGCTCCATCCTACGCCCGGCGCTTCGCCGCCAAGGAAGCCTGCTCCAAGGCTCTCGGCACGGGCTTGAGCCAAGGCGTGTTCTGGAAGGACATGGAGGTAATCAACCTCCCGAGCGGCAAGCCGACCATGCGCTTGTCAGGCGGCGCGTTGGAGCGTCTCCGGGAGATGACCCCCGAAGGGCATGAGCCTTTCATCCATATTTCCCTGACGGATGATCCGCCGCTTGCTCAGGCCTTTGTGATCATCGAAGCGCGCCCCATAAATGAGATGGCTGCGTTGCGGCAGGCCTCGCCATAGGCTAGACCATGGCCCGAGCGGAGAGCAGACGGCGACATCCGGCGTCTGGCGGCTCCACATTATCGAGAGCGGTTTGCACTTGGGCAATGAAGTGCAAACCGCTCTCGACCAACGCGACGCCAAGTCGCTTCAGTTCCTCAAGGATTAGGTCGATCGACGTGAGCGACAACATCAAGCAAACCATGGGTAGCACCGTGAAGAAGAAGGAAGAAGAAGGCCTTTGGGAAACCATCAAGGTCATCGTCCAGGCCCTTTTGATCGCGGTGGTTGTCCGCACCGTCCTGTTCCAGCCCTTCAACATTCCTTCGGGCTCTCTCATCCCGACCCTGCTGATCGGCGATTACCTCTTCGTATCGAAATACGCCTACGGCTATTCGAAGCACTCGATCCCCTTCAGTCCGCCCGTGTTCTCGGGCCGGATCTTCGGCTCCGAGCCGAAGCGCGGCGACGTGGTGGTGTTCAAGCTGCCGAAGGACAACTCGACGGATTACATCAAGCGCGTTATCGGCCTGCCCGGCGACCGCATTCAGATGATCAACGGCATCCTCAACATCAACGGCAAGCCGGTCCAGCGCGAGCTCGTCGGCCAGTACGATGTCAAGGACGATTGGGGCAGGGCGACCCTTAAGGTGCCCATGTATAAGGAAACCCTTCCCGAGGGGACGCAGCATTACATCATCGAAAGCAAGGGCGACCGAGGCTTTGCCGACAACACCGACGTGTTCGTCGTGCAGCCGGGCCATTATTTCATGATGGGCGATAACCGCGACAACTCGCAGGATTCCCGTTTCGAGAACGAAGTCGGTCAGGTGCCCGCCGAGAATCTCGTCGGCCGCGCTGAGATCATCTTCTTCTCCATCGACGAGGGCGCATCCCTCCTGCGCTTCTGGGAATGGCCGCAGCGCATCCGCTGGGATCGCATGTTCGAGCGGATCAAGTAAGCCGTGGCCCGACGCAAGATTAATCATGACGAGTTGTTGAAGAAGCTGGAATACCAGTTTCAGAAGCCCGAACTTCTCGACGAAGCGCTCACCCATGTGAGCGCTCCCAGGTCGAGCGGAAAAAGCTATCAGCGTCTCGAGTTTCTTGGCGACCGTGTGCTCGGCCTCGCCATCTCCGAGATCCTCTACGCGACGTTTCCGAAGGCGCCCGAAGGTGAACTCTCCCGTCGCCTCGCGGAGCTGGTGCGCCGCGAGAGCTGCGCCGAGGTCGCCATTGCCTGGGATGTGGGACCTTTCCTGAGACTCGGCGCTGGCGAGGCGCATTCCGGCGAGCGGCGTAACCAGACCATCCTGGCGGATGTGTGCGAGGCGATCATCGGCGCCGTGTTCCTCGACAGTGGCTATGAGGCCGCGAGGGACCTCGTGGAGCGTGCGTTCAAGGCGATGATCGAGGCGCCGCGCCGCCCCTTGCGCGACCCCAAGAGCGTCTTGCAGGAATGGGCGCAAGGGCGCGGCCTGCCGCCGCCGGTCTATACGATAGCCGAGCAGACCGGGCCCGACCATGCGCCGAAGTTCCGCGTGATGGTCAAGGTAAAGGGCAAGGAGACCGAGTTCGGCCTCGGCGCATCGAAGCGCGTTGCGGAACAGGCAGCTGCGCGCAGTCTTCTCATCAGAGAGAGGATCTGGAGGGAGGAAGAGCATGGAACAGTCTGAGCCGACCAACACCAAAGCGGGCTTCGTCGCGCTGATCGGCGCGCCCAACGCGGGCAAATCGACCCTGCTCAACGCGCTGGTGGGCTCGAAGGTCTCCATCGTCTCACGCAAGGTGCAGACGACGCGTGCCCTCGTGCGCGGCATCGCCATGGAAGGCGACACGCAGATCATCTTCGTGGACACGCCCGGCATCTTCAAGCCGAAGCGCCGTCTCGACCGCGCCATGGTCACATCGGCCTGGGGCGGAGCAGGGGATGCGGATGTGATCGCGCTCCTGCTCGACGTGCGCAAGGGCGTTGACGAGGAGGCGGAGGCCATCCTCGACAAGCTGCCCGAACTGAAGCAGCCGAAGGTGCTGATCCTCAACAAGATCGACCTGATCGAGCGTTCGAAGCTCCTGGAACTCGCCTCAAAGCTCAACGAGAAGGTGTCCTTCGCGTATACCTTCATGGTATCGGCGCTCAAAGGCGACGGCACCAAGACCATGCTGAGCCAGCTTGCAGCCATGATGCCGGCAAGTCCCTGGCTCTATCCCGAAGATCAGGTTTCCGACGCGCCCCTGCGCATGCTCGCTGCCGAGATCACCCGCGAGAAGATCTACGAGCGCCTGCACGAGGAACTGCCGTATCAGTCCACCGTCGAAACAGACCAGTGGCAGCAGCGCCCGGACGGTTCCGTGCGCATCGAGCAAACGGTCTTCGTGGAGCGCGACAGTCAGCGCAAGATCGTGCTCGGCAAAGGCGGACAGACCATCAAGGCCATCGGCCAAGCGGCGCGCAAGGAAATCTCCGAGATCGCCGAGGCACCCGTGCACCTCTTCATCTTCGTGAAAGTGCGCGAGAACTGGAGCGACGATCCCGAACGCTACCGCGAGATGGGACTGGAGTTCCCGAAAGGCTGATGCTTAAGCGCGATAAGCCGTTCGCAGGCCGCCCCAGTGCCGTCCGAGAATGCGGATCGGCGCATCCACTTCCTGCATCATCACGATCTTTCCGCCGCCCATATCGCGGGCATAGGCCTGCACGATAAAGGGGCGTGTCGAACGGGCGGCCGTGATGCCGGCCCGGTCGTCGAAGATCCGCTTGTTGCGCGCGTTCGCCGCATTCCACACCGGATCGTCCGGACGCTGCGGCTGCGAATAGATGCGGTTGTGAACGGGAATATAGCCATTGCGGTCGATGGCGAGGCAGAAGGCCATCGTGGAATCCGAGGCCAGCACCTTCTCCAGGATCGGCGGCAGAATCGTTTCGAAGACGGTCAGATATGCCGTGCCATACTGCGCTGGATTGGTGCCCGACAGCAGGCGGTAATCCGTATCGAAAACGGCATCGCGTGACAGCCGCCCGTCCTTAATAGCCTGCTCGATGAGTGTCTCGACCTGACGGGCCGTGTCCTGCGCAAGAAGAATACGCGGCCTATAGCTCGTCTCGACCTCGGCGACGAAGGCATTGATGCGCGAGCGTGCTTCTGTATTGAGATGATCGAAGGAGCAGTGCAGACCCATGGCGCTCGTGGCGACGATGCGGACAGCGATGTTCCCCATCTCCCGGGTAGCGATCTCCATGCGCTGCCCAGAAGTCACATGCATCGTTTCCGGTGCGGTGAGCAGGGCGCCGCCTGAGCTGATGTCGATCAGGCGTGAGACCGCGCTGCCCGTGCCATTGCGGATGGTGGCGGAGCGCTCGACGGGAAAACGGTCCGATTGCCGCCGGTCGCCGAGCTCGCTCTGACGGATGACGGTGACGAAACGCTGTCCGAGTGCCTTCGCAAGGCCATCGGCCTTCTTCGTCGCCTGATCGGCTTGGTTTGCACGCTGGCTGGCATCGAGGGAAATCGTGTCCACATCGCCCGCACGCTCGCTCACCCTGCCGACGCTACCCGAGGTGACGCTCGCGAGGCGGGAGACCTCTTCGATGGCCGCGTTCTGCTCGCTGACACTCTGGCGGACAGTGTCGAAGACGGGGCGCACATTCTCGACTACTTCGACGACCGAGGTGACCGCGCTCGTGGAGGCCTGTGCAGTCTCGCGTAGATGGTCGATACGCTGGCGAATGTTGGCGGCGGCCTTGGCCGTTTCGGTCGAGAGATTTTTCACCTCCGAAGCGACAACCGCGAAGCCCTTACCGGCATCGCCTGCGCGAGCAGCTTCGATGGTGGCGTTGAGCGCAAGCAGGTTGGTCTGGCGCGCCACGGCGGAAATCGTATCGACGATGCCGACGATCTCGGCGGTAGCGGCGGAAAGCTGGGTGATGAGGGCGCTGGCCCGTTGTGCGGCTTGCACCGCGCTGTCGATCTGCTCGCTGGCATGATCCATCGCACGGCCGATCTCGGAGGCGGTCGCTGCGAGTTCTTCCGTCGAGGAGGCAAGTGAAAGCGTCTCGCTCGAGGCCTTGCCGCCGGAGGAGGCGAGTTCGTCCGCATGGATGCGGATTTCAGCAAGATCCTTCTCGACGGCGGCCACATCGGCAGCGGCTACGGCGATTGCTTGGGTCACTCCGCCGATAGCCTTCAGCACATCGGCTTCGAGCGCGTTCACCACGTCTACATCGAGGCTTCTGTCGCGGGCGGATGGTGACGGGGTCGGTTCCGGTATGACCGGGATGGCATCTTCAGATTGGGCGTGAGGCGTTTGGCGTCGCAGCAGGCCGAGCATGATCCAGGTCTTGATGGTTGTTGATTCCCAGACGTCATTGTGAGGGCTGAAGCCTGCGCGAAGCTGGTGCCGGAATAAAGAAAGCCCGGCAATGATGGTTTCATCGCCGGGCGATTTTTGTTACAACTCCTAGGGTTTTACTGCTGGTTCTGTCCCTGCAGGAGCGGCGTGATGCGGCGCATGGTAACGCGGCGGTTTTCCGCCTCGGGCCCTTGCGAGTTCACCTTCAGATACTGCTCGCCATAGCCCTGCGTAGTCAGGTTCTCGGCAGGGATCTGGAATTGCTGCGTCAGGATCGTCGCAACCGTTTCCGCGCGGCGGTCGGAGAGGGTGAGGTTGTCCTCGTCGGAGCCGACGGCGTCGGTGTGGCCTTCGACCAGGAAGATCTCGTTCGGGTTGCGGGAGATTGCCTGGCGCAGACCGTCCGCAATCACGCGAAGCTTGTCGACCTGATCCGGAGGAAGCTCCCACGATCCGAATTCGAAAGTGATCGTGTCCAGGTCTACGCGGCGCATGCGCTCACGCAGCGGCTGGCTGCGGCGGATCTCGTCGAGGGTATAGGCGCGAGCGACGCGTTCCACCGGCGGAGCGGTGAAGGCCTCAACGATATCTGCCTCGGACGCACGCTCCGTCTCGACGATGTATTCCTCGCGCGGGATGCTCACCACCGGCGGAGGCAGGCGCAGAACCTCTTCCTCCACATAGCCGTAGCCGGGGCGCACGCCGATACCGCTGCGGCGGTTCTCGATCAGCACGACCTCACGGCCTGCCGGTTCGCGACGGACGCGGCGGATAAGGTTGCCGTACTCGTCCCGCACCGAAATGATCTCCGATCCATCCGGACGGCGGACGATGGTGACCTCCTCGTTGCCGCCACGACGCTCCACGCGAACGTCGTTCGTACCGTAGATGCGGCGGAAGCGGTCTGACTCATCGTGGCGGATGATGATGTCGTTGCCTTCGCGGATGATCGTGCGATTGCCGGGCTCCTCGATGATGACGCGGCTGCCCTCCCTGCGTTCGCGACGCTGGCTGCGCAGATCGTCGATGCGCACGCGCGCCGGATCGAGCGGAGCGGTATTGCTCGGCGTAGGCGCGGCTTGCGGTGCAACCGGGGCCGAAGGGGCCGACGGCTGGGTGCGGGGGACAGCAGGAGCTGTGGGTGCAGGGGCCGGTGCCGGTTGCGGGCGTGGAGCGGGAGCCGCTGCAGGCGGCGGCGCGGATGGCGCAGGCGTGCTTGGCTGTGTGTCGGGCACAGGCGTAGGTGTGCGCTGCTGCTGGGCAGGACGCGGTGCATCAGCGGGGCGAGGTGCATCGGGGGCCGGCCTAGGCTGCACTGCCGGCGGCGTAGCGGGCCGGGCCGGAGTATCGGGAGCCTGCGGGCGGGGCCGTTCGGTCGGGCGCTGATCGCGCTGCTCCTGCGCCGGACGTGGGGGCTGGGCTCGCTCGGCAGGAGCTTGGCTGGGGCGCGCGGGCGTCGCCGGTTCAGCGCCGGAAGGTGGGGTCGGACGTTCGGGGCGCTGAGGACGTTCCTCCCGACGTTCTGCCGGTTGACGCTGCTCACGGCCGGGACGTTGAGTTGGGCGCGTCTCCTCATCCGGGCTGGTGGCGCGGGGAGCTGCGCGCGGAGCCGGTGCTTCAGGAGCGGCATCCTGGCCGCCACGCTGCGGCCGTGGCCTGCCGCCCTCGTCGTCCGCGCCGGGGCGTTGCTGGCGGCGCTGCTGACCGGGAGGGCCTCCTTCATCCTGTCCCTGCCGTGGACGCACTCTGGGCGGAAGCTGTCCCGGCTCATCAGGCTGGGCCTGGGCGAGAGTGATAGGAGCGGGATTCTGTGGCTGGGGCGCAGACGCGTTGGCCGACAGCATCAT
Source organism: Microvirga solisilvae (assembly GCF_022808595.1). GTDB lineage: Bacteria > Pseudomonadota > Alphaproteobacteria > Rhizobiales > Beijerinckiaceae > Microvirga > Microvirga solisilvae. The sequence continues at coordinate 483,878 of NZ_JAKUCN010000001.1, forward strand.
CAGTGGCAGAGCGGTACTCGCGAGAAACAGGTTGGTGAGCTTCATGATCCTCATTCACATGCTGGAACTAAAGATGTTCGTGAATGCCAAGCTGCTCTATTAGTTCCATTTTTTAGGCATGTTCGGGCTGGGGGGATATCTTAACATTTTAGCCCGATGCTCTTGGAAAATATGGCAAAAAGCCCTCCCGATGCTTACATCAGGGCTACTGCCCATCAAGAGCACCGCACCCGATGCAATGGACCGATGAAGGCGTCGTTCTCGGCGTCCGCAAACATGGCGAGACGAGCGTCATCCTTGAGCTGATGACGCGCGAGCACGGCCGCCATTCGGGCCTCGTCCATGGTGGGCGCTCCAAAACATTGCAGGCAGTGCTCCAGCCGGGCAATACGGTGCAGGCGACTTGGCGCGCGCGGCTCGACGAGCATCTCGGGAATTTCCAGGTCGAGGGCCTGAACCTGCGGGCCTCGCGGCTCATGGACTCGTCCATGGCGCTCTATGGCCTGGCTGCTTTGGCGAACCTCCTTCGCTTCGTTCCGGAGCGCGACCCGCATTTCGCCCTCTACGAAACCTTGACCGTTCTGGTGGACCATCTGGACGATCCGGACCTCGCGCCCGCGCTCTTCGTGCGCTTTGAACTCGCCATGCTGGCGGAACTTGGCTTCGGGCTCGATTTGACTTCCTGCGCCGCCACCGGCGCCGAACGGGACCTGATCTATGTTTCGCCCAAGAGCGGGCGGGCGGTAAGTGCGGAGGCGGGGGAACCCTACAAGGAAAGGCTCCTGAAGCTCCCTGGTTTCCTGATCGGCCAGACCCGGGCTAACCGCCCGAGCGAGAGCGAGATCAGGGCGGGATTTGCACTCACAGACTTCTTCCTGCATCAGAACGTCTTCGATCCACAGGGGCAGAAGGCTCCAGCGGAGCGGGCGCGTTTCGTCGCACTGGCGACAGCTGGGGACGAATGAGGTTTGTTTCTGTTATGTTCTCATTTCAAGTGATAAAGAAGCGATTCGGTATTGAGGAATTCAGGTAATGGGTAAGCCGGTCAATCCACCGTCTGGCGGCGAGATCGAGAACATCAATCTCAAGGACGCCTTGGAAGAGCGCTATCTCGCATATGCGCTCTCCACGATCATGCACCGTGCGCTGCCGGATGCGCGAGACGGGTTGAAGCCCGTCCACCGCCGCATCCTGCATGCCATGCGTCTGTTGAAGCTCGACCCGAAGTCGGCTCCGAAGAAATGCGCCCGCATCGTCGGTGACGTGATGGGTCAGTATCACCCGCACGGCGACCAATCGATTTATGACGCACTCGTGCGCATGGCGCAGGATTTCGCGCAGCGCTATCCGCTGGCGGACGGGCAGGGCAATTTCGGCAATATCGATGGCGATGGCGCCGCTGCGATGCGTTACACCGAGGCGAAGCTGACGGAAGTCGCGCGCCTGCTGCTCGAAGGCATCGACGAGGACTCCGTCGATTTTCGCGAGACCTACGATCAGGCGAACGAGGAGCCGGTGGTTCTGCCCGCCGCATTCCCGAATCTGCTCGCCAACGGCTCACAGGGCATTGCGGTCGGCATGGCGACATCCATCCCGCCGCATAACGCCGCCGAGTTGTGCGATGCGGCGCTGCACCTGATCTCGAAGCCGAACGCCTCGACCGAGCAGCTGATGCAGTTCGTACAGGGACCCGATCTTCCGACCGGCGGCATCATTGTCGATACGCCTGCTTCCATGGCCGAGACCTACAGCACAGGTCGCGGTTCGTTCCGCGTGCGCGCGCGCTGGAACAAGGAAGATCTGGGACGCGGCAACTGGCAGATCGTCGTTACCGAAATTCCGTATTCCGTGCCGAAGTCCCGCTTGATCGAGAAGATCGCGGAACTTCTGCAGGACAAGAAGCTGCCGCTGCTTGCGGATGTGCGCGATGAGTCGGCGGAGGACATCCGCGTGGTTCTGGAGCCGCGCGCGAAGACGGTCGATCCGATCATCCTCATGGAATCCCTCTTCAAGCTGACCGAGCTTGAAAGCCGCATTCCCATGAACGTGAATGTGCTCGCTGGCGGCAAGGTGCCGAAGGTGCTGAGCCTTGCCGAGTGCCTGCGCGAATGGCTCGACCATCGCCGGGAAGTGCTGATCCGCCGCTCCAAGTTCCGCCTGTCGGCCATCGACAAGCGTTTGGAGATCTTGGGCGGCCTGCTCATCGTCTATCTCGATCTCGACCGGGTGATCAAAATCATCCGCGAAGAGGACGAGCCGAAGCAGGAGCTGATGCGCGTCTTCAAGCTCACCGAGGTTCAGGCCAACGCCATTCTCGACACGCGCCTGCGTTCGCTTCGCAAGCTCGAAGAGATGGAGCTGAAGCGCGAGCAGAAGAATCTGCAGGATGAGAAGGCGAAGATCGAAGAGCTGCTCGATTCCGAGAAGATCCAATGGAAGACGGTCGCTGCCGAGATCAAGGAGGTCCGCAAGACCTTCGGTCCAGACACGGCAATCGGCAAGCGTCGCACCACCTTCGATCAGGCGCCCGACACCTCCGATATCGACTTCGCGGAGGCCATGATCGAGCGCGAGCCGATCACGGTCATCGTCTCCGAGAAGGGCTGGGTCCGCGCCATGAAGGGGCATCAGGAGGATCTTTCCTCCCTGCAGTTCCGTGGTGACGACAAGCTCAAGACGGCCTTCTTCGCCGAGACCACGTCCAAGATCATCGTGGCGGCGACGAACGGACGCTTCTTCACGCTCGATGCGTCGAAGCTCCCCGGCGGTCGCGGATTCGGTGATCCGATCCGACTCATGGTCGATCTAGAGGAGGGCGCGGACTTCATCGCGGCCTTCCCGTTCAAGGCTGGGACGAAGCTCCTTGTGGTTTCGGCGGACGGACGCGGCTTCATCGTGCCGACCGACGAGATCGTCGCGAATACCCGCAAGGGCAAGCAGATCCTCAACCTCGATGCGCCGGCCACCATGGTCGTCAGCACCGATGCGGCGGGTGATCACGTCGCGATCATCGGCGAGAACCGCAAGCTTCTGATCTTCCCCGTGAAGCAGGTGCCGGAAATGACCCGCGGCAAGGGCGTGCGCCTCCAGCGCTACAAGGACGGCGGCGTCTCCGACGCCAAGGTCTTCACGCTGAAGGAAGGCCTGACTTGGAAGGACACGGCAGGCCGCACCTGGACGGTGGCGAAGGAAGACCTGCGCGACTGGATGGGTGACCGCACGGAAGCCGGCCGCCTGCCGCCGAAGGGATTCCCGAAATCGAATAAATTCGGAGAATAAATGATGTCAAGTCTCGTGCTCTACGGGAACAGGGAGTCGGGCCATTCCTACAAGGTCAGACTGGCTCTCACGCTTCTCGGCCTGGAGCACGAGTACGTCCCATCGATCTCATGATCGAGCGCAACAACCGGCCTCCCGATTTTCGGGAAGTCAGCCGGTTCGGCGAGGTGCCGGTCCTCGTCACGAATGGCGAAGCGCTCGTTCAGTCGAACGCGATCCTCATGCACCTCGCACGAACCACTGGCCAATTGCGCGGCGAGTGCGATCCTGACCACACGATGGAATGGATGTTCTGGGAAGCGAACCGGATCACCTTCTCCATCTCCAATCTCCGCTTCGCGCGGCGCTTCACGAAGGATACGCCGCCCGATGTGATCGCGTGGCTCGAAGCCCGCGCGCGGACAGATCTCGATCGGCTCGACGAGGAGTTTCGAGGCAAGGACGAGTTCCTGCTCGGCTCGACAATTTCCATCGCGGACATCGCCTGCTGCAGCTATCTGTTCTGGCCCGAACAGACAGGCCTCGATTATGGCGCATGGAAGCATGTGAGCGCATGGCTCGACCGCATTCGCGCTGTGCCAGGCTGGGCGCATCCTTATTCGCTGATGAGCTAGAGGCTGATATCTGTGCAGATGGTGTTCAACCTCATGCTCGCGCTCGCCGCCGGCGGATGGGTCGTCACTTTGATAGGAGCTGTCCTGTCGGTCATGGCCTTCGATGCGCCGAGCGCTCAGGGACAATGGCAGGCCTGGGGCTTTGTCGGTGGAATGTGCGTGCTCTGTCTGGCGACACTGGCCGCGATTATTGCTGCTAAGTGGCTGTTCGAGAGCGAGCGCGCTGCTCCGGCACTCGCATTGCTGGTCGTACCGGCTGGGGTTGGAGCCTTCGCCCTAGCCAGGAAAATTTTGGGATAGAACTTTTAGCCCACCCGCACCCAGCCATGGCTGCCGAGGCGCTCCTGAGGTGTGAAGCGCGCCTTGTAGCCCATCTTCTTCGAGCCCTCGACCCAGTAGCCGAGATAGAGATAAGGCAGGCCCATCGCCTTTGCCCGGCGGATATGATCGAGGATCATGAAGGTGCCGAGGCTCCTGTCCTGATACTCGGGATCGTAGAAGGAATAGACCATCGACAGGCCGTCGCTCATCACATCTGTCAGACAGACGGCGATGAGGTCGCCTTCGCCCCGTCCGGTGATGCCGCTGTCGATGCCCCGGCGGCGATACTCGATCAGCAGCGTGTCCACGTGGCTGTCCTCGACCATCATGGAATAGTCGAGCACGGACATATCGGCCATGCCGCCATCCGCATGGCGCGCATCCACGTAGCGGCGGAACAATGCGTATTGTTCAGAGGATGGGCGGTTGGGCAATTCGTTGCCGATCAGGTCGGCATTGGTCTTCAAAACACGTTTCAGGTTTCCCGACGCCTCGAACTCGCCTGCGAGAACGCGAACGGAGATACAGGCGCGGCATGTGTCGCAGGCAGGTCTGTAGGCGATGGTCTGCGAGCGGCGGAAGCCACCTTGGGTGAGGATCTCGTTCAGCTCACGTCCGCGCCGGCCGACAATATGCGTGAAGACCTTCCGCTCTTCCTTGCCCGGCAGATAGGGGCACGCGGAAGGCGAGGTGAGATAGAATTGCGGTGCGTCGCGGGAGTGACTCGTCAAGCCGGGAAGCCTTGTGGAGAAACCTTGGGCGCTAAATCAACGCCCAAGGATAACATTGGTGCCGCTCCCGTCCAGTAAAAGAGCGGCGATGTCGCAGCCTTGTTATGAGGCCCGGACGATCATCATTCCCGTGAGCAGGTCGCGGATGAAGCGCCCGTCATTGCGCAGGAAGCCGACGAGCACGTCGCAGGCCCAGAGCAGGAAGGTCGAGATCGCGACATAGAAGAACAGCGCGTGCACCGCGGCGGCCAGCATGGAGGTGCCCCGACCCGTCGACGGATCGATGACGCGAAGGCCCATGGTGCGCATGCCCACCGTCGCCTGGTTCTGCCCGCCGATGGTGACTGCGTTGTAGACGATGAAGATCAGTGCCGTGAGCGGCAGGGCGAAGAACAGGCCCCAGCCGAGGCCGAGCGTGATGATTCCGAGGAAGAAGATGCCGATGGAGATCAGGATGACCCAAAGCGCGATCACGGCCAGGTCGATCAGATAGGCCCAGAACCGGCGGGCGATGACACCCTCCGTCAGGCGGGCATCGACCTGATAGGTGTTGTACTCGATGGTCGGCGGGTAGGGCCGATTGACCATTGTCTTCATTCCTCAATAGGCGGTCTCGGACAGGCAGCGGGAATCGAGCCGCCGCGGATCGAGGCCCTCCGCCTTCAGGGACTCGAACACCTCCAATGTATGTGCTCTGTCGCGAGTTTCGATAGTGATGTCGATGGAAACGCCCTTGGCCGGTACGTCGAGGTAAAGACGTCCGTGGGAAACCTCCAGGATATTGGCCCCGAGCTGCCCGAGCAGGCTCGCCACGCGGCCGAGCAGGCCTGGGCGGTCGTTGGAGGTGATGCGGAAGGAGGCGATGCGGTCGTCGCGCTCCAATTCGCGCACCATCACGGAGGCGAGGATGCGCGCGTCGATATTGCCGCCGCAAAGCACAAGGCCGACGCGCTTGCCCTCGAAGCGCTCGGGCTGGGCCAGCATGGCGGCAAGACCCGCCGCGCCTGCGCCTTCCGCCATGGTCCGCTGAAGGGTGGCATAGGCGTTGACGGCGCGCTCGATGAGCGGCTCTTCGACGGAAATGATGTCGGAGACGAGATCGCGCACGATGGGCAGGGGCAACTGGCCCACAGTCTTCACCGCGATGCCTTCGGCCAGGGTTTGGCCGCCGATGGGCTGGTTCTCGCCGCGAATGGCATTGAGGAAAGACGGGTAGAGAGCCGCTTCCACGCCGATGATCTCGATGGAGGGCTTGATCGCCTTCGCGGCGATGGTGATGCCGGAGATCAGGCCGCCGCCGCCGATGGGCACGATGATCTGGTCGAGGTCCGGCGCATCGGCCAGCATCTCCATGGCGATGGTGCCCTGGCCCGCCATGACCTTCGGATCGTCATAAGGGTGGACGAGGACGAGGCCTTCAGCCTCGATGATCTCGCGGACCCGGTGGGCGGATTCATAGAGGGTTTCGCCGTAGAGGATCACGCGCGCGCCATAGGCGCGGGTGTTCTCGGCCTTCACCAGAGGCGCGCTTTCCGGCATCACGATGGTCGCCGGAATGCCGAGGCGGCGGGCATGATAGGCGACCGCCTGGGCATGGTTGCCTGCCGACATGGCGATGACGCCGCGCTTGCGCTCTTCGGGTGTGAGGCTTTCCAGCTTGTTGACCGCGCCGCGCTCCTTGAAGGAGCCGGTGGGCTGCATGTTCTCGTGCTTCACGCAGACGGTGGCGCCGGTCATCTGGGACAGGCGCGGTGCGGGCACGAGCGGCGTGCGCAGAACCTGCCCCTGAATGGTGCTGGCGGCGCGCTCCACGTCCTGCAGGGTGATCGCGTAATCGGCCAAGATTTCCTCCGGTATTCTTTATTATAGCCCTTAAACGGGTCTTGGTGTTGGTTCTTGAAAGCCCAGCAGGCCGCCGGGCCGGTAGATCAGGAATATGGCGAGCGCGGCATAGAGTGCCACGTCCCGCGCTTCGATGGGTAGATAAGCCGACCAGACGGTTTCGAACAATCCTATAATGAAACCACCTAACAGGGCTCCCGGCACAGAGCCGATGCCGCCGATGATCGCTCCGATCAGGGCCTTGAGCCCGTATTGGAAGCCGCCCGCGAAACCCAGCCCTCCATATTGCACGACGATCAGCATGCCCGAGAGGCCCGCCATGGCGCCGGCGAGCGCCAGCGTCTTCGTCAGAAGGCGAGGACCGTCGACGCCCATCAAGGCAGCCGCCTTGGCATCGTCCGCATAGGCTCGCCAGGAGCGTCCAAAGCCGGTGGCTTTCATCAGCCATAGAAGTCCGAGGGCCGCCGCTAGTCCCAAGCCGGTGGTGACGAGGCTGATCGGCGTGAGGCTGACCAGAAAATCTTTCGAGCGCGCGAAGGGCAGTGCCTCCGACCAGATCGGCGGCAGCCAGACTGTGACGGGGCTCTGCACGAGGCGTAAGTATTCCATCAGCGCCAGAGACAGGCCGACAGTGGCTATGAGGCTCGGTTGCGAACTCGCCGTGGTGATGCGGGCGATGGTGAAGTATCCACCGACGGCGCTGTGCATCGCACCCGCGAATAATGCTCCGGCAAGACCGGCGAGGATGCCGAGCAATGGCACATTGATGCCCGAGACGAGCACCAGCGAAGTTCCCACGACCGTTGCCGCTGCTCCAACAGCGGCAAGCTCTCCGAATGCGAGGTTGATGCGTCCGCTCAGGCCGAAGACGAGAGAGAAGGCAACCGAGAGCAGCGCATAGATCGCCATGCGCGGCAGGCTCACCAGGAACTGTTGCAGCCCATAGGCGAGGGTGGAGGGAAGTTCGATCACGTCGGCAGCCGCCGGGCTGCCGGGATCGGCTGCGATTCCTTCAGGAGTTTGCAGATAATATTGCTTGAGCAGGTAGAGGCTCGCACCCGAGATTGGTCCTTCTTCCGTGGCAAGGCCGATCAGATCCGCCTTGTTGAGGGCAAGGCCCGCCGCCGCAAAAGTGCAGATCGCATCGCGGTCGAGGGGCGGACGATCTGGGTATTGTGCCGTGTAATGGACGTGCAGGCTCTGCGCCGACGGTCCTTTTTGAATCCGCTGAACGCTAATCACGGCGCCCGGATTGAGAGCAGGCAGGGTGGAGCGGCACACACGCGCCTGATCCGCATCGATGGTCCAGGAGCATGCTGCGAGCAGGCAGAATCCCGCAAGGCAGGCGATCACTCGCCATGCCCTGAAGATGCCTGCCTCGCTCATGTGCGGCCTTTTAGAAGAGGATCAGGCCTGCGCTTTCAGCTTTTCCGCCACACGCGGTGCGAAATAGGTGAGGATACCGTCGGCGCCCGCGCGCTTGAAGGCAAGCAGGCTTTCCATCATGGCACGCTCGCCGTCGATCCAGCCGTTCTGCGCAGCGGCCTGGATCATCGCGTATTCACCCGACACCTGATAGGCGAAGGTCGGCACCGCGAAGGCTTCCTTCACGCGCTGCACGATGTCGAGATAGGGCATGCCGGGCTTGACCATGATCATGTCCGCGCCTTCCTCGAGATCGAGCGCCACCTCGCGCAGAGCCTCGTCCGTATTGGCCGGGTCCATCTGGTAGGTGCGCTTGTCGCCGACGAGCGTGGCATTGGTGCCGATGGCGTCGCGGAACGGGCCGTAGAAGGCGGAAGCGTATTTCGCCGCGTAAGCCATAATCTGTACATCGAGGAAGCCTGCCGCATCGAGTGCCTCACGGATCGCGCCGACGCGCCCATCCATCATGTCGGAAGGCGCGATGATATCGGAACCGGCCTCGGCCTGGAGCACGGCCTGCTTGGCGAGGAGCGCCACTGTCTCGTCGTTGAGAATCCGGTCGCCGTCCATCACGCCGTCATGGCCGTGGCTGGTATAGGGATCGAGAGCGATGTCGGTGATGATGCCGATCTGCGGCACCGCGCGCTTGATCTCGCGCACTGCGCGGTTGACCAGGTTACGCGGGTTGAGGGCCTCGGAGCCTGTCGGGTCGCGCAGGGCAGGGTCCGTATAAGGGAAAAGTGCAATGGCCGGGATATCGAGGCTCGCTGCACGTTCGGCTTCCTTCACCACCTCGGGGATGGTCAAGCGCTCGACGCCCGGCATGGAGCCCACCGGCTGGCGGCCGCTGGCGCCCTCGACCACGAAGACGGGCCAGATCAGGTCGTTCGCTGTCAGCACGTTCTCGCACACCAGCCGCCGCGACCACTCGGCCTTGCGATTGCGTCGCGGGCGATGGCTCAAGTTCAGGGAAGAAACGGCTTCCTGGGCAGAGGGGCGGGGAAACGGCGATAATTTCGACATGATCCTCATCCGGTCGGCTTCGCTGCGCCGACGAGTGCGTGAGAGGGGTAGCACATTTAAAACGCTCTAAAAAAGGGTTCGGCGTCGCATCCGGGACAATCCGGAGGAAAACCGGCTCAAGGCAGCCATGCATTGACGGTAACCTTGCGCCCTGTTTAATCCGGAATGGGCTCAGACAAGGGGAAGACACATCATGGACGAGAGCGCGGAAGTCATCTGCGAAAAGCAAGGCCAGGCTGGTGTCATCACCCTCAACCGTCCGCGTGCGCTCAACGCCCTGACTCTCACCATGGTCCGCGAGATGCGCAAGGCGCTCGATGCCTGGGCGGATGACCCTGAGGTCACGTGCGTCATCGTGCAGGGCGCGGGCGAAAAGGCCTTCTGCGCCGGCGGCGACATTCGGCGCCTGACGGATTGCCTGCAGGCGGGGGAGCGCGACGAGGCATTGGAATTCTGGCGCGAGGAATATCAGCTCAATATCCGGATCAAACGCTATCCGAAGCCGTATATCTCCTTCATCGACGGCATCGTCATGGGCGGAGGTGTCGGCGTGTCCCTGCATGGCTCCCACCGGGTCGCGGGTGAGCGCTATCTCTTCGCCATGCCCGAGGTCGGCATCGGCTTCTTCCCTGACGTGGGTGCAACCTATGCCCTGCCGCGCCTGCCGGGAGAGACCGGCATGTATCTCGCCCTGACGGGCGAGCGGGTGAAGCGGGCCGATGCGATCATGCTGGGCTTGGCGACCCATTCCGTGGCGAGCGAGGGGATCGAGGCTCTGCGACAGGAGCTTATCGAGGGCAAACCCGTCGAGGCGGTTCTGGCGCGGGCTGCGGTCGATCCGGGACCTGCGCCTCTTGCAGAGCACCGCTCCATCATCGATACCTGCTTCTCCGCCGACAGCGTTGCCGCCGTGCTCCAGCGCCTCGATGAGGCTGCAAGCAAGGGCTCGGAATTCGCGGCCAAGACAGCGGCAGGCATGCGTACGAAATCGCCCACGAGCATGAGCATCGCCTTCGAGCAGGTGCGCCGCGGCGCATCCCTCGACTTCGAGGAAGCCATGAAGACCGAGTTCCGCATCGTCTCGCGCATCGGCGACGGCAAGGACTTCTTCGAAGGGGTCCGAGCAGTCCTCATCGACAAGGACAACCAACCCCGCTGGGAGCCCGCCACCCTCGAAGGTGTGAAGCGGGAGAATGTCGAGCATCACTTCGCGAGCCTTGGGCCGCAGGAACTGGAGATCGCCTGATGGCGCGCAATAGCAATCATGGCGCTCCGCACGATGCGGCGCGGGACTACCTCTCCGACCGGATCGAGGAGCGCCCACCCGCGCCGAGCTCGATGCGCTGGAGCTTCATCCTCACCTGGTTCATGCGGGTTCTGGCGATCCTCTGGATCATGAAGGGCCTCAGTTCCTGGGCCGTGATCCTCGGCATATGGACGCCCATCGGCCAGTTCGAGGCACGGTCCACCGGCTATCAGGCCACCATCATTTACTTCGCCCTGATCGACCTCATCGCCGCCGTCGGTCTCTGGATGGCGAGCACGTGGGGTGGAATCATGTGGTTGCTGGCTGTGATGAGTCACCTGATTCTGGCGGCCTTCTTCCCGGCTATCGTTGCGAGCAGCTGGGTCACGATCGTTTTCTTCCTGACCTTGATTGCCGTCTACATCGCGGTCTCCTGGCTAGCAGCCCAGGAAGAGTAGAGAAAGCTTTTTGGGAATAAGGTCTTATGGGTCGAAACGGAGGAAATGGGTGAGCATGCAACTCAGCCATGCACTCACGGCCAAGCTGTTCACGCAGACGTGTATCATCAGGACAACACTTCGGCGGTACGTAGTGGATCAGGCCGGTTTTGGAGGCTGAAGGTGCAATTCAGGAACATTTTGCCACAAAACGGCCCTGATGTTCCGTGTTTTCGATACCATTCGTTAATCCAATCCCGGCAATTTCCGAAGCCGACCCACAACTAACCTGAAGAAGAGCCTGCGCTCATGCTGTCTCGTCGTACACTCCTGACTGGATCCCTTGCCCTTATCCTGACTCCCGCCTCAATGGCGATGGCTCAGGGCCAGGCCGAGTGGTCGCAGAATTACGAGGCTGTGTCCCGCACCCGCGTGCAGCGGACCTCGACCCCTATGCTCTCGGCCGACTCCCTGGCCGCCACGGAGCAGATGATCGAGTATTACCGCAATATCGCCGCTCGCGGCGGATGGCAGCCGGTTCAGGGCGTTCAGGGCTTGCGCGTCGGCTCCAAGAGCCCGGCCGTCATGGCTCTGCGTCAGCGCCTGATCATCACGGGCGATCTCGACCAGAACGCCGGCGAGTCGCCGATTTATGATTCCTACGTCGAGGCGGCCGTCCGCCGCTTCCAGGCCCGTCACGGTATCAGCTCTACCGGTACGGTAACCGCTCCGACGGTTGCGGCCATGAACGTGCCGGTCGATATCCGCATCCGCCAGCTTGAGATCAATGTGGGCCGCTTGCGCAGCCTCGTTTCCGGTGGGCTGCCTAACCGCTATGCGGTCGCCAACATTCCGGCCGCTCTCGTGGAGACGGTGGAAGGCGGCATGGTCCATACCCGCCACGCCGCTGGCGTCGGCAAAATCGACCGTCAGTCTCCACTCCTGAATTCGAAGGTGGTCGAGGTCAACTTCAACCCGTTCTGGACGGCTCCCGCCTCCGTGGTGAAGAAGGATCTCATCCCCAAGATGCAAAAGGAGCCGAACTACCTGACCGAGAACCGCATCCGCATCTTCAACTCGGCCGGTCAGGAAGTGCCTTCCAGCCAGATCAACTGGTTCTCGGACGAGGCGACCCGTTACCGCTTCCGCCAGGATCCGGGCGGCGACCTCAACTCGATGGGGTTTGTCCGCATCAACATTCCGAACCAGCACGGCGTTTACATGCACGATACGCCCTCCAAGGGCATTTTCGGCGACGATTTCCGCTTCGTCTCCTCGGGCTGCATCCGCATCCAGAACGTGCGCGACTACATCGAGTGGCTGCTGAAGGATACGCCCGGCTGGAGCCGCGAGCAGATCGACGCCACCTTCAAGTCCGGTGAGCGCATCGACGCCCGTATTGCTCAGCCGGTTGCGATCCATTGGATCTACGTGACGGCCTGGGCTACTCCTGATGGCCTCGTACAGTTCCGCGATGACATCTATAACAAGGACGGTCTCGGCGCCTCCATCCCGGTCGCCAGCCGCACCCCGACCGAGCCGGACGAGGAAATGTTCCTCCAGAATTAAGGCCTCAGGCCAGAACCATGACAGCCCGCCCATCCGGCGGGCTGTTGCATTTCAAAAGCCCGGCCTACAAGTCACTTGAGCGGGTTGGCGGGTTCCATCGGCCCATGATAAAGGCCATGGCCATCCGGAACTGAGCGCCAGTCAGGTGGGGCTCACAGCAAGGCGAGAACGACCATGAGCGCGAGCGAAGCAAGAAACCACCTCTCCAACAGCTTTTTCTCGGCCAATCTCGCCGACAGCGATCCCGAGATCGCCCGCGCCATCGGGCTCGAGCTCGGCCGCCAGCGCGACGAGATCGAGCTGATCGCCTCCGAGAACATCGTTTCCCGCGCTGTCCTGGAAGCCCAGGGCTCGGTGATGACTAACAAGTACGCGGAAGGCTATCCGGGCCGCCGCTATTATGGCGGCTGCCAGTTCGTGGATATCGCCGAGGAGCTTGCCATCGACCGCGCCAAGCGCCTGTTCGACTGCAAGTTCGCGAACGTCCAGCCCAATTCCGGTTCCCAGGCTAACCAGGCCGTGTTCATGGCCCTCATGAAGCCGGGCGATACCTTCATGGGCCTCGATCTCGCCTGCGGCGGCCACCTGACCCATGGCTCCCCGGTCAACATGTCCGGCAAGTGGTTCAACGTAGTGAGCTACAAGGTTCGCGAGAGCGACCAGATCATCGACATGGACGAGGTGGCGGAACTCGCCCGCACCCACAAGCCGAAGGTGATCGTGGCCGGCGGCTCGGCCTATTCCCGCTTCTGGGACTTCGCCCGCTTCCGCGAGATCGCGGATGAGGTCGGCGCCTTCTTCATGGTCGATATCGCTCACTTCGCCGGCCTCGTGGCGGGTGGTGCGCATCCGTCGCCGTTCCCCCATGCTCATGTGGTCACCACGACCACGCACAAGACCCTGCGCGGCCCGCGCGGCGGTATGATCCTCACCAATGACGAGGACATCGCCAAGAAGGTCAATTCCGCGATCTTCCCCGGCCTGCAGGGCGGTCCGCTCATGCACGTGATCGCCGCCAAGGCCGTGGCCTTCGGCGAGGCCCTGCGCCCCGAGTTCAAGCTCTATGCCCGTTCCGTGGTCGAGAACGCCAAGGTGCTGGCCGATACGATGCTTGCGAACGGCTATGCCATCGTCGCCGGCGGCACGGACAATCACCTGATGCTGGTGGACCTGCGTCCGAAGAAGCTCACCGGCAAGGCCGCCGAGGCTGCACTTGGTCGTGCTCACATCACCTGCAACAAGAACGGCGTGCCCTTCGATCCCGAGAAGCCGATGGTCACCTCCGGTGTCCGTCTCGGCACTCCCGCCGCCACCTCGCGCGGTTTCGGTGTGGCCGAGTTCAAGAAGGTCGGCGAGCTGATCGTCGAAACCCTCGACGGACTGGCGAAGAACGGTGAAGAAGCCAACGCCTCGGTCGAGGAGTCGGTGAAGACCCGCGTTCACGAGCTGACCCGTCGCTTCCCGATCTACGCTTAAACACTTCTACGCTTAAACACTCGGAAAAATCGATGCGCTGTCCCTATTGCGGGAGTCTCGACACCCAGGTGAAGGACTCCCGTCCCACGGACGATTCCTCCTCCATCCGCCGCCGCCGCATCTGTCCGGATTGCGGCGGTCGTTTCACGACCTTCGAGCGCGTGCAGTTGCGCGAGCTCACGGTGGTGAAGCGTTCGGGAAGGCGCGTGCCGTTCGACCGTGACAAGCTCCAGCAATCGGTGGACGTGGCTCTGCGCAAACGCTCGGTCGATCCTGAGCGCGTGGAGCGCATGATCAACGGCATCGTGCGCCAGCTCGAAAGCATGGGCGAGGGCGATGTGCCCAGCGAAACCGTAGGCGAGCTCGTCATGGAGGGGCTGAAGGGCCTCGACGACGTGGCCTATGTGCGCTTCGCGTCCGTCTACAAGAATTTCCGCGAGGCCAAGGACTTCGAGGAAATCCTTGAGAAGCTTGCGGAAGAGCCGGAAGAAGCTCCGCGCCTGAAGAAGAAACCCGTGCAGTCCGAGTGATGAGCGACGACCGAATACAGCGGGACGAACGCTTCATGCGCCTTGCCATTGCTCTCGGCGAGCGCAATCTCGGGCTAACCTGGCCAAACCCTTCCGTCGGTTCCGTCATTGTCGACGAGAGCGGGGATGCTCCCGCCATCATCGCGCAAGGGGCTACGCAGCCCGGTGGTCGCCCGCACTCCGAGCGCATCGCGCTGGCCGCGGCGGGAGAGCGCGCGAAGGGTGCAACTCTCTATGTCTCTCTCGAGCCGTGCTCGCATCATGGCAAGACATCGCCCTGCGCTGACGCAGTGGTGGAAGCAGGTATCGCGCGCGTCGTTTCCGCTATCGAAGATCCGGACAAGCGTGTTGCCGGTCTTGGCCATGAGCGCCTGCGCTCTGCGGGCATCGAAGTTGTTGCGGGATGCCTACAGCCTCTCGCTCGTCGCGCTCATCGCGGACACATCACCCGCGTTACGAAGGGGCGTCCTGCTGTGACGGTCAAACTTGCCCGCACCACGGAAGGGTTGGCCGGTTCCCGCCAGGGTCCGCGCCTGATGATTACGGGCGAGATCGCCAATGCCAAAGTGCATCTGATGCGCGCTCATGCGGATGCGATCATGGTCGGTGTCGGCACAGTGTTGGCGGACGATCCGTTGTTGAACGTGCGCCTGCCGGGACTGGAGAACCGTTCGCCGATCCGCATCGTCATCGACACGCATCTGCGTACACCGTTGACCTCGCGCATTGTGACTGGCGCACGTGAGATCCCGACCTGGATCGTCACGAGCGTCGGTGCGTCCGTCGAAGCAGAACATGCGCTCGTCGCGCAGGGTGTCGAAGTTTTGCGCGTTTCTGCAGATGCGGCGGGCCGCGTTTCTTTGGTCGAGGCGCTTCAGCTTCTCGGCACGCGCGGCCTGACGCGCATCTTCTGCGAAGGCGGTCCCGGTCTGGCGGACGCGCTTGCGCAGGCCGATCTTATCGACGAGCTGATCCTCGTGACTGGCCGTTCCGCGCGCGGCCAGGGGGATGTTCCGGCTCTCGGTCTCGCCCTGCAGGATCGCATGGACGAACTCGCTCTTTACGCCGACGAACAGGTCGGCTCCGATCTTTTCATGTTCTGGGAGAAACCCTGATGTTCACGGGTATTGTTACCGATGTCGGCGAGGTCGTCGCTGCGGAGGGCGCACAGGGGACCCTGAAGCGCCTGCGCATCAGTGCATCCTACGATCCCGCGACGATTGCGCTCGGCGCATCCATCGCCTGCGGCGGAGCCTGCCTCACGGTGGTGGCTCTCGGGCCGCGCGAGGGCGGCTGCTGGTTCGATGTGGATGCGGCGGCCGAAACATTGGAACGCACCACGGTCGGTGACTGGAAGGCGGGCACGAAGATCAACCTGGAACGCTCGCTCAAGATCGGCGACGAACTCGGCGGTCATATCGTCACCGGTCATGTGGATGGTTTGGCGACCATCGTGAAGGTGGAGGCGATTACGGCGGGTGACAATCCATGGGGTCCCACCGCGCGCTTCACCATCAAGGCTCCGTCCAATCTGGCGGGCTTCATTGCGGAAAAGGGCTCCGTCTGCCTCGACGGCACGTCGCTGACCGTGAACACGGTGGATGGCGACCTTTTCACCGTGCTCATCATTCCTCACACCCTTGCCGTCACCACCTGGGGCGAACGCAAGGAGGGCGACAAGCTGAATATCGAGGTCGATCTCATGGCCCGCTACGCCGCGCGCCTTGCGGATGCCCGCCGGGCGGGGTAGGGGAACGGCCAACATTTCCGGATCCACTACGCAGCCCTCATCCTGAGGAGGCCGTTAGGCCGTCTCGAAGGACGAGGGCGTTTCCAGAGTTCTCTGGACCCTCCTTCGAGACGCCGCTACGCGGCTCCTCAGGATGAGGGGTGACGCTGACAAAGGTTTTGAGAAGCTCCATGGTCTCCCATTCCGCCAAGCCGCAAGGTTCCCGCCCGCCCGTCCCCGGTGCCCGCATCCTCGTCGTCGAGGCGCGGTTCTACGACGATATCGCCGACGAGTTGCTGCGCGGCACGCAAGGCGCGGTCGAGGCCGCCCAGGCCACCATGGACGTCCTGACTCTCGACGGCGCCCTCGAAATCCCGGCGACCGTGGCGATTGCCCTCGATGCCGCCGCCAAGGCCGGCAAGCCTTATGACGCCGTCGTGGCGCTGGGCTGCGTGATCCGCGGCGAGACGGGGCATTACGACATCGTGGCCGGCGAGAGCGCCCGTGCCCTCATGGACCTGTCAGTCGCCCGCAAGATCCCGCTCGCCAACGGTATCCTGACCGTGGAGAATGAGCAGCAGGCCTGGACCCGGGCGAACGTGAGTGAATTGAATAAGGGCGGGGGTGCGGTGGAAGCGGCGCTCGCCGTTCTTCGCATCAAGAACAAGCTGGAGGCCTGATCGTCATGGCAAAGCCTGCAGAGCGTTCCGCCGCTCGTCTCGCCGCCGTCCAGGCCCTTTATCAGATGGATGTGTCCGGCAAGAGCGTCGTCGATGCCCTGGCCGAGTTCGAGGCCTTCTGGATCGGCCGCGAGGTCGAGGGCATCGAGTTCAAGCCGTCCGACATCGAGTTCTTCCGCAATGTGATCTCCGGGGTGGTGCAGAACCAGCGCGCCATCGACGTGAAGATCGACAAGGCACTTTCCGAAGGCTGGCCCCTGCGCCGCGTCGAGGCGGTGCTGCGCGCCATTCTCCGCGCTGGCGGCTATGAGCTGATGTTCCGCAAGGACGTGCCGGCTCGTGTCGCCATCACCGAATATGTCGACGTGACCCATGGCTTCTATGGCGAGGACGAACCCGGTCTCGTGAACGCCGTTCTCGACACGCTCGCCCGCGACGTTCGCCCCGGTGAGCTGGAGAAGAAGGCGGCCGGGCAGGCGAAGCAATAAGCCCATGACATCCCGGGCGCGACCCAATGAAGACGGGCTCATCGCCCGTTTCTTCGCGCCTATCGCGGGCGAGGGCGCTCTTGGTCTGAAGGACGACGCCGCCTGCTTTGCCCCCAAGCAGGGGCATGATCTCGTGCTCACCACGGATGCACTGGTCGAGACGGTTCATTTCCTACCCGAGGATTCACCTGCTTCCATCGCCCGCAAGGCGCTCGGCGTGAATGTGTCGGATCTTGCCGCCAAAGGCGCTGATCCGTCCGGTTTCCTATTGAGCCTCGCGCTTCCTGAAACATGGACCGAGGAATGGCTTGCCGAGTTCGCTGCCGGTCTAGGCGAAGCCGCACGCGATTTTTCCTGCCCGCTGCTTGGTGGTGATACCGTGAAGGCAAGGGGAGCACTCACTCTCTCGGTCACTGCTATCGGTGAAGTGCCTACGGGGCGCATGGTTCGACGTACAAGCGCGCAAGAGGGCGACATCATCTGCGTCACCGGCACCATCGGCGATGCCGCCTTGGGCTTGAGGCTCCGTAAAGCTCCTGCTTGGGCCGACCATCTTTCAACGGATGAGAGAGCTCATCTTGCTGACCGCTACCTGCATCCGCAGCCCCGTCATCGCTTGGCGCGCGTTCTGCGAGACCATGCCAATGCCGCCATGGATGTTTCCGATGGCCTTGCAGGCGATCTCGCTAAGATGATGCGGGTGAGTGGCGTATCGGCGTTGATCGACGGCGAGGCAATCCCTTTCTCCGCAGCCTTGCGAAAAGCCATCTCGGTAGGGCCGGCGCTCTACGATCTCGCCGTGACCGGCGGGGACGATTACGAAATTCTCTGCACTGTGGCACAGAAGAGCCTCGACAGCTTCATGAAAGAGGCAGATAGCGTCGGCATTGCGGTGTCCGCCATAGGCCAGGTCGTTCAAGGGCATGAGAGCCCGGTCTTTCGGATGCAGAATTCTGAAAGACGTTACGATGCAGGTTCATTCTCCCACTTCTGATGCTCTCGCCAAGCGCAATGCGCTCGTGCTCGCTTGCGCCCAGGCGCTTGGCGGATCGAGCCCGGCCATCGTGGTTTCCCTCGGTGGCCTCGTGGGGCAGAGCCTCGCGGAGAATAAGGAGCTCGCGACGCTTCCCGTCAGCTTGCTCAATCTCGGTCTGGCGCTCGGCACCATTCCTGCCGCGATGCTCATGCGAAAGGCAGGACGGCGCGTCGGCTACATCGTCGGTGCCGGAATTGGTCTTGGGGGCGGCTGCCTTGCTGCATTCGGCATCGCCTCTTTCAGCTTCGTGCTGTTCTGCATCGGCACCCTCATCATCGGCATGTATGGCTCATTCAACCAGAGCTACCGGTTCGCCGCGACCGATGCCGCGTCCGAGAGCTTCAAGCCGCGCGCGATTGCCTGGGTGATGACCGGCGGTCTCGTTGCGGGTGTCATCGGGCCGCAAACGGTGATCTGGCTGCGGGACGCGGTGCAGGCCGCGCCGTTCTCGGGCGCCTTCCTGGGACAGGCAACACTTGCTCTCCTGTCGATGGTGGTTGTCTCTTTCCTCCGGCCCGTTCCGGTCAGTGCCACTGCTTCCGGTAAGACCGGCGGCAGGCCTTTGAGCGAGATCGTGCGCCAGCCCAAGTTCATTGTCGCTGTCGTGGCTGGTCTCGTTTCCTATGCTCTCATGAGCTTCCTCATGACCGCAGCTCCCATCGCGATGGTAGGCTGCGGACTGCCCATCGAAACCGCGGCGCTCGGCATCCAATGGCATATCCTGGCCATGTTCGGCCCTAGTTTCTTCACGGGACGCCTGATCGGCCGCTTTGGCAAGGAACGGGTTACGGCCACAGGACTACTGCTGATTGCCATCTCGGCGGCCATCGGCTTGTCCGGGATCCAAGTCGCTCATTTCTGGGCCGGACTTATCCTTCTCGGCATCGGCTGGAACTTCGGTTTCATCGGCGCGACCGCCATGGTCACCGACTGCTATCGTCCCGAGGAACGCACGAAAGTCCAGGCTGCCAATGACTTCCTGGTCTTCGGCTCGGTCGCGGCAGCGTCCTTCTCGTCGGGCAAGCTTTTGAACGCCGGCGGGTGGGATACGGTGAATTGGATGGTCTTCCCGCCGGTCGTTGTCGCTCTAATTCTGCTGCTCTGGCAGCATAGGGCACGCGCAACGATACCAGCATAAAGTCTAAAGAGGCTCCTGTGAGTTGGGAGCCAAGTATTGTTGCGGAGTGCCTCCTTTTTTGCCACCAAATATAAACTTCTCTGGGGGTGGAGGCCGTTCAAGGCCAAAATTCAGGCTTTGAGCATCGGCTTTCTGCTTTCCCATAACAAGGATGGCATGATGGCACTCACCCTCATTATCTTGGGCGGGCTTCTCTCGATTGCGTATGGCCTCTGGGCCGTCAGCGATGTGATGAAGCGGGACGCCGGTTCTCAGCGCATGCAGGAAATTGCAGGCGCGGTCGCTGAAGGCGCGAAAGCCTATCTCCGCAGGCAATATACGACGATCGGCATCGTGGGCGTGGTCCTCTTTGTCATCATTGCCTATCTGCTCGGCATTCGCGTGGCCATCGGCTTTGCCATCGGCGCGATCCTTTCGGGCGCTGCCGGCTTCATCGGCATGAACGTGTCCGTCCGCGCCAATGTCCGCACGGCCCAAGCAGCCACGCAGTCTCTCGGCGGCGGTCTCGATGTGGCTTTCAAGGCAGGCGCCGTCACCGGCATGCTGGTGGCAGGCCTCGCGCTTCTGGGTGTGGCTCTCTATTACGGCTATCTCACCCGCATCGGCGGCCTCAATCCGGCCGACCGCGTGGTGATCGACAGCCTCGTGGCTCTCGGCTTCGGCGCTTCGCTGATCTCGATCTTCGCCCGTCTCGGCGGCGGCATCTTCACTAAGGGTGCAGACGTCGGCGGCGATCTCGTGGGCAAGGTGGAAGCCGGTATTCCCGAGGACGATCCGCGCAATCCCGCGACCATCGCAGACAACGTGGGCGATAACGTGGGCGACTGCGCCGGCATGGCGGCTGACCTGTTCGAGACCTATGCGGTGACCGTGGTCGCCACAATGGTTCTCGCGGCGATCTTCTTCGCAGGGCAGGGCATCCTCGACTCGATGCTCATGTATCCGCTCGCTATCGGCGCGGCCTGCATCGTCACTTCGATCATCGGCACCTTCTTCGTGAAGCTCGGTCAGAACGAATCCATCATGGGCGCGCTCTACAAGGGCCTGATCGTAACCGGCATCCTCTCCGCCGTCGCAATCGGTCTCGTGACCTGGCAGATGATCGGCTTCGGTCCAATCGCAGGGGCCGAGTTCACAGGGCAGGATCTGTTCTGGTGCTCGATCATCGGTCTTGCCGTCACGGCGTTCATCGTCGTGATCACCGAATACTACACCGGTGTCGGCTTCCGCCCCGTTCGCTCCATTGCCCAATCGTCGGTGACGGGACATGGCACTAACGTGATCCAGGGTCTCGCGGTCTCGCTGGAATCAACGGCGCTGCCGACCATCGTGATCATCGCAGGCATCATCGTCGCCTACACGCTCGCAGGTCTCTTCGGCATTGCGATTGCGGTGACGGCGATGCTGGCTCTTGCGGGCATGATCGTGGCGCTCGATGCGTTCGGTCCGGTAACCGACAACGCGGGCGGTATCGCCGAAATGGCGGGCCTGCCGAAAGAAGTGCGCAAGTCCACGGACGCTCTCGATGCGGTGGGCAACACCACAAAGGCGGTCACGAAGGGCTATGCCATCGGCTCCGCAGGTCTCGGTGCGCTTGTGCTCTTCGCGGCCTATACGTCGGATCTCAACTACTTCACGAAGAACGCAGCGCAGTACCCGTACTTCCAGGGCGTGGCGCCGGACTTCTCGCTCACCAATCCTTACGTGGTGGTCGGTCTGCTGTTCGGCGGTCTCATTCCGTTCCTGTTCGGCGGCATCGCCATGACAGCGGTGGGCCGCGCGGCAGGCGCTGTGGTGGAGGAAGTACGTCGTCAGTTCCGCGAGAAGCCGGGCATCATGCAGGGAACCGAGCGTCCCGATTACGGCCGTGCGGTGGACATGCTCACCCGTGCCGCGATCAAGGAGATGGTCATCCCCTCGCTTCTGCCGGTGCTGGCTCCGATCGTGACCTACTTCGTGATCCTGTGGGTTGCGGGCAAGTCGCAGGCCTTCTCTGCCGTAGGTGCGATGCTGCTCGGCGTGATCGTGACGGGCCTCTTCGTCGCCATCTCCATGACCTCCGGTGGCGGCGCCTGGGACAACGCGAAGAAGTCCTTCGAGGATGGCTTCACGGATTCTTCCGGCACCACCCATCACAAGGGTTCGGATGCCCACAAGGCTTCCGTGACGGGCGATACCGTCGGCGATCCCTACAAGGACACAGCAGGCCCTGCCGTGAACCCTGCGATCAAGATCACCAACATCATCGCCCTGATGCTGCTTGCAATCCTGGCTCATTCCTAACATCTTCAGAGCCAGAACAACGTTTCAACCTCGCAGCCCCAAGCTGCGAGGTTTTCTTTTGTCCATGCAGGAAGACAGCCGTGATCTATACCGACCCTTTCGGGCCTGAAGCTCTCGCCTCCATTACGGCTCGTGAGCAGCGCACTGTCATTGGGCACGCATCGATTGATCTGATGTCGCCCATGTCGGGTCAGACACTCGATGAGCTCGTTGCTACCATTCCGACCGGAGCCCGAATGCTCGATATGGGATGCGGAAAGGCGGCTCTCGCTCGCCATCTCCTGAAAAAGGATCCTGTTGCCTCTGCCGTTTGTATCGAACGTAATCCCGTCCTTGCCGCTCAGGGCGAAGCGCTTGCCAGAAAGAATGGCGTCGCGGACCGCCTGCAGATGATCGTCGCAGACGGGCGCGAATGGAAAGCTTCCGAGACGTTCGATGCCATCGCGCTGCTGGGCGCCACGCATGCCATCGGCTCACTCCAGGAAGTTCTGGCTTATGGCGCGACGCATCTGAAAGCTGGGGGCGTCGTGCTTCTCGGCGAGGGTGTCTGGGCCGAGCGCCCCCATGCCGATTACCTGGCCTTCCTCGGCGCGGAAGAGGATGAACTCATGAGCCGCGAGGCGTTGGCGGAGACAGTGCGAAAGGCTGGGTTCCGTATTCGCTACGAACATCTGAGCAGCGTCGCGGAATGGGAGGCTTATGAGACCCCTTACTTCCAGCAGCTGCGGAATTATGCGGATGCCTGCGGCCAACACCCCTTTGCCGAAGAGGCGAGTGCCTTCGAGGCCATGCAGATCAAGCACGGACGCAAGTGCATGGGCTTTATGGTGATGGCCGTGGCCAAAAGTCCTTGAGGCACAATCCAGCGCCTTCAAGCAAAAAGGCCGGGCTATGCGCCCGGCCTTTTCGGTTCTGACGATGAATTCGTTTAGCTGCTGAACGGGTTGAAGCTGTTCGTGCCCTTGAGGATCTGACCGAGGAAGCTCGTCTCCTCACCGCCGGACGGGGTCTTGCGGGAGATGAAGTCGAACACCTGGCCGTCCTGGATGCCGTAGATGGCCACGCGCTCGACGCGCAGGTTCTTGTCGAAATAGACGGCCGTCACGCGCTGATCGACCACGGTTTCGCCCATGAACTGGATCGTGCGGCGGGAGCGCTGGCTGATGTAGTACCAATTGCGGTTGCCCACGGTGGACACGGTGGAGGGCGTGCCCAGGGTCTGCAGCACCTGCTCGGCGCCCATGCCCTTCTTCACCTGGGCGACGGCGTTCTCGTCCAACTGGTATCCGCGAGCAAATTCCTCGCCCATGGTGCAGGCGGCGACAGAGGTTGCCAGGAAAGTCGCGGTCGCAAGGCGTACCAAAAGGGTATGATATCGACGCATCGTACGGTTCTTCCAGGAATGCGGCGCGGATGAGCTTGCGCCTATGGATCGTGATGGCGTAACCCGTGGTTTCGATTTTGACAAGCTTTGAAGGGAAAAGGCTGTGATCTTCAGTCTCTTCCGCAAGGATCCCCGGCGCGTGGCGATCGCGGGTCTCTATGCGAGAATCGCCGATGCCTCCCGCAATCCCGGCCTTTATGCTGGCCTCGGCATCCCGGATACCCTGGAAGGGCGGTTCGAGTCCCTGTCTCTCCACATGGTTCTGTCCCTGAGGGCCCTGCGGGAGCTTCCGGCTCCGGCGGACGACGTGGCCAAGGACCTGACCGACGCCTTCTTCCGCGATATGGACGCCTCCTTACGGGAGATGGGCGTGGGGGACACGGTGGTGCCCAAGCGTATGAAGAAGGTGGCCGCGTCCTTTTACGGGCGTGCTCATGCTTATGATCCTGCCCTTAACGCTGCCGATGAGGCCGCACTGGCCGAGGCCTTGGGCCGCAATGCCCTGGGAGCCGATGCACCTGCCATTGCGCTTGCGCGTTATGCCCTTGCTGCGGACAAAGGTCTCAAAGCCGTCACGCTTGATATGTTACTCGAATCCGGGCCCGTTTTTCCGGCGCCCGAGGCCTTTGCAGAGGAGGGAAACCGATGACCCCTGAAACCGTAGGTCCCCTGTCACGCCTCGTGGACGTCATGAACATCCCGCCGCGCGGGCAGGAGGTTCGCGTGGACACGAATGCCGAGGAGCGCGCCGCGCTGGCCAAGGATTTCGGTATTCCCGGCATTCAGGCTCTGTCCGGCGAGTACAAGCTGACGAGCACCGCCAAGGGTATCCATGTCGCGGGCGTGGTGAAGGCCTCCATTACCCAAGTGTGCGTCGTCACCCTCGATTCGTTCGATTCCGACATCGAGGAGGAGGTCGAGGTGGATTTCGCCGAGCCCTCCGGCATGCCGGCCGAGCCTCCGACGGACATCAACGAATACGAGCCTCCGGACGAGATCATCAATGGCCAGATCGACCTGGGCGCGCTCACCGCCGAGTTCCTGGCGCTCGGCCTCGATCCTTATCCCCGCAAGCCGGGAGTGGACTTCGATTACAGCGATGCCAAGGACGCCAAGGATTCTCCCTTTGCCGCACTGGGCAAGCTGAAGACTGACAAATAGGATCGAGCTTCTCAAGGCGGTGCCTTGGAAAATAACGGCTTCTGAGCCCTGTTCGCTTCCATAGCCCGCTGCGAGGCGGGCTACAGAATTCGGTTGCGATACACCCGTAAAACGGTATTTTCCGCCCCCTGTTCAAAGCCGAAGAAAGAAAAAACGGTTATGTCGAAGCCAGTGCGTATTTCGCTCGATGCGATGGGGGGGGACCATGGCCCGTCGATCGTCATCCCGGGTGCTGCCCTGGCCCTGGAGCGCCATCCCGATATCCGCTTTCTCATGTTCGGCAACGAGGCGGTGATCGCACCCCTGTTGAATGCGCATCCCAAGCTGAAGGCCGCGACCGAGCTTCGCCATTCGGAGATCGCCATCGCCATGGACGAGAAGCCGAGCCAGGCGATCCGCATGGGCCGGGGCAAATCCTCCATGTGGAAGGCGGTTCAGGCCGTCCGTGACGGGGAGGCCGATGCCTGCGTTTCCGCCGGCAATACCGGCGCCCTCATGGCAACCGCCAAGGTCTGCCTGAAGACCATGGCGCATATCGAGCGCCCGGCCATCGCCTGCATGTGGCCGACCCTGCGCGGCGAGAGCATCGTGCTCGACGTGGGCGCGACCATCGGCGCCGATGCGGGACACTTGGTCGATATGGCCATCATGGGCGCTGCCATGGCGCGCATCGTCTTTGACCTAGAGAAGCCCACGGTGGGCCTGCTCAATGTGGGGACCGAGGAAATCAAGGGGATCGAGGCGGTGAAGGAAGCCGGTCGCATCCTCAAGGAAATGGATGCTTCCTACCTGACCTATCACGGCTTCGTGGAAGGCGACGATCTGGGCAAGGGAACCGTCGATGTGGTGGTGACCGAGGGCTTTACGGGCAATATCGCGCTCAAGACCGCCGAGGGCACCGCCAAGCAGATCGGCCAATACCTGCGCTCCGCCATGAGCCGCACGCTGATGGCCAAGATCGGCTACCTGTTCGCTAAACAGGCTTTTAACGCTCTCAAGGACAAGATGGACCCGCGCAAGGTCAATGGTGGTGTCTTCCTGGGCCTCGAGGGCGTGGTGGTGAAGAGCCATGGCGGCACTGACGATCTGGGTTTCGCCAGCGCCATCGACGTGGCCTACGACATGGCGCATTTTGAATTGATGAACACAATCCGGAGCATGCTGGAGCATGATCCGGTCGGGCATTCGGCCTGAGGAAAGCAATATCTTGAAACGCACCCGTTCCATCGTACGCGGCGTCGGGTCCTACCTGCCGAAGCGCAAGCTGACCAACCAGGAGCTCGAAAAGCTCGTGGACACCACGCACGACTGGATCGTGCAGCGGACCGGCATCGAGCAGCGCTACATCGCCGATGACAGCGAGACGACCTCGGTTCTCGGCATCAAGGCGGCGGAGGCGGCGCTTGCCGATGCGGGCCTGACCGCGCAGGACATCGACCTCATCGTCTGCGCCACCTCGACGCCGGATCACACGTTCCCGTCCACCGCGACGATGATCCAGAACGGGCTCGGAATCAGCCACGGCGCGGCCTTCGACCTGCAGGCGGTCTGTACCGGCTTCGTCTATGCCGTCGCTACCGCCGACAAGTTTCTCCAATCCGGTTCGCATAAGCGGGCCCTTGTGATCGGCGCCGAGACCTTCTCGCGTATCCTCGACTGGAACGACCGCACCACCTGCGTGCTCTTCGGCGACGGTGCCGGCGCGCTGGTTCTCGAAGCCCAGGAAGGCGAGGGCACCTCTGCCGACCGGGGCGTTCTGACCTCGCAGTTGCGTTCCGATGGCCGGTATCGCGACAAGCTGTATGTGGATGGCGGCCCTGGCTCGACGAAGACCACCGGCGTCCTGAAGATGGAAGGCAAGGAAGTCTTCAAGTTCGCCGTCGGCATGGTCACAGACGTAGTGAAGGACGCCTTCACGGCCAGCGGCACGACGCCCGAGGAATTGAAGTGGTTCGTGCCGCATCAGGCCAACAAGCGGATCATTACGGCTAGCGCCGACAAGCTCGGCATCGCGCCCGAGAAGGTGGTGATCACCGTCGACAGGCATGGCAACACCTCGGCCGCTTCGATCCCTCTCGCCCTCGACGTCGCCCGCAAGGACGGACGCATCAAGGCCGGCGACCTCGTCATGATCGAGGCCATCGGCGGTGGGTTCACTTGGGGTAGTGCGCTCATCCGTTGGTAGGAATATAGACCATTTGGTCTATATGGCTACGGGTTGACGACAACTCTAAGGTTGACCATACGGGACCATCTGCATAGCGTTCTAAAGCATTCTAAACGCTTGAAAGACCAAAGAACTCATTCGCTGGGGAGCTCAATGGCTGGCAAAACTGTGACGAGAGCGGACCTGAGCGAGGCCGTCTACCAGAAGGTGGGCCTCTCACGGACCGAATCGGCCGAATTGGTCGAGCGCGTCCTCGGCGAGATCTGCGACAGCCTAGCTGCCGGCGAGACCGTGAAGCTCTCGTCCTTCGGCTCTTTCGTGGTACGCAGCAAAGGCGAGCGCGTGGGCCGCAACCCCAAGACCGGCGTCGAAGTGCCCATCGACCCGCGCCGGGTCATGGTGTTCAAGCCGTCGAACGTGCTGAAGGCCTATATCAACGGTGAGATCATCGAGCGCGAGGACTAAGACCCGATGACCGGCGCCGCGATGGACAAGAGCCCCGACGCGTTCCGGACCATCAGCGAGGTGGCCGAGGAGCTCGATCTGCCGCAGCACGTGCTGCGCTTCTGGGAAACCCGCTTCTCCCACATCAAGCCACTCAAGCGCGGCGGCGGCCGGCGCTATTACCGTCCCGACGATGTCGATCTCCTCAAAGGCATCCGTCATTTTCTTTATGGCGAGGGCTACACGATCAAGGGCGTGCAGCGCATCCTCAAGGAGGAGGGCATCCGCTTCGTCCAGGCCATCGGCCGGGGCGAGGAAAGTGTTGGTGCCCCGCGTGCCGAGCCCAAGGGTGCCTTTATCGAACCGGATGAAGAGCCTCTGGCCCCCGAAATGGCCGATACGCTGATCGTTCCATCCGAATCTCTCTTGTCGGACGACGCCTTGAGCAAGCTTCAGTCTGCCTTGGATGAGTTGGTCGAATGCGATCGTGTTCTGCGATCCCTCAAGGTGCCGTCCGAGGCGGCCGTATCCGATTAAAGCTCCTCATTCGAAGCCCGCTTTCCTTTCAGATTGGAAAGAAGATGGCCGGGCCTGCAGGTTTTGCGCTTCTCGTCAAAAATGGATGCAGGGACCGCTTGACAGGGGGCAGGGCGGCCCTTAAACCGCACCCCACGCACCGCTTCGGCGGTTGCCATGCGCGGGCGTAGCTCAGTCGGTTAGAGTGCCGGCCTGTCACGCCGGAGGTCGCGGGTTCGAGCCCCGTCGCCCGCGCCACTTTTCTTCCCGTGACAACTCCATCGAAGAACATGCTCTGAGCTGAAGCTCCATGGACAGCCTTTCTGTATCTGCAACCCTGCCCATGGGCCAAAGCGTGGCACTTTTTGGGGTTTTGAGCATTTTCCCAGAGTTTCCGGCCGCTCCGTGCAGGATGAAGGCAAGGGCGCAGCGATGGTGTCAAAGCTCTTTACCGGCTTTTCCAATTGGGTAGCGCAGGCTTCCGGCCGCCCGATGACCTTTGCCTTGAGCCTCATTGTCATCCTGGTCTGGGCCCTGACAGGGCCGATTTTCGCATATTCCGATACGTGGCAGCTCGTGGTGAATACCGGCACCACCATCGTCACTTTTCTGATGGTTTTCCTGATCCAGAACACCCAGAACCGGGACGGGGCCGCGATTCAGGCCAAGCTCGACGAGTTGATCCGGGCCAGCGCCGCCCAGAATGTCTTCATTGGCATCGAACACCTGACCCAGGAAGAGCTTGACGAGATTCGGGCTCATTGCGAGGCGCGGGCCAAGGCCGAGACTGCCGCAAATCTGGCGGAGGAGAAGGCCAATCGCAAGGCGGCCCATGCCGCGGAGAAGGCCACATCTTAGTTTGGAATGGTTCTTTTTACGGCACCTCAAACCCTTGTCAGAAGAGGGGAACTCGGTTAAGCCAACCCCCGCAAACCGCCGTTTGTCGCAGGGCCTGTCTTTGGGCAGATTTGTGGCTTAAATGCGTGGCATGTCGCCGGCCTCTCCGGCCGCGCTCCGTTCCTTCTGGGTGTCGTATGACGAATCTCCTCGCCGACTACCTGCCTCTCGTGATCTTCATCGGCGTGTCGCTCCTGATCGGGGTGGCGCTGCTCGTGGCGCCTTTCATCGTCGCCTACAGCAAGCCCGATACGGAAAAGCTGTCCGCTTACGAGTGCGGGTTCAATGCCTTTGACGATGCACGCATGAAATTCGACGTGCGGTTCTATCTGGTCGCCATTCTTTTCATCATCTTCGACCTCGAGGTCGCCTTCCTGTTCCCCTGGGCCATCGTGTTCGGGAATCTCGGCTGGTTCGGCTTCATCTCGATGATGATCTTCCTCGGCGTCCTGACCGTCGGCTTCGTCTACGAGTGGAAGAAGGGAGCCCTGGAATGGGATTGATCTCCGATAACCAATCCACCCTGGTGGCTCCCGCCCCGCGCGGCATCATCGATCCCAATACCGGCAAGCCGGTGGGCTCGACTGATCCCTATTTCGTCTCCATCAACGAAGAACTGTCCGACAAGGGCTTCCTCGTGACCTCGACCGAGGACCTCATCAACTGGGCGCGCACCGGCTCGCTCATGTGGATGACCTTCGGCCTGGCCTGCTGCGCCGTCGAGATGATGCAGATGTCCATGCCGCGTTACGACGTGGAGCGCTTCGGTTTCGCGCCTCGCGCCTCGCCGCGCCAGTCGGACGTGATGATCGTCGCCGGCACGCTGACCAATAAGATGGCCCCCGCGCTCCGCAAGGTCTACGACCAGATGCCGGAGCCGCGCTACGTCATCTCCATGGGCTCCTGCGCCAATGGCGGCGGCTATTATCACTATTCCTATTCGGTGGTTCGTGGCTGCGACCGCATCGTGCCGGTCGACATCTACGTGCCTGGCTGCCCCCCGACCGCGGAGGCGCTCCTGTACGGCGTGCTGCTTCTTCAGAAGAAGATCCGTCGCACCGGTACCATCGAGCGCTGAGCAAAGGTCTGATAGATGAGTGCTGAGCTCCAAGCCCTGAGCGATCACATCGCCTCGTCCCTCGGCGGGGTGATCGAGGATCGCGCTATTGCCTATGACGAGCTGACGATCATTGTCCGCGCCGAGGAAATCGTGCGCGTGGTGTCGTTCCTGCGGGACGATCCGCAATGCCGCTTCGTCTGCTTCATCGATATCTGCGGCGCGGATTATCCCGCCCGCGAGAAGCGTTTCGACGTGGTCTACCACTTCCTGGCGCCTCACCTGAACCGCCGCATCCGCGTGAAGGTTCAGACGGACGAGGTGACCCCGGTTCCCTCGCTCATCGGCCTCTTCCCGGCGGCGAACTGGTTCGAGCGCGAAACCTACGATATGTACGGGGTGCTCTTCTCCGGTCACCCGGATCTGCGCCGCCTGCTGACGGATTACGGTTTCGAAGGCCATCCGCTTCGCAAGGACTTCCCGCTGACCGGCTATGTCGAGGTTCGCTACGACGATGGCCAGGGCCGCGTGGTCTATGAGCCGGTGAAGCTCAACCAGGAATTCCGCAACTTCGACTTCCTCTCTCCCTGGGAAGGCACTGATTACGTGCTGCCCGGTGACGAGAAGGCCAAGGCATAAGGCGGAAAGGGCGACCCATGGGCGAGCATAATATCCGCAATTTCACGATCAACTTCGGTCCTCAGCACCCGGCTGCGCACGGCGTGCTCCGCCTCGTGCTGGAGCTCGACGGTGAGATCGTCGAGCGCGTCGATCCGCATATCGGCCTGCTTCACCGCGGCACCGAAAAGCTGATCGAATACAAGACCTACGTTCAGGCCAATCCGTATTTCGACCGGCTCGATTACGTTGCGCCGATGAACCAGGAGCATGCGTACTGCCTCGCGGTCGAGAAGCTGCTGGGCATTGCGGTTCCGCGCCGCGCGCAGCTGATCCGCGTGCTGTTCTCGGAAATCGGCCGTTTGCTTTCGCACCTTCTCAACGTGACCACGCAGGCCATGGACGTTGGCGCGCTCACGCCGCCTCTCTGGGGCTTCGAGGAGCGCGAGAAGCTGATGATCTTCTACGAGCGCATCTCCGGCTCGCGCATGCACGCCAACTACTTCCGGCCGGGCGGCGTGAACATGGACATCCAGCCCGAGCTGATCGACGACATCGAGGCTTTCTGCGATCCGTTCCTGAAGGTGCTCGATGATCTCGACACGCTCGTCATGGGCAGCCGAATTTTCAAGCAGCGCAACGTCGATATCGGCGTGCTCACGCTGGACGATTGCTGGAAATGGGGCTTCTCCGGCGTCATCGTCCGCAGCTGCGGCGTTGCCTGGGACCTGCGCAAGTCGCAGCCCTATGAGTGCTACGAGGAGATGGAATTCGACATTCCGGTCGGCCTCAACGGTGACAATTATGACCGTCAGGTCATCCGTATGGAAGAGATGCGCCAGTCGGTGCGCATCATGCGCCAGTGCCTCGACAAGCTGCGCGCGCCGGACGGGCAGGGACCTGTCAACACGCTCGACGGCAAGATTGCACCGCCGTCGCGCAAGGACATGAAGCGCTCCATGGAAGCGCTGATCCACCACTTCAAGCTCTACACGGAAGGCTTCCACGTCCCTGCGGGCGAGGTCTATGCCGCCGTCGAGGCTCCGAAGGGCGAGTTCGGCGTGTACCTGGTCTCGGACGGCACCAACAAGCCGTATCGCTGCCACGTCCGCGCTCCGGGCTTTGCGCATTTGCAGGGCATGGATTTCATGTGCCGAGGCCACATGCTGGCCGACGTCGCAGGCATTCTCGGTTCCATCGACATCGTGTTCGGTGAAGTGGACCGGTAAGGAATAATCCGGACTCGCTTTCGGGTCCGGCGTCGCGCTCTGAAAAGCGTGATGGAAGAAGTTCAAGTCGTGAGTGGCCGGGCTCTGCCCGGCCATGACGATGAGGAGAAGAGAGTCAAATGGCCGTTCGTAAGCTCGCGCCTGAAGAATTGCAGCCCGAGAGCTTCGCGTTCTCGTCCGAAACGGAAGCTTTTGCTGAGCAGCAGATCGCCAAATATCCGCCCGGCCGACAGGCCTCGGCGGTGATCCCGCTTTTGTGGAAGGCGCAAGAGCAGGCCGGCGGCTGGCTGCCGCGCAAGGCTATCGAAGCGGTGGCCGCGCGGCTCGACATGCCGATCATCCGCGTGATGGAAGTGGCGACCTTCTACACGATGTTCAACCTGGAACCGGTTGGAAAATATTTCATCCAGTTCTGCGGCACCACGCCTTGCGTGCTGCGCGGCGCAGGCGACATCAAGAAGGTTCTGGAAAAGCGCATCGGCGAGCAGAACCATGTGACTGCCGACGGCAAGTTCTCCTGGCTCGAAGTTGAATGCCTGGGCGCTTGCTGCAACGCGCCAATGGTGCAGATCAACGACGACTATTATGAGGACCTGACCAGCGAGAACTTCGAGAAGCTTCTCGACGATCTCGCCGCAGGTCGCCCGGTGAAGACCGGCTCGCAGATCGGCCGCAACCGCTCCGAGCCGCATGATGCTGTGAAGACCCTGCAGGACCCGTCGCTCTACGACGGCTCGCAGATCGGCGCATGGCGCAAGCGCTTCGAGGAGCAGGCCCAGCCTGCCGCCACGGGCGAGGCTGCCGCTGCCACGGCGACCGTCCCGGAAGCTGCGAAGGCTGCAAAGCCTGCCGCCGGACGCGCCATCGAAAGCGACGCTGCCGATACCCCGGCCAAGCGCGCCAAAGAGGGCGAGGCTCCGGTGAACCCGACCGACCAAAAGGAAGCTGGCGACGCGTCCCGCGCGACGAAGGTCGAGGCTCGCACGGAAGACGCGGCCAAGCCCGCTCCGCAGAGCGGCAAGTCCTATGTGGCATCGCCGGGCAAGGACGCGGTTCCGACAAGCCCCACGACGCCCAATGCCGGTACGCCTCCGGCTGAAGCCGAGACGCGCCGCGACGGCAGCGAGAGCAAGCCGGGCGTGACCGTCGACAAAGACAACAAGACGTCCTGAGGGGGTGACTTAAGATGCTTCACGATAGAGATCGCATTTTCACCAACCTCTACGGCTTCCATTCGCCGGATCTCGAAGCCGCGAAGATGCGTGGCGCTTGGGACGGAACCAAGTTCCTCCTCGAGAAGGGCCGCGACTGGGTCATCGACGAGATGAAGGCTTCCGGCCTTCGCGGTCGTGGCGGCGCGGGCTTCCCGACGGGCCTGAAATGGTCCTTCATGCCCAAGCAGTCGGATGGCCGCCCGCATTACCTCGTCGTCAATGCCGACGAGTCCGAGCCGGGTACCTGTAAGGACCGTGAGATCATGCGGAACGATCCGCATCTTCTCATCGAAGGCTGCCTCATCGCTTCCTTCGCCATGGGCGCGCATGCGGCCTATATCTACATTCGTGGCGAGTATATCGGCGAGAAGCACGCTCTCCAGCGCGCGGTGGACGAGGCTTATGCCGCCGGTCTCATCGGCAAGAACAACATCCACGGCTATCCCTTCGACCTCTATGTCCACCACGGCGCAGGCGCTTACATCTGCGGCGAGGAGACGGCGCTCCTCGAGAGCCTCGAGGGCAAGAAGGGCATGCCCCGCATGAAGCCCCCGTTCCCGGCGAATATGGGCCTCTATGGCTGCCCGACTACCGTGAACAACGTGGAGTCGATTGCTGTTGCAGGCACGATCCTACGTCGCGGCGCATCCTGGTTCTCCGGCATCGGCCGCCCGAACAACGTGGGCACCAAGCTGTTCTGCGTGTCGGGCCACGTGAACAAGCCCTGCAATGTGGAAGAGGCCATGGGCCTGACCTTCCGCGAGCTGATCGACACCCATTGCGGCGGCATTCGCGGCGGCTGGGACAACCTGCTCGCCGTGATCCCCGGCGGTTCGTCCGTGCCTTGCGTTCCTGCCGATCAGATCATCGATGCTCCGATGGATTTCGACACCCTGCGCAACCTGCGCTCGGGTCTCGGCACCGCTGCCGTGATCGTCATGGACAAGTCCACAGACATCGTTCGCGCCATCGCCCGCATCTCGTATTTCTACAAGCACGAGAGCTGCGGCCAATGCACGCCGTGCCGCGAGGGTACCGGCTGGATGTGGCGCGTGCTCAACCGCATGGCCGAGGGCCGCGCCCAGAAGCGCGAAATCGACATGCTGCTCGAAGTCTCGACCCAGATCGAAGGCCATACCATCTGCGCGCTCGGCGACGCGGCGGCTTGGCCGGTCCAGGGTCTGATCCGCCACTTCCGTCATGAGATCGAGAAGCGGATCGACGACTACGCGGCGAACCCGCATTCAGAATCCGTCATGATCGCGGCGGAGTGAGATAGAGATGGCTAAAATCATCGTTGATGGCGTCGAGGTCGACGTCCCCGCCGAATACACGCTGCTCCAGGCCGCCGAGGCCGCGGGCGCGGAAGTTCCGCGTTTCTGCTACCACGAGCGCCTGTCGATTGCCGGCAATTGCCGCATGTGCCTCGTCGAGGTGAAGGGCGCGCCGAAGCCGGTCGCGTCCTGCGCCTGGGGCGTGCGCGATTGCCGTCCGGGCCCGAATGGCGAGCCGCCGGAAATCTCCACCAAGTCGCCGACCGTGAAGAAGGCGCGCGAAGGTGTGATGGAGTTCCTGCTCATCAATCATCCGCTCGATTGCCCGATCTGCGACCAGGGCGGCCAGTGCGACCTGCAGGACCAGGCCATGGCCTACGGCGTCGACACCAGCCGCTACCATGAGAACAAGCGCGCGGTGACCGACAAGTATCTTGGCCCGTTGGTCAAGACCTCCATGAACCGCTGCATCCACTGCACCCGCTGCGTGCGCTTCACCGCCGAGGTGGCAGGCGTGCCGGACATGGGCGCGATCTGGCGCGGCGAGGACATGGAGATCACGAGCTATCTCGAGAAGGCTCTCGGCTCCGAGCTCCAGGCCAATATCGCGGATCTCTGCCCGGTGGGTGCGCTCACCCATAAGCCTGAGGCTTTCCACTTCCGCCCGTGGGAACTCACCAAGACCGATTCCGTCGATGTGATGGATGCGGTCGGCTCCTCGATCCGCGTGGATTCCCGTGGCCGTGAGGTCATGCGTATCCTGCCGCGTGTGAACGAGTCTGTGAACGAGGAATGGATCACCGACAAGACGCGCCAGATCGTCGACGGCCTACGCTTGCAGCGTCTCGATCGCCCGTTCGTGCGTGAAAACGGTCGCCTGCGTCCCGCTTCCTGGCAGGAGGCTTTCGCCACCATCGCCGCCAAGGTGAAGGGCACGGACGCAAAGAAGATCGGCGCCATCGTCGGCGATCTTGCAGCGGTCGAAGAGATGTTCGCCTTGAAGCTCCTCATGCAGAGCCTCGACGTGACGAATGTGGACGCCCGCCAGGACGGCACGGTGCTGTCGCCGGCTTACGGTCGCGGCTCCTATCTGTTCAATACCACCATTCCCGGCATCGAGGATGCGGACGCGATCCTGATCGTGGGCTCCAACCCGCGCTTCGAGGCCTCGCTCGTCAACGTGCGCATCCGCAAGCGCTGGCGCGTGGCTCCTCCGCCGATCGCCCTCATCGGCGAGAACGTGGATCTGACCTATCCCTGCGAATACCTCGGCGCTGGCGCTGACACGCTCGCCGAGCTGGCCTCGGGCCGCCACAGCTTCCTCGAGAAGCTGAAGGGCGCCGAGCGTCCGCTGATCATCGTGGGGCATGGCGCTCTCGCCCGTCCGGATGGTCTCGCGATCCTCTCCGCCGTCGCCAAGCTCGCGCGCGACGTGAATGCGGTGAAGGATGGCTGGAACGGCTTCTCGATTCTGCACACGGCAGCCTCGCGCGTCGGCGCGCTCGATCTCGGCCTCGTGCCGGGCGAGGGTGGCCTGACTGCACAGCAGATGGCTTCGGGCGGCGTCGAGGTTCTGTTCAACCTCGGTGCGGACGAGATCGACATCGCTCCCGGCGCCTTCGTGATCTACCAGGGCACCCACGGTGATCGTGGCGCTCACCGCGCCGACGTGATCCTGCCGGCTGCCACTTACACGGAAAAGTCCGGCACCTACGTGAACACGGAAGGCCGGGTGCAGATGGCCAACCGTGCGGCCTTCGCGCCGGGCGAGGCCCGTGAGGATTGGGCGATCCTGCGCGCGTTGTCCGAGGTGCTCGGCCATCGCCTGCCGTTCGACTCGCTCAATGCGCTGCGTGCCAAGCTCTATGCGGCTCATCCGCATTTCGCGGCCATCGACACGGTTCAGCCTGCCGATGGCGCTTCCGCCATCCAGGCGCTTGCCGGCATCGGCGGCACACCGGGCCGCGACGCCTTCGTGAGCCCTGTGAAGGACTTCTACCTGACGAACCCGATCGCCCGCGCCTCCGGCGTCATGGCCGAGTGCTCCGCGCTCGCCCGTGAGCTGAAGCTCGAAGCGGCCGAGTAAGAGAGGAGAGAGAACCATGGAATTGGGAGATATTCTCCTCGCTGTCGCGATCATGCTGGGCAAGAGCCTGCTCATGCTCGTCGCGCTTCTCGTCTTCATCGCCTACGCGCTCTATGCCGACCGCAAGGTGTGGGCTGCGGTTCAGCTGCGTCGCGGCCCGAACGTGGTCGGGCCCTGGGGCCTGCTGCAATCCTTCGCGGATCTGCTGAAGTTCGTGCTGAAGGAGCCGATCATTCCGGCGCCCGCCAATAAGGGCATGTTCCTTTTGGCACCGCTGGTGATGTGCACGCTCTCGCTGGCCGCCTGGGCGGTTATTCCGCTCAACGCGGGCTGGGCGATTGCCGACATCAATGTGGGCATTCTCTACATCTTCGCGATCTCGTCGCTCGGCGTTTACGGCGTTCTCATGGGCGGCTGGGCGTCGAACTCGAAGTACCCGTTCCTGGGCGCGCTTCGTTCGGCGGCGCAGATGGTGTCCTACGAAGTCTCCATCGGCTTCGTCATCGTCACCGTGCTCATGTGCGCCGGCACCCTGAATCTCTCGAAGATCGTCGAAGCGCAGAACTCGAGCCTCGGCATGCTCGGCTGGTACTGGCTGCCGCTGTTCCCGATGTTCGTGGTGTTCTTCATCTCGGCCATGGCCGAGACGAACCGCCCGCCCTTCGACCTTCCGGAAGCTGAATCGGAGCTCGTCGCCGGCTACATGGTGGAATATTCCTCCACCCCGTACCTGCTGTTCATGCTCGGCGAATACGTGGCCATCATGACCATGTGCGCGCTCGGCACGATCCTGTTCCTCGGCGGCTGGCTGTCCCCGATCCCGTTCGCGCCCTTCACCTGGGTACCCGGCGTGATCTGGTTCGTGCTGAAGGCGAGCTTCCTCTTCTTCCTCATCGCCATGGTGAAGGCCCTGGTGCCGCGCTACCGCTACGATCAGCTCATGCGCCTGGGCTGGAAGGTGTTCCTTCCGCTGTCGCTCGCCATGGTGGTCATCGTGGCAGGCGTGCTGATGGCGACCGGCAACGCGCCGGGCATGCGCTAAGGAGATCGACATGAAGATCGGTCAGTTCTTCAACTCCCTTCTGCTCAGGGAATTCGTGGTCGGCTTCGCGCTCACCATGAAGTACTTCTTCAAGCCGAAGGCCACGCTCAACTATCCGTTCGAGATGGGCCATCGCGGTCCTCGCTTCCGTGGTGAGCACGCGCTTCGCCGCTATCCCAACGGGGAAGAGCGCTGCATCGCCTGCAAGCTCTGCGAGGCCATCTGCCCAGCTCAGGCCATCACCATCGAGGCCGGTCCGCGCCGCAACGACGGTACCCGCCGCACGACGCGCTACGACATCGACATGGTGAAGTGCATCTATTGCGGCATGTGCCAGGAGGCATGCCCGGTGGACGCCATCGTGGAAGGCCCGAACCTGGAGTTCTCCGTGGAGACCCGCGAGGAGCTCTATTACGACAAGGCCAAGCTGCTCGAAAATGGAGAGCGCTGGGAGCGTGAAATCGCGCGCAATATCGCGAAGACCGCGCCTTACCGCTGATCACCGCTTCCTGCCCGGCAAGGGCAGGGGGCAAGCATGTCCGGCGGGTTGTTCCCTCCGGGTTCGGAATTTATAGACAGGCCACCGGATTCGCCGGGGTCACGTCGGAAGGGGCCGCTCTTGGGGCGGCTTGTGTTTGAGCATGACGGTTACCGCCGCCTTCTTCTATCTGTTCGCGACGATCACGATCGCGTCCGGCTTCATGGTCATCGCCTCGCGCAATCCCGTGCAGTCGGTGCTGTTCCTCATCCTGGCCTTCGTCAACGCGGCGGGCCTGTTCCTGATGATGGGAGCCGAGTTCCTGGCGATGATCCTGGTCATCGTCTATGTGGGCGCGGTCGCGGTGCTGTTCCTCTTCGTCGTCATGATGCTCGACGTGGACTTCGCGGCGCTACGCCAGGGCTTCCTGCAATACCTGCCCATCGGCGGCTTGATCGGCCTCATCCTGCTGATCGAGCTGATCTTCGTGGTCAGCGCCTATGTGATAGATCCGGGCCTCGTCCGCTCGCCTGCGGTTCCGATCCCGGCCGCCGATGTGATGACGAATACCGAGGCGCTCGGCCACGTGCTCTACACCCGCTACTTCTACTTCTTCCAGGCAGCCGGCCTGATCCTGCTGGTCGCCATGATCGGCGCCATCGTGCTGACCCTGCGCGAGCGCGTCGGTGTGCGCCGCCAGGATATCTCGAAGCAGAACGCCCGCACGCAGGAAACCGCCGTCGAGCTGCGGAAGGTTCCCTCCCGCCAGGGCATTTAAGGAGACACGCGATGGTTATCGGACTGGGCCATTATCTCACCGTCGCCGCCGTGCTCTTCACGCTTGGTGTCTTCGGCATCTTCATCAACCGCAAGAACGTCATCGTCATCCTGATGTCCGTCGAGCTGATCCTGCTCGCGGTGAACATCAACATGGTGGCCTTCTCGACCCATCTGGGCGACATCGTCGGACAGGTCTTTGCCCTGCTGATCCTCACGGTCGCAGCGGCGGAAGCCGCCATCGGCCTTGCCATTCTGGTGGTGTTCTTCCGCAACCGCGGCTCCATCGCGGTTGAAGACATCAATTCGATGAGAGGCTAAGCCCTAAAAGGCGAAGTAAGCGAACATGTATCACGCAATCGTTTTCCTGCCGCTCGTCGGCTTCCTCATCGCAGGTCTCTTCGGACGCGTCATAGGACACCGCCCGAGCGAGATCATCACCACGGCGCTGCTCTTCATCTCGGCGGTTCTGTCCTGGGTGGCTTTCATCCAGGTGGGCTTCGGCGATGGCGCGACCCGGGTCCAGGTGGCCCAGTGGATGTCTGTCGGCGACCTCCAGGTCGATTGGGCGTTCCGCATCGACACGCTCACGGCCATGATGCTGGTGGTGGTCAACACCGTGTCGGCGCTCGTGCACCTCTATTCCATCGGCTACATGCACGAGGATCCGCACCGCTCGCGCTTCTTCGCCTATCTCTCGCTCTTCACCTTCACCATGCTCATGCTGGTGACGGCGGACAACCTGGTCCAGATGTTCTTCGGCTGGGAAGGCGTGGGTCTGGCGAGCTACCTGCTTATCGGCTTCTGGTACAAGAAGGACTCCGCCAATGCGGCGGCCATGAAGGCCTTCATCGTCAACCGCGTCGGCGATTTCGGCTTCCTGCTCGGCATCTTCACCGTCTTCGTGCTGTTCAACGGCGTCACCTTCGACGCCATTTTCCCGCGCGTTGCCGAGTTCGCCAATGCCAAGTTCATGTTCCTCGGCATCGAATGGCATGCCCTGACGATCGCCTGCCTGCTGCTCTTCATGGGCGCCATGGGCAAGTCGGCGCAGTTCCTGCTGCACACTTGGCTGCCGGACGCGATGGAAGGCCCGACGCCGGTTTCCGCGCTCATCCACGCCGCCACCATGGTGACCGCCGGTGTGTTCATGGTCGCGCGCCTGTCGCCGCTCTTCGAGTTTGCTCCGAACGCGCTCACCGTTGTCACTGTCATCGGCGGCATTACGGCTTTCTTCGCCGCGACCGTGGGTCTTGTCCAAAACGACATCAAGCGCGTGATCGCCTATTCGACCTGCTCGCAGCTCGGCTACATGTTCGTGGCGCTCGGCGTCGGCGCCTATGGCGCGGGCGTGTTCCACCTCTTCACGCACGCCTTCTTCAAGGCGCTGCTGTTCTTAGGGGCTGGCTCGGTCATCCATGCCATGCACCATGAGCAGGACATGCGCTACATGGGCAACCTTCGCCGCTACATCCCGCTCACCACGGCGATGATGGCGATCGGTACGCTCGCGCTCACCGGCTTCCCGTTCACCGCAGGCTACTATTCCAAGGACGCGATCATCGAGGCAGCCTACGCTTCGCACAGCGCCGCTGGATCCTTCGCCTTCCTGGCGACGGTCGTCGCGGCCTTCATGACCTCGTTCTATTCCTGGCGTTTGTTCTTCATGACCTTCGAGGGCAATGCGCGCTGGTCGAATGCCGACCATCACGCCCATGGCCACCACGAGGGCGTGGAGCATGACGATCACAGCCACGACGTGGAGCCCGCGACCCATGCGGACCACGAGCACGGCCACCATGGCCATGGGGCTCCTACGCCCCATGAAAGCCCGCTGGTGATGGTGCTGCCGCTGATCGTGCTCGCCATCGGCGCCGTCGTTGCCGGTCTCGTCTTCCATGAGGCCTTCATCGGGCACGGTTATCAGGAGTTCTGGAAGGGCGCGCTGTTCACCCGCCCGGACAACAACATCCTCGAAGAGATGCACCACATCCCGGGCTGGGTGCCGTATCTGCCCACCGTGATGATGGCTCTCGGCTTCGTGCTCGCCTATTACATGTACATCCTCGACGCCAAGCAGCCGGCCCGGCTCGCGGCGGATCATCCGATCCTGTACCGCTTCCTGCTCAACAAGTGGTATTTCGACGAGATCTACGATGCCATCTTCGTGCGTCCCGCCATGGCCATCGGCCGCTTCTTCTGGCGCACCGGTGATCAGAAGATCATCGACGGCCTCGGGCCTGACGGCATCTCCGCCCGCGTGCTCGACGTGACCCGCGGAGCGGTTAGGCTCCAGTCCGGCTATGTCTATCACTACGCCTTCGCGATGCTCATCGGTGTTGCGGCTCTCGTGACCTTCTATCTCTTCAGGGGAGCCCACTAATGTTCGGCT
This sequence comes from Microvirga solisilvae, assembly GCF_022808595.1. Lineage (GTDB taxonomy): Bacteria > Pseudomonadota > Alphaproteobacteria > Rhizobiales > Beijerinckiaceae > Microvirga > Microvirga solisilvae. The sequence continues at coordinate 524,461 of NZ_JAKUCN010000001.1, forward strand.
TCGGCATCCTCTCCGGCCTTCTCATCCTGCCGCTCGTCGGCGCGGCCTTCATCCTGACGCTTCGCGGCGACAGCGATGCGACCCGCTCCAACGCGCGCTGGGCGGCGCTTGCCACCACGCTCGCGACCTTCGTGCTTTCGCTGGTGGCCTGGAACCGCTTCGATACGGCAACGGCCGCCTTCCAGCTGGTGGAAGTTCATCCCTGGCTGGCCGAGACCATCAAGTTCAAGCTCGGCGTGGACGGGTTCTCCATGCCGCTCATCCTGCTCACCACGTTCCTGATGCCGTTCTGCATCCTGGCCTCGTGGGATTCCATCGGGCACCGGGTGAAGGAATACTACGTCGCCTTCCTCGTTCTCGAGACCACCATGATCGGCGTGTTCTGCGCGCTCGATCTCGTGCTCTTCTACCTGTTCTTCGAGGCTGGCCTCATTCCGATGTTCCTCATCATCGGCATCTGGGGCGGCAAGCGTCGTATCTACGCCAGCTTCAAGTTCTTCCTCTATACGCTGCTCGGCTCGGTGCTGATGCTGCTCGCCATCATGGCCATGTTCTGGCAGGCGGGCACCACGGATATCCCGACGCTGCTCACGTTCAAGTTCCCGTATAACCTGCAGATCTGGCTGTGGCTTGCCTTCTTCGCGTCTTTCGCGGTGAAGATGCCCATGTGGCCGGTCCATACCTGGCTGCCAGACGCGCACGTGGAAGCGCCGACAGCGGGTTCGGTGATCCTGGCAGGCGTTCTTCTGAAGATGGGCGGCTATGGCTTCATCCGAGTCTCGCTGCCGATGTTCCCAGACGCGTCGCTGTACTTCTCGGCCTTTGTGTTCGCTCTCTCGGTCATCGCGATCGTCTACACCTCGCTGGTCGCGCTGATGCAGGAGGACATCAAGAAGCTCATCGCCTATTCCTCGGTGGCGCATATGGGCTTCGTGACCATGGGCCTGTTCAGCATGAACGAGCAGGGCATCCAGGGCGCCATGTTCACCATGATCTCCCACGGCCTGATCTCCGGCGCGCTCTTCCTCTGCGTCGGCGTGATCTATGACCGCATGCATACCCGCGAGATCAAGGCCTATGGCGGCCTCGTAAACCGCATGCCTCTGTATGCGGTTGTGTTCCTGATCCTCACCATGGCCAATGTGGCGCTTCCGGGCACCTCCGGCTTCATCGGTGAGTTCCTGACGCTCATGGGCGCGTTCCGGTCCAACACCTGGGTGGCCTTCTTCGCTACCACCGGCGTGATCCTCTCGGCGGCCTACGCGCTCTGGCTCTACCGCCGCGTGGTCTATGGAGAGCTCGACAAGCCCGCGCTCCAAACCATCAAGGACCTGAACCGCCGCGAGATCATCACCTTCGCGCCGCTCATCCTGCTGATCATCTATTACGGCGTGCAGCCGGGCCCGATCCTCGACGCCTTCGCGGTGCCGACGGATCAGCTCATTCAGAATATGCAGGCTGCGCTCTCCACCGTGAAAACGGCTGCTGTGGCAGCACACTGAGGTCATGATGAATCCCGTCCTCACCATTCCCGATTTCGCCCCCGTGCTGCCGGAGATCATTCTGGCGGCTGGCGCTCTCGTCCTGGTCCTGTTCGGCGCAATCCGCGGCGAGCGCTCGGGAGAGGGCATGAACATCATCGCCCTGGCGCTTCTCGCCGTGGCCTTCGTCGCCGTGCTTATGCTGCCCTCGACCCGCGTCGAGACCATGAGCGGCTCCTTCGTGGTCGACGGCTTCGCCAAGTTCATGAAGGCGCTGACGCTGATCGCCTCCGCCGGCGGCGTGATCCTGTCCATGGATTACATGCGCCGCGAGGGCATCTACCGCTTCGAGTACCCGATCCTCATCGTGCTCTCGACCATCGGCATGATGATGGTGATCTCGGCGAACGACCTGATCGCGCTCTATCTCGGCCTCGAACTGTTGTCGCTCTCGTCCTACGTGATCGCCGCATTCGACCGCGATAACGTGCGCTCGACGGAAGCGGGCCTGAAGTACTTCGTGCTCGGCGCGCTCTCTTCGGGCATGCTGCTCTACGGCGCATCGCTGGTTTACGGCTTCACCGGCAACGTGTCCTTCCCGGCTATCGCGGGCATTCTGCAGGGCCAGGTAGGCGTGGGCGCCATCGTCGGCATCGTGTTCGTTGCTGCCGGTATCGCCTTCAAGATCTCCGCTGTCCCGTTCCACATGTGGACGCCGGACGTCTATGAAGGTTCGCCGACCCCGGTCACGGCCTTCTTCGCCGCTGCTCCCAAGATGGCCGGTATGGCCATGGCCACCCGCGTTTTCATCGATGCCTTCCCGAACATCGTTGGCCAGTGGCAGCAGATCATCGTCTTCATCTCCATCGCCTCCATGGCTTTGGGTTCGTTCGCGGCCATCGGCCAGCGCAACATCAAGCGCCTGATGGCCTATTCCTCCATCGGTAACGTCGGCTATGCGCTGATCGGCCTTGCCACCGGCACGGTCGAAGGCGTGCAGGGCGTGGTTGTCTACATGGCGATCTATCTCGCCATGACGCTCGGCGCCTTCGCCGTCATTCTCAGCATGCGCCGCGGCAACGTGATGTATGAGAATGTCGAGGATCTGTCGGGCCTTGCCCGCACGCATCCGGTTCTCGCCTTCTGCCTGGCGATGATGATGTTCTCGCTCGCGGGCATCCCGCCGCTCGCCGGCTTCTTTGCCAAGTTCGCGGTGTTCAACGCGGCCATCAACGCCAACCTCGTGGCGCTCGCCATCATCGGCGTGGTGACCAGCGTGGTAGGTGCGTACTACTACCTGCGCATCGTGAAGGTGATGTACTTCGATGAGCCTGCCGCTGCCTATGATGCGCAGCCCGTCGGCGTGAAGCTCGTGCTCGGCCTCTCCAGCATCTTCGTGGTGCTCTTCGGCATCGTTCCGGCTCCGCTGGTCGCAGCCGCAGGCGCTGCCGCGCGCTCGCTGTTCTAATGGTGAAACTGTCGCCTCAAGCCGAGGCCGCCGGCTATCGGCTCATCTCGCTCGAGGCGACGGATTCCACCAACGACGACGTGCTCCAGGCGGCTCGCTCCGGCGATCCGGGGCAGCTCTGGATCGTCGCGGGTGAGCAACGCGCGGGCAGGGGGCGGCATGGCCGGCAATGGTCCTCGCCCCAAGGCAATCTCTACGCCAGTCTTCTGCTGATCGATCCGTGCGAGCCGCAGCACGCGCCGCAACTCGGCTTCGTGGCGGGGCTTGCCCTGCATGAGGCCGTGGAAGCGGTGACGGGCTTAGGTGCGCCGCGCCTTTCCCTGAAGTGGCCGAACGATCTCCTGCTCGACGGCGCGAAGGTCTCCGGTCTCCTCCTCGAAGGCCACAGGCTCGGAAGCAACGGCCCGCTCGCGATCGTCATCGGCATGGGCGTGAACGTGGCCTTCGCCCCAACCGGCACGCCTTATCCGGCCCTCGCCCTGCAGCACGCCAAGCCCGGCCTGACCCGCGAGGTGATGTTCCAGGCCTTGTCGGCCAGCTTCGCGCAGACCTTCGCCGCCTGGCGCAATGCGGCGCGCATGAACGTCGCCGATCCGTTCGGCCCCATTCGCAGGCTTTGGCTGGAGCGTGCGGCGGGTATCGGGCAAGAAGTGACGCTCCGCCTTCCTTCAGGCGAGAAGCGCGGTATCTTCGAAGGGCTCGACCGTTTCGGGCGCCTGCAGCTGAAAACCGGTTCCAGCGCGGAACTGATCGATGCGGGCGACCTTTATTTTCCCAATTTGCTACACGATATAGCCAAGCCGTAGCGCTGGCATGACAAGGTCTTGATCAAGTATGGCATCCTCCCAGGACGAACTGGTCTTTCTACCCCTCGGCGGGCTCGGCGAAATTGGCATGAATGCCGCCCTCTATGGCTTCGGGCCAGAGAGTGACAGGCAATGGATTCTCGTCGATTGCGGCATGGGCTTCGGAAGCGAGGAGCAATTGCCCGGCATCGACCTCGTCTATCCCGATCTGCGCTTCATCGAGGAAGAGCGGCACAACCTGCTCGGCATTTTCATCACCCACGCGCATGAGGATCATATCGGCGCACTCGTCGAGATGTGGCCGCGCCTGCGTGCGCCGGTCTATGCCACCAAGTTCGCCATCGGCCTTCTCGAAACCCGTCGCCTGTCGGAGCCGAACGCTCCGAAGATCGATCTCAACGAGATCGCCCCCGGCCAGCGCCTGAAACTCGGCAACTTCGACATCGAGTATGTGCCGGTTGCTCACTCCATCCCGGAATCGAATGCGCTCGCCATCCGCACGCCACAGGGTCTCGTGGTGCATACGGGCGACTGGAAGCTCGACCCTACGCCTTATCTTGGCAGCCTGACCTCGGAAGAAGCCTTCCGCAAGCTGGGCGAGGAGGGCGTTCTCGCACTCATCTGCGACTCCACCAACGTGGTGCGCGAAGGCGAAAGCCCGAGCGAGGCTGATGTGGCGAGGAACCTTGCCGCTCTCATCAAGGATGCGCCGCACCGTGTGGCGATCACCACCTTCGCCTCCAATGTTGCGCGCATTCGTTCGGTCGCGGAAGCCGCGCGCGAATGCGGACGCGAGGTCGTCGTGGTCGGTCGCGCCATGGATCGCGTCGCGGAAGTGGCGAAGGAATGCGGCTATCTCGAAGGTTTGCCCGAATTCCGCTCCGTTGAGAACTTCGGCTACATGCCGCGCGACAAGGTCGTTGCTGTTCTCACCGGATCGCAGGGCGAGCCGCGCGCTGCGCTCGCGCGCGTTGCGGCAGACGAGCATCCCGATATTGCGCTCACCGCAGGCGACCGCGTGATCTTCTCGTCGCGCGCCATTCCCGGCAACGAGAAGGCGGTGGGCTCCATCATCAATAGCCTGATCGAGCAGGGCGTCGAGGTCATCACCGACCGCACGGAACTTGTCCACGTTTCCGGCCATCCGCGTCGGGGCGAACTCGCCAAGATGTATGAGTGGACGAAGCCGCGTATCGCCATTCCGGCACACGGCGAGCCGCTGCATCTCGCCGAGCACGCGAAATTCGCGCGCCAGCAGGGCGTGCCGGAAGTGGTGCGCGCGAAGAACGGCACCATGGTGCGCCTCGCACCCGGCAAGGCCGAGATCGTCGATACCGTTCCCGCTGGCCGCGTCTACAAGGACGGCAACATCGTCATCCCCGCGGGCGAGCGTGCTCTGCCTGAGCGCCGAAAGCTCGCTTTCGCCGGCATCGTGACGGTGGCGATCGCCATCGACGACCGGGGCGAGATTGCGGGCGATCCGGTGGTGGATGCCATGGGTCTCCCTGAGAAGAACCGTCAGGGCCGCGATTTGACCGACATCATCGCTGACACTGTGGCCGATACCCTCGATGGCCTGTCCAAAGCCAAGCGCCGCGATCCCGACGCCGTGGAGCAGTCGGTTCACCGCGCCGTCCGCGCCGCCGTGAACCAGGAATGGGGCAAGAAGCCCGCCTGCCATGTGCTCGTGATCGAGGTATAAGGGCCGCAATCTGATCTAGGGGGAGCAGTATGCTCGGACGCCTGAACCACGTCGCCATCGCCGTCCGCGACATCGCGGCGGCATCAAACCTCTATCGCAGCACCCTCGGGGCCGAGGTGTCGGCGCCGGAGGCCTTGCCCGAGCATGGCGTCACGGTGGTGTTCATCACGCTGCCCAATACCAAGATCGAGCTTCTGGAACCCCTCGGCGCGGATTCTCCCATCGGCAAGTTCCTGGAGAAGAACCCGGACGGCGGCATCCACCATGTCTGCTACGAGGTGGACGATATCCTCTCCGCGCGAGACCGGCTTGTGAATTCCGGGGCCAGGGTGCTGGGCTCGGGCGAGCCGAAGATCGGAGCCCACGGAAAGCCGGTGCTTTTCCTGCATCCGAAGGACTTCAACGGAACCCTCATCGAACTTGAGCAAGCCTGAGGACAAGCTGTTGATAAACCTTGTAAAAGCCCTGTCCGCTTCGCTCTGGTCCACCTTGGCTACGGTGGTGGTCATCTCCGCTATTGCCGTGACGATCGGCGTGACGTTTTTCGGCCTGCGCGTGAGCGGGGGACTGGCGCTGTACTTCGTGATCTGGTGGATTCTGCTCTTTGCCGTCCTGCCTTTCGGCGTACGCAGCCAGGCGGAAAGCGGAGAGGTCGTGGCCGGCTCCGAGCCTGGAGCGCCTGCCGTTCATGGCCTTCAGGAAAAAGCCATCTGGACGAGCCTCGTCGCCTCCGTGGTCCTGGCGATCGCCGCAGCCGTATTCCCGCTGGCGGGGCTTTAACCTTTCCAAGCTTCCTCAGAGCGAGGTTGAGCTGACTGTGCGAGAGGGCTTGGACAAAAGAAAAAGCAAGGCTTTCGCCTTGCCTGAACTGCCTTTTGGCGTTGTTTTATGATCCCTGGCTTTCTGGCGCCGGCGCCTGATCGGCGCCTGGGGATCGCGTTCCTCCCAAAACTCGGACCGCAGCCTCTGCCTTTTTGAAGGTCTGAAGCATTACGACGTGTTTATAGGGGCTTTCCCCTACGGTGTCACCTTTTTTGGGCAGTTGATGATGCAATTTGCTGCACTTGTTGTATCAATCTTTGGTCTAATCCATTCCGCCGCAGCCCTCAGGTCGTGATGGCAGCTTGTCTTTTTCCCATGGCCTGTGTTGTGTGCTGGAAACGAGTCGTGACCCGTTGTTCCATTTCTGACCGATATTGAAGGCGTCCTATGCGTTTGAGCCGCTACTTCCTCCCCATTCTCCGCGAGACGCCGAAAGAGGCGGAGATCGTCTCCCACCGCCTGATGCTGCGCGCGGGCCTGATCCGTCAGGAATCGGCCGGCATCTATGCCTGGCTGCCGCTGGGTCTGAAGGTGCTCAACAAGGTCAACGCCATCGTCCGCGAGGAGCAGAACCGCTCCGGCGCCGTCGAACTTCTGATGCCGACGATCCAGTCCGCCGACCTCTGGCGTGAATCGGGCCGCTACGACGCCTATGGCAAGGAGATGCTGCGCATCCAGGACCGGCACGAGCGCGAGATGCTCTTCGGCCCTACCAACGAGGAAATGATCACGGAGATCTTCCGGGGCTATGTGCGCTCCTACAAGGATCTGCCGCTGAACCTCTACCACATCCAGTGGAAGTTCCGTGACGAGGTGCGTCCGCGCTTCGGCGTCATGCGCTCGCGCGAGTTCCTGATGAAGGACGCCTATTCCTTCGATATCGATCAGGCCGGCGCCGTCCATTCCTACAACAAGATGTTCGTGGCCTATCTTCGCACCTTCGCCCGCATGGGCCTGAAGGCGATCCCGATGCGCGCCGATACCGGCCCCATCGGCGGAAACCTGAGCCACGAATTCATCATTCTCGCCTCCACGGGCGAGAGCGAAGTGTTCTGCCATGCGGATTATCTCGACTACGAGATCCCCGCCGAGGACACGAATTTCGATGATGTCTCCGGTCTGCAAAGCACCGTCGACAAGTGGACGTCGCTCTATGCCGCGACCTCCGAGATGCATGATGCTGCTGCCTTCGACGCCGTTCCCGCCGACAAGAAGATGTCGGCGCGCGGCATCGAGGTCGGCCACATCTTCTATTTCGGCACCAAGTATTCCGAGCCCATGGGCGCGAAGGTCATGGGACCGGACGGGCAGGAAAAGCCGGTCCATATGGGCTCCTACGGTATCGGCCCGAGCCGCCTGATCGCTGCCATCATCGAGGCGAGCCATGACGAGAACGGCATCATCTGGCCGGAAGGCGTGGCTCCATTCGATGTGGCTATCCTGAACCTCAAAGTCGGCGATGCCGGCACGGATGCGGCGAGCGAAAAGCTCTATCGCGAGCTTTCCAATGCCGGCCGCGATGTGCTCTATGACGATCGCGACGAGCGTCCGGGCGGCAAGTTCGCCACCGCCGATCTCATCGGCGTGCCGTGGCAGATTCTCATCGGCCCCAAGGGCCTCGCCGAGGGCAAGGTGGAGCTGAAGCATCGCTCGACCGGCGAGCGTGAGCTTTTGTCGGTCGATGAGGTGGTCTCGCGGCTGACGGCGCATAAATAAGCCCCATGGCCAAAGAAGCACCGACCGGAACCAAACCCTTCTCGCTGTTCGAGTGGATGCTCGCCGGGCGCTACCTGCGCACCCGGCGGCGGGAAGGCTTCGTGTCCGTCATCGCGGGCTTCTCGTTCCTCGGCATCATGCTGGGCGTTGCGACGCTCATCGTGGTGCTCTCGGTCATGAACGGCTTCCGCAAGGAACTGCTCGACAAGATCGTGGGCATCAACGGCCACATCTTCGTGGCGCCCATCGAGAGTCCGCTCACCGATTATCCGGAAGTGGCGGCACGCATTGCTGCCGTGCCCGGCGTGAAGCGCGCCATTCCGCTCGTGGAAGGCCAGGCCTTCGGCTCCTCGCAATATAACGGCAGCGGCGTTCTGGTGCGCGGCATTCGCGGAAACGACCTGCGCCAGATCGAGCATATCGCCGGCAACATCCGCCAGGGCACGCTCGAGAATTTCGAGGAAGGCGAGGGCGTCGCCATCGGTCGTCGTCTCGCTGAAACGCTCTCGATCCAGGCTGGCGATACGTTGACGCTGATCACCCCGCGTGGAGCCGCGACGCCTTTCGGCACCGCACCGCGCGTGAAGGGGTATCCGGTGAAGGCGGTGTTCGAGATCGGCATGTCCGAGTTCGACAACACCTTCGTCTTCATGCCGCTGACCGAGGCACAGAACTACTTCAACCGTCAGGGCGATGTGCCCTTGATCGAGGTCTATCTCGATAACGCCGACAAGGTGGATCAGGCCCGCGCCGCCATCGACGAGGCGGCGCAAAGACCGATCATGATGACCGACTGGCGGCAGAGAAACCGCACCTTCTTCGGCGCGCTGGAGGTGGAGCGGAACGTGATGTTCATCATCCTCGCGCTCATCGTTCTAGTCGCCGCGCTCAACATCATCTCCGGCCTCATCATGCTGGTGAAGGACAAGTCGAGCGACATCGCGATCCTGCGCACCATGGGCGCGACGCGCGGCGCGATCATGCGCATCTTTTTGATCACGGGCGCATCCATCGGTGTGATCGGCACGCTCGCCGGCTTCGGGCTCGGATTGCTGATCGCGGCCAATATTCAATCGATCCAGGATTTCCTGTCCTGGGCGACGAATTCGAACCTGTGGGATCCCACATTGCGCTTCCTGAGCCAGATTCCTTCCGATGTGAATCCGGGTGAGGTGGCGACCGTTCTCACGATGGCTCTCGTCCTGTCGCTGTTGGCTACCCTCTATCCCTCCTGGCGGGCTGCGAAGCTCGATCCCGTCGAAGCGTTGCGTTACGGTTAGATATGGCGTCCGGACAAACCCAGCCCGCACTTCACCTGTCCCAAGTCGAGCGTCGCTACCCTCAGGGAGATACCTTCCTGGAGGTGCTGCGCGGGGCGGAGCTTGCCATCTGGCCGGGCGAGATCGTGGCCCTCATCGCGCCTTCGGGCACGGGTAAGTCCACGCTTCTGCACGTGGCAGGCCTGCTCGAAAAGCCGGATGGCGGCGAGGTTTTCGTCGGTGGCAAGCCCACGGCGCATATGACCGACAAGGAGCGCACACGCGTGCGTCGCGAGGAACTGGGCTTCGTCTACCAGTTTCACCACCTGCTGCCCGAGCTCTCAGCGCTGGAAAATGTAGTGATGCCGCAGCTCATTCGCGGTCTGCCGAAACCGGAGGCTGAAGACCGCGCCGGTCAGATTCTGACCTTCCTGGGATTGGGCAAGCGCCTGAAGCATCGACCCGGCGAGCTCTCCGGCGGCGAGCAGCAGCGTGTGGCCATTGCCCGCGCGGTTGCCAATGCACCGCGCCTGCTGCTGGCGGACGAGCCTACGGGCAATCTCGACCCGCATACCGCCGACCGGGTGTTTCAGACCCTCGTCGCCATTGTGCGTGCCTCGCGCCTTGCAGCGCTGATCGCCACGCATAACCTGGAACTCGCCGCCCGCATGGACCGTCGCGTGACCATCCGCGAAGGCGTAATCGTCCAACTTCCGTAAGAGCCTGGAAGGCAAGTCGCTCTTCCGCTGTTCTCATTTCCAGGGCGGGCCTTCGGCTCGCCCTGTGCATTGTTGTGGATCGGTGTGAATTCTGCGATTTATGCAACAGGCGAGAGCACGAGGGCCCAAATCCCGACGGCCGAGCCGAACACGGCGAGAGAGGCGATTTCAGCGGCGGTCTCGATAATGATGCGAAGCATGTCTGATCTCCGTGTTCTTGATAAGTTCATTCTTGTTCATTGAATGTTCCGTGTAAAGCTGGGGTCATCCGGGCGCTAGGGTTAGAGTCAACGGAGCCTTAAAAGCTTGAACTCCGCCATCCCTTGGCTTAGGGAGGCGGCATCCTGCCCGGCTCGATTGCTCCTGTGGATAAGTTCTGAATAGCCCGTGGCTGCCGATCCCTGAATATTCACCTGGGGATGGGTTCCTTTACGGCTGGCTTCAGGGCTCGCTCAGCTTGGCGGAATCGGGCAGAGTCCAATCATATTGTAATTTTATTCGTTAGGCGTTCACGGTGGCACGCATTCTTCAAGACGTGGGATTCGTACACCTGCATACCCACTCCTCGTATTCGCTGCTCGAGGGGGCGCTGAAGATCGCGCAGCTGCAGAAGCTCGCCGCAGCCGACAAGCAACCGGCTATCGCGCTCACCGACACCAACAACCTCTTCGGCGCACTCGAATTCTCGGAAAAGATGGCGGGCTCGGGCATTCAGCCCATTGCCGGCGTCCAGCTTTCCGTCTGCTTCGAGGAGGCCGATCCCGTCGCCCGCGTGGTGCCGGTGCCGTCCAACATTGTGCTGCTCGCCCAGAACGAGGAGGGCTACCGGAACCTGATGCGCCTCGTCAGTGCGGCCTATTTCGATGTGCCGCTGGGCGAGGAACCGCGCCTCGCCGCGCCCTTGCTGGCGCGCCATAGCGAAGGCCTCATCGCACTGACCGGCGGTTTCACCGGGCCTCTCGATTGCGCCCTTCGCAATGGGGGACGCCAGGAGCTGGCGCAGGCGCGCCTCGATATTCTCAAGAACGCCTTCGGCCATCAGCTCTATGTGGAAATTCAGCGCCACCACCTCGACGAGGAGCGTCTGATTGAGGGCGAGCTGATCGCGCTCGCCGACCGGAACGGCTTGCCGCTGGTTGCCGCCAACGAGCCGTTCTTCGCCTCGCCGAAGGATTACGAAGCGCACGACGCGCTTCTCGCCATCGCGGAAGGCCAGCTCGTCTCCAATGACGACCGCCGTCGCCTGTCGCCGGAGCACCACTTCAAGACCCGCCAGCAGATGATGGAGCTGTTCCACGATCTGCCGGATGCGCTGAACGCTACCGTCGAAATTGCCATGCGTTGCTCGACGCGCGTGCGGACCTGTAAGCCCATTCTGCCGAATTTCGGCACGGGTCCGGACGCCGCCAATCTCGATGAAGGCGAGGAACTGCAGCGCCAAGCGGAGGAGGGGCTTGCAAAGCGCCTCGCCGCGCACGGCCCCGCGCCGGGACTGACCGAACAGGATTATCACGACCGTCTCGCCTTCGAGGTCGGCATCATCCGCAAGATGAAGTTCCCCGGCTACTTCCTGATCGTGGCCGATTTCATCAAATGGGCGAAGGATCACGACATTCCCGTTGGTCCGGGCCGTGGTTCGGGCGCTGGTTCGCTCGTGGCGTACGCGCTCACCATCACCGATCTCGATCCGCTGCGCTTCAGCCTGCTCTTCGAGCGCTTCCTGAATCCTGAACGCGTGTCGATGCCCGACTTCGACATCGACTTCTGCGTCGATGGTCGCGAGCGCGTGATTGATTACGTTCAGAAGCGTTACGGCGAAGAGCAGGTCGCCCAGATCATCACCTTCGGTACGCTGCTCGCGCGCGGCGTTCTGCGCGACGTGGGCCGCGTGCTCGAAATGCCCTACGGCCAGGTGGACAAGCTCACCAAGCTCGTGCCGCAGAATCCCGCCAATCCGGTAACGCTGGAACAGGCGATCGAGGGCGAGCCGAAGCTCCAGGCGGCGCGCGACGAAGAGCCCGTCGTCAAGCGCATGCTCGACATCGCGCAGAAGCTGGAGGGCCTGCACCGCCATGCCTCGACCCACGCCGCAGGCGTGGTGATCGGCGACCGTCCGCTGCAGGAGCTGGTGCCGCTCTACCGAGACCCGAAGACCGGTATGCGCGTGACCCAGTACAACATGAAATGGGTCGAGCAGGCGGGTCTGGTGAAGTTCGACTTCCTGGGCCTCAAGACGCTCACCGTGCTGCGCACGGCGGTCGATCTCATCAAGCGCACGGGCGTGGAGATCGATCTGTCGGCCTTGCCGCTCGATGACCGCAAATCCTATGAAATGCTTTGCAAGGGCGAGACGGTCGGCGTGTTCCAGGTGGAATCCGTCGGCATGCGCAAGGCGCTTGTCGAAATGGAGAGCGACCGTTTCGAGGACATCATCGCCCTCGTGGCGCTCTATCGTCCGGGCCCGATGGCGAACATCCCGGTCTATTGCGCGCGCAAACTCGGCAAGGACGAACACAACAAGAAAAACTGGTATCCGCACGACAAGCTGGAACCGATCCTTCGCGAAACCTTCGGCATCATCGTCTACCAGGAGCAGGTGATGGAGGTGGCGAAGGTGCTCGCGGGCTATTCGCTCGGCGATGCAGACCTTCTCCGCCGCGCCATGGGTAAGAAGATCAAGTCCGAGATGGACGCGCAGCGCGAGCGCTTCGTGTCGGGCTCCGTCGCGGGCGGCATCGACAAGGCGAAGGCCAACGAGATCTTCGACCTGCTCGCCAAGTTCGCGGATTACGGCTTCAACAAGAGTCACGCGGCGGCTTACGCGCTCGTCGCATACCAGACCGCCTATCTGAAGGCGAACTACCCGGTGGAGTTCCTGGCGGCGTCCATGACGCTCGATCTCGACAACACCGATAAGCTCTCCGAATTCCGCCGTGAGGCGCAGCGCCTCGGCTTCAAGGTCATCCCGCCCTCCATCAACCGCTCGGGCGTGGTGTTCGACGTGGTCTATGACGAGGAAGGCAAGGGCTCGATCCTCTATGCGCTCGCCGCCGTGAAGGGCGTGGGCCGCCAGGCCATCGAGGCGGTGGTGGAAGCGAGGGGCGACGAGCCGTTCAAGGACCTTGCTGATTTCGCGCGCCGCATCAATCCGCGCGCCATCAACAAGCGCACCATTGAAAATCTGATTGCCGCCGGCGCCTTCGATGAGATCGAGCCGGATCGCGCCAAGGCCTGCGCCTCCATCGACGCCATGATGAGCCTGGCCCAGCAATCCTACGAGGCGGCGAATGGCGGCATGATCGACATGTTCGGCGGCGCGGCCGACGTGCAGCTGCGCATTCCGCCCTACGAGCCCTGGCCATCCTCCGAGCGCCTGCAGCGGGAATACGACGCGGTCGGCTTCTTCCTCTCGGGCCATCCGCTCGATGAATACGGCGAACTTCTGCAGAAGCTGCGCGTGCAGACCTGGGCGGATTTCTGCCGCTCGGTGAAAGCCGGCAACTCGGTCGGCAAGGTGGCCGCCACCGTGCTCGACCGGCAGGAACGCCGCACCAAGACCGGCAACAAGATGGGCATCCTCACCCTCTCGGATCAGACCGGCCAGTTCGAAGCCATCATCTTCTCGGAAGGCCTCGTGCGCTTCCGCGATGTGCTGGAGCCCGGCACCGCCGTGGTGCTCATGCTCCAGGCGGGCATCGAGGGCGAAGAGGTGAGGGCGCGCATCGGCACCGCAGAGCCCTTGGAGGAGGCCATCTCCAAGCACCAGAAGGGCATGCGCATCTTCCTGCGCGACGAGCGCCCGATCGCCAGCGTCCAGGAGCGCCTGAAGGCCAGAGGCGAGGGCGAGGTCTCCCTGGTCCTGATTCTCGACGAGGGCGACCGGGAGGTCGAGGTGAAGCTGCCGGGTAAGTACATGGCGACCCCCCAGATCGCGGGCGCCTTGCGCGCAGTGCCTGGGGTGGTGGAAGTGCAGATGAGCTGACCTTCCGATCCGGGTTAAGCGCCTATTTGCCCCATGCCGGACGCAGTTACGCTGGGCTGAGTTTTAAGGTACAATTCGAGCTTCCGCGGAAGCGTGAGTATGCCCTATGGCACCTCGCCCAGCCCTTCTGTCGCTCGCGACGGCCGTTCCGCCTTTTATCCTGACGCAGAAGGATATCGCGACGGCTGCCCGGCAGGTTTTTGGCGCGCAATTCGGCGATTTCGACAAGGTCGAGCAGGTCTTTGAGACAACGGGTGTCGTTCAACGCCATGCGGTGCGTCCGCTTGAGTGGTATCTGGAGCCGCATGGTTGGCCCGATCGCACGGAAGTGTATCTGCAGAGCGGCGCGGATCTCTTTGAAGAAGCCGCACGCAAGGCTCTCACCGATGCAGGATTGAGCGGATCTGATGTCGACACGATCGTCACCGCTTCTTCTACTGGTATCGCCACGCCGAGCCTCGATGCCTATCTGCTCGACCGTCTCGATTTTCGGGAAGACGTGACGCGCATTCCGGTCTTCGGTCTCGGCTGCGCCGCAGGAGTGACAGGGCTAGCCCTTGCCACGCGCCTGGCGACGGCTTCTCCGGGACGCAACATCCTGTTCGTAACCGTCGAGCTGTCCACTTTGGCGGTCAGACCGGACAAACTGACCGCCGCCAATGTGGTTTCAACCGCCCTTTTCGCCGATGGCGCCGCAGCGCTCGTCGTGAGGGCGGGAGAGGGCGGTTTTGCGACAGTGTGCGGCTCCGGCGAGCATACATGGCGCGACACCCTCGACATCATGGGGTGGGATATCGACCCCGATGGTTTCGGCGTCGTTCTCGCACGGGCGCTGCCGCCTTTCGCGGAAACGTATCTTGGGCCCGCCATTCTCGGCATCCTCCGTCGGCTCGATGTTCCGATTACATCCATCGACCGATTCGTGTGCCATCCGGGTGGCCCGAAGATCATCACTGCACTCGAGAAAGTGCTTCACCTCAACCAGGGCACCCTCGACCATGAACGGGAGATCCTCGCGACACATGGCAACATGTCCGCTCCGACCGTTCTGTTCGTGCTGGAAAGGGTCTTGCGCACCGGCTTGCCCCAGCGCTGTCTTCTCATCGCGATGGGACCGGGATTCACGGCCTCCTGCCTCGTCTTGGAACGAAATCAATGAGACTCGGGCTTGCTCTGCTGAGCCTGGTGACGCTGCAAAGGATCGGCGAATTGATGTGGGCGCGCCGTAATACGCGACGCCTCAAGGCGCGTGGAGCGATCGAGATCGGAGCAAAGCATTACGGGCTGATTGTCTTCGTTCATGCCGCATGGCTTCTCGGCCTTTGGGCCTTGGCTTGGGATCGCCCTCTGATACCTGGTTGGGCTGGAGTCTATATCTCTTTGCAGGCCGCGCGGATCTGGGTTTTGGCCTCACTGGGAGAGCGCTGGACCACGCGCATCGTCGTCCTGCCGAAAGCTCCGCTGGTTCGCGCGGGTCCATATCGATTCATGAGCCACCCGAACTATCTCGTCGTCGTCGCGGAGATTGCTGTCCTGCCTCTGGCCTATGGACTTCCAGGATATGCCGTTTTCTTTTCGCTCGTGAATGCTGCCGTGCTGAGGATCCGCATCCGCGCTGAAACGCGGGCCCTCGAACAATTCTCCATGCTTCAGGCAACGTAGACCGATGACGGCGGATAGCGTGCCGGACAGAGCCGTCTCGTTTCGCACATGGGCTGGCTTTTGCGCCATGTGCCTCGGCATGTTCATGGCGATCCTGGACATCCAGGTCGTGGCGACCTCGCTGCCGGAAATCCGCTCCGCTCTCGACATTCCCGCCGATCAGATGAGCTGGGTGCAGACCGCCTATCTCATCGCCGAAGTCATCTCCATACCGCTGACCGGCTGGCTGACGCGCATGCTCACCATGCGCGGCCTGTTCGCGATGGCGATTGCCGTTTTCACGATGGCCTCCATCGGTTGCGCTGGCAGTACGGGTTTTGCGTCATTGACCATGTGGCGGGTGCTGCAGGGATTTGCGGGCGGTACCTTGATTCCCTTGGTGTTCTCTGCGGTCTTTCTGATTTTTCCGAAGAAGGTCGAGCCGGTTGCGACCACTATCGCGGGTGTTCTTGCGGTTCTTGCTCCGACTTTGGGACCGATCGTCGGCGGCTGGATTACGCAGACTTATTCGTGGCATTGGCTGTTTCTGATCAATGTCACCCCAGGTCTTGTCGCCGGTTTGACAGGCTTGCTCTGCCTGCCGCGCGAGCGTGCGGATCTTGGTGTTGCGCGCGCCTTCGATTGGATCGCATTGCTCAGCATCGCTTTATCTCTTGCCGCTCTGGAGATCGGATTGAAGGAGGCTCCGCATCGCGGATGGTTGTCGCCGAGCGTCGTTGCGATCTTCATTATCTGCGTGATGTCAGGCAGCCTTTTCGTCGCTCGCAGTTTGCGCAGAGACGCGCCCATCGTCGATCTCTATAACCTGCGTGACCGGCGCCTCGCTGTGGGATGCGCACTGAGCTTCCTCACCGGCGTTGGGCTCTATGGCTCGGTCTATCTCATGCCGGTCTTCCTCTCCTTCGTCCGGGGACATGGAGCGCTTCGCATCGGGGAAATCATGCTGGTCACAGGGGCGGCCCAACTCGTGAGCGCTCCTCTCGTCATCCGGGCGGAACGTCATATCAGCGCGACCACTCTGACGATCATCGGGTTCGTTCTCTTCGGCGTCGGCCTTGGCCTGAGCGCTTTTCAATCCCGCGAGGCCGATTTCGACGAAATGTTCTGGCCGCAAATGATCCGAGGCATCGCGATCATGCTCTGCCTTCTGCCCCCGACTCGCGTAGCCCTCGGGCATCTGTCGCCCGAGCGGGTGCCGGATGCGAGCAGCCTGTTCAATCTCATGCGCAACCTTGGCGGCGCGATCGGCCTTGCCTTGATCGACACGATTCTCTGGACCCGTGGCCCCGATCATGCCCAGGCCTTGCTCGACCGGCTCAAGGCAGGGGATCTCGATGCAGCCCGCGCCATCGGCATCCCCGAATCCTTCCTGTCCGGACCGCTGCCGTCTCCCGACGACCCAATGGTCCAGGCATATGTGCGGCCATTGCTCGAAAGCGCGGGGCTGGCTGCTGCCACGAACGAAGCCTGGGCGATGCTTGCCGGGCTCGTCCTTCTAGGGCCGGTCATCCTCATCCTGTCTGGACTCGGCAGGGAATTCAGCTCCAGACGCACCCTGTCGCTTCCTGGCGAGAGTTGGCGCTAAACCATTGATATTTGACGTGTTTTATGCGCATGAAGGTAATATCTTCGAGGGGGCGGGAGATTTCGCCTGCGTGGGGAGGGAAGCTCCGCTCTTTCAACTTGCGTTTCGAGCCATTTACCCCTATATGCGCCCCCATCCCACACGCGGAATCCCCTCATAAGCTCATGAGGAACCCCCGGTGGCCGGAAAGTCCGGTCCACTGTTCCGCGGAGGCATAACCGGAGAAAAGACTATGGCGCTTCCTGAATTCTCGATGCGCAGCCTTCTCGAGGCTGGCGCTCACTTTGGCCACCAGGCCCACCGTTGGAACCCGAAGATGGGTCAGTACATCTTCGGCACCCGCAACAACATCCACATCATCGACCTCGCCCAGTCGGTCCCGATGCTGCACCGCGCCCTCCAGGCCGTCAGCGACACGGTGGCCAAGGGTGGTCGCGTGCTCTTCGTCGGCACGAAGCGTCAGGCTGCTGACGCCGTTGCCGATGCTGCCAAGCGTTCGGCTCAGTACTACGTGAACGCCCGCTGGCTCGGCGGCATGCTCACCAACTGGAAGACGATCTCCGGCTCCATCGCCCGCCTGCGCAAGGTGGACGAGATCCTCGCTGGCGGCGGCCAGGGCCTCACGAAGAAAGAGCGCCTGATGCTCGCTCGTGAGAAGGAAAAGCTCGAGCGCGCTCTCGGCGGCATCAAGGACATGGGCGGCACGCCCGACCTGATCTTCGTCATCGACACCAACAAGGAGCAGCTGGCGATCCAGGAGGCTAACCGCCTCGGCATCCCGGTTGCCGCCATCGTCGACACGAACTGCGATCCGGACGGCATCACCTTCCCGGTCCCGGCCAACGACGACGCCGGCCGCGCAATCGCTCTCTATTGCGATCTCGTTGCTCGCGCTGCTCTCGACGGCATCTCCCGTGGTGCTGGCGACATGGGCATCGACATCGGTGCTTCTGAGAACCCGATGGCCGAAGAGCTTCCGGCGACCGACACCGCCGCTGTCGCTTATGACGGCGAGCAGTTCGAGCGTCTGGCCGCTCCCCGTGGCGCTCCGGACGATCTGACCAAGCTGAACGGCGTTGGCCCGCAGCTCGAGAAGAAGCTGAACGAAGCTGGCATCTTCCATTACTGGCAGCTCGCCGCCATGCAGGCTGGCGATATCGCCCAGCTCGACAAGGACCTGAAGCTCAACGGCCGCCTCGAGCGCGACGGTTGGGTCAACCAGGCCCGCACGATGATCGAAGCCGCTGCGGCTTAAGTCTCTCTCGGCGCCGCTCTAAAAGCTGCGGCGCTCGAACGAATGATTGAGCCCGGCGTTCCCTGAGCGCCGGGCTCCCTGTATGCACGAACCCCTGAAAGGACGAACCATGGCGAACATTACCGCTGCGATGGTGAAGGAGCTGCGCGAGACGACCAGCGCCGGCATGATGGACTGCAAGGCCGCTCTCGCCGAGACCAACGGCGACATGGAAGCCGCCATCGACTGGCTTCGCAAGAAGGGCCTCTCGAAGGCTGCTAAGAAGGCCGGCCGCGTTGCTGCCGAAGGCCTCGTCGCCGTCGAGTCGTCGGGTCACACCGCCACCATCCTCGAGGTCAACTCGGAGACGGACTTCGTCGCTCGTAATGACAACTTCCAGGCCTTCGTCCGCGAAGCCGCCAAGATCGGCTTGAACGGCAACGGCACCATCGAAGGCCTCGAAGCCGCGACCTTCCCGGGCTCCTCCACGACCGTGAAGGACCGCCTGCAGGAGCTCATCGCCACCATCGGCGAGAACATGACCCTGCGCCGCATCGCGAAGCTCGAAGTCTCGAAGGGCGTGATTTCGACCTACGTGCACAATGCCGTGACCGAGGGCCTCGGCAAGATCGGCGTTCTCGTTGCGCTCGAGTCCGAAGGTGACGTCACCGTTCTCGGCACGCTGGGCCGTCAGATCGCCATGCACGTGGCCGCCACGAACCCGGTTGCTCTGGACGCTTCGGGCGTCGATGCCGCCACGATCGAGCGCGAGAGCGCGATCCTGCGCGACAAGAATGCCGGCAAGCCGGACAACGTCATGCAGAAGATCATCGAGAGCGGCCTGAAGAGCTACTTCAAGGAAGTCACGCTCCTCGAGCAGCCCTTCGTGCACGATTCCTCGAAGACCGTGACCCAGGTGCTCAAGGAAGCCGAGGCGAAGGCCGGCAAGCCGGTCACCCTGAAGGGCTTCGTCCGCTATGCTCTCGGCGAGGGCATCGAGAAGGAAGAGGCTCCTGACTTCGCGGCCGAAGTGGCCGCCCAGGCCGGCCTCAAGAAGGCCTAACAATCTTTCGGCAAAACGGCGGCTTCTCAGCCGCCGTTTTCATGAGAAGCCTATAAACTCAGTTGAGCCCTCATCCTGAAGAGGACCGCACGGTCCGTCTCGAAGGACGCGGGCGTCTCTAGCGCTCTCTGGATCTTCCTTCGAGACGCCGCTATGCGGCTCCTCAGGATGAGGGCAGAGTGTGAGAGGCAAACGATCACCAACAACAAGGGAGTCCTGACAGTGGCACAATTCCGGCGCGTTCTGGTGAAGCTCTCGGGAGAGGCCTTGATGGCTCCCGACGGATATTGGCTCGACTCCGAAGTTCTCTCGCGCCTGTCCCGCGATCTCGCCAAGGCCACGAAGGCCGGCTTCGAGATCGCCGTGGTGATCGGCGGCGGCAACATCATTCGCGGCGCGCGCATGAGCGCTGCCGGCTGGATCGACCGTCCCACCGCCGATTCCATGGGCATGCTCGGCACGGTCATGAACTCGCTCGCCATCGAGACATCGCTCAACGCCGCTGGCGTTCCCGCCCGCACCATGTCGGCGGTGTCCATGCCCACGATCTGTGAAACCTACGCCCGTCAGCCTGCCTTGCATCATCTGGACAAGGGCCAGGTCGTCGTGCTCGCCGGCGGCACGGGCAACCCGTTCTTCACCACCGATACGGCAGCGGTGCTGCGCGCGGCCGAACTCAAGTGCGATGTTGTTCTGAAGGCGACCCAGGTGGACGGCGTCTATTCCGCCGACCCCAAGAAGGATCCGAACGCCGTCCGCTACGACCGCCTGACCCATGACGAGGCCATCGCCAAGGACCTGAAGGTGATGGATACCGCTGCCTTCGCCCTGGCGCGCGAGAGCAGGCTCTCGATCCTCGTCGGCTCCGTGCATGCGCCGAGCTCGATCACCGATCTTCTGCTCGGAAAAGTCCCGTCAACAGTTGTGGTCCCCTAAATCTCGCCTCTTGAAGCAGGACCCAGGGCAGCGTAAGCCCGTTTTTAGATAGTTCGCGTAAGGAAAAGATCTCATGGCTACGACCTTTGACCTCGCTGATGTGAAGCGCCGCATGCAGGGCGCCATCAATTCTTTCAAGCACGACCTGGGCAGCCTGCGCACGGGCCGCGCCTCGCCGAACCTGCTCGATCCGCTTCAGATCGATGCCTATGGCTCCATGATGTCGATCACGCAGGTCGCCACCGTGAACGTGCCGGAGCCGCGCCTGCTCAGCGTCCAGGTCTGGGACCGCGGCATGGTTGCCGCCGTGGAGAAGGCCATCCGTGAGTCCGATCTCGGCCTCAACCCGCAGACCGAAGGCCAGATCATCCGCCTGCGCATCCCCGAGATGAACGAGCAGCGCCGCAAGGAGATGGTGAAGGTCGCACACAAATACGCGGAAGAGGCGCGCATCGCCGTCCGCCACGTGCGCCGCGATGGTCTCGACCTCCTGAAGAAGCTCGAGAAGGACTCGGCGATCAGCGAGGACGACGCAAAGCGCGACGGCGACCAGGTCCAAAAGGCGACCGACCAGTTTGTGGCTGAAATCGAGCAGCTCCTGGTGGCCAAGGAAAAGGAAATCATGCAAGTCTAAGTTCTAGACCTGTCTAAATTCTAGACTTGCATCGGAAACCTATTATGAGCGGCGAAGCCAAGCGGTCGGCCCCCATCCTTGCCCAGGAAACCATGGGCGAGGGGATGCCGACCCATGTGGCCATCATCATGGATGGAAACGGACGCTGGGCCGCTCAACGGGGCTTGCCCCGCTTCGAGGGACACCGCAAGGGCATCGAGGCTATCCGCCGTGCGGTGCGCATCGCCACCGAATTCGGCATCCGGTATCTCACCGTCTACAGCTTCTCGGCCGAGAATTGGCGCCGCCCCGAGGAAGAGGTGTCCTTCCTCATGGGGCTCCTCAAGCGCTTCGTGCGGCACGACCTGGCGGAGCTGCACACCAACAATGTCCGTGTGCGCATCATCGGAGAGCGCGGGAATCTCGCTTCCGATATCCGCCTTCTGCTCGATGAGGCCGAGCAGCTGACCCGTGACAATACGGGCCTGACCCTGGTGATCGCCTTCAACTACGGCGGACGTCAGGAGATCGCGAGCGCCGTGCAGGCTCTTGCCCGGAAGGTCCAGGAAGGCGCGCTAGACCCCTCCAGCATCAGCATGGAAATGATCGGCGAGGCGCTTGACACACACGGCATTCCCGATCCCGATCTCGTCATCCGCACTTCGGGCGAGCAGCGGGTTTCGAACTTTCTGACCTGGCAGACGGCCTATTCGGAGTTCGTCTTCCTTCCTGTCTTCTGGCCGGATTTCGACGAGGCCTCCTTCAAGGACGCCATCGACGAATATAGCCGTCGCGACCGGCGGTTCGGCGGTCTCAGCGCCAAGGCCAGCTGACGATGGACACGACAGAAGGTTCCGCCTTGCCCTCGAAGGCTCCCACCAGCGAGCTGAAGAAGAGAGTCCTGTCCGCGATCGTCATGATCGCCCTGGCTCTGGGAGCAGCCTGGTGGGGTGGCTGGCCCTTCGCCTTGTTCTGGCTCGCTGCCGGCATCGCCATGATGGTCGAGTGGACCGACATGACGAAGGTTGAGCCGCGCCGGGCGGTGCAGGCGGTCTTCGGCCTGGGGCTTGTAGCCCTCACATTCATCTATCTGTCCGGGGCCGGTTTCACGATCGGAGTCGTGACGGCTGTCGTGTTCGTCGCCATCGGTACGCTGCTCGCCAAGGGCAAGCAGAACAAGCTCTGGACGGCTTTCGGCTTTGTCTATGCCGCGGTGATCGTGCTTGTTCCGCCCATGGTGCGCGCCTATCCCGAGATTGGCCTTCTGGGCCTGATCTGGATGTTCGGTGTCGTATGGGCCACGGATATCGCGGCCTATTTCACAGGCCGCGCTCTCGGTGGACCGAAGCTCTGCCCCTCGATCAGCCCGAAGAAAACCTGGTCCGGCTTTCTCGGCGGACTCTTTGCAGCGGCCCTTGCCGGCCTCCTCGTTGCCTGGGTGGGCGGACGCTGGGGGCTGGACCATTCCTTCGGCCTCTGGAGCGTGGTTGCCCTCTCGATGGTCGCCTCGATTGCCAGCCAGATCGGCGATCTCGGCGAATCCGCGCTCAAGCGCCATTGCGATGTGAAGGATTCGAGCCATCTCATTCCAGGACATGGCGGCGTGATGGACCGCCTCGACGGCTTCTGGGCCGTCTCCCTCATCCTCGGTATCGTTCTTCTCGTCGCGTACGGAGTTGCTTAGCTCTTCATGACCCGCTCTCTCACGATCCTCGGAGCCACCGGCTCCATCGGCCGCTCCACGGCGGATGTGGTTCTGGCGCATCGGGACGAGTTTCGGGTCGAGGCCGTCGTCGGCGGGCGCAATGCTTTAGCCCTGGCGGAAACGGCGAAACGACTCGGCGCCAGGTTCGCAGCCCTCTCCGACGAGAGCACTGCCGATGCGCTGAAGGAGGCACTGGCCGGAACGGGAATCGAGAGCGGGGCAGGCCGTTCCGCCGTTCTCGAAGCTGTTGATCGCCCATCCGACATCGTGATGGCCGCCATTAGCGGAACAGCAGGCCTGGAGCCCACCTACGCATCGTTGAAGCCGGGCAGGCGCATTGCCCTGGCCAACAAGGAAAGCCTTGTCTGCGCAGGTGCTGCCTTCATGGCCGATGCCCGACGCCTCGGTGTTTCCGTCATGCCTGTGGATTCGGAGCATAACGCCCTCGAGCACGCCCTTGCCGCTGGCCGGAACAGGGATGTGGGAAAGGCGGTGATAACCGCAAGCGGCGGCCCGTTCCGCACCTGGACCCGTGAGCAAATCGCGAAGGCCGACGCCAAACAGGCCTCGGCTCATCCGGTCTGGTCCATGGGCTCCAAAATCAACATCGATTCCGCCACCCTCATGAACAAGGGACTGGAGCTGATCGAGGCCCATCATCTGTTCGACCTGGAAGCCGAGCGCCTCGATGTGCTCGTCCATCCCGAGGCCATCGTTCATGGCCTTGTTCAATGGACGGACGGCGCGGTCACGGCGGGCCTTGCGCTGCCTGACATGAAGGTGCCAATCGCAAATGCGCTGCAGAACAGCGCACGTCTCTTCATGGACCTTCCCCGTCTCGATCTTGCCGCGATTGGCCGCTTAACCTTCGAAAAGGCGGATGAGGCGCGGTTTCCCTGCCTTGCGCTCGCCAAGGCGGCACTTCAGGCTGGCGGCGCCATGCCCACGATTCTGAACGCCGCCAACGAGATCGCGGTCGAGGTCTATATGGCGGACCAGATAGGATTTTATGCTATATCTGAAATAGTTGAGAGCGTTTGCTCAACTATGGTCGGAAGCGGGAATGCCCCTGCGACGGTCGCGGAAGCTCTTGCCATCGATGGCGAGGCTCGGGCCATGGCGCGGCGCCTCGTGCCGGCCAAGCGAATTTGAGCGCCCGGGAAAAGGCGCGGAAGGAACGATAATGGAATTGCTTTCGGCAATCGGCGGTATGACGGGGTCCTTCGCCCTGACGATCTTCGCCTTTCTCCTGGTGCTGACGGTCGTCGTCTTTATCCACGAGTACGGTCATTACTGGGTCGGCCGCCGCTGCGGCATCGGCGTGACGGCATTCTCCATCGGATTCGGGCCCGAGCTTGTTGGCTGGACGGACAAGAACGGCACCCGCTGGAAGATCTCGGCGATTCCCCTGGGCGGCTACGTGAAGTTCGTCGGCGACATGAATGCGGCGAGCGTTCCGGACGCCGAGGGCGTGCAGCAGATGCCGCCCGAGCAGCGGGCCATCAGTTTTCCCCATCAAAGTGTCGCCAAGCGCGCGGCCACCGTCGCGGCGGGCCCTATCGCCAATTTCATCCTGGCGATCGCGATCTTCGCCGGGTTCAACTATTTCAGCGGCCGCATGGTCCTGGAGCCGGTGATCGAGAAGGTGATTCCGGGCAGCGCGGCCGAGGAGGCGGGGTTCCAGCCTCAGGACGTGATCCGCTTCATCGACGGCACCAGCATCCAAACCTTCGCCGACATGCAGATGATCGTCAGCTCGAGCTCGGGCGAACCGCTCAATTTCGTCGTCGAGCGCAACGGCCAGTCGGTGAATCTGACAGCGACGCCTAAGGTCGAAACCCGGGAAACGCCTTTCGGCAAGCAGAAGATCGGCCTTCTGGGCGTTCAGGCGCCGCAGGACCGCTCCGCTATCAAACACATCTCCTATGGCCCCCTGGAGGCCCTGAAGGCCGGTGCCGTCGATACCTGGAATCAGGTGGACCGCACCTTCAACTTCCTCCGCCGCCTGATTCTGGGGCGGGAATCGATTGATCAGCTGTCCGGCCCGGTCGGAATCGCCCGTATCGCAGGCACGGCCTATGAGATGGGAGGGCTTTACAGTCTGGTGAATCTCATCGGCTTCATGTCGGTTTCCATCGGCCTCATTAACCTTTTCCCCATTCCCTTGCTCGATGGCGGGCACCTTATGTTCTATGCCGTCGAGGCGGTGAGGGGGCGTCCTTTGAGCGAAAAAGCCCAGGAAATCGGCTTCAGGATCGGCTTTGCCTTCGTGGCAATGCTGATGCTTCTGGCCACCTGGAGCGACCTGACCCGCTCCTTCGGATGAGGCCGGATTCACCTTGTCCCAAGTTTTCCAAGGGTCAGGACGTGACACGGACGCCACGCCGGTTAAAAATTGCTACTCTATTTGCAAGTGCCGTTTGCAATGACGGCGAAAGTTTGTACAAGCGGGACAGCACCGATAAGGTTGGGGGCATCTGTCTCCGACCCGCGGGTTAGCCCCGCGATGGACAAAGTATAAAGAAACGGGCCAGTTGAAGATGTCGACGACCACGCCACGCCGGAAGAAGCCGGCCGCCACCGCAATGATCGCCATGAGCGCTCTGATGGCTGGCCTCACCGTTGCGGACACCGCTCTCGCTCAGCAGGCACCCCAGACGAGCCGCCGTGCTTCTGCCGCCCAGGGCCCCCTGATCAACCGCGTTGCCATCGAGGGTAACAGCAAGGTCGAGAAGGCAGCCATCGAAGGCCAGCTTCAGGTTCGGGCTCGTACGCCGGTCAATCAGGCTGCCATCGACGCCGACGTGCAGCGCATTCTCGAGGTCTACCGCGTTCAGGGTCGTGGCCTTGCTCAGGTGACGCCCCGCATCGTGGACCTGCCGAATGGTCGCGTCGACGTGGTCTACACCATCGTCGAGGGCGACAAGACGGGCGTGAAAGAGATTCGCTTCGTCGGCAACAACGAGATTTCGTCCGGCCGTCTGCGTGGCATCATGCAGACCACGGAAACCAATATCCTCAGCTTCCTGAAGAGCACGGACATCTATGATCCGAACCGTCTCTCCAACGATCTGGAGCTGATCCGCCGTTACTACCTGAAGAACGGCTATGCCGACTTCCGCATCGTCTCGAACGAGGTGGCTTTCGATCCGAATGCCGGTGGCTACGTCGTCACCATCGCCGTTGAGGAAGGCCCGCAGTACCGGGTCGGCAATGTCAGCGTCGATTCTCGCATTTCGGCCGTGAGCGGCGATGCTCTGCGCGGCGACCTGTCGACCTCGTCCGGCTCGGTTTACAATGCCGAGGCTGTCGAGAAGTCGGTTCAGGCCATGACCCGCACCGTTGCTCGCCAGGGCAATCCCTTCGTGCAGGTCCGTCCGATCGGTACCCGCGATCCTTCGACCCGCACGGTCAATCTCGGCTACGTGGTCGAGGAAGGCCCGCGCATCTACATCGAGCGCATCAATATCCGCGGCAACACCCGTACCCGCGATTACGTCATCCGTCGTGAGTTCGACCTGGGTGAGGGCGATGCCTACAACCAGGTGTTCATCGACCGCGCCGAGCGTCGTCTGAACAACCTCGGCTACTTCAAGAACGTTCGCGTCTCCAACGAGCCCGGCTCCGCAGCCGACCGTGTTGTCGTGAACGTGGACGTGGAAGATCAGTCGACCGGCTCCTTCTCGGTTGCCGGCGGTTACTCGACCGCTGACGGCGTCATCGGCGAAGTCTCGGTCACCGAGACGAACTTCCTGGGCCGTGGCCAGTTCGTCCGCCTCGCGGGCCAGCTGGGCCAGCGCTCGAACGGCGTCGACTTCTCCTTCACGGAGCCGTACTTCCTCGGCTACCGCATGGCGGCCGGTATCGACCTGTTCTCGAAGTTCAGCGATCAGACCCGCTATTCCCGCTACGAGAACCGCATGACGGGTGGTCAGGTCCGCCTCGGACTGCCGATCACGGAAGAGTTCACGGTCACGGCTCGTTATTCGCTCTATCAGCAGGAGCTGAAGATCCCGAATGATGAGGACCGTCCGTACAACGACTGCTCGTTCCCGATCCCGGGTGTCACGACAGCCAACAACTGCTTGACGAACGGCGAAGCCTCGCTGGCGATCAAGGAGTCGCAGGGCGATACCCTCACGTCGCTCGCCGGCTTGACGTTCAACTACAACACCCTCGACAGCACCCGCGATCCGCGCAACGGCTTCTACGCCGAAGTGAAGACGGACTTCGCCGGTCTCGGCGGTGACTCGCGCTACTTCCGCACCACCGGTGACGCCCGCTACTACCGCGAGCTGCTCGAAGACGTGGTCGGTATCGCTCGCGTCCAGGGTGGTCACATCATGGGCCTCGGCGACAATGGCGGCGACGGCGCCGACCTGCGTATCGTCGACCACTTCTTCATGGGCCCGTCCCTGGTTCGCGGTTTCGCCACGAACGGCCTCGGTCCGCGTGACATTTCGAGCCCTGACGCCAATGCCAACGCTATCGGCGGCACCACCTATTTCGGCGGTTCGCTCGAAGTGCAGTTCCCGATCTTCGGCCTGCCGCGCGATCTGGGCCTGAAGGGCGCTGTCTTCGCCGATGCCGGTACGCTCTATGGCTACGAAGGCCCGACCCAGTTCAGCGCCACCGGCGGCAGCGTGTTCGATCCCGATGGCGGTTCGGTCTGCGCCCGCGTCGCTGGTCAGCCGCAGGACTGCATCGAGGTTCTCGACAGCGACAAGATCCGTTCTTCGGTCGGCGCTTCGATCCTCTGGTCCTCGCCGCTCGGTCCGATCCGCTTCGACTACGCCGTGGCTCTCTCCAAGGAAGAGGGCATCGTCCGGGCGAACGGCACCAGGGTTGGTGCTGACCGCACCCAGTCCTTCCGCTTCTCGGGCGGCACGCGCTTCTAATCGGGGAGGGCGCCTTCGTGGCGCCCTCACTTTTTTCATGACAGAATCGAATTTCTTTCCGCAAAGCCAGACGCTCAGCCTGCGTCAGGTGGCGGAGATGGCGCAGACGACGCTCCCCGACGGCACCGACGGGGAGTTTTTGCTTAAAAGCGTCGCTCCGCTCGAAAGCGCAGGTCCGAACGATCTCGCCTATATGGACAACCCGGCTTATGTGAGCGCCTTGGGAACCACCCACGCCGCCGCCTGCCTCGTCACGCCCCGCTTTGCCTCGAAGGTTCCGGCCCATACGGTCGCCCTTGTAACGCCGCTGGCCTATCGCGTCTTTGCCCAGGTCATGGCCAGGATGTTCCCCACATCCATGCGTCCGGAATCGTCATTCGCGGCTGCCGGCATCTCGCCGGGCTCCTTCGTGCATCCGACCGCGCGACTTGAACACGGCGTCACGGTGGACCCGGGCGCGGTCATTGGCCCCCATGCGGAAATCGGTGCCGGCACCATTATCGGCGCTCACTCTGTCATCGGCCCGCATGTGAAAATCGGACGCGACTGCTCGTTCGCGCCGCAAGTCACGGTATCGAACGCTTTCATCGGCAATCGGGTCATCCTGCATCCGGGCGTCCGTATCGGTCAGGACGGCTTCGGTTTCGCCATGGGTCCGCAGGGCCATCTCAAGGTGCCGCAGATCGGTCGCGTCATCATCCAGGACGACGTGGAGATCGGCGCCAACACCACGGTCGACCGGGGCGCGAGCCGCGATACGGTGATCGGTGAGGGCACCAAGATCGATAATCTCGTGCAGATCGGCCACAATGTGGTCATCGGCCGCCATTGCGTGATCGTGGCTCAGGTCGGCATCGCCGGCTCTACGACTCTTGAGGATTACGTCGCTCTCGGCGGCCAGGTCGCGGTCAGGGGCCATGTGCGGATCGGCATGGGCGCGCAGATCGCCGCCACCAGCGGTGTGAACAGCGATGTTCCCGCCGGCGCACGCTGGGGCGGGGCTCCCGCCAGGCCCATGCGCGAATGGTTCCGCGAAATCACCGCCCTGAAAAAGCTTGCATCCAAGGGCGATTCCGACAAAGACGACGGCGCATCTTCCTAAGCTGAAGAGACGCCAGGACTATATCCGGAGTATTCAGTCATGTCCGAAGCGCCTACCACGCTTCAAACCGCCGATATTCTCGAAATCCTCGAGTTGCTGCCGCATCGCTATCCGTTTCTCCTGGTCGACAAGATCATCGAGATCGACGGCGACAAGTCATGCATCGGCATCAAGAACGTCACCTTCAATGAGCCACAATTCACGGGCCATTTCCCGTCTCGCCCGATCTTCCCGGGCGTGTTCCTCATCGAGGCCATGGCTCAGACGGCGGGTGCCATCTGCGTGAAGGCCAAGATGGCCGAACAGGCGAAGCCGAAGCAGGTGTTCTTCATGACCATCGACAAGGTGAAGTTCCGCAAGCCCGTGGAGCCCGGCGATCGGGTCGAGTTCCACATGAAGAAGCTCAACAACCGCCGCAACATGTGGTGGTACAAGGGTGAAGCCAAGGTTGACGGCGTCCTCGTCTGCGAGGCCGAAGTCAGCGCCATGCTGGTGACAGACTGATGGAAACAATCATCCACCCCACTGCCGTTATCGAGGATGGCGCCAAGATCGGCGCAGGGGTCAAGATCGGCCCGTTCTGCATGGTGGGGCCGGAGGTCGAGCTCGGCGAAGGCTGCCAGCTTGTGAGCCACGTGGCCCTCGCCGGCAAGACGAAGATCGGCGCGCGTACGCGCATCTTCCCCTTTGCTTCCATTGGCCATATCCCGCAGGACCTGAAGTACAAGGGCGAGGCCTCGACGCTGGAGATCGGCTCCGATTGCATGATCCGCGAAGGCGTGACCATGAATCCCGGCACCGAAGGCGGCGGCCTGCGCACCATCATCGGTGATCGCTGCACTTTCCTCGCGGGCTCCCATGTGGGCCACGACACGAAGGTCGGCAACGATTGCATCCTGTCCAACAACGTGATGCTGGCAGGCCATGTGACGGTCGGCAATTTCGTGATCTTCGGCGGCGGCTCCGCCGTGATCCAGTTTGCCCGCGTCGGCTCGCATGCCTTCGTCGGCGGCCTGTCGGGACTTGAGAACGATCTCATTCCCTACGGCATGGCCATGGGCAACCGCGCGCATCTCGCCGGTCTCAACATCATCGGCATGCGCCGCCGCAACTTCACCCGCGAGCAGATTCACGACATTCGCCGTGCCTATCGCCTGTTGTTCGCCGACGAGGGCACGCTTGCCGAGCGCGTCGAGGATGTGGCTGCGGAGTTTGAGGAACATCCCTTTGTGCACGAAATTCTGGACTTCATCCGTGAAGGCAAGGATCGCTCGATTTGCACGCCGAAGGATCCCGTCAGCAGTAACGGGTGAGGCTGCATGCAGCCCGAGCACGCAATAAATTCAGGGGCCGGCTCCCAGGGTCCGGCTCATGCTTCAAGCGGTCCCATCGCCATCGTTGCAGGCAGCGGACGTCTTCCCATTCAGCTCATCGAGCATCTCGAACGCACGGGGCAGGATTACCGGGTCCTCGCGTTCCGAGGCTTTGCCGAGCCTGAATTGCGTAGGAAGGCCCACGCCCATGTGGACCTGCTCGATCTCAAGACCATCATGAGCACGCTCGACGGCTGGAAGCCGCGCGCGGTCTCCCTCGTCGGCGCGGTGCGCCGCCCAGGCTTTACGGCCTTGCTGGGCGCATACTCGGCCCTTCGCAACATGCAGGAGGTGAAGGAGGTCATCACCCGCGGTGACGACCAGGTACTCCGTGGTGCGGTGATGCTCATCGAGGAGCGCGGACATCGCGTGGTGGGGGCGCACGAGCTCGCGCCGGATCTCGTTGCTTCGCGCGATCTACATGGATCTCTGGAGCCCAACGAAGATGACCGGCAGGCCATCACGGTTGGTCTCGATCTTCTTGCCTCCCTGTCTGCGTTCGATATCGGACAGGGGGCCGTGATCGCCCGCAACCATGTGCTTGCGATCGAAGGTCCCGAGGGCA
The DNA here is from genome assembly GCF_022808595.1 of Microvirga solisilvae. Taxonomy (GTDB): domain Bacteria; phylum Pseudomonadota; class Alphaproteobacteria; order Rhizobiales; family Beijerinckiaceae; genus Microvirga; species Microvirga solisilvae. The sequence continues at coordinate 555,152 of NZ_JAKUCN010000001.1, forward strand.
CCGACCGCATGCTGGTGCGGGTCGCAGGCTTTCGCCAATCCTGGTTCGGCCTTCGCCGCCGCAAAGAGGGTGGGGTGCTGATCAAGGCCGCGAAGCAGGGCCAAGACCTGCGGGTCGACATGCCGACCATCGGCCCACGCACGATCGCCGAAGCCGCGAAGGCAGGTCTGTCCGGCATCGCCATCGGCGCAGGCTCCACCTTCGTGCTCGAGCAGGAGGAAACCTTACGCACCGCCGACCGTCTTGGGCTTTTCCTTGCCGCCGTCGATTTGCCCTGGATGGAGAAGGCCCGTGGCTGACACGAAGCCGCTCAACATCTGGATCGTCTCAGGCGAGGAATCCGGTGATCAGCTCGGCGCGAAGCTCATGCGCGCGCTGAAAGCACGGCTCGGAACCGAGCGCCTCAGCTTCGGCGGTGTCGGCGGTCACGCCATGGAGGCAGAAGGCCTCAAGAGCCTATTCCCGCTCGAAGACATCGCCGTCATGGGCATCGTTGCCGTCATCGGCCGACTGCCGACCGTGCTTAACCGCATCAAGCTCACCGCCGATGCGGTGGTCGCGGCCAATCCAGATATTCTCATCATCATCGACAGCCCTGATTTCACGCACCGCGTCGCCAAGGCCGTGCGCAAGCGCGCGCCGCATATTCCGGTGGTGGATTACGTGAGCCCATCGGTCTGGGCGTGGCGTCCGGGCCGCGCTGCGAAGATGCGCGCCTATGTGGATCATCTTCTGGCATTGCTGCCGTTCGAGCCCGATGCACACAAGCGCCTCGGTGGCCCGCCAACGACCTATGTGGGCCATCCGCTGATCGAGCGCGTGACGGAGTTCAGGCCGGCGGAAGGTGAGCGCAATCTGCACAGGGACGGACCCGTCAATCTTCTTGTGCTGCCGGGCAGCCGCCGCTCCGAAGTGAGCCGTTTGCTCGATGTCTTCGGTGAGACGTTGAAGCTGCTGCAGCAGCGTTCAGCGCGCTCCTTCGAGGTGACGATTCCCGCCGTGCCGCATCTCGTGCAGGCGATCCGCGAAGGCACAGAATCGTGGAGCGTGAAGCCGCGCATCGTGGAGGGCGAGGCCGCCAAATGGCAGGCCTTCCGCCGCGCGGATGCGGCGCTTGCTGCTTCCGGCACCGTGACCCTCGAACTCGGCCTCTCCGGCATCCCGATGGTGGTGGCCTACAAGGTGTCGAAGATCGAGGCGCTCATCCTGCGTCCGCTGATCAAGGCGCAATCCATCGTGCTCACGAACCTCGTGCTTGGCGAAAATGCGATTCCCGAATTCATCCAAGAGGATTGCACGCCGGAAACGCTAGCAGTGACGCTTCTGCCGCTGCTCTCGGATACGTCGGAGCGCCGTGCGCAGGAGGCAGCGCTCCAGCGCCTCGATGAGCTGATGCGGATCGGCGACGAGATGCCGAGCGAGCGGGCGGCGCGGATCGTCGAGGAGGTTCTTCGTCGTAAAAAGGCGGAAGCCCCTGCCGCCTAGCTTTTGCGACTCTGTTTCCCTATCCTTTCCCACCATCAGCAGAGGGACGGGACAATGATAGACAGATGGCTTTCGCGCATAGGCGTAACCTGTGTCGTTGTTCTTGGCTGTACGGCTTTCGGTGCGCGTGCCGATGAACTCAAATGCGAAGGCGCCTTCGCCAGGGATTCGGATCATCAAAGGCTGATCAGCGTCTTCGGACCACGGAACGTGGAGAAGTCCGTGGTCTATGAAGAATCGGAGCAGATGAATGCCAGCACCATCTTCCCGAAGGATCCGGCTCGGAACATCGAAGTCGTCTGGTGGAACGAGAAGGCACGCAAGCGACCGTCTTCTATCCAGACTTCCGGCAGTGCTTGGAACGGCCCCAAAGGCATCCGTGTCGGGATGACATTGGACGAGGTGGAGGCTCTCAATGGCAGGCCTTTCACGCTCTACGGCTTCGGCTGGGATTTCGGTGGAACGAGTTCGGATTGGAAAGGTGGCGACCTGGCTGCCCTTCCAGGCGGCTGTAATCTGTTCGTCATCTTCTCATTGGATGAGACGGCCAGCGAGGAGGCGCAGATAAAGGTTTCCAGCGACAACGAATTCGTCTCGAACCAGAACGAGATCAAGGCCGTGAGCCCCAAGGTCGTCAGGATCGGTCTGGGCTTTCCGCAGAAGCAATAAAAGGACTCTGCGGGAAAGCAGAGGCTCACACCTGCCGGGCGATGGTGCCGATGACATTGACGAGAAGCCGCGCGGCGGTCAGAGCCGACAGGTTGTCGATATCGGCTGGAGGGTAAAGCTCGACGATGTCGAATCCTGCGATCCTGGCCCGACGGCCAAGGCCCGAGATCAAGTCGATTGCTTGTGTGTAGGTGAGGCCGCCGGGAGTGCGTGAGGCGACACCTGGCATGATGCTGGGATCAATGCCGTCGCAATCGAGAGTGACGATAACTCGCGCTCCTTCCGGGATATGCTTAAGAGCAGCTTCAACGCCTTGAGAATGTATCTCACGGGCTGTCACGATGCGGCTGCCGTAATGCCGTGCCGCTTCTAGTTCCGCAAGGCGTGCGCTGCCCACGCTCCGCATGCCAACCTGCACGATACCAGCGACGTGCTGCATCTCGCTCGCCCGGCGCATCGGGTTCGAATAGCCGTAGCGCTCACCCTGCACTTCGTCACGCCAGTCGATATGAGCGTCGATCTGCAGGATCCATACAGGCCCGTGCTCTGCAAAACCGCTAAAGAAGGGAATGGGGACGGAGTCGTCCCCGCCGATGAGGATCGGGACAGCAGGCAATGCTAAGATCTCGCGTGTCTTTGCCTCGATCCGAGCCCGGTTGCCGGCATTGTCATGCATGATGGTGGGAATGTCGCCAGCATCGATGCAGCAGATTGGTTTGTTATCGAAAAGTGGGCCGCCAAGATCGAAATCCCAGTGCTCGACGAGTGCCGCATCATCCTGGCTCGCTACGCGAATGGCGTTGGCGGCTAAAGTGTAGCCGCTGCTGTTGCTGCCGGGATAGGTGCTGCCGTGGCCAGCTCCGAAGATCACTGCGCAAGGCCTGCGGCCATCAACAAGATGCGTAGGAAAACCGAGAAAGGGGCTTGAGACGGTCATCTCTTGAGTTCCCTATAATCGTTGAGTTGCGATCGTAGACCGGACCTGGAGTTCACAGCAAAAAGGGGCCTTCCGGCCCCTTTCTCACATCCGTTGTCGGAAATCTTATCCGCGCTGGGCGACGGTCACGTAGTTGCGCTCCGGCGAGCCCGTGTAGAGCTGGCGCGGACGGCCGATGCGCTGGGACGGGTCCTCGATCATCTCGCTCCACTGGGCGATCCAGCCGACCGTGCGGGCCAGCGCGAAAAGCACCGTGAACATGGAGGTGGGGAAGCCCATCGCCTTCAGGGTGATGCCCGAATAGAAGTCGATGTTCGGGTAGAGCTTCTTCTCGACGAAGTACTCGTCCTTCAGCGCGATCTGCTCGAGTTCCATGGCGACGTCGAGGAGCGGATCGTCCTTGATGCCGAGTTCGCTGAGCACTTCGTGCGTGGTCTTCTGCATGATGCGCGCGCGCGGGTCGTAGTTCTTGTAGACCCGGTGGCCGAAGCCCATGAGGCGGAACGGATCGTTCTTGTCCTTCGCCTTGGCGATGTACATCGGGATCTTGTCGGGCGTGCCGATCTCTTCCAGCATCTTGAGCGCTGCTTCGTTGGCGCCGCCGTGAGCGGGCCCCCAGAGGCAGGCAATGCCGGCCGCGATGCAGGCGAAAGGATTGGCGCCGGACGAACCAGCAAGACGCACGGTCGAGGTCGAGGCGTTCTGCTCGTGATCGGCGTGCAGGATGAAGATGCGGTCGAGCGCGCGCGAGAGAACCGGGTTCACCTTGTACTCTTCGGCCGGAACCGCAAAGCACATGCGCAGGAAGTTGGACGAGTAGTCCAGATCATTCTGCGGATAAACGAAGGGCTGGCCCACATGGTACTTGTAGGCCATGGCGGCAAGCGTCGGCATCTTCGCGATCATGCGCATGGAAGCGACCATGCGCTGGTGCGGATCGGAGATGTCGGTCGAGTCGTGATAGAAGGCCGAAAGCGCGCCGACGCAGGCGACCATGATGGCCATCGGGTGGGCGTCGCGGCGGAAGCCGGTGAAGAACCGGTTCATCTGGTCATGCACCATCGTGTGGCGCGTGACGCGGTAGTCGAAATCGGCCTTCTGAGCGGCGGTCGGCAACTCTCCGTAGAGAAGCAGATAACAGGTCTCGAGGAAGTCGCCGTGCTCGGCCAGCTGGTCGATCGGGTAGCCGCGATACAGCAGAACGCCCTTGTCACCGTCGATATAGGTGATCTTCGACTCGCAGGAAGCGGTCGAGGTGAAGCCGGGGTCGTAGGTGAACATCCCGGTCTGGGCATAAAGCTTCGAAATATCGATGACGCTCGGGCCGATAGTGCCCTCTTTCACCGACAGGTCCACGGCCTTGTTGTCGACTGAGAGTGTGGAATTGGAACTCATGGGTCTTCGCCCTTTCAGCAGGAGGCCGGGCATAACCTAGAGCAGCCGAACGCCCGGAGGAGAGCCTCCGGGCTAAGCTGCCGGACCGAGGTCAGCCGGTCGGGGGAGAATATGGGGCCTTCGGTAGCTTATCCGTAGGTGCCCCGCAAGCACGTCTAAAGGTGGGTGCGTCCTGCTATGCAGCAGGCGCATCCTTCAGCTGATCTTCAAGCCGCAACAGGGTTTCTTCACGGCCGAGAACCGCCATCACGTCGAAGAGGCCAGGTGAGGTGGCTTTGCCCGTCAAGGCAGCGCGCAGGGGCTGCGCCACCTGTCCGAGCTTGGCTCCAAGGGCCTCCGCATGCTCGCGCACGACGGCCTCGACGCTCTGGGCGTTCCAGTCGTTCAGGCCTCGCAGCTTTTCCACGATGCCGGCAAGGCGCGGACGGCCCTCGCTGATGAGACCAGCAGCCTTTTCCTCCAGCTTCAGCGGACGCTGGGCATAGAGGTAATAGGCGCTGTCGAGCAGCTCCACGAGGGTCTTGGCGCGCTCCTTCAGGCCCGGCATGGCGGCGGTGAGCTTCTCACGCAGCTCGGGGCTGAAAGTCGGGCCGAGACCGCGCTCGGCGCCGATTTCCGACAGGATGCTCTCAATGGCGTTCACGAGGTCTTCGTCCGCCGTCTGGCGCATGTAATGGCCGTTGATGTTCTCGAGCTTCGCAAAGTCGAAACGTGCAGGCGAACGGCCGATATTCTTGAGGTCGAAGGCCTGGATCATCTCCTCGGTCGAGAAGATTTCCTGGTCGCCGTGGCTCCAGCCCAGACGCACGAGATAGTTGCGCAAGGCAACCGGCAGATAGCCGAGCGCGCGATAGGCCTCGACACCGAGCGCGCCGTGGCGCTTCGACAGCTTGGCGCCGTCCGGTCCATGGATGAGCGGAATGTGCGACATGCTCGGCACTTTCCAGCCCATGGCCTGATAGATCTGTGTCTGGCGGGCGGCATTCGTCAGGTGGTCGTCGCCGCGGATCACATGGGTCACGCCCATGTCATGATCGTCCACCACGACGGCGAGCATGTAGGTGGGCGTGCCGTCCGAGCGCAGAAGCACAAGATCGTCGAGGTCCTTGTTCTGCCACACGACGCGGCCCTGCACCTCGTCCTCCACCACGGTCTCGCCCTCGATGGGGGCTTTCAGGCGGATGACAGGCTTCACGTCCTTCGGGGCCTCGGACGGATCGCGGTCGCGCCAGCGGCCGTCATAGCGGGAGGGGCGGCCCTCCTTGCGGGCAAGCTCGCGCATCTCCTCCAACTCCTGCTGGCTCGCATAGCAGTAATAGGCGCGGCCCTGAGCCAGCAGCGTCTCGGCCACCTCGCGATGGCGGGCGGCGCGGGCGAACTGATAGACCACGTCGCCGTCCCATTCGAGGCCGAGCCATTTCAGGCCGTCGATGATCGCCTCGATGGCGGCTTCCGTGGAGCGTTCCCGGTCCGTGTCCTCGATGCGCAGCAGCATCTTGCCTCCATGCCGCTTGGCATAGAGCCAGTTGAACAGGGCCGTGCGTCCCCCGCCGATATGCAGGAAGCCGGTGGGCGAGGGAGCGAAGCGGGTGACGACGGTCATCGCAGGAACCTTGGTTGAAATTCTTGAATAGGGACGCAGCCTTGAGGCCGCCGGCCCGCGTTGGTCCGGCTCATCCACAGGACGGTTTGGGCCGAAGCGTGGGCTCGTCTAGCATGCAACCGACCCCGCGTTAAGCCAAAGCCATGACCCAGGACAACAAAGCAGAGCCGAACAGGATCCCGCGCAGCCTTGCGCGGGCCGTGGCGCTGCCGCGTCCCTCTGGTCTGGTGCTCGATTGGGGCGCTCTCGACTGGCGTGGCTGGTGGCAGAAATGCCTGACCCAGGAAATCGAGCAGCGGCGGCTCTTTCCCTGGATCGCCGTGTGCTTCGGGCTTGGCATCATGCTGTTCTTCCAAGCCGATCAGCCTTCGCTCTGGGCTCCGCTCGGTGCTCTGGCGATCTGCGTCGCAGCTTCCGTGCGCCTACGGCACAATCTCTTCGCCCTGTCCGTCTGCATGGCACTCGCTGCAATCTTCGCCGGATTTTCGGCGGGTGTGATCCGCACACGCAGCGTCGCGGCTCCGGTTCTCACCCGCGTCGTGATCGCGCCGGTCTCGGGCTTCGTCGAAGCGGTGGAGGATCGCGAGGAGGGGCAGCGTATCCTGTTGCGCGTAGTTTCCCTCGAAGGCGTTGCCGCGCCCGAGCGTCCGGAGCGTGTGCGCGTCTCCATCCGAAAGGCCGGTGATCTTACGGCTGGCGCGTTCGTCACGGGCACTGCTCGTCTCCTGCCGCCGCCGCAACCTGCCTGGCCCGGAGGTTACGATTTCGCGCGCGACGCCTATTACAAGGGTATCGGTGCGGTCGGCTCTTTCACCGGCTCCGTGCGCCAGCTTGAACCTCCGACGCCTCCCGGTTGGTCGCTTTGGCTCGCTGCGCAAGTGGACGAGGCGCGCAACGCACTCACCGAACGCATTGCCTCCGCCATCGGCGGTGCCGCAGGCGGTGTCGGTGCGGCCCTCGTCACCGGCAAGCGCGGGCTGATCGGCGAGCCTACGAACGATGTGCTGCGCGCAGCCGGCATTTATCACATCGTGTCGATCTCCGGTTTGCACATGGTGCTTGCCGCAGGCACGTTCTTCTGGCTCGTGCGTGCACTTCTTTCACTGAGCCCTGGCCTCGCGCTCACATGGCCCGTGAAGAAGATCGCCGCAATCGTCGCGATGATCGGTGCCACCGCTTACTGCATCTTCTCGGGTTCCGATGTCGCAACGGTGCGCTCGCTCGTCATGACGCTCGTGATGTTCGGGGCCGTGCTGGCGGATCGCCCGGCGCTCAGCATGCGCAACTTGTCCATCGCCGCGATCATCGTGCTTGCGCGCGAGCCGGAGGCGCTGCTGGGACCGAGCTTCCAGATGTCGTTCGGGGCCGTTGCCGCGATGATGACGCTGGTGCCGCTGCTGCAATGGCGGAAAGAAGAGGCTGCGCCCTCGACGCTGATCGAGAAGGCTCTGGCCTGGATCGGCCGCTCGGCCTTCGGGCTCATCACCACCACCCTTGTGGCGAGTTTCGCGACCGCACCTTTTGCGGCCTATCACTTTCAGAGTCTCAATCCATACGGTCTCATCGGCAATGCGCTCGCGCTGCCGCTCGTATCGCTTGTGGTGATGCCCTCAGCTGTTCTCGGGGTGCTGGCTTATCCCTTCGGCCTCGATGCGCCTGTCTGGGCGCTGATGGGCCTTGCCGTCGCAAAGGTGCTCGACGTCTCCGCATGGGTCGGAGGTTTCAGCGGCTCGACCGTCGTTGTGCCTGCGCTCGGCATCAGCGCTCTCGCGTTGCTGAACCTGGGTCTATTGATCCTGACGGTGCCGATCTCGCATCTGCGATGGCTCGCGCTCATTCCCGCTGGCGCAGGACTGGCCTTCGCCGCCACGCCGCATCGATACGATATCTATGTGGACCGCGAAGGGGCGGGGGCTGCGATCCGCAACGTGCAAGGACAACTCACCCTCGTCGGAAAGCCGTCCGATTTCGTAACCGAGCAATGGCTACGCGCGGATGGCGATGGGCGCAGTGTCGATGATGCATCGCTGAAACAGGCGGCGCGCTGCGACAGGCTCGGCTGCACCGTCGAGACAGGTGATCGACGCGCCGTGGCCTTTGTGAAGGAGTTTTCAGCTTTCGAGGAGGATTGTCGCCGCACGGCAATCATCATCACACGGCTTGATGCGCCACCATCATGTGCTGCACCCGTGGTGCTGGATCGTCAGGCTCTTGCCGAGCGAGGCGCGACGGCCATTCGCCTTACGCCGGAGGGTACCGAAACGCAGTCCGTGAAGAAGGGCCGCGAAGTGCGGCCGTGGGCAGCGGCATCGGCAGCCGAGACTGCTCCTGCTCAGGAGAAGCCGCGACCGGCGCGGCCTATTCCTGAGCAGGATATTCCGGAAGAAGAGGTCAGTACCGGCGAACCAGACTGACGAGCTTGCCCTGGATCTTGACCCGGTCGGGACCGAGCACGCGGGTCTCGTAGGCCTGGTTGGCGGCTTCCAGCGCAATCGAGGAGCCACGACGGCGGAAGCGCTTGAGGGTCGCTTCCTCATCGTCGATCAGCGCCACGATGATGTCGCCCGTATTCGCCGAATCCTGCTTGCGGATGACCACGAGGTCGCCGTCGAGGATGCCGGCTTCCACCATCGAGTCGCCGCGCACTTCGAGGGCAAAGTGATCGCCCTGCGAGAGGAAATCGCCCGAGAGGGTGACGGAGTGGCTGCGGTTCTGGATCGCGGAGATCGGCGTACCGGCGGCGATTCGGCCCATGACCGGGATCGTAGCCGTATCGCGATAACGCTCCTCGGCGGGAGGCTGCGGCGCAGGCTTCTTCTCGGTCAGGCCGCCCTCGACCACGCTCGGCGTGAACCGGCGCTGACCGGCGGCTGCGCCGACGGATTCGGGCAGGCGGATCACCTCAAGGGCACGCGCGCGGTTCGGCAGGCGGCGGATGAAGCCGCGTTCCTCGAGCGCCGTGATGAGGCGATGAATGCCGGATTTCGACTTGAGATCGAGCGCATCCTTCATCTCGTCGAAGGACGGCGGGACCCCGGTTTCACGCAGCCGCTCATGAATGAAGCGGAGCAATTCGTGCTGCTTGCGCGTGAGCATGACAGACCCTTACTGCTCCTCGAAGGAGCGATTCTGGAAAACAAAGCAAGAACAGGGTAGCTGTTCCCGCTGTGTTCTGCAAGTCCATGCTTAAGCTGATGTGGAATATTCAGCAAAAACGAGCCAGCCGCACGATCCGGCAAGGCTCTCCAGCCTGGGCCGCGGGCGCGTGAGGCGGCCTGACGAGCAGGGCTTCCGAGCGTTCGAGGATGCTCAGCACCGACGAATCCTGGAGCATATGCGGCGTGGCGACCGGGAGCGGGATTCGCTCCGGGCGCTGGGTGAGGGCGACCTCGAATTCCTCGCACGACAGGGAGGCGCGCATGTAATCCTGCCGGGGACCGTTGGCGGGCAGGTCCGCGCCGAGGATGGCGGTTTCCGTCGGGTCCGCATCGGGCCGCGCGTCGCCTAGGAAAGCGCGGATGGCGGGGATCAGGAAAAGCACCGCGCAGACCAGCGACGAGACTGGATTGCCGGGAAGCCCGAGGAGCAGTGTGTCTGCGAGCTTGCCATGCATCAGCGGCTTGCCGGGGCGCAGTGCCACGCGCCAGAAGCCGAGTTCCATGCCCTGGCGCTGCAGGGCCTTCTGCACGAGATCGTGCTCGCCCACCGATGCGCCGCCGAGCGTGACGAGGATATCCGCCTTCGCATCGCGGGCGGCCTGAATTCGCTCCTCGAGGGATTCGAGGCTGTCGCGGGCGATGCCGAGATCGATGGCATCGGCTCCGGCTTTCTCGACCATCAGGATGGTCGCGGGCAGGCTCGAGGCGGTGATCTGGTCGGGGCCTGCCGTTTCGCCCGCGCGCACCAGTTCGTCACCGGTGGCGAGGATGGCGACGCGCGGCTTGCGGCGTACGGGCAGCATGCCGTGGCCCATGGCGGCGGCAAGCGCGATATGGCGGCTGTCGAGGCACAGGCCCGCCTGCAGCAGCACATCGCCCGCCGCGAAATCGAGACCGGCTTTACGGATATGCTGTCCGTGGCGCGGGCGCTCCTTGACGATCACCTGATCGCCGGACCGCTCCGTGTCCTCCTGGATCACGATGGTATCGGCCCCATCCGGCAAGGGCGCGCCGGTGAAGATGCGCACGGCCTGCTGTGGTCCGAGTGTTCCGGAGAAGCGTTGTCCCGCCGCACTCGTGCCGATCACCTGAAAGGTTGCGGGCATATGATCGGCGTCGATGGCGCGGATGGCGTAGCCGTCCATGGCGGAAGCGGGGAAGGGCGGCTGGTCGCGCAGCGCGCTCACGTCTTCGGCCAGAGCGCGGCCTGCGCATTGGCTCAACGGCACATGTTCGATGGAAACCGGCTTATCGACGCTTGCCAGCACACGGGACAACGCATCCTCGACCGGGATCAAGCTCATGGCGCCTCGTATATTCCTGAGCGTCCGCCGCTCTTCATGCGAAGACGCACGTTCTCGATCCGCATGCCTTTGTCGGCCGCCTTCACCATGTCGTAGATCGTCAGGCACGCGACGGAAACGGCGGTGAGCGCCTCCATCTCGACGCCGGTCTGGCCCGATACTTTCACCTCCGCCGTCACGCGCACGCCGGGAAGCGTGTCGTCCAAAGCGCAATCCACCTTCACCTTGGAAATGAGAAGCGGGTGGCAGAGCGGGATCAGCTCATGCGTGCGCTTCGAGGCCATGATGCCGGCAAGCCGCGCGGTGCCGAGTACGTCGCCCTTCTTCGCATCGCCCTGACGAATGAGCGTAACCGTTTCCGGCAGCATCACCACGCATCCTTCCGCAATCGCGGTGCGGCTGGTGATGTCCTTCTCCGAGACATCGACCATGTTGGCCTCGCCGCTCGCGTCGAGATGCGTGAGCTTAGTCATGCCGCCTCGCCGAACAGAAGGCGCCGGGTCGCCGCCGCCACATCAGCCTGACGCATCAGGCTTTCGCCCACCAGGAAGGTGTTGATATTCACCTTTTGCAGGCGCTCGATGTCCTCAACATTGAAGATGCCACTCTCGCCAACGATGATGCGGTCGGAAGGGATGAGCGGCGCAAGCTCCTCGCTCACCGTGAGCGACACTTCGAAGGTGCGAAGGTTGCGGTTGTTGATGCCGATGAGCTTGGTGCCAAGCGGAATGGCGCGCTCCAGCTCCGCGCGGTCGTGCACTTCGACCAATACATCCATGCCGAGTTCATGCGCGGTGTCGATCAAGGCGCGCGCTTCGTCATCCGACACGCTTGCCATGATGACGAGAATGCAATCCGCACCCCAAGCACGCGCCTCATAAACCTGATACGGCTCGAAGAGGAAATCCTTGCGCAGGCCCGGAAGGCCGGACGCCTCGCGTGCCTGATTCAGGTATTCCGGCTTGCCCTGAAAAGACGGCTCGTCGGTGAGAATCGAAAGGCATGTCGCGCCGCCATCGGCATAAGCCTTGGCAAGACTCGGCGGATCGAAATCGGCGCGGATCAGGCCCTTCGACGGGCTTGCCTTCTTCACCTCGGCGATCAGCGCGGGACGGCCCTCGGCGAGATGGCGCTCGATCGCTTTCGCGAAGCCGCGCGGAGCCGGCATTGCCAGCGCGCGGCGCTTGATCTCGTCCAAAGGAACGGCCGCTTTCGCTGCTGCGATTTCCTGACGCTTATAGACTTCGATCTTGCTCAGCACGTCGCTCATGACAGCCTCAGGCGTTCGAAACTTTGACGAGGCGCTCCAGCGTGCCCTTGGCCGCGCCACTGTCGAGCGCCTGCGAGGCACGCTCAAGGCCGTCGCGTAGATTCGCCGCCGCATCCGCGATCACGAGGGAAGCGGCGGCATTGAGAAGCGCCACATCGCGATAGGCGCTGCGCGTGCCGTCGAGTACAGCGCGCAAGGCCCGCGCGTTGTGCTCGGGATCGCCGCCCTTCAGGTCATCGAGCTTTGCGACCGGCAGGCCAACTTCGTCCGGCGTCACGGTGAAGCGGCGGATCGCGCCGTTTTCGAGAGCGGCCACGAAGGTCGGGCCGGTGGTGGTCATCTCATCGAGACCGTCGGAACCGTGCACGGTCCACACCTTGCGGGAGCCGAGTTCCTTCATGACTTGCGTCAGCGGATCGAGCCAAGCCTCTGAAAAAACTCCCAGAAGCTGATTCTTGACGCCTGCCGGATTCGAGAGAGGCCCGAGCAGGTTGAAGATCGTGCGGGTGCCGAGTTCGACGCGTACCGGAGCCACATGGCGCATGGCGGCATGATGAGTCTGGGCGAACATGAAGCAGAGACCTGCTTCCTTCAAACAGCGCTCCAACCCGTTCGGATCGAGGCCGAGCTTCACGCCGAGTGCCGCAAGCACATCCGCCGTACCGGATTTCGAGGAGGCCGCACGGTTGCCGTGTTTAGCCACCGGCACGCCGCAAGCGGCCACGATGATCGAGGCGAGCGTGGAGATGTTGTAGCTGCCGGAATGGTCGCCGCCCGTACCAACGATGTCGACGGCGTTCTCAGGCGCCGTCACCGGCAGCATGCGTCCGCGCATGGCGGAAACCGCGCCAACGATCTCATCGAGCGCTTCGCCGCGAACGCGCAGCGCCATCAAGAATGCGCCACCTTGTGCGGGCGTCACCTCGCCGGAAAGCAGGTCGTCAAATGCCCATCGCGCTTCGTCCCGGGTCAGCGATGCGCCGGTAGCGACTTTGGCGAGATAGGATTTGAAGGATTCCATTGCTTTGGTGCCTTGGGAGTTAAGCGGCGTTCGGGCGGTGCTTGGAATTCCAGGCCGCCGCCAGATCGAAGAAATTGCTCATGATCGCCCGCCCGTGCTCCGTCAGGATGCTCTCCGGGTGGAACTGCACGCCGTGGACCGGCAGCGAGCGATGGGATAGGCCCATAATCAGCCCGTCGGCAGTCTCGGCCGTGACCGCGAGATCAGCCGGGCAGGTTTCACGATCCACGATCAGCGAGTGGTAGCGGGTCGCCTTGAAGGGACCGTTGATGCCGCGGAACACGGCTTGTCCCTGGTGTTCGACCTCCGACACCTTGCCGTGCATGGGCAGTGGTGCGCGGGAGACCGTGCCGCCGAAAACCTGGCCGATGGTCTGAAGGCCGAGGCAGACGCCGAAAGTGGGGATCGTGGGCGAGGCGCGCTTCACGAGATCGAGGCAGATCCCCGCCTCGTTGGGTGTGCACGGACCCGGCGAGAGCACGATGGCGTCGGGCTGCGAGGCCAAGACTTCATCCGTAGTGATGGCGTCGTTGCGCACCACCTCCACGGAGGTGGCGAGGGGGCCGAGCAGGTGCACCAGATTCCAGGTGAAGCTGTCGTAATTGTCGATGACGAGAACGCGGGTCATAGCGCACCGACGTTCGCGTAATGAGAGAAGGCGGTCAAGTTCATTGCCCGATCCTCGCCTGGCTCGCGAAGCGTACGGCCTCTTCAGCGGCCTTGAACAGGGCCTTCGACTTGTTGATGCATTCCTGCTGTTCGGAGGCAGGATCGGAATCGTAGACGATGCCCGCACCCGCCTGGACGGCCATGCGTCCGTCCTTCACCAAGGCGGTACGCAGAACGATGCAGGTATCCATTTCGCCGTTCGCGCCGAAATAGCCGATGCAACCGGCGTAAGGCCCGCGCTTGTCCTTCTCCAGCTCGTCGATGATCTGCATGGCGCGCACTTTAGGCGCACCGGAGACGGTGCCTGCAGGGAAACCCGCGACCAGCGCATCAAGCGCGTCGAAGCTGGGGTCGAGGCGGCCTTCCACGTTCGAGACGATGTGCATCACCTGGCTGTAATATTCGAGGAAGAAGGAATCCGTGACCTGCACGGAGCCCATTTCCGCCACGCGGCCCACATCGTTGCGACCGAGATCGAGGAGCATCAGGTGCTCCGCGCGCTCCTTCTGGTCCGCGAGCAGGCTTTCTGCATGGGCGCGATCCTCGGCAGCAGTCTTGCCGCGCGGACGCGTTCCGGCGATCGGGCGGATCGTCACCTTGCCGTCGCGCATCCGCACCAGGATTTCTGGGCTCGAGCAGACGATCTGGAAATCCTCGAAATCGAGATAGCAGAGGAATGGAGCCGGATTAACCCGGCGCAGCGAGCGGTAGAGCGCGAAGGCGGGCAGGGGGAAGGCCGACTCGAAACGCTGGGACAGCACCACCTGGAAGATGTCGCCTGCGCGGATGTATTCCTTCGCCTTCGCCACCATCGCTTCGAATTCCTCCGGCGTCGTGTTCGACACGGGCGGATCGAAGTGGATAGCGGTAGGATCGCTGCGATCCTCGATGGGCAGCGGCAATTCCAGCGCCTGCGTGACTTCGTCGATGCGCGAGAGCGCTGCCTCATACGCCGCCTTCGCCGACACGCCCGATTGCGGGCGCACAGGCGTGATGAGCGAAATCTCATCCTTCACCGCATCGAACACCACCATCACCGTCGGGCGGATGAGGATGGCGTCCGGCACCTTGAGCACATCCGTGTTCGGCTCAGGCAGGAGCTCCATCTGGCGCACCATGTCGTAGCCGAGATAGCCGAACAGGCCCGCCGCCATGGGCGGAAGATCGTCGGAAAGCGGCAGGGCGCTTTCCTTGATCAGCGCGCGCAGGCTCTCTAGAGCGGGGCGCTCGTCGGTGACGAATTGCTTGTCGCGGGTGAGCGCATTGCGGTCGATGGCGGCGACACCGTCCTGGCATCGCCACACGAGATCCGGATCGAGACCGATCATCGAGAAGCGGCCGCGTGTTGCGCCGCCTTCGACGGATTCCAGCAGAAAGGCCGAGCCCTTCCGGTGGTGCCGCAGCTTGATGAAGGCTGCGACGGGAGTGAGAAGATCGCCCACGAGGGTGGCGCGCAGAACGCCTGCCTCGCCCTCCTCATAGGCCTTCGCGAAAGTCTCGAAATCGGGCGCGATGCTCATGATCTAGGTTTCACCCGGCTTAGAGTTCACCACCGCCGGTCGCCTGGCGCAGCGCCTGCTGGTTGATGGTCACGCCGAGATCCTGGCGGGCCTGGGCGATGTATTCATTGACCAGATCGTCGCTCATGCCGGTGCGCAGCTGGTTCTCGACATTCTGCACCTGCTGCGAGGTGGAGGGCAGCGGCGGCACGGTTGCGGCCGTGACCTTGAAGACGGCGCGGGAATCCGCCGCGTTCGCCGCATGGCTCGCCTTGCCGACCGGCGTGGAGAAGATGCGGTTCACGGCTTCCGCCGAGAGGTCGTCCTTGTTGGCGTTGCGGGTGAGGCCGGTGGCATTCTTCACAGGTGCGTTCACAGCCTGCGCCACGGCCTCGATGGCCTCGCCCTTGTCGAGACGCTCGGTGAGTTCGCGCGCCTTCTCGGACAGACGCTGGCTCACCTGATCGTCACGCCATTGCGCAACCACCTGATCGCGAACCTCGTCGAGGGTCTTCTCGCGGGAGGGCTCGATGCCGGTCACATCGTACCAAACATAGCCGTTGGCCACGCGCAGGGCCTCGTTGTCGACGCCGATATCGGAGGCGAAAGCGGCCTTCGCGACGGCATCGCGCTGAGGCGCCGTCACCGGGTTGCCGGCCTTGTCGCGGCCCTGGGCGTCGATGGCCGGGATCTGGACGAGGGTCAGGCCCTTTTCCTTGGCGATGTCGGCAAGCGGCTTGGCGCCGGCGCGCAGGTCTTCGATCTCATCGTGGATGCGCTCAATCTGGCTCTGGGCGCGCTCGCGGGCGGCTTCCTGGCGGACCTCCGCGGCAACTTCTTCGAAGGGGCGCACGGCTTCGGGCTGGATCTGCGTGACGCGTACGAGAACTGGGCCGAAGCGGCCCTGAATCGGATCGCTCACGCCGTTCTGCGCCAGCGCGAAGGCGGCGTTCGCCACGGCAGCGTCGAGCATCTCGGCCTTCGTGAAGGTGCCGAGATCGAGGCCCGAGGCCGAGACGCCACGCTCGGCGGCCACGGCTTCGAAGGTCGTGCCTTCCTTGATCTTGGCGGCGGCGGCCTGGGCGTCTTCCATCGACGTGAAGGGAATCTGCTGGATCGTGCGGCGCTCCGGCTGGCCGTATTTCGCCTTCTGCTGCTCATAGCGCTGACGGGCATCGGCCTCGGACACGTCGTCCGGCTTCGCGATGGAAGCGGCATCGAGCGCCATCACGTTCACGGCGCGGTATTCCGGAGCCCGGAACGTGCTCTTGCGCTCCTCGTAGAAGCCCTGGAGCTGCTCGTTGGTCGGGGCCGGAATGTCGCCGGCAAGGGCCGGGGTCAGGACGAAATAGGAGGCCGAACGCTGCTCGCTGGCATAGCGGTGCATGGCGTCCTTGGCGGCTGCGGGAATGGTGACGTTGCCGGCGAGGGCATCGGTGAGATGGGCGCGAGCCATGGCTGCGCGCTGCTCCTGCACAAAGCCCACCTCGGAAAGATTCATATTACGCAGGGTCTGGTCGAATAGAATGCGATTGAACTGACCGCTGTTATCCTTGAAGGCCGGGTTGTCCATGATGGAACGGGCCACGAGCTCGTCCGAGACGGAAAGCCCCAGGCGTTTGGCCTCCTCGCTCAGCACAGCGTCAGTGATGAGGCTGTTGACCACGCGCTGGTCGAGGCCGAGCATACGGGCCTGCTCGGGGGAGATGACCGTGCGGAACTGGCGGCCGAGCTGCTGCAGCTGGGTGGTATAGGCATTCTGGACCTGAGCCACCGAAATCTTGGCGTCGCCCACTTCCGCGACGGTCGAAGCCGGCGTCGCGCGGAAGATGTCGCCGATCCCCCAGATGGCGAAGCTGACGATCAAAGCGCCGAAAAAGACGGTGGCGATGATTTTGCCGACCAGGGTCTGCCCAGCCTTGCGCATGTTCCGAAGCATCGTGAACCCGTTCTCAAAAAACTCGTTAAAGAGGCCGATACCCCATCAAAGGCCCTGGGAAAAGGGCAAGTCAGGTTGAAAGAAGCCTCAAGGCTCTGCTACTGCCAGGTTATCAAGCGTGACAGGAGTGAATGAATGAGCGTCGATCGGCCGCGCCCGCTGGTAGCGGGGAACTGGAAAATGAATGGTCTCAAGTCCTCGGGAGAGATCCTGAGCGCTCTTCAGACTAGCTATACCCCGGGCCTCAAGGCTAAGGTGGAACTTGTTGTCTGCCCCCCGGCTACCCTTGTGCATAGCTTCGCCGTTGCCTCCGTCGGCTCGCGTATCGCCATCGGCGCCCAGGACTGCCACGCCAAGGAATCAGGCGCTTATACGGGTGACCTCTCGGCCGAGATGCTGGCTGATGCCGGAGCGACCTATGTGCTCGCCGGCCATTCCGAGCGCCGCCAGTATCACAAGGAAAAGGACGCTGATGTCTGCGCCAAGGCCATGGCGGCCCATAGGGCAGGGCTCACGGCCATCGTCTGCGTGGGCGAGACCCGCGAGGAGCGCGAGGCCGGCAAGACCATCGCCGTGGTCCGCAAGCAGTTGCGCGGCTCGATCCCGGTCGATTCCAACAGCCACAACCTCGTGGTGGCCTATGAGCCCGTCTGGGCCATCGGCACCGGCCTGACGCCGACCGCCGCCGACGTGGCCGAGGTCCATGCCGCCATCCGCGACGAGCTCAAGCGCCTCGTGGGCAAGGCCGATCATGCCAAGGTGCGCATCCTCTACGGCGGCTCCGTGAAGCCCTCGAACGCCGCCGAGCTGATGGCTGTGGAGAACGTCAACGGCGCCCTCGTGGGCGGAGCGAGCCTCGTGGCTGCCGATTTCCTGGCGATTGCCGGGGCCTATCTCGGCTAATTTCTAGTACCGAACCTCATCCTGAGGAGCCGCGAAGCGGCGTCTCGAAGGAGATTCCAGTGCATTCTGGAGCCTCCTTCGAGACGGATTGCCAAGGCAATCCTCCTCAGGATGAGGGCAATGCAGGGCACTTGCGGGAAAAGAAGACTTGCGGGTCTTTGATCCTGCGCCCACCTATGCTACAGGCCGCCGCAACGAACGGATTGCGAGCGGCTGACGCATTTAAAAGCGCAGCCGCTTGAGGTTTTTGGAACGATGCAAACAGTTCTCATCATTATCCACCTGATCATTGTGCTCGCCCTGATCGGCGTGGTTCTCCTGCAGCGCTCCGAGGGCGGCGGCATGGGTCTCGGCGGTGGCGGTGGCGGCGGTGTGTCCGGCTTCATGACCGGTCGCGGCCAGGCCAACGCGCTCACCCGCGCCACGGCGATTCTCGCCGGCCTGTTCTTTGTGACGAGCATCGCGCTGACCATCATCGCGACGTCGGGCCGCGCTCCGCGCTCGATCCTCGACGGAGCCGCTCCGGCGGCTCCCGCCGGTCAGCAGGCTCCCGGCGCTCCGCAGGGCGGCAACGTGCTCGAGCAGTTGCAGCGCCTCCAGGGCGAGCAGCCGGCAGCCCCGGCGCCCAGCGCGCCGGCGCCAGCAGCGCCTCAGCAGTAAGTGAGCAGCAGGGCCGGACCTTCCGGCCCTCTTCTTTTGTGGATGGTTTCGGAGTGGCAGGATTCGCGCATTGCGAATCGGCGCTCCTTATTAATGGATAGGGGTCCATGACGCGGTACGTATTTATCACCGGCGGCGTGGTGTCTTCGCTCGGCAAGGGTCTGGCTTCGGCGGCCCTGGGAGCGCTTCTCCAAGCTCGCGGCTACAAGGTCAGGCTTCGTAAGCTCGACCCATATCTCAACGTCGATCCTGGGACGATGAGCCCGTATCAGCACGGCGAGGTCTTCGTGACCGACGACGGTGCTGAGACAGACCTCGACCTGGGCCATTACGAGCGCTTCACGGGTGTTCCGGCCACCAAGGCCGACAACATCACCACGGGCCGGATCTATCTCGACATCATCACCAAGGAGCGCCGCGGCGATTATCTCGGCGCCACGATCCAGGTGATCCCGCACGTCACGAACGCCATCAAGGATTTTGTGCTCACGGGCAACGAGGGCTTCGACTTCGTGCTGGTGGAGATCGGCGGCACGGTGGGCGACATCGAAGGCCTGCCGTTCTTCGAGGCGATCCGCCAGCTCGGCAACGACCTGCCGCGCGGTCAGGCGATCTATGTCCACTTGACGCTCCTGCCGTTCATCCCGTCCGCAGGCGAGCTGAAAACCAAGCCGACGCAGCACTCCGTCGCGGAGCTGCGCTCCATCGGTATCCAGCCGGACATTCTGCTCTGCCGTACGGATCGCGAGATCCCGAAGGACGAGCGCCGCAAGCTCGCTCTGTTCTGTAACGTGCGCGAGACGGCGGTGATCGAGGCGCGCGACGCCCGTTCGATTTACGACGTGCCGCTGGCCTATCACGAGGCGGGTCTCGACAGCGAAGTGCTGGCCGCCTTTGGCATCAACGATGCCAAGGCTCCGACCCTGTCGACCTGGACCAACATTTCCGAGCGCGTGCACAATCCCGAGGGCGAGGTGAACATCGCCGTCGTGGGCAAGTACACGGGCCTCAAGGACGCCTACAAGTCGCTCATCGAATCCCTGCACCATGGCGGCATCGCCAATCAGGTGAAGGTGAACCTGCATTGGATCGAAAGCGAGGTCTTTGAAAACGAGGATCCGGCTCCGTTCCTGGAAGGCATTCACGGAATCATGGTGCCCGGCGGCTTCGGCCAGCGCGGCGCCGAGGGCAAGATCCGGGCGGCCCAGTTCGCCCGCGAGCGCAAGGTGCCGTATTTCGGTATCTGCTTCGGCATGCAGATGGCCGTGATCGAAGCGGCCCGCTCGCTCGCCGGCATCAAGGATGCGAGTTCCACCGAGTTCGGACCGACCCCGGAACCCGTCGTCGGCCTCATGACCGAATGGCTGCGCGGCAACGAGCTCGAGAAGCGCACCTCCAGCGGCGATCTCGGCGGCACGATGCGCCTAGGCGCCTATCAGGCGAAGCTCACACCGGGCAGCAAAGTGGCTGAGATCTATGGCGGCACGGAAATCTCCGAGCGTCATCGTCACCGCTACGAGGTGAACATGTCCTACCGCGACAAGCTGGAAGCCAAGGGCATGCGCTTCTCCGGCGTGTCGCCCGACGGCGTTCTGCCCGAGATCGTGGAATATGAGGACCATCCCTGGTTCATCGGCGTTCAGTACCATCCTGAACTGAAATCGCGTCCCTTCGAGCCGCATCCGCTCTTCAAGAGCTTCATTCACGCGGCGGTCGAACAGAGCCGATTGGTCTAATGCATGTCACGAGACTCGACCCTGGTGCTGTAACAATGTACCTTGGGTCGAGTTCGTTACCTTAGATTCTGAGAGCCGATGAAGACTAATACGAAGCTTCTATTTTTGGCCGCTGCTTTCGTCTTGTGTTGCTTCGTCGTGGGAGCAATTGCTTTTGCTGCAGGGATCAGCCTCGGCGGCATCAATGTTGTGATAATACCGAGTTTCGCAACGGTTCTTTTGATCCTATTGGCATTTTTGGTTTACTGGATCTTCGATTGACGTGCTTTGCGACGTTGCCGAAATCCATGGCGCCACAAAAATCTTATCCCTTCGAGCCACATCCGCTCTTCAAGAGCCTCACTCACACGGCAGTCAAACAGAGCCGGTCGGTCTAAGCAAATGGCAAACGATCAAACCTTTTGGGACTGGTTCACGTCCCACGGCAACAAGCTCGTCATCGACACCCCCGAACGTTTCAGCTCGCCTGAATGGCGCGCATCCTTCGATGCGTTGCAGGACCAGTTATCGAAGACGTCTCCCGGCCTGATCGCCGAGATGGGCGTCGACGGAAACGAGATGCAACTCGTCATCAGCGCCGGAGGCGACATCGAAAAATTCGAGGCCGTCATCGATCTGATCGATGCCGCTCCCGAGGTTGCAGGCTGGCAGATCGTTCCGTTCCGGCAAAGGAAGCCGAGCGACAGCACCATCGTCATGGGCGGAGTCGAGGCCGGGCCGGAAAACATCCGGATCGCTTTCGAAGAAGGCGAAGATGGCGGGCTCGATGTCTGGTTCATCCTTCGTTCGGAGAGCCAGATTGCGGACGATCACCTCCATGCCATCACATTGACGAAGCTGACCCACATTTTCGGGGAATTCGACGTTGAGACGAAGATTGAGGCTATCAGCCCTCAACTCCTCTCTCCCGATGATCCGTGGCCTGAAGATAGCTACCCGCCTGCTGAAGCTGTTGAAGTCTTCGATGACTATTTCGAAGAGCAGGAAGACTGAAGATTAAAGCAGCAAGAACGAGCTCAGTAAAAACACATGCCGACAGGGTCTCCCTGTCGGCGTTTTTGCTTCCTGCCCTTGTTGCGGCTGGGAGTGCTGCCTAGGTTAAATCCGAAAAGTACAGGAAAAGCGCCTGATGACCCGCCGGATCGACCATCTCGTCATTGCCGTTCGCGACCTCGACAAGAGCGCCGAGTTCTACCGGCGGCTTGGCTTTCAGGTCGGCGCGCGCAACCGGCATTCCTGGGGTACCGAAAATCGGCTCGTCCAGTTTCCCGGCACGTTTCTGGAACTGATCACGGTGGGCGAGGGCGCTCAGATCCCGCCGCATGAGCCGGGTCGTTTCAGCTTCGGCGCTTTCGTTCGCGATTATCTGCAGGATCGCGAGGGCGTTGCGATGCTGGTGCTCGATAGTCGAGATTCCAAGGCGGATGCGGCCGCCTTCGCACAGAAGAAGATCGGCGCGTTCGAGCCGTTCCATTTTGAGCGCACCGGCAAGAGGCCCGACGGCAGCGAAACGAAGGTGGCTTTCACCTTGTCGTTCGCTTCCCTGGAAGGCGCACCGCGCGCGGGCTTTTTCGTCTCCCAACACCATTTCCCGGAAAACTTCTGGAATCCCGCCTTCCAGCATCATGAGAACGGCGCGACAGGTTTGGCGAGCGTGGCGCTTGCCGCGCCCGAGCCCGATCGCTGCAAGAAGTTCCTCACCGACTTCACGGGCGTCGTGCCCACCAGCCCCGCCTTGCACGATCTCTCATTCCGGCTGACCGATGCGCATCTCGACGTCATGACGCCGGACGATGCCGCCGAGAGCTATGTCTCGGTCGAGGCCGAGCTCGATCAGCCATCCTTTGTCGCTTTCACGGTGCGGGTAGAGGACATTCACATCCAGTCGAAGCGGCTGGAGGCGGCGGAAATCCCTTATCAGCACGTGGGAAGCCGCCTCGTTGTACCGGCAAGCGCGGCCTGCGGCGTCGCCATCGCCTTCGAGCCAACGCAAAATTAACCATGAGCCCCTACAATTCTAAGAAATAAATCGTAAGGGGCTTATCGTGACTTCCACTCTGGCGGGCTTGCTCGACTTCGTCATTTTCTTCGTGATCGCCATTGCCCTCGTGGCGCTCTACCTCGCCATCTATACCCTGGCGACCATGCACAACGAGTTCGCGCTGATCCGCCAGAACGTGATTTCCGCCTCGACGGCATTAGGGTTCAGCCTCGTCGGCTTCGCTCTCCCGCTCGGCAGCGCCATTGTCCATGCTCGGGGCATCATCGATCTGCTCGTCTGGGGTCTCGTGGCACTTGCGGTCCAGATCGTGGTCTATTGGCTCGTTCGCATTATCATGCCGAATCTCTCCCAGCGGATCGCTGCGGGTGAGATGGCGGCAGCCCTGTTCCTCGGCGCAGCCTCGCTTTCGGCCGGCATCATCAACGCAGCGTCCATGACCTTCTAAACACAACACGTCATCCCGGACGGCGCAGCCGAGCCGGGATCGTCAGGCGGATAGAGCGCCAATCTCGTCATACGATCCCGGATCTTCGCTCCGCTGCGTCCGGGATGACGCCAAGGCTGCTGCGGGGCTATGACACTTCACCGCTTCCCGTTTGCTACGAAACGGAGTAGGTGAGGCGCATGACCGATACCAAAAAGCCCCAAGCCATCGTCGAGGCAGGCTCCGTCCGCTTCGGCAATCACCTCCCGCTCAGCATCATTGCGGGTCCCTGCGCCATGGAAAGCCGCGATCACGCGCTGGAAATGGCCGCTGCCCTCAAGGAGATCACGGGGCGTCTCGGCCTCGGGCTCGTCTACAAGTCGTCCTTCGACAAGGCGAACCGCACCTCGATCAACAGCGCCCGCGGCATCGGCCTCGACAAGGCGCTCGCTGTCTTCGCCGAGGTGAAGGAAAAGTTCGGCCTTCCCGTCATCACCGACGTGCATGAGAACGACCAATGCGCCGCCGTGGGCGAGGTGGTCGATATCCTTCAGATCCCGGCCTATCTCTGCCGCCAGACCGACCTTCTCGTCGCCGCCGCCAAGACGGGCCGCGTGGTGAACGTGAAGAAGGGCCAGTTCCTGGCCCCCTGGGACATGGCCAATGTCGCCGAAAAGGTGCGTGCTTCAGGCAATCCGAACGTGATGCTCACCGAGCGCGGCGCATCCTTCGGCTACAACACCCTCGTCTCCGACATGCGCGGCCTGCCGATCATGGCCGAGACCGGCGCGCCGGTGATCTTCGACGCCACCCATTCCGTGCAGCAGCCCGGCGGCAAGGGCGCGACCTCGGGCGGCCAGCGCGAATTCGTGCCGGTCCTTGCCCGCGCAGCCGTCGCTGTCGGCGTGGCTGGCGTTTTCATCGAGACGCACCAGGACCCCGACAAGGCTCCCTCCGACGGCCCCAACATGGTGCCGCTGAAGGAACTGGAAGCTCTGCTTGCTCAGCTGAAGGCGTTCGACGCCCTTGCCAAGGGCAAAGCAGCTTAATCATGAGTTCGGTAGAGGGCAGGCGTGCATTCACGCCTCTCCCCTTGCGACAAGGCCGTGATATGGAGTGCCAAGGCTCCATTCGCGGCCTTTCTCATTAGAGCGTCATGTCCTCGCGCAATCTGATCCTCATTCTTGCCGTCAGCGGCTTCGCCAGTACCTTCTCCGCCCGTGCGGTCGAGCCTATGGTCGGGGTGATTGCGCGGGATCTGAGTTCCACGCCGCAAACCATCGCGCTTCTCTCCGCCGCCTTCGCGCTGCCTTACGCTTTCATCCAGCCCATCCTTGGCCCCATCGGCGACGCGCTCGGCAAGGAGCGGGTCATGAAGGTCGCGCTGGCGCTTCTCTTTCTGGCGCTCGCCGGTTCCTTCTTCGCTCCCAATACCGAGACGCTTTTCGCCCTGCGCATCATTGCCGGAACGGCTGCCGGCGGTGCGGTGCCGCTCTCCATCGCGCTCATCGGCGACCGCGTGGAGATGGCTCAGAGGCAGGTGGCGCTCAGCCGCTATCTCGTGGCCGTCATCGTCGGTCAGCTAACTGGTTCATCGCTTGCCGGACTTCTCGCCGAATGGATTGGTTGGCGCGGGGTGTTTGGTCTTTCAACGATTATGATGGCCTGCGCGCTCGCCGCCACGGTAATCGGTTTTCGCGGAGCGCTTCCCGGCGGCAGGTTCGATCCGAAAACGGCACTCCTGCGCTACCGGGACATTCTCTCCAATCCGCGTGCGCTGTTCCTCTTCGGCTCCGTATTCGTGGAAGCCTGCGCGATCTTCAGCGTCTTTCCCTATATCGCGCCGCTGTTGGAAGAGCGCGGTGGAGGCGGCGCGACGGAAGCCGGTTTCGCCATCGGCGGCTTTGCCATCGGCGGGCTCGTCTATTCGGCTCTCGTGACGTGGATGCTCAAGCGCCTCGGAATTGGCCGTATCCTCGTCGGCGGAGGCTTCTTCGCGGCTCTCGCCCTGATCATTCTGGGCTTCGCCGGAGACTGGAAGCTCGACTTCGCCGCTTTGCTGCTCATGGGCCTCGGCTTTTACATGATGCACAACACCTTCCAGGCCCAAGTGACGGAAGTAGCACCTGGAGCGCGCGCCTCCGCCGTCGCGCTCCACGCCTTCTCGTTCTTCTGTGGTCAAGCGCTCGGCGTCGTGCTCATGGGGATCGGCCTGCGCAATATCGGCCTCACGGCTTCGACCATGATTGCCGCGGCCATCATCCTGGTCGTGGGCCTGAACGCCTCATTCGTGCTGAGGCGTCCGAAGGTTTAGCGGGCCCGGTAAGGCGCGACGCCCTGGTCGGGGAGCCAGAGGTTCTTCGGCAATTCGCCGGTCTGCCAGAACACGTCAATGGGGATGCCGCCGCGCGGATACCAATAGCCGCCGATGCGCAGGAAGCGCGGCTCCAGCAATTCGGTCAGGCGCTTGCCGATGGCGACCGTGCAATCCTCGTGGAAGGCGCCGTGGTTGCGGAAGCTGTGCATGTAGAGCTTCAGCGACTTCGACTCCACGAGCCACGGGCCCGGCACGTAATCGATCACGATGATCGCGAAATCGGGCTGGCCGGTCACCGGGCAGAGCGAGGTGAATTCCGGCACCGTGAAGCGGGCGAGGTAGTCGGTGTCGGCATGCGGGTTCGGCACCCGGTCGAGCTGGGCTTCCTCGGGCGTGTGGGGCAGGGCGGCGGCCTGACCTAGCTGGAGGTGGGTTTCCGTCATCATATTTCACCTTGGATCAATGCTTTATCGGTTGCTCCCGTCCTTGCCCGCTCGCCGTTTTCAGTCAATAAGCCATGTCATGACGTGAGGCCGCACCTTGTTGACGGCCGCCCTTTTTAATCTCAGGAGCCCGTTCATGACCGCGATCATCGACGTCTATGCCCGCCAGATCCTCGACAGCCGTGGCAATCCCACGGTCGAGGTGGATGTTACCCTCGAAGACGGCTCCATGGGCCGCGCGGCCGTTCCGTCGGGTGCCTCCACCGGCGCTCACGAGGCGGTCGAGCTGCGCGATGGCGACAAGTCGGTCTATCTCGGCAAGGGCGTGCAGAAAGCCGTCGACGCCGTGAACAGCGAGATCCTCGAGGCTATCGGCGGCATGGACGCCGAGGAGCAGGTGCTCATCGACGAGACCATGATCGAGCTCGACGGCACCCCGAACAAGGCTCGCCTCGGCGCCAATGCCATCCTCGGCGTGTCGCTCGCCGTGGCCAAGGCCGCTGCAGAGGCTTCTACGCTTCCGCTCTACCGTTATGTGGGCGGCACGCAGGCCCGCGTTCTGCCGGTTCCGATGATGAACATCATCAATGGCGGCGCGCATGCGGACAACCCCATCGACTTCCAGGAATTCATGATCATGCCGGTCGGCGCTCCCACGCTGGCTGAGGCCGTGCGCATGGGCGCCGAGGTGTTCCACACCCTGAAGAAGGCTCTGAAGGACGCCGGCCACAATACGAACGTGGGCGACGAGGGCGGCTTCGCCCCGAACCTGCCTTCCGCCGAGGCTGCTCTCGACTTCATCATGAAGTCCATCGAGCAGGCCGGCTACAAGCCCGGCAAGGACATGGTGATCGGCCTCGATTGCGCTGCCACCGAGTTCTTCAAGAACGGCTCTTATGTCTATGAAGGCACGGGCCAGAAGCTCTCGCCGCAGCAGCAGGCCGAGTATCTCGCGAAGCTCGTCTCCGCTTACCCGATCGCCACCATCGAGGACGGCATGTCCGAGGACGATTGGGAGGGCTGGAAGGCCGTCACCGACCTCGTCGGCAACAAGTGCCAGCTCGTGGGCGACGACCTCTTCGTCACCAACGTGAAGCGCATCTCGCAGGGCATCAAGCAGGGCGTCGCCAACTCGCTCCTCGTGAAGGTCAACCAGATCGGCACGCTCACCGAGACGCTGGCCGCCGTCGATATGGCCCACCGCGCCGGCTACACCGCCGTCATGTCCCACCGCTCGGGTGAGACGGAAGATTCCACGATTGCCGATCTCGCCGTCGCCACGAATTGCGGGCAGATCAAGACCGGCTCGCTCGCCCGTTCGGACCGGACGGCCAAGTACAACCAGCTCATTCGCATCGAGGAAGAGCTCGGCTCCCAGGCCATCTATGCCGGCCGAGCTGCGCTGAAGGCGCTGGCGTAACGAGATAACTATACTTCAGTTGATTAAGGGCTGCCCTGTGCGGCCCTTTTTCTTTGCAATATTGATGCGGTATTCTCTCGTCACTGAAGTAAGGCGAGGGGCGACATGAGTAAGGTATGGACGAGAGCAGGTCTCGTAGTCTGGCTCTCCATTCTTCTCGCAGAGGCTCTTTCCGCTCGACCTTTTTCCGACTTTTTAATCGAGCCAGGAAAGCGAGTTGGCCTCATCGACAGGAGTATGACCGAGGATGCACTGAGATCGCTCCTGCCAGAGGGGCAGGTAAAGCGCGTGTTTCGCCCTATGGGCGAGGGAGTCTCGCATTGTGGAACGGAGATTTATTCCGGCACCGAGGATGTGGCGTTCGTCCTATGGGGATCGATGCAGGAAGAATATTATTATAACAGCCAAGAAGAGGACGAGGCGAATGAGAAGAAGTGCCTGGAGGCAACCTTTCTCTCGCAGCCAATCATGGTGGCAATTGATGCGAACCCACTAGAAGATCGTCCACAGAGCGCTTGGCACACCACTCGCGGCATCCAGATCGGTAACTCCATTAGAAAGCTCGAACGGATTGGTGGAAAACCTTTCGAGTTCTCGATCTGCGAATGCGATGTCGGCGGCAACACAATGCTGGATGACATTCCCGAATTCGCAAATCTGGTGATCCGACTGAGCTTCCCAGGGGTTAATACAGATCATTTGAGCGGATCTTTCCCAAGAGAGACATCGGATACTCCAATCCTGTCCTCCAGTGTGCCGAATAGCATGGCGCACCAGTTCATTGTCACTTCCATACGGGTTTATATCTCCGGGGAAGCCTCAGAGAACTCAGCACCTGAAACCGATCCTTAACCATGTGCGCGCTAGGAATACCGCATGGTGATCCGCAGACGATTGAGGCGATTCTTGATCCCGCTGATGCTCTACAGCGTCTCGGCGGCGGTCGCGGCTTACTTCGTTCACCACGCCCACAGCGGTGCGCGCGGTATCGAGGCCCAGCAGAAATACGAGGCTGAGGTGGCCGAGTTGGAGAAGGAGCTCGGCGGTCTCAAGACCGAGCGTTCGAACTGGGAGCGCCGTATCGCGTTGTTGAGAAGCGACCAGATCGACCGTGATCTTCTGGAAGAGCGGGCACGCATCATGCTCGGACGCGTACATCGTAACGATCTCGTCATCATCACGGGCCCTTAACCAAAATCCTCCAAAAGAACTGCTTAACTGAATTTCTGTTAATTGAAATTTCGTATGTAATTTCAAAACGTTGCGCGATTCATTGTGCAGCGCAAAAGATCATTTGGGCATCTCGCTTTCCGATTTCGACTGCGCTAGAACTTTCGTCGAGGAAACCCTTCGGAGGAACCCGATGGCTGTTGCTGCCCGCAAGGCGGGCCGTGCCGGTACTGGCGCGGCTAACAAGTCCACTCCCAATACCCCCCAATTCGATAAAAATCAGGATCTCGCAGCCTATAACGACATGCTGCTGATCCGTCGCTTCGAGGAGAAGTCCGGCCAGATGTATGGCATGGGCCTCATCGGCGGCTTCTGTCACCTCTATATCGGCCAGGAGGCCGTCGTCGTCGGCATGCAGATGGCGACGAAAGAGGGCGATCAGGTGATCACCGGCTATCGTGATCACGGTCACATGCTCGCTTGCGGCATGGATGCGAAAGGCGTCATGGCCGAATTGACGGGACGCCGCGGCGGCCTGTCGAAGGGCAAGGGCGGCTCCATGCACATGTTCTCGAAAGAGAAGCATTTCTATGGCGGCCACGGCATCGTCGGCGCGCAGGTGTCGCTCGGCACCGGCATCGCCTTCGCGAACCGTTATCGCGACAACGGCAATGTGTGCCTCACCTATTTCGGTGACGGCGCTGCCAACCAGGGCCAGGTCTACGAAAGCTTCAACATGGCGCAGCTGTGGAAGCTGCCGGTTGTCTACGTGATCGAGAACAACCGTTACGCCATGGGCACGGCCGTGAGCCGCGCCTCGGCGCAGACCGACTTCTCGAAGCGCGGCGTGTCCTTCGGCATTCCGGGCGAGCAGGTGGACGGCATGGATGTCCGCGCGGTCTACGCCGCCGGCCAGCGCGCCATCGAGCATGCACGCTCCGGCAAGGGCCCGTACATCCTCGAGATGCAGACCTACCGCTATCGCGGCCACTCCATGTCCGATCCGGCGAAGTACCGCACGAAGGATGAAGTGACCCGCATGCGCGAGGAGCACGATCCCATCGAGCAGGTGCGCCGCCGTCTGTTGGAGAGCTGGAAGCTGTCGGAAGACGAGCTGAAGGCCATCGACAGCAAGGTGCGCGAGATCGTCAACGAGTCGGCCGAGTTCGCCACGCACGATCCGGAGCCCGATCCGTCCGAGCTCTACACGGATATTCTTCTGTAAGCGGCGCGTTCTGCGCCGCTCCTAAAACTCTCGCCGCAGCGACAATCAACACGAGTCTTTCATGGCGACCGATATTCTTATGCCCGCCCTCTCGCCCACCATGGAGCAGGGCAAACTGGCCAAGTGGCTGAAAAAAGAAGGCGACAAGGTCAAGCCCGGCGACGTGCTGGCCGAAATCGAAACCGACAAGGCGACCATGGAGGTCGAGGCCGTGGACGAGGGCGTCCTGGCCAAGATCCTGGTTTCCGACGGCACGGACAATGTGGCCGTGAACACGCCCATCGCCATCCTGGCGGGCGAAGGCGAAGACGCGTCCACGGTTGCATCGAAGGGCCCTTCGGCCCCGGCACCCGCTGCTCAGCCGGCACCGACCCCGGATGCTCAAGCGGAAGGCCTGGCCGACCGTCCCGCTCCCACGGAGCGCCCGCAGCAGACGGATCTCTCGACGCCTGCCGCTCCTTCGGTGATCACGAACCGCACCGCCTACAACGCCATGGCTGAAATTCCGGAAGGCACGGAGCTGGTCAACATGACCGTTCGCGAAGCCCTTCGCGACGCCATGGCCGAGGAGATGCGCCAGGACGACAAGGTCCTGGTGATGGGCGAGGAAGTGGCCGAGTACCAGGGGGCCTACAAGGTCACCCAGGGGCTGCTGCAGGAATTCGGCGCGCGTCGCGTGATCGACACGCCGATCACCGAGCACGGCTTTGCCGGCATCGGCGTCGGCGCGGCCTTCACGGGCCTTCGTCCTGTCGTCGAGTTCATGACCTTCAACTTCGCCATGCAGGCGATTGACCAGATCATCAACTCGGCCGCTAAGACCCTCTACATGTCCGGCGGTCAGCTCGGTGCTCCCATCGTGTTCCGTGGCCCCAACGGCGCCGCCGCCCGCGTGGGTGCGCAGCACAGCCAGGACTTCTCGGCCTGGTACTCGCAGATCCCCGGCCTGAAGGTTGTCGCGCCCTATACGGCGTCCGACGCGAAGGGCCTGCTCAAGAGCGCGATCCGCGATCCGAACCCCATCGTCTTCCTCGAGAACGAGATCCTTTACGGTCAGTCGTTCCCAGTGCCGAAGCTCGATGACTTCACGGTTCCGATCGGCAAGGCGCGCATTCACCGCGAAGGCACGGACGTCACCATCGTCTCGTTCTCCATCGGCATGACCTATGCGCTCAAGGCCGCTCAGGAGCTTGAGAAGGAAGGCATCTCCGCTGAGGTGATCGACCTGCGCACCATCCGCCCGATGGATACCGAAACCATCGTCGCCTCGGTCATGAAGACGGGCCGCTGCATCACGGTGGAAGAGGGCTATCCGCAATCCGGCGTCGGCGCCGAGATCGCCATGCGCATCATGGAGAACGCGTTCGACTATCTCGACGCGCCCGTGATCCGCATCACCGGCAAGGACGTGCCGATGCCGTATGCGGCGAACCTCGAAAAGCTGGCGCTCCCGTCGGTGGCCGAGGTCGTGCAGGCGGCGAAGGCCGTCTGCTATCGGTAAAGGTAGATCCATGTCGGTTATGAGAGAGTATGCTTTTCAGCTGCCCACAATCTTCGGACTGTGTGCAATCATGGGCTTTCTCCTCATTGGTCTTCTTCGCCACAAAGGAAGGCCTGTAGTCGACTTAGTAAGTCTGCTCTTATCTGGCGTTGGTATCATTGGCACCCTGCTTAGCCTTGAGGGGGCATTAAACTTGGAGAGGGGATTAACCCCTACTCACAGTGACATCTTCAATCCCGAAACTAGAGCTTGGATTATTGGGCTTGCTCCCATTCTACTTGCTGCTGCCTTTGGGTTTGGCTTTGCCAAACGCGTTGAAGATTTCTTAAAGGCCAAGCCACAAAGTGCGGTGATCAAATGACCGACAAGAAATTCGAAGCCCTCAATGTCCCTCCTGACGCGCTCGAAAAGGGCGGCGTCGAGATCCTGAGGGCTTCGGTGGTCGATGGAGCGGTCAGCATCGCGCTGCGCCGCGCCTTCGACGATCCGTTCACCTGGGGCGTGCTCCTGGTGGATCTCGCCCGTCATGCCGCGCGCGTCTACGCCATGGAAACCGACTTCTCCGAGGAGGAAGCCCTGGCGGAGATCATTTCAGGCATTCAAACCGAGCTGGATGATCCGAGCGATCCCGGCTCGCAGGCCATCAACTAATTCAGCTCAGGATCGAAAAACCATGCCCATCAATATCCTGATGCCCGCTCTCTCTCCCACCATGGAAAAGGGCAACCTTGCCAAGTGGCTGAAGAAGGAAGGCGACACGGTAAAGTCCGGCGATGTGATTGCCGAGATCGAAACCGACAAGGCCACCATGGAAGTGGAAGCCGTCGATGAAGGCGTCCTCGCCAAGATCGTCGTGCCGGAAGGCACGGCGGACGTGCCCGTGAACCAAGTGATCGCGCTGATCGCCGGCGAGGGCGAGGACCCGAAGAGCGTTTCCGCACCCGCTGCTGGCGGCGCTCCTGCTCCCGCGCCGAAGGCCGAGGCCGCTCCGGCTGCCGCAGCGCCTGCACCGCAGGCCAACGCGGTTCAGGGCGATGCGAATGCGCATATGTCTTATGCCCGCGTCGATCAGGCTCCCGTCGGTCCCGCGCAGGGCGCGAAGCCGAATGGGGCAGGGCAGCAGGCCGGTGGGAACCGCGTCTTCGCCTCGCCGCTCGCCAAGCGCATCGCGAAGGATGCCGGCATCGACCTCGCATCCGTGCAGGGTTCCGGCCCGCATGGCCGCATCGTCGAGAAGGACGTGCGCGCAGCACTCCAGGGCGGCGGCGCGAAGCCTGCCGCTGCTGCCGGTGCTCCCGCCGCGAAGCCCGCGGCGCCGCAGTTGGCTCCGAGCATGGGTGCCGATCAGGTCAAGGCCATGTTCGAAGCCGGCACCTACGAGGAAGTGCCGCTCGACGGCATGCGCAAGACCATCGCCAAGCGCCTTGTGGAATCGAAGCAGACCGTTCCGCATTTCTATCTCGCGCTCGATTGCGAACTCGACGCACTTCTCGCCATGCGCGAGCAGATCAACGCCGCCGCACCGAAGGACAAGGACGGCAAGCCGTCCTACAAGCTCTCGGTCAACGACTTCGTGATCAAGGCGCTCGCCGTCGCGCTGCAGCGCGTGCCGAACGCGAATGCCGTGTGGGCGGAAGACCGCATCCTGAAGATGAAGCATTCGGATGTGGGCGTGGCGGTTGCCATCGAAGGCGGCCTGTTCACGCCGGTCGTGCGCAAGGCCGAGTCCAAGTCGCTCACCACCATCTCGGCCGAGGTGAAGGACATGGCAGGCCGCGCCCGCAATCGTCGCCTGAAGCCTGAGGAATATACCGGCGGCTCCACCGCCGTGTCGAACCTCGGCATGTACGGCATCAAGGACTTCCAGGCCGTCATCAACCCGCCGCACGGCACGATCCTCGCCGTCGGCGCGGGCGAAAGCCGTGTGGTGGTGAAGAACAACGCCCCCGCCGTCGTGCAGGCCATGACCGTGACGCTCTCCTGCGATCATCGCGTCGTCGACGGCGCGCTCGGCGCGGAACTGCTCTCGGCCTTCAAGCAGCTCATCGAGAACCCGATGGGGATGCTAGTTTAATCAATGTCATGGCCGGGCCCGTCCCGGCCATTCACTATTGGTCGATAGGGAAGCGTCATGCCGCTCACTCGCATCTCCCTCAGAAAGGGCAAGCCCTCCGCCTATCGCAAGGCTCTGGCAGACGGCGTCTATCTCGCCCTGAGAGAGACTTTCAATGTGCCCGAAGACGACCTCTTCGTCACAGTCAGCGAGCATGAGGAAGACAACTTCTTCTACGGCAAGACGTATCTCGACATTCAACGCAGCGACGATCTCGTGATCATCCAGATCACCGTCAGCAACACGCGGACAGTCGATCAGAAGAAGGCTCTCTTCAAGAGGATCGTCGAGAAGCTGTGCGCGGAGCCGGGCCTTCGCCCCGAGGACGTGTTTATAAACCTGATCGAAGTCGAGAAGGAAAACTGGTCCTTCGGTCATGGCATCGCGCAATATGCGCAGGGAACTTAAAGATCATGGCAAACCAATACGACATCATCGTCATCGGCGGCGGTCCAGGCGGCTATGTCGCCGCGATCCGCGCGGCGCAGCTCGGGTTCAAGACCGCTGTGGTCGAGCGTGAGCATCTGGGTGGAATCTGCCTCAACTGGGGCTGCATTCCCACCAAGGCATTGCTGCGCTCGGCGGAAATCTACCACTACATGGAACACGCCAAGGATTACGGCCTGTCGGCGCAGGGCATCGGCTTCGACGCGGCCGCCATCGTGCAGCGCTCGCGCGGCGTGTCGGGCCGTCTCAACGGCGGCGTGGGCATGCTGCTGAAGAAGAACAAGGTCGATGTGATCTGGGGCGAGGCGACGATCTCCAAGCCCGGCGAGGTCGTGGTGTCGGCTCCCAAGAAGCAGGCCATGCAGCCGCAGCATCCGACGCCGAAGGGCGTGCTGGAGGCCGGAACGTATCAGGCCAAGCACATCATCGTCGCGACCGGCGCGCGTCCGCGTGCGCTGCCCGGCATCGAGCCGGACGGCAAGCTGATCTGGACCTATTTCGAGGCCATGGTGCCGCCCGCCATGCCGAAGTCGCTGCTCGTCATGGGCTCGGGCGCCATCGGCATCGAGTTCGCATCCTTCTACCGCACCATGGGCGCCGAAGTGACCGTGGTCGAGGTGATGCCGCAGATCATGCCAGTCGAGGATGCAGAGATCGCAGCTCTCGCCCGCAAGCGCTTCGAGAAGCAGGGCATGAAGATCCTCACCGGCGCCAAGGTCACGAAGGTGGAGAAGGGCGCGAATTCCGTCACCGCCACCATCGATGACGGCAAGGGCGGCACGCAGACGATCACCGCGGAGCGGATGATCTCGGCGGTCGGCGTCGTCGGCAATATCGAGAATCTGGGTCTGGAAAAGATCGGCGTGAAGATCGAGCGCGGCGTCGTCGTGACCGACGGTCTCGGCCGCACCAACGTGCCCGGCATCTACGCCATCGGCGATGTCGCCGGCGCGCCCATGCTCGCGCACAAGGCCGAGCACGAGGGCGTGATCTGCGTCGAGACCATCAAGGGCCTGCACACGCATGCCATGGACAAGGCGAAGATCCCGGGCTGCACCTATTGCAACCCGCAGGTCGCGTCGGTCGGTCTCACCGAGGCCAAGGCGAAAGAGCAGGGCTACGACATCCGCGTCGGCCGCTTCCCGTTCGTGGGCAACGGCAAGGCCATCGCGCTCGGCGAGCCGGACGGCATGGTGAAGACGATCTTCGACAAGAAGACCGGTCAGCTTCTCGGCGCGCACATGGTGGGCGCTGAAGTCACCGAGATGATCCAGGGCTTCGTGATCGCCATGAACCTGGAGACCACGGAAGAAGAGCTGATCCACGCGGTCTTCCCGCATCCGACCATCTCGGAGACGATGCACGAAGCCGTCATGGACGCCTACGGACGCGCGATCCACATCTAAGCCCGAATGCATCCGCTCTGGATCCCGCTCCTTCTCCTCAGCCTCGCTCTCATCGGTGTCGGGGCCTGGGGCGGACTCAAGCTCAGCCGGGTTTATTCCTGGCTGAGCATTTGCGTCGGCATCTTCGCAGCCATCTGCAGCATTCCGCTCGGCCTGATCGTCGCCTTCGGCCTCTGGATGTGCGCCACGCGCATCGTGAAGGAAGGCGAGCTGCCGGATATGGGCTTGTCCTGGGTGGTGAAACGCAGCTCCTGCGGAGTCGGCTCCTCCGATATCTATTACGTGGAGCTCGGCCGGGTCGGCTGGTGGCGCTATACGATCTTCGATTCCACTGACTGGCCGGTGCCGATGCGCCTTGAAAGCGCCGGTCCCGAAGCCGTGCGCGTCATCCTAGGGAACGAAGAGTCGCCGCCGGATTACGTCATTCCGGTTTCATGGCTCGGACAGGCGGTAAAGCCGCTCGCGTTCCATCGGGGAAAGCCGGAAGAATAGAGGCCGCGCTCAAAGCGTATTGACGATGATGCGCTCGGAGGCCGGCGTCGCCGGGGAGGGCGCGCGGACGACGAAGCCGCGGCACTTGGTGGTGAGGGTGCGGACCGGCAGGTGGTGCTTGTCGGCGCCGATCATGTAGTTGACGGTGTAATAGGTCTCGCCGCCGACCAGCACCGTGTCCTTCGTCTCGAACACATACCCCACTTCCGTCGGCGTGATCCGGTAGACGGAGCGCGGCGGGCCGAAAGCCGCGATGCGCTCCGAGATCGGACGGCCGATGAAATCCGCGCAGGAATACGACACCGTCTGCTCCGCCGTCGACACGCATCCCCCGGCACTGAGCGCAAGGCCCGCCACGGCAATCATTCTCTTCACCAATCTCTCCCCAGCACGAGACGCGAAACCCAACCGATAAAAGGAATTTAGACAACCTTTGCCGTAAGGGAAGCCATGCTCCGTTGACGTGCTTAAAACCCGGCCGCACATTTCTCATCCGGCAGCAGCGGGGAGGGAGCCCATGGCGGAAGAAGCAGGCGTGCGGGACGGCGGTTGCCGGTGCGGACAGGTGCGTTTGCGCGTGACAGGACAACCCGTCATCACCATGGCCTGCCATTGCACAGGCTGCCAGCGCATGAGCGCGAGCGCCTTCTCGCTGAGCGCGCTCTATACCAGCGACAGGTTCGCGGTGGTGCAGGGCGAGCCCGTGATCGGCGGCCTTCACGGCCCCACGCGCCATTTCTTCTGTCCGCATTGCATGAGCTGGCTGTTCACGCGCCCCGAAGGCCTCGACGATTTCGTGAATGTCCGCGCCACCATGCTCGACGACGCCAAAGGCTACACGCCCTTCATCGAGACCTATACCAGCGAGGCGCTGCCCTGGGCGAAGACGCCTGCGAAACACAGCTTCGAGAAGTTTCCGCCGATGGAGCTTTACCCGCAGCTGGTGAAGGAGTTTGCCGCGAGCTGCGCCTGACGCGACGCCGACCCTCCTCGAAATTTCCATCACCGATCACGCGGCGTCACGGAAGGCTCCACAATCCCGCCCGCATTAGCGCCGATTCTGAAACGGAAGCTGCTTCAGCGGAGGCCGCTCTCCTTCGTGTCGTAAGCAGCCATCAGACAGGCTTCGCCCGCACGCACAGTTGGGAGGCGGATCATGGCGACCATCAACGGCACCTCCTTTGACGATTATATCGACTTCTACCGGTATGGAATCAGCAACGACCGGAGCAACGGCAATTCCGGCGATGACTGGATCCGCGGCTGGTCCGGCAACGACTCCCTTGACGGCAGCGCCGGTAACGATTGGCTTGAAGGCGAAGCCGGTAACGACACCCTGCTTGGAGGCAGCGGCTTCGACTGGCTCGATGGAGGCTCCGGCGCCGACAGCCTCTACGGCGGAAGCAGCGACGATACGCTGCTCGGTTACACCGGCAATGATCGGCTGTCCGGCGGCAGCGGCGATGACGTGCTCGACGGCGAGACGGGCGCGGATTTCATTTATGGCGGAACCGGCGTGGACGACCTCTGGGGTGGCGCCGACAACAGCGTGGACCGCTTCTATTTCGCAACCGCCGACACTGGCAGCATCACCCAAAAGCGGCACGACATCATCTACGACTTCACCGATGCCGACGGCATCTATCTCCAGGGCAGCTATACCTTCAATTCCAGCGGCACACGCACCCCGGCGAATGGACAATACAGCATCTGGCAGAATGGCGACGGCTGGGTCGTGACTTACAATTCGCCCGCAGACTCCGTCTATCACGACATCCTCGTGTACGGCGCAAATCCCAGAGGCGATATCTTCTTCTTCACCTGATCGGGGCTGCTATCGGGCGCGTGGGTGCAGTTCGAGGTTTTTCCTGCTCGGTTCCCCGCGCCACGATACTTGGTGGCGCGAGGAACTTTTCGGCCTTCATCGAGACCTATGCGAGTGAGGCGATTCCGCTGAAGGAACTATCTCCAGAGTTGGTGACGGATTTTTCCGAGCCATCATAGCCGTTCGGCTTTCAGGATCATCAGCCCTCGTCAGACAATTCTAAAATCGTCATAGGTCAATTTGAGGTTCTTCCCGATCCTGGCAAATTCAATGGGCTTGTACTTAGAATCCGACCCATCGGCATCGTAGGACAGATACCCGGTCGACTTGTTGTAGAGAACGAAGTCGTTTTTATCGCCGGCCTTTGTGCTGATCTTGAAGAACGCCTTGTTCAATTTGCCGGGAGCAGAGGCAGAACCGCTGCCCAGCTTCTTGAAGATGGCATTATCGAGCCAGAGCGTGTCGTCCGCCACGTTGAAATCGGCAATTGTGTCGAAGTTTACGCTACGGTCCGTGGTAGCGGTGCCCAGCTTGCTGTTGAAGACGAACACATCCTTGCCGTAGCCGCCTGTCAGCGTATCGTTGCCATAACCGCCATAGAGCTTGTCGTTGCCTAACGAACCCTTGAGGGCATTCTTTCCAGTCGTGCCCTTCACGGTCTTGTTAACGATATCGGCGAAGGTTGTGGTGCGGCCTCCATGAACGACCGCATCGACACTCTTTTTATGCAGGGCGTACCGGTCGGCGTCGCTCACGACACCACCTGCAATCGTCAATGTTTCAGCCGCGGCGTATTCGCCATTGATGTACTTCGCCATGGCCATGTTATCGACGATAACCTTCGTCTTGAAACCGTTATATTCGATCGAGCCAAAGCCCGTGATCTGCTTGCCGCGAAGGTCGATCACGTCCCCGATCACAACCAGATAATCATCTGCCTGGCCGCCGCCATCGACTTTCTGCAACGATTTAAGCTGCTCCATCGAGATGCGGATGCCATCAGCGCTGCTGGAGCCTTGAACGGTTTCGATACCTTCGAATTTAGCCAAGGGGACCAGATCAATGAGACCCCCACCATCTGGCAGCCTCAGCACATCATTGCCGCCGCCGCCGATCACTTCATCACCGGCATTCAGATAACCGGCCAGCATTGTGATGATGTTGTCTTCGTCATCGCCCAAGAAGCGGTCAGCCGCGAATACCATTGCAACAGAGCTAACATCGTTGCTGTCGTAGAGATGAATCTGGACTGATTCCTCCATCGAGTGAGGAGAAGAATCGAGCTTGGTGAACGTCAGGGCGCGTACCAAGTTTTGTGCCGCAAGCCTCTGCTCCTCCATCTCGGCCAGAGTGGTCACCGGATTGAACTCAATATGCAGTTCCGTTGTAGAATAAGAGGAAACGCGTCCGATTGCGACACCGTCTACGGAAATCACAGTGCCTTCTTCAAGCTCCGTGGTTGAAAAGGTGATCCCCGTGCCGGCCGTCTTGATGCCCAATGATGCATTTGAGTTCGTGAAGAGAAAAAGCCCCTTGAGAGAGGCCCCTGCTCGGAGAGTGATCTCAGCATCTCCATCCTTGTCGATCAGCACAGGGGTGCCGACGTCGCCCGCCGCCGCTTGAGGGAAAAAGCGGTCCATGTCCAATCCCAGCAACTCAGTTTCGTCCGTCATCGGGAACGGCCACATCGTTTCCGGGGCATCAGGGTCAAAGCGCAGGGGATTAGAATGCATTGGACACCAAGCGTGATACCAAACGTAATTACATATCTAATAATTCCTAACGCCAAGCCTTGCAATGTCAGACTATCCTCTTCAATCCCATTGTTCCTCTTTTGTTCTTGACAATGATCCTAAGCTCGGCCATATTGTGCGTGTCCCGGCTCATCGAGGGGCGCGCTCATGAGGCGTCGTGATTGTGGAGCCGGGAGCGGTCCTGCGGATGCGGCTTGACGCCAAGCCCGCCGGCAGGAGGCCGCCCGCAGGTCGCAAGGGCCAGCCTTGGGACGGCTGCGGTGTCCGCCTAAAAAAGCCGTGCGCGAGGGGCCTTCCGGTTCTTCACACACAAACACCATCGAGCCGGATTGCCCATCGCGCCTCCCTCGATTGCCGCTTCAAGGCTCCCGGCTTGTTTCAGGCCCGGAGTCCGCAGGCGCGCGCCGTTTTTCCCAAAGAATCCCTTTCTTCGTTTCCATTCCTTGCCTGCTCATTGCCACAGGAGGCTTTTTCCGATGAGCCGTGTCCGCCAGTATCTCTCCACGCTTCCCGATTGCGACGACGCCCTGCGCCGTCTCGCCGATGTGCTCCATGTGCCCGCCACCTGCCGCAACCGCGCCTGCCGCAAGGCGGAACGCTGCCAGGGCGGCTATGGCCCGCCTTGCTATTTCGACCGGCGCAAGTTCTTCGCCGATGCGCTTTTCGACGACATGCACGCCTATCGCGCGGATTGGGACGCGCGCCGGAGGAGCATCGAGGCCATGTTTCGCGGGGAGGCGGCGAGGAGAACGGAAGCCGGGCGGTGAGGGCGCTGCCCTTAGGGCGTCATCCCGGACGGCGAAAGCCGAGCCGGGATCGCGAGCAGGATCAAGCGCTGGCTCACCTCTCCCAGGCGGGTGAGGGATGCGCGTTATCCGGATGGACCTGTAACCCCTCACCCGGACCTGACGGTCCGACCTCTCCCTCAGGGAGAGGTGATGATCCAGCGCTATTCTCGTCTTGCGATCCCGGGCTCCGTTGCGCGGCCCCGGGATGACGAGTTGGCCTTGGAGCGTGGCGGCTTTGGGATGCCAATGAGAGCCCGTCTTTACCACAATCCGCCTCTGCGCCTTGAGCATTTGCGAAAGGGCGGCAAAGGCCTTAAATCAGGCCGATACCGGAAGGGGCAGGGCTCCTTCGCCCTGGATCTGCTTCCACTATCGTGGAATCATTTCCAGACTCGTGAAAACGCATTTTCTGGCGACGAACCGGAACCACTTCGCCGGAAAATGCTCCAAGGGTTTTATTCATGGCCGTCGTTCTCGACCTTCTGAACAAGGATAACCGCCCCCGCCACCCGGAAAAGGCGCACCGGCCGGACCAACCTGTTCAGCAGCGAAAACCCGAATGGATCCGCGTGAAGGCTCCGGGCTCGCCCAAATGGGCCGAGACCAACCGCATCGTGCGCGAGAACAAGCTCGTCACCGTCTGCGAGGAGGCCGGCTGCCCCAATATCGGCGAGTGCTGGGAGAAGAAGCACGCCACCTTCATGATCATGGGCGACACCTGCACGAGAGCCTGCGCTTTCTGCAACGTGAAGACCGGCCTGCCGCAGGCGCTCGATCCGAACGAGCCGGAGAGCGTGGCGAAGGCTGTCGAGAAGCTCGGCCTCGAGCACGTGGTCATCACCTCGGTGGACCGCGACGATCTCGCTGACGGCGGCGCGCAGCATTTTGCGGACGTGATCCACGCCATCCGCGCCCGTTCTCCGAAGACCACCATCGAGATTCTGACGCCCGACTTCCTGCGCAAGCCCGGCGCGCTCGAAATCGTGGTCGCCGCGCGTCCCGACGTGTTCAACCACAATCTCGAAACCGTGCCGTCGAAATATCTGAAGGTCCGTCCCGGCGCGCGCTATTTCCACTCCATCCGCCTGCTGCAGCAGGTGAAGGAGATCGACCCCACCATCTTCACCAAGTCCGGCATCATGGTCGGCCTCGGCGAGGAGCGGAACGAGGTTCTCCAGCTCATGGACGATCTGCGTTCGGCGGATGTGGATTTCATGACCATCGGCCAGTACCTCCAACCGACGAAGAAGCACCATCCGGTGATCCGCTTCGTCACGCCGGACGAATTCAAGGCCTTTGAAACCACTGCCTATGCCAAGGGGTTCTCCCTCGTCTCCTCGACCCCGCTGACGCGTTCCTCGCATCACGCGGGAGAGGATTTCGCCAAGCTCAAGGCGGCCCGCCTCGCCAAGCTCGGCTAGTTTTGGCTCAGGGCTTGGATGGGGCATGCAGCGCATTCTCGTCATCGGTAGTCCGGGTGCGGGCAAAAGCACCCTGGCGCGGCAGCTCAGTGAGCGGCTTCGATTGCCGCTGATCCATCTCGACGGCGAATATTTCGGGCCGGGCTGGACCATGCCGTCCAAGGTGGAATGGCGCGAGCGCGTGAAAGCTCTCGCGGCACGACCGGAATGGGTCATGGACGGCAACTACGCCTCGACCTTCGACATCCGCGTGCCGCGTGCAACCGCCATCGTCTGGCTCGATCTTCCGCGCTGGCGCTGTGCGCTCAACGTGTTGTGGCGGGTGGCGAAGAATTACGGCAGGCCGCGTCCTGACCTCGGCACCGCCGGGCCTGAAAAGTTCGACATGTCCTTCATGCGCTGGATCTGGTCTTACCCGCAGCAGATGCGCCCCAAAACCGCCCGCATGATCGAACGTCTGCGGCCCGATCAGCAGGCCTTCATGCTACGTTCGCATTCCGATATTCCGGCCCTTGAGGCCGCTCTCACTCGCATGAAGGAGGCCGCCTGAATGCCGACCTTTCGCATGACGCGAACCGTCCGGCACAAGCCGGCCCAGATGTTTGCGCTCGTCGCGGACGTGGAGCGCTATCCCGAATTCCTTCCGCTCTGCGAAGAGCTGCGCATCATCCGCCGCGTGCAGAGCGGGGAGGGCGTGGAGACGCTCGTCGCCACCATGAGCGTCGGCTACAAGGCCATCAAGGAGAGCTTCACCACCCGCGTGACCCTCGACGAGCCGCGCCTGCGGATTCAGGTCGAATATGTCGACGGGCCGTTCAAGTATTTGGAGAACCGCTGGACCTTCCGCGACGCGCCGGGCGGCTGCGAGGTGGAGTTCTACATCAATTACGAGTTCAAGAGCTTCGCTCTCGGCCTTCTGATGGGCACCATGTTCGACAAGGCTTTCCGCAAATTCACCGACGCCTTCGAGCAGCGCGCGAATACGGTCTACGGTTCATCGTTGGCCGCAGGCGGAACCTAGAAGCGTCAGCGCATCCTCGACCGCGCTCCGGCGCACGTTCTCGCGACCGAGATCGCCATATCGGCGCTCCAGATGGATCGTGGCGGCGCCCTTACGGGCCAGGCCGAAATGAACGAGCCCAACCGGCTTCTTTTCTGTTCCGCCGCCGGGTCCAGCAATCCCCGTGATGCCGACCGCCACATCGGCCCGCGAATGCGCAAGCGCTCCCTCGGCCATGGCCCGCGCTACAGGCTCGCTGACCGCGCCATGCGCCACTATCAGATCGGCGGGAACGCCGATGAGCTCGGTCTTCGCCTCGTTCGAGTACGTCACGAAACCGCGCTCTACGACAGCCGAGGAGCCGGCGATCTCGGTCAGAAGAGCCGCGACCAATCCACCCGTGCAGGATTCCGCCGTGGCGATCTTCAGGCCCTCCCGCTCATACGCCCTGAGAAGCGCAGCGGCGCGCTGCTTCAGCTCAAGATTCATCGGACACCTCCGGCAGCCGAATGGTCGCGGCGGCTTGGGCGGCAATGCCTTCGCTTCGTCCCGTGAAGCCCAGCTTTTCCGTCGTCGTCGCCTTGAGCGAAACCTGCTCGACCTTGAGCCCGCAGATTTCGGCAATGCGGCGGCGCATTTCCTCCCGATAGGGACCAAGGCGAGGCTTCTCACAGAGAAGCGTCGTATCGAGATGATCGATCTTTCCACCGCGTGCCCTCACCAAGCCCGCAGCATGCGCCAGGAAGCGATCTGAGGAGGCGCCTTTCCATTGCGGGTCGCTGGGAGGGAAGTGCGTCCCGATATCTCCATCCGCAATCGCCCCCAGCAGCGCATCCGTCAGTGCGTGAAGAATGACGTCGCCATCCGAGTGGGCCAGAACGCCCTTGTCATGAGGAACCTTGATTCCTCCGAGCCAGACATGGTCACCTTCTCCAAAGGCATGCACATCGAAGCCTGTACCGAGGCGGGTGACATAAGTCATGGGCTGACCTTTCAGACGCTGCTCGGCGCCAGTGAAATCTGCCGGATGCGTCAGTTTGATATTGGCGGCATCGCCGGGGAAGACATGGACGGCAAGCCCCACCCATTCCGCAAGTGCGCCATCGTCGGTAAAGCTACGCACGTTCAAGGACACCGCTTTCCGATGGGCGGCGATGAGAGTGGCGAAATCGAAGGCTTGAGGAGTCTGCACGGCCCTAAGCATGGAGCGATCCGGCGTCGTCTCAACCTTTCCATCCGCATCGATGACCTTGACCGTGTCGGTGACAGCGATTCCAGGTACCGCCGCCTGCCAGATATTAGCCGCGTCGATTGCTCGGTCGATCAGCGCGGCATTCACGAAGGGCCGTGCCGCATCGTGAACAAGGACACGATCCGGAGCCAAGGGCTCCAACATCTCCAATCCATTCCGGACCGAATCCTGCCGTGTTTCGCCGCCAAAGGCAGGAGGAAGCAGGCGGATGATGAGTTCTTGGGGAAGAGCGGCAAGACTTTGAGCGTAGAGGTCCTGATCGTCCGGGTGGATCACGACAAGAACCTTCTGAACCTTCGGATGGGATAGAAAGGCTTCAAGCGTCCGACTCAGAACAGGCTTCTCCATCAAGAGGCGGTATTGCTTGGGAATTCCCTCACCAGCTCTCGATCCGCGTCCAGCTGCAACGATAAGGGCGGCGACCGACATCAGCACTCTCTCCAAAGGA
This sequence comes from Microvirga solisilvae, assembly GCF_022808595.1. Lineage (GTDB taxonomy): Bacteria > Pseudomonadota > Alphaproteobacteria > Rhizobiales > Beijerinckiaceae > Microvirga > Microvirga solisilvae. Next base: position 598,848 of record NZ_JAKUCN010000001.1, read on the forward strand.
AGAGTTCTCCTAAGCGTGACCGGAAAATAAGGCAAATTTACCCTGCTGGGACTTGCGCCGGGCGCCATATTGGCTACTAAATAGGCACAATGAAACCTGATCAAAAAATAGGCGGCTTTCAAATCGGACCTATCGATATAGGAACGCCAGCCGTTCTTGCACCGCTCTCCGGGGTGACGGATGTCGTCCTCCGACGGATCGCCAAGCGTTTAGGGGCGGGCCTCGTCGTGTCCGAGATGGTTGCGTCAGACGAGTTGGTTCAAGGCTCCGAAGAGGCGCAATTGCGAGCCGAGGGGGCAGGAATTGACCCGCATGTCGTGCAATTGGCCGGGTGCGAACCGCATTGGATGGCCGAAGGCGCGCGCGTTGCCGAAGGGGCAGGGGCTCGGATCATCGATATCAACATGGGCTGTCCCGCCAAGCGGGTCATTGGCGGATATTCCGGCTCCGCCTTGATGCGTGATCTGGACCATGCCTGCCGTCTCATCGAAGCAACCGTTCAGGCTGTATCCGTTCCGGTGACGGTCAAGATGCGGTTGGGGTGGGATCATTATTCTCTGAATGCGCCGGAGCTTGCAAAGCGAGCAGAAGCTCTGGGTGTGAAGGCCGTGACGGTGCACGGGCGGACGCGGCAGCAATTCTACAAAGGCCAGGCCGATTGGGCGGCTATCGCTGCGGTATCGCAGGCCGTCACCATCCCGGTGATTGCGAACGGAGATATTGGATCTCTCGATGATGCGCGGCAGTGCCTTGCCCTGTCGAAAGCTAACGCCGTGATGATCGGACGATGCGCTGTCGGGCGTCCATGGATCGTGGGTCAGATCGGAGCCGCTCTTCAAGGAAGGATAATTTCCGAACCTTCCCCCGAGGAGAAAACGGAGCTCGCGCTGGAACATTACGAGGGGTTGCTCTCGCTTTATGGTGAGCACGTTGGAATCCGCCATGCGCGCAAGCATCTCGCGGCCTATGCCGACGCAGCTGCCGAATCCGGTTTTTGTATTCAGCAAAACACTCGCGTCGGCCTGGTAACATCGGACGAGCCCAAGCTGGTGATGTCGCTGTTGCGGTCGCTTTATCTTGATCGAGAACAGGAAGCCGCATGACTCTCGCCATTAACGATCTCATCGTGAATGCGCTGCCCCTTCCGGTCCTGACGATCGGCGACGAGCATAAGATCGTTCATGCCAATGCGGCGGCAGAATCCTTTTTCGAGATGAGCCTGCGCATGATGCAGCGGCAGAAACTCACCGATTTTCTGCCTTTCGGGTCTCCGGTCATGTCTCTTGTCGAGGATGTCCGCCAAAGAGGGGCCAGCGTAAGCGAACATCGTGTCGACATCGGCAGCCCGCGCTTAGGCGCAGAGCGTATCGTGGATGTTTTTGCGTCTCCTCTCGGCGACGACAACAATAACGTCGTCGTGATGCTGCAGGAGCGCACCATTGCCGACAAGATGAACCGTCAACTCACCCACCGCGGTGCGGCCCGATCGATCACTGCCCTCGGAGCTCTGCTCGCTCATGAGATAAAGAACCCGCTCTCGGGCATTCGTGGAGCCGCGCAGCTGCTAGAGCAATCGGCAGATGAGAATGACAGGCTGCTCACGCGCCTGATCTGCGACGAAACAGATCGGATCGTGAAGCTCGTCGAGCGGATGGAACTTTTCGGTGAAGAGCGCCCTGTCGAGCGAGGGCCCGTCAACATCCATGGCGTTCTCGATCACGTGAAGCGCCTCGCGCAATCGGGCTTTGCGCGCCACATCCGCTTTGCCGAGAATTACGACCCATCTTTGCCGCCGGTCCTCGGCAACAGGGACCAATTGATCCAGGTCATTCTCAACCTCGTCAAGAATGCTGCGGAGGCCGTTGGGATCGATGCAACCGATGGGGAAATCACCCTGACGACGGCGTTCCGAACCGGTGTGCGGCTACAGGTGCCAGGCTCCCAGGAACGCGTGAGCCTACCCATCGAGCTGAGCGTCAGCGACAACGGCCCCGGCATTCCGCCGGAGCTCATGAGCGACCTCTTCGATCCTTTCGTGACCACCAAGGTTCAGGGTAGCGGCCTCGGCCTTGCGCTTGTGGCAAAAATCGTCGGCGATCATGGCGGCATCATCGAGTGCGAGCCTGCGCCGAGGCGCACGACCTTCCGAATTCTTTTGCCGATGCACCGTGCCAGCCTTGGCAGTGATGTTGATATGTGAGGCTTCAAGATATGCCCAGCGGACAAATTCTTCTCGCTGATGACGATGCCGCCATCAGAACCGTTCTGAACCAGGCTTTGTCGAGAGCCGGCTACGAAGTTCGCTCGACAAGCAACGCGGCGACGCTCTGGCGCTGGGTTGCTCAAGGGGAGGGCGACATCATCATCACCGACGTGATGATGCCGGACGAGAATGCCTTTGACTTGTTGCCGCGCATCAAGAAGCTCAGGCCGGAGCTTCCGATCATCGTTATGAGCGCGCAGAACACGTTCATGACGGCGATCAAGGCATCCGAGCGTGGTGCTTATGAATATCTGCCGAAGCCTTTCGACTTGAAGGAGTTGGTTGCCGTCGTCGGACGTGCGCTCTCGCGCCCCAGGACGGCAGCTTCAAACACCAACCCGGTCGAGAACGATGATATTCCACTCGTCGGTCGCTCGCATGCGATGCAGGAGATATATCGAGCCCTGGCTCGCTTGATGCCGACGGACCTCACGGTGATGATCACCGGGGAGTCCGGCACCGGCAAGGAACTCGTCGCCAAGGCGCTACACGATTATGGCAAGCGCCGCCAGGGGCCCTTTGTCGCCGTCAACATGGCGGCCATTCCGCGCGAGCTGATCGAATCCGAGCTGTTCGGGCATGAGAAGGGAGCGTTTACAGGTGCGACCGCCCGCAATACAGGCCGCTTCGAGCAGGCGGAGGGAGGCACGCTCTTTCTCGATGAGATCGGCGATATGCCGATGGAAGCCCAGACCCGGTTGCTCCGTGTCCTTCAGCAGGGCGAATACACGACAGTCGGCGGGCGTGTGCCGATCAAAACCAATGTCCGCATTGTCGCCGCTACGAACAAAGACCTGAGGATTCTCATCCAGCAGGGGCTCTTCCGCGAAGACCTCTACTTCCGCCTGAACGTCGTTCCATTGCGGCTGCCACCCTTGCGGGAAAGAGTCGAGGACATCCCGGACCTCGCTCGCCACTTCTTCACCCTCGTGGAGAAGGAGGGGCTGTCCCGCAAACAGCTTGATGCCGAGGCCATGGACCGCCTCAAGCGGTATCGCTGGCCGGGCAACGTCCGTGAGTTGGAAAACCTCGTCAGGCGCCTGGCTGCTCTCTATCCCCAGGATACAATCACCGGAGCCATTGTGGATGCGGAGCTCGACTCCCAACCTTTGCTCTCGCCTCAGCCACCCGGGAAAACAGCCGTTCCACAGGCCCAGCAAGGCTCAGAGGGGCTCTCGGATGCCGTAGAGCGGCATCTGGCCGAGTATTTCTCGGGCTTCCGGGATAACCTGCCGCCCCCAGGCCTTTACCATCGAATCCTCAGGGAGATCGAAGGCCCCTTGATTGGGGCGGCCCTCGCCGCCACCCGTGGCAACCAGATCCGGGCGGCCGAGCTTCTCGGCGTGAACCGCAACACCTTGCGTAAGAAGGTCCGGGACCTGGACCTCATGGTGGTCAGGACAAATCGCTCTTGAGCGGTCAGCTGTAATAATTTGACCACAGTGTTGTGTTGGTGCATCACCCTGCAACGGGTGCTGGAACGAGAGCGCCCGCTTTTGGGGGCCTCTCGACTTGACCGACCAGAGCATAAACGAACAGCGCCAATCAGCTGAACCTGGCCAGAGCTGGCTGGTTTGGATCGGCTATGTTGCTGTGCCTCTGGCTCTTGCCTCAGCGCTGACAACCTTTCTTATCCTTGCGGGTGCGACACCCGTCCTGCCGACCAACGACGTCATGCAGGTGGTGTTCGCTCTCAACGGCCTGCTGATAGTCCTTCTGCTCGGAATTGTGATCTGGCAGGCCAAGAAGCTCGTCAGGGAGCGCATTGAAGGAGCCGCAGCAGCCGGCCTTCATGTCAGAATCGTCGGGCTTTTTAGTCTCGTTGCGGGGTTGCCGGCGCTTCTGATCGCTGGTGTTGCTTCCGTCTCGTTCGACCGAAGCCTCGATTCCAGGCTGACCCGCAGCATCAAGGATTTGATGAGCACCACGGTCGTGATTGCGCATTCCTATCGGGAGATGCAGTGCAGGACCTTGGCTCGCGAAACCCAGCTGATGGCAGGAGATCTGAACCGCGCCATCGTTATCTACAATGCAGATCGCAAGCTCTTTAACGAATTCATGTCCACGAGGGCTCGCTTCCTAGGGCTTCCTCTCGCCATGATCCTTGAGCCTGATGGAGCCGTCGTCGAAAAGGTCGAGAGTAAACCGCTCACGGGTTTGCCAGAACTCACCCAGGCCGACCTCGAGGAGGCGAACAATCAGGACGCCGTCTGCCTTCTTCCAGGATCGGGCAATATCCTGCGCTCCGTTTTGAAACTGGATGCCCATAACGGTCGCATTCTCTACTTGGCGCGTGAGGTCGATCGCCAGGCAATCGAATTTCCTGCCGTGGCTGAGAATGGCGTAGCCCACTATAATCTTCTCGATCAGGGAAAAGCAGGGCTTCAGTTCGCCTTCGCCTCCATGTTCATCCTGGTTACCCTCATCGTGCTTTTGTCCGCGATATGGTTCGGACTGAACTTTGCCAACCGCCTCGTTGCTCCCATTCGCCGCCTGATCCATGCGACCGATCAAGTTGCGACCGGTAATTTCTACGTCCAGGTCCCTGTTAAACGTGGAGAGGGCGATCTCGGCCATCTGGGCGAGACCTTCAACAAGATGACATCGGAACTGCGTCGCCAGCACGATGGCCTGACGACCGCAAGCGAAGTCATCGACCGCCGTCGTCGCTTTACGGAAGCGGTTCTGGCAGGTGTGTCTGCGGGCGTCATCGGCATCAACGCACGTGGTGTGATCACGATCGTGAACCCCTCCACGGAGACGCTTCTTCAGGCCTCACGGGAGGAGCTGATCGGCCGGCCGATCACGGAAGTTCTCCCGGAGGTCACGAGATTGCTCCTGGAAATGATCCAGGGCCGTCAGCGCCTGATGCAGGAGCAAATTCAAATCTCCCGAAAGGGGAAGGAACGGACCATCAATGTACGCGTGACGAGCGAACAGGCGCGCAACGACAAGCGGGACCTCGTGATCACGCTCGACGACATTACCGATCTCGTCGTCGCCCAGCGCACCTCCGCCTGGGCGGATGTGGCTCGCCGTATCGCGCACGAGATCAAGAACCCTCTGACCCCGATCCAGCTCTCCGCCGAACGTATCCGTCGCAAGTACGGCAAGGTTATCACCACCGACCGCGAGGTCTTCGATCAATGCACTGACACCATCGTGCGTCAGGTCGATGATATCAAACGAATGGTCGACGAGTTCTCGTCCTTCGCACGCATGCCCAAGCCGACAATCGGCCAGGAGGATCTTGCCGAGACGATCAGGCAGGTGGTGTTCATGATGCGGATTGCACACCAGGATATCGAGTTCATCGATCAGTTCCCGTCAACGCCCGTCATCGCGCCCTTCGACCGTCGATTGATCTCCCAGGCGGTCACGAACATCGTCAAGAATGCGACCGAAGCGATCTCTGCCGTGCCCGAAGATGAACGCGGCACGCCGCAGATCACGGTGACTCTGGACGATACGCATCCGGATTATCTGATCCTGGCGGTGACCGACAACGGTAAGGGCTTCCCGGTAGAGGGCCGGCAGCGTCTGCTGGAGCCTTATATGACGACCCGCGAAGGCGGCACCGGATTGGGGCTGCCGATCGTCGCGAAGATCCTAGAAGATCATGGGGGCGGCATGGACCTTGTCGACAATCCCGCCGGGCGGGGCGGGCAGGTCCGCATGTGGATTCCCAAGAAAAAACAAGTCACAGCTGAAGAGGCATCTGCCGCCTCGACCAGCAATGAAAATCGCAGAGCAAGCCTATGAGCGCTGATATTCTCGTCGTTGACGACGAAATCGACATCCGTGAGTTGGTTGCCGGCATCCTTGAGGATGAGGGCCACCGTACACGCACGGCCGGAACCTCCGACGAGGCTCTCGCAGCTATCGAAGCGCGCAGGCCACATCTGGTTTTTCTCGATATCTGGCTGCAAGGGAGTCGTCTGGACGGTCTGCAGGTGCTCGACATCATCAAGTCCCAGCATCCCGACCTGCCGGTTGTGATGATCTCAGGCCATGGCAACATTGAAACGGCTGTTTCCGCCATCAAGTCGGGAGCATACGACTTCATCGAGAAGCCGTTCAAAGCCGACCGTCTCGTTCTTGTCGCAGAGCGGGCCCTGGAAGCCTCGCGTCTGAAGCGGGAAGTGCGCGATCTGCGCTCCCGCTCCGTTCAGGCAACCCGCATCGCCGGCAAGTCCATCGTCGTCAACCAACTACGGCAGGCCGTTGAGCGTGCCGCGCCCACGAATGCGAGAATTCTCATCACGGGAGCGCCTGGGGCTGGCAAGGAGCTGACGGCCCGCACCATCCATAGCATGTCGACAAGAGCCAACGGGCCTTTCGTCGTGCTGACGGCAGCGACCATCACGCCCGAGAATATGGAGGCTGAGCTCTTCGGAACCGAAGGCGCTGAAAGTGGAGGGCGTCGTGTCGGTGCTTTGGAAGAAGCGCATGGCGGAACGCTCTATATCGACGAAATCGCCGATATGCCGCGCGAGACGCAGAACCGGATCCTGCGCGTTCTCGTCGATCAGAATTTCCAGCGCATCGGCGGCACCACCCGCGTTCATGTGGATGTTCGCATCATCTCGTCATCGAGCCGCGACCTACCATCCGAGATCACGGCAGGGGCTTTCAGGGAGGATCTGTTCCACCGTCTGAGCGTCATCCCGATCCGTGTTCCGTCCTTGGCTGAGCGTCGCGAGGATGTGCCGGAGCTGATCGAGTTCTTCATGGACCAGATATCCGCTTCAACGGGCCTGCCCAAGCGGCGGATCGCGGAAGATGCCATGGCCGTCCTTCAGTCTCATGACTGGCCGGGCAATGTCCGTCAGCTTCGTAACAACGTTGAGCGGCTGATGATCTTGAGTTCCGGCGATCCCGATGCGGAGATCACAGCGGAGATGTTGCCCTCCGAGATCGGAACGCTTGTTCCGACAACTCCTGGCGGGGCAGGGGGCGAGAAGCTGATGAGCATGCCACTGCGCGAGGCTCGTGAGATTTTCGAGCGTGAATACTTGCTGGCCCAGATTGCACGCTTCAGCGGCAACATCTCCCGGACGGCTGAATTCATCGGCATGGAGCGCTCAGCGCTTCATCGTAAGCTGAAGTCGCTGGGGATCGGCGGTTAAGAGCATTAAAGGTCCTGTGGATGTCATGCTGTGTCGCTATACGGGCGTCGCATACCTCATCCACGGGAAAATATGCTTCTGAGGGGGTAGAACGCCCGGGACCCTCTTGCCGAATGGGCAACTTCGCCCTGTAATAGGCATGCCGGTCAACGACCGCACGATAGCGGACAACCATATACAGGCGGCCCACTAGCCAAGACCGGCGGCGATGGGCTGGCGAGGCAACTTCAATGGCGGGCGATCGCGCGCAGAATCTGCAGGACACGTTTCTCAACTACGTCCGTAAGCAGAAGATTCCCCTGACGATATTCCTTGTAAACGGCGTGAAGCTCCAAGGCGTCGTCACTTGGTTCGATAATTTCTGCGTTCTCCTACGCAGAGATGGCCACTCGCAGCTGGTTTACAAACACGCCATTTCCACCATCATGCCCGGACAGCCTGTCCAATTGTTCGATCAGATCGACGAGGCTGGCGAAAAGGCCTGAGGTGACTGAACCACGCACTCCGGGGGAACATCGTCTCGCAGAACTGGCCGAGCCTGAGAAAGAGGTTGCTGCCGGAACGCGGACGCTCGTGGTTGGCCCTTACCTGACCCGGAAGCGCCGCCCTGGAGCGAGCGATGGAGAGAGCGAAGCCTCCAATCCTCGCCCTCCCGATGCCCGTCTCGACGAAGCTTCAGGTCTTGCGCTTGCGATCGATCTGTCGGTCGTGCAGGCCGTGATCGCCCCGCTGTCGTCACCGCGCCCCGCCACTTATATCGGCAGCGGCAAGGTCGATGAGTTCGCCGCTCTCATCAAGGCCGAGGAAATTGGCTTGGTGGTAATGGATTGCGCTCTCAGCCCTGTACAGCAGCGCAACCTGGAAAAGGCCTGGGGCGCAAAGGTTATTGATCGGACAGGATTGATCCTCGAAATCTTCGGCAGACGAGCCCGGACGAAGGAGGGCACGCTTCAGGTCGAGCTGGCCCATCTGTCTTATCAGAAGGGGCGCCTCGTCCGCTCCTGGACCCATCTCGAGCGCCAACGCGGCGGCTTTGGCTTCCTCGGCGGCCCCGGTGAGACGCAGATCGAAGCCGACCGCCGCATGATCCAAGAGCGCATGAACCGTATCGAGCGGGATTTGGAGAGCGTCGTCAAAACCCGGTCGCTGCACCGGACGAGCCGGAGGAGGGTGCCTTACCCGATCGTCGCCCTGGTGGGGTACACGAATGCGGGCAAGTCGACTCTTTTCAACCGCATGACAAAGGCGGAGGTTCTGGCGGAAAACATGCTCTTCGCCACCCTCGACCCAACAACACGGGCCATTGACCTGCCCCATGGCGAAAAGGCCATCCTATCGGATACGGTCGGTTTCATTTCCGATCTGCCGACGATGCTGGTAGCCGCCTTCCGGGCCACGCTCGAAGACGTGGTCGAGGCTGATGTCCTCCTCCATGTCAGGGATGTATCCCACGGGGAGACGGAGGCTCAGGCAGGCGATGTTGCCGTCGTTCTGCGGGAACTGGGGATTGATCCCGACGATACGAGGCGGATCATTGAAGTCTGGAACAAGGCTGACCTTCTGTCCCCGGAAGATCGTGAGCGCTTGGCAACAGCCTCTCACCGCACGGGGATCGAGAGGCGCCCGATCCTGATCTCGGCTTTGACCGGGGAGGGTATGCCGGAACTCCTGGAGACCATCGAGCAGCATCTTGCCATGGGGCGCAAGTCTTACGAGGTCGATGTCGCACCTGAGGACGGGCAAGGCTTGGCATGGCTGCACGAGAACACGGAAATCCTTGAGCGCAGGGCTCTCGAGAATGGCCACACCCTGCTCCAAGTGCGCCTCGTTCAGGGTAAGGAACCGCGTTTCCTGAACAGATATCCGAACGCCAGGGCGATCTAGGCTTTTCGCTCGCTGAGCTTGGCCTGAACCCAGAGTTCTTCCATTTCCTCGAGAGAGGCATCGTTCAGGTTGCGCCCTTGGGCTTTCAACCCTGCCTCTACAGATCCAAAGCGACGCTCGAACTTCGCATTCGTTCGCCTCAAGGCCTTTTCAGGATCGATGCCGAAGTGGCGTGCGAGATTTGTCACCGAGAATAGAAGATCGCCGATCTCATCCTCTATATGCGCTCGATCTCCACTTAAAGATGCCTCTTTAACCTCTTCCAATTCCTCGTGAATCTTGTCAATGACCTGGGCGGCATCGGGCCAGTCGAATCCGACTTTGGCGGCTTTCGTTGTGAGCTTCTGGGCACGAGTCAAGGCGGGCAGGGCCGTTGGAATCCCGCCGAGAAATCCCGCCTCATGAGGCTCCGGCGGCAGGCCCATCTGCTCGCGAGCTTGACGCCGCTCGGCTTTTTCCTCGCGTTTGATGTCATCCCACAGCGCTTTTACCTGCTCCGGCGCCAAGTTCTTGGCCTCGCCGAACACATGGGGATGGCGGCGAACAAGCTTCTGCGTGATGGCCTCAACGACATCCGGAAATGCGAAAATACCTTGTTCTTCAGCCATCCGGGCGTGAAAGACCACTTGAAGCAGCAAGTCGCCTAGCTCGTCCCGCAAATCGGCCAGATCGCCACGTTCGATGGCATCCACGACCTCATAGGCTTCCTCAAGAGTGTAGGGCGCAATGGATGCGAAATCCTGCTCCAGATCCCAAGGACAGCCGGTTTGAGGGGTGCGCAGGGCCGCCATGATCTCTAGGAGACGGGCGATATCAGAAGAAGGCTTCATCCAAGGTTTCCTCTCGCAAATGCGCTTCATAGCCCGATTCCAGTGGGGAATCAGAGTAAAAGATGATCAAGATGCTTAGGCGTTTCACCCGCAAGGATATCAAATGACGGACGTGCTTCACCTCGCTCTCAACGTGCAAAATGCCTGGGCCTTGCCTGATCAGCCGACGGCTATTCTCGAAGCGGCAGGAGAGGCATTTTCGAAAGCTGTCGGGTATCGCCTTTACACCGTGACGCGAAACCTCGCAGGCGGGCGCGAGGTCGAACGGATCTATTCCACTAATCCGGACGTCTATCCGGTTGGCGGCCGCAAGCCCGTCCTGCCAGACGCATTCACTCAACAGGTGCGGAAAGAGATGAAACCGTTCCTGGCCAAAACGCCAGCCGGCTTCATTCCGTTTTTCCCTGACCATGAAACCATCACGGGCCTCGGCCTAGGTTGCGTGATGAACCTGCCGATCATCTTTGGCGGTACGGTTCTCGGCACAGTCAATCTGCTCGACCGCGAAGGCGCTTATGACGAGCGACATGTCGATCCGGCAATGGCCATCGCGAGACAGATCCTTCCGGTGCTCATGGAAACGGATTCATAGGCAGGGGAGACTGAACTTCGGCCTCCTCATTCCTATATATCAATTTCGCATAAGATATATTATGGAACCTAAATAGATGGGGCCATAGAATAACTTAGCCGAAGCCCACCAAGGATGGCATGACATAGCATTTCATCGATGCCCCCTGCTCGATGCACAATGCCCCAGCCCATCTGTCTTCTCATCTTGGTGGGCTAAGAGCATCAAACCTGCGATCCAATCCGCAGGAAGCTGTCATAGGCGGGATTGGTGGTTTCATCCCAATACGGATACCCGAGTTCGTCCAGGCTTCGCTTGAGTTTCGGGAGTTCAGCCTTCGGCACCTGAATGCCTGCCAAAACACGCCCGTAATCGGCGCCATGGTTCCGGTAATGGAACAAGGAGATGTTCCAGCTGCCGCTCAAGCCGTTCAGGAACTTGAGCAACGCTCCAGGACGCTCCGGGAACTGGAACCGGAAAACCAGCTCGTTTTCGAGCCCTGAGGCTCTGCCGCCGACCATATAGCGGACATGGAGCTTCGCCATCTCGTTATCGCTCATGTCGAGCACCGGATAGCCGTGCTCCCGCAGCATCCCGATGATCTGCTGCTTCTCGTCTTCGCCCTCAAGTAATTGGACGCCCACGAAGATGTGCGCTTCCGTGGGATCGGAATAGCGATAATTGAATTCGGTGATCGAGCGTTTGCCCAAGAGCTGGATGAAACGTCGATAGCTGCCTGGAGCCTCCGGGATCGTCACAGCCAGTAATGCCTCACGGTGCTCACCGATCTCGGCGCGCTCGGCAATATGCCTGAGCCGGTCGAAATTCATGTTCGCGCCGCTGTTGATGGCGATAAGGCTTCCCTCTGAGACTGCGCGGCTTTCAGCATATTTCTTAAGGCCGGCCAAACTGACAGCGCCGGATGGCTCGGCAATGGCCCGCGTATCCTCGAAGATGTCCTTGATGGCCGCGCAGATCTCGTCCGTGTTAACCATGACGACGCTGTCTAGCATTTCGCGGCAGATGCGGAATGTCTCTTCGCCGGTCTGCCTCACGGCAACGCCATCGGCGAAAAGGCCGACCTGGTTAAGAACGACACGCTCGCTACTTGCAATGGCCGCCGCCATGCTTGCAGCCTCTTCAGGTTCGACGCCGATCACCTTCACATCCGGGCGAAGGAACTTGGCGTAGAGCGCCACACCTGCAGCGAGGCCCCCTCCTCCCACGGGCACGAATATTGCCTCGATCGGCTTCGGATGCTGACGCAGGACTTCCATGCCAACCGTGCCCTGGCCGGCAATCACATCCGGGTCGTCGAACGGATGGATAAAGGTCAGGCCTTTCTCGTCTTCGAGCTTGCGGGCCTGGGCATAAGCCTCGTCGAAATTCTCGCCATGCAGGAGGACGCGTCCGCCGCGATCCTTCACTGCCTGTACCTTGATATCGGGCGTCGTGCGCGGCATCACGATGGTAGCCTTGACCCCAAGGGCTTGCGCAGAAAGGGCAACACCCTGGGCGTGATTTCCTGCCGATGCGCAGATCACACCTCGATCAAGCGCCTCACGGGGCAGGTTAACCATCTTGTTGTAGGCGCCGCGCAGCTTGAAGGAGAAGACCGGCTGGAGATCCTCGCGCTTCAGATGAACATCGGACCCCAGACGCTGCGACAGGCGGGGCATGGGGTCGAGAGGGCTCTCAATGGCCACATCATAGACCCGTGCGGTGAGGATTTTCCGGATATAGTCCTGCATGGGATGTCCGCTTGTTAAATCGAGCGCGCATTCGAGGGCAACTCTGTCGCATTCTGCGGTATAAGAAGCAAATTCCTGTCAAGGAAGCTCGATCTGCATTCCATCGTAGGCAGGTTCGATATGAGGCGGCAGTTGCCGCCGCAGGGTCTCGTAGTCGAGATCCGTGTGCAGGTTCGTCAGAATGGCGCGCTTCGGCTTGACCTTCTCGATGAGCGCCAACGCCTCTTCGACAGAGAAATGCGTGGGGTGCGGTGTGTAGCGCAGCGCATCGATGATGAGGGTTTCAAGGCCTCCCAGATGGCGCAGGCTCTCATCGGGCATGCGGCTCACATCGGGAGCATAGGCCATCCTGCCGAAGCGGAAGCCCAGCGCATCGATATCGCCATGCTCCATGCAAAAAGGCATGGCCTCTATGACCCCGCCCGGACCATTCACGCTCGTGAGAATTCCCGCCTTCATGTAGTGAAGTTCGAGAATGGGTGGGTAGCTGCTGCCTGCCGGGGTTTCGAAACAATAGCCGAAGCGAACCTGAAGCAATTCGCCGGTCACGCGGTCGGCATAAACGGGAATGCGCTTGTGCATGACAATCGCAAGCGGCCGCAGATCGTCGATGCCATGGATGTGATCCGCGTGCTCGTGAGTATAGAGCACCGCATCGAGATGCTTCACGCCTGCACCGAGCAACTGATCCCGAACGTCAGGCGTCGTATCCACCAAAACGGTCGTCGTGCCGTTGGCGGACGCCTTCTCGACGAGGATGGAGCAACGCCTGCGGCGGTTCCTGGGGTTGGAGGGATCGCATGCGCCCCAGCCGACACCGACACGCGGCACTCCCGCCGAGGAACCGCAGCCCAGGATCGTGACCTTCAAATTCATGATGCCTGCGCCTGAGCTGCTGGTGCAGCCTTTGAGAACAGACGGTCAAAATTCTCTGTCGTGATCCGTGCAACCTCGTCATCGCTCACGCCAATGACCTCGGCCAATACACGAGCGGTGTGAGCCACATAGGCGGGTTCGTTGGTTTTGCCTCGGAACGGGACGGGAGCAAGGTACGGAGCGTCTGTTTCCACGAGCAACCGATCCTGCGGCACTGCCGCGGCGATCCGGCGGATCTCTTCCGAGTTTCGGAATGTCAGGATGCCTGAGAATGAGACGTAAAGTCCCAGAGTGACGCCCACTTGAGCCAGCTTCTCCCCCGATGAGAAGCAATGGAGAACAGCACCGAACCGCCCTCTCCTCATCTCGTCAGAGAGAATCTCGATCATGTCCTCATCGGCGTTACGGGCATGGATGACGAGCGGGAGGGCGGTTTCGCGGGCTGCCTCGATATGCGTGCGGAACACTTGCCGCTGAACGTCACGCGGGCTCTTGTCGTAGTGATAGTCCAACCCTGCTTCGCCGATGGCGATACAACGCGGATGGGCGGAAAGCTCCACGAGACGCGCAGCCGGCACATCCGGCTCATCGCCGGCATTATGGGGATGCGTACCCACAGTGAAAAACACATTCTCATGCGCCTCAGCCAGGGCGCGATAGGTCTCGTACCGTGCCACATGGGTGGAGATCGTTACCATCCTGCCGATGCCGGCAGCCTCGGCAGCAGCCAGAATCTCAGGAAGGCGGCCCTGAAGATCGGGAAAATCCAGATGGCAATGGCTGTCGACCAGCATGGGTGAAGGCGCCCTCCTCCGAGGCCGTTAACTCTTGGGGCTGCATAGATCGGATTGACCTTTTCGTCTAGCGACGCGCTTCCTGGGTCGTCGCCGCGGGTTCGTCATCCTCTCGCGACTCCTTATGGCGCATTCGGCGCAGCCTTTCCTGATGCCGCCGCACAGTCACTTCGTCGAGATCATGAGGCCAGACGATAGGCACGGTCAGGCAGACGCTCTGCGCAGGCAGGACATCGCACCAATCATGGATCAACTGTTTATAGCATCGTCCTACAGGCCGGATGTTGCGGTCGAGATCGTAAAGCCCGACAGGAGTGACCCGGTTGTTCTCCTCCCGGAGAGCGACGTCCCAGTCCATCTGATCTGTCAGCGAGTACCAAGTGAAGCCGACGATAGGTACGCCTGTGTTCCGCACCCTCAACACGTTCGCCCATTGCTTCCAGAGCCAGTTGACAGCCTCTTCGCCAGTCGGCCCCTCCATGAGGTTCGTCTCTGTATGCATGACGGGAAGCCGATAGCGCTCATAATACTGGCGCGTTATCTCGTCGTATCCGAACACATCTCCAGCAGAGCGCGACGATCCATCTGCCGCCACGCGATGTTCGTTGGTGACGTAGTAATCATTGCCCATGATGCAGTGATGGCGCAGCGACGAGCGGCTGAGGAAGAAATGGTATTCATCACGCGTCATCCCATTATCCATGAGAAACTCGTACATTTCCGAGTCCACACGGCGACCGTAATTGAGATCGAGCGACAGAAAACGCCGCGCATTCATGATCTCGGCGGGCTTGATGGCCGCCGGGTTTTCCGCGTGGAAATACTCCGATGACTCGCTTTGAATGAACAGCGCATCCGGTCGAACCTTGAGGATGCGTTCCATGGCGAGCACATTCGCCTGGACGATGTGCTTGAGAGCGGTCACGAAGGCTTGATCGCTCTGGAGCTGCTCGTTCCACCATCCGTAGGCTGCGGAAAACGTGGCGCAAATGAACATCTCGTTGACTGGTGTATAAAGCTGCACCCAGGGAAAGCGTCGCGCGAAGGCTTCGGCGTAATTGGCGAAAAGGTTTGGAAAATCCGGATTCTGAAAATTGCCGATCCAATCCGGGACGCCAAAGTGGCACAGATCGACGATCGGGATGATGTTGCGGTGCTGAAGTTCGCCGAAGGTCATGTCGGCGAAGGACCAGTCATAGCGCTCCGGCCCTAGGAAGGTCGTGTGAAGCGGCGGCCCATAGCGCAGGACCTGAATATCGAGCTCCGCCAGGAGATCGAAGTCGGTCTGCCAGTGCTTATAATGGCCGCACTTCTCCATCTGATCGATGCGCGTGCGGCCGTTGTTGATGGTCGGGATGCTATTCTCGATCCCGGTCGCAAACATGAACGTAGTGAACATCTTCCGCTTCCGCTGCGGGCCTCGAAAGCCCATCAAAGCGGAAGCTTAAGGTGCTTCCGCCTCGATATAACGCGGGAAAATCGGAGCCGGTTGCGGCAAGGCCGCCCCTGCGACGAGACGATGCTCAGGGCCAACCATCGCCAGGACGCGTTTCTCGGGTGCGATCGCGAGAAGATCGAGAAGCTTGGCGGCAGCTTCCGGCACGAAAGGCTGTGCCAGGATGCCTACAGCGCGCAGAACCTCGGCCGTCACATAGAGTACGGTGTTCATGCGGGCCGGATCGCTCTTGCGCAGCACCCAGGGTTCCTGGGAGGCGAAATAGCGGTTGGCTTCAGCGACCACGGCCCAGATTTCGGCAAGCGTGGTATGGACGGCGAAGTCCTTCATGGCCGCCCGCGTCTTTCCGGGCAGCGCGTCGGCAAGCCAGAGCATGTCCTGATCGGCCTGTGTGAAGGCGCTCGGCTGCGGCACGGCAGCATCGCAGTTCTTCGCGATCATCGACAGCGAACGCTGCGCCAGATTGCCGAGATCGTTCGCGAGATCCGCATTGATGCGGTTCACGATGGCCTCGTGCGAGTAATTTCCATCCTGGCCGAATGGCACCTCGCGCATGAAGAAGTAGCGGATCTGGTCGACGCCATAGGTGTCGGCGAGATCGAACGGATCGACCACGTTGCCAACCGACTTCGACATCTTCTCGCCCTTGTTGAGCAGGAAGCCATGGCCGAAAACGCGCTTGGGCAGCGGCAGCCCGGCCGACATGAGGAAGGCCGGCCAATAGACCGTATGGAAGCGCACGATGTCCTTGCCGATGATATGCACATCGGCTGGCCAATTTTTCCAGCGTGGGTTGCTCTCGTCCGGGAAGCCGCAGCCGGTCAGGTAGTTATTGAGCGCGTCGATCCACACATACATGACATGCTTGGGATCATTCGGGACCGGCAGGCCCCAGTTGAAGGTGGTGCGGCTGATCGAGAGATCCTGCAAACCGGAGCGCACGAAGCTGGTGATCTCGTTGCGACGTGTTTCCGGGCTGATGAAATCCGGGTTGTCCGCATAATGCTGCAGCAAGCGATCCTGGTAGGCGGAGAGGCGGAAGAAATAGCTTTCCTCCTCGATCCACTCGACAGGCGTACCCGTAGGCGCGCGCCAGGAGCCGTCGGGCTGCTTGGTCAGTTCGCTCTCGTCGTAATAGGCCTCGTCACGAACGGAGTACCAGCCGGAATATTTGGAGAGATAGATATCCCCCCTCTCCTGCATCCGGCGCCAGAGTTCATGGGTCGAGGGTAGGTGGTCCGCATCCGTTGTGCGGATGAAGCGGTCGTAGGAACAGTTCAGGCGATCCGCCATGGCGCGGAACTTCGTCGCCATCTCATCCACGAAAGCCTTCGGCGTCGTGTTGTTGCGGTCTGCCGTCTGCTGGATCTTGAGGCCGTGCTCGTCCGTGCCGGTCATGAAGAACACGTCGTAGCCGTCGATCCGCTTGAAGCGGGCAATCGCATCGGAGGCGACGACCTCATAGGCATGGCCGATATGAGGCGCGCCGTTCGGATACGAGATAGCCGTGGTGATGTAGAATTTCTGCTTGTCGGCCATGGCGGATCCTTAAACTCGTAGATTCTTGAACGCAGCGCTCGAGGTGCGGTCAGGCCGTTCGCCGAACTGCGTCAGCCAGATCGTCGAACAGCGTCAGAATGAAGGGCCGGCGGTCGAGGTTGAAGACGTCGATCTCGCGAGCCACCCGTGCGATCTTCTCACACACCTCCACTAAAGGCGCAAGGCGTGCCGCCCCCTGGCTCGCACGCTCATGCAGCCTGCTTGAGACCCAGCGCTCGATCGTTTCCAAGGTCAGGTCATAGCTGTCATTCGCATCCCGCTTTGCGAGCGCCTCGGCCAGTGCCTGGATCTGCTTGGTGTCGACCCTCGGCAACCCCTCCAAGAGCCGGGTTACCTGCTCGATGAAGGCAACCTTGTCCGCGTCCAGCAATTCCAGGGTGCGTCTGACGGATCCTTCGCCATAAGGCAGGGCCTGATCGAGAAGCGCCTCGGGCACATCGTTCCAGGACTCCCCCAGAGACTGGATGGCAGTCTTGATATGCTCATTCTCCAAAGGGCGAAGCAGGAGACGACGGCAACGGGAGCGAATGGTCGGGAGCACCCGCTGGGGGGCATGGCTCACGATCAGGAACAGGGAGCGCGGCGGCGGCTCCTCGATGACCTTGAGGAGTGCGTTCGCACTCGAGATCGTCAGGTCCTCGGCGCTGTCCACGATGCAGACGCGATAGCCCCCGTCAGCGGCCGTCGAGCCGAACATGTTCAGGGCTTTGCGGACTGCATCCACGGGGATCGTCGTCGAAGCGGCCTTCTTGTCGGTCGCAGGGGCTCGCCGAAGAAGCGACAGGTTAGGATGCGATAGGGCTGAGACCTGCCTGGATATGTTCGAGTCGGGCGAAGCCTGAAGATTGTCGATCGAGCGGTCGTTGGATTTCTGCGGATCGAGAACGGTGCGCGCGACCCGATAGGCCAGGGTCGCCTTGCCGATGCCCTGAGGCCCGCCGATCAGCCAGGCATGATGAAGCCGCCCACTGCGCAATCCTTCGAGAAAAGCGCCCTCGCCGTCCCGATGTCCGAAGAACGCGAACTGGTCCCGAGGATGAGGGGCCCCTTCGAACTGGTCGGGCTCAAGAGCGTCTTGGGCGTCACGCGACATCGAGCGGCCTTTTCTGCGGTTCGGCAAGTTCGGGCAGCCGCTCTTGTAAGGCAGCCCAGATGGCCATCTCCACATCCTCAGCCGCTTGATCCGCATTGATGACGGCACAGCGTTGAGGGTCGGATTCCGCAATCGCGAGATAGGCCTGACGCAGGGCCCGATGGAAGGACAGGCCCTCATCCTCGAAACGGTCCATTGCCTCGCCCTTGCGGGCCTGCCGTTCTCCTGCGCGGGAAAGTCCGACTTCTGCAGGAAGGTCCAGAATGAAGGTCAGATCCGGCTTGGTCCCAGCCAGGGCGACACGTTCCAACTCATCGATGGTCTCTGAGGAGATGGAGCCCGACGAGCCCTGATAGGCGCGCGTCGAATCCGCGAACCGGTCGCACAGGACGGTGGTGCCGTTCTTGAGGGCGGGCTTGATGGTCTTGTCGAGATGGTCGATCCGCGCGGCGGCGAACATCAGGGCTTCGGCAAACGGCCCTAGCGGCTTGGCATGTCCGTTGAGAATGAAAGACCGGATCTCCTCGGCGAGAGGCGAGCCGCCCGGCTCCCGTGTGACGAGCACAGGATGCCCGAGCTTTTCAAGCCGTTCCTTGAGCCTTGCGATCTGGGTCGACTTGCCTGCGCCCTCCCCGCCTTCGAACGTAACGAACCGACCTGCCATCAAATTCTTTCGATGACACTCGTGAATGCACGCCGCACCCAGCCCGTGCCGAACTCCACAAGGCCGTCCAGAGCGCGCTGGCTCAGGGTGCCTTCCTGGATATCTTCATTGGCATATAGCGGCATTTCGAGCGCCTGCATCTCACCACGGTTGACCTGGATACGAGCCACCTCAGTCCCCTTTTCGATCGGGGCCTTCAGTGGGCCGGTGTAGATGATCCGAGCCGTGACCCGCTCGCCATCTCCACGGGGCACCAGTACACGAACAGCCTTCTTGGATACAAGCGGGAGAGAGCGTTTGCTACCGCCATAGACCTGAGCCTCGCCCACGACCTGTCCCTCTGCAAAGAGTTCGCGCGACTCAAAGGCCCGGAACCCCCAATCCAGCAATTTCCGAGATTCATTGGCCCGGTCCTTGGCGGTTTTGAGCCCGTTGACGACCACGATGAGGCGCTGCCCGTTCTGAACCGCGGACCCGATCAGGCCAAAGCCTGCCTCATCGATATTGCCCGTTTTCAAGCCATCGGCCCCGATATCCATGGTGAGCAGCGGGTTGCGATTCTGCTGGCGTATCTTGTTCCAAGTGAATTCGCGCTCACCGAAAATCTTATAGAGATCGGGATAGGTCTCGATGATGTAGAGGGCAAGCTTCGCGAGATCGCGGACAGTCGCCTTCTGCTCCGGGTGACCATAGCCCGTCGCGTTACGGAATGTGGATTTCGTCAGCCCGATCGCACGCGCCCGCTCATTCATGAGCTTGGAAAAGTTCTCTTCCGTGCCCGCAACACCCTCGGCGATGGCAATGGCCGCATCATTGCCGGACTGCACGATGAGACCGCGCAGCAGATCCTCGAGGCGCACCTGAGTATTGACCTGGGCGAACATGGAAGAGCCGCCGGAGCCGCCGCCTCCCTTGCGCCAAGCATTTTCGGAAATCGTGAAAGTGCTGTCGAAATTGAGGCGTCCGCTCTTGATCTCGTTGAACACCACCTCCGCCGTCATGGTCTTGGCCATGCTGGCCGGCGCCGTCAGTTCATCCGCGCTCTTCTCGAAGAGAACAGCATGGCTCTCCCCATCCATCAGGATCGCCGTAGGGGCACTGGTTTGGAATGATTGTGCCCTTGTTTCCTTCGGGAAAACCCATGCGAAGGAAAGGATGGCGAGAGCAATAAGGGCCGAGGCCAGAGTACGGGCAGGCATCTGTTGACGCATCGTGAGGTGTCCAGGATCTTCCGTTAGGAGAGCCTGAATCTGTGGCGCGTCAACGCCAAATCAACGTTACGGTTAGATAAGCTGTGTGCTGTGACACAGTCTCTGGGATGGGCAGCCGGATAGCTGCCCACTCGACCTCAGCGGACGAACTTGGACTGGTCCAATGTCGTGAAGCCGGTGCCCTTCTGGAAGCCGGTGCGGCTCGCCTCAGGGGAGGCATAGTAGAGACCTGCCACCACAGGGCGGGACGATGCAGCGGCAGCACCGGGAATGGTGCCGAGATCGAACGGACGCTCAGGCGGGAGCGGCACGTTGGAGAATGCAACCCGTTGGGAGGCCGGAGCTGCAATCGGGGCAGCCTCGAAATTATCCTCGGGCTCAGCCGTGTCGATGCCGATGGCCTGACGGGGCGCTGCTGCCGGGCGCGGGGTCGCCTGGGCGATCATGGTCGGAGCCGAATTGGTCAGGCTGGCCGGCTGGCCATCCGTCCGAAGGCTGGCGAGGAGAATGCGGTCATCGCTGCCATTGGTCGAGGCGCGTCCGACATACTCGACTCGAACCTTTGCCGTTCCCTGCTTATGGAAGCCGAGAGCCGAGGCGGCGCGTTCGGACACGTCGATCACGCGATTTCCGTGGAACGGGCCACGATCATTGACGCGAACGATCATGGAATGGCCGTTCTGCAGGTTCGTGACGCGAGCATAGCTCGGGAGCGGCATGGTGGTATGGGCCGCAGCGATCGAATCGCGGTCGAAAATCTCACCATTGGCGGTCATGCGGCCATGGAAATTGGAGCCGTACCAGGAGGCAAGGCCTTCAACCGGACGCGGCGTTTCGGACGGAACATAGGTGCGGCCGGCAACCGTATAGGGCTTACCCACCATATTGCGGCCGCCGCCTTTGGGAATCGGCCCGCCGTCGACAACCCGCGGGCTCGGCGCCACGCCGTATTTGGGGTCGATGCCGCCGACCTTGGAGGAGCAATTGGCGACGGTGAGGGCAATAGCCGCGACACCAGCAATTCGGACGAGAGCTCGGCAGTCGAGGGTGATCTTTCCCGTTAAACCGCTTTTGGCCTCAGCGCGATCCCAATGCATATTGTTCGCATCCCCATTCTTCGCACTGCTCATGGCGGCGTCGGAAAATCTACCCCGGACAGCCAACCAAAGTGCGCCTATCCTCTTAAAAGGAAGTTAAATGGCCGCGCTTGTCAATTGCAAAGCTATCGAATTGTTAACAATGTATCGCCCCTCGAAAGATTGAATATTTTCAGGGCCTTAGATGCCATTTTCTCTAGGTGATTTTCACGATGGGACGGGCTCAAATAGCCGCGCGCCCGTGAGGTGGCGCTCTGGAGAGAGGTAAAGATCGTGAGACTCACCTCTGTGCCGTGACGCTTCGCCCTGATACCCAGATGGGTTTATGTTGACGGCGACCGGCCCACAGCCTTAGAGAACCTTTATGGTAGCGGCTGGGGTGATGGATCCTCCCGGACGCCGATGGAGAGGTGGCCGAGTGGTTTAAGGCAGCGGTCTTGAAAACCGCCGTGGGTGCAAGCCCACCGTGGGTTCGAATCCCACCCTCTCCGCCATTGAAACAGGCGCACTCGAATCTTCTGAGTTCAGACCTCACTAAGTGTTCGCTAAGCTCGCAAGTCATGAAATTAGAAAAACACGTTTTGGCTGCTATTAATGACTACGAACAGGGAAGTCCTGACTTAGCCTTAATGCACGCCTGTTTTTCAATTGAGGGCACTGCAAGGAAATTTTCTGGTAAAAATAAAGCAACCAATAAAGATTATAAAGATCTTATTCGGGCATATTACTGGATTATTGAGCCCATGATTGGCGGCGGGATAAATCTCGTTGAAACGAAATGGCACAACCTCAAAATCGACAATGGATATGGAAGAATTCTTCCAGATCCCGATTTAGCTGACGTTATATATCATGTTTTTAGATGTAGCCATGCGCATGCAGAAGATACTCCTAAAAACTACGAGCTTCTTCCTGTGACCGATGGTCATTCAAGGTGGATTCTTGCAGATGGCGTATTGCACATGCCCGAGCGCATAATATGGGCTTTATTAGCTGTATCCGTATTTGCAAAAGTGAATGCAGATATAACTACTGACACCCCACACTACCTTACTTGGGGGAGTATGAGTCTAGGATTAGGCATAGAAACTTTTATCATTAAAGAATGGTGGGGAAGAGAAGAAGACTTTAAGGCTTTTATGGACAAACAAAAAATTATTCGGGTTAAATTAGATAAACTAGCTTTCTCAAACTCGTAGCCTTTTCTGGCTGAAAAGCCATAGAAAACGGCTTCTTACGCCCCAAACCGGCATAGAGCGTCTTACCTAGAGAATACCGGCAAACCGACAGGCTGAAGCCGATGGGGCTTCAGCCTGCCGCAAGATCAAAATTGAAGTTTTAAAGCCGATCGAGCGAAGGCTGCTGTTCGCCGAACCAGTTCTTCTGAATGAGCGCCCTCGCCTCGTTTGCCGTAGCGCCATCACCGCGTGCTTCGGCCGCTTGCAGTAATCCGGTCGCAGCCCATCCATTATTGGGCGACAGTTGGAGCGCCCTGCGGAAGGCAGCCTGCGCATCTTCGCTCTTTCCCTGCTGCAGCAAGGCTGCACCGAGCGATTGATGCACCGGGTAATACCAGAACGGCGGCTCCATGTAGGGCAACTGATCCTGGATCGCAGCAGCTTCCGCGAATTGCGCAGCCGCCTGTGCAGCATCGCTCCTGGCCTGCGCAATTCGTCCCTCGATCACCTTGGCCTCGATGGCGAGAACACCTGGCCCTGGGACCCCCATATCCGGCAGCGCCTTGATTTCGGGCGTTTCCGCTAAAGCGTTAATGGCCGCGGCTTCTGCACGGGCCTCATCTTCACGCCCCAGACGCGCTAGTGCGACGCCGCGCGCGTAGTGCCATGTGGCGCGCACGAAGGGGAAGCTGATATCGGGCGCAGGCAAGGCCAGCACTTTCTCCGGTGTCGAGAACCGCGCATGGGCAGTATAGACGGCAGCGGCGATGGGCTGCGTCCAAGGGACCTCGTGCTGCGCGCGGCTCGATACAAGCCCGACGAGCTTCTCGGCTGCGGCGATGGACGTTCCTCCATCCCCGCCCATGAGGGCCGACGCCATCACGAAGTGGACATTGTGGGCATAGTAGCCTTCCGAATAAAGCAGGCTTGCACCACCCTGCTTCAGAAGCGCTTCGTCGGCCGCTGCGGCCTGCACATTCGCGTCCAGGCTCTCACGCCAGCGTCCGAGGCGATACCAGATGTGGCTCGGCATATGCACGAGGTGTCCAGCTCCAGGCATCAATGCCGCCAAGCGCGTCGCATGCGGCGCTGCCCGCTCGGGCCGGTCGGAGGCCTCGACGGCATGGATGTAGAGGTGAATAGCCCCGGGATGATCAGGATAGGCCTGAAGCGGCCCTACCTGTTTGTCGCCCAGCACGCCTTCGATAAGTTCGACCATACGTGCGGTCTTGCCCTTCGGTGTCTTTCCTCCATCCGTCCAGTAATCCCATGGACTGAGGTTCATAAGTGCATCTGCCGTCAGAAGTGCAACATGCGGGTCTTCCGGAAAGCGAGCCTGCACGGCCTGCATCGCGTCCGCATAAGCCTGATCGAGCGCTTTGCGATCGGCATTCGGATCAGACGAATAACGCTTTGAGAGAGCGTCGATCACAGCACTTTGCAACCCGTCAGCGGCAGGCGTGAGTTTCCTGGCCTGTTCGAGCACGGCAAGCGCTCGTTCGTTCGCATCCGTGCTCATCGGATAATTGATGTGAGGGCCGAGCACCCATGCCTCGCCCCACAGACACATCGCGCAATTCGGATCGAGTTGCTGTGCCGCCCTGAAAGCACGGGCAGATTCGGCGTGATTGAAGCCCCATCCGAGACGATAGCCCTGGTCGAAATAGGCTTTCGCATCCTGCCCGCTTGGGCTCATGGCAGGCCACGAGAATTGGCCCAGATTGCTGTAGATGGCTGGCCTGGACTCCGCGCTCGGCGCAGCGGCACCTTTCGGCATGTCGCGGCTATAGGCCCCGAGTTCGTTGCCAGCCGGCGGCTGGGCGTGAGCCTTGTGGTCGGATTGCGCGACCTTGACCTTATCGGTCGATGCATAAGTCATGCCATGCATCAAGCGAACTCGCGGGCTGTCATGGTTCCCGAGAGGGCACGCCATAGCGGGAAGTGCGGTGCTCAAAGCCGTGACTGCGGTGGTCAGGAGACAGAGACGCGCCCATGGGCGCGAACGCTTCGTAACACTGAGCATCATCGGAAGCCTCCCCTGTTGGAGAAGCTGCAATGTGCGCTCAATGGCAATGCGCGTCTGTGAGCTAAATCACAAGCAGGCCGTACTCTCGCATATCAATTGGCGATCTTACCGCCCAGCTCATCATCGATGTGAAGGCGGATGATCTCATCGAAACTCTTTTCAGCCTTGAAACCGAGGCTTTCCGCGCGGCTGGCATCGAACCGGCGCGGCCATCCCGCCACCATCTGCATGATGTTGGGATCGGGCTCGCGGCGGATCCTGGCGGCCACCTTATCTCCTGCGATGTGTCGCAGGGCGTCGATCTGTTCGGCGACAGTAACGGAAACGCTTGGCATCGTCAGATTCCGACGGGGCCCGATCCTGGCCTTATCAATCGTCGCGGCATGCATGAGAAAACCCACAGCAGAGCGTGGTGAAGCGTGAGCGTGGCGCACATCCTCAGGGACAGGAAGCACGGCCTCCTGTCCGCTCAATGGCTCGCGAATGATGCCCGAGAAGAAGCCGGAAGCCGCCTTGTTGGGCTTTCCGGGCCTGACGCAAATGGTAGGCAGGCGAATGCCGACGCCGTCGAAGAACCCACGACGTGTGTAGTCAGAGAGCAGCAGTTCACCGATTGCCTTCTGCGTCCCGTAGCTTGTCAGCGGTGTCAGGAAAAAATCATCTCCAATGGCTTCGGGGAATGGCGCTCCGAAAACGGCAATGGACGAGGTGAAAACCAGACGCGGACAATAACCATCACCAATGTGGCGAATGGCGTCGAAGAGATAACGGGTTCCGTCGAGGTTGATCCGATAGCCTTTGTCCAGATCGGCTTCGGCTTCACCGGACACGATTGCAGCCAGATGAAAGATCAGGTCGGGGCGGTTTGCCACGAGCTTGTCGGCCTCGCCTGCCAAAGAAAAATCTGAGGTCAGCGCCGCGATCTCGAAAGGCGCCTGCGGAGTCTGAGGCTCAACCACATCGTGCAGGATCATGCGGGTGATCGGCTGGCCATTCACGCGCCCATCGCCGATAAGTCGCTCAGTGAGCTTGCGGCCAACCATTCCGGC
Source organism: Microvirga solisilvae (assembly GCF_022808595.1). Taxonomy (GTDB): domain Bacteria; phylum Pseudomonadota; class Alphaproteobacteria; order Rhizobiales; family Beijerinckiaceae; genus Microvirga; species Microvirga solisilvae. Next base: position 624,280 of record NZ_JAKUCN010000001.1, read on the forward strand.
GGCCCCGAGAATGAGAATCTGCATCGATCAATAACTTCGTTCAAAGGACTCGGCAGATATTAAGACGATAATAGACTGCCCAGAGCGCGGACGCTCCGGGCAGATCCATGTTGGGTAGCAGTACCTTACTTCTTGCGCATCTTATCCAGCTCGTCCTGCATCATCTTCACCGTCTCGGGGCCGATGGTGGAGGCGTGCTTTTCCCACACAGACCTGGCCTGCTCGCGCATGCGGTTCGCCTCCTGCTCGTTGAGCTCGTTGACGACCACACCCGCCCCTTTGATCTTCTGGAGAGAGGCCTGCCCCAGTTCGCGAGATACCTTGCGCTGCTCGTCGCGGCCGGCGATGGCGCAATCACGCACAGCGGCCTGCTCATCCTTCGACAGCCCATCCCAGAGCTTCTTGGAATAGAGAACCAGGAACGGCGTATAGGCGTGGCGGGTCACCGAGAGATACTTCTGCACTTCATAGAACTTCGAAGTGTCGATGGTCACGAAGGGGTTTTCCTGCCCGTCGATGGCCTTGGTCTCGAGCGCAGTGAACACTTCGCCGAAGGCCATGGGAACGGCATTCGCACCCATGTTCTTGAACGTGTCGAGGAACACGTTGTTCTGCATCACACGAACCTTGAGGCCCTTGAAGTCTTCCCATTTCTCGACAGGGTGCCGGGAATTGGTCAGGTTGCGGAAACCGTTTTCCCAATAGGCGACGTTGACGAGGCCGACCGACTCCAATTTCCCGTCGATATACTTTCCGAACGGACCATCAAGAATAGTATCGGCTTCCTTTTCGTTGGCGAAGAGGAACGGCAGGTCGAAGACGCCGAGATCAGGCAGGATGCCGATGAGCGGCGAGCTCGAAGTGACAACCATTTCCTGCGTGCCGGAGCGAAGAGCCTGCGTCGCTTGCAGATCGCCACCCAGAGCACCGCCCCAGAAACCCTGGACCTTCATCTTGCCGCCGGACTTTTCTGTCAGGCAAGCTTTGAACTTGTCCACACCCTTGCCGTTCGGGTGATCCTCGTTCACGCCGTTGGATAGGCGGATGTTGCGCTCGGTGAATTGTGCCGCGGCCGGAACCGCGGACAGGAGTGTTAAGGCAACGCCTGCTGCCAATGCGAATTTCAGTGTCTTCATGGTTGTTCCCTCTCTCTTCGGTTTCTTATTTCCCTTCTGCTCATCGTCCCCGCAGCCATGACAGGGGCACCATCACGAGGTCGGGGAAGATGATGAGCAGGACGAGCACGATGAGCTGCGCGATCAGGAAGGGATTGACCCCTTTGATGACAGCTCCCATCGGGACACGGGCAACGCCACTCACCACATTGAGCACGATGCCCACGGGCGGTGTAATAAGCCCGATGGCGTTGTTGATGATGAACAGGACGCCGAAATAGACAGGATCGATCCCAGCCTGCTTGACGATAGGCATGAGAACCGGTGTCAGGATCAGCACTGTCGGCGAGAAATCGAGGGCAGTACCCACGATCACGACCAGGAACATCAGAGCAAACATGAGCAGGGTCTTGTTGCCCATGAGAGGCTCGATGAAAGTGCTGATCTCCGCCGGAATATTCGCCTGGGTGATGAGCCAGGCGGACACCAGCGCCGAAGCCACAAGAAACATCACGACGGCGGTCGTCTTCGCAGCGGTCAGGAAGACGCCGTAGAGCATGGATGGCTTGAGTTCCCGATACACGAACATGCCGACGATGAGCGCATAGACCGCCGCGAGCACGGCTGCTTCCGTCGGCGTGACGATACCCCACTTGATGCCGCCCAGGATCATCACCGGCATCAGCAGGGCGAAGAAGCCATCGACGAAGGCTTTTCCACGTTCTCGCATAGTCGTTCGCGGAAAGGTCTTCAGCTTGTCCCTCCGGCTGACGACCCACCAAGCAGCAACCAGCGCCAGACCCATCATCAGACCGGGAGCGACACCTGCCAGAAACAGCTGGGAGATCGATACATTGGCCGCAACGCCGAAGATGATGAAGCCGATGGACGGCGGGATGACGGGTGCGATGATGCCGCCTGCCGCAATGAGGCCAGCGGAGCGCGGAATGTCGTAGCCGGCATTGCGCATCATCGGGATCAAGATGGCCGCCAGGGCCGCCGTATCGGCTGCTGCCGACCCTGACAAGGCTGCCAGGATCAGAGCGGCGACGATTGCCACATAGCCGAGCCCGCCATGAATATGCCCGAGGCATGCCAGGGCAAAATTGACGATCCGTTTCGAAAGGCCGCCAACATTCATCAGCTCGCCGGCGAGTAGGAAAAACGGCACAGCCAGAAGCTGAAAGTTGTCGGCGCCGATGATCATGTTCTGCGCCACGATCTGGCTGTCAAAGTTGCCGAGCCAGAGCATGAGCGCCAATGCGCAAACGATGAGAGCAAAAGCGATGGGCATACCCAGCGCCATGGCCCCTAAAAGGGAGACGAGGAAGACGACAATGGTCACTCGAGGCGCTCCCTCAGGGCATGGGCTTCATCGTCGCTGTAATCCCCGGCGAAGGCGCGAAGCTCTCGTTCGCTGATACGTCCCGTCAGCACGCGAGCAATCCGAATGAGGGCCATGATCCCTAGGCCAAGGCTCGTGAAATATCCGACGCCATAGATCCAGAGCATGGAGATTTCGGTGATCGGAGCGTAATTCGTGGCATTGATCTCGGCCTGCAGCCATGTGCCCCAGAAAAAGACGGCGCAGCAGATGATGACGAAGATGTCTGAGAGCACCATGCAGGCCTTGCGCCCATTGACGCCCAGCCTCGCCACCAGCGTCTCGACGCCGAGATGCGCGTTCTCGCGTCCGACCACGACGGCGCCGATGAAGGTCAGCCAGACGAAGAAGAAACGGGAGAGCTCCTCGGAAACATCGATCCCCGTATCGAAAAGGTAACGCAGGACGACATTACCGAAAACCATGACGACCATGCAGGCCAATAGGAGGACCATCAGGCCTTCCAGACTTTTGAAGAAGAAGGTCCCTATCCTGCTCACGTATCCTCCCCGACCTGGCCTGTTTCATGAGCCATTGTTCTGTTCACCGAGGCGCTTTTTGCTTGCGCGTTTTCCGGCAACCGGAAGCGGAAATAGGTCTCGGTTCGGCGAGGTCCACAAACCTGAATTAGTGTTACATATTATACTTATGAATAGTGCCGACCCTCATGGCATTCCGTAGATATCGCTGATCCGGCGCGCATATCGGAGATATGACCACAGGAGGCCGCGATGAAAATCACCCAGATCGAGACTCTGCGTCTTCAGGAATTTGCCAACATCATCTGGGTTCGCATCCATACGGATGAGGGCCTCATCGGGCTTGGCGAAACCTTCATGGGTGCTGCCGCTGTCGAGGCCTATATCCACGAGACGGCGGCGGCCAAGCTGATCGGCCGCGATCCGCTTCAGATCGAAGGCATCAATCGCGATCTCCAGAACTATCTCGGCTGGCGCTCGGCCGGCGTGGAAACACGAGGCAACTCGGCCATCGACATCGCCCTGTGGGATCTCTTCGGCAAAGCTCATGGAAAGCCAATCTGCGATATGCTCGGCGGCCGCTCGCGGGACAGGATCCGCGTCTACAACACCTGTGCCGGTTATCGGTATATCCGTGACAGCCGGGCTCAGAAGGTCGCGAACTGGGGCATCGGCCAGGTGGAGGGAGATTACGAGGATCTGGAAGCCTTCCTCCATCATGCGGACGATCTCGCCCATTCTCTGCTGGAACAGGGCATTACGGGCATGAAGATCTGGCCATTCGATGTCGCAGCCGAACGCAGCCACGGCTACGACATCTCACCGGACGAACTGCGGACCGCGCTTGAGCCTTTCACCAAGATCCGAAAGGCTGTCGGCGACAAGATGGATATCATGGTCGAGTTCCACTCCCTGTGGAGCCTGCCCATGGCGAAGAAGCTCGCCGCTTCTCTGGCCGAATTCGATACCTATTGGCACGAGGATCCCTTCCGTCTGGATAATGTCGGCGACCTGAAGGAATACGCGCGGCATTCCAAAGCCTGGGTCTGCGCTTCCGAAACCTTGTCCTATACGCATGCCTTCCGCGAGTATCTCGAAACCGGTGTCGCAGGCGTGGTCATGCTCGATCTGTCATGGTGCGGCGGCCTGACGGAGGCGCGGAAAATCGCAGCTCTTGCCGAAGCCTGGCATGTCCCCGTCGCACCGCATGACTGCACCGGCCCCGTGGTTTATGCCGCGTCCTGCCACTTTTCGCTTCATGCCCGCAACGCGCTGATCCAGGAAAGCGTGCGCGCTTTTTATACCGGCTGGTATACCGAACTCGTGACCGACCTACCAACGGTCGAGAAGGGAGAGGCCACGGTCAACATGCAGCCGGGGCTCGGCTTGGAACTCTTGCCTGAGCTTTGGAAGCGACCGGATGCCATCATGAGAATCTCCGGAGCCGCTTGAGCGCATCCCAGACAAGACGAACGCTTCACTAGAGCGATCGAAAAAGAAAAGGCCGGCGGGAAGGTGCCGGCCTCAAGCATGAAATTGTCAGCCGTCTTTAAACCCAGCCGCCGTCCACGAGGTAGGTCTGGGCCGACATGGCGCTGGAAGCATCCGAGCCCAGGAATAGCGCCATGTTGGCGATGTCCTGCGGCACGAGCTTGCGTTTCACGCATTGGCGCTTCAGCAATTCCTGCTCGCTTTCAGGCGTGAGCCACAGATCGATCTGGCGTTGGGTCATGATCCAGCCCGGCACGAGGCAGTTCACGCGGATATTCTTCGGGCCAAGCTCGCGGGCAAGAGCGCGTGTAAGACCAACCGAAGCGGACTTCGCCGTCTTGTAGGCTGCAAAGGAATCGTCACTCACCATGTAGCTCGTAGAGCCCATGTTGATGATGGAGCCGCCGCCTGCCTTCTCCATATCCGGCAGAACAGCCTGGGCCGCAAAAAACTGGTGGTCGAGGTTCGTGGCAAAACGCTCGCGCCAGTATTCCGGCGTCACCTGATCGATGGTGTGACGGTCGTCACGGGCCGCATTGTTGATGAGGATCGTAATGGGGCCAAGCACCTCGCTGGCGCGTCGGATTGCGGCCTGAAGCGCCGGGATGTCGCGCACATCGTTGTGTTCGAAATGCACGCGCTCCCCGAGCTCTTTCGCCAAAGCCAGGCCCGCTTCCGCATTGAAGTCCAGGATGGCGACCTTGCTGCCCTGAGTATGGAAGTTACGCGCGATGCTCTCGCCGATGCCGCTGGCGCCGCCGGTGATGAGAACCGTCTTGCCCTTCAGCGAGCTGTAAATCGTTTCAGCCATGGATGTCTCGTTTGCTCTTGAACCGAATTATTCGCTGCCCTTGGTCTTCGGCACGTAAGGACCATTGCCGTCGAAAACATAGGCTGTCTTGACCGTGGTGTAGAATTCCTGCGCGTAGCGCCCCTGCTCGCGCGGACCATAGGACGAGCCTTTGCGACCGCCGAACGGCACGTGATAGTCCACGCCTGCGGTCGGCAGGTTCACCATCACCATGCCGGCTTCCGCATGGCGCTTGAAGTGCCCCGCATATTTCAGGCTCGTGGTACAAATGCCAGAGGACAGGCCGAACGGCGTATCGTTGGCGAATTCCAGCGCCTCATCGTAATCCTTGGCGCGGATGACGGTTGCCACGGGGCCGAAAATCTCCTCGCGGGCCACACGCATCGTGTTGTCGACTTCCGTGAACAGGGCCGGCGAGAGGTAGAAGCCGGGGGCGTCGCGCTTCAGAAGCTCGCCGCCAGCCGCTAGCTTGGCGCCCTCTTCCTGGCCGATCTTGATATACTTGAGATCCTGATCGAGCTGACTCTGATCCACCACGGGGCCGATATGCGTGCCGCTCTTGAGAGCATCATCGATCACGAGACCTTTCATGCGCTCCTGCATGGCCGCCACGAATTTGTCGTGAATTCCCTCCGTCACGATCAGACGCGACGAGGCTGTGCAGCGCTGGCCGGTGGAGAAGAACGCGCTGTTGACGGCGCATTCCACGGCAACCTTGAGATCGGCATCGTCGAGCACGACCATGGGATTCTTGCCGCCCATCTCGAGCTGAATCTTCTTCATCGGGTCTGCCGTGATGGCGCTCATGGCCACCCGACGTCCTGTCGGCACCGAGCCGGTGAAGGAGATGGCGGATACCTTCGGGCTCTGCAGCATGGCTTCGCCGACCACCGAGCCCTTGCCCATGACAAGGTTGAACACGCCCGCAGGCACACCGGCACGGATGATGATCTCGGAGAGCGCATGAGCGGAAGCCGGAACCAGCTCGGCAGGCTTGAACACTACCGTATTGCCGTAAGCGAGCGCCGGAGCGATTTTCCAGGCCGGAATGGCGATCGGGAAGTTCCAGGGGGTGATGAGGCCGATCACGCCTACCGGCTCGCGGGTGATCTCAACGTCGACGGCCGGGCGAACAGAAGGCAGCTTCTCGCCCGCCAAGCGCAGGCATTCGCCAGCGAAGAACTGGAAGATCTGACCCGCGCGGGTGACCTCACCGATACCTTCCGGGAGAGTCTTGCCTTCCTCGCGGGAGAGCAGGCGTCCAAGCTCTTCCTTGCGGGCGAGGATCTCGTCTCCGACGGCCTTGAGGATGTCGTGGCGCTGCTGGATGGAGGAATGCGACCAGGCCGGAAAAGCGGCGTAAGCGGCATCGATGGCAGTCTGGGCCTCGGCAGCCGAGGCACGGGCGAAATCACCGATCACATCGTTGGTGTTGGATGGGTTGAGATTCGGCGCAGCTTCGGATGCGGCGACCCATTCGCCGGCAATGTAGTTCTTGGTCATCAGCATTTCTCCATTCCATTGCTGGCTTTGGCTCGTCCTGCCCTTCGGCAGCACGGCTCTCTAGCCGCTCACCCGGAGCCGAAGCTCCAGCGTTCTGATGCGGGCTTCTTGTTACTTCTTTCGGTTGTAGACGTCGAGAGACACGGCTGCGAGCAGCACAAGCCCCTTGATGACCTGCTGGTAGTCGATGCCGATGCCGAGGATCGACATGCCGTTGTTCATGACGCCCATGACAAAGGCGCCGATCACGGCACCCGTGACCTTGCCGACACCGCCCGTGGCAGAGGCGCCGCCGATGAAGACCGCCGCGATCACGTCCAGCTCGAAGCCAAGGCCGGCCTTCGGCGTTGCCGTGTTCAGGCGGGCCGCGAAGATGAGGCCGGCAAGGCCAGCCAGCACACCCATGTTCACGAAGGTCAGGAAGGTTAGGCGTTCGGTCTTGATGCCGGAGAGCCGCGCTGCCTTCTCATTGCCGCCCAGGGCATAAATGCGTCGGCCGATGGTCGTGCGGTTCGTCACGAAGGCGTACAAGACAATCAGCGCTGCCATGATGACGAGCACGTTCGGCAGGCCGCGATAGGTCGCCATCAGGTAGCAGAAGGCCACGATGAAAAGGGCCAGCAGCGCGTTCTTCGCCACGAAGAGACCGAAAGGCGCCGTCTCCACGTCATGTTTCAGCTGATTGGCGCGGCTGCGCACGCTGAAATAGACGATTGCGATCACGCTCGCGACGCCGATGAAGAGCGACGTGTAGTTGAAGCCCTCGCCGCCGAAGAAATCCGGGATGAAGCCGGAGCTGAGGCGCTGGAACACAACAGGGAACGGACCGACCGACATGCCGCCGAGAAGGGCCAGCGTAAGGCCCTTGAACACGAGCATGCCTGCAAGCGTCACGATGAAGGATGGAACCTTGAAGTAAGCGACCCAGTAACCCTGAGCCGCGCCGATGAGGCCGCCGACAATCAGGCAGGCGATGGTCGTCGTCACGGGATCGAAACCCCATCTCACCATCATGATGGCCGCCAGGCCTCCCACGAAGCCGACGATGGAGCCAACCGACAGATCGATATGACCGGCCACGATCACGAGGAGCATGCCCAACGCCATGATAACGATGTAGCTGTTCTGCAGCACGAGGTTCGTCATGTTGAGCGGGCGCAGCAGCGTGCCGTCCGTCGCGACCTGGAAGAACGCCATGATCGCCAGAAGGGCGAGCAACATGCCGTAGTCGCGGAAGTGGGTCTTCATGAACTCCAGCCACGATGTCTTCTGCTGGGGAACGTGGACCTCGTCAGCGGTTCTCGTATCCATCTCAGCGTCTCCCCGACTTAACGATAGCGTGCATGATCTTTTCCTGCGAGGCCTCGGCCACATCGAGCTCGGCAATCAGGGAGCCCTCGTTCATCACGTAGATCCTGTCGCACATGCCGAGTAGTTCCGGCATTTCCGACGAGATCATGAGAACGCCCTTTCCGGCATCTGCCAGGCCATTGATGATCGTGTAGATTTCGTACTTCGCGCCCACGTCAATGCCGCGGGTCGGCTCGTCCAGAATGAGGATTTCCGGGTTGGAGAAGAGCCATTTGCTCAACACCACCTTCTGCTGGTTTCCGCCGGAGAGGTTCACCGTTTCCTGGAAGACGTTGGGCGAGCGGATGCGCATCTTGCCGCGATAATCGTTGGCGACGGCCAGTTCGCGAATGTCGTCGATGACGAAGTTCTTGGCCACGCCTTTGAGATTGGCGAGCGAGATGTTCTTGCGGATGTCCTCTTCCAGGACGAGGCCATAGGTCTTGCGGTCCTCGGTGGCATAGGCGATCCCGTTTCCTACTGCCTTTTCGACCGAACTCACGTCGATCTCCTTGCCGTGCAGAAGAACGCGGCCTGAGGTGTGCTGGCCGTAGCTGCGGCCGAAGAGGCTCATGGCGAACTCGGTGCGCCCTGCCCCCATGAGGCCGGCAATGCCGACGATCTCGCCACGCCGGATGTTCAGGTTGACGTTCTTGACCACCTGAACGTTGGAGTGCAGCGGATGATAGGTCGACCAGTTCTCGACCTGGAAGATCGTCTTGCCGATCCTGGATTGCCGTTTCGGATAGCGGTCAGCCATGGTGCGGCCCACCATGCCACGGATGATCCGGTCCTCGCTGATCTCGCCCGCATGGCAATCCAGCGTCTCCACCGTCGTTCCATCGCGCAGAACCGTGATGGAATCCGCAACCTTCGTGATCTCGTTGAGCTTGTGCGAGATCAGGATGGAGGAAATGCCTTGCGCCTTGAACTGCAGGAGAAGATTCAGGAGCGCGTCGCTGTCCTTCTCGTTCAGGCTCGCGGTCGGCTCGTCCAGGATCAGCAGCTTGACCTTCTTGGAGAGAGCCTTGGCAATCTCCACGAGCTGTTGCTTGCCGACGCCGATATTAGTGACGAGCGTCTCGGGAGACTCGTTCAAGCCCACCATCTTGAGAAGCTGCTTCGTCCGCGCGAAGGCCACCGACCAATCGATGACGCCGTATGTGGCCTGCTCATTGCCGAGGAAGATGTTTTCCGCAATCGACAGGAGCGGCACAAGGGCCAGCTCCTGGTGAATGATGATGATACCAAGTTCTTCGCTGTCGGCGATGTCCTTGAAGCGCCGCTCCTGGCCCTCATACACGATCTCGCCGGAATAGGATCCGTGCGGATAGACGCCGCTCAGAACCTTCATCAGGGTCGATTTTCCGGCCCCGTTCTCGCCCACCAATGCATGGATCTCACCGGCCTTGACGGTGATGTTGACGTTGTCGAGCGCCTTCACGCCCGGAAACGTCTTCGTGATCCCTCGCATTTCAAGGATCGCATTCATCTTGGAAACCTCAGGCAACTCGAGGACGGGCCCATAAGCCCGTCCAGAAATGAGTAAGGACCCTGCGCGGATTGCGCAGGGTCCGTCTCCCGTTCAAGTCTTACTTGAACTGATCTTCCTTGTAGTAGCCGCTGCCGACCAGAACTTCCTTCCAGTTGGAAGCATCGACGCTCACCGGCTTCAGCAGATAGGCAGGAACGGTCTTCACGCCGTTCTCGTAGGTCTTCGTGTCGTTCACCTCGGGCTGCTTGCCCGACAGAACGGCGTCCACCATGTTGGCCGTCACCTTGGCGAGTTCGCGGGTGTCCTTGAACACGGTCGAGGTCTGTTCCTTGGCGAGGATCGACTTGACGGAGGGAACCTCGGCGTCCTGTCCGGTGATCACCGGCATGGGCTGCTTGGGCGTGCCGTAGCCGACGCCCTTGAGCGAGGAGATGATGCCGATGCTCAGGCCATCGTAAGGCGAGAGAACCGCGTCGACGCGCTTGTCGGTGTAATAGGCCGAGAGCAGGTTATCCATGCGGGCCTGGGCGACAGCGCCGTCCCAACGCAGGGTCGAAACCTTGTCCATGCCCGTCTGTCCGCTGAGCACCTTGAGCTTGCCGCTCTTGATATACGGGTCGAGAACCGACATGGCGCCGTTGTAGAAGAAGTAGGCGTTGTTGTCGTCGGGCGAGCCGCCGAAGAGCTCGATATTGAACGGACCCTTGCCCTCCTTCAGGCCGAGAGCCTTCTCGATGTAGCCGCCTTGGAGAACGCCTACCTGGAAGTTGTCGAAGGTAGCGTAGTAATCAACGTTCTTCGAGTTACGGATCAAGCGGTCATAGGCGATGACCTTGATACCCTTATCGGCTGCCTGCTGCAGCGCGTCCGACAGGGTCGTGCCGTCGATGGAGGCGATCACGAGCACCTTGGCGCCCTTCGTGATCATGTTCTCGATCTGGGAAAGCTGGTTCGGGATGTCGTCTTCAGCATATTGAAGGTCGACGTTATAGCCCTTCTCTTTGAGCACCTTGACCATGTTGTTGCCGTCGTCGATCCAGCGTGCGGATGACTTGGTGGGCATGGCCACGCCGACGGTAGCCTTGTCCTGCGCAAAAGCCGGGGTGAGCAGACTGGTCGCTCCGAGAGCCAGCGCTGCGATAGTCGTCGTAATCGTCCTCAAGGTCGTTCTCCCTTTCGATCCGATGGCCGGGCCATTCTGGTTGTGCCGGCTCATATCTAGAGTTCCTACGCGGCGGGCCTAGGCGGGCTACTCGTCACAGCGGGGCAGCAACGTCGAAGCACGGGCGTCCTGAGAGAGGCTTCTACAGAAGCCCTTTTTCAGCTGCATCTCAGGCGCTGGGATCGTTAAGCCCATGCGCCCGATCGCCCAATAATACTATAATACTATTTTGGGTGGGAGAAGCCGCTCCACCCCGTTTTATCCAGAGCTTAGACGGATGAAACTAGAGTTCAGATGCCGGAGAACGCATGCGTCTGGATCGTAGCCAGAGTGCTCGCGCTCTGCTTGATCCTTACCCGCTCCGCTGCCTGCATGATCAGAACAGACATGGCCTCGCTCGCAGCGGACGGGTCCTGTTCCTCGATGGCATCGAATACTGCCTGATGCTGCTTCATGACCGTGTCGAAGCGCTCGTCGCTGGAAACGGGCGAGCTGATCGTGAAGGAGGTCGCCAAAGCGGCGCCGATCACCGAACCGATGGATTGCAGGAACGGGTTCCCCGAGGCTTCGAGGATGGCCTGATGAAAGGCCAGGTCCGCCTTGGTGAAGCCCTGCCGGTTGGTGGCGCATCCATACATGGCTTCAAGAGCTTTGCGCATGATCTCAAGCTGCCTGGAGGTCCGACGAAGGGCCGCCGTCGCGCAGGCGAAGGGCTCCAGCGTCTGACGGATCTCGAAGAGCCAGCCGAGGAACTGGGCATCCACCCCCATCTCAAGATGCCACTCGAGAATGTCGGAGTCGAACATGTTCCAGTTGTTGCGATCCAGCACCTTGGTGCCGACCTTGGTCTTGGATTCGATAAGACCTTTCGCGGCGAGGGTTTTCAGCGCTTCGCGGAGAGCCGTGCGCGACACCCCGAACAGCTCCATGAGTTCGGCATCTCCCGGCAGGATGCTGCCGACGGGGAAACGTCCCTTCATGATGTTCTGGCCAATCCCATGGGCGACGAGATCATGTGCGGATCGCGTTCTTACAGGCCTCTTGAGATCGTTTGCCAAAACCATGATGCGCTCTTGAAACCTCTATCTTGTCCGGATCGATGCCGCCGACAGCCCTCTCTGAAGAACGATGAAAGCGAAGAGCAGAGCGCCAATCGCAATCTTGGTCCACCAGGAACTCAAGGTTCCCTCAAAGGTGATGTAGGTCTGGATCAACCCCTGGATGAGCACGCCGACAAGCGTGCCGATGATTGTGCCGGAACCGCCCGTCAGAAGCGTGCCGCCGATAACGACGGCCGCAATCGTATCGAGCTCGACCCCGGTCGCTGCAAGGGAATAACCTGCCGAGGTGTAAAAAGAAAAGACGATTCCAGCCAAAGCCGCCAGAAAACTGGACAGCATGTAGATCCTCACCGTGGTCTTCCCCACGGGCACGCCCATCAATTCTGCGGACGTCCTGTTGCCGCCCAGAGCGTAAACATTGGCCCCGAAACGGGTGAAATGCGCCAGGACCACGCCAATCGCGACCACCACGAGCATGGTCAGCGCGATGAAGGTCAGGCGCCCTCCTCCTGGAAGCGAGAATGCGATGTCCGTGATCTGGCCGTAGGCAGGAGCATTGATGGGGATCGAGTCCGTGGTGAGCACGAAGCACAGGCCACGCGCAAGGAACATTCCGGCCAACGTCACGATGAAGGCCGGGATCTGGAAGGTATGGATCAGGAATCCCATCGCTGCCCCGAACAGGGCCGCAAGTCCCAGGATGAGCACGAATGCCACATACGTATTGAGCCCATGTTGCTCGATGGTGACCGCCAGAAAGACACCGGTGAAGGCAATGACCGATCCCACCGACAGGTCGATGCCGCCCGACAGGATCACGAAGGTCATGCCTACCGCGACGATACCGAGAAAGGCGTTGTCCGTGAGAAGATTGCCGATGACCCGCGTCGAGGCAAAGCTCGGGAATTGCGCGAGGCAGATCAGGTAGCCCGCGATGAAGACGGCAAGGGTGATCAGAACTGGCAGGTGGCGGCGCATCAGATCTTGCTCCTCTTCCAGACGACACCCAGTCCCGACAGGACGGGCGACTGCGCCAGAAGCACGGCCAGCACAACGATGGCCTTCACGATCAGGTTGTACTCGGGCGGATATCCGCTGAGTAGGATGCCGGTGTTCATGGCCTGGATGATGAGCGCTCCCACCACCGAAAGACCAAGGCTGAAACGCCCGCCGAAAAGCGACGTACCGCCGATGACCACAGCCAGAATGGCATCGAGCTCAAGCCAGAGACCTGCATTATTGGCATCGGCTCCGCGAATGTCGGCCGTGACGATCAGACCTGCGATGGCAGCACAGAGACTGCACCACATATAGACCGCGATGGTGACGGCCTTCGTGCCGATGCCTGCATAAGCGCTCGAGCGGACATTCGCCCCGATGGACTCGATGAAGAGCCCTAGAGCCGTATGACGGACGACAAAATGCGTCATGATCAGCATCACGAGAGCAATGATCACCGGCATGGGAAGCATGAGGAACGATCCGCTTCCGATGGCGGCGAACCCTTCACTGACGAAGGTGATGATCTGCCCCTCAGTGATGAGCTGCGCGAAACCCCGTCCCGCCACCATCAGGATCAGGGTCGCCACGAAAGGCTGGATTTCGAGAACGGCGACGAGGATGCCGTTCCACAACCCGCAGGCCAAGCCGATCCCGGCTGCGGCGGCGAGCGCCACCGGCAAGGGATAGCCCTGCGCTGTCATACTGGCGGCCATGGCTCCGGCGATTGCCATTACTGCGCCGACTGAGAGATCGATGCCACGCGTGGCAATGACGAGGGTCATTCCCAACGCCAGGATGGCGACGGGAGCACCACGGTTGAGCACGTCGATCAGACTGCCGAAAAGACGCCCATCCTGGAGGCGGATCGCGAAGAAATCGCGGAATACCAACCAGTTGACGAGCAGAACGACAAGGAGCGCTGCAACCTGAGGCAGTCCTTTGGGAAGAGTACGGGAGGCGCTGGCCTGCACTACGCTGCTCATTGATGGCTCGCAATCGTCGTCATGATGGTATTCGCGCTGACCTCTGCCCCGGACAGCTCCCGCACATGCTTGCGATCACGCAACACCACGACCCTATCGCTATAAGAGGCGATTTCTTCGAGCTCGGAAGAGATCACGAGAAGCGCAAGGCCGTCCTCGCAAAGGCGCTCGATGAGGCGGATGATTTCCGCATGCGCCCCCACATCGATGCCGCGCGTCGGCTCGTCGAGGATGAGGAAACGAGGCTCCGTGGCAAGCCAGCGGGCAAGCAGGGCTTTCTGCTGATTGCCGCCGGACAGGAGTCCGATCGGCTTCTCCGCGTCGGGAGTGCGGATATCGAGCAGCTTGATGAACCGGTTGGCGATCTCCTCCTGCTTGCGGCGCGGAAGAAGATGCAGCCAACCGCGTTGCGCCTGCAGAGCAAGGATAATGTTTTCGCGGATCGACAGCTCCGCGACGATACCTTCCGTCTTGCGGTCCTCAGGCGTGAAGCCGAACTTCAAGCGGGAGGCATCGCGTGGCGAAGCGATGCGAACGGGCTTGCCATCAACGAAGGCTTGCCCTGTCTCTGCTTTCTCGATGCCGAAGACAAGTTTGGCGGTCTCCGTGCGGCCGGAGCCGAGGAGGCCGGCAAGCCCCACTACTTCACCGGGACGGACTTCGAGATTGAATGGCTCCACGAGCCTACGTCTGCCGTAATCCTTGAAGGACACCACAGGATTTCCAGTAACGGCCGGGCGTTGGTTACGATGAAGAGCCTCTTCCGCCAACTCGCGTCCGAGCATCATCGAAACAAGCTCGATACGCGGCAAGGCCGATGTCGGTCGGGAACCGACCAAGCGTCCGTTGCGCAGAACCGTGATGCGGTCGCAGACGGCGTAAACCTGATCGAGGAAATGCGTGACGAAGACGATTCCGATCCCTTGCGTCTTCAGATCCCTCAGGATTCGGAACAGCGTTTCCACCTCCTGCGCATCGAGGCTCGCAGTCGGCTCATCCAGGATCAGCACCTTTGCGGACAGATCGACAGCGCGGGCGATAGCGACAATCTGCTGAACCGCCACGGAGAAGCTGCCTAGCGGATCAGCGACATTAATGTCGAGACCGTAGGCAGTGAGAATTTCCGCAGCGCGGCGTCGCATCTCGCCTGTGCGGACAAGGCCGAAGCGATGCGGCTGTCGACCGATGAAAAGGTTTTCGGCCACTGACAGATTGGGAAGGAGGTTGACCTCCTGATAGACGGTGCCGATGCCCAACGCGAGCGCATCCGCCGGATCACGTGCTTCGATATCCAAACCATCGAGGCGGATGGTTCCGCCATCGCGTTTGAACACGCCTGTGAGCACCTTGATCAGCGTGGACTTTCCGGCGCCGTTCTCACCTAACAGGCCGTGAATTTCGCCCGCATAGAGCGTGAAATCCACCTGGTCCAGCGCCTGAACGCCCGGAAATCCCTTCGTGAGTCCCTTGATCTCGAGCAGATCGGAACGCTCGTCCAACAGCGGCATCAGCCTCTCCCCCTTCGATGATGAACCGCTTGCGGCGGAACACAGGAAGCGGCAGGCGAGATCTCGCCTGCCGCCACCGGGTTGAAGCTATCAGTAGAGTTCCTTGCGCTTCTCGTATTCGGCCTTCGCGGTATCAGGAGTGAAGACCTTGGACTCGGTCTGAATCCACTTCTTCGGCATCGTGCCGTCTTTCTTGTAGGCGGCGAGCGCATCGAATGCCGGACCTGCCATGTTGGGCGTGAGTTCCACGGTCACATTGGCTTCGCCGTCAGCCATGGCCTTGAAGATGTCCGGCACGGCGTCGATGGAAACGACCTTGATGTCCTTGCCGGGCTTCAGGCCAGCTTCCTTGATGGCTTGGATCGCGCCGATGGCCATGTCGTCGTTGTGGGCATAGACGGCGCAGATATTCTTGCCGCCACCTTCGGCCTTGATGAAGCTCTCCATGACTTCCTTACCCTTGGTGCGGGTGAAGTCGCCTGACTGAGTGCGAACGATCTTCATGCCGGGATTGGCGGCAACAACCTGATCGAAGCCCTTCTTGCGGTTGATCGCGGGGCTCGAGCCGACAGTCCCCTGGAGCTCGACCACGTTGCACTTGCCGCCGGTCTCCTTGGCAAGCCACTCGCCGGCCACCTTGCCCTCATAGACGGTGTCCGAGGTCACGGCGGTCAGATAGAGTGTGTCATCCTTCGTCTCGATGGAGCGGTCGAGCAGCACGACCGGGATCTTGGCTTCCTTGGCCTCTTTCAGCACAGCATCCCAGCCGGTCGCTACCACGGGCGCGAGAAGAATGGCGTCCACGCCCTGCGCGATAAAGGAGCGGACGGCGCGGATCTGGTTTTCCTGCTTCTGCTGGGCATCGGAAATCTTCAGATCGATGCCACGCTTGTCGGCCTCGATCTTGGAGACCTTGGTCTCCGCGGCCCGCCAGCCGGATTCGGATCCGACCTGGGAAAAGCCCACGGTCATTTTGGTTTGGGCGTAAGCAGCG
The DNA here is from genome assembly GCF_022808595.1 of Microvirga solisilvae. Taxonomy (GTDB): domain Bacteria; phylum Pseudomonadota; class Alphaproteobacteria; order Rhizobiales; family Beijerinckiaceae; genus Microvirga; species Microvirga solisilvae. Next base: position 640,618 of record NZ_JAKUCN010000001.1, read on the forward strand.
CCCGACGACAGCATCAGCGTGGCCATACCGATCGTCGTCAGAAGATGACGAGCCTTCATGCGTTTTCTCCCACTGGATTCTTTGATTTTAGACTTTAGCAGCCTTAACAGCGGCCTATTTATCATATTATATGCCAAATAAATGGCGGCCATGCGACGTTAGTCGTAGTCAGGGAGTTGTCCAGGGCAGGCTGCGGATTGTTTTAGGGTAAGAAAAATGAGTGAAGACAAGAAGCGGCAGTTGCGAAGCCAAGCCTGGTTCGGCCGTCAGGACAAGATGGGGTTCTATTATCGCTCCTTCCTGAAGAACAGCGGCTTCCCGCAAGACCAGTTCGAAGGCCGGCCCGTCATCGGCATCTGCAACACCTGGTCCGAGCTCACGCCCTGTAACGCCCATTTCCGCACCATCGCGGAGCATGTAAAATACGGCGTTTTGGATGCAGGCGGCTTCCCGCTGGAATTCCCCGTCTCCTCGCTCGGCGAGGTGACGATGCGCCCGACCGCCATGCTCTTCCGCAACCTTGCAGCCATGGACGTGGAGGAAGCCATCCGCGCCCATCCGCTCGATGGCGTCGTGCTGCTCATGGGCTGCGACAAGACCACCCCTGCCCTTTTGATGGGCGCGGCTTCCGCCGACCTGCCGACCATTGGTGTCTCGGGTGGGCCGCAGCTGCGCGGTGTCTATCGCGGCAAGTATATCGGCTCCGGCACCAACATCATTTCAATGAGCGAGCAGTTGCGCGCCGGCGAAGTGACCCTTCAGGAATTCCACGAAGCGGAAGGCGGCATGAACCGCTCAGCCGGCCATTGCATGACCATGGGCACCGGTTCGACCATGGCCTCCATGGTGGAGGCACTCGGCGTCGGCCTGCCGGAAAACGCCGCCATTCCCGCTGCGGATGCGCGCCGCAATCATCTCGCCCGCATGGCGGGTCGCCGCATCGTCGAGATGGTCAATGAGGATCTCACACTCTCGAAAGTGTTGACCCGCGAGGCTTTCGAGAACGCCATCCGCACGCTGGCCGCCATCGGCGGTTCGACCAATGCCGTCGTTCACCTGCTCGCCATGGCGGGCCGTGCCGGGATCGAGCTGACACTGGACGATTTCGACCGCCTGGGCCGTGACGTCCATTGCCTTGTCGACCTGATGCCGTCCGGCCGCTTCCTGATGGAAGATTTCTATTATGCGGGGGGCCTGCCTGTCGTTCTGCGCACGCTCGGCGAGCGGGGGCTGCTGCACAAGGATGCGCTCACGGTGAACGGCAAGCCGATCTGGGAAAACGTGAAGGACGCGCCGTGCTGGAACCGCGAAGTCATCACCACCTTCGAGGAGCCCTTCAAGCCGGAGGCTGGCATCGCCATTCTGCGCGGCAATCTTGCGCCCAACGGCGCGGTCATCAAGCCGTCTGCCGCTTCTCCCGAACTCATGAAGCATACGGGCCGCGCCGTGGTCTTCGAGAGCATTGAGGAGCTGCACCACCAGATCGACGATGATACCCTCGACATCGACGAGACCTGTATCATGGTGCTCAAGAATTGCGGCCCGAAGGGTTATCCCGGCATGGCCGAGGTCGGCAACATGCCCCTGCCCCAGAAGCTTCTGAAGAAGGGCGTGCGCGATATGATCCGCATCTCGGATGCGCGCATGTCCGGTACGGCCTATGGCACCGTCGTCCTGCATGTTGCTCCCGAAGCCGCCGCAGGCGGTCCGCTGGCGCTGGTGCAGAATGGCGACCTGATCACTTTGGATGTTGCGGCTCGGAGCCTGCACCTGCATGTGGAGGCTGAAGAGCTGGATCGCCGCCGCGCTGCCTGGACGCCGCCGGCGCCGCACGCCACGCGCGGTTACGTGAAGATGTACTTGGACCACGTGATGCAGGCCGACAAAGGCGCGGACCTTGACTTCCTTGTCGGAAAGACCGGCGCGCCCGTCCCACGCGACAACCATTAAGAGCCAAATTCAAGAGACGTCATTTCAGGGAGAAAACATGTCCTCGCTCGGCAGATCCTCGGTGCGCCCCTATCGCGGCGTTTACCCGGTCGCTCCAACCATCTTCAGCGACAACGGCCAGCTCGATCTCGAGGGGCAGAAGCGCGCTATCGACTTCATGATCGAAGCCGGTTCCGACGGCATCTGCATCCTCGCCAATTTCTCGGAGCAGTTCCTGCTCACGGATGCGGAACGCGATGCCGTGATGCACACCGTACTCGACCATGTGGCCGGACGCGTCCCGGTGATCGTCACCACGAGCCATTTCTCTACGGACATCTGTGCCGACCGCTCGAAGCGGGCCGAAGCAGCGGGCGCGGCCATGGTGATGATCATGCCGCCCTTCTTCGGCGCGACACTGCGCGTCTCCGAAGGTGGCATCTACGAGTTCTTCCGCCGGGTTTCGGATGCGATCAATATCCCGATCATGATCCAGGATGCGCCGATGGCCGGCACCTCCATGTCACCGGCCTTCCTGGCGCGGATGGCGAAGGAGATCGCCAATGTTTCGTATTTCAAGATCGAGGTGGCGGGCACGGCCAACAAGCTGCGTGAGCTGATCGCGCTCGGCGGCGATGCCATCGAAGGTCCGTGGGACGGTGAGGAAGCCATCACTCTGATGGCGGACCTCGACGCTGGCGCCACTGGAGCCATGACAGGCGGCGCCTATCCGGACGGTATTCGCATGATCATCGATCCCTATTTCGCCGGAAATCGAGACGAGGCCATCACAGCCTATGAACGCTGGCTGCCTCTCATTAACTACGAGAACCGCCAATGCGGCCTCTCTGCCGCGAAGGCTCTGATGAAGGAAGGCGGCGTGATCAAGTCGGAAGCCGTTCGCCATCCGCTTCAGCCGCTGCACCCGGAGACGCGCAAGGGCCTTATCGAGATCGCCCGCCGCCTGGATGCCATGGTGCTCCGCTGGGGCCGATAAGGCTCGAACATCTGATGAAATGACAAACAGTGCGGCGGATGGAATATCTGCTGCGCTGTTTTCTATTCAGTGCACCCTGCCCCGCCAGAAACGCCAGCGCTCCGGCCAGAAAGCCAAGGCTGCGACGGCGAGGGCCAACAGAAGCAGCATCACCATCGTCTGCACCGTTCCGAACAGGGGCGCATCCTTGGCGAGGAACAGGCCCGTCACGGTTCCCGCCACAATCATGATGATCCGCACGATCCACCCGAACATCGCCGCCTCCTGTATTCTGGCATCAGGATTATCGCATGAACCGAGGCGGTTTCTTGATCGGCGTCAGCGCCGGAAAGCCAAGCTTACGACGGGCCGAATTCGTCCTGCTGAGGTGCCCCATCTTTTCCAAAGTGCTCTGCTTTTAATGCGAAAGAGTTGAGTTCCGGGTACCCACAGCATGAGGGAGAATGCTATGACGACCCAGATCAACCGCCACGTTTCAACGGCGATCGCAACAGGCCGTATCTATTCACCGGACCTTCTGGCGCAGATGCAGGACCTGCTCTCGGAATTGGCCGATCTCCGCTGCGTCTTCGAAATGGAACTCGAAGCGGCCAAGGCCAGCGCAACTTCCGAGCCGGAAGACGTTGCCTTGATCCAGGAATTGCAGCAGCGGCACCGCGAGCAATGCGCCCCTATCATCATGGAACTCACCATCCTAGAAAAAAAGATCGCGAGAGATTGTCGTCTCTAAGCCTCCAAGATGACTGTGCCACTGCGATCAACGCACGATTTTCTCAATCGAAACTTCGTGCTTGGTCTGCCCTGTCTGCTCGAAGGATGTGATGTTGGCGATTGTCGTCTCGGCGATGCTAGCCAATGCTTCCTTGGTGAAGAAAGCCTGATGGCCTGTGATCAGCACATTGGGGAAGGTCAGCAATCGAGCAAAGAGATCATCGTCGATGAAGCGGGCTGAAAGATCCTCGAAGAAAAGATCGGACTCCTCCTCGTAAACGTCGAGCCCGAGATAGCCGATGATCCCTTCCTTGAGTCCATGCACGACCGCCTCGGTGTCGATAACCGCGCCACGGCTCGTATTGATCAGCATCATGCCCTTCTTCATTCGTCCGATCATGTCGTGATTGACGAGGCGGCGTGTCTCGGGCGTCAAAGGGCAATGCAGGGTGACGATGTCTGACATCGAGAACAGTTCGTCCATGCTCATATAGGTCACGCCCATGGCGACGCAGGCCGGGTTCGGATACGGATCCTGGGCGATGACCTTGCAGCCGAACCCGGCCAGAATCGTGCATACAACCTCGCCGATCTTGCCGGTGCCGACCACACCAACCGTCTTGCCCGCAAGATCGAAGCCGAGAAGACCTTCGAGAGCGAAATTGCCCTCGCGGATGCGATTATAGGCTCGGTGCGTCTTGCGATTGAGCGCGAGAATGAGCGCGAGCGTATGTTCGGCCACCGCATGGGGCGAATAGGCAGGGACGCGCGCGATGGTGATTCCAAACCTTTTTGCAGCAGTCAGGTCGACATTGTTGAAGCCGGCTGAGCGAAGGGCAACCAGCTTGATGCCCTTGGAGGCGAGGTTCTCCAGCACGTCGGCCGTCACCTCGTCGTTGACGAAAGCGCAGACGGCATCCGCGCCGGCAGCAAGGTCGCAGGTCTCACGGGAGAGCCGCGCCTCGAAATAAGTCAAACGGTGTCCGGTTCCGGCGCTCGCCGCATCCAGGAACCGCCGGTCATAGGGCTTGGTGCTGAAGACTGCGATCTGCACGCTGGTTCTCCCTGATGGGCGCTAGCAGGATTTCCATCCCAGAAATGTAGCGCTTTTTTGCTTCAAGGCTTTGCCGTTCATGGGCCGGGAACGGATGGCAGGTGGAGCTACTTGCCATCCCTGGCTGTATCGACATCCCTATGGCCTATCGAGGGGCGGACAACCTAGGCCATTCAAAGACTTAAAACGCTTTATCGCTAGGCTGAAGCGCCAGCCCGGTGTTGTAAAAACAGGTGCCCTGTTGTAAGGCATTCTCGCGCCTCAGTCGCGAGCTTCCTAAAGTCGGAAGCGGCCGCACGGGGCGTGACATCGACTTGAAAAGGCAGTCCGCTGGGGCTGCGAAGTCACCGGGCCGCAGCGCGCTCACAGCCTGCGCAGTGCTCCCGATCCAGGGCTCCCTTGCCATGATTTCGCACTCAAGCCGCCCTTCCCTGGGCGCCTCCCGATGTCCGTATGCCCTCTAGAGTGGAATGTCGCGGATGAATGCTCCCGCTCCGAAAGTCTCGTTCGTATCCCTGGGCTGCCCGAAGGCCCTGGTCGATTCCGAGCGCATTATCACGCAGCTCCGCGCCCAAGGCTACGAGCTGACCAAGCAGCATGACGGGGCCGATGTGGTCATCGTCAACACCTGCGGCTTCCTCGACAGCGCCAAGGCCGAATCCCTCGAGGCGATTGGCGAGGCCATGGCCGAGAACGGCAAGGTCATCGTCACCGGCTGCATGGGCGCCGAGCCCGAGCAGATCCGCGACAAGTTCCCGAACGTGCTCGCGATCACCGGCCCACAGGCCTATGAATCCGTCGTCTCCGCTGTTCATCAGGCCGCACCGCCCGCGCATGATCCGTTCATCGATCTCGTGCCGCCTCAGGGTGTGAAGCTGACGCCGCGCCACTACGCCTATTTGAAGATTTCCGAGGGCTGCAACAACCGCTGCACCTTCTGCATCATCCCGAAGTTGCGCGGCGATCTGGTGAGCCGCCCCATCGGCGACGTGCTGCGCGAAGCCGAGAAGCTCGCAAAAGCCGGCGTGAAGGAAGTGCTGGTGATCTCGCAGGACACCAGCGCCTACGGCCTCGACATCAAGTACCAACCCAGCATGTGGAAGGACCGTGAGGTCCGCACCCGCTTTTACGAACTCGCCAAGGAATTGGGCGAGCTCGGCATGTGGGTGCGCATGCACTACGTCTATCCCTATCCGCATGTGGACGAGGTGATCCCGCTCATGGCGGAGGGCAAGATCCTTCCCTATCTCGACATTCCCTTCCAGCACGCCTCGCCTTCCGTGCTGAAGTCCATGCGCCGCCCCGGCAACCAGGAAAAGACCCTGGAACGCATCCACAAATGGCGCGAGATCTGTCCGGACCTCGCCATCCGCTCCACCTTCATCGTCGGCTTCCCCGGCGAGACTGAGGAGGATGTGGATCTGCTGATGCAATGGCTGAAGGACGCAAAGATCGACCGCGCAGGCTGCTTCCAATACGAGCCCGTGCAGGGCGCGCCCGCCAACGACATTGCCGGCGCCGTGCCTCCGGAAGTGAAGGAAGAGCGCTGGCATCGTTTCATGCAGACGCAGCAGAAGGTCAGCGCCAAGCTGCTGAAAGGCCGCGTCGGCAAGACGCTTCCCGTCATCATCGACGAGCAAGGCGCGACGGTTGCCACCGGCCGCACCAAGTACGACGCGCCGGAGATCGACGGCGTCGTCTATGTGGCTTCGAAGACACCGCTGAAGCCCGGCGAGATCGTCAATGTGAAGATCGAGTCTTCGGACGAGTACGACTTGCACGGAACGGCTGTCTAAAGCCTCCGTCAGCCCCCAAGAATTTGAGCGCTGCTGATCGTGCGAACGCCGGCAGCGCTCAAATCATTTTGGGCTCGCTCCAACGAGCCGTTGGCGTCAATGGCGCGCGAAGCATCCTCGATCAGGTATGTCTCGAAACCCGCCGCCACGGCATCGAGGGCCGTCCAGGCGACGCAGAAATCGGTTGCCAATCCTGCGCAGAAGACACGCTTGAAGCCGCGCTCCTTGAGATAACCTGCGAGCCCCGTCGAGGTTTTGCGGTCGGCCTCCATAAAGCCCGAATAGCTGTCGATCCCCGTGTTGTAGCCTTTGCGCACGACGAGCTGCGCATGGGGAATGTTCAGGTCGCGAGAAATCTCCGCTCCCGGCGTTCCCTGAATGCAGTGATCGGGCCAGAGCACCTGCGTTCCGTAATGAAGCTCCGTCATCTCGAAAGGCTGCTTCCCCTCATGGCTCGAAGCGAATGAGGCATGTCCTTGCGGATGCCAATCCTGCGTGAGCACCACATGCCGAAAGGCATGGGCCAGACGGTTGATGGGAGCGATCACACCATCGCCATCCGGAACCGCCAGGGACCCGCCTGGAAGGAAATCATACTGAACGTCCACGACGATCAGGACATCCGTCTCCTTCAGCCCGATTGATCCTTGCTCAGTCATGCGCGGCCTCCCTGCCACGTTCGCATTATAAGACCCGAAAAGAAAAAGGCAGCCGATTGCCCGGCTGCCTTCGAAATGGCGAGTGGATCGCCGCTTATTGCGGGATCTTGTCCTCGATGCCCTTCACGTAGAAGTTCATGCCGAGCACCTGCTCGTCGGAGAGTGCGCCGTTGCCCTTGCACTCGATCTCCTTGCCGTCCTGACCGACGACCGGGCACTTGAAGGGATTGAGCGTGCCGGCCTTGATGGCGGCTTCCGTGTCCTGAGCGAGCTTCTTCACGTCGTCGGGCATGTTCTTGTAGGGCGACATGACGACCATGTGAGCATTGATGCCGCCCCAGGTGTCTTCCGACTTCCAAGTGCCGTCGAGAACAGCCTTGGCGCGGGCGACATAATAGTCGTTCCAGTTGTCGACGATGGCGGTCAGCTGAGCCTTGGGAGCGAAGCGCTCCATGTCGGAAGCCTGGCCGAAACCGAACTTGCCGCGAGCTTCAGCAGCCTGGATCGGAGCCGGGCTGTCCGTGTGCTGGGCCAGCATGTCCACGCCCTGATCGAGCAGAGCCTTGGCGGCATCGCCTTCCTTCGCGGGGTCATACCAGGTGTTGGCGAACACGATCTTGATCTTGACGTTCGGATTCACCGACTGCGCGCCGAGGTAGAAGGCATTGATGCCCGCGATGACTTCCGGAATCGGGAAGGCGCCGACATAGCCGATGGTGTTCGACTTGGTCATCTTGCCGGCGATCTGGCCGATGATGTAGCGGCCCTCGTGGAACTTGGCGGCATAGGTCGAGAGGTTCGGGGCGCGCTTGAAGCCGGTGGCATGCTCGAACTTGATGTTCGGGTACTTCTTCGCAACCTTCAGGGTCGGCTCCATGAAGCCGAACGAGGTCGTGAAGATCAGGTCGTGGCCCGTACGAGCAAGCTGCTCAATGGCGCGCTCGGAATCGGCTTCCGGCACGCTCTCCACGAAGGTCGTGGTCACCTTGCCCGGGAAGGCCTTCTCGATCGCCTGACGGCCCTGATCGTGCTGGTAGCTCCAGCCGTGGTCGCCCACCGGGCCCACATAGATGAAGCCGACCTTGATCTTGTCCTTGGCCTGCGCCAGCGCGCCGGTGGCGGACAGGGCGGCGACAGTGACGCCAGCCAAAGCTCCGAAGAGTTTCCGTGAAAACATGCTCGTTCCCTCGAGGTTAGATTTCCTGACATTCCCTTGCAGGTCTATGACCTTCTGGCAAGAATTCCTTTGCCTACAATATCACCACTTTGCCTATCGGTCAGGCACGAATGGCGAGCCCAGCGATCCCGGCGCGCCAATGGCTCGGCCATGCCGGATGGACAAGAGCAGAAGGGCAACGATTGTCGCAACGTAAGGCACGGCCGAGAGCACCTGCGACGGAAGGCCGAACTGGGCTGCCTGGGCATGTAGTTGCAGCACCGTGGCCGCACCGAAAATATAAGCGCCGATCAGCAGCCAGCCCGGCCGCCAAGCCGCGAAAACGACCAATGCCAGCGCGATCCAGCCACGCCCTGCCGTCATTCCCGGCGACCAGAATCGGGTATAGACCAGAGCGAGATAAGCCCCAGCCAGACCGGCACAGGCGCCGCCGAACAGGATCGCGAGGAACCGCACTTTGAGCACCGGCAGGCCAAGGGCATTGGCCGATGTGTGGTTCTCGCCGATGGAGCGAAGCGTCAGACCGGAGCGGGTTCTCATGAGGTAGACAGCGATGATGATCGTCAGGGCGAACGACGCGTAGACGAAAAGGTCCTGCTCAAAAAACAGTCGCCCGATATAGGGAATGTCGCTGAGGATCGGAACGTCGATGGGCGGCACCGGATCGCGCCGTGCTCCCACGAAAGGAGCGCCGATCAGGCCGGACAATCCGAGACCGAAAATCGTCAAGGCCAATCCGGAGCCGACTTGGTTGGCGGCAAAGCCGAGAACGACCAGAGCGAAGAGCGCGGACATCAAAGCACCGGCGACAATGCCAGCGGCAACACCCAGCAATGTTGAATCGAAGGTGACGGCGGCAGCGAAACTGCAAGCCGCTCCCATGGCCATCATGCCTTCGACGCCGAGATTCAGAACGCCTGACCTTTCGGTGACAAGCTCGCCGAGCGCAGCAATCAGCAGCGGGGTCGACGCTGTGACGATGGTAAGAAGGATGGCCTCTAAAATGGTCACTTGGCCCCTCCCCGCGTCACGAGACGAATGCGATAGCTCACGAGCGCGTCCGCGGCCAGGACGCAGAGCAGCAGGATACCCTGGAAGGCTTGCGTCAGGTCGAGCGGCAGCTTCAACAGGATCTGCGCGCTCTCGCCGCCAATGAAGGTGAGCGCAACGACGAGCGCCGCGATGAGAATGCCGATTGGATTGAGCCTACCCAAGAACGCGACGGTGATTGCCGTAAACCCGTAGCCCGGCGAAATGGAAGGCTGGATCTGACCGATCTGACCGGAGACTTCCGCGATACCGGCCAGCCCTGCGAGCCCGCCCGAGATGGCGAACACGGCCATGACCGTTGCCTTGGAATTGAAGCCTGCGAAGCGTGCAGCGCGCGGTGCATCGCCCGTTAGCTTCAGGCGATATCCGAACAGCGTCCTTCCGAGGATCACGGACGTCACGGCAACGGCGACCAACGCGAAGAGGAAGCCGTAATGAACGCGACCGGCTTCCATGATCGGCGGCAATGTCGCTGCCGGATCGAAGGTGACCGATTGCGGAAAGTTGAAGCCCTTCGGATCGCGCCAGGGACCGCGCGCAAGATAGTCGAGAGTGAGCTGCGCCACATAGACCAGCATGAGGCTAGTCAGGATTTCGTTCACGCCGAAACGCGTCTTCAGGAAAGCAGGGATCAATCCGTAAAGCGCACCGCCGATGATGCCGAGGAGCATCATGAGCGGCAGCACCCAAATGCCGGCATCCGTGCCGTGCGTTTTCAGGGCGAGCCAGCTGCCGAGGACAGCACCCATGACGTATTGCCCTTCCGCGCCGATGTTCCATAGGCTGGCGCGAAAACAATAGGACAGGCCGATGGCGATGAGGATGAGCGGCGTCGCTTTGACGAGCAGCTCCTGCAGCGCCCAAGGGTCACTTAGCGGCTGAAGCACGTAGACGTCGAAAGCAGCAACCGGCGAGCGTCCCATGAGCCAGATCACGAAGCCCGCGATCAGGAAGGCGGTGATGAACGCGACAACCGAGGCGAGCGCTCTCGCTACAGGCGAAACCGTGGTGCGGGGCATCAGCTCAAACCGCATGAGCGCCCCCTGGAACTTGAGCGACACCGAGCATTTCCAGGCCTACGGCCTCCTTGGTCCATTCGCCGATGGGCTTCAGCGGGCTTAAAGTTCCGTGATGGATCACAGCCATCCGGTCGGCAACTTCAAACAACTCATCGAGATCCTGACTGACGACGACAACGGCACTGCCATCCCGCGAAAGATCGATAAGAGATTGCCGGATGAGACGTGCCGCGCCCGCATCGACGCCCCATGTCGGCTGGTCGACGATCAGGAGCTTCGGCTTGCGGATCACTTCGCGTCCGATCACGAATTTCTGCAGGTTTCCGCCAGAAAGCTTGCGCGCCTGCGGATCGCCTTCCGGCGTGCGCACGTCGAAGCTGCTGACGATGGCACGGGCGAGCCGCTTAGCGGCATTCAGAAGAATGAAGCCCGACCGGCTCACCTCTGTCGCTGCATGGGAAATCAGCGTGTTCTCACTCAAGCGATGCGTGGGAGCAGCCGCATGGCCGAGACGTTCCTCCGGAACGAAAGCAGCCGAGAGACGGCGACGAGCATCGATCCCCATGGAACCACAGGCCTGCCCCGCGATGACGACGGCATCCGCGCGATCCGCAACGCGCTCGCCGGAAAGAGCCGCGAACAATTCACTCTGTCCGTTACCGGCAACGCCTGCGATGCCAATGACCTCTCCGGCACGCGCGACAAGATTGATATCCTTGAGCGCGATGCCGTGAAGACCGGCAGGCGACATGTTCAGGTGAGTGACGCTCAGGACATCGCCCTGCGGCACGTGCGGCGCGTCGGACCTGACTTCACCGATTTCATTACCCACCATCAGCGCCGCGATTTCACGCGCCGTGCTCGCTCGCGGATCGATGGTCGCGACGACGCGCCCTGCCCTCAGGATCGTCGCACGGCGGCAGAGGCGGCGAACCTCTTCGAGCTTGTGAGAGATATAGAGGATCGAGCAGCCTTCCGCCGAAAGCTTGTCGAGCGTACCGAACAGGTGCTCGGCCTCCTGCGGCGTCAGAACCGATGTCGGCTCATCGAGGATCAGCAAGCGTGGGTTCTGCAGCAGGCAGCGAACGATCTCGATGCGCTGGCGCTCACCGGCCGAAAGCGTCCATACCGCCCGGTCCGCATCCAGAGCGAGACCGTAGGTTCGGCTGATGTCGCTCAAGCGGCTGCGTACGGTCGCCAGGTTCCAATCCTCGGAGAGCGCCACGGCGATGTTCTCGGCCACCGTCATCTCGTCGAACAGCGAGAAATGCTGGAACACCATGCCGAGGCCAAGGGACCGCGCCTCGACCGGAGACCCGATGGTGACAGGTCGGCCTTCCCAACGGATCTCGCCTGCGCTGGGCTCGATGACGCCGTAGAGGATCTTCACCAGGGTCGACTTGCCGGCCCCGTTCTCGCCGAGAAGCGCGTGGATTTCGCCCGGTTCGATGGAAAGATCGATACCGTCATTGGCGAGGAGATCGCCGTAGCGTTTGCTGATCCCTTTAAGCTCGACGAGGGGCGGCCCGGATGATGATACGTCTGCCTTCACGCAAGGGACTCTGACTGAGGAAAGTGGAAGCCGGTTCGACGAGAACCATGGATAACGATCATAGGGATGCGCCGCACAGGTCGGCAATGCCGAATCCATGGTTTATTGTGAGTCGGCAAGCCGTCCACAACTCATGGCGGGAGAAGTCCGTGAACGAGAAAAGCTATAATATTGCGATAGTTGGCGCCGGGGCCGCTGGCCTGAGCGCAGCCATTGCCTTTGCCCGGGACGGCTTCTCGACGGTTCTGGTCGGCAGCCTCGATAGCCGTCGCGACGGGCGTACCGTGGCACTTCTCAACGGATCCGTCCGGTTCCTGGAAGCGCTCGGCGTATGGCCCTCCCTTGTCATGGAAGCGGCACCGCTCGAGACCATGCGGATCATCGACGATACGGGCAGCCTCTTCCGCCCGCCGCCGGTGGCCTTCTCCTCGCGGGAAATTGACCTCGATGCCTTCGGCTGGAACATCGAGAACGCCACTCTTGTCGAGAAGCTGGCGGAGGCAGCCCGCTCTTACGAGCGGCTGACGATCCTGCCCCAACAGGCCTCCGATTTCCGCGTCAAGGCGGATCGAGCCGTGCTGACTCTGGCCGATGGCTCCGAAATCGAGGCCGATCTTGTGGTGGCTGCCGATGGCCGCAATTCCAGGCTGCGGCAGATCGCAGGGATCGAGGCCCAAACCTGGTCCTATCCGCAGACGGCCGTGACCGCGATCCTGGCCCATGACCGGGAACATCGCGAAGCCTCGACCGAGTTCCATACCCGGCACGGACCTTTCACTCTGGTCCCCCTGCCCGGCAAGCGTTCGAGCCTTGTCTGGGTGACGAGCCCGAAACAGGCGAAGCGACTTGGAAAACTCGACGATGCCGCCCTGGCGCTGGAGATAGAGCGCCAAGCCCAGTCGCTTCTCGGCGCCATGCGCATCGACGGACCGCGTGGCCTCGTGCCGATGAGTGGCTTGTCCGTCACCCGCTTCGGCGAGCCGCGCCTCGCGCTCGTCGGCGAGGCAGCGCATGTGTTTCCGCCCATTGGCGCTCAAGGCCTCAATCTCGGCTTCCGGGACGTGGCCTCCTTGAGGGATGCGGTGGTGGATGGGTTCGACGATGGGCACGAGGCCGGATCGGACGAGACGCTGCGTCAGTATCAGCGCAGCCGCGATCTCGATGTCCGTCTGCGCACTGCGGCTGTGGACGGGCTCAACCGCACGCTGCTCACGGGACTTCTGCCTGCCGACCTCTTGAGAGGCGCAGGCCTTCTCGCTTTGAGCAAGGTCGGCTTCCTGCGCCGCGCCGTGATGCGTGAAGGTGTGCTGCCTCACATGGGAGCGCCCCGTCTCATGCAGGACGCCAGGGCCGCTTAAGGAAAGAGATCGTAAGGCAGGCTGCCGGTCTTGGTGGTGAGATAGAGAACTGCCGTCAGTGTCAGGATCGACACCAAAGTGCCGATGAGCACGCAGGCCGAAGCGCGCTCCACGCCCACATTGTACTGGGTGGAAATCACGAAGATGTTCAGCGCCGGCGGCAGGGCCGCCATGACCATCGCCGCATAGGTCCAGGTCGCGCCGAAATCGCCGATGGCCGACAGCACCACCCAGACCAGCAACGGGTGAAGGATCAGCTTGATGAAGACAAGCGCCGGAACCTCGCCGGGAATGCGTCCCAAAGGACGCAAGGCGACGGTAACGCCGAGCAAAAACAGGGCGCAAGGCGCGGCGGAGCCCGACAGCCAAGTGACCATCTGATTGACCGGCCCCGGCAGTTCGAGATGAAGATAGCTCGCTGCGATGCCGATGGCCGTTGCCACGTTGAAGGGATGAGTAATCACGCGCCAGACGATCCGCTTGATCGTCGCCGACAGCTTCAACTTCTCGATGCCCGCCACCGACATGAGCAGCGGCACGACGGAGAACAGGAACAGGTTATCGAACACGAAGATGAGAACGACCGGCGCGCTGGCGGCAGGACCGATGGCCGCCAGGATCAGAGGCGGCCCCATATAGCCGATATTGGAATAGGACCCCGCAACACCCTGCATCACCGATTGCGGCAGATCCTTGGTGTGTCGCCAGCCGGCGGCGAATGAGAGAAGGAATGCGCAGGCCGTCGAGAAAGTGGTGGCTGCGATGAAGGGCCAGTTGGTCAACTGATCGAGCGGCTTGTCCGCGATCAGCCGGAAGAACAGGCACGGCAGGGCGACGTAGATCAGGAAGAACTGCATCCAGGCGAGCCCGGCCTCCGGCTGCTTGACGACCTTCCCGCAAAAGAAGCCGAGGCCGATGAGGCCGAAGAAGGGCGCAAGCAGATTGAAAAGCCCGATCAGGTCGGACATCACGGGCTCCGATGCAGTGAAGGAAACAGGAAGAGCTAGGAGATAACTCTTCTGGCAAGGTTCCAATCCCGCCGCAATCCCACCTTGAACAGGTCGCCAGTCCAAAAATGCAATGCTCGCGGCATCACCGCTTCAAGTTCTCGCGGACGTTTGCCAAGTGAAGCGGTACACTCTTGGCAATGCTCTCCGAATTGTGACGGCCATGGATTTGGAGATTCCGTCCCGCATGTCTATATGCAGGATCAAGGAGTTAGCACCATGCCCATGAAAGCGAGTTTAGCGAAATTCGCGATCGGTCAGGTGGTCAGGCATCGCCTGTTCGACTTCAGGGGCCTCATCTTCGATGTGGATCCTGAATTCGACAACACGGAAGAATGGTGGCTGTCCATCCCCGAGGATGTAAGGCCCCGCAAGGATCAGCCTTTCTACCATCTCTTCGCCGAGAACGCGGAAACCGAATACATTGCCTATGTTTCGGAGCAGAACCTCCTGCCCGATCCTTCCACAGAACCCCTTCGCAATCCCATGATCGAAGAAATGTTCGTGCGCGAGCCGAGCGGGGCCTATAGGGCCAAGCCGATGCTCGCCAACTGAATTCAACGTTCAAATGAAAACGCCGGGCACTTGGCCCGGCGTTTCTTTTTGGTTCGGAAGTCCAGCGATTAGGGCTTCGGAGCAGCCTGAGCGCTCGGAGCCGCAGCGCCACCCTGGCCCTGAAGCATCTTCTGGCGCATCTCTTCGCTCTTCTTCTGGAGTTCTTCCTGGAGCTTCTTCTGCTGCTCTTCGAGCACCTTCGGATCGATCGGAGGACCGTCGAAGGACTTGCCGAAGCCGGCAGCCGGAACGGCGAAGGTGATCTCGCGGCCAACCTGGTTCTGGACGCTGACGTTCAGGTTCGCGCCCTTCTTGAGGGAGGCGACGAAGTCGTCCTTCACCTGAGCCTCGGCGAAGCAGCCGTTGGGCAAGCACATCACGTAGCTGCCGGGAATGGCCTGGCCCTGGTCCACGGCGAAGCGCAGGCCGGGCTTCAGGAGCAGGCCGAGCGGCATCACGAAACGAACGACCTTCTGGGCCTGCGGACCCTTGATGTCATAGACGGCAAGAGCGAGAACCGGCTGGTTCTGATCCGAGACGAAGTCGCGGGTCGTGTAGCAGATCTCGGTATTGGTGTTCTGATCCTTGCCGCACACCTTGGTCCATTCCGGCTGGGAAGGCTCGGCCTTCACCTGAACGACCGTGGGGCCGCTGGCCTGCGGCTGAGCGCCGGCAGCGGGCTGGCCCTGAGCGGGAGCGGCCGGACGGGCCGGCTGACCAGCAGCAGGAGCGGCCGGACGCGGTTGAGCCGGAGCGGTCTGAGCGAGAGCGGGAACGCTTACCAGAAGAGCCAAGGCAGTTGCCAGGCCACGGGTGCCCCCCAGGCTCGCGAGGCGAGTCGCGAATGACATGTCGATATTTCCTCTTCAGTCGAAAGGTTCGGCCTTAGCCGTTTTGGAATGCGGCGTTCTTAAAACCTGCAATGGGACATCTTTGCCGAATACGGCGAAGACATGACGTGTGGCGCTCCTTTAACCTTTCATGTGCTAGGTTTCCAGTCACTTCGGGTAACTTTCTGTACAATATTGCCCGGCAAGCGCCTTTCCGCAGCGGGAGCCCCATGAGCTGCAGCTTTATAAGGATTTTAGGCCTCTTTGCCACCATGCTTCTGGTGAGTTTCGGGCCGGTGGCGGCAGGACAGGCCGAGCCCCTGCGGCATGGCATCGCCATGCATGGAGAACCAGCGCTTCCCGCAGGTTTCAGCCATCTGCCCTATGCCAATCCGGAAGCGCCGAAGGGCGGACGAATCACGCTGGCGATCCAAGGCACCTTCGACAGCCTCAATCCCTACATCGTCCTTGGGGTCGCGCCGCCCGCTGTTCCCACCTACGTCCTCCAGAGCCTGATGATGCGCTCCCAGGACGAGCCGTTCACCCTTTATGGTCTCGTCGCCGAATCGGTCGAGCTTCCCGACGACCGGAGTTTCGTGACCTTCCACATCAACCCCAAAGCCCGCTTCTCGGACGGCCACGCTCTCACGGCCGAAGACGTGCGCTTCACCTTCGAGATCCTGAAGAAGAGCGGTAAGCCATTTTACAGGTCCACCTTTGGGCAGGTGAAAGCTGTCGAGGTTTCAGAACCCTACAAGATCAGATTCGATCTCTCGGGCACGAATGACCGGGAGTTGCCCCTGCTGATCGCGATGATGCCGATATTCGCGGCGCATGCGACCAATCCAGACACCTTCGACAAGACGACCCTTACGCCGCCTATCGGCTCAGGCCCCTACACCATCACCGAGGTGCGGCCTGGGGAGCGCGTCGTCCTGAAACGCCGCAAGGATTTCTGGGCTGAGGATCTGCCTGTTCTGCGTGGCCTCTTCAACTTCGAGGAGATCCGCTACGATCTCTATCGCGACGCCAACACCATGTTCGAGGCGTTCAAGGCCGGGCTCTACGACTACAGGCTCGAAGGCGATCCGACGCGCTGGGCCACAGGCTATGATTTTCCAAGTGTGAAAGCAGGCCTGATCGCTCGCGAGGCCCTACCCGTTCGGCTGCCAAAGGGCATGAACGGCTTCGTGTTCAACACACGAAAACCCATTTTTGCCGATGTGCGCGTTCGGGAAGCCCTGAACTATCTGTTCGACTTCGACTGGTTGAACCGCAATCTTTTCTACGGTCAGCTCAAGCGGTCGGACAGCTTCTTCGCAGATTCCGAACTCTCCTCCACCGGAAAGCCCGCAACAGCGCGGGAGCGCGAGCTTCTTGCTTCATTTCCGGGCACCGTCCGCGAGGATATCCTCGAAGGCCGGTGGGCTCCGCCAGCGGCGGACGGATCCGGGCGCGATCGAGAGATGGCGCGCCGTGCCTTGGCGCTTCTGTCGGAAGCAGGCTGGGTGCTCAAGGACGACGTGCTCCGCAACGTGCAGACCGGAGAGCCCTTCACTTTCGAAATTCTGGTGAATTCGCGCCAGCAGGAGCGCTTGGCGTTGAACTATGCGCAGGCGCTCGAACGTATTGGAATCGGGCTCAAGGTTCGCCTGGTGGACGACGTTCAATATTGGCGCCGCATCTCCCGCTTCGAATACGACATGATCCAGTGGCTCTGGCCGGCCTCGTCCTCCCCGGGCAACGAGCAGCGCAATCGCTGGGGGATGGCGGCCGCTCAGAAGGATGGTTCCTTCAACTACTCAGGGGCTACCTCACCTGCCATCGACCGCATGATCGATGCCATGCTCGAGGCAAAGACGAGGGAGGATTTCGTCTCTTCCGTACGTGCCCTCGACCGGGTTCTCCTGTCCGGATTCTATGTGGTTCCGCTCTTTTACGTTAGCGATCAATGGCTTGCCTATGATAGCAGCCTCAAGAGGCCATCCCGGACGCCGATGTTCGGCTCATATGTCGATGCCTGGTGGCGGCAGCCGAACTAGGTATTGACTGAAACAAGGCTGCAGGAACTGTTACGCTTCCGTTCATGTAGCGGATGCAACTAAACCTATGCTTTGTTCGTTGAGGAGCACGTCTTCAGCTCAATGAACGCGTTTTGACGCAAGGGTGTTGCAATGAACGGAATGCAGAAAGTTCTCGTCGTTGATAACGGCGAGCGTGCTCCCGACAGCGCTCTTTCCGCAGAACTCGCAGGTATGGGATATGCAAGCGTCACGACCCCCTTTGAGGCTGCCGATGACGTCCTGGCGTTGATCCCGAGCCCTGCTGCTGTCGTGCTGCAGATGCCCCGTCACGCCAACTGGTCCGAACGCCGCCGCTTCATGGAGCTGGCAACGCGCCTTCGCAAGACCCTGGCCGAAAGCCAAACGCCGGTGATCGTCACCGGCGGCATCGTCGGCGCCGCCACGATGCTGCAGAACGAACTCATCACCCGCGCTGTAGCATCCGCCGAGTTCTGATTCTTAAGCAGCTTTCTTTTCGGCAATCCTCACCAGATCGCGCAGGATGATCGTCGATGCCTTGATGCGTTCATCGGGCGTCTCGATATCGCGCACGAAGACGATCTTCATGTCCGGCCGAACCTTCGCGAAGGAAGCCTGCTCCGTCACATAGGAGATAAGGCCTGTCGGGTTAGCGAAGGAATTGTCGCGGAACGAGATGATAATGCCCTTCGGGCCGCCATCCACCTTCTCCACATTGGCGCGGCGGCAAAGCACCTTGATCGCCATGATTTTGAGCAGCTGATCGACCTCCGACGGCACAGGGCCGAAACGGTCGACCAGCTCCGCACGGAAGGCTTCGATCTCGCCGGAATCCTCAAAGGTCGAGAGACGGCGATAAAGACCCAGACGCAATTGCAGATCGGCGATGTAGCTTTCAGGGATCATGACCGGCGCGCCAACCGCAATCGTCGGCGACCATTGATCCTCTGTGGGCTCCTCGATACCGGCCTTGAGCTGCGCAACGGCCTCTTCCAGCATCTGCTGATAGAGTTCGTAGCCTACTTCCTTGATGTGGCCCGATTGCTCCTCGCCGAGCAGATTTCCTGCGCCGCGAATGTCGAGATCGTGCGAGGCAAGCTGGAAGCCGGCGCCGAGCGTGTCGAGCGTCTGGAGCACCTTCAAACGACGTTCGGCCTGCGCCGTCAGCGTCTTGTTGGCAGGCACCGAGAACAACGCATAAGCGCGCGTCTTCGAGCGGCCCACGCGTCCGCGCAGCTGATAAAGCTGTGATAGGCCGAACATGTCCGCGCGATGCACGATCAGCGTATTCGCTGTCGGAATATCAAGACCGGATTCCACGATGGTGGTCGAGAGCAGGATGTCATACTTGCCCTCGTAGAAAGCCGTCATGACATCTTCGAGCTGTCCTGCCGCCATCTGTCCATGCGCGACGGCCACTTTCGCTTCCGGCACTTCCTTGTCGAGGAAGGCTTTCACCTCGCCGAGATCGTCGAGGCGCGGCACCACATAGAACGCCTGCCCGCCCCTGTAACGCTCGCGCAGCAACGCCTCGCGAATGAGCAGCGGATCGAAAGGCGTGATGAAGGTGCGCACTGCCAGACGGTCCACCGGCGGCGTGGTGATGAGCGAGAGTTCGCGCACGCCCGTGAGAGCGAGCTGCAAGGTGCGCGGGATGGGCGTCGCCGAGAGCGTCAGCACATGCACCTCAGCACGCAGCTCCTTCAGGCGCTCCTTATGGCTCACGCCGAAATGCTGCTCCTCGTCCACGATGATGAGGCCTAGATCCTTGAAGGTGATCGACTTGCCGAGTACCGCATGGGTGCCAACGACGATATCGACGGAGCCGTCTGCCAGCCCTTCCTTCGTCTTCTTCAGTTCTGCTGATGGCACGAAACGGGATGCCTGCGCGATGTTAAGCGGCAGGCCGCGGAAGCGGTCGCAGAATGTCTTGTAGTGCTGACGCGAGAGAAGTGTGGTCGGTACGACGACGGCCACCTGCTTGCCGCTCATGGCTGCGACGAAAGCGGCGCGCAGCGCAACTTCCGTCTTGCCGAAACCGACGTCGCCGCAGACGAGGCGGTCCATGGGGCGACCCGAGGCCATGTCGTCCAGCACCGCCTCGATGGCGTTGAGCTGGTCTTCGGTCTCGTCATAAGGGAAGCGTGCGGCAAATTCGTCGTAGAGCCCTTCCGGCGGGATCATGCGCGGCGCGTCCTTGAGAATGCGTGCCGCCGCGATCTTCATGAGTGCGCCCGCCATTTCGCGGATGCGCTGCTTCATGCGCGCCTTGCGCGCCTGCCAGGCGCCGCCACCGAGCTTGTCGAGTTGAACTTCCGTCTCTTCCGAGCCGTAGCGCGTCAGAAGTTCGATATTCTCAACCGGCAGGAACAGGCGGTCGCCGCCCGCATAATGCAACTCAAGGCAATCGTGCGGCGCGCCTGCCGCCTCGATGGTCTTCAGGCCCTCGAAGCGCCCGATGCCGTGATCCACATGCACCACGAGATCGCCGGGCGTGAGCGCCGCCACTTCGGTGAGGAAGTCCTGCGGCCGCTTCGACTTGCGCTTCTGGCGCACAAGACGGTCACCAAGGATGTCCTGCTCGCTGATGATCGTCAGATCGCCCGTCTCGAAACCGTGCTCCAGCGGCCAGATGCCGACCGGGATCTCGTTGCGTGGATAGGCCATCGCCTCCGAGAAGCGCCCGATGGGCTTCGTCTGCCTCAGGTCATGATCCTGCAACACATGGCAGAGGCGCTCGCGCGATCCGTCGGACCACGCGCCCAGGATCACGCGGCGGCCCTGCTTTTGCTGCTCGCGAATATGGGCAACAACGGCCTCGAACACGTTCGCGCTCTCGTCCGCGCGCTCCGCGATGAAGTTGCGGCCCTGACGCGCTTCGCAATCCACGACGATTTTCGGCGCACCGGATTCTGGCATAGCGAAGGGGGTGAGCTTCGCGAGCGGCAGCGATGCGGTGCGCTCTGCCCATTCTTCGGGCTTGATATACAGCTGATCGGGCGGCAGTGGACGATAAGGCGCAACGCCGGGCTGGTTCTGGCCCATATTCTCGCGCCGCGCGTCGTAATAATCCTTCACCTGGGACAGGCGCTCGGCGGCAGCATCGTCGGCAAGCGCATCGAAAACAACCGGGATGCCGGGCACGTAGTCGAGTAGCGTATCCAGATGGTCGTGGAACAGCGGCAGCCAGTGCTCGAGGCCGGGATAGCGCCGCCCCTCGCTGATCGCCTCATAGAGACGGTCGTCGCGGGTGGGCGCGCCGAA
The DNA here is from genome assembly GCF_022808595.1 of Microvirga solisilvae. GTDB lineage: Bacteria > Pseudomonadota > Alphaproteobacteria > Rhizobiales > Beijerinckiaceae > Microvirga > Microvirga solisilvae. The sequence continues at coordinate 661,618 of NZ_JAKUCN010000001.1, forward strand.
AGCGGCCACATAGGTTTGACGGAAGCGCTTGATGCTCTCGGTGGTGAGCTGCACCTCGCTCATGGGCACGAGATCGAGGGAGCGAAGCGTGCCGACGGTGCGTTGGTTTTCGGGATCGAAAGAGCGGATCGATTCCAGAGCATCACCGAAGAAGTCCAGGCGCACCGGATTCGGAAGGCCCGCCGGATAGAGATCGATGATGCCGCCGCGCACCGCATATTCGCCTGTCTCGCGCACCGTGCCCGTGCGCATGAAGCCGTTGGATTCGAGCCAGTTGATGAGCAGCGTCGTGTCCACCACGTTGCCCGGCGCGGCGGAGAAGGTTTCCGCCGCGATGCGGTTTCTCGGCGGCACACGCTGCACGAGGGCATTCACCGTGGTGGAGAGAATGCGCGGCTTCTCCTCGGAAGTTTTGGAGCGTGTCAGCCGCGCCAGCGTCGTCATGCGCTGCGCGGTGATCGCCGCATTGGGCGACACGCGGTCATAGGGCTGACAGTCCCAGGCCGGGAACGTGAGAATCTCGATTTCAGGCGCGATGAAGCCGAGGCTGTTGGCGAAGTTCTGCTGCCCCTGCCCATCCCGCGCCACATGCACCAGGACCGCCGGCCCCTCGATGCTGCCCGACAGCCCGCGCGCCAGATCGGCGACGGCAAGCGCGTCGAAGCCCTCCGGAACGCTGGCAAGCGTCAGGCCTTGGCCTTTCTTGAGGGCATCGAGGGCGCGGGTCAGGGCAGATTTCATAGCGTGGTGTCAGGTCAATGAGATGAGAACGCGGGCCTTTCGGCCCGGTTCGGCAGAATCAGGAAAAGAGCCTAAGTCTCAGGTATGAATCGGCGAGGTATGGGTGTGGAACGCCTTCAGACGCCGGAACAGAGACGTATCATAGTTCGAAGGGGTGGCGATCTCACCGGTGATCCATCCCAGGAGGTCGCGGTCGGTAACCTCGATCAGGCGCTCGAACTCGGCAAGATCCTCGTCGGAGAGGTCCCCGATCTCGGCATCGGCGAAACGACCCATGATCAGGTCCATCTCGCGCATACCCCGGTGCCAGGACCGGTAAAGGATCTGCTTCCGACGGACATCGAGGTCGGCGCTGGTGCGTGTCGTCCCGCTCATGAAAATGCTCCGGTCAGGATAAAGATAACGTCGCGTCGAAGCGGCTAGGCCGCTATATAACCATCTCCCTTCGTCTTGACACCCGTTTGATGGCTTTGCGTCCTTCCATTCTCGATCCCCTCTTCGCCCCGGCAGCCTCTCTGCCCGGCGTCGGACCGAAAATCGCACCTCTCCTGGACCGCCTGCTCGGCGAGCCGGGCAAGCCCGCACGCGTAGCGGATCTGCTGTTTCATCTGCCGAGCAGCGGCATTTCCAGGGAGATGAAGGGCTCCATCGCCGATGCGCCGGTCGGGGAGCCCGTCACCCTGTCAGTGACGGTGGCCGCCCACCGTCCGCCCCCGCCGGGCCGCCGGGCACCCTACCGTATCCTGGTGGAGGATGAGACCGGCGACGTCTCCCTAGTCTTCTTCAACGGACACAAGGCCCGCCTCGAAAAGCTGCTGCCGGTCGGCGAGCGGCGCTATGTCTCGGGCAAGATCGAGCTCTGGGACGGTCGCCGCCAGATGGTCCATCCGGACCGTATCCTGGACGAGAAAGGCATCGAGAGCCTGCCGGCGGTCGAGGCAGTTTATGGCCTGACCGAGGGCCTCTCCTCGCGCATGGTGGGAAAATATATCGGCGCCGCTCTGGAGCGGGTGCCGAGCCTCCCCGAATGGCAAGACCCAGCTTGGCTCGACCGGAATGCCTTGCCCGAATTCCGGCAGGCGCTCTTTGCTCTGCACAGGCCCGACAACGCCTCGCAGCTCTCCGAAGAAGCCATCGCCAAGTCCACGCCGCGCCGCCGCTTGGCTTATGACGAATTGCTCGCCTCCCAACTTGCGCTTGCCCTCGTCAGAAGCCGCATGCGCCGTCTGCCAGGCCGGGTGAACGCGGGCGATGGTCACCTCGTCGAAAAGCTGAAAAAGGCCCTGCCCTTCGGGCTCACCGCATCCCAGGCTAAGGCTGTCGAGGACATTCGTCAGGATCTCGTTTCCGACAAGAAGATGCTGCGGCTTCTCCAGGGCGATGTGGGTTCGGGCAAGACCGTCGTCGGCCTGCTCACTATGGCAAGCGCCATCGAAGCGGGGCGTCAGGCCGCCATGATGGCGCCGACTGAAATCCTGGCGCGTCAGCATTACGAGCGCCTCGCGCCCATGGCTGAAGAGGCTGGTCTCACGATCGCGCTTCTGACTGGCCGCGAGAAAGGCGTTGCCCGCAGGACCGTGCTGGAAGGCCTTGCCGATGGTAGCATCCAGATCGCGGTCGGCACCCACGCCCTGTTTCAGGAAGGCGTTGTGTTCCATGATCTCGGCGTCGCCGTGGTCGACGAGCAGCACCGCTTCGGTGTGCATCAACGTCTGGCGTTGGGCTCCAAGGGCGAGGCCGTCGACATTCTCGTCATGACCGCAACGCCGATCCCGCGCACCCTGGCGCTCACCTATTTCGGCGACATGGACGTGTCGGTGCTGAGCGAGAAGCCGGCTGGCCGCAAGCCCATCGCAACGAAGCTCATCTCCATCGACCGTCTCGACGAAGTGATCGGCGGCATCGGACGTGCCATCGCCAACGGCGATCAGGTCTATTGGGTTTGCCCGCTCGTGGGCGAATCCGAGTCCATCGATCTTGCCGCGGCCGAAGAGCGCTTCGACATGCTGAAGAGCTTTTTCGGCGGTCAGGTCGGCCTCGTTCACGGCAAGATGGCGGGCAAGGACAAGGACCTGGCCATGGAGCGTTTTTCCAGCGGCGAGACGAAGGTGCTCGTTTCCACCACCGTCATCGAAGTCGGCGTCGACGTGCCCAATGCCACGGTCATGGTGATCGAGCACGCGGAGCGTTTCGGTCTCGCGCAACTCCATCAGCTGCGCGGCCGCATCGGGCGCGGCTCGAAATCCTCCACCTGTCTTCTTGTCTATAAAGGCCCGCTCGGACAGGTCGCTCAGGCGCGCCTCGAAATGATGCGCCAGACGGAAGACGGCTTCCGCATCGCCGAGGAAGATCTGCGCCTACGAGGTGAAGGCGAAGTGTTGGGCACGCGTCAGTCGGGCACGCCCGGTTTCAAGCTCGCCCGCCTGGAGGTGGACGGCGATCTTCTCGCAGCCGCGCGCGACGATGCCCGCCTTATCGTCGACAAGGACCCGGAGCTGATGAGCGAGCGCGGTCAAGCGCTACGCACCATGCTCTATCTCTTCGAACGAGATTCCGCGATCAAGCTGTTGCGGGCGGGTTGATCACTCCACCGTCACGGATTTTGCGAGATTGCGCGGCTGGTCCACGTCTTTGCCCATGAAGACGGCCGTGTGATAGGCGAGCAACTGGATCGGGATGGAGTTCACGATGGGAGCCACGACGGGATGCACGGACGGCATTACGATGGTGGCCAGCGTGTCGAGGCCCGTCTCCAGCGCGCCCTTCTCATCCGTGATGAGAATGATGCGTCCGCCGCGTGCCGCCACTTCCTGCATGTTCGAGACGGTTTTCTCGAAGATGTTGTCGTGCGGGGCGATGACGATGACCGGCATGGTTTCGTCGATCAGCGCGATGGGCCCGTGCTTCAGCTCGCCCGCCGCATAGCCCTCGGCGTGGATGTAGGAAATTTCCTTGAGCTTCAGCGCGCCTTCCATGGCCAGCGGATAGGACGTGCCGCGGCCGAGATAGAGAACGTCCTTCGCCTTCGAAAGCTCGCGCGCCAGGATTTCGATCTCGTGCTCGTGTTTCATCGCCTCGCTCATCTGGCCGGGAACGGCGATGAGTGCGTCGACAAGTTCCTTCTCCTGCTCGGCGCTCAATGTTCCCCGCGCGCGGCCCGCAGCAATCGCGAGCGAGAGCAGCACGGTGAGCTGGCAGGTGAAGGCCTTGGTCGATGCAACGCCCACTTCAACACCGGCAAGCGTCTGCGCGACGACAGAGCTTTCACGCGCCATGGTGGAGGTCGGCACGTTCACGACAGAGAGCGTATGCAGCTTCTCGCCTGCGGCGTAACGCAGCGACGCCAGGGTGTCGGCCGTCTCGCCCGATTGCGAGACGAAAAGCGCCAGCTCGCCTGCCTCCATCGGCGCCTCGCGATAGCGGAATTCTGACGCCACATCGATCTCGACCGGAATGCGCGCCAGACGCTCGAACCAATACTTCGACACGAGGCCGGCGAGATAGGCTGTACCGCAGGCAGTGATGGAGATCCGCTTCAGATTCTTGAAGTCGAACGGGAGCTCGAACGGAAGCTCGACCCGTCCGGCGCTGAAGTTCACGTAATGGGCGAGCGTACGGCCCACAACCTCCGGCTGCTCGTGGATTTCCTTGGACATGAAGTGGCGATGATTGCCCTTGTCCGCCATGAAGGAGCTGGCGAGGATCTTGTGGCGCGGCCGGTGAACCATGGCGCCCGACGCATCGCGGATGTCGGCGCCCTTGCGGCGCAGGATCGCCCAGTCGCCCTCTTCCAGATAGGCAATCTCGTCAGTGAAGGGCGCAAGCGCCAGGGCGTCGGACCCCAGATACATCTCGCCCTGTCCGTAGCCAATCGCCAGCGGAGCACCGTGACGTGCGCCGATGAGAAGGTCGTCCTCCCCCTTGAACAGGAAACCCAGCGCGAAGGCGCCGCGAAGGCGCGGCAGCGTCACGGCCACGGCCTCAATGGGGCCTCGTCCCTGATGCATCTCGTATGTCACGAGCTGAGCGACGACTTCCGTGTCGGTTTCCGTCTCGAAACGAATGCCCTTCGCTTCCAGACCGGCCTTCAGCTCGCGGAAATTCTCGATGATGCCGTTATGAACCACCGCCAGCTTGTCGGTGGCATGGGGATGGGCATTGGTCTCGTTCGGCTTGCCATGGGTCGCCCAGCGGGTGTGGCCAATGCCGATGGTGCCGGAGAGCGGCGTCTCCTGGAGCTTCGCTTCGAGATTGCGGAGCTTGCCCTCGGCCCTGCGGCGGTCGAGACGGCCGTCTTCAAGCGTCGCCACGCCGGCAGAATCGTAACCCCGGTATTCAAGCCGTTTCAGCGCCTCGACAATCAGCGGCGCGACGGGCGAGTTCCCAACGATTCCAACAATTCCACACATGCCCAGAGGCTTCCTTTTAGACGTCCGATTGATGCCAAGCTTTCCGCCTCCATACAAAGGTTGCGGAGGATGCCGGAATCAACTTGCGTGACAAATTATGACAGGGGAGTCTTATTTCCCTTTAGTGGCCTTCGCCTTAGCCCGAAAATCGACGGCCCAGCCCTCTTTTAGGATCTGACGACCACGGCCCAGCGCCAGCGAGTCTGCCGGAACGCTGTCGGTAATCACCGAGCCTGAACCGACGAAGGCTCCCTTGCCGATGGAGATTGGCGCCACGAGTGAGGAGTTGGAGCCGATAAAGGCCCCCTCGCCGATCTCGGTCCGGTACTTGTTGTAGCCGTCGTAGTTGCAGGTGATCGTGCCCGCGCCGATATTTGCCTCGGCACCCACACTGGCATCCCCGAGATAGGTCAGGTGGCTCACCTTGGCTCCGGGGCCGAGATCCGCATTCTTGATCTCGACGAAGTTGCCGACCTTGGCCTTGGGACCGATGGCTGCTCCCGGCCGCAGGCGTGCGAAGGGCCCAACCCCGGCCCCCGATGCGATGCGCGCGCCTTCGAGATGGCTGAAGCTGTGAACGACGGCCCCAGATTCCACGATGACGCCGGGGCCGAAGACCACATGCGGCTCCACGATCACATCCTGACCGAGGCGGGTGTCATGGCTCAGGAAAACCGTCTCCGGCGCGACAAGGGTCACGCCCGAAGCCATCACGGCTTCGCGGAGCCTTTCCTGGATCATGCGCTCGGCGGCAGCGAGCTGCGCCCGGTCATTGACGCCGTGAACCTCTTCCTCCGGCACCACGGCAATGGCTGCCCGCTCTCCGAGTGCGCGAGCGATCTCAACCACGTCCGTCAGGTAATACTCGCCCTTGGAATTGTCGTTACCGACCTTCTCCAGGAGCTTAAGAGCGAGATCACCGCGAAGCGCCATCAGGCCGCCATTGCATAGGGTGATCGCCCGCTCCGCCTCGGTGGCATCCTTATGCTCGCGGATCGCGAGAAGCTGTCCGTCCACCTGGATGAGACGGCCATAGCCGTGCGGATTGCGGGCCTCGAAAGCCATGACCACGACAGCAGCCCCTTCAGCGAGAGGCTCGCGGAGCTTGGCGAAGGTTTCCGTCCGGATGAGCGGCGTGTCGCCGAACGCGATGATCACGTCGTCATGCGTCCCGGCCAAAGTCTCCCGGGCGCTCAGGACCGCATGGGCGGTGCCAAGCCGCTCCCGCTGCACGAAGATTTGGGCATTCGGCAGAATCTTGCGCGCCTCTTTCTCCACGTCCTCCCGGTCCGGCCCAATCACGACCGCCGTCTGGGTCGCGCCGGCTCCAGTCAACGCGGCGAGGACGTGGCCCAGCATGGAGCGATTGGCCACCTCATGCAGAACTTTGGGCTTTTCGGATTTCATCCTGGTGCCTTCCCCGGCCGCCAGCACGATGGCTAGGCAGCTCCGGGTGGAGGAGGTCATGGAGGAATCGCTCGAGGTCATAAGGTTTCAATCCGGTGGAGGTTTTCAGCTGCTGCTAGATCAGAAGAGGTAATTCGGCAATCTTTTCATGAACAAGGCCGCCAAAACCGAACTGCCTCGTTTACTTCATACTCATGTTTGATGATAAAGCATGAGACTTCCCGATTGTCTGGCCAAAGTGCCACGTTCACACAAGAGTATCACTGTGTCGGTTTCGCTGGGGGCCTCGGGCCCTTCTCATCCTCGGCGACGTGATGTGCTGGCTTATCTCGGTGCATCTGTCGCAGCGCTCAGCCTTGCCCCCGCCGTTCGCGCGCAGACGCCGCAGGCGACCATCGCCCAGCGGATGGGCGACGCGCAGCGTTTCGACCCGGCCACGGTAACCGACCTCGCCCGGCAGCTTTCAAAGAAGCCGTTCGCCCCGCCGCCGAACGATCTGCCGGATGCATTCTCGAATCTGACCTACGAGCAATATATCGCGATCAAGGCTCTCCAGCCGCCGATCTGGAGCACGGAAGGGCGTGGCATCGCCCTGGAACCGCTGCATCGCGGCTTCGTCTTCAACAACGCGGTCGACCTGTTTCTCGTCGAGGACGGCAACGTCCGGCGTGTCGGCTACGACCCCAAGCAATTCAATTTCGGTGGAATAAACGTTCCTAACGATCTGAAGGACGTCGGCTTTTCCGGATTCCGCCTGGTCGCCCAGCCCGCCGAGGGCAAGCCCTATGATTTTGCCATCGTGCAAGGAGCCACCTTCTTCCGGGCTCTGGCTCGGGGCCAGAATTACGGCGCCATCGCCCGCGCATTGACCTTGAAGCCCGCGGACCCGAAAGGCGAGGAATTCCCGCTATTCAGGGCGTTCTGGATCGAGCGCCCAAGTGTGGGCAGCAACAGCATCACGATCCACGGCGTGATCGATTCGGAATCGACGACTGGCGCGGTGCGCATGACTATTCGCCCCGGCGACATGACCATCGTGGACGTGGAAACGACCCTCTTCCCCCGCGTGAACCTGGATCACGTCGGCCTCGGCGGCATGGCATCGACCTATTTCTATGGGGCGAATGACCGGCGCACGGCAGACGACATCCGCCCGGCGGTCTACGAATCCTCTGGCCTGCAGATGCTGAACGGCCAGGGCGAATGGCTCTGGCGTCCGCTTCACAACCCGGAAACCCTGCAGATATCCGCGTTCGTGGACAGCTCCCCACGAGGATTTGGCCTCCTTCAGCGGGAGCGCGATTACGACAGCTTCCAGGACGACGACCAGCGCTTCGAGCGCCGGCCGAGCCTGTGGATCGAGCCTCTGGGGGATTGGGGCCAGGGCAGCGTCCAGCTGCTCGAGATCCCGACGGATGCCGAGATCAACGACAATATCCTCGCCTATTGGCGCCCCAAGGCACCGATGGCCGCGGGATCGGAAGTCTCCTTTGCCTATCGCCAGTACTGGGGCTGGAACTCGCCGGAGCGGCCACCGCTGGCAACCGTGACGGCGACCCGATCCGGTCGGGGTAGCTCAGGCCGGCGTAGGCGATTCACCGTGGACTTTTCGGGCGATATGCTGGGTGACAATTGGCCCACGGACCTTAAATCAGTGCTGACCGTTGGTCCGGGATCGTTCCAGAACCTCAAACTTTTGCCCTATCCTGAGCGAAAGACGGTCCGCGTTGCATTCGAGCTTGACCCAGGCAACGAAAACGCGTGTGAGATGCGTCTCATCCTCGAAGCAGGCGGGAAACCGATAAGCGAGACATGGCTGTATCGTTGGACACCCTAAGTTCCGACTCGAACTCTAAAGTCGCTGCCCTCGGGCGGCCCGAATCCGTCATGCCCCCGGAAAAGCATCTGGACATGCCGACCCAGCACCTCAGGCGCTGGTCGGCCGATCAGGAGCGAAAGCCCGTTCGGCGGAATCCTAAACTCGGCACATGGCTCGCCCGCCTGTTCGTCTTCGGCGGCGGGTTGCTGCTGACCGGATACGGCACCTACGAAATGTACCAGGTGGTGTCGGTCAGCCGCACCACGGCCCTCCAGTGGGTGTTGGTGGCTTTGTTCACCGTCAACTTCTCCTGGATCGCGGTGGCGTTCACGAGCGCCCTGCTCGGCTTCTTTGCCCTGCTCCGGCAGCCTCGCCCTGCCCCGCTGCCATCGTCATTGCAGGCGCGCACCGCCATCGTGATGCCCGTCTATAACGAGCAGACGTCGCGGACCTATGCGGCGTTGGAAGCGATCTACGAATCCGTAGAAGCCACGGGACTTGGCGACAGTTTCGACTATTTCATCCTCTCCGACACCACGCAGCCGGATGCCTGGATCGCCGAGGAGCGGGCTTTCCTGGCGCTGAGGGAACGCCTCGGGGCCAAGGCACGGTTCTATTATCGCCACCGGGCGAAGAACCATCACCGCAAGGCCGGCAACATCGCGGATTTCGTGAGCCGCTGGGGCGGGCATTACGAGCACATGCTGGTACTCGACGCCGACAGCCTCATGACCGGCGACTGCATAGTGCGCCTGGCTGCGGCCATGGAAGCCGATCCCGATGCGGGCATCATCCAGTCGCTGCCGCTCATCATCAACCGCAACACTCTGTTCGCGCGCCTTCAGCAATATGCGGCGCGCGTTACGGGTCCGGTCATTGCCATGGGCCTGTCCGTCTGGATGGGCCGGGACGGCAACTACTGGGGCCACAACGCGATCATCCGCACCAAGGCCTTCGCCGACCATGGCGGATTGCCGGACCTGAAAGGCAAGCCGCCCTTCGGCGGCCACATCCTCAGCCACGACTTCGTGGAAGCGGCCCTGCTGCGCCGCGCCGGCTGGGACGTCTACATGCTGCCGGACCTTCAGGGTTCGTACGAGGAAAGCCCGCCGTCGCTCATCGACCTCTCGGCACGCGACCGCCGCTGGTGTCAGGGCAACTTGCAGCATGCGCGTGTGATCACGGCTAAGGGCCTGAAGCTGCCGACGCGCCAGCATTTCGCAACGGGCATCATGTCCTATCTGGCCTCGCCCTTCTGGCTCTTCCAGCTGATCGTCGGTATCGCGCTCGTCCTGCAGACGACCTATATCAGGCCGGAATATTTCGCCCGCGACTTCCGCCTCTATCCGATCTGGCCGCGCTTCGACCCCGAGCGAGCCCTTGCGCTGTTCGCTATGACCATGGGCATTCTGCTGGCGCCGAAGATCTTCGGACTGATCCTGATGCTCATTCGCAGCGCGGATCGTCGCGCTTCCGGCGGCGGCATCCGCCTGATCATCTCGTCGCTGATCGAGATCATCCTGTCCGCATTGCTCGCGCCTATCCTGATGCTGATCCAGTCCGGTTCCGTGTTCCAGATCCTTCTGGGCCGCGATACGGGCTGGCAGCCGCAGCGTCGCGACGACGGCTCGATTCCGTTCAAGGACATCGTGCGCCGTCACCGCGCCCATACGGTTCTGGGAGCGCTCGCCGGCATCTCGGCATTCATGATCGCCACATCCCTGTTCCTGTGGATGTCGCCCACCATCATCGGCCTTCTGCTGGCTATTCCGCTCTCCTGGCTCAGCGGTCAGTTGGGCGCGGGGCTCGCGCTGAAGCGCATGGGGCTTCTCATGACACCGGAAGAGCATCAGCCTCCGGCCATCGCCACGCGCGCGAATGAACTCCAGGCTCGCAATGCCGCTTTCGGTTTCGATGACGAGGACAGCCTTCGCGCCCTTTACGCTGACGCTGCCTTCAGAGAGCGTCACATGGACATGCTGCCGCCTGCTGCGCCCCGCAAGCGTGGTGTGATCGAAACCGAGCGCGCTTTGGCAGAAGCCAAGATCATCGATGCGGAAACGATCGAGGATGCGATCAACTGGCTCCATCCCAAAGAGCGCATGGTGGTGCTCCATGACCGCGCGCTCCTCAGCATGCTGGTGCACCTGAAGAGCAAGCCGGCGGATGCTGAAGCAGCTGAGTAAAACCGAGGCCTCTCAGGCCTCGGTCTTTTGCAGAGCTTGCGTCGATTCCTTCTGATCGTCTGCAGCGACTTCATTGAAGAGCCAGTCGCAAAACGCTTGAATCTTGCGCGTCCGCCGTCGCGCTTTGGGATAGACGAGCCAATAGCTCCAAGTTTTCAGAATGAGATCGAAAGGCTGCACCAAACGGCCCGATGCAAGCTCCTCTCGGAAGAAGGCTGTATTGACGATGGCGACGCCTTGTCCTGCAACGGCGGCCATCCCTTCGAACTGCTGCACGCCGAGGGAATAGTCCCCTCGCTTCGTCAGGCCTGTGCTGCTGACACCGGCAAGAGCGAACCATTCCTGCCACCAGGGATCACCAGGGGACATGATCGGCAACTTGAGCAAATCTTTCGGCTCTTTCAAGGCGCCGTCTTTCAGCAGGTCCGGGCTGCAGACCGGGGTCACGCAGTTGTCGAAAAGAAAATGCTTCTCGAGCTCAGGCCAATCCCCGCGCCCGCTGCGGATGCCGATATCGAAATCGCTGCCGACCAGATCGACCATGGCCTGGGAGATACTCACCTGTACGGCGATGTTCGGATGAAGCTGGCGGAAGCTTCCGAGGCGCGGCACAAGCCAATTCGATGCGAATGTATGCGTCGTCGTAACGGAAAGCGTCGTTTCCACACGCTCTTCGACACCTGCAAAAGCCACCCTCAAGGCCTCGAATGCTTCCGTGACCGCCGGGGCGAGTTGTTGTCCACGTTCGGTAAGCACGACCTGGCGGGGTAACCGAACGAAGAGTGGCGCGCCCACGCGATCTTCAAGCATCTTGATCTGATAGCTCACGGCCGCCTGCGTCATGCCGAGCTCTTCCGCCGCGCGGGTGAAGCTCTGGTGGCGTGCCGCCGCCTCGAAGACACGAACGGCACTCATGGGAGGAAGTGGCTTCGACATGGCAAACCCATAAGGACAGCTTATGTCAGCCCTCTGGGTTTCACTTTGTCAAGAGCGCACCAGAGGAACATCTTCATTTCATCAGCCGGCCTCGAAAAGGCTCACGGCTTACAGGAAAGAAGATGTGTCATGAGATATGAGGAACCTCGCCCGCAGGCTACGATCAGCACGATTCTGTTTCGCCTGAAGCTATGGCTGGACCTTCGCAAGGCACGCCGGATCGTCCAGTTGGATCCGCGGCGCCTCACGGCCCGCGAACGCCAGGATATCGGCTTACCCGAGCCATATTGGTACGAAAGCTCGTACCCTCTGGAGCGGAATGGCTGGCGATAAACTCACGACGTGAGGCGGCTTGGCTTCAGCTCGCCGCTCTGCTCCAGAAGCGAGTGTCCCGTGGCCGCGATATGTGCCTCGATGCGCTTCAGATCGCGCACGATGTCGAGCTGCAGCGCGCTCGTATCGCCGATCGTGCGACCGGAGCGGATCTGTTCCAAGTGCTTCTGCGTCACGGCTCTTTCCAGGTCGCGGAAGCGCTCCTTCTCGGATACGAGTCGGCGGGCAGAACCGATGTCCTGGAACATCAGCACGGATGCTGCGAGCTGGAGATGTTCAAGCAGCTTGCCATGCATGCTCGTGATGTCGTCGAGGCTGTCCTTCGGCAAGCGCAGATGGTTCTTGATGCGCTTGGCAGCAAGCTCCATCAGGTTCTTGTCGATGATGTCGCCGATATGTTCGAGATTGATCGCGAAGGCGAGAATGTCGGACAGGCGCTTTGCCTCTGCCTCGCTCAGAGCCTCGTGATTGATGGAACTCATATAGCGCCGGATAGCGCTGTAGAGGCGATCCACCACGTCGTCCGTGCGGCTCACTTCGGCGACGCGGCTGATGTCGTCTTCCCGGAACAGATCCTGGGAGCTGCGCAGCATCACCTCCACCGTATCGGCCATGCGCAGCACTTCACGGGCTGCGTTCGAAAGAGCCACCGAAGGCGTGTCGAGCGCATCCTTGTCGAGATATTGCGGCATGCCCGGATCGGAGGCGACCAGCTTCTCAGGGAAAGCTTTCAGCAGCAGCTTCGCGATCCATGGCAGCGGCAGAATGAAGATCAGGGCAATGGCGATGTTGAAGAGCGTGTGAAAGTTCGCCGCCAACCTGGCGGGGTTGGGATCGAACATCGTCATGTACTTCAGGGCGAAGTCGATCAGCGGCAGGGCCAAGACACAGCCGAGCACGCGCATGGCAAGGTTGCCGAAGGGCACGCGGAATTTCGCAGGATCGCCCCCTAGGCCTTCCAGCATCGGGTTGACCGAGCTTCCGAGGTTCGCGCCGAGCACCATCACAAGCGCCGCGTGGGTATCGATGACGCCCGCCGTGGCAAGAGACATGATGAACAGCATCGCGGCGACGCTGGAATGCGCCATCCAAGCGAAGAACCCGGACAGGAGCACGAGGATCAGCGGGTCCGGAGCAATCACCGCGAGCAGATCCTTGAGGACCTTCGATGATTCGATGGGACGGATCGTCTCCGACAGGAGATGAAGCGACAGCAACATCAAGCCAAGGCCGATGCCGACACGTCCGAGATCCTTGATCCGGCTGGAGGAGCCCCGCTTATAGGCGAAGAAGCCGACGAAGATCAGCATGGGGAAAATCAGGGTGATGTCGAAAGACAGCACCTGCACGATCAGGGTCGTGCCGACATTCGCGCCGAGCATCACCGCCAGAGCCGGAACGATATCGACGGCGCCTCCTGCCGTGAAAGAGGCGACCATGAGAGCCGTCGCGGTGCTGCTCTGCAGCACGGTCGTGACGCCGACGCCTGCCAGGAAGGCGCGCAAACGGGTCCTCAATCCCACGCCGAGGATCCACCTCAGATCGCTGCCGAAAGCGCGCTGGACCCCGCTATTGACCATGTTGATGCCCCACAGAAGAAGGGCAATCTCACCGAGAAGGTGGATGATAACGGCGGTGACAGACATTCATTCCTCGGCAAACGGCAGGCATTAAACCTTCTGCTTAGTCCTGTTGTTGCAGAACGACAATAAGGTTGCCGGCTAATAATGAACGTTCCCCGAAGATTTCCCAGATTTTTGCCATTGAGCACCGGGATTTAAAGCAACTCCCTCTCCCAATGGGGAGGCATGAGCCCCTCGCCTAGGCAGGCTATGCCAGGGCCAGGTCACGCCCCTGGCCGAGCGGGATTGCCTTCATTCCCTCCAATTTCATCAGGATCGTACCGATCGCTTCACCCAAGGCGGCGGCAGCGCCGCGACCATCGATGCTCAGGTGGCAGACGCAGCCTCTATCGCCAGCCGCCAAGTCCGAGTTCTTTCGGAAGAAGCGCCATGACTGCCGCGAAGCCAGCCTCACGCATTTCAGGCTGACATCGGCTCCATTGCGTAGCCCCTCTTTCACTAGCCCTCGGCAGGCCCTTTTCATGATCGGACGATATGTCGTGAGGTGCTGCAGGACAGCACTTTTGAATCGTTCAATACTATCGCGAATTTCACCTCGTGAACGTCACGCATATGCCGAATTGCATCGGAGATCAGAGGCTTCATGCGCAATGCCTCTCGCAATCTTCTCACGATACAGCTCGCAGAGAACGGCACCCTGTCACGCATCGTCGACATGAGTGCGGCAGAGATCGAGCTTGTGATCTTCGTGGACCGGCACCGCGCGAGCAGGCTGAGACTATCATCCGCACTGTTTGAATAGTTCTTAGCCATCATCTTCGTGCTGGACAGACGGGCAACGTGCTTTTTTGTGAGAAAGACCGCCTGATTATTGCGACCTACCCTTCTGAGCTTGAATTATGAACAACTTCAGACCCAAAGCCCCACACTCGCCATAGACTCGCCACACGAGCCTATTTGGCTACTCCCTACGCATGCCGCGTATCACCTTAAGGAACTCTGCTCTTTTCTAAGCGCAACAGATACGCATTTGAAACCGTGGGGGAAAACGGGAATAGGCCAGTGCTGGTAGAAAATACCTCACCTGTTGGGACGCGAGGAAACGAGATGGGTTTGGATGATCCCTTTCCTATCGAGAAGTGCTCGGGAAGAGTACGAGGTGCAGTTCTCGCGGAATTCAAAGGACGTTGCCCCACTATAAGGGAAGTCGCCAGCATATCCGATGCGCAATGGCTGACGGTCCCTAATATCGGCCCCACCACGCTGGAAGAGATACGCCGCTTCATCGGCGAGGTCCCTTCCGAGCCACGTCTGCAAAACCTGCCGACCATGGATGATGGTGAATTGCTGTCCCGGCTGAACCGGCTGCAGCGCGAGCTCAACATGATCGCGAGTGCGATCAGGGCGAGGATATCATCTGCATCATACAGAAAGTTTAGAGATAAAGAGCAATGAAAATGTAATATCGTTATGGTAAGTACTTTATCATAGGCATATTATTTCGTTGACTCCCTAAGAAAATTCAGGCCTTGGTGAAGACCTATAATAAAGAAGGTCTTCATGTCCTCTACGTCACTTCGGGCAGTCGAGCTCCTCATCAAAGGGGAGCCTGGGGCACTTGTTACCGTTACAGAAACACCGGAAGGAACTTTGACGTTTAACGTCAAGGTTACGGATGTCATTTCGGGCGCCTCGGATGCTCCCGACATTGCGGACCTTCGCGGGTTGTTCTTTCACGTTTCGGATGTAGCGCTTCTCTCTGGACTGAAGGTGACCGGCTCCGACGTGACTAAATACTCCGTCAGCGCAAACAAGGTCATGCAGGTCGAGAACGACGTCACGATGAGCGGTGAAGTCGGCAAAGCTGTCGGCCCCTTCGATATCGGCATCGCATTCGGCACCCATGGCATCGGTAAGGATGATATTCAGGAGACCAGCTTCACACTGAGCGCTTCAGAGCCCTTGAGCCTTGAGTTTGTGCTTCAGCAGCACTTCGGCCTGCGGATGACCAGCGTCAGCAACAATGGCGAGGGCAGAGGGCTGAGCCTGAAGCTCACGGGACAAATGACGGGAACGCCGAAGGTCATCGGTGACGCCACAACGCCTCCCGACGACACGTCTAATCCTCCAGAAGAAACGCCTGATCCGAGCAATCCTACGCCGCAAGATCCGGATAACTCTCATCTTCCTGGCATCTCCTACGATGATCTGATCGAGGCGGGCGACGGCAACGATACGATCTATGGCGGTCTCGGCGATGACGAGATGCAGGGTGAAGGCGGCGACGATCTCATCATCGGCGGCAAGGACAATGGCACCCTGAAATGGGATGGCGGCCTGAGCGTCAAGATTGGCGATAATCTTTACGGTAACGATGGCAACGACACCTTCCTCTACAAGGAAGGCGACGGCGTCGACATGATCTGGGACTTCCAACCCGGCCGCGACGTCATCAGGCTCGCCGGCTACACGCTGGAGGACGTTTTGGCCTTCACGATCGTGGGCGGCGTGGAAAACCGCATCAGCTCCACCGACCACGAGAAGATCGCCATCATTCTCAGCGAGGACGGCGATGCGATCATCTTCAACGATTATCCGGCCTGGGGCTACAACGACACCGCGATTGTCTTTGCCGATGGAACGACCCTGTCGTCGGGTCAGATCCGCGATCTGGCGTTTGGCAACCGGGTCCAGCTTGCGCCGGTCGTCACGAACAACACGAGCCAGACAGCGGCCGTCTCTCAGGCAAACGCGCACCATCCGTCACTGATCCTCTACGGCAACAATGATGGCGACACCATCATCGGCGGCCTGGGCACGGATATCATCTACGCCAATGAAGGTGTGAACGCTCTTGGCGGCTTCGCCGGCGATGACTCCCTCTATGGCGGCAACGTCCAGGACACGATCGTCGCAGGCGAAGGCAATGATAGCGCCTTCGGCAACGGTGGCGACGACGTCATTGTCGGCGGCGCGGGATCCGACAAGCTCTATGGCGCCGGTGGTGTCGATCTGATCTTCGGCGACGATGACGAAGGCATCGATCTGCCGTCCCTCCTGACCACCTACAACATCCCCACGGATGACGAGGAAGTCAGCGCAGCGCTCAGGATCACCAACACATGGTGGGGCGGCTTCCAGGCCGAGATCACGATCACGGCGAACAGAAGCGTCAACGCCTGGGACATCTTCCTCAAGAGCCAATTCAACATCGAGAGCATCTGGGGTGGCGCAACAACGGCGGAGGCCAGCTCCACCGACGGTGTCGCCTATGAGATCGGCAATGCGAACTGGAACGGCTCGCTCTATGCCGGTCAGAAGACGACGATCGGCTTCACGGCACGCACCGGCGTGAACGGTGTCGTCAATGCGACTCAAATCCTGAAGGGTCTGTCGATCACGGATTCCCTGTCGTCCGTCTCACTGACCAATGCCAGCCTCACCAACCTGCTCGGCAACACGATGCGCGGCTATGCGGCAGCCGATACCCTCGTCGGTAGCTCCGCTAACGACACTTTCTATGTCGACAACATTGGCGACAAGATCGTCGAGAGTTCCACGTCGAGCAAGCAGGACGAGGTTGTCACCTCCGTCAGCCACGCTCTCGCAAAGAATGTCGAGAACCTGTCGGCGGCCGGCTCCTCCTCCGTCAACCTGACAGGCAACAGCCTGAACAATGACATCGAAGGCAATGCGGGCAAAAACGTCATCAAGAGCGGCACGGGTAACGACACCGTCTCCGCCGGTGCCGGCCATGACTCGGTGAATGGTGGCGACGGAAACGACAAGCTCAATGGCAGCACAGGCAACGACACCGTCGCCGGTAGCACCGGGAACGACACGATCAATGGCGGTGCGGGCAACGATGCCTTGTATGGCGGCCTCGGCAGGGATTACTTCGTTTTCAGCGACAAGCTGAACAAAGTCGGCAATGTCGACAAGCTGGCTGACTTCAACGTGAAGGACGACACGATCCTGCTGGAGAACGCTGTCTTCACGAAGCTCACCAAGACCGGCACGCTGAACAAGGCATTCTTCGCCCTCGGCGCCGTCGCGAAGGATGGCAACGACTACATTCTCTACGACAAGGCGACCGGATACCTGCGCTATGACGCGGACGGCTCCGGCAAGGGCGCATCTATCGTGTTCGCCAAGATGGCAGCAGGATTGTCTCTGACAAACGCCGATTTCTACGTCATCTGACGATAAAAGGCCGGAGTTTATCGAAACCACTCCGGCCTTTTAATTTATTGGTCACCGCTCGGTTAGATCGAGAAGGACAGAACCGCCTTCGTTCCCGCGTGCTGTCGATCGAACTCGATGGCCGATTGCAGATTGGACGCCATCGCCTTCACGATCTTCGTCCCGAGGCCGCTGCCCTGAACCTCGCCAGTTCCCTTCCAGCCCACACCGTCATCCTCGACGGAGAGATGCACCTGCTCACCCGAAGCTGAGAGCACGACGCGAATATCGCCCCTGGCGCCTTCCGGATAAGCGTACTTGAAAGCGTTCGTGACGAGCTCGGTTACGATCACGCCCACAGAGACTGCCTTGTCCGTCGGAATCGGGATCGGCTCTGCCCGAAGCAAAATCGTGTGCTCGCGGCCGGCAGCCCGCATGGCGCCTTCCAGCTCCTCGACGAGCCCTTCGAGATAGGTATCCATCTCGACGAAGCGAACGTCGTTCGACGTGTAAAGGCGCCGATGGATCTGACCGATCGCCGTAATGCGGCTCTGGGTTTCAGCCAATGTGTCCCGTGCCGTCGTGTCGCCCGCAACGGCGCGCTGCTGCATGGCCACGAGCGAGGCCACCAACTGCAAGCTGTTTGCCACGCGGTGGTTCACCTCGCGCAGGAGCATCTCGGCCCGCTCACGTGCCTCGCGCATCTCCCGCTCGGCGGCTTCCTTCGCCCGACGCAGTCGCGCAGCCTCGAGGGCCTGCTCCGCCGCCGTGCGCAGCAGGTCGAGGAACACGCCGCCGACATCCTTGATCACGTAATCGGCAGCTCCGGCCTTAAGTGCCGCAACCGCAATACGCCCTTCGTCCGCACCGGTCACATAGATGACCGGCGGCGGATCGGGGAGAGTCTGGATATCCGCCAGAACATCGAGCCCCTGCCTACCCGGCATGAAATGATCGAGCGCGATCACATCAAAGGGAGCGGCCTCAAGGAGCCGAAGACCTTCGTCGCCGCTCAGGGCGTGTGTCACCTCGAAGCTATGGCGCGAGAGCGACCGCTCGACCAGGCGGCCGAGGCCCGGATCGTCGTCGATATAGAGAAGGCGAATGGGCTGCGTTTCGCTCACTGCGTTTCCGGAACCTGAATGACGGAAAGGAAGAGGCCAAGCTGGCGGATGGCCTGGGAGAACGACTCGTACTCGACCGGCTTGGTGATGTAGACGTTCGCGCCCAGGTCGTAGCAGCGCTGCACCTCGCGCTGATCGTCCGTGGTGGTCAGAACGACCACCGGTGCGCGCTTGAGAAGCTCGTCGCTTTTCAGTTTCGCCAGGATGTCGACACCGTTCATATCCGGCAGGTTGAGATCGAGGAGAACCAGAAACGGACCGTCATTGCGCACATTCTCGCTGAACAGGTGCTCGATCGCTGCCGTCCCATTCGTGAAGGTGCGGATCTCGTTGCACACGCCGGCACGCCGGATGTTCTTTTCGATGAGGCGGGCGTGACCTTCGTCATCCTCGACCATGATGATGGTGACGGGGTGCTGATGGGGCATGTTACGCGGCCTCCGAACTGACGCTGATATATTTGGGCAGAGTCACGGTGAAGGTCGATCCCTGCCCTAATCTTGATGTGACCGATATGGTGCCGCCGAGCCTTCGCACGAGAGCCCGCACATGGGCAAGACCAATTCCCTCGCCCTGCTGATCCTGGGTGCCTGAGCGCCTGAAGAGATCGAAGATCCGCTCGTAATCCTTTTCGTCGATCCCGCGGCCGTTATCCTCGACTTCGTAGCGTATCATATGGCCAAGGTCCCGGCCTCGCACCACGATCCGCCCCGCGCGCGCGAGATCGAGATACTTCACGGCATTGTCGATCAGATTGCCGAACACCTGCTCAATGGCAAGGCGGTCGCTGGTGATGTGAGGAATGTTTTCAAAGATCAGCTCGGCACCGCGCTCCTGCAGCTGATGCGCCAGACTCTGACGCTGGGCCTCCAGCAGTTGATCCATGCTGATAGACTCCGGCACCAGAACCCTCCGGCCTTCACGAGAGAGGCGGAGAATGGCGTTGATCAGCTTGTCCATCTTGACCGTAGAAGAGCGGATGAAGCCGATAGACTCCGCGAGGTCACTCTCGATGGCCGAGCGTGCCTCCGGAGTGATCAAGGCAGGTTGGGCTTCCGACACCTTGCCATAAAATGTCTCGATCTCCTCGTGCGCATTCTCGAGCTCACTCGTGAAGCCCATGATGTTCACGAGCGGCGCGCGAAGATCGTGGCTGACGATATAGGCGAAGCGCTGGATTTCTTCGTTCGCAGCATCGAGCTCCGTCACGCGTTCAGCGAGCATCGCCGCCAAGCGGCGTGTCTCCTCCTCGGATTGGAGCGCCCGCTCACGGCTTTCCCGCAATGCTTCTTGAGCCTGCTTGAGATCGTGAATATCGGTACAGGTTCCGTACCAACGCGTGATACGGCCCTCATCGTCACGCACCGGCTGCGCACGTCCCAAGACCCAGCGATATTCGCCGGAGCGATGCCGCAGCCGGTATTCGATATGATAGGGCTCGCCCGTTTCCAGCGACCGGCGCCAAGTCTTCCAGGCGAGCTCCCGATCCTCGGGATGGAACATGCCGTTCCAGCCAACGCCGTCGGTCGAGCCTTCAGGAACGCCCGTATATTCGTACCAGCGCTGGTTATAATAATCGTGGAAGCCATCGGGGCGCGTCGCCCAGATCAGCTGATCGATGGAGTTGGCGATGGCGCGGAAGCGCTCCTCGCTCTCCCGCAGCGCATTCTCCGCGCGACGATGATCCGTGACGTCGTGCCCCTGCACGAAAATTCCGGAAACCGTGCCGTCTCGGCTGAAGATGGGTTGGTACACGAAGTCGAGGAAATGCTCCTCGGGTTGGTCCTCGGGGCTTTGCTGGAGAACAATACGCACTCCCCGGCCGACGAATGGCTCGCCCGTCTGATGGACACGATCCAGCAGGCCAATGAAGCCCTGCTCCACCACCTCGGGCAAAGCCTCACGGACCGACTTTCCAATCAGGTCGTTACGCCCCACTACCTGACGGTAGGCCGCGTTGGCCATCGTGAAGACATGGTCCGTTCCGCTGAGAGCGGCGATGAAGCCAGGCGCCTGCTCGAAGAGTTCCTGCAGATGCTGGCGTTCCTTGGATAGGCTCTGGTTGACCTCCTGCACGGCCTGGGCACGCCGGAACATGTCGGTCTCGATCAACGCGGATGGGCCTGTCAGGAGCGCAGAAGTCTTGGCCAGATTTCGCAGCTGGTGGAGTTCGGTGACGTCCACCGTGTGCTGGAGGATCGAGATCAGCTCTCCCGCCTCGTTGAACAACGGCGTATGCGTGGCGCTCCAGAAGCGCTCGTCGAACCCCTGTCCATCCGGCAAGGGAATGGCATAAGAGATGAGTGGAATATGATCCGTCACCTTCTCGGCGATGACGCGTTCGAAAGAGCCTCTCAATTGCTTGTGACTTGCCGAGTCCGGATCGCTGGGGAAGGCCTCGAACATGTTACGGCCAACCAGTTCCTCCCGCGTCCGCATCGTAGCCCGCAGGTAAGCCTCATTCATCCCCATGATTACGAGCGAGGGATTGAGCAGGACGTAGGGATTTGGAGAAGCGTTGAAGAGAGCCTCAAAGTTTATTGATTTCAATGTTATAAGCTGGTCGGCAGCCAGCCCCCTCGAAGTGTTGCCGTCTAGAGCTCTGCTTTATTTAGGACGCCTCGAGGCCATGGCCAGATTAGCCGCCTCTACCGCTTCCCTAAGTCGCAAGCGCTTGATTGGAACAAATTCCCATTCACGCCTCCGATACAGCTAATCTCCGTACTCAATCCGGATTTTCGCCGCCGCCTGACGGGCCAGATCCCTCGCCTCTTCAACTGTCGCGCCCGAGGCTAATGCCACACCCATGCGGCGGTACGGTCGCGTGGTGGGCTTGCCGAAGATCCTGACCTCGACTTCGTTCTTCTCGGAACCCAGGGCAAGCGCATTCTTCAACCCCTCGATGGAGAAGCGGTCAGCCTCGCGATCGGAGAGAATGACGGCCGAAGCCGTTGGTCCGTTCAATCGGATGTGCGGGATCGGCAGGCCGAGCACGGCCCGGGCATGGAGGTCGAATTCCGACAGGTTCTGCGAGAGGAGCGTCACCAATCCCGTATCGTGCGGGCGTGGCGAGAGTTCGGAGAAGATCACCTCGTCCTTGGTCACGAAGAACTCGACGCCGAAGATGCCGTAGCCTCCCAGGTTGTCGACAACCTTGCGCGCCATCTCCTGCGCATCGGCAAGGAGCTTTTCCGTCATCGGCGTCGGCTGCCAGGATTCCTGGTAGTCTCCCCGCTCCTGCCGGTGTCCGATGGGCTCGCAATACGACACGCCCTCGCGGGAACGGATGGTGAGGAGCGTGATCTCGTACTCAAAAGCGATGAACTCCTCGACGATGACCTTCCTGCGGTCGCCACGCATATTCGCGACGGCGTAATCCCAGGCCTGTTCGAGCTCCTCAGCGGTGCGGACAGTGCTCTGTCCTTTGCCCGAGGACGACATGACCGGCTTGATCACACAGGGCAGCCCCGTATGCGCCGCCCCTGCCTTCACCTCCTCAAAACTCTCCGCATACCGATACTTCGATGTCCGCAGACCCAGCTCGGTGGCTGCGAGATCGCGGATGCGGTCGCGGTTCATGGTGAGTGAGGCGGCGCGCGCGGAGGGAACCACCGTGAAGCCCTTGTCCTCGAAATCCTGCAGCACCTCGGTGCGGATAGCCTCGATCTCGGGAACGATCAGGTCGGGCTTGTGCTTCTCGATGGCGCTTTTCAGAGCCTCGGCATCGAGCATCGAGAAGATTTCGGCCTCGTCCGCGACCTGCATGGCCGGTGCGTTCGCATAGGAATCGCATGCGACCACATGGCAGCCATACCGTTTGGCCGAGATCGCGAATTCCTTGCCCAATTCGCCCGATCCGAGAAGGAGAATTCTGGATGTGAACACCATTGATGCTTTTTCCCTCGAATGGGCACGAAACACAGGCCGCTCGAATGCGTTCAGTGGAAGCACGATTGCGGGCTTCTTCCAGGACCCACCAGGCGACCCAGCGTAAACCTGCGCTGGGTGCATTCCTGCCGTCACGGATGCGCATTGTGCGAACACAAGGTTCATACGTTAAGGGGAAGCCCAGGAGAAGCGGAATGCTTGGAACGAAGAAAACACAAAACCGCTATGGCCAGCGGGTGACCCGCATGGAACCCCCGACTCTGGACGAGGCCATCGCCGCCGCCCAGGGCCTGACGGATGACCTCGAGTGCCAGATCGAAATTGCCTCGCAGCTCATGGGCATGCCTGAAGATCAGGTCAGGCCTGAGGTCCTCAAGCTCTCTGTGAAGCCCCAGCAGCTGCAACGGGTGGCGATGGCGGACCGGGTTTTGGATCGGGGCGAAGGAACCAAGGTCATCGTTGTCGAGCGCCGCCGGCCCCGTATGGCTGCCCGATAGAATTCAATTTCAAGGCTTGGCGTTGTGGTTTAAAACGCCAATCATCCTCATTCTTTGAAAATTTTCAGCATGGTCAAAGGCATCGTTCTTGCTTTCCTTGCCTTTGCCGTCTTCGCCTGGGGCGATGCGGTCGTGAAGGTCATCGGTCACGATCTCGACCCGTTCGAGGTGACCTTCTTCGGCTATCTCATTCCGCTGCTGCTCTCTCCCGCTTTCATGAAGCCGGGCGATAGGTTGTCCGATATTGTGCGCTGGAAGCGTCCCTGGGCCATGGCTCTCAGGGTGTTCTTCATCTCGGTGACGACGCCGTTGAGCGTCATGACCTTCATCAGGCTCCCCTTCGCGGAGGCCTTCGCTCTCCTCTTCCTGATGCCGAGCCTCGCGACGGTTCTGTCGATCTTCGTGCTGAAGGAAAAGGTTCGCTGGCGACGAGGCCTCGCGGTCTGCGCCGCCTTCCTCGGCGTCCTCGTCATCGTCCGCCCAGGCTTCCGCGAGCTTCAGCTGGGTCATGTGTTCGCCATCGCCGCAGCATTCTGCGCGGCAGGCGGCGTGATCATGGGGCGGATGATCGGCACCACGGAAAAGCGCTATCCGCTGATCGGGAGCGTGTTCCTAGGAACAACCCTTATCGCGGGCATCCTCATGGTTCCCGGCTTCACATGGCCGACACCATCGCAATGGGGATTGCTGCTGGCCTTCGCCGCCACCGCCTTCGTGGCTCAGGCATTCTTCGTTGTGGCGACCACCTATGCGCCTGCGGACAGATTGGGAGCCACCCAATACAGCCAGATCCTGTGGGCCCTTCTCATCGGGGCGCTGTTCTTCGATGAATGGCCGGATGCCATGGCGCTTCTCGGCATCGTTATCGTCGTCGGCGCAGGATTATTTATTTTCGCGCGCGAGCAGACGCTGAAGAACGAGCAGATCGTCTCCGCTGCCGCTGTGCCTGAGCAGCAAGCTGCACCGCTTAAATCCGCTTCCTAAGAACGGCGCTATGCCGCGAGGATCACGGTTCCTTTCGGGTCGCAACCCCAGCTGGTTGATAAGGCCGCACCGATTGAGACTGAATGCGCACGAGAGCGGCACTCAGCCGTGATGCCTCTTCGTAGCGCGTCTCATCATAAGGCGGGGTGTCGGACCGTCCGCTGGCGAGATGCTCGGCTGTTCCGGCCAACCGGCGAAGGGGCGTCGCCACCCATGTCGCCAGCAGATAGAGCAGCCCGAGAGCTACCAGCATTCCGGCTCCAAGAATGCTCCAGAAAGTGCGGGTGATCGTCCGCGTCGGATCGAGCACTGCGTCCGTATCGGCCCGCACGATGATGCTCCAGCCGAAGCTCGGCATGTCGGCGTAGGTGACGGAGGGAATGACGACCGTAATGTAATCCTTTCCATCCGGCCAGCGCTCATGAAGCGAAACCGAAGCCGCCTGCCCCGCGGCGATGGCCGAACCTACGGAAAGCGTCGACCCGCGCAGCCCTTCAGGACCCGAGAGCACCGTGCGGTCACGGGAGACGAGGAGCATCTCCACTCCCGGACCCTTTGTAGCCTGCAGACCGTCCTGCACGAGCCTCCAGTCGAAATGCGCTCCGATCACGCCGGTTACCGCCCCTTGAGCATTTTTGAGTGGGGCTGCGAAATCGACGAAACGGCGCGGCTCTCCGATGGCAGGAAGAAGCTTTTCGAGCAGCACGGCAGCATGGACATCCATCGCAGCAGGACCATTGAGGCCACGACGGAACCAGGGACGCTCTGCAACGCTCACGCCCTCGAGCATCCCCTGGGAAGCGGCCACCACCTTACCTTCCACATCGGCGATACCGATCCACGTATAGCGCCGGTCGATTTGCGCCAATTGATCAAGCTGTCGGCGGGCTGCCTCGGGATCGTCCATGCTGACGATGCGTCCCATGCCTTCGACGGCCTGCCAAAGCTGATGCATGTTGCGTCCGAGTTGTTCGGCGGCGATCTCGCCGAGAACCCGCAGGCGCGCACCGTTCGCCACCTCCGCCCGCTGACGCATGGCATCCGCGAAGATCGTACCCGCAACCACCGCCGGCGCGAGCAGCAGAAGGCCGCCGCCGACGAAAATGATGGTTTTCAATCCAAGACGCATTGCAAGGCCCTATTCACTTCCGATGCTGCTCTCATCGCGATGCGAGAGTGCGCATCCATCCCCTGATCATGACCGAAAGGTTGCCCTGCCCCGCGCCGGGACGCAGATCGGCCGTATGAAGTTTTCGAAGAATGGCGTCGCGCTGCTCCGATGTCGGACGCAAGGCAAGGCGATAGCCGTCATTCGTCTCCGCCCCGACCCGAAGAGCGACATCGCCCACGTCATCGAGGCTGATCGTTCCCATCTCTCCAGTCGAGAGACCGGAAAGGCCTCGGACACGGGCATGATCGACGCCCAATTCGAGAACCCACGAATGGAAACGCTGCATGCCCACCGACACCATTGCCATTTCCACATGCTCGCGCTGGGGCCTGTTGGCGCGTGGGCGCTCGACGCAGACGAGCATGGTGATGGCGAGAACGAGGAGATTGTAGATCGTCCAGAACAGGATGACTCGGATGCCATCGCCTGCCCGCGACACATGCGCGAAGGCGTTGTCGTTCACGAGCGGTAGCAATAGCCCAACGACGGTGAGGACGAAGAAGATCGCGAAGGGCTTCATCATCGGCCACTGGATGACGGTTCTCGTACGGTCGCCGCCCTTGGCCGTCACGCGGAACTTGTGCGGTCCCTTCGTCAGCAGCCCCATCGCCGCAGCCCTCGTGATCGGCCAAGCCGCGATAAGCTGTGACACGTCGTTGAGCACAGGCCAGATGAGCCCGCCGGAGATCCAGTTCAGGGTGATCAGGACGGCGGCATAATATGGCAGGTAATAGGACGTGATGTCCGTTACCGAGGCCTGGACGACGATGATGCCGAAATACCAGTAGAGCAGCGGACAGACGAGGCTGATCAGGCGGAACGGGAAAGTCGTTGTCCAGAACAGAAGCGAGTCGAGCAGGCTCACGCGCTGCATGAAACGAAGATGGCGCGAGGTAAGCGGATTATAGACGTTGCGCACGATCTGCATCATGCCAAGGCACCAGCGCCCGCGCTGCACCACATATTCGTGGAGACCTTCGGGAGCCAGCCCTTCGGTCAAGGCTTCGTTGAGATAGATCGTGCGGTAGCCGTGACTGTCGAGGCGGATGGTCAGCAGGAAATCTTCCGTGACGCTTTCCGTGGGCAGCCCGCCGATTTCCTTGAGGGCCGAGACGCGGACCATGGACGAGGTGCCGCAGCAGACCGCAACACCCCAGGCATCGCGCGCAGGCTCCAGATGGTCGAAGAAGAAGCGCTGCTCGTCGGGATAAGCCGATGCGATATGAAGATTATGCTGGATCGGATCCGGATTGAAAAAGTGCTGAGGGGTCTGCACCAGGCCCACACCGGAATCGTGAAACAAGGCCACGGCACGGCGCACGAAGTTGCGGTGGGGAACGAAGTCCGCGTCGAGAACAGCGACGAAGTCCGGCGCATCCTGATCCTTCAGGCGCTGCGCCAGGGTGTAATTGATGTTACCCGCTTTCGCGTGGTTGTTGTCGGGTCTGGTTCGATGCTCGGCGCCATAGCGCTTGCAGACATCGCTGAGCCATTCGCGCCGTCCGTCGTCGAGCACGAAGACGCGCACATTCGGATAATCGAGCGCTTGTGCTCCCGCGAGAGTTCTCTCCAGAACCTCGAGTTCCTCGTTGTAGGTGGCGATGTAGAGATCGACTCGGGGCGGATTGCTTCCCCACCATGCGAGGTTGCGATCCGCTTCCTCATGACGGTCTTTCCGGCGTGTGAGGAACATATAGGCCAGCGTCGAGGACAGCAGGGTCAGAGCCTCGATCCCGACGAAAATCCATCCGGCAATGGCATCGATAAGGCCTGCCGTCTCCAAGGACGGAACCGTCTCCGTGATACGCCAGAATATATAACGCCAGCCCAGAACCGCGGTCAGCCCGAGAAGAAAGACGCGGACCCAGGTTTTCTTTGGTGAGGCAAGCGGCAAGAGCAGCATGGCCAGGCCGATCACGACGGCCAGGCCCGCAAAACTGGATGTATATTTGTCGAGAACGAGCATCAGAGACCGAAGCCGGAGAACGTCTCACGAATGCCCGACAAAGGACCACTCGAGAAAAGCACCCTGCCCGTCCGTCCGACCGAGCATGACAATTCGGGATCGTTGGCCAGTTCAGGAACGTTCAAGGCCACATCGAAACGCGTCAGGTGTTCCGGGCTGGGGCCGATCGCCAACGTATCGTAGAGGCTGGCCGCACCGGAGCCGCCGAGCCGGGTGATCGTCGCGCTGAAAATCCGGCTGTCGCCATTGAGCCGGAAACGCGCGGGCATTCCCACTCTCAGGTCGGAATAGACCCTTTCGCTGACACTGGCCGTCACCATCACGGCCGAGCAATCCACGAGCCGGACGAGATTCTGACCGCGATTGACGTGCTCGCCGCCGCTTGCCAGGAAATTCCAGACGATCCCGGGATTTTCCGCCGAGAGGTCAGCCGAGGTCAGGCGGTTGACGCGCACACGCTCGGCCGTGATCTGATCCGTCGTGAGCTTCAGGCGGCGCTCCGCATTCACAGCATCAGCCTTGATTTCCGACAGCTTGAGATCGAACTCACGGATGCGCTGAATCGAGAACGGCGCATCATTGTAGGAATCGCCGATGAACACGCCATTCTGAGCAGACGATAGTTCAGCCGAGAGATAAGTGACGCGTTCACGCGTGCTGGCGATCTCTTGCTGGGCCACATCGTATTGGGCCTTGGCACGGTCGAGGGTGATGGCGGTCTGGACGCCGCGACCACTCAGCTCGCGGGTCCGGTCCAGCGCACTCTCAGCCTCGCGGAACTTCGCCTCCGCCGAGTTCAAGGCAGCCTGCGCCTCGGCGATGCGGGAGAAGAGCTGGCGCACACGCCCGTCCTGATAGGATTGCGCTTGAGCCTGCAGAATCTTGCGGGCCTCCTCCACAGCAGCGGCTTGAGCCTTGAGGCGCGTCAGATCCGCCTCCAGGTTGGAGCGGCTGCGCTCCAGATCGATCAGACGGGCATCGTCGAAGCGGCTATCCACGATGCGCGCCACTGTTTCTTCAGGCGCGACCCGCGCTCCGATGTTGCGCACCGAAAACTCGGCTGTTCCCTCAATCGGCGCACGCAGCACCGACGTCTGGGCATTGATGGTCGCGTCGGCGCTGGTTCCCGAGAGGTACTCGCCGACAATGATATAGAGACCCCCAAGGAGCAGGATCGCTCCCAGAACGATACGAACGGTTTTCATGATACGGGAGCTTGCCTGACAAAGACCTGGAATGAGTGACGCGGTTGCCTGCGCTGAAAAGCTTGCCCCTTAGCTACGCACGCGATGGTCGAACCGATCCGGCAGGCAACGTAAAAAATACCTATAAAGTAGTAATACCGCAACAGCGGCTGCGTCCAAGAATAGCGGCCAAGCTAAACTTTTCTGCGATCAAAACACTTTTAGCTTATCTTCATGCCCCAGAATAAATTCACGCAGGGACAAGCAGCACTATAACTACAAGGTCTTCGATGAAGGCGATCAGAAGACGAAAATCTGGGCTTCTCTATGGCCAAAGCATTAAGGCAATGGCGACCCCTGCAGGGCTCGAACCTGCGACCTATTGCTTAGAAGGCAATTGCTCTATCCAGCTGAGCTAAGGGGCCGTCGAGCCGCGAAATGGGCTTCTTCAACCCTGGGCCTTAGTGGGTCCAGGGGCCGACGCGATTGAATTTGAAATTGTCCGAATAGGACGCGGTGCGCCGCTTGATCTCCTGCGGCTCCTCGACCCGGTAGGCAATGCCCTCGCGCTCTGCGTAGGCAATGGCCTCTTCCTTGGTGTCGAACCAGAGACGGAGCTGCTGACGGGTATCGCCCGAGCTCGTCCAGCCCATCAGGGGCTCGATCTCACGGGGCTTGTCCTGCTCGAAAACGAGGAGCCATTGCTTGGTCCGGGCCATGCCGGACTGCATTGCGGATTTGGCGGGCTTATAAATCCGAGCGGGCATTGGTCTTTCGCACTCTCTCCAAGACTTACCCAGTGCCGAGATGGTCGGGGCGGCAGGATTTGAACCCGCGACCCTCTGCTCCCAAAGCAGATGCGCTACCAGACTGCGCTACACCCCGCCGTTCGGCACCGGTCAGGCTGTTCGCTATCACGATCAGCCTGGATTCAGCAAGCGCCTGGACGCTACCGTTTGAAAAGCGGATGCTCGATCCGGTCTCCAGGCTTGATACCCAGCTTGGCCGCGGTGCCGGCATTCAGCTCCAAAACGGCCAGAACAGGCTCGCCGGAGGGAATGGTACGGGTGGATAAAGGTTCCGTATTGGCCGCAATCCGGGCAATCGTGCCGTCCTGGCGGACGAACAGCATATCCAGGGACAGATAGGTGTTCTGCATCCACATGGAGACCGGCTCGACCCGCCCGAAATCGAACAGCATGCCCCGGTCGGGCGCCATGGAGCGGCGATACATCAGCCCCTGAGCCCGGTCCGCATCGTTGCGGGCCACCTCGACCTGGAAGCTCTGCCTTTGGCCGCCCTGGGTGACGATGGAAAGAGCTTCGAGAGCCTGTGCATAGGCTGTTCCCGCCAAAGCGATGACGAGACCTAAGGCCGGAAGAACCGGGCGGAGACGCTGGAACACGAATGGAACCTGTTAGTGAGAGTGCGGCAGAGCCATGTCGGCGAGTCGAACCTCGGCGGCCATGAGGCCCTTCGAGCCGTCACCGAAACGGACGTAGACGCGCTCGCCGGGCTTCAATTCGGCAATACCGTAACGGCGCAGGGTCTCCATATGGACGAAGATGTCCGGCTTGTCTTCGCCCTGGGTCAGGAAGCCGAACCCCCGCAGGCGGTTGAACCATTTCACGATGGCGGGCTCCAAGCCGCTCGTCGGCACCACCTGGACATGGGTGCGCGGCAGCGGAAGCTCGGACGGATGCAGGGCCGTCGATTCATCGAGAGAAAGAATGCGGAAGGCCTGCAGGCCGCGCGGACGCTGCACCGCCTCGACAACGATCCGGGCGCCCTCGTTGGCCGCCTGATACCCGTCCCGGCGCAGGCAGGTTACGTGCAGGAGAACGTCCGGCATCCCGTTATCGGGCACGATGAAGCCGAATCCCTTGGCGACATCGAACCACTTGATCCGACCGCTCACCTGGATGAGATCGACGGGATTCTCTTCCCCAATCGGCTGGGCAGCCTCCCGGCGTCCCTGATCGAAAGAGGAGCTTTCCTCTCGAAGCTTGAAGGAGTTAGAGCCGAAATCGCCAGTCATGAATAAACCCGAACTCGAATCAAAAAATGCAGATCCTTAAAACAAAGATAACATCGTCCTGAATCAGGGGAAGTCAGAAACAACCCTTAGTGTGCGATGAAATTTTCAGCATCCGGCGAGAGCGTTGAAATCACGAGACAAATGCCGACAAAACGGATCCGATTTCTTCATGGACCACCAGGTCCGCCATCTCGTCGAGCGGAGTAGGCTCCCGATTGACGATCACGAGCCGTGCCCCGTTCTCCTTCGCAAAAGCCGGAAAGGCGGCCGCCGGATAGACCACCAGGGATGAGCCGACCACCAGGCAGAGATCACAAACGGCCATCAGCTTCTGAGCCCGGCGCATCGGCTCTTCCGGCATGGCCTGTCCGAAAGAAATCGTGGCGGATTTCAGAATGCCCCCGCAATGAATGCACTCCGGCGGATCGCCGCTTGCCTCGAAGTGCCTCCTCACCCAATCGAGCTCGTGGCGTCGCCCACAGGACAGGCACTTGGCATAGGTGCCATTGCCATGCAGCTCGATCACCTGCTCCTCGGAGAGGCCCGACGCCTGATGCAGCCCGTCGATGTTCTGCGTGATCACCGACGGCATGCGTCCCGATGCGATGAGCGATGCAATGCCCAGGTGGCCCCGACTGGGCTTCGCATCGCGATAGAGATCGTCCATGACGAACTTGCGTCGCCACGCTTCGCGACGCGCCTCGACGCTCTGCACGAAATGCTCGAACGGAATCGGCTTGTTGCTCATCCAGGGGCTGCCCGGAGAACGAAAATCCGGCACGCCGCTTTCCGTCGATATTCCCGCGCCGGTGAAGCCGGCGACGATGCGGGCCTCTTGAATCATTTCCTGCAATGTGGCGATTGACGCTGCAAGGTTCTCGGTCATGTCACTGATATAGATCGCATGAACCCTCAATCACAGGACCGGCCGCACGTGAACGATGATCCTTCCCGCACCAAAGCCAGCCTCGATCGGCAGATCGCCTCCCAACGCTGGGATGCCATCGACGTGGCTCGCGGCATCGCGATTGCGGCGATGGTCGTCTACCATTTCAGCTGGGACCTGAGCTTCCTGAAGCTCATCGAGACCAACATTCTCGAGGTGCCCGCCTGGCGCTGGTTTGCACGCGGGATTGCGGGCTCGTTCCTGTTGCTCGCTGGAATCGGGCTCGCCCTGGCGCATGCGCAAGGATTTCGTCGACTGCCGTTTCTGCGGCGTCTCATGAAGGTCGGCGGCTCGGCACTCGCCGTGACCCTCGCCACGTTCTTCGCATTTCCGGATAGCTATATCTTCTTCGGCATCCTCCACTGCATTGCCGTGTCGAGCCTTCTCGCGCTTCCGTTCCTGCGGATGCACCCTGCCCTGATCTTGATCGCAGCCATCTTCTGCCTTGCTGCGCCTTTGTTGTTGACGAGCCCTGCACTCGACGCCCCCTATCTCGATTGGCTTGGTCTTGGCGCCACCATGCCGATGACGAACGACTATGTGCCGATCTTCCCATGGTTCGGTGCGGTCCTGACTGGCATCGTGCTTGGGAAATGGCTGCTGTCGAAAACCGAGACGCAGTCGATCGCGCGCTGGCGCGCCAAAGCGCTTCTCTTCAGAACGCTGATCTGGGCCGGCCGGAAGAGCCTGCCGATCTATCTCGTTCATCAGATCGTGCTGCTCGGGCTTCTCTATGGTGTGCTGCAGCTTACAGGCCCCAATCCACGCGCGGAAGCGCAGCCCTTCATCAACGAGTGCATGGCGACCTGCCTGCAGAACTCCCAGCCTCAGACCTGCAATGCCGTCTGCTCCTGCACGGTCGACACGCTTCGCCAAAGCGACCTCTGGCGAAAGGTGATGAGTGGCGCGATCACGGCGGATGAGCGCACCCAGGTGTCACGGGCAGCACAACAATGCCTGCGGCGGGCTCCGCTTTAACCGTAGCTATGCTCAGGTAAGCGCTAACATCAGCCTCCCGCGAGGCATCTCCCCATTAGGGCAAACTCTCAAGTGAGCGCAAAGCCACTCGCAGATAGCAACATCATGAGACATCGACCTGAAGTTGCGTACACTAATTTCAGGTTGCAAAGCAACATCAAGACAAACGCTCGTTGTCCCTGCTGCCACGCTAGTTTAAAAACGTCATAACTTTGCAAATGCCCAAGGGTAAGATTGCATTATTTCAAGGCAAAAATTATATCGTAACGTAACAATACAAAGTACCTTCCCTAACGTGACTCAACGAAGTCACTTTAGGGGCAGAAAATGACTTTCATCTCAGAGGCGAATATCGCTCGCCAGATCGGCGACCTTTGCATGTGGATCAGCGAAGGCAGCATCAATCACATTGAAATGGGCATGTCCCTCACTCGGGATCTCGGCTTCGATTCCATGAAGCTCATGCAGTTCTTCGCCGGGATCGAGGAGCTTTATAATGGCATCGGCCTTGAGGATTGGTTTATCGAGCACAGCTCCGGCGGTCGCGACACCATCGGCAGCGTCGTGCGCTACCTGACCCAGGCCCGCATTCTTGTCGCAGCGGAGTGATCGATGAGCTCCCGCAACGCCGCCCTTCCCACTTTCGTGAATCTCTCGTCCGCCGCTCCCAAGCAGGTCTTCGAGCAGGAGCAGCTCTGGGATGAGATCTTCGATCAATGGTATGCGGAGCTTCCCGATGCCCGCGATCTCGGCACCGTGACGCGTGTCGAGAGACGCCACCTCGCCTGGAATCCCGCAACCGATATCGGCGCCGAGACGCGCGGCATCGGCGACCGCATGAAGGCCTATGTCGAGATCGTAGACGAGGTTGCAGGAGAAGCCTTCGAGGATCTGCTTCGCCCCATGGATCGCGCCGATGTCGGCAGCATCGTGATGGCGAGCAGCACCGGCTATTACGGCCCCACGCCGGATTACTTCCTCGCCAAGCGCTTTGGGCTGAAGCCGAATATTCGCCGCACGCATATCGGCCACATGGGCTGCTTTGCGGCCTTCAACGTGATCAAGACGGCGATGGATTCCGTCATTGCGCGCCCGAACGAATACACCATCGGCCTCTGCGCGGAATTCAGCAGCCTTCACTTCCGTCCGGAAGCGACCCGCGAGCAGGCCATCGTCCACAATCTGTTCGGCGACGCGGTCGGCGCTTTCACCATGGCCATGCGCGAGCCGGGACATGGACCGCAGATTCTCGCGACCCATACGCTGCAATCCTTCGAGACGTCCGACATGATGACGCTCTCGGTCATGGATGACGGCGTGCGCATGACGCTTTCGCCCTATGTGCCCTTCGTGATCGCAAGCCTGATCGAGCAGTTCGTGACGGATCTCTGCGCCTCGGCCGATGTGGATCCGAGCGAGATCAAGCATTGGGCGATCCATCCCGGCGGGCCCAAGATCGTCGATCTCGTGGCGCAGAAGATGAAGATCACGGAGCGCCAGTTGGAATCGACCTGGCATATCCTGCGCGAATACGGCAACTGCGCTTCGGCTACCGTGCTGCTCGTGCTCGAGCATCTGGTCAAGAACGATAAGCCTGCGCAAGGCGAAATCGGTGTCATGCTCGCGTTCGGTCCCGGCCTCACCCTCGAAGGCGCGCTCCTGCGCTTCTAACATTTCGTGAGAACAGCGATGTACAAGGCTCATACCTTCCCTCTGGGGCAGGCTCAGCTTGCCTTTGACCTGTCGAACATGGCAGGCGTGCCTCTCGGCTCGGAACCGAAAACCGTCGTTGAAGTGCTGAAGAAGCGCGCGGCTGCGGCTCCCGACAAAACAGCTTTCTACGTGATCGAGGCCCGCGATGCGATCACGGAGATCTCCAACGGCGATCTTTTGAAAGAGGCGAGCAATCTCGCCGGTCGCCTCGCCGCTCATGGCGTGCGTCACAGTGATATTGTACTGCTTGCTTATGAGACTTCGCCCGCGCTTCTGACGGCGTTCTTCGCCTGCCTTATCGGCTCCTTCACGCCCTGCGTGGTGGAAGCCCCGAGCCTCGGCGCGCATGCCGGAGAATGGGCTGAGCGGCTGGCCGTTCGGGCGCGCTATGCCGGTGCGAGGCTGATCCTGTCCAAGCAGGAATGCTGCGACGTGCTGAACGCGGCAGGCTGCGAAGCCACCACCATCGAGGCCCTGCCGAAGGTGATGGAGGCGACCTTCTCCGAGCCTGTCGAAACCGATCCCGTCTTCCTGCAATTCACCTCCGGCACGACATCGCTGCCGAAGGCCCTGCTGATCGATCATAAGACGCTGCTCAACAACGTGCGCGGCCTCGCCTCGGCGCGGGAATGGCACCACGAGGACGTCATCGTCAGCTGGCTGCCGCTCTATCACGATATGGGCCTCGTGGCGCTCACCATGGCCGGCTTCGTGACTGGCATGCCCGTGGTGCTGATGCCCTCGAACCTGTTCACCATGAATCCGGCCCGCTGGCTGTGGGCGATTCATACGTTCAAGGGCACAATCACCTCCGCGCCGAACTTCGCTTATCAGTTCGTCGCCACCCACGCGCCCGAGCACCGCACACGCGGCATGGATTTGTCGACGCTGCGCTGCGCGATCAATGCCGCCGAATTCATCCAGAGCCGCACCATCGAGCAGTTCACGAAGCGCTTCGGTCCGCACGGCTTCAGGAAAGAAGCCTTCGCTCCGGCTTATGGCCTTGCGGAATGCACGGTCGCGGCTTCGATCACGCGTCCATCCGATGTCGTGTCTTTCGATACGATCTCGCGCCAGCGCATGATCACGCAGGGGATCGCGGCTCCCCTCGAGGCTTCAGATAGGGACGCCTGGGCTGTGGCCTGCGTCGGACCAGTTCTCGATGGACATGACGTGCGCATCGTCGATGGCAATGGCAATCCCCTGCCCGATCGTCGCCAAGGCCAGATCCAAATGCGCGGTCCCAGCATCGTGTACGGCTATTTCAAGGAAGCCGTTCCGAGCAACATCCGCGACGGATGGCTCGATACGGGCGATCTCGGATATTTGCATAACGGAAACCTTTTCATCACCGGCCGCATCAAGGATCTCATCATCCGCGCGGGCGCCAACATCTCGCCTTACGAGATCGAGCAGGTCGCGGGCGAAATCGAAGGCGTGCGCTCGGGAGCGGTCGGCGCCATCGGCCTCAACGATCCCGTCAAGGGCACGGAGAACTTGGTGGTCTTCTTCGAGACCACGCAGAAAGCCTCCGACATGGTCGAGGCCATGCGCCAGGCCATCCGCGACCGCCTGAGCCAGAAGCTCAGCATCGCCGTCGATCATGTGCTTCCCGTGCCGCCGCATACGTTGCAGAAGACCACGAGCGGCAAGCTGCAGCGGGTGAAGCTGGTGCAGTTGGCGCAGGAGAAGCTGTCGGCTGTGCATTAATCTCCAAGAGCGCAAAAGTCGCTGGAAAACTCCGGCGACTTTCGCGTTAAGTTCCGAAGCCTGACGCCATCATCCGAGAGGTGCTGTCTTGTTGCGGGACTATATGACCGATCTTCCCCTGGTCGCGATCCTTCGCGGATTGCGGCCCGATGCGGCCGAGGCCGTGGGCTTTGCTCTCGTAGAGGCAGGATTTCGCATCATCGAAGTTCCGCTGAATTCGCCGGAGCCTTTCCGCAGCATCGAGATCCTGGCCAAGGCCATGCCCGCCGACGTGCTCGTGGGCGCAGGCACCGTTCTCTCCCCGGAACTGGCGGACGGCGTCAAGGATGTGGGCGGCAAGCTCATCGTCATGCCCCATGCGGATACCGATGTGATCCGGCGTGCCAAGGAGCACCGGATGCTCTGCGCGCCGGGTGTCGCCACGCCGACGGAGGCTTTCGCCGCGCTGAAAGCAGGCGCGGATGCGATCAAGATCTTTCCGGCGGAGGCCATTCCACCCGCTGTCGTGAAAGCGTGGCGGGCCGTTTTGCCGAAAGAGACAATCGTGCTGCCGGTGGGCGGTATCAAGCCTGACAACATGAAGCCTTATGTGGATGCGGGCGCCGATGGTTTCGGGCTCGGCTCCGCTCTCTTCACTCCTGCCATGAGCGTCGAGGAGATTGGCCGCAACGCGCGCGCCTTCGCCTCGGCGTGGAAGGATCTGCGCGCAAGCTAAGCTTTCTGTTCCAGGCCTTTGCAGGAACCGTCGCAGGCGGTGAGCGTTCACCACGCCAAAGGCTTAACACAGGAGTTTCGAGATGAAGAAACTGGCTTTCGTTCTCGCCGCCTCGGTTCTGAGCACGGCCGCGTTCGCGCAGGACACCACCACGACGATCAAGAAAGAGGAAGGTCTTCTCGGCAGCAAGACCACCATCGAGCAGAAGCGCGAGCCGAGCACCACCTCGTCGACCACGGTCACGACCAGCCCTGGAATCGGCTGCTCGACCGAGACCAAGCAGAAGACGGACGAGTTCGGCGACACCACCACGAAGAAGACGACCGAGTGCTGAGCTGTTCAGCATTCGCGAGACAAGAGGCCCGGCATCGCCGGGCCTTTTTCATGGGCGATGCGCTAGCGGCGCTTTCCGCCACCCCGGAAGAACGGCACCGTCATCAGACGACGGCCAGTCTCATCCACGATTTCGAGTTCGATATTGCCCGCATCGGCGAGCTCCTCGCGCAATTCCTCGACCGTCGCGATGGCTTCGGCCTTGGCTGCGTCCAGATCGGGGAGTTCGATGCCCTCATCGTCCTCATCGACATCGTAACCGTCTCGGATATTGAAGAAAAAGCGCGGCATGGCTTGATGCTCGACAAAAGAGAGTTGGCGAAAAAACGCCTTTGATTGCTGCAAGTTCACTGTAGCCGCTGCCCTTCCGGTTTGGACATCGGAATCTTGAGTGAAATGCCCAGTTATGCAGCACAACTTGCCGTGCTTGCTGGCATGGAGCTTTTTCAAAGCTTTACGCGTTGACGGTCACGCCAAGGGTATGCGGGCAAACCGCTCAGGAAGCGCCATGATTCATCGCTCCATCGCCCTGCTGTCCGCCCTCGGCAGCTCAGTCGTTGCCTTGGCTTCCGACGCCTCCGCTCAAACCTCATGCGGCCCGCGAGAACAGCTCGTGAAGGTGCTCGCCGATCAATACAAGGAAGATCCCGTCGGAATCGGCCTCGCCCAGCCGGGCCAAGTGCTCGAAGTTTTCGCCTCACAGGGCGGATCGTGGTCCATGGTCATGACGATGCCGGACGGCAAAGCCTGCTTGATCGCAGCCGGCGACAATTGGGAAATGGTGACCAAGATCAAAGGTAGCCCGATCTGAAAGCGATCGCTCTCGGATGTCTGCGGATACCTGTTGTCGGGAAGAAAGAAGGTGGCGCGCCCTAGGGGAATCGAACCCCTCTTTCCTGCGTGAAAGGCAGATGTCCTAACCGATAGACGAAGGGCGCACTGTTTTGTTTCGAGGCGTTGCCGTCGAAGTGGGCGGACGTATAGACGGGATCGCGGCCCACCGCAAGCATGAGTTTTGAATTATTCAGGCCTTGCCGCATCCATGATGCGAAGCTCGGCTTTTTCCTGTCCGCCCCAGCGGTCGATGGATAGGGTTCCTGCCACATGAAGCGGATTGCCTATGGCATCCGACAGCGCATTGCCGAGAGGCTGACCCGCCGCGCGGAAGGCGATTCCCCCGATGAAACTGCCATCGCCACCGCGAAGCTTCACCCGCATATGCCCGCCGCTGCCGACTTCACGAGCCTCCACGACACGATGTTGCGGAAACACGAAGACAGGCTCCGGCTGGCCTGAGCCGAACGGCCCTGCCCGCTCGAGCGCCGTCACAAGCATCGGCTGCGCGCCCGCTGCCGTTAGTGTGGAATCGATGGCGAACTGGTCGTTCAGGCGCGTGATGCTGACAGGCTCGTTGAGCTTGTCCGTCACGAAGCCCAGGAAACGGTCCATGTCCGTGGCTCGGATCGTCACGCCCGCCGCCATGGTGTGGCCGCCGCCCTTGATGGCGATCCCTGCCTCCACCGCCGCACGCACCGCATGGCCAAGATCGACGCCCGGTACGGAGCGGCCGGAGCCGGTCGCAGTGCCGTCAGGATTGAGTGTGAAGGCGAAAGCCGGACGACGGAAGCGCTCCTTCGTGCGGGCTGAGATGAGACCGACGATGCCGGGGTGCCACTCGGCCGAGGACGTCACCAGCACCGGCTGGTCGGGAGATTTCTCCAAAGCCAGCATGGCCTGGGCCTCGGCTTCTTGTACCGCCACGACTTCGATGGCCTGGCGCTCCCGGTTTAGTCGGTCGAGTTCGCCCGCGATCTGCCCTGCCTGGACAGGATCTTCCGTCAGCAGCAGCCGGGATCCCAGGGCCGCATCGCCGATGCGCCCGCCCGCATTGATGCGGGGCCCGACGAGATAGCCGAGATGCCAGGCTTCCGGCGCTCCGGCCAAGCCTGCCGTATCGAGAAGCGCCGCCAAGCCTACGCGGCGGCGGCTTTTCATGATCGCGAGGCCCTGGCGCACGAAGGCCCGGTTG
This sequence comes from Microvirga solisilvae, assembly GCF_022808595.1. Lineage (GTDB taxonomy): Bacteria > Pseudomonadota > Alphaproteobacteria > Rhizobiales > Beijerinckiaceae > Microvirga > Microvirga solisilvae. The sequence continues at coordinate 700,490 of NZ_JAKUCN010000001.1, forward strand.
AGGCCGATCAACGGCACAACGTCGGCCACGGTGGCAAGCGCCACGAGATCGAGGCTCGCCATCAAATCCGGCTCGGGCCTGTTCTGGAAGAAGCCGCGTGTCCGCAAAGCGCGATTGAGGGCGACGAGAGAGAGAAACACCACGCCTGCCGCGCAGAGATGCCCGAGGCCGGACAAGTCGTCCTGCCGGTTCGGGTTCACGATGGCGAGCGCCTCCGGCAGATGCTCCGGAGCCTGGTGGTGGTCGAGAACGACCGGATCAAGGCCCAGGCGCTTGGCCTCGGCAAGCGGCTCGATGCTGGCGGTACCGCAATCGACCGTCACCAGGATATCCGCCCCCTGCTCTTTCAGGCCGCGAATGGCATCCACGTTCGGGCCGTAGCCTTCCGTAATCCGATCAGGGATGTGGATGGCGTAAGTGACGCCGCAGGCGCGCAGATATTCGGCGAGGAGCGCCGCGCTGCAGGCCCCGTCCACGTCGTAATCGCCGAAGATCGCCACCTTCTCGGAGCGCATCACCGCATCGGCCAGCCGGTTGGCGGCGGCCTCCATGTCGGTGAGGCCGTGCGGATCGGGCATCAGGTCCCGCAGGCGGGGATTGAGGAAACCTTCCGTTTCATGAATGCCGACCCCGCGCCCCGCGAGCACCCGCGCCAGGATGTCCGGCACCCCGTGGGTCTGGGCGATGGCGAGCGCGATGGCGCTCTGGGCGGCGCTGCAACGCTCGACCCAGAAGCGGCCTAGTGTGGATTGCGTCACGCCCAGGAAGGGCTTTGGCAGGGAGATGGGAGATGATTCGGTCACGGAAACAGTATTAACCGCGAAATGTGGTCAAAACACCTTGCGGTATTGGATGAAGCCGCTGCGGGCAGCGACCTTGTCGTAGAGGGCCTGGGCGTCCGTATTGGTCTCGTGCGTCAGCCAATAGACGCGGGCGGCCCCATCGGCCTTCGCCCGCTCGTAGACCGCCTCGATCAGCGCTCGCCCGACGCCGCGCCCGCGCACCTCCTCTGCCGTGAAGAGATCCTGCAGGTAGCAGTAATCGCCCGAAGTCCAGGTGGAGCGGTGATAGAGGTAATGCACGATGCCCACGATCCTGCCGTCGATAATGGCGACGAGCCCGTGCATGGGCTCGGCGGGATCATTGAGCCGCCGCCACGTCGTCTCCGTCACCTCCGCAGGGAGCGTGGATTTGTAGAAGGTCAGATAGCCCTGCCAAAGCGGCTCCCAAGCCTTGCGGTCTTCCAAAGCGAAGGGACGAATCTGGATCATGGTTCTACCGTCCTAACAATCTCAGCCCTCATCCTGAGGAGGTCGCAAAGCGACCGTCTCGAAGGAGGCTCCAGAAATTACTGGATGATCCTTCGAGACGCCGCTTACAGCGGCTCCTCAGGATGAGGTTTGGTGGTGTTTGCAACGTAAAATGGCCGGGCGAGCCCGGCCATTAGTATCGTCACGCAGCGATCTCTTAGTCGAGGTGGAACTTCGACAGCTCGCGGTGCTCGCCGTAGATGCGGCGCACGGTGCCGGTTGCGGAGCGATAGACCACCGTCTCGGTGGTGATCACGTCCTTGCCGAAATGGACGCCCTTCAGAAGCCCGCCGTCGGTCACGCCGGTGGCGGCCACGATCACGTCGCCGCGGGCGAGATCCGTCATGTCGTATTTCTTGTTGGGATCGGTCACGCCCATCTGGAGAGCGCGGGAACGCTTCTCTTCCGTGTCGAGGATCAGACGGCCCTGCATCTGGCCGCCGATGCAGCGCAGCGCGCCCGCAGCAAGCACGCCCTCGGGCGCGGCGCCGATGCCGAGATACATGTCGATGCCCGTGTCGGCAGGCTTCGTCGTGAAGATCACGCCTGCCACGTCGCCATCGGAGATCAGGCGAACGCCGGCGCCCGTCTTGCGGATCGCGGCGATCAGCTCGGCGTGACGCGGACGGTCAAGCACGAGGCAGTTGATCTCGTTCGGCTTCACGCCCTTCGCCTTGGCGAGCGCGTGAATGTTGTCCTCCGGCGAGGCATCGAGATCGACGACGCCCGTGGGATAGCCAGGGCCGATGGCGATCTTGTGCATGTAGACATCGGGAGCGGCCAGCAGCGTGCCAGATTCGGCCATGGCCATGACGGCGATGGAGCCCGGCATGTCCTTGGCGCAGAGCGTAGTGCCTTCCAGCGGGTCGACAGCGATGTCCACCTTCGGGCCGTTCTTGTTGCCGACCTTCTCGCCGATGAAGAGCATCGGCGCCTCGTCGCGCTCGCCTTCGCCGATCACCACGGTGCCGTCGATGGGGAGCTTGTTGAGTTCGCGGCGCATGGCGTCCACGGCGGCCTGGTCGGCGGCCTTCTCGTTGCCGCGCCCGCGCAGCCGGGCGGAAGCCACGGCCGCACGTTCAGTGACGCGGACGAGCTCCAGGGTCAGGATGCGCTCGATGAGTTGCCCCGGTTGGACGGTAATGCCTTGCGACATGGACTTGTCGTCTCCCTCTTGAAGGTTTCGGCGGGCTTTTGCCCGTTCGATGATTAATCTCGCTCGATGCGGATGACTTGGGGCGGCTCGGCGATAAGACCATCCCTCGAAATCTTTTCGACCACGGAACGGATGGAAGCCTCCGTCGCCGCATAGGTGATGAGAACGAGGGAAACCGGCGCGCCGGAGCGGCCATGGGGATCCTGCGTCGCCGCGATTTCGGAGCGCTTCTGCAGGATGCTCTCAAGCGAAATGTCTTCTTCCGCCATGCGTGTCGCCACACCGGCGGCAACACCCGGACGGTCATGGACCGTCAGGCGGATGTAATAACCGCCCTCGTGGCGCTGCATGGGCGCGCGGGGCGCTTTCTCCAGCTGCGCGACAGGCTTGCCGAAGAGCGGCTGGGCGAGGCCCGCGGCCACGTCGGCAATGTCGGCCACCACAGCGGAAGCAGTGGCGTCACCACCCGCGCCGGGGCCGATGAGCGTGAGTTCGCGCACCGCATCGGCGTCGATGGTGACGGCGTTCGTCACGCCCATCACCTGCGCGATGGACGAGGTGCGCGGCACCATGGTCGGATGGACGCGCTGCTCGATGCCGGTCTCCGTGCGCTCGGCGACGCCGAGCAGCTTGATGCGGAAGCCAAGCTCCTTCGCCATGGCGAGGTCGAGCGGCGTGATGGAGGAGATGCCCTCCACATAGATCGCCTCGGCATCGATCTCGGTGCCGAAGGCGAGGCTCGTGAGGATCGCGAGCTTATGGGCCGTATCGAATCCTTCCACGTCGAAGGTGGGATCGGCCTCCGCATAGCCGAGGCGCTGCGCGTCCTTCAGGCATTCCTGGAAGGTCAGCCCCTCCAACTCCATGCGCGACAGGATGTAGTTGCAGGTGCCGTTGAGAATGCCATAGAGGCGCGACACCTTGTTGCCCGGAAGCGCCTCGCGCAGGGTCTTGATGATCGGAATACCGCCTGCAACCGAGGCCTCGAAGGCGATCGAAACGCCGTTGGCCTCGGCGAGCTTCGCCAGCGCCAGCCCGTGCTTGGCGAGCAGCGCCTTGTTCGCGGTGACCACGTGCTTACCGCCGGACAGCGCCGTCTGCACGACCTCCAGGGCTGCTCCGTCGGCGCCACCGACCAGCTCGACGACGCAATCCACATCCGCCGAGCGGGCGAGCTCCACCGGATTGTCGAACCAGGTGAAGCGGGAGAGATCGACGCCACGATCCTTGGCCCGGTCACGGGCCGACACGGCCGTCACTTCGACGGAACGCCCGCCCCTCTGGGCCACGGTCTCATTGCGGCGCTCAAGAATACGGATCACCGACGCGCCGACCGTACCGAGGCCGGCGATGCCCACTTTGAGAGGACGTGTCACGGACCAAAGCTCCCTGTAATACTCTGCTGCTCTTTACGACCGCCAAGCTCCCATGTCCATGTGGGCATGGGAACCAGGGCATTCAGAGGGACAGCCCTATCCAGGAAGGCTCATCCCCTGCGCGCCAGCGGCACCACGTTGTGGAGCGTGTGGTCGGCGGTATCGAAGAACTTGCGGATGTTGCGGGCGGCCTGGCGGATGCGCTGCTCGTTTTCCACAAGGGCGATGCGGACGTAATCGTCACCGTGCTCGCCGAAGCCGACGCCGGGAGCGACCGCAACGTCAGCCTTCTCCACCAGCAGCTTGGAGAATTCGAGGCTGCCCATGCTCCGGAACTTTTCCGGAATCTGGACCCAGGCGAACATGGAGGCGCTAGGGGCCGGAATGGACCAACCGGCCTTCTCGAAGGACTCAATCAGCACGTCACGGCGCTTCTTGTAGGTGGCGCGCATCTCACGGATGCAATCGTCGGGACCATTGAGAGCGGCGGTCGCCGCCACCTGGACCGGCGTAAAGGCACCATAATCGAGATAGGATTTCACGCGGGCAAGCGCTGCGAGCAGCCGCTCGTTGCCGACCGCAAAGCCTATGCGCCAGCCTGCCATGGAGAAGGTCTTCGACATGGAGGTGAACTCCACCGCCACATCGATGGCACCGGGCACCTGCAGGATCGAAGGCGGCGGGTTGCTTTCGTCGAAATAAACCTCGGAATAGGCCAGGTCCGACAGAAGGATGAGTTCGTGCTTCTTCGCGAAGGCCACGAGATCCCGGTAGAAATCGAGAGAGGCCACATAGGCCGTGGGGTTCGACGGATAGCAGACGACCATGGCCACCGGCTTCGGGATCGAGTGCATCATCGCCTTCTCGGCGGCCACGAAGAATTCCGGTGTGGGTTCTGCCGGGACCGAGCGGATCACGCCGCCCGCCATCAGGAAGCCGAAGGCGTGGATCGGATAGCTCGGGTTCGGGACCAGGATCACGTCGCCCGGCTCCGTGATGGCCTGGGCCATGTTGGCAAAGCCCTCTTTGGATCCGAGAGTCGCCACCACCTGGGTATCAGGGTTGAGCTTCACGCCGAAGCGACGCTCGTAATAGCCGGCCTGTGCACGGCGCAGACCGCCGATGCCCTTGGAGGCCGAGTAGCGGTCCGTGCGCGGCTTGCCGACCGTCTCCACCAGCTTGTCGATCACATGCTGCGGAGCCTGGAGGTCCGGATTGCCCATGCCGAGATCGATGATGTCCGCTCCGTTGGCGCGGGCGGCGGCTTTGATGCGGTTGACCTGCTCGAAGACATAAGGCGGAAGGCGCTTGATGCGGTAAAAATTAGACATGGCTCTGTCCTCGAGCGAAATCGGATCAATCTGACCCGGTATAGATTCTAAGGCCTGGTATTGGAATTCGTCTTCTGGCGAGGCCGCTGCGGCGTCTTGACCGGCAGCTGGATCGGCTCAGGCGGCGGCGTTCCGCCCATTTTCGCCGCGGCGGCACCGGCGGCCTCATTCTGGGAGCGCAGGGCATCCAGTTCGGATTCGGCTGCCTTGATCTCCGCAGGCGTCCGCGCCGGTGTCGGGCGCCCCTCTTCCGCCGTTCCGATGGGCATGAAATCGATGTTCTGTGGTCGCGAGCGGGCCACGAAGTCCGGCGTCGGCGCAACCTGGGGGCCGGCGCCCAGAGAAACCGCAACATCACGCACCGGGTTGGAACCACCTGTGCAGGCCGCAACGTTAGCAGCAACCACCACCGCCAACAGAATGCGCGGAGCACGGGACGCCATAAGAGACTGAATACGCATGGTCGCTAACCTAAAGAGATAACTGCACAGATCGGAGATCGAACGCTAAGATGCTCGAAATGCGCACCCTGGGCAATCACGCGAATAGAGGGAGATCGCCTTATGGACAAGCCATACGGTGACCAGAAGACACAGTCTTCGGCTCCGGATTTCGAAGAGCTCTCCCGCAACATGGCTCGTTTCTTCGAGGGAGCGACCAAGGCGACGGCCGCCTATCTCAAGCCCCTGGAAGAACGCGGAGCCGCCCCGGAAGCCGCGAGCGACGCCTCGGAGGCGATCAAAACCCTGGGCCGCGTTGCCGAATCCTGGATGAGCGACCCACAGAAATCGCTGGAGGCGCAATCACGCCTCGGCACGCAGTTTCTCAACCTTTGGGCCTCGACCCTGAAGAAGGCTCAAGGCGAGCCCACCGAACCTGTTGCGGAGCCCGAGCCAAGGGACGGTCGGTTCAAGGACCCGGAATGGTCCGAAAACCCCGTCTTCGATTTCCTGAAGCAGGCCTATCTCATTTCCTCCCGCTGGGCCGAGGACATGGTGGAGGAAGCGGACGGCCTCGACGAGCGCACCCGGCACAAGGCGCAATTCTATCTCAAGCAGATTTCCAGCGCCCTTTCGCCCTCGAACTTCCTGCTCACCAATCCTGAGCTCATCCGCGAGACATTGAAGGAAAACGGCGCGAACCTCGCGCGCGGCATCGCCATGCTGGCGGAGGATATCGAGGCCGGACGCGGCGAGCTGAAAATCCGCCAGACCGATCCCGGCAACTTCAAGGTCGGCGTGAACATCGCCACGACACCGGGCAAGGTGATCTTTCGCAATGACCTGATCGAGCTGATCCAATATGCACCGACCACCGAGCAGGTGCTCAAGCGCCCGCTGCTGATCGTGCCACCCTGGATCAACAAGTACTACATCCTCGATCTCAACGCCGACAAAAGCTTCATCCGCTGGGCCGTGGCGCAAGGCCTTATCGTGTTCTGCATCTCCTGGGTCAACCCTGAGGCGCAGCACGCGGAGAAAGGCTTCGAGCATTACATGCGCGAAGGCATCTTCGCGGCTCTCGACGCTATCGAGCAGGCAACCGGCGAGAAGAAGGTAACCGCCATTGGCTATTGCGTTGGCGGCACGCTGCTTGCCGTCACCATGGCTTACATGGCGGCAAAGCGCGACAAGCGCATCGACAGCGCGACCTTCTTCACCGCGCAGGTCGATTTCACTCATGCGGGCGATTTGAAGGTGTTCGCGGACGAAGAGCAGATCAAGACCGTCGAAGCGCAAATGAAGTCGCGCGGCTACCTGGACGGATCGCATATGGCGAACGCATTCAACATGCTTCGCCCCACGGACCTGATCTGGTCGAACGTGGTGAACGTCTACATGAAGGGCAAAGCGCCGAGCGCATTCGACCTGCTTTACTGGAATTCGGATTCCACGCGCATGCCGGCGGCGAACCACGCCTTTTACCTGCGCAATTGTTATCTCGACAACAAACTCGCCAAGGGCGAGATGGAGCTTGCCGGGGTGAAGCTCGATCTGAAGAAGATCAAGGTGCCGATCTTCAACCTCGCCACGAAGGAAGATCACATCGCCCCTGCCCGCTCGGTCTTCCTCGGCTCGCAGATGTTCGGTGGCCCCGTGGATTATGTGCTCGCAGGATCAGGCCATATCGCCGGGGTAGTGAATTCACCGACCAAGCCGAAATACCAATACTGGACCGGCGGCCCGGCCGAAGGTGCGCTGGAAGACTGGATGGCCAAGGCGACGGAGACCGCAGGTTCCTGGTGGCCCTATTGGTTTTCGTGGATCGAAAAGCAGGCCCCGAAGAAAGTGCCTGCGCGCGAGCCGGGCGGCGGCAAGCTGGAGCCGCTTTGCGATGCTCCAGGGACTTATGTTCTGGCGAGAGCCTGAGGCGCATCCACCAGAACCATTCTTCAACATGCCAAAACGAAAAAAGGCCGGCGTCACCGCCGGCCTTTGTCTTTCGAACCCTTTGGTTCTCAGTACTTGCGAACGATCGGGGCTGCCGGGATGGCGACCTTCGGATCGTCCCAGCGATAGCGCAGGCCCATCGACACGATGTTGACGCTGGCATCGACGTCGGCGACGAAAGGCAGCCCGGCAAAGTCCTGATGACCCCGAACGATGTTGATATCCGTCTCTGCCGCGAAGATGTGGGTGTAGGAGAGATCGAAGGACAGCTTGTCGCTCCACTGGTAGCCAACGCCGAGCGAAGCCCAGATGCGGTCGTTGTCCGGCAGACGCGTGGAGCGGATCTCCGTATCGATCGGCGACTGCTCGTAGGCCAGACCGGCGCGCACGGTCCACTGATTGTTCAGCCTGTAATCCAGACCCAGCGAATAGAGGAACCCGTCGTCATAGTTGAGCGGAAGATCCTGAACGAAAGCTCCGGTGACCGCATTCGTGACGAGCGGGGTCTTGAGAACGCTCCAGTTCGTCCACTCGAAGCCGAGGTGAACGGTCATGGCAGGCGAGATGACCTGCGAGAGACCGATGGTCACCTGATCAGGCGTCTTGAGGGACGCTTCGATCGGCGTACGGATCGAGATGGGAGCAACAGCGCCAGCAGGCAGCGTGAAGTCGCCTTCGAGGTTGTGCGAAATGGCCGAACGGTAGCCGAGACCGATCGTCGTTCCTGCGACCGGGGTCAGGGTCACACCGGCCGTGAAGCCGTAGCCAACATCGTCACCTTCCAGGATGCCGCTCGGCTGGCCGGGGCGAACGACGGTGCCGGGCACTGAGAAGGGTGTCGGCACGGCGCTCTTGAGACGGATGTCGAAATACTGGATCGACGGACCGGCGGCGACCGACAGCCACTCGTTCACCTTGAAGCCGACGACCGGATTGACGTTCAGCGAGAAGATCCGCGACGAACGGGAATAGGCCTGACCGGCCCAGTTCTGACGGGGATCGGTCACGAGACCGTAGGGCGAGGTGCTGGACACGCCGAGCCAGAGCCTGTCGTTGACCTGATAGGAGCCGTAGCCGGCAGGCACGAGGGCGTCCTGTCCGATATCGCCCGAAGCGCCGAAGATGGCGGTCGGCGTCAGGAGCGGGTTCGGATTGATGTCGACCTGAGGAAGGATCAGCGAAAGATGCGTCTCAGCCATCCAGCCCGGCATCATCGTGATGACGGCAGGGTTCCAGAACATCGAGGAGAGATAGCCCGAGCCGGATGCGGCACCGGCGAAGGAATAGCCCTGCGCGGTCGCGCTCTGCTCACGGATGGCGAAAGCGCCAGCCTGGGCGCCGCCCTGGGCAGCGATGAGAGCTGCGAAGGAAATGGCAGCGAGGGACAAAGAACGGTGGAGACGGCTCATGGAAGCTTCCTACCCTTATTGATTTGTTGCGGAGAATCCCGCCTTGGCAATCAGTCTGCCAATGCTTCATTTTGGCCGCAATCTCCTTCTGGGTACCCCACCAGGACTTTAGAAAAACCGAATACTTTGCCGGGGTTCTTATGAAATCTTTCGATTAACAAAGGTCTTCTGGAAGCAATACGCTTCACTACGCATAGTTCATATGTAAACCAATGTATTGAGAGCACAGAACTGCAATTTTGCTACATTCCACCTCCTAGGGGAAATGTCGCGCTTTCTCCGGCCTCGTGGCAAAACGGCAACATATTTGTGCCCAGAACATGCATTGTAGGCCTGTGCGGATGCGCCAAATAGCAAAGTGCCGTTACGAGAGGAGCGCTGGATGAAGCTGGTGAGATTTGGGGAATTTGGAAGCGAGAAGCCGGGCATCGTCGATGCCCAGGGGCAGATCCGCGATCTGTCCGGGATCGTGCCGGACATTACGGGCGCGACCCTGTCGTCAGGGAGCCTTTCCAAGATCCGCAGCGTCGATCCCGGCACCCTTCCCCTCGCCCCGACAGGCCAGAGGCTTGGGGCCTGCGTCGGTCAGGTACGCAACTTCATCGCCATCGGCCTGAACTATGCCGACCATGCCGCCGAGACCGGAGCGCCCATTCCGGCGGAGCCCATCGTCTTCAACAAGGCCCCCTCCTGCATCGTCGGCCCGAACGACGACGTGATCATTCCCCGCAAGTCCCAGAAGACCGATTGGGAGGTGGAGCTTGCCATCGTGATCGGCGAACGCGCCTCGTATGTCGCCGCCAATGAAGCTCTCGATTTCGTGGCGGGCTACTGCGTCTGCAACGACGTCTCGGAGCGCGAATTCCAGCTCGAGCGCGGCGGCACCTGGACCAAGGGCAAAGGCTGCCCGACCTTCGGCCCGCTCGGCCCGTGGCTCGTGACGAAGGACGAAATCCCCGATGTCCAGAATCTGCCCATGTGGCTCGACGTGAACGGCGAGCGCATGCAGACCGGCTCCACCAAGACCATGATCTTCAACGTCGCGCAGATCGTGTCTTACGTCTCTCACTTCATGATCCTGGAGCCCGGCGATGTGATCACCACCGGCACACCGCCCGGCGTCGGCATGGGCATGAAGCCGCCGCGTTATCTGAAAGCCGGCGATGTGGTGAGCCTCGGCATCGAAGGCCTTGGCGAGCAGCGCCAGCGCTTCATCGCCTTCGAGGACAGCCCGCCGGATACGAGCAAAGGCCGTCACGGACACTAATGAAAAAGGCCTTCTGAACGGAGGCCTTTTTACTTATGCCAGTCCCAGCATGAGCTGGATGTTCTGCACCGCGGCGCCCGATGCGCCTTTGCCGAGATTGTCGAGGCGCGCGACCAGCACGGCGTGATTGTAGCTGTCGTGCTGGAAGACGAAGAGCTCCAGTTTATCCGTGTCGTTCAACGCCTCGGGCTCGATGCGCTCGATCTTCTTAGCATTGGAGATCGTCGGCACGACGCTCACCAAGCCACCACCTTGATAGCGCTCCATGAGCGCCTTCTCCAGATCGACCGCCTTCGGCTTGCCGGGCAGCAGGTCGAGGTGAAGCGGAATGCTCACCAGCATCCCCTGCCGGAAATTGCCGACGGACGGAATGAAGATCGGGCGGCGCGTGAGGCCCGTATATTTCTGCAGCTCGGGCACATGCTTGTGCTCGAAGCCGAGGCCGTAGAGTTCGAAGGCAGGCGCCGTACCGGCCTCATAGGCCTCGATCATCGAACGCCCGCCGCCGCTATAGCCGCTCACCGCATTCACGCTGATCGGGTAATCGGTCGGGATGAGGCCCGCATCGATGAGCGGACGCAGGAGCGCAATCCCTCCCGTCGGATAGCAGCCCGGATTGGCCACGCGGTCCGTCGTGGACACGGCCTTCTTCTGTTCAGGAGCGAGTTCCGCAAAACCGTAGGCCCAGCCGGGCGCGACGCGATGCGCGGTGCTGGCATCGAGGATCTTCGGCTTCTTGCCGGACAGGCCGTCGACGAGAGAGACCGTCTCGCGCGCCGCATCGTCATGCAAGCAGAGCACCACGAGATCGACATCGGCCAGGATCTCGCGCTTGGCCTCCGGGTCCTTGCGGCGAGCCGGATCGATGCTGCGGATGGCAACGCCCTTCACGTCCTGCAAGCGCTCGCGAATGCCGAGCCCCGTCGTACCGGCCTCGCCGTCGATGAAAACGGTCTTGGTCTGCTGGCTGAGATCAGCCGAATTCTGGGTCGCGGTTGTCATGCTCGATCCATTCACTTGAGGGCCGCCGATAGGCTTAAGCCGCATAACGCCAATATGGTTCTCGGGAAACAAAAAAGCCGCGCATCGGCGCGGCTTGCGGTCGGGCTCTTCAGACAGCCGTCATCGCACGCGCGCCGGGGCGGCGATCATTCGGCGTCGGATGATGAGAAGGCTCTGGTTCATCAGGTTTGTATGGGATCGCCAGCTCGCTCTGTCAATAAGCGTGACAGTGCGCCAAATAAAAAGGGCGGCCCGAAAGCCGCCCTTTTCGAAAACAAGTCTGAAAGCGATTAGCGCTTCGAGAACTGGAAGCTGCGGCGAGCTTTCTTCTTACCGTACTTCTTACGCTCGACGACGCGCGGATCGCGGGTCAGGAAGCCTTCCTTCTTGAGCGGGCCGCGAAGCTCCGGCTCGTAGTAGGTCAGCGCCTTGGCGAGGCCGTGACGGACCGCACCGGCCTGGCCGGAGAGGCCGCCGCCGTTGACGTTCACGACGATGTCGTACTGGCCTTCGCGCTGAGCGATCTGCAGCGGCTGCGACAGGATCAGGCGGAGAACCGGGCGAGCGAAGTAAACTTCGACGGCGCGGTCGTTGATGACGATCTTGCCGGAGCCGGGCTTGATCCACACGCGGGCGACAGCGTCCTTACGCTTGCCGGTGGCGTAAGCGCGACCGAGAGAGTCGAGCTTCTGGACGTGCTTCGGAGCTTCCGGAGCGGCGTTCTGAGCGTTGGTGCCCAGATCGGCGAGAGACTGAAGGGTCGCCATGGATTAGGCCCTCACGTTCTTGGCATTGAGGGAACCGACGTCCAGGACTTCCGGCTGCTGAGCGGTATGCGGATGCTCAGCGCCGCCGTAGACGCGCAGGTTGCCCAGGATCTGGCGGAAAAGCGGACCGCGGGGGAGCATGCGCTCCACAGCCTTCTCGACAACGCGCTCAGGGAAGCGGCCTTCGAGAATGAAGCGCGCGGTGCGCTCCTTGATGCCGCCCGGATAACCGGTGTGATGGTAGTACACCTTCTGCTCGCGCTTGCGGCCGGTGAACACCACCTTGTCGGCGTTGATAACGATAACATTGTCGCCGCAGTCGACGTGGGGCGTGTAGCTCGGCTTATGCTTGCCACGGAGGCGCATCGCCACGACCGAAGCAAGGCGGCCTACCACGAGGCCCGTTGCGTCGATCACAACCCACTTCTTCTCGACCTCGGCGGGCTTCAGCGAAGTAGTAGTCTTCATCGCGCTGGTTCCCGTTGAGAGCCCCATCGGGCTCAGGTTCTGAAAAACGACAAACCGCCGCGAGATGCGGCGGCGAGTGAGAGGGTGTTTAGTAATTTTACGCCTGTAAGTCAACGATATTCATGCCAAATTGGTATAACGAAAAAACCATATAAATCAGTAATTTATTCGTTTATGGTATTTATATACCACATATGCGGTATCATAAAACCACATGCAATTTGCCGACTCCTGCGGCCAAGGCTATCGTCATTCCCTCGCCTGCTTTCCTTAAGAGGACCAATCATGGCCGACGATCTCATCTTCTACACCAATCCGATGTCGCGCGGGCGTATCGTCCGCTGGATGCTCGAAGAGGTCGGCCAGCCCTACAAAACCGAGATCCTGGAATTCGGGACCACCATGAAGAGCCCGGGCTACAAGGCCTTCAACCCCATGGGCAAGGTGCCGACCATCATCCACAAGGGCATTGTGGTCACCGAGGCCGCCGCCATCTGCGCCTATCTGGCGGATGCCTTTCCGGAAGCGGGCCTTGCCCCACCGCACGGCGATGCCCGCCGTGGCCCCTATTACCGCTGGATGTTCTTCGCCGCAGGCCCCGTGGAAGCCGCCCTCAGCAACACGGCGCTCGGCTTCAAGGTGCCGGACGAGCGACGCGGCATGGTCGGCTACGGCTCCGTCGAGGATGTGGTGAGCGCCCTGGAATACGCCGTCAGCCAATCCGATTACATCGCGGGTGACCGTTTCAGCGCAGCCGATGTCTATGTGGGCTCGCAGATCGGCTGGGGCATGATGTTCGGCACCCTCGAAAAGCGCCCGGCCTTCGAAGCCTATTGGCAACGCATCGCCTCCCGCCCGGCGGCACTCCGCGCGCGGGAGATCGATGATGCGCTGGTGGCCACTCAAAAACAGGCGACAGCATAAATCAAAAGTCAGCGCCGCTCCGGAATCGAGTAGGTCCCCGTCGCGTGGCAAACCACATCGGCGCTGCCTTCTGAAAAAATCGACACCTCTCCCACGGCGAGTCGCTTGCCGAGTTTGAGCAGCCTGCATTCTCCGATCAGGTCGCGAGGTTCGGGCTTGCGCAGGAAATTGAAGTTGAGGCTTGTGGTAACGGCGAGCGCCACCGGGCCGATATGGGCAAGGATCGCGGCATAGAGCGCGAGATCGGCGAGCGCCATCATCGAGGGGCCCGAGATGGTACCGCCGGGGCGCAGATGTCTGTCGTGATAAGTCATGCGCATCCGCGCCGAGAGCGGTCCGACCTCGTCGATGAAATATGTCTGTCCGCCGATATGCAGTTGAGGAAACTCCCGATCCAGAAAGGCGGTGAGTTCATCCTTTGTCATGATCGGGTGGTGAGATGCCATGCGTGAAATGCCCGTTGAACTGCCCTGCCCTATCCCATACGTTGCCGCCATGGATCACAGCAATTACCCGAACGATTACATCCGCGGCATTCTCAACAGCGTGAAGACCATCGCGCTGGTGGGCGCTTCGGCCAGCCCCGCCCGTCCGAGCTGGATCGTCACCAAGTACCTGCTGGAGCGCGGCTACGACGTCATTCCCGTCAATCCGGGCATCGCAGGCACCGAGCTGCTCGGCAAGAAAGTCTATGCTTCCCTGGCCGAAATCCCCGGCCCCATCGACATGGTCGAGATCTTCCGCAATTCGGAAGCCGCCGGTCCGATTACGGATGAGGCACTTGCGCTCGATCCGCTGCCGAAAGTGATCTGGATGCAGCTCTCCGTCCGCAATGACGAGGCAGCTGCCAAGGCAGAGGCCAAGGGCATCAAGGTCGTGATGGACCGTTGTCCCAAGATCGAGTTCGGCCGCCTCTCCGGCGAGATTTCCTGGCAGGGCGTGAACTCGCGGATGCTGAGTTCCAAGAAGCCGGTTCTCTCCGGCAAGGGCTTCCAGAAGCTCGGGCTCAATCGCCCCTGACGGGAAACGCCTGGTGTCCTCCTGGGGCTGCGCAGCAGAACCCGGGATCGCAAGCAGAGAAAAGTACCAGAACCTCAACACTGTCATTCCCGCGCAGGCGGGGATCCATATCCGCCAACGGTGCAGAATGAGCGGGCGGGTTTCCGTTACGCTCTATCCTCCAACCGTCGTGGTTATGGATCCCCGCCTGCGCGGGGATGACACGGAGCTATACTGGTCACGCGATCCCGGATCGTCGCTGTGCGCCGTCCGGGAGGACGCCGTGTGGATCGGGTTCTCATTTTGTTCTTGACAATCATCCTAACCTTAGCTATATCTGATCCTGTCCCGGCTCACCGAGGGGCGCGCTCATGAGGCGTCGTGATTGTGGAGCCAGGAGCGGTCCTGCGGATGTGGCTTCACGCGAGCCCGCCGGCAGGAGGCCGCCCGCAGGTCGCAAGGGCTCATCCTTGGGACGGCTGCGGTGTCCGCCTAAAAAAGCCGTGCGCGAGGAGCCGTCGGGTTCTTCTCTCACTCCACACCGAGCCGGACGCTTCCTCGCGCCCCCTCAATCCCAAAACCTCGGAGCAACACGCTCGCGAGGACACTTCCACATGCCTTTGCCCGCTCGCTCTTTGACATCTCATACCCACCATTTCTCATGCTTTGGGCCACCTTGACCCGACGAACGTTTCGTTCTTTAAAGAGAACAGAACGTCACTCTCAAGAGAAAAAGGGCTGCCCATGTCTGATCGTCTGCCAGGCTTCAACACGCTTGCCATTCACGCGGGGGCTGCCCCCGATGCTGCGACCGGTGCCCGCGCGACGCCGATCTATCAGACCACGTCCTTCGTGTTCGACGACGTGGATCATGCGGCCTCGCTTTTCGGCTTGCAGGCCTTCGGCAACATCTATTCCCGCATCGGCAACCCGACCAACGCCGTTCTCGAGGAACGCGTCGCGGCACTCGAGGGCGGCACGGCGGCCCTTGCCGTGGCCTCGGGCCATGCGGCGGAATTCCTGACCTTCCACACGCTGCTTCAGCCGGGCGACGAGTTCATCGCCGCAAAGAAGCTCTATGGTGGCTCGATCAACCAGTTCAACCATTCCTACAAGAACTTCGGCTGGAACGTGGTGTGGGCCGATTCCGATGATCCCTCGACCTTCGAGGCGGCCGTTACGCCGAAGACCAAGGCGATCTTCATCGAGTCCATCGCCAATCCGGGCGGCGTGATCGTCGACATCAAGGCGATCGCGGCCATCGCCAAGAAGCACCGCATTCCGCTCATCGTCGACAACACGATGGCCTCGCCCTACCTGATCCGCCCGTTCGAGCACGGCGCCGACATCATCGTGCATTCGGCCACCAAGTTCCTCGGCGGCCACGGCAACTCCGTCGGCGGCGTGATCGTGGACGGCGGCTCCTTCAACTTCGCGGGCGACGACCGTTATCCGATGCTCTCCAAGCCGCGCCCCGAATATGGCGGCATGGTGCTCGGCGAAACCTTCGGCAATTTCGGCTTTGCCATTGCCGCGCGCGTACTCGGCCTGCGTGATCTCGGCCCCGCGCTCTCGCCGTTCAACGCCTTCCTGATCCTCAACGGCATCGAGACCCTGCCGCTGCGCATGCAGCGCCATTCGGACAATGCCCTCGCGCTTGCTGAGCACTTGGCGAACCATAGCAAGGTATCCTGGGTCAGCTATCCGGGTCTGCGGAACGACCGCTACCACAACCTTGCCAAGGAATATTGCCCGAAGGGCGCGGGCGCGGTGTTCACCTTCGGGCTGAAGGGCGGCTACGAGGCCGGCGTGAAGCTCGTGTCTAACCTGAAGCTGTTCTCGCATCTCGCCAATATCGGCGATACGCGCTCGCTGGTGATCCACCCGGCCTCGACCACGCACCGCCAGCTCACCGACGAGCAGAAGACGCAGGCCGGTGCAGGCCCCGAAGTCGTGCGCCTGTCCATCGGCCTTGAGGACAAGGAAGACCTGATCGAGGACCTTAACCAGGCTCTCGATGCGGCTTAAGCTCTTTTCACAGAGTTCCAGCTTTTCTTCGGCATCACCGGCCTAGTACCGGTGATCTCGATTACAGGAAACGCCGCGCTCTCATGAATCGTCATGGCCGGGACAAGTTCGGCCATGACTGACAAGGGGCGGACGCAGGCAACAAAAAAGGCGGCTCAAAGCCGCCTTTTCATGAAAAGAACTCAGGCCTCGATCACGCAGCGCGTGAGGAACCGCCGGCCTTCTTGTAGGTGTTGTGGATCGCGTTGAGCGAGCGCTCCAGAGCCGTCCAGAGACGGCCGATTTCTTCGGCGCCCTGCGAATTCGGCTTGTACTCGGCAGCGCCCTCGCCTGTTGCCAGCGACAGCGTCAGCTCGGGGCGATGAGTGATCTGGCCGGCCCAGACCGGAACCTGCAGCGCATTCAGCGCGCCGCGGGCATCGGCAACCACCGGATCTTCCTTGTCGCCATGCTTGGCCGGAGCCGCGTTGATGACAGCGGCATAAGGCTTGCGCATCTCACGGGCGAACGCGACCGTATCCTGCAGGGCCGCGATGTCGAAGAGGCTCGCACGAGCAGGAATGATGACGAGCGTCGCGTGCTTGATGGCTTCGGCAACGATGGGCGACTTGTTCGGCGGGGTATCGATGAGAACCCACTCGTAACCGTCGCGCTTGGCGTCTCTCAGAGCATCGCCGAGATTGCGCACATTGTGCTTCAGGCCGAGGAATTCCTGGTCGCGGATCTTGTGCCAGAGAGAAAGAGATCCCTGCGGATCGTTGTCGATCAGCAATGTCTTGCGGGATGGGTTGGCAATATAGCTCGCGAGATGTGCAGCGAGCGTGCTCTTACCCGAGCCGCCTTTCCGCGAAGCAAAGACCAGCACATTCATGCCTGACTCCTCATAAGCCGTTATCGTAAAGCCCGCCGCTCTTCGGCTAATGCGGGCTTAATATTGTTCATCTGCAGCATAAAAACAAAGCAAAACAATAAGCACAAGGCCAAAGGCGAAATGCTTATTATTTTACCGTTGATTACTCTAGATCGACTAGGATTCCTGAATCTGACTGACAAGCATTTAAGGCGTCTTGTAGGGCTAGAATCAGGCCCCTAGGATAAAGTATCAAAAGCGCCTGAGTTTGCCTCAAATGTCAACCGAAGCCTTGAATACGATAGGCACCTCTCCGCATGTTCCTACACCATGCGAATCCTGCACTTTTTGACGAGGCGTATCGTTGCGAAAGTCACCAATATGCTTGAAAACACGTTTCATATGGACGAGTAGCTGCACCAGCACTACCCGGATGACTTGCGCGAAGCCAAAGGTATGATCTCTAGCGATAGTCCTAGAAGAAGCAAAATGATTGGCACATAAAAAGGTACAAGAAAAGGACATGGGCAAGAAAGGGACATGGGAATGAGTAATCTCCCCGAAATCGAACAGATCCGCGCAATCCAGTCCACTCTCCAAGACGAGAAAATTCGCGACTACAAGCGCCGCGTTTCGTTCGGCGACCTTCTGACGGATCGGTGGGAAAACGCTCGCCAGTATGGCTTCGAGGAAGGCTCCTCAATTTATGACAATGCACTAGTCATTGGGAACGTGAAGGTTGGGCGTCAGACCTGGATCGGGCCCAATACCGTGCTTGACGGCTCAGGTGGGCTGGAAATTGGTGAATATTGCCAGATCGGCCCTGGTGTTCAAATTTTCACCCATAATCATATCCGGTGGAGCCTAACGAGAGGCAAGGAAGGCCCGGAACGAAAGCCAACCAAAATTGGTAATGGAGTCTTCATCGCTGCCAATTCGGTCATCATGGCTGGCATTACAATTGGGGACGACGTTGTGATAGGAGCACTGTCCTTCGTCAACAAGGATGTTCCAACCGGAACGATTGTTGCAGGCACTCCGGCTCGACAGATCGGGCTATCTGCTTCGCTTCTGGATGATTGAGTCGCCTTCTGTATCTGGTTCTCATTTGATCGTTATATGCATATTCCCAATCAGAATGTACATTCTTGAGCGAAAGCCTCGATGTCGACGGGCTCTCCCAGGCTTGGCCGATGACAGCCCCTCACAGCTTAATCGCCTTGTAAAATTCAACTCATAAGCTTTTGTTCCGTATCAGAAATTCAAACGCTAGGCTCTTCATAGAAAAGCACCGCCAAGTTTCCTTAGTGGCTAAGAAAATCAGGTCTATTTCCTTCAAAACAACGGCCTTCAGCAACCTTCTTACAATATCGGAACCACCTTTTAAGCTGGCCGTTAAGCTCCCGACTTCACTGCTAAATGGAGCTGTCTCATGTCGAAGAAGATTCTGCTTGCTGGCGCCGTTCTCGTGGCTCTTGCCCCGATTGGCGCATTTGCCCAGAGCAACCCGGGTGCCGGTGGCGCTGCTGCCGGTGCAGCGACGGGCGCCGTCGGCGGCGCGATCGTCGGTGGCCCGATCGGTGCTGCTGTCGGCGGCGTAACGGGTGCAATCGTCGGCGGTCTCGCTGGTGAAGCTCAGCCGCGCTTCCGTCAGTATGTCGTCCAGCAGAACGTTCCGTCCTACCGCTATACGGAAGAGGTTCGCGTGGGCGCAGTGCTCCCGTCCTCGGGTGTTCAGTACTATGAAGTGCCTGCCGAGTACGGCGTGACCCAGTACCGCTACACCGTGGTCAACGACACCCCGGTTCTGGTCGATCCCGGCACCCGCCGCGTCGTCCAGGTCATCCGCTAAGCTCTAGTGGAATTGACTGAGTTTGGGCGGCCTCGTGCCGCCCTTTCTCATGCCTGAACCACACTCACGCGAGCATGGACGACGGCCATGGCGAGCACAGCCATGGCGAAGACCTGATGTGCGAGGCCTGCCCAAAGGGGCACTACAAGCAGCAGGGTCACGATACCAAGAACCATCTGGGCCAGGAGCAGACATGCCATTCCCGTTGCGCGTCGCGACGCTCCTGATTTTGAATCATAGCGCCGCATTTTCCAGGCATGCCAAAGGGCATATGCAACCAGAGCGTAGGCCAACAAGCGATGGTTGAACTGAACCAAAAGAACGTTGTCGACGAAGTTCTCGATCCAGGGTTTCACCACGAAGAGCGCGGATGAAGGCGGAACGAGCGCTCCATCCATCAAAGGCCAGGTATTATAAGTGTAGCCAGCCTTCGAACCGGCCACGAGGCCGCCCAGAGCGATCTGCGCGAGGATAAGACCCACCAGAATCCGCGGAGCATAACCAGCACTTGCCTCAGAGGCAGTCGCACTTCGATCCTTCAGGCCCGCCGCTACCCAGACCAGACAGGCCAGGATAATGCTGGCGACTGTTAGATGCAGAGCGAGTTTGATCGGAGCAACAGCGGTCATGCCGGGTTCGAGCCCCGAAGCGACCATGATCCAGCCGATCGCGCCCTGGAGACCGCCGAGAGCCCCTATGCCGAGGAGGGTCAGGGCAAGCCTGCGTTTGATAATTCCGCGCGCCCAGAACCAGACCAGCGGAATGAAGAACACCAATCCCAGGAGACGTCCAAGCTGCCGATGCCCCCACTCCCAGGCATAGATGAACTTGAACTCAGACAGGCTCATGCCCTTGTTCACGAGCTCATACTGCGAGATCTGCCGGTACTTCTCGAACTCCGCCTGCCATGCCTGCTCGGTCAGCGGCGGAATCGCGCCCGTCACGGGCTTCCACTCGGTGATCGACAGACCGGAGCCCGTCAGGCGGGTCGCGCCACCAACGGCAACCATGAGCACGACCAGGGCCGCAAGGGTGTAGATCCAGATGCGGACCAGCTTGAGGGACCGTGCCTTCGGGGATTGGGTGTCAGGCAGGCGCGCCAGCGGCACGCTCTCCGTTGAGGCTGCGACAGCCATGCTCGTTCTCACCAATGATTTAGGACTTGAACCCAGGATATGGCCTGTCACATAGAGGCTTGGCCTCCTGGAGGCAATCAATGCCGGTGACGCACCGCTCAGGTGCGCTCTATAAGGATATGAGCATGCGTGTGCGCAAGCTGATCGGAACGGTGGTGATGCTGGTCTTCATCATCACTTATGCGCTGTTTGCCATGGCTGTAGCCGAAGGGCGGATTACCGAGGCGCCTAAACTCGTCCAGACCGTCGCCTATGTTGTGCTCGGCCTGATCTGGATCGTTCCGATGATGCCGCTTGTCCGCTGGATGGCGAAGCCGGACAAGCCGCATTCCTACGAGAGATGACGGAGGACGCTTTTCGGCTCAGGCTCAAGCGCCACCGATTCCTTCGATGATCTTTCCCGTGCCGCCGCAATTCGCGCAGGGCGTCACGCCAATTCGACCACTGCCCTTGCATTCGGGACAGATATTCTCGCCGGCGCCTGGGGTGCCCGGCTTTGCCTCATCGCCCGGGTTCAGCTTCGTGTCGCCGGAGGCTGCTTGATCGCGTGGGGTATTGCTCATGGCCGCACTCGCATTGAGATCTCTGCCGGTCAACGCTGAAGAGGATTCGCGGTTTCGCAAGCCGCACAAAAGAAAAAGCCCGCTCGAAAGCGGGCTTTTCGAAATTCAGAGATAGCCGGATCAGTTGCAGATCTGGCGAGTACGATACTCCCAGCCCCAACCTGGCACCCATTCGCGATAACGCTCGTTGGTGCAGCGCTCGACATAAACGCGGCGCGGACGGCGCTCGTACACGACCGGAGCTGGCTCCTCCACATAAACCCGGGTCGGCGGGGGCGGCGGAGGCGGAGCAACATAAACGGGAGCCGGAGCAGCGTAAGCGGGCTGCTGGGCAATCGTCGCGCCGACAATGGTGCCGACTGCGAGGCCACCAAGAGCGCCGACGGCAGCGGCAGCACCGGGAGACATGCCGCGATCACGGGCAAATGCCGGCTGGACGGCAGGCAAACCGGTCACGAGCGCCAGAACCGCAGCCGTGCCAGAGAAGAAGCTGAAGACCTTCATGAATCGTCACCTACGAGAAGCAGGGAGATTTCAGTTCTCCCTTTCTTGATCGTGACTATATGTCGTCAAACCTCACTGGAAGCTGAACAGATTGTGGCAAGGCTTAGGCTTGAGGCTCTTTCACCATGAATGGTGAGCAGAGTCTTAACGCCACCTCCACTCAGTCACCCGTCGTCCGCAACGGAACAGAAAGCAGCACACGCACCAGATCGGCCTGACGATTGGTTTCCGTTTTGCGGAACAGATTCTTGAGGTGGAAGACCACGGTAGTCTGAGCGACTTCAAGCTCTTCGGCAATCTGGTCAAGGCGCTTGCCATCGATCAGCATCAGCGCAACGCGGGTCTCGGACGGCGTCAGGTTGTAGAGCCGCACGAGGGTATCGCCGGAAACCTTGGTGCGTTGTTCCGTATCGATTACCAGAAGAACAACCGCCTCCGGACGTTCCTCGGACGAGAAGCGCTGTCCCGGAACGAGCACGAGATACGGACGCCCGCCGGAATTGCGCGGGAAGGACACGATCTCATCGAGGGATTCTTCTTCGAACGCCTTCTCGATGGCTTGGTGCAGCTTCGCATTCTGCTTCGTCGCCGCGCCCTTCAACACACCGGCGGAAACACCGAGACCATCGTTCTCCCCGACAATCCGCTCGGCCTCCTTGTTCATGAGCCGAACAGCGCCCTTTTCATCGACGATCACGACGCCGACCAGGAAACGGTCGAAGGCGAAAGTCGCCTTGTAGAGCGCCTCGACAGTGCGCCCACGTGAGGATTTGAGAATTTCCTGCCAGGCCTCTTCCGCGCGGGTCACAGCCGTCGATTGCACGCGGGCGACTTGATTCAACCGCGCCTCAATAGTGGCAAGAAGAATCTCGTAATCGATCGGCTTGACCAGATAGTCATCGGCACCGGCCTGCTTGCCCACGAGAACATCGTTCCGCTCGGCCAGGGCCGTGAGGAAAATGAAGGGAACGTCAGCCTTGTCTCCCTGCTCCCGAATGGCCTTCAGCACATCGTACCCGCCGAGGCCCGGCATGGTGATGTCGCACAATACGAGGTCAGGGCGCTCGTTCTCGAGCAGACTGATCGCTTCACCACCATTGGAAGCCTGGAGCACCCTGTAATTGGCAGCCTCCAACTCCTCGGCGATATCGGTCCGCAGATCGTCTTCGTCTTCAACGCAAAGAATCGTTTTCTGAGCATTCATTAGCTTGGTCACTTATGCAGCCTGCTGCGCTTGATCGGCATTCGATAGAGGCAAGTCGAACGTAAACAAGGATCCTCCGGCCTCATAGCTTTCAACGTGGATGTCTCCCCCATGCAAGTGCATGATTCTTTGCGCAAAATTCAGTCCGATACCAGTCCCTGCTATTCCAGAGGCCGTTCGGGCACGATAGAACCGATCAAAGATCTTAGGCAACTCGTCCACAGGAATGCCGATACCCCAGTCTCTCACCGAGCAGAAAGCGCGCGCGCCTTCCGTCCAGACCTTGATCTCAACGGCCGGGTTCTCGCCAGAGTACTTAACGGCGTTTGACAAGAGATTGATGACAACCTGCTCGATCAGCATGATGTCACAATAGACCCTGACAGGCAGCTCAGGCACCTCGAATCGGATGTCGGCATGGGCATTCAGCTCGCTTTGGCGCTCACAGATATCCATGACGAGATGCACGAGATCGCAAGGCTCAGGGTTCAACTCGATTCGGCCGGCGTCGAGCTTCGCGGCATTCAGGACACTCTCCACCAGACGCGTCAGGCGGCTTCCTGCGCTTCTGATCTTCTGAATGCGGGTAGATAGCTCATCCGGCGTCAGGTTAGGCCCACGCCGCAGGATGCGTTGGGCGCTGGAATCGAGGATTGCCAGCGGGGTCCGGAACTGGTGGGATACCATGGAAACGAAATTGCGGTAGGCGTTGGTCGTCTCGCGCTCACGTTCGAGCGCCGATTGGAGCGCCTTGGCGACCTGCTTGTAGCCGGAAATATCGGTCAGGCGCACGAAAATCGTGGCCCCATCGGCCTTCGTCACAGACAGGCGAGCCCAGACATCCTTCTTGATCAGAACATCGATTTCGATCTCGTCGAAGGGCGGCTGCGCCACCAGAAGCCGCTCATCCGCTCCCTCGCACATGGAGAAGCAGCGCAAGAACACCGGAAGGCTCATTTCTTCCCGGCACCAGAGCGCGACCGGTGCCGCCGCCCAGATCTGCTCGTTCGCGAAGAGCAACTTACCGGTCCAGTCAAAGGCAGCGAAGCCTTCGGCTGCGGATTCGATGGCTGCGATCAAGCGACGCTCCGCCTGCCGCAGCGCCGCGGTGCGCTGAAGGATCTTGATTTCGAGGTCGAAGTTCTGGCGCTCCGCCTGCTTGCGGGCGAGCCATTGCTCGGTCACGTCGCGAACGAAGGCGATGCCCAGCTTGCGCTGAGCCATGGAAACGGGGAAGCAGTTGATCTCGAGGCAGCGCTCCTGACCGGCCTCGCCCGGCGCTACGTCCTCGAACACGGAGCTCGTTCCCTCGACGGCCAGATGCAACGAATGGATCACGTCCGCTCTCGCGAAGAGCGGATCGAGCTCCTGCATCTGGCGTCCGATGGCGTCATCCGGGCCAACGCTCAACAACCCCTCCATCCCGGGATTCCAGAGCAGGCATTCCAACTTCTCGTCGAACATGACGATGCCCTGGTTGCTCACATTGTTGATGACGAGATCCGACAGCTCCTGCTCCTGACGGAGCAGTTGCTTGGCCTGGCTCGCTTCCTGCACGCCCCTGAAGAGACGCAGGAGCAGGAATGCCGCACTCAGCACGATGCCGACGATGAAAGCGAAACTTTCAAAGACGACCCGCATGTAGTTTTCACGCTTGGACGCCGTACTCTCCCGACCATGGACGAGCAGCGTGTTGGCGGCTTCCCGCAGGAAGATCGCCAGATTTCTCGCCTCGACCTGAAGACGCGCAGCGCTATCTGGATCGACACCGCTTTTCAGCAACGACTCCGTGATTGTCAGGTGAAGGTAAGCCTGCCTCAAATCGCTCTGGAGGCCGAGGCTCCTGAAGGTTTCGCCCTGGGGGCCCTCTAACAGGACAGCGAGCCGGCTGATCAGGATCGTGATGCGGAAAGACGGATCCTCTTCCGGAACTGAGATCTCTTCACCAGCTGCTCTTCGTCCCAGTCCTTCAGCAAGCATGGCGGCTTCGAACTGGGCTTGGCTCGCCATCCAGACATTCGTATGCATACCATCCGTGCGTAGCTCCCGCTCGACCTCAAGCAGCCGCGCAACCGTAAAGCCAAGGCAGACAACGAGGCTTGCGATGGCGAAGAGCGTGACAACGGCTGCTTTGTAGCTGGGCAGGTGAAGCTTCATAACTACTCTACATTGAGCTTGATCAGCTGCCAGACCCAGCGGGAATCGTACCTCACGTCCTGAAGGACGGGACGCTGGTCACGGGGGTACACGATCCAAAGAGGCCCCTTGTCCCTTGCCGTTATGACTTGGCCATCAACCTTCATGGCGAGGATAGGCTCGAACTGGAGATCTTCCATCGGAATCGCAACCCGGTAGTCGTTCAAGGCTGTGGCCGTCATGCTCTTACCTTTGGCACCGACCCTCTCGAGAACGGCCCTTAGAGGAACACCCTCGAACGTCATAGGCTTCACCGACACCTCCGATGACGTGGTGTAGGCAATTTTCCCAAAAGCCTCGAGCATAGCTCTATCGAATTGCGCCTGCCTGGGGGCGTTCGTTTGCGAGATATTGCCGGAGATCGTCAGCAGGACCGGTCCTTGGGGACGAGCCAGAGGCTCGACAGCAAAGGCAGGCGCACCCCCGACAAGCAAGACAGCCAGCATTCCCCACAGCATGACGTAACGCACCAACAGGCCCCTTCGATACGATTATGTTCTAACGTAATTGTTTTGAATCATTTCCCGGCAAAAATCCAGGGAGTTCTATAGAAACTTGACCCCATTATATTGATGAACATGGCTCAATAGCAGCATTTCATCATGCGCAATCACATCAGCCGCCATTGAAATTGATATGTTATAATATATAATTATTTACACATTGATTGCGGACAGCAGTCTGGCATCAGCCCCCCACGTCCTGTAACTCACGGGCACGTGTTCGAGATGATCGTTGCAACATTTGCAAGCTTGGCAGAATGCGTTGTAGTTTTCGAGTAGAGCCAACGCATCATTGTTACTGCAAAATTGCAAAAAAGGAGCCCTTATGCGCAAACTCTATGCCATCCTTGGAAGCGCCGGAATTCTGGGAGCAACTCTGCTCGGTTCCAGCCTTCCCGCCCAGGCGGAACCTACCTTGGAATCGATTCGCCCCCAGCTTGAGCGGGCTTATCCGAACGAAGGCTACACTCAATATTATCGCCGCCGCCATTATCACGATCGTCATTACTATCACCGCAGAGGCAACGGCGATGCCCTGGCGGCAGGTGCTGTCGGTCTAGCGGCTGGCGCCTTGATCGGCGCCGCGATCGCCAGCCAGGCTCAAGCTCAGGCCGCCCCTCCCCCGCCTCCCGGCACGGTCGATCCGCAGATGGCCGCTTATTGCGCCCGCAAGTACCGCTCGTACGACCCCGCAACAGGAACATTCATGGCGAACAACGGTATGCGCTACGTCTGCACCTATCCGTAAAGATATCTACCTTTGCAGCCGCACAAACCCACCGCCTCAAACGGTGGGTTTGTTGTCTCTGGATCGGTGTGTTTCCAGATTCCGATCCTTTACCTCCGAAGGCATTGCCTTAGAACAAGGCTGAAAGCCGAACCCAAGAATATGAAAGGCGCGCTCATGGCTCTTCCTCCCGACAGCGGCGGCACTGTCATCCCTCCCAATGAAGCGGCCATCGTCACGGCCGGCAACATGACGGAGTTGGAACTCGTGCTGCCAGACATGGGCGACGAGGATCTTCCTGAAATCGCGATTTTCCTGGTGGCCTGCGCCATGCGCTTTCACAGCGACCCGAGCTTCGTTCAGGAGCAGCTGGAATGGCTCGTGCGCATGCACGATACCGAGGTCGACGAGGGTTTGAAGCCCGATCAGCTGAACTCAGCCAACGACGACTGACGAGGGCTGCCCGCGCCCTCAGTCTATAAAGACGACCCGCGTCCCCTTCTTGACCAACCCCGCTAGTTCCTCCACATCCCAATTCGTCAGCCGTACGCAGCCATTGGAATAGACTTTGCCGACCTTCTCAGGTTCCGGCGTTCCATGAATGCCGAAGGACTCGACCGAGAGGTCGATCCATGTCGAGCCGACAGGATTGTTCGGGCCAGGCTTGATCTCGAATTTTTGCTTCGCCTTCACACCTTTGAACGCATAATCGGGATTGTAGGTGTAGGTCGGATTACGTGCGACGGCTCGCACGGCGTGAGAACCGGAAGGCGCAGGCTTCTCGTCACTGCCGATCGAGGCCGGATAGGTCGCGATGATTTCACCATCCTTTCCGAGCACACGCAGAATTCGATCGTTTTTGATGATCTCAATCTTCTCGATATCAATATGCTCCTTGCCTGCAGCCAACTTCACATTGGCGACGACAACGCTTTCCCCGGCTTGATCGAAGCGCTTTCCAGGGTTGAGCTCCTTCAGCAGATCGACATCCATGTGAAATTTCTCGGCCAGCAATTCCTCCGGACTGGAATAGGGCAGTCTCTCGAGCTCCGCCTGCTCCTCCATTTTTTCAGGGATAGCCGCAAACGGCCCTTTCACATCCTCGGCCGTGACGGTGTAGGTGATCAGCACCGGATCGACTGAGCCTTCGTTCAGCTTTGTCCAGAACTCTTTATCGAGCAAGCCGTCGGCTTTCAGGCCATGGGCCTTTTCGAAAGCCTTCATGGCGTTCTGCATATTCTCGCCATTACGCCCATCGATGGCCCCAGGGGAGAATCTCGACCGGTCGAGCAGAACCTGTGCCTTGACGAGAACGGGACTGACATCGCTCCCTGATTTATCGGAGAAATCCGCAGAGTTCACCGCCTCCAGATCCAGATTCTGAGGAGCGGCAGCAGCTCCTGTCACGCACAACAAGCCAAACACGGCACGCACCAGCACTTTCATCGCCGACTCCAAAAGCACCATATCAGGATGAGGCGGATAATTCTGTCAAAGACGAAAGGCGCCGGTGCGTTCCCGGAGCCTTACTGACAAATGCGGTAATCAGCCTTGCGCTTTCTCATGTCGAGATGAAGATGATCGCCATGAGCGCTATCCGATCCAGGTCCCAGCACTGTCGTGAAGATGGCGCAGGCTTCCTTCTGGACCGCCGATTGAAATGCCGCCTCTGGGGAACCTTCCGTCTGGAATTTAATGCCTACCGGCGCCCGCTTGTCGAACTCGAAACCCATCACATCGACGCCATTACCGAAAGCATGCTCGCTCAGCTTGCTGCCGGAGCGCTGATCGCGGCACTCGTAGGAGGTGCCAATCAGAAGCTTGGTCGGAGCGCTTTGAAGATGCTCGCTCGTGCGCGGCGCGACCACATCCTTCATCCAGCGTGCAAGGCCTTCGGCAAAGCTGCATTCCATCAGCGAGGCAGGCGAGACTTCGATGCCATCCGCAAGAGCCGAGACAGAGACAGGATTGTCGACCTTGCAGGCATTGTCCTGCACTGGCGGGCGCTTCTCGAAACGAAGTCCCAACTGAGTGAGGCGCTCGATGCAGGCTGCAGCCGCTTCTTCAGCTGCTGGGTCCTTCTCCTTAGCGGCCTCCTCGACAGAAGTCGGCTCGCGATTGTCCTCGGGCGGCGCAGGCCGATCTGGTCTTGGCGGCGGCAAGGGAGGCATCGGCGCCTGGGCCATACCGTTTTCGGCAATCATGAACATCGCCCCTGTTAGAAATAGAGACATGAGACGCCGCGATTGCAAGGAGCGCAGCGATATAATCTTCGAGGGGACAGTCGTTCCTGAAAACCTCACCATGCCTGTCAACGAACCTTGGCAGGCAAGCGTTCCGTTCATCCTTTGGAGTGGCTTGCAGCCGCCTTGAGCCGCACCACTTCTTTCTTGATCCCTGGAGAGTGCCCTCTCGCAGCGGCCCATGGCGCCTCGTTTCGGAAAGGAAGGACGCATGATGAGTCTGATCCCATTCCCATCCACTGGATACAATGGAGAGTTGGAGTCAGGTCCGACGCTGCACGATCTGCAAGAAAGCCACTGCACGAAACGCGTGGCAGAGCTCAAGGCGGAGGTAGAGCGGCTCAGGCAGCAACTCAGGGAAACAGAAGAGGCGCTGGAACGGGAACAGGCCCGCTTGCCAGAAATCGGCGAGTTCGTACGCTGCCCCCTGACCGGCTTCTTCGGTCAGGTTACCAAGATCACCCCACGCACCTATGGCCGTCCCTGGGTCGAGATCCTGCTCTATCTCGGCAAAGGCATGCCAGGCCACGTCAACATCGATCTGTTCGGCAATTGGGAGCTGATGGACCAGCCTTCCGAGGACGATCAATAACCCGCCATCGAAGCAGGCTCATTCATGCGAGCCTGCCAGCCATTCAATCCGTATTTGTCCGAAACGGCCTGACGGCGCTCAATGCGCCATGACGACCTGCGCCTCTTCCCGAAGGGGAGAACTTCCAGCCCCGAATGTCGGATCCGCATGACGCTCGCCCGAACGCACGACCTGGGTCGGCTCATAGGACTGCGTTACGAAACGAGGGCGGTTGCGCAGGTCCATGAGCGCGCGCAGCTCTGTCGCCGGCAAGTCCATAGGCTTGGCATCCCGCCACCGCCTGCGGAATTTCGGCTGTTTCGAGAAGAGGCTCCAGGAGCTCTTCACCTCCTCTTCCACCTGCAAAATGATCCGTCCGGAAAACGATTTCCGGAGATTGAAGCGCCCCGTCAAAGCCATTGTTACTATCCTTGGGAATGTGGATCTTCGTCCGAGGGATGTTCTAGCGTGTCTCGGTCGCCAAAGCCTTAAGGCACAAGGTAAATGGATTGTCAGACGCATCATTCTTGGGCTTGAGAACGGTTTTTCGCCGCAATCCACAGGGCGAAGATCTGCGTTTTCAGGCGCGGGAGTCGTCGCGGACTTTGCCGGCATCGTTTAACTTTCCCGGATGGTCTTAAGCCCGCATGGAGAAAAGGCATGTCTCATTTTCTCGGCATCGATGTCGGAACGTCCGCGATCAAGGCGCTGATCGTCGATGATCGGCAGGCTGTCGTCGCCGAGGCGGACATTCCCCTCGACATCGCGCGTCCACGAAATCTTTGGTCGGAGCAGGATCCCGAGAGCTGGTGGCAGGCAGTCCAAGCGGCTGTCGATGAATTGCGAAGCAAGGCTTCATCAGCTTTCGCCGAAATCAAAGGCATCGGACTCTCGGGTCAGATGCATGGCGCCGTGCTCCTCGACGAAAGCGAGCGCCCCCTGAGGCCTGCTATTCTCTGGAACGATGGCCGCTCCTTCCAGGAGGCGGAGGAGCTCGGGCGGCAATATCCCGATCTCTCGCGAGCCATGGGCGTGATCCCGATGCCGGGCTTCACGGCCCCCAAGCTTCTCTGGCTCGCGCGCCATGAGCCGGAGATATTCCGGGCGGTGAGAAAGGTGGTTCTGCCGAAGGACTACATTCGCCTGAAGTTGACCGGAGCCTGCGTGACGGAGATGTCCGATGCTGCCGGCACCTGGTGGCTCGACGAGGCAGCGCGCGATTGGTCGGACGCCACGCTCGCAGCGACGGGGCTGAACCGTTCCCACATGCCCAAACTGGTGGAAGGTTCGAGTCCCTCCGGCATGTTGCGCGGCGAGCTTGCGAAGGCATGGGGCCTGAGTGGCGCCATCGTCGTCGCCGGTGGCGCGGGCGATGCTGCGGCCGGGGCGGTCGGGCTTGGAGCCGTCGAGGACGGCTCTGCCTTCATTTCTCTTGGCACGTCGGGGCAGCTCTTTGTCACTACACGCCATTTCAAGCCCAAGCCGGAAGCACTGGTTCATTCCTTCTGCCACGCCATTCCGGATCGCTGGTTCCAGATGGCGGCAATGCTGAATGGGGCGAGCTGCCTTGCGTGGGCTGCAGGATTGCTCAAAGGCAATATCGTTGAACTTCTGCAGCAGACCGAAGAGGCCTATCGCGCTCCGTCCCCCCTGCTCTTTCTCCCCTACCTCGCCGGTGAGCGCACACCTCATAACGATCCCCATGCGCGTGGCGTGTTCTTCGGATTGTCGCCGGACACGCGCCAGACCGATCTCGTGCAGGCTGTCCTGGAAGGCGTCGCCTTCAGCTTCGCCGACGCCAAAACATGCCTTGAGCAGGCCGGAACACAACTCTCCTCCGCCGGGCTGATTGGCGGCGGATCGCGCAGCCGCTTCTGGGCACAGATATTCGCCAATGTCCTCGACATCCCCCTCATACGCTACCAGGGCAGCGACAAAGGGCCCGCCTTCGGAGCCGCGCGGCTGGCGCGGCTCGCAGCAACCGGCGAGGCACCGGAGACGATCTGCACACCGCCTGCCGTGCTGGAGAGAATCGCGCCGGAACCGCGCTCCGTCGAACTCTATGCTCCACGCATCGAGGCCTTCCGCCGACTCTATCGCGCCCTCAAGCCGGAGTTCAGTCAGGCCTTGAGCGGCAATTGAAAGTGATCCGGCCGGCCCTAATCTTCCCTCATCCTGAATAACAAGCCGCCTCATGCGAAGGCAGGCACGTCAGGGAGGGCCCATGACAGGATCATCACCGATCCTCGAAATGTCCGGGATCTCGAAAACATTTCCGGGCGTGAGAGCGCTCTCCGACGTTTCGCTCAACGTCTATCCCGGTGAGATCCACGCTCTCATGGGCGAGAATGGGGCCGGCAAGTCGACCCTCATGAAGATCCTTTCCGGCGCCTATCAGGCCGATGGCGGCGGCGAGATCCGCATCGACGGCAAGCCTGTGGCGATCAACGGCCCCCTCTCCGCTTTGCATCACGGCATCGCAACGATTTACCAGGAGCTTTCCCTCGCGCCCAACCTGTCGGTCGCCGAGAACATGCTCCTGGGCCGAGAGAAGAGACGCGGCCCAATAATCGACCGCGGCTCGATGGAGGAAGCCTGCCGCACCGTGCTCAAGAGGCTGGGTGTCACTTTCGGCTCGTCGACCAAGGTGAGTGAACTGTCGATGGCCGAGCGGCAATTGGTGGAAATCGCCCGCGCGCTGATCGCCAATGCGCGCATCCTGATTATGGATGAGCCGACGACCTCTCTGTCCTCCCGAGAAACGGAAGCGCTCTTCGCGCTCGTGCGGCAGCTTCGGACGGACGGCATGGCGATCATCTATATCAGCCATCGCATGGCCGAGGTCTACGAGCTCGCCGACAGGGTCTCCGTATTGCGGGACGGCACCTATGTGGGAACACTGGAGCGTGAGGAAATCTCTGCCGACCGACTGGTGCGCATGATGGTGGGGCGCGACCTGTCCTCATTCTACAAGAAGAACCACGACGCGAAAGGCAGCCGCGGCCCTGTGATCCTCTCCGTCCGCAACATGGGTGACGGGCAGCGTGTCCATGATTGCTCCTTCGACCTTCATCAGGGCGAGACACTTGGCATTGCGGGGCTCGTAGGAGCCGGACGGACGGAGCTTGCGCGCCTGATCTATGGAGCCGACCGCCGCACCATTGGCGACATCACCCTTCAGGGAAAGCCCCTTTCAATTCGTCGCCCCGAGGACGCCATCGAGGCAGGCGTCGTCTATCTGACCGAGGACAGAAAACATCTGGGCCTGTTTCTCGACATGACCGTGCGCGAGAACGTGAATCTCAACGTGCTCGGCCGGGATGCGCGCAAGGGCAAAATCCTGAACCTCAGGGCCGCCAGGGAGCGGGCCGCGGGAGCGATCAAATCGCTTGGCATCCGCGTCGCCGGAGACATCGTGCCCGTGGGTACCCTCTCCGGCGGCAACCAGCAGAAGGTTCTGCTTTCCCGTCTGCTGGAAACCCGGCCCCGTGTTCTCATCCTCGACGAACCAACGCGCGGTGTCGATATCGGCGCAAAATCCGAAATCTACCGTCTGATCGACGAACTCGTGCGCCGTGGCGTCGGCGTCATCGTCATTTCCAGCGAACTCCCCGAGATCGTCGGCATCTGCGACCGCGTCCTGGTGATGCGCGAGGGACGGATTGCAGGCGAGGTCGGGGGGATCGGCCATCCGCCCATATCGCAGGAAAACATCGTCGCCATCGCGACGGGCGTAAAGGAATCCGCCGCATGACACTCCCCAACGAGACAAGCGCATCCGTTCAGACCTCTGGAGCAGCGGGAGTCGACGCTGGGACGCGCAGCCTGCAGAAGCGCCTCGCCTGGCGCTCCACCCTTCAGGCCATCGGCATGCTGCCGGTGCTGATCATTCTCGGCATCGCTTTTGAACTCATGTCCGGGCGCTTCATGAGCGTCCAGAATATTTCCATCGTGGCTCAGCAGGCGTCGATCAACATCGTTCTCGCCGCCGGTATGACCTTCGTCATCCTCACAGGCGGCATCGACCTGTCGGTCGGCTCGATCCTCGCAGCCGCCGCCATGGTGGCAATCCTCGGTTCACAGATACCCGAATGGGGCATGCTCGGCATTCCGGCGGCCCTGCTGATGGGGCTTGCCCTGGGCTTCATCAACGGCGCGCTCATCGCCTTCGTGCGGCTGCCGCCCTTCATCGTCACCCTTGGCTCATTGACCGCTGTGCGCGGCTTCGCACGCCTACTCGGCAACGACACGACCCAGTTCAACCCCCAACTCCCCTTCGCCTTCATCGGCAACGGCTATGTCTTCGGAGTGCCATGGCTGGTGGTGATCGCCTTCGTGGTGGTGCTGGTCTCCTGGTTCATCCTGCGGCGTACGGTGCTCGGCGTTCACATCTATGCGGTCGGCGGCAATCCGGATGCGGCGCGTCTCACCGGCATCAAGGTCTGGGCCGTATTGCTCTTTGTCTATTGCGCCTCGGGCCTGACCAGCGGCCTAGGCGGCGTGATGTCGGCGGCGCGCCTTTACGCCGCCAACGGCCTGCAGCTCGGCCAATCCTACGAGCTCGACGCCATTGCCGCTGTCATTCTCGGCGGCACGAGCTTCGTGGGCGGCATCGGCTCGATCTGGGGCACGCTTATCGGCGCGCTCATCATCGCCGTTCTGTCTAATGGCCTCATTCTCGTCGGTGTTTCCGACATCTGGCAGTTTATCATCAAGGGCCTCGTCATCATCGGCGCGGTGGCCCTCGACCGCTATCGCCTGAAAGGTTCCGCGCGCACCTGAGACAGGTGCCGCCCGGTTACGGCGCCCGGGTTTGGTCGGCCCGGCGCGGCACAACGAAGACCGAAAAGACGTGGAGGAAAGCACATGAAGCGTATTCTTCTGGCGGCCGTTGCCGCAGTCGCACTCACTGCCGGCGGCGCCGAGGCTAAAGACCTGAAGTCCATCGGCATCTCGCTCGGTTCCATGGGCAACCCGTTCTTCGTGGCGCTGGCGCGTGGCGCGGAAGCTGAGGCCAAGAAAATCAATCCGAACGTGAAGGTGACGGCGGTCGGCTACGATTACGACCTCAACAAGCAATTCACCCAGATCGACAATTTCATCGCCGCCGGCGTCGACATGATCCTGCTAAACCCCGGCGATCCGAACGCGGTGGAGCCCGCCATCAAGAAGGCGCAGGCCGCAGGAATCATGGTCGTCGCGGTCGATACGGCAGCCAAGGGCGCCGATCTCACTGTCACCACGGACAACGTTCAAGCCGGTCAGATCGCCTGCCAGTACATCGTCGACAAGCTGCAAGGCAAAGGCAACGTGATCATCCAGAACGGCCCGCAGGTCTCGGCTGTGATCGACCGGGTGAAAGGCTGCAAGGAAGTCTTCGCCAAGAACAGCGGCATCAAGGTTCTATCGGATGACCAGGACGCCAAAGGCTCCCGCGAAGGCGGCCTTCAGGTCATGCAGAGCCACCTGACGCGCTTCCCGGACATCAATGCGGTCTTCGCGATCAACGATCCGCAGGCCATCGGCACGAACCTGGCCTCCAAGCAGCTCAACCGGAACAACATCATCGTCACCTCGGTCGATGGCGCACCGGATATCGAGGCGGCTTTGAAGGACACCGGCAGTCCCATGATCCAGGCCTCCTCGAGCCAGGATCCTTACGCGATGGCACAGCTCGCCGTCCGCTTGGGCAACGACGCCATGAACGGCAAAAAGCCTGAGAACACGGTGACGTTAATGCCCTCGAAACTGATCACGCGCGAGAACGTGGGTCAGTATCAGGGCTGGTCCGCACCCCGCTCCTGAAGTCATTGAGCCTGATCGTGCGGCGCCGGGACCTCCGGCGCCGCTTCTTATAGGGAGCCCAAGGATGATCTTGGTTTGCGGCGAAGCGCTGATCGACCTCTTTATCGGAGCGCCCTCACCCACCGGGCTATCGGCGGAAGCCGTCGCAGGCGGTTCTCCTTTCAACGTCGCCATCGGCATCGGCCGCCTCGGACGGTCGTCGGGTTTCCTTTCTACCCTGTCACAGGATTCTTTCGGCACGTTCCTGGCGGGCAAGCTCGCCGATGCGGGTGTAACCCCGGCCTATATCCAGCGCTGCCCTAACCCAACGACGCTCAGCGTCATCGCCACCAGCGCGAGCGGCGAGCCGCAATATTCCTTTTATGCTCCTGATGCTGCCGATCGCGCGCTTGAGCCCGAAGCTCTGCCATCGCAATTGCCATCCGACGTCAAAGCCATCGCTGCCGGTTCCTACGCGCTCGGTGTCGAGCCCATCGCCAGCGCCATCGAGACCCTGCTGAAGCGTGAAGCCGGATCGCGTGTGATCTCGCTCGATCCCAATGTCCGTCCCCGCGTCGTCGGCGATCTGAAGGCCTATCGTGAAAGGTTCGAGCGGCTTCTTGCCCATGCCACCATCGTCAAAGCCAGCGACGAGGACATCCATATGCTCTATCCCGATGCGGACCTCGTGGCTGCGGCACAGACCTGGCTGAAACTCGGCCCTGCCCTCGTCATCGTCACGCGCGGAGCGGAAGGGCCGCTGGCAGCCTTCGGCTCCTCCGTGATCGAGCGCCCCGCACCGCGCGTCGAGGTGGTCGACACGGTGGGCGCAGGTGATACGTTTCATGCGGGCCTGCTCTCATGGCTTGATGCGTACGACAGGCTCACGCCTGAAAGCGTTGCAAATCTGGACGAGGCGCAAGTCACCGAAGCTCTGGATTTCGCGGCCGCCGCCGCAGCCATCGTCTGCACGCGGCGGGGCGCAAACCCGCCGACCTGGGACGAAGTCATCCGTTTCATGGCCGAGCGCCGTTAAAATTCGTCGGAGATCGATATGACCCTGCCCTCTCCTATTCTTCCCGCCACCGGCCCAAGCTGGCGCACGCGCATCTTCCATCGGCAATGGCTGCGCGAGCAGGCAGGCAACCTGTTCGATTTCTTCCAGCATCGCAGCATCGATCCCGCTGGCGGGTTCTTCAATCTCGACACCAAAGGGCAACCGCTCCAGGGCGACAATTCGGCTCGCCAGATTCACAGCACGACCCGCATGGTGCATTGCTTCTCCATCGGCGTGCTGCTCGGCCGCCCTGGATGCGATGCGCTCGTCGATCACGGCATGTCCTATCTCTGGAACCATCACCGCGATGCCCAACATGGAGGCTATGTCTGGTCTCTCGACGAGAACGGTCCCAAGGACGATACGAAACAGGCCTATGGTCACGCCTTCGTGCTGCTTGCCGCCTCCAGCGCGAAAGTGGTCGGGCATCCACTCGCCGATAAGTTGCTGGCGGATGTCTCACAGGTTCTGGATGAACGCTTCTGGGAAGAGCAAAACGGCGCTGTCGCGGAGGAATTCGCACGCGATTGGTCGCCAGTCAGCGATTATCGTGGCCAGAACTCCAACATGCACCTGACGGAAGCCCTGATGGCTGCTTTCGAGGCAACCGGGGAGCGGCTTTATCTCGACAGGGCCGAGCGCATCGCGCAGCTGATCATCGGACGCCACGCGGCATCCCTCGGCTATCGGGTCGCCGAGCATTTCCATGCCGATTGGTCCTTGGACAAGGATTACCGCGGTTACGAGATGTTTCGCCCGTATGGCACCACGCCCGGCCACTGGCTCGAATGGGTGCGTCTGCTGCTGCAGCTGTGGGTGCTTGGCGGCAAACGCCATGAATGGATGGCGGACGCGGCGCATGAGCTGTTCCGTCAGTCGATCGAACTCGGATGGGATCGCGACAAGGGCGGCTTCTTTTATTCTCTCGACTGGAATGACAAGCCGCGCCTGCCGCACAAGCTCTGGTGGCCATGTACGGAAGCCATCGGAGCAGCCACCTTCCTCATCGAGCACAGCCCAAGCGAGTTTCATGAGGCGTGGTATCGGCAGGCTTGGAGCTTCGCGGACCGCCACCTGATCGATCGCGAACATGGCGGCTGGCACCCTGAACTCTCTGAGGACCTTAACCCGGCCAGCACCCTGTTCACGGGCAAGCCCGACCTCTATCACGCTTTGCAGGCGTGCCTCATTCCGCTCTTCCCTGCAACGGGAAGCCTGACGCGTGTCATTACTGAGGTGAACGCTCAGGCGGACAAGGTTGCCTCCAGCCTGTCACGAGACGGCATCCCAGCCTGAGCCCCTGCCGTGAGGCATGACAGGGAGGCTGCAATGCAGGCGCGCTGCATGGCATCCTGCAGCTCGCGTCCTTCGGCCAGGCCATATGCCAGGACGCCGACGAATGTATCGCCGGCTCCGGTCGTATCGACGGGTGTCACCGGTGGAGCGGCGGCATGGATCTGCGTGCCGTCAGCATCGACTGCGAATGCTCCCTTCGCGCCCGCAGTGACGATGCAGGTCAGGCTATAGGTATGCGCAAGCCGTGAAGCAGCCACAAGATAATCGCCACCGGCATTATCGCCGATCATAGCCGCGACCGTGATAGCTTCATGTTCGTTGACCACCAGAAGATCAGTGACGGCGAGCATGTCGGCGACGGCACCTTTCTCGGCTCCGGCTGGCACAGGCGCGGCATTCCAGATCACGCGTGCAGACATCTGCTTGGCCCACCGTGCCACCGCAATGTTTTCGGCAAGCGGCACCTCCATCTGGAGGACGAGAATCGAGGTCTTCGCTAAAATCTCTCCCGGAACCTGTGCTGTATGCACGGCCATGTTGGCTCCGCTCGCGACCGTGATCGCATTCTCCCCACGCTCATCGACGGTAATGAAGGCGCAACCCGTCGGCTCGTCGGCAATCCTAATCCCATCCACATCGACACCATTTGCGGCGAGATTGTCGCGGCAAGCCTTGCCGAAGGCATCATCGCCAATGGCTCCGGCCATCGCGACCGCGATCCTGCCTCCACTCACCCGTGCGGCAGCAACGGCTTGGTTGGCTCCCTTGCCGCCGAAAAAACTATCCGCGCGGCGAGACAGAACCGTTTCTCCAGGCTTGGCAATCGCCAAAACACGTGCAACGAGATCCATGTTGATCGAGCCGAAAACCGTAATCATGGAACTCTGCCTCATAGGATGCTCAGGTTCGGCACCTTGAAACCTGGAACTCCCCCTGTCCAGACGCCTGTTACTAAAGAGATCACTACCCCTTTCTAGCCGGAAATCCGCATCAGGAAGCGGTTGCATCCCACACGTCGCCTGCGCACTCTAGAAACCGGCAGCCACAACCAGCTGACCTCGGGTTCGTCATGGTGCTTTACTATGCTGATCGGGACCGGGACTTTGGAACGCGCGTGCGCCTTTTCCCGCAGGCCCCATTCCTCGCCGGCTTTACCGAGCCGGAAGTCGTCTGGCTCTCGCCGCCCGCAGGGAGCATAGCGTCTGGGCCGGCCGACGACCGCATGTATGTGGTGGATGCCATCAACAAGGACGAGCCTTACGCCTTCCCCTATCTTCCACCCTATCGCGGCCTTGCGCGCGCTCCCGTCGAACCCGATGCAAGCGGGCATTTCGCCCATCTGCCGCCGGACAGCCGTGATTTTCTCGCGGTCCATATGTACGGCTCCGTGCGGCGCGTGCTCGACATTTTCGAAAGCTACCTCGGACGCCGGATCGAGTGGCCTTTCCAACGGGATTATCCGCGCCTCGAGATCATTCCGCTGATCGAATGGGACAATGCTCAATCGGGCTACGGCTATATCGAGTTCGGCCGCTTCTCATCGGCCGAGGGCAAGTTCCACGCTTTTGGGCTGAACTTCGACGTCATCGCCCATGAGATGGGTCATACCATCCTGTTCTCGCTGCTCGGTTTTCCCACGAGTGGCCAGATGCCGCTCGCTTTTCGCGCGTTCCATGAGGCCTGCGCCGACGTTACGGCCCTGATCGGCCTCCTGCATTTCGATTCCGTTCTGGACCGATTGCTGCGCTCCTGCCGAGGCAATATCTACACCATCAACGAATTGAACCGCCTCGCGGAAATCTCCGAGACGAAGCAGATCCGGCTTGCCAGCAACAATGCACGCATTTGGGAAGTGGGAGACGAGCCTCATGAATTGTCGCGCCCTCTTACTGGCGCCTGTTTCGATGTCATCGTCTATCTCTATGCCTCGGAGCTGAGAGAACGTGGACTGATCCCATCCGACCTCTGGAGTTTGGCGTTCGAGACGAACAAGATCGGAGCTGCGGCGGACGATGTCTCAAGTGCCTTTGCCCGACTCTACGAAAACCGCCACTTCGCCTTCAAAGCGGCCTTGATGGAAGCAAGGGATATCTTCGGTCGCAGCCTCGTCGCAGCGTGGCAGACCCTTCCTTCGGATCAGGTAACCTTCGAGGCCTTCGGCGCTGCGCTGCTCAGCGCATGCAGCGGCATCTCGGGAGAACAGCATCTCGACGAAATACGGGAGATCTTCCGCTGGCGTGGAATAGAGATCCCCTCGCCTTCACCGAGTTTCCGCTGATATGGTCACTAGTCGCTGAGCGCGACCACGCCGCGAACTCTCATTCCGGCCTTGAGCCCTGGGAAAGTCAGGGAGAGGTGAACGATGAATCCCACGGATTTGACAGGTTGATCGAGAGGGATCGGCTTTGCCGACGTCCCGTCCTTGCAATGCTGGATTTCCGGCAAACATGCTCCAGGCCAGAAGGGCGCATCCTTCACCTGGCCCTCATCCATCTTAAGCGGGATTGCGGGGACCTTTCTCAAATTCCAGTACGCCTCGTATTGAGGATAGATGCTGCGCGCCAGAGCACCGTTGGCCCCTTGAATGACGGCCGAGACGTGTCCTTCCCGTGCTCGACCAGCCGCTCCGAGAACTTTCATGCGGAGATTGCGCGCGGTCAGCCCCGCCTTGCTTGTGGGAACATGGACGAGCGCATCCTTCAGCTGCAGCTTGTCGTCCAACCTTCCAGAGAACCCGCCAAGAGCCGTCACCATTGCAACTTCTCCTCAGATCATTCGGTGAGTTTGCCGCCGCGGTGGCTCATCTGGAAGGCGATCGAGTAAGCAACCGGCTGCTTGGTCGTATTGATGTTCCGCTTAAGGATGAGTTCCTCGAAGCTGTCGCTCTGAACCTGTAGGTGAATGGTCTGATCCTGCTTGTCGACATCCCAAGACCAGTAATAATCGGGATCCCAGCCGCACCCTTGCGCCAGATCGCCCTCACCATTCACCAGAACGATCACTGGTTCTGGCAGGGAGTAACAATGCCCCTGATAGCAGAAGCCATAGATCAGGGCCAAACACTTGTCGGGCGTCACCGGAATGCAGAAGATGGAATCGTCTTTGAGGTCCAGCGAGACGACGGGCACCCCGTAAAGCCTGATCTTTGATGGGCTATAGGCCTCGTAATCGGGAATGGGCCTTTCCTGAGTAACCTCGACCAAGTTGCTCATGGACGCATCTCCTGCTGCATGGCC
This sequence comes from Microvirga solisilvae, assembly GCF_022808595.1. Taxonomy (GTDB): domain Bacteria; phylum Pseudomonadota; class Alphaproteobacteria; order Rhizobiales; family Beijerinckiaceae; genus Microvirga; species Microvirga solisilvae. The sequence continues at coordinate 740,639 of NZ_JAKUCN010000001.1, forward strand.
ATGTCATGGAAAGATCACTCCCAAGTCAAGCGGCTACTCCTTATTGGAAGATCGTGTTCTCGAGCGTATTCGCTAAAGAGATACTCCCGAAGAAGCGCTCTCGTCATGTCGGATGTATCAGCGAAACCTAGTCGAACAGCGAGCGCCTCTACGGGGATCATCTGCATCTCATCAGGAAATGTTTGCCGCCAGAACCACCCGACGAGAGCCGCAGGAGGGATGCTTCCTGTCTGCGTCGTCGCAGCCTCCTTGCCCATGGCGCGAAGCGCATGCTGCTTGGCCTCGGCGCGCTCCACAAGCGGACGAAGCATGCCACGAGAACGCAAGGTATCGATAATCCCGTTGTGAGCCATAGCGTCAAACGATGATGCTGCCGAACGGATAAGGGCCTCTCCATTCAGGAAATGATCAAGTTCCTCCCCAACGAGACGGTTCTGATCGAGGGCATCCCGCAGGCTCACCCCCTGCTCGCGAAGCCAGTATTTGAGGGCCTGCTCTTTCTCCTCCGGCTCTGGATCCCCTCTGCGCCGCCTAGCCTCTCGAAGCAGTAGCATTCGGGTTAATGCCTCTTTCTGAACACTGGCGAAGTCACGAGGCACGAGACGAAGCTCGTCGAGAATGTCCTGCATCAGCAAAGTCTTCGCATCGTTGCTGACTGCGCGAGGGAGAGCGCGGGCTGCTTCGTAATCAAGCTCCCATACCTCTGTTCGCTCGAAATTGTATCTCGGTAGGAAGGGGGGCGGATCGGTCGCTATGAAGTCGCGGATCGCGACCAGCATTTCCAACGCGTCGTGACGCTTGAGATTTATGCGACCTGTGGGAAGCCAAGCTTCCAGCGCCTCTATCTCGGATGCATCGCAACCAGTGCTTCGGGCATATGCGACGAGGTCGGCCCAGTTGCGATGGGCATAGAAACGTTCTTTCGCCCATGACAGCGAACAATCAGCCAACTGTTTCCCGATGATGCTTTCACGCAACGCCGCTGCGAGCGTCGCGCGGATATCGACCATGGCATCGCTGAGCTGCATGAAGCCAAGCTCTGCCGGGCCATGCTCCACGGCAACCTCGTCGTCATCCTCGATCCTGCCTGAAAGGTAGTCGGAGAAGATGGAGCCGACGCCGACCATGCCGTATTCAGTGAGTTCGGCGGCCCGCAAAGCCCCCATGCTGGCGGCCCCGAATACATGAACACCTTTGCTCATTGCCCAGAGGATTTCCTTGTGTCGGACAGCGGGAACCGTCCGAAACAATCCGTCGATGAGCGCGATGACGCGCGGCCTCGGGACCATGTTCAAAGCGCGCAGAATATCCCCGTGCCTAGCCGGTGGAAGGCAGACGGCGTCGATCTGCTCGCTCACCTCGGCGGCAGAAAGAGTCGGACCGCAAAAGACAACCACGCTCATCGGCACTGCTCCATCCAGGAACGAGCGCGGGTTCCAAGAGCGACGTCGGTCCCTGGCGGCCCTTCGAGACCGGGAACGACGGCCCGAACGACGGAAATGGGAATAGCCTTGTCGGCCTGGAGATCGGCGACAACGATCTCGTGCAAACCGGCAGATCCAAGCCGTTGAATGATAAAATCGAGATCTTCATCGACCGTCGCATGAGAAACGTGCGGTACCTTTCCGAAGGCGCAAGCGGCTTCCGACGAGCCAAGACGCTCGCGCCATCGGGAGAGTTCCGCCATGTCGTCGAAACGGGCATAGAGATCGGGGCCGACATCATCCCGACTTCCGGCGATGATCGTGGCACGGGATTGAACCGCTTCGAGAACCGCGCGCAGGAGCGCTACGCCCCTGTCCGGATGGCACCCATGTCCCTCGACCGGCAAAGGCATGAGACCGGGCCCGCCCTGCCGCTCCATGATGTGACATTTGAACGACGCAACTCCGATATCGGAGGTCATGTCCCAAACGGCAATCACGAATCCTCTCTCAGTGATCACGTTCAGAACCCGGATCGAATCCGCATCATCGACAGAAGTGAGATCGAGGCGTCTCTGGTCGAGGCTTGATGGATCGAGTGCGAACAAAACCTGTGCGTCGCGTTCTATCAGCTCGCAGAGAGCATGAACGAGCGCCTCCCGACGATCATTCCCGGATGCAAGCCCGTTCGTACTTGCAACGAAATGACCGCTACCCGCCGGCGCCGGGAGGGTGAAATTCGTGTGCACGCATTCGAAAGGCAGCCAGCAGGCGGCATCATCCGCCAGTCTTCGACCCTCGAACCACAGAAGGCGTGTTTGATCCGAGAGGCGCCCACCCTTGCGAGAGATGATACTCTGCCAATCGATGAGGCGGCGCCCGGCCTCGCGCATTTCCCTAGCGCTCGCCCAGATCAGCGGACCATCCGCGCGTTCCGCACAAAAGGTCTCAATGGCCTCCATGATGGCCGAAACCTTCGCACCCGAACGTTCCATACCCTTTCCCTGAAAGGTGATGTTGGAGCGGGAGCCCGGTCTCATGGCAACGGCAACGGGGATTCCGATGCTATCGAGCCCTGTAATATCCGCGACGCGGGTAACACCGAATGAAGGAAGGGATGGCCTCAAGCGCTCCAACGTCTCGGCGGGCTCCACGGCCCGGTGGGTGCCGCAGCAATAAACCTTGGCCAAGGCCGGGCGGGGCTTACTCATGAAGCTCTCCTCAAGCGGTCCATGAGTTCTTTCGCCAGCGCCTTGTCAGAGGTCGGCGAAGCCTCGGGGATCCTCGCGAGAGCGCTTTCGAGTTCCTTTGCAACCGTCCTTTTCATATCCGTATCGGCCAACGCACTGGCCTTGCTGATAGTCGCCCGCAACAAAAGGGCATGTGCGCCTTGGGTGTCTGCAGCCGCAATCGCCTCGTCATAACAGCCCACAGCTTCCTCGGTATGGCTCAGACATGTCAGCAGCTCGCCCTTGCGCCGCAAAAGTTCGGCGATCCAGTACTGGAGGCCGGTTTCCTTGGCGATGCCGATGGCCTCCTCGATTACTTCGAGACCACGAGAATACTCGCCTGCAAGTCCATAGGCTTCCGCCAGCATCTCCAGATAGGCAGGGAAGTCCTCCTGCGTGCCGATAACTCTCTGGGCAGCAAGGCCGCGCTCGATGGAGGCGATGCCTTCGGTAAGGTTTCCGCCAAGAGAGGCGGCCCACCCACCGAAAATTTCCGCCTTTGCGGCGATATCGCGAAAGCCGAGGTTTTCGGCAAATCGCAGCATGCGGGCTGCGCGCTCTTTCACCGCTGGAACATCACGGCGGAAGTGCAGCAGATTGATTTCGGCTTCTTCGAAATGGGTCTTGCTGGCCTGATGATCGAGGCTCGCCGCGTGACGGGCGCAGGCCTTCATAACCGCCTGCGAGCGCGTGGAGAAACCTTGCAGCCAGAGAGACAGAGCTTGCTCGCCCAAACCGCAGACCTTTGGATCATGCCCACCGTAAAGAACGGCGTCATGCCGATTCCTCGCCGCATTGTAGAAAGCCAGTCCATGCCGCACATGCTCGCAGCAGCGCCTCTGCTCGCCCAGCATGAAAAGGGTTGCCCACTGGCAGTGATGAGCCTGGAGAGCTAGGTGGGGCGTTGCGAGATCATCGACGATGGATGACAAACGATCGGCGCGGTTGCGCATGTCCTTGAAGCTCGGCGACGTACGCCACCATCCCCAATAGGCGGTGAAGCGGCGCTGGTCGGCAGGAATGGAATCCGACAACGTAATGGCACGTTTGTAGATATCCTGGACCTCGTCGGCACCAGGCCCGACCGTGGAGATCAGAAGCGGACCGAGCGCCAAGCATATATCGAGTTCCAGCTCCTCGCGCCCCGCCTCCTGCTCAAGTTCGTCGGAGAGAGCCAGGGCGCGTTGCAGCAGACTGACGGCCTCCTGATTGGCGGAGCGCAGGATTGCATGCTGCCCCGCAAGCCGGAGCTGCGCAATCGCCTCAGGATACATACCCGCCTCAATGAAGTGCCGAGCGAGAATTTCAGGCTCGGCGGAAGCTTCTTTAAGAACCGCAGCGAGACGCCGATGCAGCGTCTGGCGCGTTGCCTTCACCATGCTGTCGTAAGCACTTTGCTGCAGCAGAGCGTGCCTGAAACTATAGGAGCGTTGAGCCACATCATGTTCAGGAGCGATCACACCAAGCTCATACAACCGCGCCAGCCCCTCATCGAGGGCATCTGTGGGAAGCTCGGCGGCTTGCTGGAGAACGGCATAGGAAAACCGGCGTCCGATGGCGCTCGCGACCTGTGCGATGGGCTTGCCTGTTCCACACTGGTCGAGACGGGCAGCCAGCACATCCATGAGCGAAATCGGTAGGTCTCCCGCAGGTGCGCCGCTCTCCGGTGTAGGCCGATCCAGAAAGGTCCGCGTCAATTCCTCGAGGAAAAACGGGTTTCCTTCGGAGCGCGTGACGATGTGCTGCAACTCCGCCTCCGACACGCGAACCGAGCCGGCCATATGGTGCACCAGGGAAATGGCCGTCTGCTCCGGCAGGGGCGCGAGATCGATGGTTGTGACGTTTGGGAAAACCGATGATTGAAGCTCATGAAAGGTAGGACGCGCCGTTGCAAGCAACAGAGCCGGAAGATCGACGATCCGTGCAATGATGCGATCCAGAAGCTCTAGTGTGCTCGGGTCGATCCATTGGACATCCTCGATAATGATGACCAATGGTCCGCGCGCACTCAACCGCGCGATGAATTCGATTAGGGTCGATAACGTTTCCTCCTTGATCTGCTCTGCAGTCTCGGACGAGCGTGACTTATCGCGAAGAGGAAAAAGAAGATCCATAAACACAGGCGCCGCATCCGGCATCGGCGGCACGGCCATATCCAGAAGTCGGCCCAATCGGCCTTGAGATAGGTGATGTGGCTTGTCCGAGCGCATCAGAAGCGTGCGTTCAAGGTTCGATCTGATCGGATGAAATGGCGTGGCACCATGCAGCGGAGAGCACTGGAAGTTCAAAACCATTGACGCATCATGGCTCAATCGCCTGCGAATCTCGGCCGCGACCCGGGACTTTCCGATCCCGGGATCGCCTGTCAGGAGAACCGCCTGCCCCTTTCCGCTTTGCACGATTTCCCACAGATCGGCGATGATTGTGAGTTCCGTCTCCCGCCCGAGGAGCGGGGCATCGCCCGGCGAGTGCAGACCCTCGAACCGCGTCTGCGGCCTTCGCGAGCGCAGAACAGTCCAGGCCTGTTGCGGAAGGGAGAACCCGGACAATTCCAGCTCCTGCTGTCGACCGAACCGGAACATGGTGCCGACAAGCCGACGCGTTGCATCGCTGACAAGAATGGAATTGGGAGCAGCAGCGGTCTGAAGACGCGCCGCGAGGTGGGGAGCGATGCCGACAACTTCGTCTGAGCCGAAGCCCTTGTCTCCCGCCATATCGCCCGCAACCACCCTGCTCGTGGCGATGCCGACACGAACGCTCAGCGATATCTTTCCACTGGCGCGCGGCACGACGAGATGGGCGCACCTATCCGTGATGGCGAGGCCTGCTTGAATGGCCCGCTCGGCCGCATTCTCGTAGGTAACAGGGTAACCGAAATAGGCCATGCCGCCGTCACCGACATAGCGGTTTACCTTGCCCCCGAACTCTTCGACGGCTGCCGTGCACATGCGATGAAAACCGCGAAGGAGTTCGTGCATGTCCTCCGGATCGAGCCGCTCCGCGAGGCGGGTGGAGCCGACGAGATCGTAGGCAAGCGCGGTCACCTGCCGCCTCTCGGCCATACCCGTCAATTGCGCCGTTGGGACGTGCTGTGGCATCCGCTGCAACCCCGCCAGACCAGAAAAATAACATAGTTTATGCGGGATGTGTCAGGCCGATGGCGGTACTGGAAACGCGGTAGAGGCACAGACAGCAAGAAATGCCCCTCACCCACATGGAATCCTTAGTTCCGTCATCGCAAGAGTTCCGCGCCACACCCATCCGATCGGTTGACAGCACTCTACCAGTCAGTAGGAATAATACTGGGCCAGCAAAAAAGACAAAGCAGCCCAACCTCATAGACGTCATCCTGGCTCCGGAGTCACAATGAACGCGCTCCCTCCCTTTCCTTCCACGCTCGGCACTCAAGACATCGGCATCGCACGTGCAGCTGTGATCGGGGCAGGGTCCATGGGATCCGGTATTGCAGCGCAATTCGCCAATGCCGGCATTCCTGTCGACCTGCTCGACATAAAGGGAACAGGCGCTTCGCCAAATGGCCCGGCCGAAGCCGGTATCGAGCGACAATCGAAGGCAAACGGATTCATGCATCCTGCAGCCGCCCAGCTCGTGCGGCCCGGCAATATCGAGGACGACCTTCAGCGCCTCTCGGAAGCCGATTGGATCATCGAGGCGGTCGTCGAACGGCTCGACGTCAAGCGCGACCTCTACGGGAAGATCGACAGGGTCAGGAAAAAGGGATCCGTCGTTTCGTCCAACACATCCACGATCCCCCGCGCCGACCTGATCGCAGAGCAAGGCCCGGCCTTTGCGGCGGATTTCCTCATCACGCATTTCTTCAACCCTCCGCGCGTCATGCGGCTCGTGGAGATCGTGAGCGCTTCCGAAAATTCGCCTGAGCTTGTTCAACGCGCCAAGGCAGCCTCCCATTCCATTCTCGGCAAGACCGTCGTGGATTGCCACGACACGCCGGGCTTCATCGCCAACCGCATCGGCTGCTACTGGCTGGCCGTTGCGGCGCTCGAAGCGAAGAGCATGGGCCTCACCGTCGAAGAAGCCGACGCCGTAATGGCCGCTTTCGGCTCACCACGCACGGGAGCCTTTGGCCTGCTCGATTTGATCGGCATCGACCTCATCCCGCATGTGTGGGGCAGCCTGATGAGCGCCCTTCCCGCCTCGGACGGCATCCATGCTTACGACCTGCCGTCCGACCTTACGGTGCAAGGCATGATCGCGGCGGGGCACTTGGGGCGGAAAGCCAAAAGTGGTTTCTACCGCGTCAATGCCGACAAAACGCGCGAGGCGCTCGATCTCTCAACCGGCCTCTACCGCCCTGAAGCGCCGCTCGATGCGGCCTCGCTTCCCGGCAAGGGCCGCGATCTCGCAGCCCTCCTGCAATCCGACGATCGGCTCGGTCGCTATGCTTGGCGAGTTCTGTCGCGCCTCATTGCCTACACCGCCGAAGTCGGTCCGGAAATCGCAAAGGACGTGGCCGCCATCGATACCGCCATGGAGCTCGGCTATGCCTGGCGTGAAGGCCCCTTCAAGCTGGCGGAGCGCTGCGGGATCGAACAGCTCGCAGAACGCCTGAAGCAGGACGGCGGCGACGTGCCTGCCCTTCTGGCATCCGCGCTCAAGAACGGCGGCTTCTATGCCAAGGATACGAGCTTGCCGCTTCGCACCGATGGCGCGCGCGCGCAGGCCACGGATCATAGCAGCGATCTCGCCCTGCCTGCGATCAAGTTTCGTCGACCGAAGATCCTCGGCAATGAGGGGGCTTCGCTGTGGGATGCGGGTAACGGCGTGACCTGCTTCGAGATCCACACGAAGATGAACAGTCTCACCCCGGCCGTCTTCGATGCGCTGGACCAAAGCCTGCAGAAGACCGCTTCGGACTTTCGCGGCCTCGTCATCGGCAACGACAATCCGCGTGTTTTCTCCGCAGGTGCTGACCTATCTTATTTTGTCGATCTCGTGCGCAAGGAAGATTGGGCCGCCCTGTCCGCGTTCCTCTCGCGGGGACAGGACCTCTTCATGCGCGTGAAGCACGCGCCCTTCCCCGTGGTTGCCGCTGTCGCCGGTCTTGCGCTCGGTGGCGGCTGCGAGCTGATGCTTCACTGCGATGCTATCGTCGCTCATGCGGAATTGGCGGTAGGACTTCCCGAAACCAAGGTTGGTATCGTGCCCGGTTGGGGCGGCTGCACGCAGCTGATGCTGCGGACGCAGGAGCGGGGCAGCGATCCTGTTATGAATGTGCAGAGGGCATTCAACACTATTCTCACGGGCGCTCCCTCCTCCTCGGCCCTTGATGCCTGGGAGAAAGGGCTGCTCCGGTCGAGTGACGCCATCGTCATGAATCCAGACGATCTTCTTGGCAGAGCGGTCGCACGCGCAGCCTCGTTAGCGGATGCGAGATATCGCGCGCCTGAGCCTGCGACGATTTCACTTTCCGGATCGGCGGGGAAAGATGCGCTTATGGAGCGCATTCATAAGCAGCGGGAAACGCTTCGCCTTACCGAGACGGACATCATCGTTGCCGAGACCCTCGCCTCCGTTCTCACGGGCGCAGCCCTCTCCAGGGACACGGCCTCCGAGAACGACATGCTGGCCTTGGAGCGGGAAGCCGTGCTTGCCCTTGCCAAGACGCCGGCGACGCGGGAGCGCATTGAGCACATGCTCGCGACAGGAAAGCCGCTACGCAATTGATGTGCGGTCAGGGTTAAGAAGCCGAAGCTTCGGCTTCTTCCTCCATTCGTCCCCGGTATCCTCCGGGTCTGCACAATACCGGATAAAGGCGTGTCATCTCGCGCATGAGGAATTTCGTCGGCACGTCGAAGAATGTGCCGTGATTGAACACGTAATCCATGAAGGCCCGCCCATCACCATCAAAGGGCTGGAACAAAGCATCGCCAGTGCCGTCGAAGTCGAGCGGCGTAACACCGAGCTTGGCGCAGAGGCTTGCATTGAAGGTCGGTGTCGCCTTCAACCAACGGCCGCCGAGATAAACCTCCACATAGCCGTGATAGGAAAACACGTCCGTACCGACCGCCTCCAGAAGACGCGGGGTCGCGAGGTGATTTCGCACATCCGACAAGCCGACCCGCACAGGAATACCAACCGCACGGCACAAAGCCGCATAAAGGGCGGCCTTGCCGACGCAATAGCCATGACCAGAACTGAGAACGCTGCTGCCACGGAAGCTCTCGCGGTCAGTGTAGTCCACATAAGGATCGTAGCGAATTCCATCCCGCACAGCGTCGTAGAGTGCCCTTGCCCGTTCTGCATCAGAGTCGATTCCGCGTGTCACCATCTCGGCATGCTGCCGGATGGCGGGATGATCGCTGTCCACATATTCGGCAGGGCTAAGATAAAGGCGCTGCTCGGTTACATTCATGACGCAGTCCCTTCCCTTGTCCCTCGAAACCGTCAGGAGGCCCGACTAGCGGGTTTTCGGAGAGCTTTTGATGGAGATGCAGGAACATTAGCTGCGGCGAGCTTCATCCCGGTCTTTCCGTTCGCCTTGCGTGTGGCCTGTCCCACACCTCCAACACCATTGACCAGCAGATCGATCATCTGGTCCGCAAGCTGTTCGGGATCGAGCGGCCCGCGTGGATCGTACCAGCGGGCGATCCAGCTCAATGCGCCTGCTGCGGCAAAGGCTGCCATCTTGGGATCGCAGGGACGGATCGAGCCATCCTCAATTCCTTCCGTGATGACGGACCGGAAACGTTTGTCGATCCGCCCTTTGAGCGCGCGGAGCTCCTTGCGCGTAGACGGCGGCAGCGGATCCTCGCCCACGAGAATGAGGCAGCGGCCGAAATCCTCCGTTACGATCCGCACATAAACGCGCCAGAGCGCGATCAGCTTCGCAAGACCAGTCGCATCAGTGCCTTCGATCTGAGCCGACGCATCCTCCAGCATCTCCAAGCCGATGCGGACGCATTCGAAGAGGATCTGATCCTTGTTCTTCACATAGTAATAGATTGTCGGCTTCGTGACGTTCAGCCGCTCGGCCACATCATCGAGGGATGTCTTGTGAAAGCCGTTCTCGTTGAAGGCCTGAGCGGCAGCCCGCAGCACGGCATCGCGCTTGACTTCGCGCTCCTTCTGCCGGTCGGCGGGCTTTTTCCACGGGGATGCCGTCATGGGTTTCCTGACACAATATTGGTTCGTGATCGGCCGCCCATGTAACGGTCGCTCGTCCACCCGTCTAGGGTAGGCACCCCCCTCATGGCGATGTCTCTATGCTCTCTCGATGGCGAGCGCGATGCCCTGACCGCCACCGATGCACATGGTGATGAGGCCATAGCGTCCTCCTGTGCGGGACAGCTCATAGGCCGCCTTGACGGTGAGGATGGTGCCGGTGGCGCCGACCGGGTGGCCCAGTGCGATCGCTCCGCCGTTCGGATTGACGCGTTCGGGATCGAAGCCCAACTCGTTGGCGACGGCGCAGGCCTGCGCGGCAAATGCCTCGTTCGACTCGATCACATCGAAGTCGCCGATTTTCATTCCCGTCTTCTTCAGCAGGTTGCGCACGGCGGGAACCGGCCCGATGCCCATCTCGCCAGGCTCCACGCCCGCATGGGCATAGCCGACGATCCGCGCCAGAGCCTTCCGCCCTTCCCGCTCTGCCCGTCCTTCCTCCATCAGCACCACGGCGGCTGCGCCGTCGTTGATGCCGGAGGCATTGCCCGCCGTCACCGAGCCGTCCTTGCGGAACACCGGGCGCAGGGACGCCAGGTTCTCGCGGGTCGTGTCCGCTTTAAGATGCTCGTCGGTGTCGAACGAGATCGTCTCCCGACCCTTCTTCGCCTCAACGGGAAGGATCTGCTCCTTGAAGCGCCCTTCCTTGATCGCCAATGCTGCACGGCGCTGGCTCTCGGCTGCGAACGTATCCTGCGCGTCGCGGGAAATCTGCCATTTAGAGGCGACGTTTTCTGCCGTGATGCCCATGATGCCATTGCCGAACGGATCGGTGAGAATGCCGGTCAAATGATCCACCACCAGCGCATCGCCCATCTTCTGGCCGAAGCGTGCCGTGTGCAGAAGATGCGGCGAACGGCTCATAGCCTCAGCGCCACCTGCCACGGCCACATCCGCATCGCCGAGCATGATCGACTGCGCAGCGGAGACGATAGCCTGCACGCCGCTACCGCAAAGGCGGTTCACGGTCATGGCCGGCACCTCGATAGGAACGCCGCCATCGATGGCCGCGACGCGACCGAGATAGGCATCCTTCGGTTCGGTGACAATCACGTTGCCGAAGACCACATGATCCACATCCCCGCCCTCGAGCTTTGCTCGCTTGAGGGCTTCGGCCACGCAGAGCGCACCGAGCTGGGTGGGTGAATGGTTGGACAACGTGCCGCCGAAGGTGCCGATGGCGGTCCTAACTCCCGATGCAATGACGACGCTGCGCGACATCTTTGAAAACTCCTTGAATGCTCGTTACGCCGCAACCGCAGGCGCTGACTTGTAGAGACCTTCGATCTCCGCGGCATATTTCTTGTAGATGTTCGCACGGCGCACCTTCATGGTGGCGGTGACCTCATCGTCGTCGTGGTCCAGCTCCTTCGTGAGGAGATGGAACTTCTTGATCTGAGCCACAGGCGCGAGCTGCCGATTGGCCCGCTCGACTTCCCCATCGATCAGCTCGCGCACGCGGCTGTTCTCGGCAAGGCTCTTGTAGTTGGTGAAAGGAACGCGGTTTTCCTCGGCCCATTTGCCGACCGTTTCCGCATCGATCTGGATCAGGGCAGCCGGATAACGGCGGGACTCGGCAATGACGATGCATTCCTTGATGAAGGCGCTGCCCTTGACCGTGTTCTCAATCTCGGAAGGACTGAGGTTCTTGCCGCCCGCGGTGATCATGATGTCCTTGAGACGATCCACGATCTTGACTTGGCCGCCCTCCATCTTGGCTACGTCGCCGGTATGGAGCCACCCATTACGGATCGAAGCGCGGGTCGCCTCCTCGTTGCGGTAATAGCCCTCGAAGACCATCTCGCCTCGTACAAGCAACTCGCCATCGGGCCCGATCTGCACCTCAGCTCCCTGCACTGCCGGACCGACTGCTCCAGGCAGGAGCGCATCGAGGCGCTGGCCCGTGACCATGCCGGACGTCTCGGTGAGACCGTAAACCTCCACGAGTGGCACTCCGATGGTGCGGAAGAAGCGAACGATCAATGGTGAAATTGGCGCGGCGCCCGTGAGCGCCACCTTGGCCTGCCGCAATCCGATGAAGTTCTGCAGGGCGCGGAAGACGAAAAGATAGCAAAGTCCGAAGAGAATCTTTTCGCGCAAAGTCCGAGCCGCAGGCGCCTTCTCGGCGAGTGGCTCACACAGGGAAACGGCCTTCTCATAGAGCCGGCGGCGGAAACCTTTCGCCTCGATCATCTTGATATGGATGGCCGAGTGCAGCTTCTCCCAGATACGCGGTACGCCGAGGAACAAGGTCGGTGCGATCTCGCGTAAGTCTTCCTGAACCGTGCGGATGGATTCACCGAAGCTCACGCAGGATCCCGCCTGCAGCGGCGCCATCACCGTCAGCATCTGCTCCGCCACGTGGCACAGGGGTAGATACGAGAGATTGGTGGTCTCCTGCGTATAGCCGAGCCGATCAATCACGGCGGCTCCTTCAGCTCGCATGTTGCGATAGCTGAGCATCGCGCCCTTAGGCTTTCCCGTCGATCCGGACGTATAAACCATCAGGCCGATATCGCTGAGGCCCTGCTCCGCAAGGCAGGCATCGATCAGGCCGGGATGCTCTTTCTCATAGGCAGCACCCTTCTCGATGACGTCCTTGAAGGTCGAGAGTTTGTCGCTTTCATAGTGTCGCAAGCCCTTCGGGTCGATCACCACGATCCGCTTGATCTTGGGGAGTTCGTGCAAGCACTCGAGAACCTTGTCGGTCTGCTCCTGGTCTTCGCAGACCACCACCTCCGCATCGGAGTGACCCAGAACATAGGCGACTTCGTTCGCCGGGCTGGTCGCATAGACGCCGATGCTGACAGCGCCCACAAGCCCAGCACCCAATTGCGCGATGACCCATTCCGCCCTGTTCTCGGACAGGATGGCCACATGCCCGCGCGACTCGAGGCCCAAGGCCAGCATTCCCAGACCGAAATGCCGGGCCTGCGCGTAATACTCCGCCCAGGTGATCGGCTGCCAGATTCCGAAATCCTTCTGCCTCAACGCGATGCGCTCGGGCATGCGCTGAGCGTTGTCCCGCAGGAGCTGCGGAAGGGTCATGGTGTCGCGTTGGAGAGCCTGCGGCATCGTGGTCCTCATGACAGCCAGCGCTTGCGGCGCTTGTAGTGTTTTACATCCCGGTAGCTCTTATGGGCTCCGCCGCCGCCAAGGCCGAGATAGAATTCCTGCACGTCCTGATCCTTGACGAGCCGCTCCACAGGCCCGTCGATGACGACCTTTCCCATCTCCATGATGTAGCCGTAGCTCGCCACGGAGAACGCGACGGCGGCATTCTGCTCCACGAGCAGCATGGAGACACCCTGCTCCCGATTGATGCGCGCGATGATGGTGAAGATTTCCTCCACCAGCTTCGGTGACAGACCAAGAGAGGGTTCGTCGAGGAGAATGAGCTTCGGCTTCGAGATCAGTGCGCGGCCGATGGCCAGCATCTGCTGCTCGCCGCCGGAGAGATAACCGGCCAACCCTTTACGGCGCTCATAAAGGCGCGGAAAATAGGAATAGACGAGATCGAAAGGCGTGATCGGCAGGCCGCGACCGGACAGCGAGAAGGTGGCGGCGGTGAGGTTCTCCTCCACCGTGAGGTCCTCGAAGATGCGGCGGCCTTCCATCACGTGGAAGAGCCCACGCCGCACGAGTCCATGCGGCGTGAGCGATGCGAGATCCGTTCCGTCGAACTCGATATGACCGGCCGTGACCGCGCCGTCCTCCAGTTCGAGCAGGTTGGATACAGCCTTGAGCGTGGTGGACTTGCCAGCTCCGTTGGAGCCCAGAAGGGCAACGATCTCGCCCTTCGGAACCCTTAAGGACAGGCCGCGGAGAACCTGGATCGTCCGGTTATAGACGACCTCGACATTGTTGACGTTCAGAAGGATCTCCGCGTCCATGGGCATTACTTTCCGAGCTGGATCCAATCGGAAGCCGGGAGCATCTGCTTCTGCTTGGCGTCGAAGCGATAGATGCGGCCGACCGGCAGCGAGTTGCCTGGGATGGAGATCGGAACGCCGATGATGCCGCCCGTATCGAAGTCCTTGATGGTGTTGAGCGAGGCCTTCATGTTCGCACCTGTCAGCTCCTTGCCGGCATCGAGAGTGCGCTTGACGGATTCCGTCATCAGCATCGCGGTCAGGAAGCCCTGCATATAGGCGGTGGACTGATATTCGGGACGCATCTGCCGGATCCTGTCCAGCATCGGCGACGTGCCTTCCTTGTCATAGTAGTAGCGGTAAGGCATCACGCCCATGAAGCCGTCGGCTGCCTCGCCCATCTGCTGCACCATGGAATTATCCATGGACCAGAAGGTGCCCATGAAGCGGCTCTGCATGCCCATTTGCTTCGCCTGCTGGATGAATTCCGGGATCGGCGCGAGCACATAGCCGTGGAAGATCGTGTAGTCGGGACGCGCGCGGCGCAGCTTCAACACTTCCGTGGACACGTCCACGCTGCCAGGCGGCGTCACGATCTTCTCGACCACCTTCAGGCCGAGTTCGGTGGCGAGCTTCTCACCGGGCGCGATGGGATCACGTCCGAATTCCGTATCGGAATAGACGAGAGCGATGCTCGCACCCGGCTTTTCCTTGGCGATGTGGCGCATGAGGATGCCGAACATCTCCGTATAGTCCGGGCCGGGCAGGAATTGCAGCGGGAACTTCTTCGGATCGTTCAGCTCCGACGCGAAGGATGCGCCGGCCATGATCATCGTGCCCTTGCGCTCGAGCTCGGGATTGATCGTCTTGGCAAAGCCGGTGGAGTCGCCGTAATAGAGCGTGACCTTATTCTGGCTGGTGATCTTGTTGAAGGCTGCAACCGACGCATCGACCTTGTAACCGGTATCCTCGGCCACATACTTGATCTTACGGCCTTTGATGCCACCGGCATCGTTGACGATCTTCAGGTAATCCTGGATGCCCGCATGGATGCCGACGCCTGCAAAGGCGAAGACGCCCGTGAGCGGGATCGATCCGCCGAGGACGATGTCCTCCTGAGCCTGCGCCCTGGCCTCGACAGCGCCGAGCGCAAGCCCGGCCATCGCCGCTCCTATCAGACTTCTCCGCGATAGTGTGAGCTTCATGATTTCCTCCCGATGGTCTTTATGTTTTGAAGGGCCAGAGATGGAAGAAGCGTCGGATTCGTTGCCAGATTTCGGCAAGGCCCTGTGGTTCGAAGATGAGGAACCCGACGATCAGAGCACCGAACACGATGGTTCGGATAGGTGCGAGCAGGCTGAGCGCATCCGGAATCCAAGGAGTGAGCCAGCCGACGACGAGCTTGAGAACCTCCGGCACCAGGGTCATGAAGGTGGCGCCGAGAATGCCGCCCAAGATGGTGCCCATGCCGCCGACGATGATGGCGGCCAGATAGAAGATCGAGTTGATGAGCGGGAAACTCTCCGGCGTCACCACGCGGAAGAAATAGGCCCACATCCCGCCCGCGACACCCGCATAGAAAGATGAGAGCGCAAAGCTCATGAGCTTGGTTTGAAGCAGCGGGATGCCGAGAACTTCCGCCGAGATGTCCCGGTCGCGGATGGCGATGAAGGCGCGGCCCACACGGGTGCGGAAGAGGTTCGCCGCGCCCAGTACCATCAGAGCCGTGACTGGAATGACGAGCCAGTAGAGTTTGTGCGGCTGATCGAGCGCGATACCGAAGAGGCTTGCAGGCGGCATGGACAGACCGCGCGTTCCTCCCGTGAGATCCCAATGGGCAAAGAGGAAGTGCAGGATCATCGACGCTGCGATGGTCGCGATCGCGAGATAAAGCCCCTTCACGCGAAGGCTCGGAATGCCGAACACGACGCCGACAGCGGCCGTCATTCCGCCTGCCACTAGCAGGTTGATGAAGAATGGCGTGCCGACGCGGGTTTCCAGCACGGCGACCGTGTAGGCGCCGACACCCATGAAGGCCGCCTGCCCCAGGCTCACGAGGCCCGTATAGCCCGTGAGAATGTTGAGCCCCGTAGCGCTCGCCACGTTGATGGCGACAAGGCAGGCCATGTAGATCCAGTACGGTCCTGCCACGAAGGGGAAGAGCACGAGACTCGCGGCAAGAAGCGCAAGCCAGACCCACTGCACCCTCGTGTCGAACAGGGCCTCATCGGCTGCATAAGAGAGCTTAAAGGTTCCAATGCGCATCAGAGCCTCTCGATCTCATGGGTGCCGAAGATTCCGTAGGGCCTGACCATCAGGATCAGGATAAGCAGGCTGAATGTCGCGAGAAGCTTGTACTCGCCGCCGAGGAAGCTGCCTGCGAGCGCTTCCACGAGGCCGATGAGCAGACCGCCCACCAGCGCGCCCGCGACGGAGTCGAGACCGCCGACGATGACGACCACGAGAACGGACAAACCGAAGATACCCATGGTCGGTGAGATGCCGCCGATGGCACCGACGATCACACCAGCTCCTGCAGCCGTCGCGCAAGCCGCCATCCAGGAGAGCGAAAACACGCGCCCCACGTCGATGCCCATGGAATAGGCCGCGCCCTGATCGCGTGCGGTCGCACGAAGCGCGACACCGCCACGAGAGAAGCGTAAGGCAATCACCGCTCCGGCGATCAGGAGAGCAGCCACAAGAGCGCCGTAGGCTACTTTCGGCGCGAGATAGGCTTCTCCTAAGAAGATCGGCGTGTTGGGGATGAACTCAGGCAGGCGCAGAGGATCGGCGCCCCAGCCGAGTTCGACCACACCCGCCAAAATGGAGCCGAGGCCGATGGTCACCATGAAGACTGAGATGGGACTCTCGCCGAGCATGGGGCGGATGAGCGCGCGCTCCACCACCGCCCCCAGGGCGGCACCAGCGAGGATCGTCAGCGGAATGGCGGCCCAGATCGACAGGCCTGCTCCAGCGACGAGCCCGAAGAACACATAGCCGCCGAGCATGAGGATTTCGCCGATGGCGAGATTGACCACGCGAGTTGCCTTGTAGATCAGCACGAAAGCGACGCCGGTAAGCGCATAAAGAGCGCCTGCCCCCAATCCAGCCAAAGCCACTTCGGTGACATAGAGCCAATCCATCACGCGGCCTCCGTCTTGCGAATGCGTTCCGCGAGATCGCCGGAGCCGAGATAGGCACTGATGACGGCTGGATCGCTCTGCACATCGGACGGGCGCCCTTGTGCGATCACCTGACCGAAATTGAGGACGACCACGTGGTCGGAAATGTCCATCACCATACCCATGTCATGCTCCACCATGAGGATGGTGATGCCCCATTCCTCCTTCACGTCGAGGATGAAGCGGGCCATGTCCTCCGTCTCCTCCCGGTTCATGCCGGCCACCGGCTCGTCGAGCATGAGAATGCGGGGCCGCATGGCAAGCGCGCGCGCCAACTCGACGCGTTTCTGTAGGCCGTAGGGCAATGCGCCTACAGGGGCGTGACGGATGTGCTGAATTTCGAGGAAGTCGATAATGCGCTCCTCGACTTCTTGGCGAAGCTCCATCTCCTCCCGATGCGCCCTGCCCCTGTAGAACAAGGCATCGAAGATATTTGTCTTGAGATGGGCGTGACGGCCGAGCTTGATGTTGTCGAGAACGGTCATCCCCCGGAACAGGGCGATGTTCTGGAATGTGCGTGCCAATCCGCGCTTGGCGCGCGCGGGCGGCCGCTCGCGACTGATGTCCTCACCGTCGAAGAGGATACGGCCTGCGCTTGGCCTGTAGAAACCTGAGATAGCATTGAACATGGACGTCTTGCCCGCGCCGTTCGGCCCGATGAGCGCGGTAATCGAGCCATCCTGCACTTCGAACGAGACGCCGGAGAGCGCACGCAGCCCGCCGAAGGATAGCGACAATGCATCGACTTTCAGGATCGGAGCGGCGGTCTCGCGCGGGGATCGTGTGAGGCCGTCTGACATGCTCTACTGTCCCTTGAATTGAGCTGGCGTTTTGTTGAGAAAGGCCGAGACCCCTTCCCTGAAATCCTGCGTTCGCGCCAAACCCTTGAAGGTTTGGCGCTCCGCCTCGAGCTGTGCTTCCAGATCCCTCTCGAAAGATGTGGTCATCAGCTCCCGGATTCGGTGGTAGGCAGCAGACGGCCCTGCCGCGAGACGGGCCGCAAGGCGCGCGCATTCTGTGCTCATCTCCACATCCGCAACCACCCGGTTGACGATGCCGAGACGCAAAGCCTCCGCGGCGTCGATGGTATCGGCAAGAAGCGCGAGCTCTTTCGCTTTTCTCAACCCGACAATGCGCGGCAATTGATAAGTGGCCGATCCATCAGGACTGGCGCCGATACGGGCATAAGCGAGCGTGAACTTTGCCGTTTCGGTCGCGATGGCGAAATCGCAGGCAAGAGCGAGGCTGAAGCCCGCGCCTGCTGCGGCACCATGGACTGCGGCGATGGACGGTTGCGGCAGACTATCGAGAAGCCGCAAGGCCTCGTGAAACGGGGTGATAATATCGTCGATGGCGGCTTCGGGATCGCCCTGTCCAAAGCGGGCGACATCCCCACCGGCGCAGAAGGCGCGGCCTTCGCCGCGTAGCACGATGGCGCGCACATCCGTGCGCTCGGCAATGCTTTTAAGGCAATTCAGGAAGGCTCTTGCCGTCTCGGCGTCGATGGCATTGAGCACCGACGGACGGTTGAGCGTAATCGTCGCGACGCCTTCGGCAACGGACAAGGTGATCGAGTCGGAACTCTCCACCACCGGCATCTCCTCCCATAGGACAGATCGGCTTTTCGCCGATTTTGATCCATGGCCGGATATGCTTCTTGGCGGCATTCTCGGCTTTCTTTGTTGGGCCGTCTTTCAGCGACCCTACTCTCAAATCGTATTCTTACCCGTGAGTAGAAGTCAACATGAGCTCCTCTCGTCCGAAAGGCGAAAGACGTAACAGAATACCTTTGATTTGGACCTGCTATGCTGCGCTGCACAGGCGCTTGACGGAAAAGAACGGCGAGGCTTACCTTTTGGTCGCAAAGCTACCTATGGGTAGAAAAAGAGTGTCCTGGGAGGACAAGCACGATCAGCCCTTGAAGGGCAGCCGCATCTAAGACGCACGCCGGGAAACGTCATCCGTGAATCCGGCCTCGCAAACATGCCATGAGATGCGGCCCATCATGACGCCTCCCCATCGCCGCTAAGGAGTGCCCATGTCCTATCGCTCGTCCTGGATGAATGACGACCTCGACATCTTCCGCGAGACGTTCCGGCGCTATCTCTCCACCACTCTGTCTCCATGGGCTCAGAAATGGCGCGCCGACAAAATGATCGATAAGGAAGCGTGGCTCGCGCTCGGCGAAATGGGCGCGCTCTGTCCAGACATGCCTGAGGAATATGGCGGCCTCGGCGGCACCTTCGCTCATGTGGCAGCCGTGATCGAAGATCTCGAATACGAACTGCCCGAGATGGCCCTGCCCGTTGCGGTACATAACGCCATCGTGGCGCAATATGTTCTTCATTTCGGTTCGCACGAGCAGAAGCAGCGCTGGATTCCGGGGCTGGCATCAGGGCAACTGATCGGAGCGATTGCGATGACGGAGCCGGGTGGCGGTTCCGATCTTCGGGCCTTGCGCACTCGTGCCACCCGCGAAGGCAACGCCTATGCTCTGAACGGTTCAAAAACCTTCATCACCAACGGGCAAATCGCGGATCTCGTTATCGTTGCAGCCAAGACAGATCTTGAACAAGGAACGAAGGGCATTTCGCTCCTGATGGTCGAAGCGGACGGCAGTGACGGCTTTCGCCGGGGCAAGAACCTCGACAAGATCGGCATGCACGCCTCGGATACGTCCGAGCTCTTCTTCGACAATGCCTTCGTGCCCGCGGAGAACTTGCTCGGCGGCCAGGAGGGCCAGGGCTTCTATCAGATGATGGAGCTCCTCCCGAAAGAACGGCTCGCTATCGCGGTCTCCGCCGTGGCGTCGATGGAGCGCATGGTCCAGATTACGACGGATTATGCGAAGGAGCGCAACGCCTTCGGTAAGCCCATTCTGGAATTCCAGAACACGGCCTTCGTTCTGGCGGAACGCAAGAGCGAGACCCTGATCGCGCGCGTGTTCCTGGATTGGTGCATCGAGCGCGCCATCCGGGGAGAGCTCGATCAGGTAGCCGCCTCCATCGCCAAGTACTGGACTACCGACAAGCAGTGCGAAACAGCCGACGAATGCCTGCAGCTTCATGGCGGCTATGGCTATATGGATGAGTACGAGATCGGCCGGCGTTACGTGGATGCGCGCATCCAGCGCATCTATGGGGGCACCAACGAGATCATGAAGCTGTTGATCGCACGTTCTCTGTAACGATCTAGTCCGGAGCAAAAGCTGGGCGGGAGGAGCCAAAGCCTGCGGAATTTCTGCGACGGAGCAATGCGATGTTCAGGACCGGCGGCACAAGAAGCCCTGCCATCGAGGCAATCACAGCGCCTACCAACATTACCGTCATGCCCCGCCCTCGACTTCCTGACGAATCCGCTTGTCCGGAAGCGAAAATGCAGTCTCACGCTTGCACGAGGCTGGTGCCTAGTACTCCATCTCGAAGCCAAGACCGACGGATGTGCCGCCTTCCGCATCGACGGCACCCTGGGCCTTGAGACGCCGCGTGAGGTCCACATCGACCGTGACGCCGCTTTCTTCAGGCCGCGCTCCAGCCCTTACACCTACGCGCACATTGTCACTGATGTAGCGTGACACGCCGACGGCAGGATCGCCGGAGGAATCGACGGTAATGTCGAGACTGTCGACGCCGAGCGAGCGGCGCAGGCTCTCGAAGGCGTCCGATCCGGTACCACCGGAGAGCTGCGCCACGGTCTGCGCAAGCTGCAGCGCCTGCCCCGCCGAAAGCGCACCGGACGGGCGCTGGAACAGCACGCGGGAGAGTACTTCATCCTGGGGCAGATCGGGGCTTGAGCTGAAAGCGAATTCAGGTTGTGAGGCAGGTCCTGTCACGGCGATACGGGCCGTCACATCGCCGACCTGTGTCTCCGCCAGGAAATCGAGTGACGGTGTGAGATCGCCGGTGAAATCAAGCCGGCCCCGCACGAAGTCGATGCGACGTCCGATGATATCGAGGCGCCCGCGCCGCAACTCGAAGGCACCGATGGCAATCGGATCCTGCGACGTATCCTGAAGCCGCAGATCACCGCCGAGTTCGGCATTGATGCCGCGTCCGCGCACGAAGATGCGGTTCTGCGCAGTGATGGTGAGATCGAGATCGGCACTGAACGGGCGTCCCCCCGTGCGCGCGGCCTGCTGCCTGCGTGCCAGCGCAAGCCGCGCCGCTGCAGCCGGCGTCGGCTGAACATGCCTTGTTCCCGGCAGCGGCCTCAAGGTGGCCGGAAGACGGTCGGGTACCGAAACGTTCATGGTGATGATATTGACCCGCCCTGCGACACGCGGCCTGCTCATGAGTGGGCCGGATACGGCAAGATCCATATCGGCGCTCGCATCGACGGTCTGATTGGAGACGAGCTGAGCGCGATTTGCCGTGATGCGGATGTCGGCAGGAAGACCCGCTGCGGGATCGATGCCGATCCGGCCCTGAGCGGCAATCGCCCCGCCGTTGGGCGTGCGGGCGGTCAGGTTCTCGATGGTGAGATTTTGCCCACGCGCCGCAAAGCGCCCGGCGATGTCGTTGAGCTGAACACCCTGCAAGGAATCGACGAAGCTGCCGCCCGACAATGCGACATTGCCTTGAACCTGCGGCTCAGTGAGAGCGCCGGTCACTGAGAGATCGAGCGTGGCGCTGCCTGTCACGCGGCGGCCCGCCGCCGACAAGAAGGAATTTGCCACAGCAAGATCAGTGCGGCCTTTGATCGTCACGGCAAGAGCATCTGCCGTATCGAGGGGGATTGTTCCTGCGATCTGCAGCGTTCCGAAACGTCCCGCCGCGACATCAGCGTCGATTGTCGCCCGCTGGTCGGCGATCTGGCCCTTGGCGGCAACTGTGAGCGGCGGAAGCCCGGCCTGGCGGGTTTCAGGGGTCGCGAGGCCCGCCACCCTTACATCATAGGTTCCAGTTGGATTGCCTGCCTCGCCTCTGATGGCGGCATTGCCGTTGACGATGCCCACGATGCCGAGATTGGGCACGGCGATTTCGGCGATCTGAAGCGGCAGGCTGCGAATATCAACGGCAAGATCCAGCCGGTTACCGACAGTTCCCGAGACGCTGACACGTCCCTGATCGGCGGCTATGACGAGGCCGCGAATGATTGCGGCACCGCCTTGGAGGGAAATAGTCGCAGGCTGGGCCAGGGCGAGACGCCTCCCGCCGCGTCGCGCGGTAAAGTTCGCGAGTTCAATGCGCGTCGTGTCACCGGGCACCACACGGGCCTGTGCGTCGAGATCGAACCCCTGTCCTATCGCTGAAGCCGTGACGAGCGACGATTGCGGCGATCCTTCCGCCGCGAGACGAACATTTCGGAATGTTTGCCCGCCTGCCCTCACCTCGGCGGCCTGAACAGCGCCATCGATGACAGGGCGGTTATAAAGATCGGAGATGCTCATGCGGGCATCGAAATCCCGCACTGCCACATCGGCAACGCTCACGCGTGTGCCATTGGCTGTCACGGACACGTCCTGACGCCCGCCCTGAGCGTTGAGCTGAATATCCGCATCAAGCGATCCATCGAGCTTGGTCAACAGGAGCGGACTGAGATCATCGAGATTGCTGCCTGACAGGGAAATTCGGCCCTGGGCCAGCTCATTGGCAGCGATACGCAGGCTCCCGCTCAGCGATACGGAGCCGACATTCACATCGAGCCGATCCAGATTCCAGCCGCCCTCCGCAGGCCGCGCCAAGTGCATGGTACCGGTCGCAGGCTTGGATCCCACCTGCCCTTCGAGATTGAGTGCAGCATCGAGCGCGCCGGTCACGTCCTTTGCATCCATCGTGAGCACGAGACGGGGGATTGGACGATCAAGTGCACGCACATCCGTCAATGTCGCAGTCGCGGTCACATCCGGCTTTTCAAGCGACCCAGTGAGGCGAGCCGTCACATTGGCCCGGCCCGCACTCAGCCGTGTATCCAGATGCCTGATCTCATCGATGGTGAGATCGAAGCCGAGATTGGCCGTACTCTGCGTGGCGCGCCCATCGATACGCGCGTCGAGATGCGCCCCATCGATCCGGAAGTTCTCGAAACCGAATCCGCCCGGCACACGGCGCATGACGCCGTTGGCCGTCACCGAGCGCCCGAGCAGACCATCGAGAGGCGGCGTGCCTGTCGAGAGGTCGCGCAGATTGGCATCGACCGTCGCCACGATATCCGCCTTCCCGGGATTGCCCGACAATTTCGCCCGGAATGAAGCCGATCCGCGCAAAGTGCGCCCTGTGATGCCGGAGAAGGCCGCAAGCGCCGGAATATCGGCATCGAGATTGCCGTCCAGAATGCTCGATGCGACACGGCCGCTAAAGCCCGCTTTTGCGGTCGTTGTCTCAACGCGCGCCGTGTCGACATTCGCGATGCCGTCCCGGTCGAAAGTGCCGTTCGCAGTCACCGAAAGGGTTGGACCGAGCGCACGCGCCAGCGCCCTGTCGGCGGGTTGAAGACCATTCGCCCTGGCATCGACCGAGAAGGTGAAACGGTCGGCGATGGCAGCATCGCTGACCGGGTTCATGGCGATGCGGGCGCTCAAGTTTTCGAGTGCCCCCTCCGGCAGGCGCACACCCGCCACATCGAGCGAGCCGTTGATCCGAGGAGCCGTCATCGTGCCCTGCACACGCCCATCGAAGACGAGGCGCTGGATCTGGGCCTCACCCGCGCGAGTTGCGCTGCCATCATTCGGCAGAGCGCGGGCCTGCAGGGTCAGATCCAACGCTTGGTTTGCGCTGATGCCTCCCGTCATGTCGAAGCTCGCGACATTCGAGGTGATGCGAACAGGCTGGAAGCGAAGGCTGCGATCATCACCGATGGCGATGTTGCCCACGAGCTGGGTCGTTCCAGAAAACACCGGTGCGGCAGGCGCAGGCAACAGTCCTTCGATCCGCGCAGCGAGATCGGCATCGACAGTATAGCCCGCACCCGCTCGCCTGACCGTCGTTGTGCCCGCGGCTCCAATGGTCGCCCCGGCGGAAAAATCGAGCCGCGCCGCAAAATTGCTCAATGGCCCTTGACCGGTGAGTTTGAGGTCGACCGGCGGCAATCCGGGCAAGGCGAGAAGACGTGCCGCAATGCCTCCGGCAGGTTCCTGATGCGTCAGGTCGAGTGCCAGCCGGTTCGTCTGCGGCACGTAGCTGAGATTGATCGAAAGACGCCCGGGCGCGTCGAGGCGTCGGGCTGCGAAGTCGAGTCGGAGCCCCTCGTTGGGATCACCGAGATTGGCCGCACCTTGGGCGGAAAGACGCGCTGCGGTGCCGAGGATCGGCTCACCAAGAGCAAGCTCCTGCAGGGAGAACTTCTCGATGATGACTTTGACCGGCAATTCCGGCAGAACCGGCTCGTCGGAAACGGCGACACGCTCTTCTTCCGTGGTCGCCGGCTTACGGGCGATTTGCAGACGGTCGATCTGGAGTTCATCGACCTCGAGCCGTCCACGCAGCAGCGCCGTCCGTGTCCAGACGAGACGCGCACGGTCGAGCGTCAGCCAAACACCGTTACGATCCGAAATGCGTACATCCCGGATGACGGCGTTGGAGGAGAGAGCCCCTTCGATGCTGCCGATGCTGACCTGCGTGGCGGGAGTCGACAGAAGGCGCGAGATCAAGCTCGCCAGCGCGCTCTGATCGGTCTGGGCCCGGCTCGGTGATCCCGCGACAAGCCAGAGAAGTCCGAGCACCAAAGCGGCGGCAACAGCGAAGACAGTGAAATATCGGCGCAGCTTCATCATCAGAATGCCTGTCCGATGCCGACATAAACGGCAATGCCGCGATCATCGCCCTGCTCGCGGCGTACAGGCATGGCAACGTCCAATCGAATGGGACCGATGGCCGTGTAGTAGCGCAGACCAAGGCCGGCGGAGACGCGAATGGATTCATCGAAATCCGGATAGCTCGATTCAAACGCCGTTCCGGCATCCACGAAAGGCACGATGCCGATCGTGTCGGTGATCTTGATCCGCGCCTCGACCGAGGCCTCGAGCAGGCTGCGCCCGCCGATGGGCTCGCCGAGGAATGTTGGGCTCAAAGTGCGATAGCCAAAGCCGCGAACGGAGCCGCCGCCACCTGCAAAGAAGCGCCGATTAGCGGGGATCTCGTCGAGCTCTGCTCCCACGATAGACCCGAGACCGAGACGACCGGCCAGCACGTAGCGCGCCTCCTCATCGAGGGGCCAATAGGTCGAAGCCGTTCCCTTCGCGACGGTGATGGGTACGGTGGAGCCGAGGAAATCGGGATAAGGCGTCACGGACGCTAGCAGCTTCATGCCACGAGTGGGATTGAGCGTGTCGTCCGTGGAGTCGTAGGTGACGGAGAGCGGCAGGCCCACGAGAGTGTAGTCGATCTGCCCGAGAATGTCGGAGGCTTGACCCTTCTCGTATTCGATTCCACCCTGGATCGAGAACGTATTGCTGAAGCGATGGCGGATACCTGCCGTTCCATTGAAGAGACGGCTCGTATAGCCCTCCGTGCGATCGCGCTCCACCAGGGCCTCCGCCAGGAAGTCGTTGCGGCTTCCCCAGAGAGCAGGTTTCAGGAAGCTCGCGCGGAAGCGTCCGCCGAGGTCGTCCCACGAAAAATCCTCAGCGTCATCGTCGTTCAACCGACCGCCATTCTCGGTCAGATAGAAGATGTTGCCCTCGAACCTCAATCGTTCGGCGCCTCCGAACAGATTGCGGTGCGCCCAATAGGCCCTCAGCGCAGGACCATCGGTCGTCGAATATTGCACGGAAGCACCAATGACACGCGGCGGGCGTTCGGTGATGTCGACGAAGAGAGGCAGGTTGCCATAAGCATCGAGCGTCTCCCCCTCGCGAATACGCACCGAGGACAGGGCTTCGACGTTCAGGATCGATTTGCGCATCGATGTGAGTGTCGCGGGCGAATAAGGATCGCCCGGATCGGTATAGATGAAGGAGCGCACCACCGCCGGATCGACGTTCTCTGCGCCTCTCACCGTAATCTCGCCAATGCCCGCACGGGGGCCTGGATCGACGGTCAGCCCGACATCCATGACGTGCTGAGGATGGATGACGACGGGATCCTGCCGGGTCACTTTTGCGAAAGGCCGTGACTGCGCCCGAAAATGATCGACGATCTGCGCCTGCGCGGCCAGAACATCGGCCGCGCGAGCCGGCTCGCCGGGCTTGACCCTGATGAGACGGGGCGGCAGTTCCTCAGGCGAGAAGGGACGCCCAGTCCTCGCATCGAGCACGTCGACATTTCGCAGTGTGAATTGCGAACCGGGATCGACCATCACCTGAACGGGCACCTGGGCCCGTGAGCGATAGGAACCTGCCGTGCGCATGGCAGCGTCGGGACGGAATGTCTGGAGGGATAACGGTATGCCTGCGACCGCAACAACGACGCGCGCATTGTAATAACCTGCGCCCCATAGAGCATCCGTCAAGCGAGGCAGATCGGCCTCAGCCCTGCGGACGAGAGATTCCGCATCTGGAGGCGCGTCCCCTTTCAGGCTCTCAAGCGTCGAGGCGTCTTTGAGGATCTGAATAATGTTCTTGTCGTTGCCGACAACCGTGAATTCGAGGGCATAAGGCAGTGCATCGGCAGAGGGAGGCGGCGCTTCATCCCCTTTTCCGAACAGACCGAAGAAGTCGAAGGCAACGGCAGGCGCAATTGACACTCCGCTGGACAAAAGCCCCGCGAGGATCATGAGGAAGGAATATTTCCTGGTTGCCGACCATACCAACGGAGCCACGATTGCCCTAACTACAAAACCAACTATGCACCTTCACCGTTTCCCAAGACTTCGCCGCCAAATAGGGCGAAATCTGGGACGCTGTAGCCGCAACCCGCCATAATCCGGCCCATCCACATCATGAAGCTCTTCGACATCACCGACCGCCTTGCCCTCGTAACCGGATCGTCCAGAGGCATTGGATACGCAATTGCCCGTGGTCTCTCCGATGCCGGCGCCACAATCGTGTTGAATGGCCGTGACACCGAGGCTTTGGAGAAGGCGCGAGCCACGCTGGCAGCGGAAGGGCGCAATGTTCATGCCCGCTGTTTCGATGTTACGGATGCCCGAGCGGTAGAGACAGTCATCGCCGAAATCGAATCCGGGATCGGCCCTATCGAAATCCTGTTCAACAATGCAGGCATCCAGCACCGCGCCCCGCTGGAGGAATTCCCGCTCGACGCCTGGGAGAGATTGAAGGCTGCCAATATCGACAGCGTCTTCTTCGTCGGCCAAGCCGTCGCCAAGCGTATGATCCCTCGCAAGCGCGGCAAGATCATCAACATCGCCTCCGTTCAGGCGGAACTCGCGCGTCCCAGTATCGCGCCTTACACAGCCACGAAGGGTGCAGTGAAAATGCTGACCAAGGGCATGGCGACCGATTGGGCGCGCCATGGCCTGCAAGTCAACGCGATTGGTCCCGGCTATTTCAGAACCGAGCTCAACGCCGCCCTCGTCGCCGATCGGGACTTTTCCGCATGGCTGGAAAAGCGCACGCCTGCGGGCCGCTGGGGAAACGTGGACGAGTTGATTGGTGCCGCCGTTTTCCTGGCCTCGGACGCATCGAGCTTCGTCAACGGCCACGTCCTCTACGTGGATGGCGGGATTACATCCAGCTTGTGATTCCTGTTCAGGGCTTTACGGCCTCGTGCATTTTCTGCGCGCCTTCCAACTGGCGCTGTAGCTCGGGAATGATCTGATCGGCGAAACCCTTGAGCTCCGGATTGGGACCTTCGCTCGCCACCCGATAGATTCTAAGTTCCTGTTCCAGCGCCTGAACCTGGATTTCCGAGTAACGGCGGCTCAGCGCAAGATAGTCCAAGGGCTCCAGGTTCTCGAGAATGACGCGGTGCTCAAACTCCTTCATGGACGGCAGTTGCAGACTGCGCTCCTTGGCGAATGCCTCAAGCCGCTGCAGAAAGCCCGCACGGAAATCGGCGGCGCTCGTCGCGTAAGTCCTCACATCCGGCTTGGTTTCACGGCTTGAGGCCAATTTGGCAGCCTCTGCCTGAAAGATGGCAGAGCTGTAGGCCAAGCGGAGAAACTCCTGCGGTTCGATGCGGCGGGTCTGCGCAGGCGCGCCGCCCGCCCCCTGTCCTTGTGCCGATGCCGTGGCGGTCATTCCCGCGAATACAGCCAGAGCGAACAATGCGATGATCAGATGGTTCAGGCTTTTCATGACGTTACTGCCACCCCGGAACGCCTGACATGTCGGGCAGTCGATGCGCGATGCCTTTGTGACAGTCGATGCAGGTTCTCTCGCCGGAGAAGAGGAGACGCTCGTGAGCGGATGCCGCGCGTGGATTCTGCTTGCTCAGATCCATCGATTCAGAACTATGGCAGTTACGGCACTCCAATGAATCGTTGGCCTTCATCCGCGCCCACTCACGCTCCGCCAGATGTTTCCTGAGCGCCAGAAACTTTTCCCGTGTGTCGATGGAGCCGAAGATATGGCCCCAGACCTCCTTTGAGGCCTGCATCTTGCGGGCGATCTTGTTGGTCCATTCATGGGGCACGTGACAATCCGGGCATGTGGCGCGCACGCCGGAGCGGTTCGTGAAATGGATCGTTCCCTTCAACTCCTCGAAAACATTCACTTCCATTTCATGGCAGCTCGTACAAAACTTTTCTGTATTCGTCGCTTCAAGCGCGGTGTTGAAAGCTCCCCAGAAGAAGACGCCCGCTACGAAGCCGCCGAGCGTCAGAAAAGCCAAACTGAGATAGGTCGGCGGGCTCAACGCCGTCGCAACCCAGCGATTTCCGCGAAACCACCCCCAGGCCCGAGCAATCCCTGCCGCCATCAGCGTCTCCTTCGTTCCGGCTGCCTCTCAGGCTCTGTGATCGCGTCCATGTCGGTGAACACGTTCTCCACGAGAGGCTTCGCAGTCGTCTGCGGCACGTGACAGGACACGCAGACGTAACGTCGTGGCGCGAGCCCTCCGAGGGTATTGCCGGCACGGTCCTGATAATGCGTGACACTGATCATCGGAGCCTGGCTCTGCTCCGTGAACTTGCGTGCATGGCACGACATGCATTTGTTGCCATTCAGGTCGACGGCATAGCCTTCGATGGAATGCGGAATAACGGGAGGCTGATCGGGATAGTTGCGGCCGACGCGGACATCATCGGTCACCTGCCGCTGCATCGGCGGCGCGGGCGTTTCCTTCGTGAATGGCTGGGGCCCGCGCAAGCGCGGCGCGTCCTGCGCCAGAATAGCGCCTGCAGCCAGACATGGAACTATGCTGATCACGCACAAGAAAAGTCCTCGCCTCATTGCTGATCTCCTGCATCGGCCATGGCAGCAGCAACGATCTTGACCGCGCATTTCTTGAAGTCGGTCTGTTTCGAGATCGGATCCGTCGCGTCGAGGGTCACCTTGTTGATGAGCTGACTGGCATCGAAGAACGGAACGAAGATAAGCCCGGGCGGCACACGATTGCGCCCGCGCGTCTCGACCCTGCTCCGGATCTCTCCACGCCGCGAAATGACCCTCACCTCCTGCCCGCGCCGGAGATTGCGCTTGGCGGCATCGTCCGGGTGCATGAACACGACCGCGCCGGGGAAGGCCTTGTAGAGTTCGGGAACGCGCAGGGTCATCGAGCCCGAATGCCAATGCTCGAGAACGCGGCCTGTGACGAGCCAGAGATCGTACTCGGCATCAGGAGATTCCGCCGGAGGCTCATAAGGCGCTCCGACGATGTTGGCCTTCTTGTCGGGATTTCCGTAGAACTGTATCCCGCTGCCTTTCTCGACATAAGGATCGTAACCCTCCCGGTAGCGCCAAAGCGTCTCTCGACCGTCCACCACCGGCCAGCGAAGTCCCCTCACCTCATGATAGAAATCGAAAGGCGCCAGATCGTGCCCGTGGCCGCGACCGAAACTGGCATATTCCTCGAACAATCCCTTCTGAACATAGAAACCGAAGGCCTTTGACTCAGGGTTCTCATAGGCCGCGTTGATCTCCGACAAGGGGAACTTGTCGACCTCGCCATTGGCGAAGAGAACATCGAAAAGGCTCTTGCCCTTGTATTGCGGGTTCGCATCCAGAATCTGGGCGGGCCAAACCTCGTCGGTCGTGAACCGCTTGGAGAATTCCATCAACTGCCAGAGATCGGAGCGCGCCTCTCCCGGTGCGTTGACGAGCTGGTGCCAGAAATGCGTGCGCCGCTCCGCATTGCCGTAGGCGCCCTCCTTTTCCACCCACATGGCGGCAGGAAGGATCAGATCTGCGGCCATCGCAGTGACGGTCGGATACGCGTCCGAGACCACGATGAAGTTCGCCGGGTTCCGGTAACCGGGATAAGTCTCGTTATTGGTGTTCGGCGCCGTCTGGAGGTTGTTGTTGACCATGATCCAGTAGGCGTTGAGCTTGCCGTCCTTGAGCATGCGGTCCTGCTGTACGGCATGGTAGCCGACCTTATCGGGCAGAAGACCGTGCGGCAGCTTCCAGATTTCCTCCGCATGCTTGCGATGCTCGGGATTGTTGACCTGCATGTCGGCGGGCAGGCGATGACTGAAGGTGCCGACCTCGCGGGCGGTGCCGCAGGCCGAAGGCTGGCCGGTGAGCGAGAAGGGAGAGTTCCCCGGCTCTGAAATCTTTCCAGTGAGCAGGTGAAGGTTATAGACCATGTGGTTCGCCCAGACGCCACGGACGTGCTGGTTGAAGCCCATGGTCCAGAGCGACATGACCTTGGTCTTCGGATCCGCGTAGATCTTCGCGAGTGCCTCCAACCGCTCCTTGGGAACGCCCGACAGTTCGGACGCCTTTTCGACGGTGTACTGACTGACGAGTTTTGCGTATTCGTCGAAACTCGCCGGCTGCGAAACCTGCGCATCATTGGCATGCTGCGCCCGCTGCTCCAGCACGTTGTCCGGCCGCAGGCCGTATCCGATATCCGTATTCGCCAGCCGGAAGTTGCAGTGCTTTTCGACGAACTCCCTGTTCACCGCGCCATTCTGAATGATGTAATTCGCGATGTAGTTCATGATCGCGAGGTCCGAATTCGGCTTGAAGATCACGGCCATATCGGACAGGTCCGTCGTCCTGTGCTCGTAGGTCGAGAGCGTCGCGATCCGCACATGCGGATGGCTGAGACGGCGGTCGGTCACCCGGGTCCACAGGATCGGATGCATCTCCGCCATGTTCGAGCCCCAGAGCACGAAGGCATCGGCATTCTCGAAATCGTCGTAGCACCCCATCGGCTCGTCCATGCCGAAGGTGCGAATGAAGGTGACGGCGGCTGAGGCCATACAATGGCGGGCATTCGGATCGAGGTTGTTGGTGCGAAAGCCTGCACGCATGAGTTTGGAAGCGGCATAGCCCTCCCAGATGGTCCACTGGCCTGAGCCGAACATGCCGACAGCCTCAGGCCCCTTCTCCTTCAACACGCGCTTCCATTGCCGCGCCATTTCATCGAAAGCCTGATCCCAGGAGACGGGCTGGAACTCTCCATCCTTCGCGTATTGCCCGTTCTTCATGCGCATCAGGGGCTGCGTGAGGCGGTCGCTGCCATACATGATCTTGGACAGGAAATAGCCCTTCACGCAGTTGAGGCCGCGATTGACCTCCGCCTGCATGTCCCCGTGCGTGGCAACGACACGGCCGTCTTTCACCCCAACCATCACGCCGCAACCCGTTCCGCAAAAACGGCAAGGCGCTTTCGACCACTGGATCTGAATGTCCTCGCCTGTCGCGATATTCTGCGCGCTCGCCGGCAGAACGACATTCGCAGCCGAGGCTGCAGCGGCTGCGGCCTGGGCCTTCAAGACGGTTCGGCGCGTGAGATCCATGATTATCTACTCCCGCTCTTGCACAGGTTCGAAGTGATGAAAGACCAACGTGGCGGCCAGGACGCCATCGAGCACCTGAATGGCGTTGATACGCTCCACAACCTGGCTCTCGGTGCTTGTCTCCAGGGTGACGATCAACTTCCCGGTGTCTTCGCCGCCATGAATCTCCGTACCCTCAATTGCCTCGAGGCTTTCGATGATCGAGCGAACGCGATCAGGACGGCTGTGAACGATGAGACTGGAGATGTGACATTCGGGATTCATGCGCGCGCCTCGATGGTGGAGAGACCGATGGCATCGGCAGGACAGGCCTGGAGGCAATCGCCGCACCCCGTGCAGGTATCGTTCATGATCCTGGGGCGGGCTCCGCCGATGGCGAGTTCGAAGCGCACGGCGCCTGTCGGGCACGCATCCCGGCAGCTCATGCAGGCAATTCCATGAAAGGCGAAGCAAGCTTGGCCGATGACCGCTATCGGAGGCCCGGATGGTTCGGGCGTTTCGGCGAAGCGTCCGAGAAGGAAGCTGCGGCGCCCGGGGTCGGGAGCGTCATCCATGACCGCCTCCCGTCAGACTGGACCGGGGGGGCCGGTGAACAGGTAGTACATCCAGACGAGAAAGCCCCAGCCGGCAACCACGCCAACGGCAATGAACGGCCAGATCAGGACAGCTAGAATGAGGAAGGTAAGCGTCTCCCGCCGCCTGCTGCCGGTTTCCGAGAGGTTCTGTCGCATTCTTGAGCGCTCGGATGGACTTCAGCTTAACGGTAACGCTTCAGCCTCGTCGTCAGTTCCACTCGAAAGACAACTTCTCCTGCTCTTCCTATTCTCGTCCGAATATCAAAGGCCTGGCGGCACGGGTTCTGCTGTCAGGCGTGTCTGGGACGCGAGGCGTATGGGAGCATTCACGGCTCCATAACCCTGGTAGCGGCGCCTCTCCACGATCTCGAAGAAAAAGCCGCCTTCGAGTGTTTTCGTGTAGGCCTGAAAGTACTCGGCTCCACCCTCACGATCGTACAGGATGTTCTGGGACCGCAGTCGCTCCACATCCTCGGCGGAAAGGTCCGTTCTGACTTCCAGATCGTCGTAATAATTCTCCGGAATGGGCAGGAGATCAATACCGTTCGCTCTCAGGCGCTGAACCGTCGCCACAATGTCGTCCGTCGCAAGCGCGATGTGCTGCACTCCCGAGCCGAAGAGCTCGACAAGGAAGCGTGAGGACAGAGTGCGCTGGCTTTGCGAAGAGTTGAGAATGAGGCGGAGCGAACCGTCGGAAGTCTCCATGGCTTGGCTCTGCACCACGCCTCCCGGATCGATGACGGTCTGAACCGGCGTCTTCCGCACATCGAGGAGCGAGGTGTAGAAGAGCAGCCAGGTCAGCATTTCCTCGTAATGCATCGACTGGGACACATGATCGATGGAGACCAGTCCCGCACCGGTGAAGTCGCTCACCTCGGTCGATTCGAAGTCGACATCCCAGAGCCGGTCCAGCCCCGTCTTATGATCCACGAAATACAAAAGGCTGCCGCCCAGGCCACGAACAGCCGGGATATTCATTTCGCCGGGCCCGACAGGCTGCTGGAACGGCTGGTCCAGAAGCGTGGTGGCGCGGTTCACCGTTCCAGGCGCATCGTCGACTCGTAGGGCCAGAGCGCAGACCGATGTGCCGTGCGTGATGTTGAAGGAATGAGCGAACCCCTCCTTGTCCGCGTTCACGACGATGTTGATGTCTCCCTGGCGCCAATGCGTGACGGCTTTCGAGCGATGACGACCGGCCTTCTGAAATCCAAGACCGGAAAGAATGCGCTCAAATCCGCCTGCTCCGCGTTCATCGACGGCAAACTCGACGAACTCAACACCTGTGCATGTGGCCTTAGGAGGAAGAGCGAGCTGGTTGGGCAGAGCCCCTCCCGTCCGCCGCCGCAACTCGTCGAGCATCACAAGCAGCGATCGCTGCCCGTCGACGGCGACACTGCGCGCGGAGCCCGCCCGAAAGCGGTCGTTGAAGATTTCGAGGGAAAGGAGCCCATCGAACCCTGTTGCGCCAAGCGCATCCATGAAGGCGTCGATAGGCAGATCGCCCTGCCCTGGGAAGCAGCGGTAATGGCGGCTCCAGGACAGGTAATCCATATCGAGCTTCGGCGCATCGGCCATCTGCACGAGGAAGATCTTGTCCGCTGGAATGGAGCGGATGGCGGACAGGTCCGTTCCGCGCGCGAGAATATGGAAAGAGTCGAGCACGAGACCGACGGCCGGGTGGTTCGCGCGTCGTACGACCTCCCAGGAATCGCGGTAATCGTGGATATGACGCCCCCAGGAGAGCGCCTCGAAAGCCACGCGCATGCCGCGTTTGGCGGCACGCTCTCCGAGTTCGTGAAAATCCGCAGCCGCCCGCTCGATCCCGCCAAGAGAGTCGGGAGAGACATTGCTGCAGATCATCAGCAGATCGCAGCCTAGCTCCTGCATCACATCGAATTTTCGCTCGGCCCGGGCAAAGACCTTCGAGCGCTGCGGCTCCGGCATTCCTTCGAAGTCTCGGAACGGCTGGAACGTGATCGTCTTAAGACCAAGTCCTTCGATCATGCGCCGCGCATCGGCCGGCGTCCCGTTGAAGGAGAGAAGATCGTTCTCGAAGATCTCAACACCCTTGAACTGCGCGGCCGCGATGGCCTCGATCTTCTCGGTCAGAGTACCGCTCAGGCAGACGGTGGCAATGGCTGTACGCATCCTCGTGGGTCCGTTTCCTCTTTATTGAGTCTGGGAGCCTTTTGCCGCTCCTTCTTGTTTTAGCTGATCGTTCCGGTCGCGAGAGCATGCTCGACGCCGCCAGCGACGTGGCGTGTCAGCACCTCGCAGGCGCGCGCCGCGTCCCGCTTCAGGGCGCATTCCATCAACTCGACATGCTCGCTGGCGGCAATGTCGCCACGATAGCTCAAGGCGATCATCTGGTAGCGCAGGTACTTATCAAAAACCGCCGCATGGTTGTCGATGAGCATCTTCGAGCCGCAGGCGGAGATGAGGGCTTGGTGAAACTGCCAGTCGTAGCGCTTCCATTCCTCGGTCTGGGACCTGTCACCTTCAGCCATCCGCTCTTCCATGCGAGCAAGCCGATGATGGGCAGCGACGACGCGGCCTTCCCACTCCATGTCGCCAGCCTTGAATGATTGCTCCAGCGCCCGACACTCAAGGAGTTGCCGCAGCGCCGCGATCTCCCGCAAATTTGCGATGGAGACGGGAGCCACCTCGAAACCCTTCTGTCCCTCGGCCACTACCAGCCGCTCGGAGTGAAGTCGGTTCAGGATTTCGCGCAGGGTGCTGACGCTTGCGCCGTAACCGGCTTTCAGGCCTTCGAGCTTCAACTTTCTGCCGGGAGGCAGACGGCCGAAGATAATGTCGGATCTGATCTTCTGATAAGCGCTTTCGCCAATCGTGGAAGGCTGGGCTGCTACGGAAACATCATCGATCATGCCAATGCTCCGCTCTCAAGCGTGTAGGCGACACATCCGTTCACATGCTGGTTCAGCACTGCGCAGGCGCCATCGGCATCGCGAGCGAGCGCACAATCGAGCAGCGACCGATGCTCCTTGGCGGCGATTTCGCCACGAAACACGACCGCGACCATCTGATAACGGAGGTACTGGTCGAAGACGCCGCCATAGAGATCGAGCAGGGTCTGGGATCCGCAGGCCTCGATGAGGGCCTGATGAAATTCGCGGTCATAGCGCTTCCACAGCTCCGTCGCCGTTTGGTCTCCGGTCAACATCCGCCGCTCCATGAAGGCCAGCTTGTGATGGGCGGCAACCACGCGGCTCTCCCATTCCAGGTCGCCAGCGGCAAAGGACATCGGCAGTGCATAAGTCTCCAGGAGAAGCCGCATCGCCGCGACGTCCTCGAAACCTGCAGGCGACACGGGAGCGACGCGAAACCCACGCTGACCTTCAGCCACCACGAGTCCTTCCGACGAGAGCCGGCTTAAGATCTCCCGC
This sequence comes from Microvirga solisilvae, assembly GCF_022808595.1. Classification (GTDB taxonomy): domain Bacteria; phylum Pseudomonadota; class Alphaproteobacteria; order Rhizobiales; family Beijerinckiaceae; genus Microvirga; species Microvirga solisilvae. The sequence goes on from NZ_JAKUCN010000001.1 coordinate 776,276, forward strand.
AGGGTGCTGACGCTCGTGCCGTAATCGGTCGCCATCCCATCCAGCCGGAGCCGGAGGCCTGGATTCAAGCGACCGAACACGATGTCGGCACGAATCCGGTCATAGGCGCGATCCGCAATGGATGCCGCCACCAGTTCGATGCTCATGGGGCCAACGCCCTGCTTTGAGCCGGCATGAACCAACCTCCAAGGTCACTCCACCTTCTGGCAGAGCTCAAATCATATGCTGAAACATAAAATATCAGATGTTTTTAAAAATGCCTATTGATTTTGAAATCGTCGGGACAGATAGTTTCCGCAACGACGCCCAAAACAGAGCGCGACAATCTGAAGGAGAGGAAACCATGGGACTTAAGATCAATCGGCGTATTCTGATGGCCGCAGGCGCGGCCGTTTTGGCCTACGGCATGGCTGAGCCTGCTGCCGCTCAAGCTCCTGCAAACCTGAGATTCTCTGCCGTCTTCTCGGAGCAGGATATCCGAGCCGGGATGATGAAGCAGTTCGGCGAAGAGCTGAAAGCCCAGGGCTTTAACCTCCAGCCTTATTACGGCGGCACCCTCTTCAAGCAGGGAACCGAACTCGTCGCCATGCAGCGCGGCAATCTCGAGATGGGCAACATCGCCCCGCAGGACATCTCGAACCAGGTTCCCGAATGGTCGATCGTCACCTCGGCCTATCTCTTCCGCGATGCCGACCACCTGAAGAGGGTCTTCGCCAGCGATGTCGGCAAACAGCTGAAGCAGATGGCCTCCGACAAGCTCGGCATCCACATTCTCGGCCCCACCTATTTCGGTGCACGCCATGTGGGCCTGAAGCCTAATAAGAAGATCAACAAGCCTGAGGATCTCGCGGGCATCAAGCTGCGCATGCCCGGCGGCGATGCCTGGCAGTTCCTCGGTCAGTCGCTCGGCGCAAATCCGACGCCGATGGCCTATGCGGAGGTCTATACGGGCCTGCAGACAGGCGCTATCGACGGGCAGGACAATCCGCTGCCGAACGTGCAGAACATGAAGTTCTACGAAGTCATGTCGCAGATCGCGCTGACCTCGCATCTCGTCGGCTTCGACGTTCTGGCCGTGTCCAACAAGGTCTGGAATGCCATGTCGCCCGAGAAGCAGGCCGCGTTCCAGGCCGCGGCCGACAAGGCCATCGAGTGGAGCACGCAGGAACACCTGAAGCAGGAGGCGCAACTCGCGACCTTCTTCAAGGAGAAAGGTCTCGACGTTTACACGCCTGACCTGAAAGCCTTCCGCGAATTCGCGCAGAAGAAATATCTTGCCTCTGATCTCGCGAAGAGCTGGCCTGCCGGCATGGTCGACAAGATCAACGCGATGTAATGCGCATCACCGCTGCCGGACGCATACGTCCGGCAGCCGCCGTCTTCATTGTTCTCTCTCGCCTTCTTCAGGAAGGGAGCCGCTCTCATGAATTCATCATTGCGGGCAATCGGCTTGTGGCTTGCGCGCCGCGCGGAAAACCTCGCAGCCGCCATGCTGGCCGCGATGTTCGCGGCCTTCCTCCTGCAGATCGCCTTCCGCTATCTCTTAGGCCTTCCCATTGGATGGACGCATGAAATCAGCGTTGTCCTGTGGCTCTGGCTTGTCCTGTTCGGCGCGGCCTTCGTCGTCACGGAGAAAGAGGAAATCCGCTTCGATATTATTTACGGCGCCGTCGGCCCCAAGCCCCGCCGCGTGATGGCGCTCATCAGCGCCTTCGCGCTGATCGCCCTCTATTCCATCTCGCTGCCCGCCGTCGTCGATTATGTGACCTTCATGAAGGTGGAGCGGACAAGCTATCTCAAGATCAGGTTCGATTGGCTGTTCTCGATTTACATCGTCTTTGCCGTCGCCACCATCATCCGCTACATCTGGATTGCCTGGCAGGCTATGCGAGGCGTGGCGCCGGATGAATTCGATCCCACCAAAGCGAGTTCCGGCGTATGAACCTGACAAGCCCCTTCTCGATCTCGCTCGTCGCGATCACCGCCCTCGCCTTTCTCGGCCTGCCCATCGGCCATTCGATGATCGCAGGCTCGATCCTGTACCTGTTCCTGGCAGGCCTCGATATGGGAACCGCCGCCGAGCAGCTGCTCAACGGCATGTATTCCAACTACGTCATTCTCTCGGTGCCGCTGTTCATTCTTGCCGCCGAGTTCATGAATATCGGCTCCATGACCGACCGCCTCATGATGTTCTGCAACGCGCTGGTCGGCCGCTTCCGCGGTGGCCTCGCCCAGGTCAATATCCTGCAGAGCATCATCTTCGCAGGCATGTCGGGCTCTGCCATTGCGGACGCCGCCGGCACTGGCCGAATGATGCAGGCCATGATGACCCGTGATGGACGCTACACGGGAAGCTATGCGGCGGCGCTCACGGCGGCTTCATCCGTCATTGGCCCAATCATTCCTCCTTCGATCCCGATGGTGCTCTATGCCCTCGTGTCGGACGCATCAATTGGCTATCTCTTTTTGGCTGGTGTTGTTCCGGGCCTGCTGATGGCCCTGAGCCAGATGATCATCGTGGCCATTACTGCTCGTCGCAGAAACCTCCCGGTTGAAAAGCCGGTGCCTCTGCGCAAGCTGCCGCGCATCACGTGGGATGCCTTCCCCTCCCTCATGATGCCCGTCGTTCTCCTCGGTGGCATCTATAGCGGCGCGATGACACCCACAGAGGCCGCCGCCGTTGCGGCGGGTTATGCATTGCTCATATCGGCGGGCCTTTATCGCAGCGTGAGCTGGCGCAGCTTCTACCAGTCGCTTGCTATCAGCGCCCGAACCACCGCATCCATCGGCATGCTGATCGCGGGTGCCCTCGTGTTCAACTATGTCATCACCGTCGAGAACATTCCCGAAGGCGTGAAAGCGCTGCTCGAAAGTTGGAACCTCTCGCCGGTCGGCTTCCTGATTTTTGTGAACGTCCTGCTGCTGTTGCTGGGCTGCGTGCTGGAGGGAACAGCCATTCTGCTCATCGTAGTGCCGGTCTTCATTCCGACCGCGCAGGCGCTCGGCATCGACCTCGTGCATTTCGGCGTGGTGGTCGTTGTCAATATCATGCTCGGCCTGATTACACCGCCTTATGGGTTACTGCTGTTCATCATGGCGAACATCTCGGGCGAGCCTCTGCGCGACATCGTGCGTGACACGATGCCTTTCCTTTTCGCCATGATCGTAGCCCTCGCAATCATGACCTTCGTGCCCGAAACCGTTCTCTGGCTGCCGCGCCTTTTCGGCTACCAGGGGTGAGCCTGCTCCCTTTCAGAGACAGATACCGATGAGCAAGCCGATCTACATTCTCAACGGACCCAACCTCAATCGCCTCGGAACCCGGGAGCCCGAAATCTACGGCCACACGACGCTGGCCGAGGTCGAGAAAATGTGCCGGGACTCCGCATCAGGTCACCCGATCGTCTTCCGGCAATCGAACCGCGAATACGAGATCATCGACTGGGTCCATGAAGCCATCGACGAAGGCAGCGGGATCATCATCAATCCTGCTGCGTTCACCTTCACCTCCATGGCGATCATGGATGCCTTGAAGATGTTTCCCGGCCCCATCATCGAGCTGCACATCTCGAACATCCACAAGCGTGAGCCGATTTACCACAAGTCCTATGTCTCCCCCGTGGCGACGGCCGTCATCGCGGGCCTTGGCACCAATGGCTACACGGTCGCCGTGCAATCGATCCTTCAGATGAACGGCCAATCCGGATCCTGACCCTTATGGCGAATGATCTCTCATCAGGGCTTCCTTCCTCAATCCTCGTGGGCCTCGTCGGCACCGGGATTCAGGCGTCGCGCACGCCCGCGCTTCATGAGCGCGAGGGAGCCGAACAGGGTCTTCGCTACGTCTACAAACTGATCGATCTGGATGCGCTGAGTCTCGATGCAGGCGCGCTTCCCGAAATCCTCACGGCGGCGCAGCGTTTCGGTTTTTCAGGCCTCAACATCACCCATCCGTGCAAGCAGTCGGTGATCCCGCTGCTCGATGAGTTGTCTCCCGATGCGCAAGCGCTTGGGGCCGTGAACACGGTCGTGTTCAAGGATGGTCGACGCATCGGGCACAACACCGATTGGTGGGGTTTTGCCGAGAGCTTCCGGCGCGAACTGGCCGATGTTCCGATGACGCACGTCGTCCAGTTCGGCGCCGGTGGCGCAGGCGCGGCTGTGGCTCACGCGCTGCTGACTTTGGGCGCAGGTGAAATCATTATCATCGACACGGATGAGTCTCGCGCTCAGAGCCTCACAGCTGCGCTGTCCGAGCGGTTCGGAAAGGGGCGCGCCTCAAAGGGCATTGGCGTGGCGGAGGCCATGGCAGTGGCTAATGGCATGGTGAACACGACGCCTCTCGGTATGGCGAAATATCCCGGCATGGCCGTTCCGGCCGAAATGCTCCAGCCTCCCTTGTGGATCGCCGACATCGTCTATTTCCCGCTGGAGACGGAATTGCTGCGCCAAGCGCGTGCCAGGGGATGCCGCACCATGTCCGGCGGCGGCATGGCGGTCTTTCAAGCCGTTGGCGCTTTCCGGCTCTTTACGGGATTGGAACCGGATGCAGACCGCATGCTCCGGCATTTCAGCGAGATGTAGCCCAGGCGCCTCGGAATCGGTCATCGCAAAGCCGGATGAGCAGCCTAGGAACCCATTTGGCAGGCAGATGTCATACTGAAGCTTGAGAGCAAGGGGGTAAAACTGCCGAAAAGTTCAAGGAAAGAATGGTCGGAGCGAGAGGATTTGAACCTCCGACCCCTAGTCCCCCAGACCGATAGCCCTGACAGATAAGCTCATGTTCCAATTGATCTATTTTATCCACACTTGAAAACGTGAGTGCTTTCGTGGGTGGTTGCTTGCGGGAACATCCGACGAGCCATTTTAGCTCGCCAGAGACGACATCGGCGGCAGGCTGAAAGTCGCCCCATTCACCACCTCTGTCCGGCCAGCGGGCGAGGTCGAGGCGATGATTCCGGTCGGGCCGTGCAATGACACCTTGATCCAAGGATAGACCCGGGCGGCGCGTTCATAAGCAGCCCGCGCCAATGTCAGGTCCGACGCCGAGCAGACCGGGGCGACGGCACAAATGTCACCTTCGGCGCCAATATGAACAGTGTAGCGAATAGACGTCATGTCTGCCTGCCCCATGATTGATCCCAATTAATATTTGGTTATGAGAACAAAAGTAGACCATATAAACAGGGGGGATCGTCAATAGAACGATATTCTAGCCCGCTGCATAGCAATCTTGCGATTTTGCGGGGCGGTCAAAAACCCTTGGAAATTCAGGGTTACAGCCTAAGTATCGGTCAGAATGTCGCAGCAAAAGGGGGGTGTGGGTTGTTGTGGATCAAGGCGCACGAACACAAAAAAGCCCACCTTGGCGGTGTCGCCAAGGTGGGCAAAAGTCAAGAGAGATCAACACTGGACATAAGGCGGTCGACCTGGACTTGGAGCGCCGCGATGGAAGCCTCGTTCTCGATCACCAGATCGGGCACACCCGGCAGGATCTCCGAGGCGTGATCCGATTGCGGGCCGACACCCGGTCGGCGGATCTCGATAAGGACGCCACCCCGAGCCCGGATGGCTTCGGCCTCCTCCTTGAACCGCACACTCTCCTGGACGATCCTTGCGCCTGATAGTAGAGCAGCCTCGATCTTACGCAACCATAAAGAGAGCCACAGATCAGGGCGGATGCAGTTCCGCCCCCACTCGGTGCCCAGCGTCTGCTGCGCAAAGGTGGACGTGACACCGAGTTCCGGGATCACCGCGCGCTTGAGATCGCCGTCGACATAGCGGGCGATCGTCTCTGCGTCATAGCCGATCTCCTGGAGCAACCCCTCCATCATTGCCTTCACAGGGCGGATGATATGCGGCGAGAGAAAACCGTGCCGGTCCCGCAGGCGCTTGGCCACCTCGCTCTTTCCCGCACCGGCATAGCCCATCAGGCCGATGAGGCGCGGCGGACTCACGCCCGCCATTTGCCGTCCTGGAACGTTACCAGGGTCCGCTTGCCGTTCGGATAGGTGAGAGTATGCGCCTGCATCCATGACGAGGGTCCGGTGTTGTAGCCGTGATTGAGCCGCGCCGACACGCCCGCGATATAGATCCCCTCGAGGATCGTCGGCGTGTGGGTGTGAGCCGTGTTCATCTTGCGGGCGACACGGCTGAGCGAAACCGCCGAGCCACGCGAGCCGTTCGGCCCCTGGTGTCCGTGCTGGCCGCATTCGATGGCGCCCACGCCCTGACAGATTTCGAAGGAACCACCCTCGGGTACGAAAGCGATGCCGGCGAGCCCTTTTGTATCCCGGGTCGCCAGGGCATGACGGAACAGGGAAAAGCGCTCCGCCTCGTCGTCAAGGGGATCGCGGGTCGCCTCGACGCGCCGGGCGGCAAAGCGCGCCCGCTCCATATCGAGAAAGAACTCCGCGTTGACGGGGTCCTGGCGATACCCGCCGCCGCCGAGGGAATCGAGCCAACGGTCCAGGAAACGGTCGTGATTGGATTCCACCACCACCGACTTGCACCAGTCCCGCTCCGCGGCGCGCAGGAACCCCACGGCCTCGCGGACCTCGTCCTCGACGCTGTCGCGGCCCGCCACATGGGTCTCGAAGACGTGCAGCGGGTCCTTCTTCAGTTCGTGCGGGTTGCGGGCCTCGAAATCGAGCAGGTCGTGGAAGAACTGGAAGCGCGGGCGCAGCGCGTCGACAATGGAATCGGAGGATTCCATCCGTCGCGTCAGCGGATCATAGCCCCAGGTCGCGCGCGCGATCAGCGGATCGAGCTTGCGCACATGGATGTCACCCCAGGTGGCCGCCTCGATGCGATGGCCGCGCGACACGATGCCATTCGACACCATCGTATCGAGATCCTGAAACGACCCATCAGGCGCGGCATTGATCTGGCGGCAGAACACCCTGTCGCGCTCGTCAATCTCGACGATGGTCGCCCCGATCACATGGTGAAAGGCGGCCTTCACGCCCGCCTTGCGCTCCGTATAGTTCGGCACCGTGGCGCAGCCGGTGGTCATCACCTGCGAGGCGTGCCCGTTCCGCACGCCCGCCACGGAAAGCAGCTGCAGCTTGGCGTGAGGCACGAGGCCCCAATGCCCGCGGGCATGGGTGACGAGGTCCGAGATCGGACGAGACGCGGTCGGCAGAGTGTTCATATCGGCCATGAACACCAGCGGCCCCAGCTCGATGCGCTTGCGCGACAGATAAGGCACCAGCTCGGGGCTGAACATTTCCGGGCGCGGGCCATGCTCGTCGAACAGGCCGAGCTGGTAGGTAAAGGGCCCCACCAGGAGCTCGGCGCCGAGCGCCGACGCATAGGCGTGCAGGTTGGACCAGAAGCCGCGATGAATCTCGGTGGCATTCTGCGCTGCCGTGACCAGATAGCGGCGCACGCGCGCCGGCACGATGATGGTGGAACGCGGTGCCACGCCCGTGACAGACGCCCCACCCCGCCCGTCCGCGATCTTCTTCTTGATGCGCCAGGCTGATCGCCGCCCGACCCCCAGCGCATCGGCGTGATGCGCTGGGGGGATCTCGGGCTGCTCTCGAATGCGACGCTCCAGCTCCGCCTCGACGGCGGGCGCGATGTGTTGCCCCTGAACAGGCTTTCTGCCGTGTTGTTTCATGGTTTACCGTCGTTGAGGAATCAGGCCCCAGGCTGCGATGGCGGTTTGATCTGCGGCAGCGCACGCTTGCCCCCGATCAGGTTCACCAGTAATTGAGGCAGCTCGAGACCGGTCGTGCCGATGAAGAAGCCCAGCGCCGCCATCACGCTGGCCTCGTCGAGCACGATGGCGGCGTTCAGGAAATGCGCCGTGGCCCATTCCATCACCCGGATCGCGACGGGCGTCAGCGGCGGGGTGAGATAGTAGGACACGGCGGCCCCTGAGAACCCGCTGGCAAGCCGTAGCCACCAGGGGCCGCGGGTGCGGATGACCGCCACGGCGCCGCCGGTGGCCGAACTGACGAGGGAGGCGGCTTTCACGCCCATGATGGTGGTTGCAGGCTCGGCCATCGCCGCCCCTTTCTTGTTATCTGAAGGGTTTTAGGAGAAGAGCGGCTTCGTCGCCGTGCGGGCACGGCGCGACAGATACGCGGCCACGAGATTGCCGCCATACCAACACAAGGCACCGGCTGCGATCTGATACTCGGCCGGGATGTTGTAGCCGATAGCCAGCGCGACGGCGGGCGCGACCAGTGACACGAGCGTCGACCAGTTCGCCCGCGAGCGGAAGAAATCCTCCGTGCTCTGCAGATGCTGGATCTCTGGAGTCTGCTGCACCCTCTCGACGATCTCCCGCGCCGTCGCGGCGGACACTTGGGCCGGGAGCTTCGATTCCAGCGGGATGGCCGGGTTTTTGATGCTGTCCTGGATCGTATCCAAGACAGCGCCGAAGATCAGCTTCGGCAGAATGGTGGCAAGAGCAGGTGCTGCCATGGAGGCCTCCTAGGGGATCATTTGTTTGAGGGTTGTGGGGTCGATGCCGAAAACGGCGGCGAGCGCGAGGATCGCGCCGACAAGCGCAGATGTGCTGATGGTGACCGCTGCCGGAATCTGGGGAACCTGAACGGGCGGCGGAGCCTCCGGCGACCACGGCGTGTCCCTGATCTTCCGCCATTTCTCGAAGGCGATCGGCAGCTTCAGGTGATAGCCGTTCTTCGCATAGCCGGGGCCGTTATAGCCGCGCGCGAGCGCCTCCCATCGATGCTCGCGCAGATCGTCATCGAGACGATTGGCGATGAGGAAGGAGACCATCGCATCAAGGTGCGTTTCCTCGTCCGCCATGAAGGCCAGCACCATGCTCTGCGGGGTGTCATAGCCCGCGTCGAGATGGTTCTCGCCGAGGATCTGCGCCAGACCCCACGAGCACGCCTTGAGGGCCGCGGTCTCGTCGATGCGCAGCGCCTTCTCGAGCTTGCCGTATTGCGCGGATTCCTTGCCGTAGGGAATCTGCCCCCAGGACTTGCAGGCAAGCCCCTGACGGATCGCCGTATCGAGCTTCGTACCCGACAGGTTGCGATAGAACACATGCGGCTCGAACAGGATCTTGGGGCGCCCCTGCTCATCAAAGCCGCTGCCTCGGGTTTCGACATCCATGAAGGCATGGATCTCGTCCTCGCCGACGCCGATGCGATGGCCGATGCGCGGCAGATCGATATCGTCGAGCCGCTTGGCCGCCCCTCTGAAGCCGCTCGCAACAGCGCGCGCGAAGGCATCCCCGGTGTTTTCCGTGGTCATATTGATCTCGTCCTGTGGTGACAAGGAAAAGCCGCCCGTGGGCGGCCTCTGTTAATCGGGTCCCGCGAGTCTCAGGCTCTCGTCCACCTCTTCTGGCGTGAAGCCATAGATCTCCGCCAAGGACAGCAGTTCCGAACGATAGACGTGGTTCGCTCGGTTGAACCGCTCCCAAGCGATAGCGCCTTCAATCGAGCCGCTTGCGCGCGCCCCCTCGACCTGCGCTTCGACATCGAAGAACCGGCCCATGAGATGCAGCGCGATACGCCAGTCGGATAGTGACGCGCGTTCAGGAGGTGGAATCCAGATCGGAGACCCGTCATCCGGCTCAACCGTGTAGCCGTCATAAAGCGGCCCGAGAACGCTCTCACCGTCCCAATGAATGACGTTCACCTTGCGACCGGTTTCATTCTCAAGAACCTGATAGCGCCGTGCCTCGATCAACGGGGCAGCGACAGCCGCCTGGGAGATTGCCAGCAACAACGCCGCAGGCGAGACAGTAACAACAGGGCTGTCGAACGGTGCGTAGCCGTAGACACGGACGCGAATGCCGCCGCGAGCTCCATTGCCACCGTCCCCTGATTTCTTGCCGGGGCGAGCCGCGCCGCCGCCGCCGCCGCCGCCGCCTGGCGCAGAACCGTTGCCACCCTTGCCGCCATCGGTGTTGGGATTGGCGCCGCCGCCGCCGCCGCCATTACCATAGTGCCCAGGATCCGGATCTATGGCGTCTCCACCGTTGGAGCCCAAATTGTTGCCCGGCGCCCCCACCGCAGTAACGCCTTGCGAGCCGACAACAGCGCCCCAATTTCCGCGTTGTCCCTTGAATGCCGCGCCCCCATTGCTGCCGAGCGAGCCTGTCATTGTTGTGCCGAGACCAGCACCAGCAGCACCACCACCAGGCGCGTAAGAGCCTACCTGATTTGCGCCGCCAGAATTGCCAGCTGCGGGCGAAGCGCCACCGCCCGAGTTCTGGTATTGCGACTGATGACCGATAGAGCGGGTACCGCCTCCACTTGCGCCGTTTGTCGTACCCCCAGCCCCAGGTAGCCCACCCGGCGCCCGAAGAACCCAGTTCGGGGCCAAGACAATGAATGTATCGCCGCCAGACGTTCCAGCATTGCCGTTACCGGATAGAACACCTACACCGCCAAGCCCTGGGGCTCCGATGGTGACGGACCAGGAGTCGGCGAGCATGCTTGTATGAACAAGCTGCTCTCGCGCTGGAGTTCCCCCCGCCCCTCCACCGCCGCCTGATCGCGGGGCGGAGCTGTCTCCATTGGCTCCAGACCCTCCGCCAGCGGCGGCGCCGACGCCATCGAAGTCGAAGAAAACACCGCGCGGGTCCTTAGGATAGGTTCCCGAGACGGTGATGTCATATTCATCGATCAGACGCAGGCCAGGCAGGCGGTCCGGCCGCCAATAGGGAACAAGCCCAAATGGCGTCTCATCAATCGACAAAACCACTCCGCCGGCAGAGAGGGCCGGAAGCCCCATGACAGGATCCGGAATGCTGCCCCGAACCGCCTCGATCTCTTCATTTGTCCGCTGCGACGACCAAGCGGTCTCGGGACTGATAACGCGGTCGTCAATGGCAGCGCCGCCACCAACCGTGACCTCCACGGTTCGCCCGGCTTCGAGCGCCTCCACTTCAGCCGTCTCGTAAGGCACAGCCTCAAGCTCGATATCTTCCATGGGCTATGTCCCTGGAGAAAGAGTCGCGACGAGGCGCGGGCGGCACCATTCGCGGAGGCCGCTGTCTTTCGTGGCGAAGACATCCGCCACGATCGTCGCATCCGACACGAGATCGGCCATGGCCGAAGCCACGCGCCGCTCCGGCGTAATATCGACGATGACGTAACCGTCCTTCGGATCGCCATCGACCGTGATGGAGCTGTCGGCAGTCGAGGCTTGCGCCACGATCTCGCCGAGGGCGGCATTGGCGCGCCCGAGCGTTGCGGGGTCCAGCAGACGCCACGTCAGTTCGATCAGATCGCCGGTGAGGTCGCGCGGACCGATGCGCACGCGGGTGACCGGATTCACATCGTAGATGCGCATCCGAATGCGCCACGAGGACTTGGAGTTGAAATACAGCGGCGCGGCCATGGGCACTCCGGCTTGAAAAGAAAAAGCCGCCCGGAGGGCGGCTCGAATACAGCGGCGAAGTCGCGTCAGTATGAAATCGGGATCGTCGCGAATTCGGCGTCGATCTGAGCATCTGTGGCGATCGATCCGCCCTCGATATTCGTCAGCAAATCGCCCTCCATGTTGAAGCAGGCTTGAACATGGGTGAGCGCGGCAAGAATGACGGTGAGCATGTCGGCATTCGACATCCGCCGCGGCTTGCCATCTGCGAACTTGAAGGTGGCACCGTCCTGCCGGAGACCATCCTTGATCGCCGTGTAAGTGCTTTGCAGGGCATCGCGATCATCGCCCCGCATGGTCGAGACCGGAATAGGCTCGCCCGCAACACTTACCGTGATGCCGCTGGTCTCGATCTCCCACCGTCGCTGCGCCGCATAGGCAGGAAGATCGAGCGGAATATCGACTGCATCGACCCATTCCTCGGCCCGGCCCGGTTGCGGATTAGCGAAGGTGCCGACGATGTTTCCGCCGGCGTCTCTTTCAACATAGGGCATTTACTTGTCCCTCCCGCGCCGGTCGATCCAGCCGCGCGTCCACAATCCGAGCGAAGCGGTCGCGCCGAGCGCCTTGATATACACCTGCCCCGCGAGGTTGGTGTCGACATCGGCGCCGACCACGACCGCCGCCGTCGTTGTTCCGTTGGTGGCAATCGCGCCGGCGACGGAAGACGTGCCTGGGGTCGGGTTGCCGCCGGGATTGGCAACCGTCCTGTCGCTCGCGACGAGAGGACACCACACATCCACGGCCGGTGAACCGCCGCTGCGATAGTTCTGGACACTGAGGAGCGCGGTCGCCGCCACATCGAGCGGCACCGTCAGGCTGATCAGCGTTGCCGAGGTCGGGGCGGTGTTGACATAGTTCGCATCAAGGACAGGCGCCGCAAGGATGAAGCGGTCGCCACTCTGGACGAACTGGAGGATGTTTCCGCTCGCATCGGTCCGGATCGACCCGATCCGGCGGTAGGCCTGCCAGCCAGCCGGCAACGCGTTGGTCGTTGAAAACACGGCCGCCGGATTGCCGCTGCCATTGTAGCCGAACAGAACATGGCGGTGAGCCGATGCGGGGCCGCCCGCCAGAGCAATATTGAACGGCGCCGGATTGACGAGCGTCACGGCGTCGAGCTCGTCCCGGCACGTTCCCGCGGCGATGGTAATGGTCGTCGCGTTGACATAGGCAAGCGCAGGCGGGGCCTTCATCATTCCGAAAGTGCCGGCGGGCCCGGTCAGCCCCGTCGCGCCCTGAGGGATCCCAAAGTGCAGCATGAAGTCCGGCGCATCACCTGTCACCGTCACGGTCGCAGGAGAACCGGGCGCCAGCGTCGAGACAGTGCCGGGCAGAATGGTCGGCTTCGGGCCAGAAGGCCCCGCAGGAGCGGTCAGCCACTCGCCCCAACTTCCATCCGACTGCCGCCAGCGAATTCGCTTATTCTCGACGTCCACCTCGTGATCGGGAGCCGGGCCCACGAGCGAGCCGCCCGAAAATTCAATCGTGATCGGATCTGTCATGGCCGGGTGATCGCCTGCTTGAGAATGATTTCACGACGGAAGAGCCGCTGCCGAGGCAGGGGCGTCTCCCGGAACACGTCGAAGACATATCGGCCAGGCGCAAGCCGCTTGGTGTGCTCTGGCAGGAACAGGACCTGCGCCTTGCCCGCAGCACCGTCCACGATCGAGATCGTGCCCGGAGAGGTCAGCTTCGCCGCGATGACCGCGCTCGATTCCGTCGCCCGCATATGCCCCTGAAAGGTCCAATCCGTGATCGGAATCGGAGCACTGGACAGCGCATTCTTGCAGGTGAAAGGAAAGCCCCCCGCCGAGTCCGTCGTCAGCACGACAGGCGGCAGATCGTCTTCGGTCGCCATGAGCGGATCCTTAAGGTTCTGGCCACGCGAGGGCGGCGGGGCTCTCATAGGTTTGCGGAATGTCGCGCAAGGCCTGCCGATACGCGGCCCAGCGCTCGCGCGTCGCCTTCGGGACGTCGGCGAGCTGCGTCCAGTCGCAGGCCCTCAGAAGCTGATCGCGCCGCTGCCGCACTGCGTCCCATGCCGCCCGTTCCCGATCCTCGGGCTTTGCCACGCGCCATGTTGCGCCGTCCATGGCGAGAACATCATCCCAGGCGCAGGCCAGGTCCTGCCATTCGGGCGAGGATTGCACGGCATGCTTGCGGCCATGTTCATCGATGAAGAAGCGCGGACGATCGGCGACGTCGATCACGACGCCGTCGACAATGCGCAACCGTGAGGCCGGGACGCCGGCAAGTTCCGGCGGCAAGGATGGACCGGCGGCATCGCCGTATTGGAAGCCCAACACGAGATCGCCGTCATGATTGACTGTCGTCATGCGTAGAATGCCCCTCTGTATTCGCTGACAAGTCCTGCGCCGAAGCCGCCCGGCGTGCTGTCCCAGTCCGTGAAGACCGAGGTGGCGAAACCGTAGCGGGTCAAGGTCTCGCTGGTGACGCGGTTGGCGCCACCGCTGACCACCGCCGTGAGCGGCGACGTGGTGTAGACGTAGCCGTAGCCGCTTTTCATCTGCGGCTTGCGGGGCCAGTTCAGCGTCACCGAATAGCTTGCCTGATAGGCGTTGTTGCCGATCGAAACCGGAACGGTCGCAAGATCGACGGAAGCATACAGAACCGCGCGATTGGGCAGATAGGTGATGGACGGCACATTCGCGCCATTCGTCACGATGCGCGCGATCAGCATGGCATCGCGCGTGCCGTCGAAGGCCTCATTCTCCTCCGGCAGGGCCGTCGGATTGTAGACCACGTTCTGCACATCCTTACAGGCATACCGCCCATACGGATAATTCGCCGACGGGGTGGCGTCGCCGAAGCCTGGGGGATAAGCCCAGAGATGATAGGTCTTGTTCGGCAGCAGCGGGAAGGTACGGTCGGACAACGCGACCTGGCTGGTGTTGAACAGCTTAACACCGCGCCAGGCCCAGCTTTGATTATCGGCAATGATGATCTGCCCGACGGAAGCTGTGATGGTGAAGACGTTGCCGGGCGTCAGCATGTGTGGGAAGGCCTGTTGCGCCAGGAGCGCATCCGCCTCTGATACGCGCCCGGTGGACGCCCGCTGAATGGCCTTCAGCAGCATGTCGTCATCGGCGTTGTCCTGCGCGACGCCCATGCCACGGATCGCGCGGCGGATCTGCGCCAGCACGCCGTTGAAGAATGGGGCGATCAGCGGCGTGCCGTCCTTGGCGACCGGATCGGTGCAATCCTTGATCCAGGTATCGTCGGCGCCGAAGATCCGGTAATCGGTCGGGCGCTCGGTCGTCACGTTCGGAGTCGATCCGGCGGGTCCAAGCAGGTCGGTCATGCGACAATCTCGTATTGAATGATCAGGTGGGCGTGGACGATCCGCTCGAGCAAGCAGACCAGCGAAGAGATATCGGGTTCACAGGCCAGCGGCAGGCCGGCCTGCAGAAGCCCCGCAAGTGGCGGCGTCTGGACACCGCCCGTGAAGGCCGGGGAACGATCCACAAAGACACGGATCTGCAGCACGCCGCCGACGGATGCACCGCCGGCAACGGCCTCACCCGCATAGGCAGCACCCGCATAGGAGCCGCATGGAGGATCGCTTGCGCATTCGATCACCCAGCCGTTGCGGGCGGCAGCCGCGACGTAATCCTCACAGCGCGCCCCCTCATAGGCCGCGACCCGCGCGCAAAGATCCGCATACGGGTCGCAAGGGTCCGGCAGCCCGTACTCGGCCATCCAGAGGTCGAGCGTTTCGCTGGCGGTCCGGCAGAAGAACTCGGCGTAGATGTCGCAGATGCGGCGGTTCACGAACTCGAAGTGTTCCGCCACCGCAAGCCAGAAGCGGTAGAGCACCGAACCCGGTTGCGGCCCGCCTTCATGCGTCTGCCAGGCACGGCCGCGCGGCAGCAACGGCAGTGCCTGCTGCACGATCTCGTCGCGCGTCGGGCAATGCATCATAGTGTCAGGCCCCGTGCGTGAAGGAGATGTTGTTCAAGACCGGCAGGTGGCCGCGCGGAACCGTGAGATCCGCACTCGGCAGGACCAGCGTGTGCCGCTCCTCGTCGAGCGCGTTCGCCGCAGCCTGCGACACCCACGACCGCGAAAATGAGAACGGCGTCGCGAGATAGGGCATGGAGGGATGAGGCTCGTTTGCGCCCGCCACCCGTGCCCTGCGCCGGAACATCTCCCGGATCTCGGCCACGATGGCATTCTCCACCGCCGGGCTCAGCGGCTCGACATCGCCGATCTCCACGTCCACCGGCAGCAATTGCGCCGCTGCCACCGTGGAGATAGCCCCGGACGGCTCGAGCGTCCGAATATGAGCCGCGATGCGCTCGAGTTCATCCGCCGGCGGGATGCCGTTCGGATAAGTGTCTTCCATCAGGGGGAAGATCCTGACCGTGCCCCCGCCGGACCACCCCTTCTCGACGAAGACACGGGTCACGCCGGGAATGGCACTGGCCCAGATGACATAATCCGAAGCCTTGCCGCCATTCGGCGGGTTGCGCTTGCGGAAGAGGATTCGTGCGCGGTAGCTCTCCACATCCTCCGCATCGCGTCCGCCGACAAGGCCTCCGGTTGCGGCCTCGGCGGAAACATCGCCATCCACCCCGGAGACTGCGGCGAACGAAGTTCCGCTCTCGGTCGATGTGCTTTTACCGCCCCGCTGCGCGATCACCGGAATTTCAACGGTGCCGCCACCGAGGACCGCGCCGCCTTCCAGGGCGTTGAACAGGACACCATCGCCACGGCGAAACACCGCCCCGGCAGCGACGGTAAAGCCGGCCTCTCCGGTAACCAGGAGCGTGCCGCGCGCCGCATCGGCAGGATGCGGCGGCAATCCAAACTCCTCGCCGTGCTCGAGCAGCCCCTCCCAATCCGCCGTGATCGCGAATTTCTGGCGCTGCACATAGTCGATATAGCCGAAGACCTCGTGCGTCATCCCGGCGATTACTTTTGCCGTCGGGCCGATGTTGTTCGGCCAGAGAAACGCATCCGTTCCCTTGAGATTGCTCTTGAAGGCACGGCGGGCGCGGTTGAGCAGATCCGGCAAGGGGGGAATGGCAAACGTCATTGTCTCTGTTTCCACACAGCTTCAAAGCGGCGCTCGTAAATCTGCTGCTGATCACGGCCGAAAAGTTTAATGTCGAGATCGAGCCGGGCGGCTTCAGGGCGCGGTGTCGCCACCGCCTCCACGCGCACCACCGCCCCTTGGTTGACCAGCGGCTGCAGGGCCTCAACGGCGAAAGTTTCCGCCCAGAGCGGAATGTTGACTGGCCCGTTGTCCATGCGCAGCGGGGCGGTCTCCAGAAGCCACAGGAGAGAGCCCATCTCGGTTTCGCCGAGGTCTGTGCGCACGTCGATGCCGTCGCCCCACCAGCCGCGCAGATCATCGCCTGCAAGCCACCGCAGGGGGTGGCTCTCAGGGCAGCGCTTGTCGGTGAAGAGGCAGAGAATGACCGACGTTTCCAGCGCCGTCAGCGCGCGAAGTCCGCCGGCGTTGTGTTTTTCCGAAGGATCGGCCAGCGCCCAATCGGCGCGACCCTCCACGGGATCCCACACGGTGTCCCACAGCAATAGCGGCTGCTCGTCCTGCCCTTCGGCAATCCGCACACGCATATCCATGAATGCCTCGCTCAGTTGGCCGGAACGCTGCTCGTGCCGCCGCCCGGAACGACGCCGCCGTGGATGTGGCTCGCGTCGATATGCTTGCCGTCGTGGGTCACCTCGCCGCCAGTGAAGGCGATGCCATCAGCGGTCATCGTCATCGAAACCCCGCCGACCTTCATCTCGATCCGGCTCGCATGCACGATCCGCATCTGCGCCTGCACCAGGGAGATGATGTTGCCGTGGCCGTCGTAAATTACCTTGTCGCCCGGCGCGTATCCGGTCGGGCGGTGGTCCTTGTGCTCGAAGCCGATCACCACGGCCCGGTCGGTGCGACCGCCGAGAGAAAGCATGATTGCCTCGGAGCCCGGCAGCGGCACGCTCGACTCGCCGAAATGCTGGATCCGGACCACGTCCTCCATCTCTTCGCCGCTCAAGCCCTTCAGCTTCATTTTCTGCTGGCTGCCGCCGTCGTCCGTCGAGACGAGAGTCGCACGCCGGATCATGGTGCGGATCGCGGCATCCATCTCGTCCTGGGTCATCCCTCGGCCTCGCTGTCGTCCATGTCCCAATCATCGCCGGACTTGTTGCCCTTGCTCTTCTTGCCGTCATAGGCGCGCGGATCGACGAGCTTGAGCTGCGTGAGCGAGCCCTGCTCATCTTGGCCGTAGGTGACATCCTCGATGAGCATGTCCTGGGCAACATCGAGATAAGGGCTCTCGGTCCAGACCAGCCATCCCGGCGTCCAGGGCACCCCCGCTTCATCGCGGAAACCCGGCAGGGTGACGTTGACGCAAAGCGCCGCTCCGGCGGAACGATCACGCCGTCCCTTGGCGCGTTTCTTAGCGCGCCGATGATCCGAGTCGTCGTCCTGCACGACAACCAGCACGCGATTGCCACGAACCTTGGCGTCGCGGGCCAGAGCCTCGATTTCGAGGCTGTCGGCCCCGTGGCCCGTGGTTCGCTGCGCGCGCACGATGTATTTTCCGAAGCGGTTCGACCAATTGTGGTCCGCCTCTCCGATCTTGAGATTCTTGCCCTCGAAGATCCCGCCGGCATGGCGCTTCGTGCCCGCCTTGGTCACGACCACGTTGCCGTCGGCGTCGCCCATCAGGGTCAGGCCTTCCGAGCGCGCCTTCTTCTCGATCTCCCGGAACACGGTCGTGCCGGGCGTGATCTGGTGGTCGAACGGCGCGAGCGTCTGATCCGTGATGATCTTGACGCCGTGCGGCTGGGCGAGTTCGTTGCCGAACTCGACAAGGGTCTTCTGCTTGAAGCGCCCCGTCTTGTGAACGGCGGAGCTGTCGATGAGATCGGCCGCCTTTGAGCGACCGGTGATGGTGATGCCCGCCGACCCGGCCTCGATTCTCGGCTGGTACCGGTCGACATAGCCGATCAGCAGGCGATCGTTGTTGGCGGAAATGTCCACCTCGGCGCCGGCCTTGAATTGGCGGGCAGTCGCCGGGGCACCGGTCTCCGCCGCAACCTCGAGGTGGAAGGAACGCGCCGCCTCCCGGATCGAGGCGCTGATCAGCACCCGCTTCCAGGAGGTGTAGCGGTCCGATCCCACCATGACGGTGACGATCTCGGGCGCGCCGCGCACATCGGTCGCCGCGCCGTACATCCAGCCGTAATCGAGCATCAGCGTGACACCGCTTCGAATGTATTGGGCATGAAGGACGGGTGGCGCACCTTGTTACGCGTGGCGAGAGTCGTCGCCCGCAAAGGATCGCCATAGAGCCGCCACGCCCAATACAGCGAAGGCATGGAGCGGGCCGCCTGAACCGTCACGATAGGAGCAAGATCGACGATCATGCGTGTGAGGTATTCCACCGTGCGCCCCTGCAGATCCTGCAGGGCGAGATAGAGCTCGGCGTTCTCCGCCCCGTTGGCCTGGGAGAATTCCCGCTCGAACCGCTCGGCCAGGTCAGCGCGCGCGCTGATCCCCTCGCGGCGGCTCGGGTAGGTTGCCCGGGTCACGGCTTCCGCATAGGCCGCCAGGAAGGCAAGCCGGCCGATCTGGAGCATGGATGCCCGGTTGACCTGAGCCTGCCGGGCATTGGCCGTTGCGCCAGACGGTACCGCCTCGGGCAAGGTATCGTCGGCGAGCGCGCCGAAGGTGGCGGCGAGCAGGTTCGGATCGCCCGCATCGCCGATCCGGCGAACCACCGAAAACACCCGCTCGCCGAGATCGGCGGCGGCGCCGTTGGATGCTGAAATCAGAACCGGCGCCTCGCGATAGAGCGCATCGATTTCATCGCGCACGCTCGCACTGGTGGCCTGATCGATGGATGCGGAGAGCCGCACGGACTCGACCAGCGAGACCACGTTGCGGAACTCCTCCACGGCCGCCGCCGCGACATGATCGGGCTGGCGCTGCACCTTGAGGGCGCGCACCGCTCGGGTGGAAGCCGCCGAGGCCAAGGCGTCGACGGCCAGAAACACGAGGTTCGCCAGGGACAGGACCGAGGCGAGCGCCGAAGCGGCCCCCTCGCGGACGAAGCGCAGATTGAAGGCAATGAAATTGAGCCGGTCTTTCGACCAATCTCGTTTGAAGGTAAGGCATCGGGCCATGAGCGGCCCATAGGTGGGCAGCACCAGAAGGCCGGGCCCGCGGGCGGCGAGTTGCGCCACGAGCCCAGCAGCCTCAGGCGACGCGGAGTCGCCGATCACATAGGCGGTCACGTCGTATTGCCGCGCCGCCTCGCCGAGATCCTCGATGAAAGGATCGTCCCGCATCGGAAACTCGTGGATGGCGAGGCGGCGACCGCCCTCCTCTCCATCCTGCTCGACCCAGAACGGAATACCTTTGAAGCTCGCCCGGAAGAGCGAGCGCGTCGGGTCACTCATGAGGAGCCTCTTGAAGACAAAAGAACGAGACGCGAGCGGCCCTAGAAGCCGCCCGCCTCAGGCATGGACCTGCCGGTGTTGAGCCCGCCCACGCCGCCGCTCGACTGCGCGCGAATGGGCCCGACCTCTTCCTTGACGATGGAGCGCACCTCGGCCCGGAGCAGGTTGTTGTCGAGCTTGACCTCGACCGTGTTGTGGATCTTCGCTTCGCCTTCCAGTTTGGCAATCACGTCGCCGCCCTGACCGGGAGATGCTGTTGGACCGGCTCCATTCGGGCCGAAGCCGAAGTTCAGCAGGCCAGGCCCCACCTGATGATCAGCCTCAGGCGCTTGGCGTCCAAATGACATAAGACGGTCACGCGAAATCACCTGCCTTTGGAGATCGTCAACCTGACCAGGCAACGCCGCACGTTTCGTGCGGACTTCATCCGCAGCACGGTTGGCAACTCGGAATTCATCCTGAGCACGCGACAGCTCTAGCTCGAACCTCCGGCTTTCCGATGGCGTGAGCGGAACGGCTGTCAAACGGTTCTGCGCCTCATCAACGGCGGTGCGAGCGCGGTCAGCCCTCGCCAGAATATCGTTCTCGCTGGCGGCCTCAGCAGCAATGGCGGCCTGCTGCCCCTTTTGTCGGGCCTCATCTCCGGTTTTCCCGAAATACTCATCGAAGAGCGCGCGAGGCGAATAAGCCCCGAAATTCTCTTCCACCCAGTTTTCGAGATCCTGCGAGGGGGTATCGATCTCGCCGCCCTTCGGCAGTCCTGCCAGTTCTCCGTAGTAAGTCAGCAGCCGCTGGATGCTGGTGTCACCCTTCTCGGTCGCATCAACGAATTTGTTGATTTCCTCCGCAGCATTGCCCGCGATCAGCTTGAAGGCGTTGCCGGTACGTGTCGCCAGCACATCAAGAGCCTGCGTGGCACGATCGATCCGGTTAAAGTCCTTCTCGGTGATGAGCTCGAAGCCCTTATTCACGGAACCGAGATAGTTGGCTTTATCGGCGACAAGACCAAGAACGCGGCGCAACCCGTCGAGGTTACCGGTCATGCGGGCGATGTCGTCGCCATACTCCTTCCCGAAGATGTCCGTGACGATTTCCGCTTTCTTGAGAGGATCCTTGACGTTGCCAATCTTCTCCAGAAGACTGAGGGTCGTTTCCAGAGGTTTTGCGACGAAGGCCTTCTGCATGGCCTTGGAATTGACCCCAAGCTTCTTAAATCCTTTAGCTGCGTTGTCGCTGACGCCGTCGCCTAGCGCCATTGTGTTCATCAGGGCATTGAACCCGGTCGCGGCCACCTCGGTGGGCGTGCCGATTTCTTTCGCCGCAGCGCCGAATGCCATGGTTTGCTCGGCCGTGAGGCCCATCTGCTTGCCGACCGCGCCGGAGCGGCGCAGAAAGTCGAGCAGGTCGGTCTCCTTCGCCGCCGCATTGTCGGCGACGTAGTTCACCGCATCGCCGATCTCCTCGATCCGCTGCTGGTTCGCCTGGTAAATATTGCCGATTTCAGCGAGGGACTGGCTCGTCTCCTCAGAGGAGGTGTTCCAGGCCGTCGTTGCCTTCGTGGCGTACTCTGTAAATCGCGCTAGTTCGTTTACCGGACGGCCCGCATAGCCGGCACTGGCCAGCATGCCGCCGATTTCCTCCTTGGTCTTGCCCGTAGCACGAGCCAAGTCGAGGACGGTTTTCTCGTAACCCTTCAGACCGTCATCGGTGGCATTGGTCGCCTTTTGCACATCGTACATCGTCCGCTCGAAGGACAATGATGTGCGCGTGGCCATCATGACACCAGCCGCAGCCGCTGCAGGTCCCGCGAAGCGGGCCGCAGTCCCGAGCATGGCGCCGGCACCAATCGACATATCCATGCCACGGGTCATCGAGCCCGCGCGCGAGCCGATCCGGTTGGCCCGCTCGGTCTGCTGCTGGAAACGGCGGAGACGGTTCGCTGCCGAGCGAAGCCCCGGACCCATCGCGTCCTTAGCCGAAATAACCGCTTCGACACGATAGGTGCGAGCCATGGCTTACCTCTGGGATGAATGCAGGGCGGCCTGCCTCATCCAGCGATGGAGAGTTGTCAGGCAGGCTCTGTCGATGGTGAGCGGGTCTGATCCCCGGTTGAAGACGAGGGCGCGGGCGAAGGCTGCAACTTCTTCCGCGCTGACGCGAAAAAACGCTTCACCGCCTCCTTGAGGGCGAGTGCATCCGAGGGCGCCCCGCGCTTGGCGATGATCTCGAAATCGTGGTCTGTGATGATGACACCGAGATAGGCCTTGATGGCTTCTGGATCGTCGACCTCCATGCCCATGTTCTTGCCGGTAAGCACGAAGGCGGACACGTCGCCGAAATCCAGCACCTCGCCGCAGGTCGGCGGACGCAGGGTTGCGGTGACTTTGAGATCGCCACCGGCATCCATGATCGGCTTTTCGAAGGTGACGCGGATATGACCGTTCGGGAGTTCCTCGATGCGATCCATCAGCGGACCTCGCGATAGGTGCGCGACACGCCGGTGATGCCGGTCACCTCGCCGGTCATGGCATCGATCTCAGGGCGGCCCAGCAGCGAGCAATCGCCGAAGATGCGGATTACACCCTCGGTATCGTGGATGAAGGAGATGTTGACGCCCTTCAGTTCCATGATGGCGTCATAATCGACCCCCGCCTTGTGCTCCAGGGACATCTCGAATTCGTAGCCCTCGAGGGTGACCGTTCGAGAATGCGAGCCGTCCGAATTGACAACCTTCTCATACGAGCGGTTGCTGGGCTTGTGCTTGACGTTGCCGCGCAGCGAGAAGGGCGACGAGCCGTCCGACAGCCGGAACTTAATAAGACCACCGAAATCTGCCATCAGAGGCGCTCCTGTCGGTTTGAATGGAAAAGGTCAGGCGGCTTTAAGCCGCCTGATACTGGGCATAGATCGTGGCGTTGCCGGCCAGGATATCGAGCGGGTTCACGCGATCGAGCTTCATGCCAAGATTCACGCGGTTGGCGTTGGTCTGGTCGATTTCGACCACGAGCCGCTGCGCGAAGCCCTCGTTGTCCTCGAAAATGCCGCGCGCCACCGTGTCCGCATGGGCAGCGATGGTGTCCGCCTTGATATCGTCGGGCGTGGAAATTGCCGCGATGTTGTTCGGATTCTTGCGCGCCAGCGCCTTCTGGCTGTGCCGCGTCTGGAGATAGGCGCGGATGTAGCGCAAGCCCGCCATCACCTGGAACGGCGCCTGGATATCGCGGAACGTCACGTCGGGCTGGCCCTGCGCGCCAAGGCGACGCGTGGTCACCAGCTTGTCGATCGCGAGCTTGCCGTCCTGCGTCACGGTCCAGGTCGAGATACCCGACTTGGTGAGCGTGTTGCGGGCCGCATAGCCGAACCAGGTGGTGCGGTCTCGCGGCGGACGCACGCCCTCGACCACAAGGCCCGTATGGTTGCGGGCGATGTTGCCGTTGGTGTCGTCGAGCAGCCACGGCAGCACGCGGGCATAAATGCCCGCCGCCCATTCCCACGAGGGGGTCGGCGAGGCCACGCGACCGATGAAGCTCTCGTGCGCGTTGTTGCGCGTGAGGCCGAGGGTGGTGAGCGCGGACAGGTTGCCCGTGGTCACGGTGCAGTGATGGCCGTAGATCTGCCGATCCCAGGCCCAGCGACCCGCGGTCTCGGACAGGAAGGTTTCGACCGCCGCCACGTTCGCTGCTTCGGAGAAGGGCGAGATGATCGCGTCGAACGGCTCGTCGCCCAGCGCCGCGAGCAACGCCGAGACGGAGGGAGTGCCGGAGCCGGGCGTCGTTGTCGCGAAGACGAGACGGCCTGCCGGGGCGAAGATGTTGCCTGGGATGGTGTCAGGAGCGACGACCTCGATTTCCGAGAACAGCGCGCCCTTATGGCGGCAGGTCAGCGTCACCACGTTCGTGGCCGCCGTTGCTGTATAGGGCAGATAGGCGCCCGTGAGCGGATCGGCGAAGGCATTGATCGCCGCTGCGAGATTCGTGGCCGTGGTATTGGCGGCCTCACCGGCCGCCACCTGCAGCACGACCTGACGACCCGCGATCTCGACCACGCCCTGCCCGCCCGCCGCCGGCATGGTGCCGATGGTGATGGTGCGGATCTCTGCAGTACCGGTTTCGGGAACCACGCCGATCCAGAATTCCTGCGCGGGCGCATTCATGCGCGCCACGCGGAAGGTCTCATAGAGTTGGCCGGGGCCGACGAGGGCGAGCGCATCGTTCGCGTTGCCGCAGACCGCGAAGGTGTTGTCCGCCAGCGAGCCGGCAGCAGTCTTGTGGCCGAGGATGATCACGCGAGCGTTGCTCTCGTAAGCACCGCCGGAATTGATCTCGAAGGTGGTGATCGGCGCCACAAGGCCCGACCCGGGAATGGAATTGAAAAGAACGCCACCGCTCATGGTCGGGGATCTCCTGTTGCTCGAAGCGGGTTAGGTGCGCGCGGCGGCGCGGGTGGGTTTCTCGGAGGGGGCCTCTGCCGGGGCTGTCGCGGCTTTGATCTCGTCATCGGTCGCGCGAACCAGCGAGCCGTCGGCGAGGCAGCCGAACCAGAAGGGGTCGGCGTCGTCGACCTTGTGCAGGCCTGCCGGGAAGAACGCGCCCGGCACGCCGGGCAAAGGAAGCTTGTGCTCGGGATCGCCGAGCTTGACGAAGGTGTCTGCCATGGAAGGGCCTCAGGTGGTGGGAATGGTGCCGGTGACGTCGGGCTCAGCCGGATCGGGCTCGGCCTTGCCGACCCAGCCCTTGAAGTCGATGCCTGCGAGAGACGGGAGATCGGGAGGACCCGCGAGACCTGCAGCCGCCAGGGCCTCGCAGATCTTGCGCCCGTAGGATCCAGGCGGCAATTCTTTCGCGACGCTGCGCAGCGGTTCCGGCAAACGGTCGAGGCCTGTCGCCGTGGGATCGCCCAAGTCGAACGAAGGCTTGACGCCCACGGTAAGGCTCAACCGCCGCGCATTGAGGCGCGAGTCGGTGTCAGCGTCGCGGAAAGTGTGCGTTTCCCGTTTGGTGAAGGATTTCACCACATGCCGAAGCGGGCCATCGGTGAGACCGTGGCGAAGAGCATGCATGATCTGCCCGCACAACAGATCAAGGCGCGCCTCGATCTGCGGATTGGTCACGGCATAAAATGCCAATTCACCGGCCGTCGCGCCGGCTGGCGCAAGCCTCATCGGGACCACCGACTCGAATGACAGGGTCACCGTGGCATCGGCGCCGTTCATAATATCGACGCCGGACCCGTAAGGCTGTGCCTCATCGTCATCGGTAAAGACGCCGGTGAGCGGCTGCTTGTCCGCAATCATGCGCTGATCGGTCGGCTCGATTTGGCTGTCGAGAATGAATGGACCAGAAAGGGTCGGCCACGGCGCATCCGCCGCCTTGGCGGAAGGCGCCAGCGTCTCGATGGCAGCGAGGCGCAACGCCAATCGTGCGAAATCCATCAGGCCACCTCGTTCAAGCGCACCCGGTCGCGGGCACCGCCGTCCGGCATGATCTCGGCGATGATCCAGATCTTGCCGGGCCGGTCGGCACGGAGCAGGCGATCACCCTTCATCAGGTCGTACGGCAGTTGCCCGCGCCTGATCGAGGCGAAGACCTCCTGCGCCGCGTGCCCGAGTCTGAACCCACTTGGCCGGCTACCACCGACACCATTATCGCCTGCATTTACGCGAGCGTCCTGTATGTCCCAGACCGCAACCAGACCAGCCGCAAGGGGCCTGTCCGGATCAGACATCGGCTCGCCGTTCACGGGCGTGGTCATCGGCTGCAAAGTGCAAACCGTTCCGAAGACCCGGTCATGAGCCAGCGCCATTCGGATTTCGTGTTTTTCAAAAACGTTCATCCGCGCGGCGCCCATCCGTTCATGATCGCATCGATTTCATGCAGGATGTTCGGGATCAGCCGGGCCTCCGCAGTAGAGCGAAACACGCCGATTGCTGGATCCTCCAGCATCCGTTCGGGAACCGCTGGACCCTCTTGCTTTTCCAAAGGAGTTCGCTTGGCGCTCGTGCGCAACCAGACCTGGGGCCCGATCTTGAGCGCACGACGGGTGGGGAAACGACCGCCCTTGATGAAGCTACCCTTGAGAACCTTGCGCTGCCCATCCGCTGTGTGGGAGACGCCGGATCGGGTTTCCCGGGCATTGAAATGAATCAGCGGGATCGGACCACCGAAGCCGATAACCCGATACTCCATGCGGTCGTAATTTGCGCGGCGCACTCGAATGCGCTTGCGGACGACGCCGACCTTGAGCCCCATCTGCTTCGCGATGGCGCGCACGTAAGGCGTGCGGCCCTTGTCGCCGGTCTTGTTGATACCGCGCCGGATCGCGTGTGGGGCTTGGTTGCCGACCTTCAAAAGGTCCCGTTCAATCGGACGCAGGGTGTCCAGATCGATATCGACGACAACCACGCCGTTGCTCATCGCACCCGCCTCAACAAGGACGCCGCACCGGATTGGATGCGCTGCGCGATGGCACCGCGGTCCTGAATCATCGAGGAGACGATGAACGCCGCGCTTTTCGCGGCGTTCGCCATCTCTCCGGTTTTTACCTCCCGCACAAAGCGGGTAGCCGCCGCGCCGCGTTCGGCGCAGCGGCAGGGTTTACGAGGCGCTGTCGTCATGGCTGGCGTCGGGCTCCGGCTTGGCGGCGGCCGGTTGCGACCGCGCCTTTTTCGGTCCGGCACCCTCGGCACCCTTGTCGGACGCCTCCGGGGCGGGCTCACTGTCGTCCTCGTATGAGGAGCCGACGGCAAGGAACTTGCCGCCGTAATAGCCTGCCTCGGTCACGGTTTTACGCGCCATCTTCAGGACTCCCTTGCCGAAAGCAGCATCTCGGGCCGCGTGCAGATGAACAGCGGATAGCTGTAGAGCTCCACCCGGCGGAAGGCATCGCGACCGGACGGATCGGGCAGCACTAGGCCATAGAGCGGCTCGCCGCGCTGGTTCACATAGGGGAAGAATTCCGCCGGAGCCCAGCCGACCTGGAAAGCACCGCGCGCGCCGATCGGGAAGAACTTGCACTTCGTCGATTCGATCGCCAACGTGGTGCCGTCGTCAGTGCCCTGGTAGTTGATGAAGACAATACCTTCGATCTCCACCGAAGAATAACCGTCGATATTCTCCAGGGACGCCGCGCGTTCGGTGCCGAGCTTCGTTTCCTTGATCTGCTTATGGTTGACCAAGGCGTCGAAGAAGCTGTCGCCGCAGAGCGCACCCACCTTCGTGCCCGGCGTCCAAACACCCTTGGCGGCCTTCTTCATGGCGCGCTTGATGTCGCGGCACTTCTTGCGGACGTCGGTGGCTTCGGTTCCGAGCGCGAAGTTGACTTCGGCGGGCGGAGAGATGCCCCACTCGGAGAACCAATTGTTGATCACCGACGTGCCGTCGGCATCGTAAACCGTGCCGAGGACCGCGCCCAGGCGCATGTGCTCCCAGGTCAGTTCCATGTCGTCCGTGATGGCTCCGACGCGGTCGGCCACCTCGGTCTGGACTTCCTTTAACTGCTCTTCACCCGGAAGAGCCGCAACACCCTGCAGTTCGTAGGCATAGATGGACGACCCCTTCGCGAGCCGCTTGACGCGGAAGTCGCGCAGGTCGGCCCCTTCGGGGATCAACTCTTCAGGAGCCGCGCCCAACTCCGAGGTCGGAATCAGGGACAGCGTTCCCTCCTTCTTCGCGATCCCGATGGTCCGCGAGCGGGAATAGATCGGCTGGAACAGGTTCAGCGAGCCAAGAAGCTGCGGCTTGTGATCGACCTTGCGGACGACCTCCTCGTTCAGTTCGACGACGCTGAAGGCGTCATTGTCAAACAGGTTCAACACGGTGCTCATAGGCAAGGCTCCTTCAGCGGGCGATGATGCCGCGCGACGCGAGGTTCGCGATCTGGGTGTTCTTGGCGGCGTCCAGCGTGCCGTCCGGCCACACGAGGGCGGCGGCGCTGACTTCGGCGTGGCGTGCCGTAATCACGACACGGGCGTCGGCAGAGGCTGCCTTTGCATCGGCGAAGAGAACGGCAACGGCCGTTTGCGATCCGTCAGAGGCCGAGCCATTCCAGCGGACGTACTTACCGGATGCAGTGATCTTCCCGAGCACGGCACCGGCCGCCAGATCGGCACCGGCGGCGATGATCACCTGCTCACGGGAGAGATGACCGTTGGCCTCGGAGACGAGGTAGTGGGCCGGACGCTTGAGGTTTTCTGTCAAAACAGTCATGTCTTCTCGCTCCTCGTCTTAAGCGCCGCGACGCTTGTTGGTCTTGGCCACGACATCGCCCCAAGAAGACTTGGCCTTTTCGCGGCCAAGGCCTGGAGCAGCGAGGCCCGCAGCAGCCGTGCGGCGGGCTGCATGTGCTTCTGGGGTTTGTTCCTGGCCCTCGCCTGGGTCGGCGGCCTTGGCAGCCTTCGCGAGAGCGGCGATGGCGGCTTCGGCGGCCATATCGGTGTCATAGGCAAAATGCTCAGCCAGTTCCTGACGGCCCTTAGCCTCCTCAGCCGTCATGATCGCCTTAATCCGAGCCTGCGCCGCCTTAGCGGCATCGGCTTTGGCACCCTCGATTTCAGCGGTGGGTGCGCCCGCATTCTGAACCGTCATGGATTGCTCCTGGGTTTGACGGGGTTGGTGAGCGGACGCGGCCGCTCGGGCACTGGCCTCGGCAAGAGACCAATTCTTTCGTTTGGCCATTGCCGTCAGTCGTGACGGCGCGTTGGCGAAAACGCGATAATCGAAGGCTGCAAAGGCTTTGGCCTTTGTACTGTCGCTTTCATCGGCATAACCGTGTTCGACGGCCTCATCGGCATCGAGCCAGAGCTCTTCCTTCATAGCCTCGCGAACGGCTTGAACATCGTTGCCGGAACGCTCGGCATAGATGGAAGCCATCTGTGCCGCCATCTTCTCAAGTGTGGAGGCGTGCTTTTCATGATCGGAGGCTGTGCCGTACGTGATCCCCGACGGATCATGGATCATCATCAGGGTGCCGGCCCGCATACGGATGGTGTCGCCAGCCATTGCGATCAGCGAGGCCGATGATGCCGCGATTCCATCGACCTGGACGGTCACGTGTCCCTTGTGGGCCACGAGCGCGTTGTAAATCGCGGTGCCGGCGTCGACGTAACCGCCTCCGGAATTGATACGCACAGTGATATCCGCATCGCGGCCGACCTCGGTGAGCGCCTCCACGACCTCCTTGTCAGTGAAGCCCTGCTCCCAAAAATTGTCGCCAACGAACCCGTAGAGCACGAGCTCGCCGTTCTGAAGAACGGACATGGTGTATTTCCTTAGTAACTGCGGAAGCGCATGGACTTCGCAAAGCGGGCACGCTTTGGAGCCTCGCCCTTGGAGATCGCGCACTCCCGATCGTAGTATTCGATCAGGCGGTCCAAGCGGGCGGGATCCGCCTTGTGGTAGCGGATCTCCTTTTCACCGAAGCGGGTCGAGGCGACCGCCTCTCCCGTTGCGATGGCCACCTGGATTTCACGCAAGCGCGCGGCCTCTGCGCATGGATTGACAGGGCCGCTGCTCATGATTGTCTCCTGGCTTGCGGCTTCGGATCGGGCTCGCCGGATCCTCCACCACCTCGGATTCGCTCGAAGACATTCGGAAGACCGGCCTCTCTCAGCATCTCGGCTTCGCGCTTGCGCTGAGCGATGACATCGACCACATCCTGCCCGTTCTCCGCGCACTCGATCTCGAGTGTCGACGTTCCATTCTGCAGGCGCTCGGTCTGAGCCTCTGCACTCTTCTTGTCGTCAGCGGTTGGTTTTGCTGGGCCCTGCCATTCCGCCCAAGTGATGGCGTCGCTATACGCCAGGAAGGCACGGTATCCGCCTTTCAAGGGAATGCGACCCGAGCCGATCTCCTCATCCAGCCAACTTTCGTAGACCGCCTGGTATATCGGGGCCGCTATCCGCTTGCGGCGGCGCAGCACGATCGGCCAGATCGAGGCTGTTTCCATGCGGGTGCTGGAATAGGTCGCATCCGAATGGTCCATCGCATAGGATGGATAGGTGACACCAATCGCTCGCGCCGTCTCTCGCTTGAGATCGTTCGAGAACGGCAGATAATCGCTTCCCGGCGTGCTGGGCGTCAGCAGTTCAAGTTTTTCACCAGGTGCCAGGTGCGAAACCCGCGCCGCGCCGTCCAAAGACAAGTTGCTTTCTTTCGCCTTGTCGAGACGTGCCCCGAAATACCCCAGAAGATCCTCAACGAGGTCGTCGTCGTCTAGCGTGGAGAGGGCCTCAAAGGCATCCTTGCTGGGTTCCGGAGAAGTCAGCGTCGCGGCAAACACGGTCTGCAGGATCGCTGTCGCCAGCGTGGCCTCGTGAAGTTGATGCGCGTTCGCCTGCGTGCGCAGAGCCGACGCAATCACCGACACGCCGCGCACATCCTCCGCATCCCAAGGATCGAAGGCATGCACCACAAGCGTCCGGCCTTCGGCATCTCGCGCGCGATAGTCGCGTTTGACCTCGATGCCGCTCTCGCGTTCCTTGAAGCGATAGGCAATCGGACGGCCGTTGGCGTCGTGGATGACACCGGAATGCAGCCCTTCCGCCTCATTGGTATCGCGCACCAGGCGGTGCGGTGAGGTCAGGCAGAGCTTGGTGCCTGTCTGGATGCCATAGGGGCGCCGTTCTTCCGGAGAGAAAAACGAAATCACGCCGATGGCCTCGCCAAAGGCGATCGAGTGCCGCAGGGCCACGTCGACCAATTGGTCCAGCGTGAACTTGCCCCGCGCATCGACCTCCGCCGGGCTTTCCGCGTACCGGCGCCAGCGGTTCTTAACGAGTTTGATCCATGCGGCGGCCTCCTCATCGGAGTACCCGAGTGCGGCGAGATCCGGCGCTGGCCTAAGCTTCAGGCCTTCCCCGACAGTGTCGGCCAGAACCTGATCGACGGCGCCTTTGAGATGCCCCGAGTTCTGGATGAAATCGAGCGCGAGGCCAGAGATGCGATCCCAGACACGGCGGATTTCGTCGCGGCTTTCGAAAAGGCTCGCTCGACGCATGGACAGAACGCCGGTCGAGCTGTCACGCAGCCATCGCGCCGTGGAACGGCGGACGGTGCCAGCCAGAGTCTTGCTGGGGCCCTTTGCCGGGGTCTTCTTTTTCGCGGGCCGCGGCGAAGCGGCCGCAGAACGAGCGGCAGATTTGGATCCGCCCTTCGTCCTGGGTTTGGTCGCTACGCTCATCGGTTCTTCCATGCCTGTCGCCGCGATTCCTTGTGGTCACGCGGCCTTGTGGGTTTGGTTGGCTTCCTGAAGGGATCGTTGCCCTCAGCCGCATCGAACAGATCCGGATCCGCCGGGCGCCCATGCACCTGAATGATCAGATCGGCCCAGCGGTCGGCGTTGAGACGACGCTTGTGCTCAAGGTGCCACGCCAGAGAATCGGCGTAGACCGTGCCGTCGAACCAGTCATTCTTGCGTCCGACGATCTTCTTCCACTCGCGACCCGCCTTGGCTTTGATCAGCCGGCGACGCTGGTTGGTGGAGGATTTCAGATCCTCCTCCGGATCGACCAGGCGTTCGGCCGTGAGCTCCTTGGCGAATTCCTCGTCGCAGAGGTCGGGCGTCAGGTGGATCGTGTTACGCGGCCATGCGCCGGTGGCATCAGGGCCATCGACGAAGTTCGCCAAGCCCGCCGTCACTTCCGTTTTGACGTCGTAGAGACCCACCGGATATAGCATCACCTTGGCGACGATGCGGTTGCGGGAATCCTTGATGTCTTTTTTCGTCGGAGTGCCCAGCCGCGGCAGACCCTGTGAATGGCGCCCATCAAGCGCATACACGTTCGGGCGGCCGGCACAGAAGCGGTAGACCCGATCTGTGGCAAAGCCCGAGTCGACGCCGCCCAGGTCGAAGCCTTTCTCCATCGTTCCCGCCGTTGGATAGGTGCGGCCCAGCGCATCGGCGAGTTTAATCCAGGGCTCATCGGTTTGATCCGGCGCGCCCTCGAAGATCTCACGATCAATCAGCCATCGCTGACCGCGTGGACCAATCGCATAAGCAAGCCACTTGATGCCGTAGCCCTGAACGTCAGCAGCCCAGACTAGCAATCCTGCCTCGGCGGGAATTCTGCCGCGCGGGTAGTGATGCTTGCGCGAGGCCTCGACGATCTTTTCCCATTCGATGGCAATCCCGCCGGGATCGTAAGGCTCGGCAAGATCCTGCTGATAGAACGTGCGCAGTTTCGTGGTGTCGCCTTCAGCCGATTCCCAACGATGCCAGATATCGGCCCACTTCTCGCGCGGCGCATAGGCCGCCCAGAGGTGGTAGCTTGGCTGCCAGTCGCGGCAGCGGCCCTCGCAGGGGTCGCACCGCCAACGGTCGATTTCATCGTGCGAGATCGTCTCGGGTACCGGATCGGCACCCTCCGGGACCCGCGTGGCGATCCAGTGCGCATTCGCCATCATGTCCGGCTTGTGGCCGTCCAAGATCACGCCGTCGCAGGACATGCAGCGCATATGCACCGGCAGGCCTTGGTCAGGGTCGGCCGGTCGCATCTGCTCGAACTTGAACGGCTGAAACACCCGGCAGTGAGGGCACGGGACGTACCGATAGCGGCGATCACCCGCTTCAAAGTCCTCGGTGATCACGCACTCACCCGCGATACCAGGCGTGGAGCCCTGCCATTCCTTGGCGAGGTCGCCATACATTTTCTGACGGGCGCGGGCCTGATCCCGCGGAGAGCCGCGGCCGTCGACATCCTTCGGGTAGCCGGTGACCTCGTCCATGGCGAGGTACTTGATCGACACCATCTGCAGGCCCTTGGAGGAGCCTGCATTGACAATCTGGGTGAAGCCGCCCGCGAACCGTTTGAAGGCCGTTGTCGAGCCCTGCTCGTCACGGCTGTTGACCGGCTTCACCTTGTGGGCGATCCGAGGGCTGGCCTCGATGGTCGGCTGCAACTTGACCCTGTTAAATTTGGCCGCTTCTTCCAAAGTTGGAAGGACAATCATCATCGAGCCGGGTGCCTGATCGACGATGAAGCCGAACCAGTTCTCGATGGCTGTTGACTTGCCAAGCTGCGCTGCCCATCGGCAGGTCACTCGACGGGAGGGATGATCAGGGTGAAGGCAATCTTGCGGTTCCCTGAGATAGGAAACTCGATCGGTGCGGAACGCCCCAGGCCAAGGCGAGCCCGATTCCGCCGAAACGACACGATATCGGTCGGCCCATTCGCTGATTGTCAGGTCGTCGACCGGGCGGCTCGCGGCCTCAAGACCGCGAAACAGAATCTCCGCACCATCGGGCAGTTCCGGGAACTGCTCGCGGGTGCTGTGGAAGGTCATTGCAGGGCATTAGCCTCGGTAAGATTGATCGAGGTGCCGGGGGCTTCCTCGTCATCGCGGTTGCGGCGAAGGGCGTCGAGCCGATCCAGCATCTCGCGGTGGAACACATCGAGCCCTCGGCGGGAAAATGTCTTGAAGGCCGCGCGGACAGCGCGCTCATCCCATCCGTATTTCAGGGCCGCACTGGCAGCCTCGGTTTCAATGGCGCGTTCGAAGGCGCTCATCATCAGAGCGACCGAATCCCGGCCTGCCTGATCGACCTCCGAGACGGGCGTGAGCTGGCGACGCCGTTCGGCGAGGTCCATCTCCTTAAGCTCGGCATCGGCTTGCGCCTTTCGAGCCGCACCGTCCGACTGCGACCCTGCAAACCGTCCATGCACAGGACTCGAAGCTGCCCGAGCCGGGCGGATTTCAGCAGGCATCGACCGGATGCGGATGTTCTCACCCCGGTGTGCCAGAAGCGCATTGAAGTCGACAAGATTCGACTTGCCCGAGGGCTTAAGGGGGAGCGCTTCGGCGTGCTGCTTGAGGTAGCGCGATAGCGTGGAGCGATCCACTGGATCACCGGCAGCACTCAATCGAGAGGCAGCCTCAGTGATCGAGACCCAATCCTCTGTATCCACCTCGTTCATCGTGCATCGTTCCGTGCATCACGCGTGCATTGCACGTGCGTTCCGTGTACCGCTTGCGTCCTGACTTACTGCTCAAATCCCGCGCCTCTGCTGAGCCGTGGGCGGGCGGGGGCGCGGTACGGTCCCTAAACCGGGGGGGTCGGGAGGCGTTGATCACTTCGCTCGGGCCAAGGCCCGCTCCCGGCGTCTCGCTCTCCGATTGCCATAGTCCTCCGCACGATGCGGCGGCACTTGAGGTATGGCGGGTTGGATAGCCGGGCCGGGGAAGCACGCGATGTAGGCAGCCATTACAAGTTCGATCATCATTCGCCCTCGTCCGGACATTCACACCGATAGTGCGGGCGGCCGCAGTCACGGCACAAACCTGGATGGTGGCGCATGGCGATGACCCTGATGAAACGGAGGTTCGATGCGGGCCGGGCTTGAGACCGGCTTGGGCGCTATTGAAGCCTCGCGGAGCCCGGCCTAACGGTTGTCGGCGGGTGCGCAGCCCATCCCTGAGCGGAGCGTGTCCATCCACGCCGCCGCATCGAACATGCGCGCTTGCACCCCGTCGCCCGAGGTCGTGCAGGGCTCGTCGAGAATGCTCCAGCGGGTACGAAAGCCGCCTTCACTCCCCCGGCACGAGCGCGCCAAAAGCAAAAGCCCCAGCGGTTGGCCGGGGCTTTTCTGAACCTGATTTAGTGTGTTTAGCATAGCGTCAAGGGGGCATCTGTCAAACAGGTGTTTTCCTTCGCCGTTTCAAGAGCTTATCATGTTCAGCCTCTGAGATCGGCCCCACGTCGAACACGCGCGGCGCATCTTTTTTCGTGAGCCAAGGCGCTTCTTCCGCGCGTGGGCCGGTGATGGCGAAGAGGTCGAGCTTGTCATGCAGCGTCGCGGCCAAGGCCACCAGGGCCGCGCGCCAGACGTGGTAGCTCGCCCTCGCCACACTCACCTCTCGCGCGGTGATCTCCACTGCATCGTGATCCGGCACGAGACGCCCCTTGGCATCGCGCCGCATCGGCTGGCCCGGCTGCCAGTCAAGATAGCAATCCGGCTTCGTGCTCGCCTTGGCATGGCGCACGAGAAGTGCAACCGTGCAGGCCCGCTCCGCCGGAAAGGCCTCGCCGATCGATGGCCTCCACTCATATCCTCGCGCCGTCTGATGGATTTTGAAGCCAAGGACCTCTTCGTCCGCCTTGTCCCAGACCGTGACCTGAGCGCCGCTGGTCACGATGAACATATCACCCAAAGCGAGGACCGCCGCGTGAAGCCGCTCAGCATCTTCCCACGGCTTCGATAGCCCTTCCGTGTTCGTGCCCGTCGAATGCACGATGATCCCAAGCTCCGCCAGCATCTTCAGCGTGCCGAACCCGGCTGCGTATGACATCGGCTCCCACTCCCGCTCTGGAGCAAGGTCCGTCGTCCGGTCGATGCACATATCGCGATAGGCCCAGATGAGCAGTTCCTCGATATCGATGCGCGCTTTTTCCATGGCTTTGCCCCTTGTGTCCAACCTGTCCAACCTCAGAGAGTGAAAAGAAGAGGTTGGACGCTTCTAAAAGTCTTGCTCTCGCTGCTCTTGTCCAACCTGTCCAACCTGTCCAACCTGAAACGACGTTTTTGCAATCAGCGCCGCGAGAGAGGGAATGTCGGCTGCAAATGGATCGCGCGGGCGCGCGTACACGTGCGCGAAAAAAGGTTGGACCGGTTGGACAGGTTGGACCGATCCTTGCGGCGTAAGGCATTGCGCCTGTCCAACCTCGAAAGCCCTGTCCAACCTCGGTTGGACTCATGATCTGAAAAAGGCGTTCTACCCCTACCTGACC
Organism: Microvirga solisilvae; assembly: GCF_022808595.1. Classification (GTDB taxonomy): domain Bacteria; phylum Pseudomonadota; class Alphaproteobacteria; order Rhizobiales; family Beijerinckiaceae; genus Microvirga; species Microvirga solisilvae. Next base: position 811,817 of record NZ_JAKUCN010000001.1, read on the forward strand.
GGTCTCTCTCACGATGCGGACTCCGGTTCCTCACGGTTTTCCCCATCGTGCGGCCATTGCACTTCCTGCTGCACGGACTCCTCAAAGGCCGCACGGCAATCCGCCAATGAAGGCAGGCGCCAGCACCAGGTTCGTTCGGGGACAGGCCTCGCATCCGTGCTCCACATGGGCCTGCTCTCACCGATGCCCGGCACGAGCTTGCGCAGCTTCATCCCGATCTCGGTCTCGGCGGCCTTGCGCTTGATGCCGATGCGCTCGGAGGTGGCGATGTAATCGTCCGCCAGGACGCCCTTCGGGATCTCAAGGAGCCATTGCGCGCCGCCACGCGTGGTCGCGCCTGCCATGAGGCGCTCGAACCACCAGCTCTCGATGGAATCGAGGGAGCGGATCTTCTGCTCGAGCAGGGCTTCCGTGCGCGGAATCTGGCGTAGGTTCACGCTGTCGAGATCGAAATGCAGCAGATCGTAAAGCAGGGCCTCGCGCCCGCCGTCGGCGAGTTGCTCCTCCATCTCGCGGAAGTAATCGGCGTTCTGGGCGCAGCGCGGATCGATATCGAGCACGCAGAAGCGCCGTTCATCCTTGCCGGCAGGCACCACCCAATCCTCGTTCGATGTCATGATCAGGCGCACGTAGTTCTTGAGCCGGATCGGATCGATGCCCTTGGCCTCGATCTGCTGGATCGGCGAGGTGACGAGACCCTTGAGACGGCCCTCCGCCGCCTTGTCGCCCGCCCACACGGCCTCATCTGCCTGCAGCAGCAAACAGGTGGCCATATGCGCGTTGAACTGGCCTGTCACGTAGCGCGGATCGTCGACCAGGAAGTAATGGCGCGGGAAGAGCGAGCCGAACACCTCACCCACCTTGGTCTTGCCCGAGCCCATGCGTCCGCGCATCACCACCGACACGCCGATCTTCTCGCGCGGGTTCTGCACCATCTGGGCGAAGAAGGCGAAGAGCCATTTGAAATGCGCTTCGTTGCCCCGGCACACATTGTTGAGCAGGTGGTCGCGGAAGATCGCATAGCCGTTCTTCTTCTCACGCGGCTCCACCGCGAAGCCCGACCAGAGATTGAGATATTGATCCGTGCCCGGCTCGTGGTTCGGGTCCGGATGGAATTCGATGCCGCGATATTGCCGCCGCTTGCGGTTCTGCAGCCAGGCATTCGCCCAGGTGATCGCCTTGATCTTGCCGTCGTTACCGACGATTTCCGTATAGCGGTTCGAATACCATGCCTTGAACGCATCCAGCGTCAGCACGCGCTGCTGGTCTTCCACCGGCGCGGAAGGCTGATCGAGATAGATCACCGCCTTCGAGCCCATGAGCACGAGCGCGTATTCCTTGTTGAGGGCCTCGACATCGAAGCCCCAGGCGCGCGGATCGCGCGGCTCGGAATCCTCATTCTCGCCTTCAGGCCCGGTCTCTTTCTCGCGCGGCAGTTCGGCGTCGAGGGGGGCGGCATTGTCGATAAGTGCGGCGATGCTGGTAGGCTGCTCAGTCATGCTGCCTCCTCTGATTATTTGCGCCTATATGGGCGCATTCTTGCTTGACAATATTCAGGTCATGCGCATAAATAGGCGCATAGAGAGGGGCGCAGGAATGCCGAACGTCGAAACCAACACCACCAAGATCATCCGCCGCCTTGAGCTGGATGGATGGGAACTGGCCCGCCACGGTGCTGAACACGACATCTACAAGCACGCTGCCAAGCGCGCCGTGGTCTCGGTCCCCCGGCACCGAACCCTCTCCCCGGGCGTTGCCCGGCAAATCGCCAAGACGGTGGGCTGGCTCTAAGCCAGCCCCCACTCCCGCTCCCGAAGAAAGAGGAACATCATGGCTCGCTACACCGCTCTTATAGATGGCCAAGCCGGTGCTTACGGCGTCGTCATTCCCGATTTGCCCGGCTGCACCGCCATGGGCAAAAGCATCGAGGAGGCCATCGCCAACGCTGCCGAAGCCATGCGCGACTGGGCTGATACAATCATCGACATGGGCGAGGCGATCCCCGCGCCGCGCCCCCTCGAGGCCCTTAGGATGGACAACGATGTCATGGCTCACATCAGGGAGGGCGCGACGCTGGCCAGCATCCCGCTCGTGCGTGAGACCGGCCGCCCCGCAAAGGCGAACCTCTCCATCGACGAAGGCATCCTCCGCGCCATCGATGCAGAAGCGAAGCGCCAGAACCTCACCCGCTCGGCCTACATTGAGCTGATGGCGAAGCGTCAGATCCCGCTGACGGCCTGAGCCAACGCCAGCCTCCACCCACCATGCGCGCCCGGAACGCAAGTCCCGCGGCGCGCTTTCTGCATCTTCTTGTGAGAATCGAGGACAGCGAGGACAGCCGGGACGATCCGAGCCTAAACCGAACACGCAGAATCCATCGGGCGTATTCAGGAGAGGACGTTGATTCCAATCCTGAAAGGAGCCCCCATGCTCAATTTGTCCCGCCTCATCCGCCTCCTGCGCCGATCCATCCTGCTCAGCATTTTGCTCACAGCGGCGAAGCTCACGCCCCTCGCCACCCTGGCGCTGCAGATGTGGAATTACGGTTGAAATCCTGTGCATCGCCATCACGCCACGCGCTCCCGCCGAATGTCGTTGAAATCCTTCCCTTCGCCCGGATGCGCGCCGCGAATGCTGCGATCATCCCGCGCCCAGCGGCGGGCGAAGCGCAGATGCGCCTGGCGCGTGGCGAAGGGCTCCGAATCCCCGTCGATCAGGGTCACGATATCGGTCACGGAATCCGGCACCGGCATCGACGGGCTCTCAAGATCCGGCACCGGCCCGGCGACCATCAGCGGCGACACGTTCCCGCGCGCATCCATCACCGTCTCGCTCGGATGCGGCACGCTCTCGGCGGAACCGCCGCCGAGATTGCCGAGATCGACCGCACAACGGAACAGGGTGCGCGACAGGTCGCGCCCCGCCTCGATGAGGTCGGCATAGGCCGAGAGCAGCGTCTCGTTCCCTTCGCCCGTGATCATCTGCAGGGGATGAGGCACGCGCACGAGGTCGATATAGCCGCCCTGCTTGACGCCGCGCGTCTTCTTTGAGCGGAGAACCCCGCCCGTCTCGGGATGAACGATCACCGCCTGGCCCTTGGCCTGAGACAGGTCGATCCAGGTGATGTGCAGCCCAGCGAACCTGCCGTCCCCACCCTGGATTGCCGCGAGCATGGCGGGGCCGGTGTGGATGCAGAGCGGACGCTCGTCCTCTCCCTGCACATAGAAACGCATATCCGGCTTGAAGCGCAGCGGCGCATGATCCGGCGCGCGCACGCCGCGCAGATGAAGATAGGCCTCGACCGGCGTGGAGAGCCAATGCACCGAATGATGACGCCAGATCCGATAGAGCCGCTCACGCTCCGCCGCGATGCGCGTCGCCTCGGCAGCCTCCTGTGCCGCCTGCGCGGCCCGCGCCTCGGCGTCGCGCTGCGCGATCTCCTGTGCCGTCAGGCGGCGCCCCTGCCCCTTGGGAGGAGCCTCGCCGGTGATAATCTCGCATGCGGCCAGGAAGTCGCATTGGGCCACATGCTCCACCATGCGGATCACATCGCCCCCGCCCCAGCCCCGGCAATGGAACACGCGCTCAGACGGCTTGATCGCGAAACGGTCGCTCTTGGCCTTGCCAGCCGAGCAGACCGGGCAAGGCCCCACCCGCTCACGTCCCGCGCGCTTGAGCTTGGTACGGTTTGGCAGACGCTCGAACACGGCGAGAATGTCCGCAGCCTTAGCGCGGCTCTTCCAATCCTCGAAGGCCGAGTTGACAGAGCGCGCGATCATAGCTCTTCCGCCTCGCGATTCCGCACGATGGCTGAGACGCGCACACCACACCAGGTTTTAGCCTCAGCCCGGCGGCGATAAAAATCGCGGATCTGCGGACGCGGGTCCCGTGCCCGTTCTAAATGCGACCTGTCGATGGCGGTACCGGTTCTGCGGGCGTTACGCGCGAACGGAAGCGTCAAACCTGCACGCTTGAGCGCCCGACCGATGGAAACGGCAGTCACCCCGAAATGCTCAGCAAGGCGAGCACGAGTTATTCCTTCGATCCCGACCATCTCCGCAAGCAGCACATCATTGATCTGCGGATGTCGACCGCCCCTTCTCAAAGGATTCATGCGGCCTCCTCGGCTTTCGACGCGAGACCGATCAGGGCGAGGATGTCCGCCGTCGTTTCACGCGTGATCGCGTAGCCATGCCCCCAAACAGTCGATATGGCGAGGCGCAGCGGCTTCAGACGCTTGCGCAGGTTACAGATCTGCACATCCACCACATCGATGGCGGTCTCGGTCTCATCGCCATGCATCGCGGCCATGAGTTGTCCTTTGGTCGCCTCGCCCCGCCTGAGCAGGCAGGCGAGCAGCCGGGCCTGCATGGGCGTGACCCCGAGTACACGCACCAGGGCGAAACTGCATTCCTCGGGCGTGAAGGACACGGCAGCGACCGGCAAGCGCTTCCCGCGCCTCTCTCCCGGCCGCCAATCGTATTTCGGCATCTCGACGATCTCGCCGCGCTCCAGCGCGCGGGTGAGCGTCTCGAACACGTCCGCGCTGGGGCGGCGCGTGGCACGGGCGATGGCCGCCACGGGAATGCCCTCATCGGCGAGACCGATGATCACGGAATCGGCAACGGGCGTCATGCGGGCTGCCCTCCCCGCGCGATCATCGCCCGCACGGTAATTTCGTGCGGCGCGAGATCGTTCATCATCTCGCTCATCTGGACGAGCCGTGCGCAGCGCTCCTTCACGTCGCGCATGGTGCGCGCGGTCAAACCGGTATCGTCACGCAGGGCAAACAGTTCCAGCGCGTCGAGGCTCGACGCTTCCAGTTCGGCAGCGCGGCGCAATTCCAGCGCCATCTGTTGAAACGTCAACCTCATGGGCCAACCCTCACAGCATCATGCGAAGCGGCGGCCTTCAGCGCCGCCGTGAACAGGGCCACCTGCGCGGCGCTCCACAGGCCAGAGCCGGAAAGCGCCTCGTGCAGGCGGCGGCGGGACAGCCGCAGGGCCTGGGCGATGTGCCAATGGGGGAAGCCGAGCGAGGCCATGCGGCGGGCCGCAGAGGCAGCCCGCCGCCGGCTCCGGCACTCGATGATCAGCCCCCGCGTCATCATCAGCGCCTCGCAGCCAGAGCAGAACGGCCGGGCGGCGGGTCTCCGCACACCAGGGCCGTCACATCGACATCGGGAAAGGGACGGAACGGACGGCGCTCGAAGGCGCTCTCCCGCACGTTGCGCAGCGACGGGCAATTGGCCGGATGGCCATGGATCGCAACCAGATCGCGCAACACGGCTTGGTTGAGAGCGACGAAATCGACGGTGCCCACCGATTCATCGGCCAGATCGACCACCGTAGAGACCTGCGCAGGCTTCTCGACCTGACGGGCCGCATGAACACGCCGCACCCAGCGGAACGGGCAACCCACCCGCGCCTGAACAACGCGCAGGCTCAAGCCCTGATCGAGAAGAGAGGAAATGGTCCGGTAAGTCGAAGGCGGAATACGCCCAGCTTCCGGCGCGCGCGCCGCTGTCGTCTGCATGATGTGCCCCCACGGTGAACTCGAAACACGCTGGCCTTTCGGCCACTTCCCGGACGGCGGCGATTGCGCCTGCTCGTCCGCAAAATCCTTTTAAGTGCGCGGAACCATCCGCAGATGTGAGCCCTGAGGCATCTCGCCTGCTTTCACAGCCGCCAGCCTTTGGCGCTGCTCGGTTGCCTTGGTGATCAGATCGGCAAGCTGGCGATCCACAATGTCGGCCTCCGCTGGCGTCATCGTCATATCGGCGAAGGCATCGGCACCGACGGCGCCGACCTCGGCGCTGCTGCGCATCACCTCCGCATGCCCCCGCGCCACGCAGGAGATAGAAGCCCCTTCCGCCGCTTCCGGATCGGACAGGCGCCGCCCGTTGAGCTCCGCCATCACGGTGGTGATGTAGGGAATCCCGCACTCGCTCTCGAGCGCGAGAACAGCGGGCATCGTGATGATGTCGGGATCGGTGGAGGAGTGATAACGACCCATCGTGCTCTTGCCGACATTTGCGATCTCCGCCGCGCGCTCGATCTGGCCGCAGGCTTTCACGAGATCGCGGGTGGCGGCTTTGATGCGGTGGAACCAGGCATCTGAAATCGGTCGGTTCATGGACAAGCCTCGGGCGTCAACGGGAAAAGCGATCAACTTTTCCCAGTGTGGGAATGGTCAAGCTCTGGAATGGTGACTGCGTTACGAAATCACGGAGGACCCCTCACATGAGCACCCTGCCCCGCCCGAGCGTCGTGGAAGCCCGAGCCAACCTGAAGGAAGCGTTGCGCACGCATGCGCTGCTCGTCTCCGACGTACGCTTCAATCAGGCGGAGAGCATGCAGCACGCGATGGGCCATCTCGCGATGACTCGCCTCGAAGATCCCGAGAGCATCGTCGGACCTGCCGACGGCGGCAGGCTTGCGGAAGGTGATGAGATTGGAAGTGGGAGCCCGATAGGTCATGCGGCCTCTCCAGAGGCAATGGGATCATCCGGCTTGCGCCCTGCAAGAAAGGCCAAGCGAGTGCGATGAAGCCCTTCGATGGTCACAGCACCACCCGTCACCTCAACGATTTTTTCAGCCGTTCTCGCGTCCGCGACGCGAATGCCCAAGGCGTAGCGCCGAGCAGTCACGTCGGACTTGTCGAACAAAGCGCCAAGCTCCTCAAAAGAGAGGGCGTTTTTTCGCCGAAAGGCCTCAAGGGGAAAGTTATGTGCATCCATGACAGTCCTATTCCGTCCATATCAGACGGTAATTGTCAAGGCTTTTCGTCCGTATGTGACGTGGATTGTTCCGTCCAAGTCGGACATAAATCGGGCCCGACCAGCACCAGGACCCTTAGCGCACCCATGAACCAACAGCGGCGAGGCCGAAAATCTACGCCCCGGGACTACCCGAACCGCCTGAATGAATGGCGGAGCCGCCGGGGCTTGAGCCTTCAGCAGCTGGCGGACAGAACGAACACGACGGACTCGACCATCTCCAAGCTCGAGGTGGGCCGCACGACGCTTGATATTGACTGGATGATGCGGCTTGCGGATGCCCTTGATATCGGCCCCGCAGATCTCCTTCCGGCCAGCGCACCCACCAGCAAGACCCGTCAGATTGATATCGTCGGCACGGTGGAACCGGGACGCTGGGCATCGGAGCACTCTTGGCCGATGGCGGAACGGTACTCCATCATCGTGCCGAACCAGCCCGGTTTTGAGGGACGCGCTATCGAAGGCCGCCATGTGCTGGGCGACCTGATGAACAAGACATACCCGGCCAATTCCATCGTGCTCGTGGATATGGAGCCCCTGTCCTCACAGGAATTGGAAGCGGGCGCCCATTATCTCATCGCGCGAATCAACGACGGCCTTTCCGAAGAGACCGTGCGTGGGGTGCAGTGCGACGACAAAGGCCAGTGGTGGCTTGTGCCGGAATCAACATCTCCGGAATTCCAGGCATGGGTTCCCCTCAACGACTCAACCGTGAAGGAAACCCGCATCCTGGGGCGCGTGGTTTCAAGCTGGGTGCAGAAATAAGAACTGGGCCAGGTGTGGTCGATCAGGGATCGATCGAGAGCCTCAACGCACCAGGCAGAACACGATAATCGACAGCGTATCCGCCGAAGCGCCCATCGGCCGCGCCCACCATACGCCCCGTGCGGATCTGTTCTTTCTTCGCCTTCATGATCGCCGCATCCTGCAGCTTGCTCGCGAAAGGCAGGGCCTTTCCGGCATTCCTCGCGTCGACAGCAGCCACCGCGCTCTGGACAAAGGCGGTCCATCGCGCCGCATCCGTCATCGCCCCTTGCGTAAGAGACGCACCGAGGCCCTGAAACGCACCATCGGCGCCGCACTGAATCGACGCCTTGATGTTGAGCAGGTTGGTGATGTTTTCCAGCCCAGGCGTGTAGGCCGAGGCCTCATATTCGATATCCGGCAACAAGTCGCCCGACTTCGCATCAGCAGACTCCAGCGCGGCCTTGAACTGATCGCAAGAGACCTTCGCCAAAGCCGGCACCGCGCCGAATGCGACGACGCTAGTTAAAACCACACCCACAACCCGACGCATCTCGCCCCTCCTGGGGACGATTTATCCCCGCTTCATTACCTCATTCCCATCTTCCCAAAGCCGTTTTGTCGCATCTACGTCTATTTTGGACGGATAATGCTTGACTTTAACCGTCTGATATGGACGGAATGCTCCCATCAACAAACCGATGGGGGCATACCATGGGGCACGGACTGAGCGAGGCGCGGGTCGTCACGCATGACGGGTTCATCTGGCCGGTCGAACGTCACGCGATGCGGGCGCACGACGCCATCCGCCAGCGCATGGCGGAAGATCTCAAGCGTCTGAGAGATGAGGCCGGTGAGAACCCGGTCGAACTCACCGAGGCAGGCTGGACCTTCGAGCAGGTGCAGGTTCACGGCCTCGCTGCGAAATTGCGCCTCGATCGCGAGGAGCGCGACGCCGCGGAAACCGAGCCCAAGGGCTTCGGCCTCGTGCGCCAGTTCTCCCGCAGCGCCGCCGAACTCGCCTGCCTCACCGCCTTCCTCGGCGCAGGCCTCGTGATCGCCCTCCACCTCACCCAGATGATGGGAGCGTGAGATGGCGGCAATAGCTCAAATCGAAACTCCGAGCCGCGCCGGTCACACCATTGGCGGCCTCCTCTGGGTAGATCATGCGATCTATCGCGCCGAGCATGGCGATGAAATTACCATCCTGACCATCCGCAAGGGAGATCCGAAGGGAGATATCCTTTTTCGGGCACCATTCACACCTGAGATCGCCCGTGACTTCAGCACGATTGCGAGGATGTTGAACTCGAAGATCAACGTCGATGCACTTCTCCCGAGGATCGAAGCATGACCTGGATGCAAACCGCGTCGGGTCGCGCTTTCGACCTGCTCAACCCTTCCGCCGATGATGTGAACTTCGAGGTGGATGTGATCCCCTCGCTCGCGAAGACCGGGCGCTTCGCCTGCCACGGCCCCGTCGAGTCCGATGCCTATTCGGTCGGCCAGCACAGCGTGCTTGGCGCACATGCGCTCTATCGCGACACCGGCAGCAAAGAGATGGCAGCTGCCTTTCTCCTGCACGATGCCCGCGAATCCTATATCGGCGACAACATCTCGCCCATGCAGCGCGCCCTCGCCGCGTATGCGGGGCAAATCGCCCGCGACGAACTTGGCGAACGGGCGCAGCCCGGCGGCAAGCGCCTGGTGGAGCTCGCATTCCAATTGATGGGGCACCAGGTAGATGCGGCTATCTATACAGCCGCCGGCATCACCTATCCCCTTCCGCCCGACGTGGCCGCGAAGGTGAAGGAATATGACCTTCGCATGCTGAAGGCCGAAATCCTGCAGCTTCTCGTCAAGCCGCCGAAGCCTTGGACCGAGGCCATCGAGAAGGCAGAGCCGCTGCGCCTCAAAGGCAAGATCACAATCTGGCCATGGCGCAGAACGGCGGACGAGTTCTGTTCCGCGATGAAACTCTACCTCCCCGCCGCGCTCCAGCGCGCGGCGTGACCAGCCTTCACCTTCGGAGAATTACGATGGCAACCCCTCGAAAGAGAACGCGTAATACGCGGCGCGTGTCCACGACAGCCGCCGCAGCTACACCCTGCCCGTTCGACATCGGAGATACGGTCCGGCTGAAGTCGGGCGGGATCACGATGACCGTTGCGCGCGGCCCGCTCTGCCATGACGGCGATTGCGTCGAGGTCGTCTACTCGCACTTTGAGACTCTGAGACGCGACACGCTCCCGATCGCGACTCTGACCCCTGTGACAACGGACGACATCCCGTTCTGACCCATCCAGGGCGGGCGCAACAAGCCCGCCCCATTCCTCCGAGGGGCAAACCATGAAGATCCTCACCGAACGCGCCGCGCTGCTGAAGGCGCTCACCGGCCTCAACCGGGTGGTGGAGAAGCGGAACACCATTCCGATCCTCTCCAATGTGCTGCTGAAAGCTGAAGGCGACACGCTCTTCCTCAAGGCCACCGATCTCGACATCGAGATGACGGACCAGACGGCCTGCGAGACCGCCGAGCCCGGCGCCACCACCGTCTCGGCCGCCATGCTGCATGACATCGTGCGCAAGATGCCCGACGGCGCGCAGATCTCGCTCGAGACGATCGAGGACGGCGCCCGCGTGGCGGTGAAGGCTGGCCGCTCCCGCTTCCAGCTGCAGGCGCAGCCCGCAGAGGATTACCCCGACCTCGCGGCGGGCGAGATGCCCTACACCTTCACCCTGCCCGGCCCGACCCTGGCCAAGATGATCGCGCGGACGCGCTTTGCCATCTCAACGGAAGAGACGCGCTATTATCTGAACGGCATTTACCTGCACACGCTGGCGGACGGCATTCTCACCGCCGCGGCGACCGACGGCCACCGCCTGGCGCGAACCGAGATCGCCGCCCCTGATGTCGTGGAGGGAATGCCCGGCATCATCATTCCGCGCAAGACCGTGGGCGAGCTCGAAAAGCTCGCCGATGAGGCCGGGAAGGATGGCGCGCTTACTTTCGAGGTGTCGTCCCAGAAGATCCGCGTGAGCGTGGGCAAGACCGTGCTGACCTCCAAGCTGATCGACGGCACCTTCCCGGATTACGAGCGCGTCATCCCGCGCGCCAACGACAAGATCGCGGTGGTGGAGATCGCCCATCTCAAGAACGCCATCGACCGCGTGACGAGCGTGTCGTCCGAGCGCGGCAACGCGGTCAAGTTCACTTTTGCCGATGGCCGCATCACCCTGTTCGTGCAGAACCCGGACGCCGGCAACGCCACGGACGAGGTGGAGGCCGATTACGACGCGGCGGAACTCTCCATCGGATTCAACGGCCGCTATGCCCTCGACATCCTGAATGCGCTCGGCGGCGACACCACCCGCATCAAGCTCGCCGATGCGGGCTCTCCCACGATCTTCCAGCCCGCCGCAGACGACAGCCTGCTTTGCGTGCTGATGCCGATGAGGGTGTGAGCCATGAACCGCGCCAATCCGATCCGCCTGCAGAGAATGCGCAGCCGCTTCATCGCCCTCTATGACAGCGCGAAGCGCGCGCACCGCGGTCAGGCCACCGCCAGCCGCAAACTGTGCAAAGCCACCACCGAGTTGCTGAAGGCCGAAGTCGCGGCCCACCAGCGCCGCGCCAAAGCAGCCGAGAAGGCCCGCCCGAGCGCCGCCATGCCCGATCTGTTCGCGATGGAGCACGCCCATGCCTGAGATCCTGCAGATGACCACCGACCAGGTGGAACAAGCCGTCGGCTACATCTTCATCGCCTCCTTCCTCCTTCTCGCCCTCGCCGGCCTCGCGGACCGGCTATGGCCGGTGAAGACCTCCAACAATCGAAAGCACTGAGATGTCCGCATCCGTCAATAAAGTCATCCTCGTCGGCAACCTCGGACGCGATCCTGAGGTGCGCCGCAACAACGCCGGCGATCCGATCGTCAATCTGCGCATTGCCACCTCGGAAACCTGGAAGGACAAGGCGACCGGCGAGCGCAAGGAAAAGACCGAGTGGCACTCGGTGGTGATTTTCAACGAGAACTTAGGCCGCGTGGCCGAGCAGTACCTGAAGAAGGGCTCGAAGGTTTATGTCGAGGGCCAACTTCAGACGCGCAAGTGGACGGACCAGCAGGGTGTCGAGAAGTACTCGACGGAAGTGGTGCTGCAGCGCTTCCGCGGCGAGCTGACGATCCTGGATGGTCGCAACGGCCCGCCGACGCCGAGCGGATCCGATTACGGCGAGCAGCGCACCCGCGACACCGGTTCCGGCTATGGCGACGCAAAGAACGGATCCGCCCCATCAGGCGGCACCCGCCACGACATCGACGACGACATCCCGTTCTAAGCCCCGCCCCGCTCCCAAAACCGCCTCATAGGAACCCGCCATGACTGAACTGATGAAGAGAGAATTCATGGAACTGATCGACCCTTTCACGGGCGATACTGTGCAGATCAGCGCGGATATCGTTGACCGCCTTGAAGGACGGTATGCAATCGGCCCCACTCTCCCCAACGGCGAGCCCGAATTTGGATGGAGGCAGCACGAGCCAACTCCGATCAATCTTGAAGCCGCGAAAGTCATCCGAGCACTCCGCGCCGCCCTCTCATCTCACGAGGGGATGGGATGGAGGCTGATTGAAACGGCTCCGACAGACAGAGAGATCGAAGTCTGCGACCATGAAACGGGCTGCCGTGCATTCCTTGCAGCGACCCCGCCTCACTTCAGATGGGACCCGTCTGCAGCCGGTTGGACGCACTGGCGAGAACCCACATCTCTTCCCGCCGCTCCCTCTCTCTCCACACAGGAGAGCTGAGATGGGCAAGCGCGATTACGTCGATGATCGGGATGCCCAAGTCTCAGCGATGGACAATTGGATTGCTGGGCAAGAAGCCATGACACCATCAGCCGAGAGGAAAGATATGGATGTGACGTCACTCGCTCACGCTCGTCCTAAGAGCCCCCTATCGGCAGGCTCGTCGGAGCGTGGTGGAGGGAACCCGGCGTCTGCGCAGCGTGTCGAACAACTTTCTGATACTGTGGCCCTCTACCTAGGGGACTGCCTTGATGTGCTGCCCGAGGTTGCTCCGGCTGACCTAGTTGCGACCGACCCGCCATACCTCAATCTAACAGGCGGCGCCGTGCTCCCGCAGGGCGGGGTTGGGTCCAGGAAGACGATCAGCAAGACGCTTGGCGATGAATGGGGAGCACACCTGGAGTGGGCCTCGTTGGCAGAAGCAAAAGCCAAAAAAGGTTTACTGGTCTTCTGCTCTCATCAAGGCATAGTAGAGACCCGGCAGGCGTTTACCGCACGGCCTCTTGCCCTTGTTACTTGGTACAAGCGCAATACGCCCGCAGCGCTTAAAGGCGTCCCGCGCCACACTGCAGAATTTGTGTGGGTGCTTGCAACGGGTGGCGGGCTGGAGTGGCACAAACTCGACAGCACCGTAATTGATATCCCCAACATCAATGCTGGCTGCGTCTCGACCGGCGAACGCCTGACAAACCCGGATGGCTCCGTGGCGCACCCATCACAGAAGCCGTTGGCGCTAATGGAAAAGCTGCTTGCTGTCGGAGGAGAGTCGGTCCTCGATCCGTTTATGGGGACTGGAACGACAGGTGTCGCGGCTGTGAAATCAGGGCGTTCATTCGTCGGGATAGAGCGAGATCCGAAGTATTTTGATCTTGCCTGCAAGCGGATCGAAGACGCCCTAAGCCGCCCTGATATGTTCGCCCCGCGACCCCTCACACTCAAGCAGGAGTCCTTTTTATGAACCGCTTGTCACACCCCGCGTCATGCGATGGAAGCCGCGCAGCGGGCGAAACGCAAAGCGGTTCGATCCGTCAGGACGACAGCGCGGTGCCTGAAAGGCAGACGCCCGTCCCCTCCCCCGTACTGAAGGAAGGGGCAGTAGAAATAGAGCCGGTCGCGTGGCAAATCAGAACGAAACGCAAGGACGGGAGCTGGGGGCATTGGTTCGCTGCTGATGATACCACCCTCGCGACGGCAAGAGCGCATGGGAAAATCCTTTGGGATGATAAGCGCCCCCATAATGGTTTTGTGGAGGCCGAATGTCGCCCCCTCTATGATGCTCGCGCCCTCACCTCCCTTCAATCCGGTCTGGTAGAGGCGCAGAGGGAACGGGATGGCTGCAAGACGGTCATTGAATCCCAGGAAACCAGCATTGCGATCTTAGAGCGTAAGGTGCAGCACTGGCAGGAGCGCGCCGAAGCTCTCCAAGCCGAGAATGATATGCTGAAGGCTGAACGAGACACGCTTCAAGCAAAAATGCCAGAGTTGATGCGGTTTAAGTGGAACGATGCCGAACTCCAGCGACAAATGGAGAAGGCAGACACCGCAGAAGCCCAACTCTCAGAACTCCGTAAGCGGCTGGATCGCTCCACGCCATACGATGTGAAGTACCAAGCGCAAAACAGGATCGACGGTGATTGGTTCTATATCGACGAAGAACACTTCGGCAAGAACCCAGACCGCCGCTATCGCAAGCTACACGTCTATATCGTTTCTGAGGACGCAGCACTCCAGACCAATGGAGAGAGCAAGTGAGCGGACATTGCGACAATGAATTGATCTGGGGCGGGCTTACCCCCGTCAAGGTCGAGGAGATGGAAACTGAAAGGCGGCGGCTTCGTGCGTTCTTCGAGCGCGTTGAGAACAAAGCCGCTTGGGACCCCGCTGTAAAGCCTGAGTTAGATGTCCGAAACGCGGATCATATCGCGTGCATGCTTTCGGAACATCTGCGGATCAAGAACGGCCATATCGAAGGCATCCCCTTCGTCGCGGTTCAGATCGCGGAAGCCATCGACAGCCTCGAAGCATCCCGCTCCCTCCTCAATAAGGAGAAGGAAGGACAATGAGCGAGTTGGAGAGCGATCTGGAAAAGCAAATTGAAGCTGCCAAGCGCGACATCATCCGGTGCGAGAGGCACCTCTCGAAAGCGCAAGACGAAGTGAGGTGGGCCGAAGACGAGGTGCTCAATGCTAAGGCGCGCCATCGTAGGCTGCTGAAGAAAATGGCCAAACAATTGATGGAGCCCTCCCATGACTGATCTTCACTCTCTCAAGGAAAGGATCGGACAGGCTGAGGGGCCGGAGCGGTTTTGGCTGATCCTTCGCGAGCCTCGCTGTGTGCCGGAGTTAAAGGGACCGTTCCTCGTTGGGACACAGGCTCAGACTTTGCGAGAGTTCATGAAGGCAAGGCCGCAAGCCTTCATAACAGTCCTATGGTTCGACGAATATTGTGGGCCAATGGTCGAGGACGGCCCGGCGTGGCTGATGGTATTGGATCGCCGCTCACGGTCCACGGCGCTGAAGCATATCGATTCCACCAGAGCCGCCCTCACCCAAGACCATGGAGACGAGAATGTCTGAGAAGATGGACGCCGAAACCGTTGAATACGGATTGATCGTCTCTTTCCCGGATCAAAGCCCCGGCTTCACGCATGGCTTCGAAGCCGGGATGCTCTGGCTACGCATGTCAGAAAGCACCGAGCGCGAAATCGAAATCACCACCCATGCCGATAACCGCGAAGTGATCCAGCGTATGGCCGCTAGTCTGGGATGGTCCAGCGCGATCAATCCGAGTGGCGTCGAAGGCTGGGATTATACGCAACTCGTCAAGGTGGAAAGCAAGCCCCGTCCTGAGTTGCGCCTGGTCGTAGACAATGGAGGCATTGGCCATGTCTGAGAAGATGAGGGGCGCTCTCGAAAAGGCCAAAGACTTCATCACGCACAGGTCCGCCCGCGACAGCGTCGGGTTCAACGATGTCCTGAATACCATCGAAGACGCCCTCCTCTCGTCCGTCACGCCATCGGGAGAGGGGAATTTGGGGTGCCTTCCGTCGCCTTCGGCTCCTCAGGAAAGTGGTGTTCAGCCGCAGCAGCACGCCGCTATGTCGCTTCTACGCAAGCTCGTTGAGAGCGCCGAAGGAACGTATGAACGGTGGCGGGAAATTTTCGAGGTGAAGGGGCAGAAATGGCCGTCGCACCAAGAGCCAACCGGAGTGCGGGTCGACTGGCCTCTTATCAAGGAGGCTCGCGCCCTCATCGATAGCGGCGAGCCTGAAACCTTGGGGGCTCTTAGGAGGAGCGAAGCGACGGACGTCACCCCAAATTCCCCCACCCCAGAAGCAGAGGGGTAGCGGCATGCTGAATGATTTCCCGATTCCCGACCGACTCGCCAAAGCCTTTGAGGGGCGCACCTCGCTGACGCTCCAGGAAGCGGCCAATGCCCTGGAGATGGATGCCAAAGACCTCCGAAAAGAGGTGAAACTCGGAAAAGTGACCTACATCTTGCGCGGCGGCGGAGAGCAGCGCAAGTTACGTCGTTTCCTTCTGACCGACCTGTTATCCTACTTGAAAGCTAAGCGAGAGACGGAATGTCCCTCTACACGCGCACCGACTCGCCGTACATCTGGGCGGAATTCTGGATCGACGGTGTTCGATTTCGACTCTCTACGGAGGAAACGGATCGCCGCCGCGCCAGGGTCGCCGAACGGCGCCTGAAGCTCCAAAAGAAGGCCGAACTTGAGCATTCTCGTCGGCAGGAGGCCCAGGATGAACAAAGACGCGCTGTCTGGGGCGGCAAGGAGCCACCCAGCCTGAGCTACGTCGCGGCCCGCTACTGGGAAGAGGTCGGGCAGTTCCACACGGCCTCTGACACCACCTGGCGCTCGCTGGAATGGCTGGTCGATCATTTCGGGGGCGAGACATTGCTCACCGAGATCACAGCCGAGAGGATCTCCAGCATGGTGGCGAAGCGCCGGGGCATTCGCGTGCGACGGGACAAGGAGACAAAGCGCCTGGTCGAGATCCCCAGCGACAAGGTCGAGAACGCCACGGTCAACCGTTATGCGACAGAACCCCTGCGCAAGCTCTTCCGCCGGGCTCGGGACGTGTGGGGCTATCCGGTACCCTACCCGGCCTGGGGCGAGTTCCTGCTCGAGGAGCCGGAAGAGCGCGTGCGCGAGGCGAGCCCTGACGAGGAAGCGAAGATCATTGAAAAGCTCGGGCCCGATTATGGGCGGCTCTTCCGATTCATGCTGGCCGCCGGCCCACGAGCCCAGGGAGCCCTCCTCACCTGGCCGCAGATCGATTGGTTCAACCGACTCGCCCGCATCCGTAGCAAGCGGAAGAAGGGTACCGAACGCTGGTACACCGTCCCTCTGACCGTCAAGGCGATGGCGATCCTGGAGGAATGCAAAGGGCACCACGAGACCTTCGTCTTCACCTATGTCGCCCGCCGCACCACGAACCCAGGACGGCCCGGCGAGCGGGTCAAGGGCCAGCGCTACCCCATCACGAACGAGGGCTTCAAGAGCGAATGGCGCCGCCTCGTGGTCGACACCGGACTCGCCCCAGGGTTCCGCCGGCATGATACTCGCCACACCACCGGCACCCGATTCCTACGCATCACCGGCAACTTGAAGGCCACCAAGGAGCTGCTTGGCCATAAGCGGATCGAGACAACGATGCGGTATGCCCACGTGCTGGTCGACGACATCCGCCATGGGCTTGAGGCAGTGGAGCAGGCCTACACCACGACGGCCAATCAAACTTCGGAAGGCGCGCCGACAACTGCCAGGAAGACCACAGCGTAAAACGCACAGAGCACAAGCACGCCACGTGAGAAGGCCGGGAATGCTCCCGGCCTTTTTGTATTTCCCGTGGTGGGAACAAAGCAGGATTCGTCCGTGGGGGATTCCGTGGGGGACTTAGCCGCCCAAACCGGCACATAATCACCCTTCGTTCCCCTTAGCACCCTCGCGCCCGTTTTGGCGCAGAGGCCTTGAAACCCAAGAGAAACAAAGGAAAGAATGGTCGGAGCGAGAGGATTTGAACCTCCGACCCCTAGTCCCCCAGACTAGTGCGCTAACCGGGCTGCGCTACGCTCCGACGCCTTGAACGGCTCGTGTCAATTAGCTCTCGAAGCCCCGGTCCGCAACCCCTGAAATGCACTTTCGGGAGGAAACTGCGCCGAAATGCACATCCGAGACCGAGGGCCCCGGAAGCGAATTATTGCTGACCCCATTCCGCTAAGCTGAAACCAAGCCACCTTGCGGGCGTTCGCGACAGCAGCGGCAGCCCAGAGTCGAGCGCCACCTCCGGCGCGTCGCGGCCCGGCCGTGAGCTTCATCAGGAGAATCCTCATGAATCGTCGCGCCCTCCTTCTCGGTGGTATGACCGCTGTCCTCGTGACGGCCCCTGCCCAGGCCCAGACCAGCGGCTCGTCCTCATCTCCGTCGCCCGGAGCCTCTGCCGGCGGCCAGATGAGCCAGGCCGACATGCAGCACATGCAACAGACCATGCAGCTCGGCATGGTGGCCCTGGAAACGAGCCGCATTGCCATGAGCAAGGCGCGCAACGAAGATCTCAAGCGCTTCGCCAATTTCGAGGTGCAGGAGCAAACTACTCTCGGCGAGGTTCTGCGCTCCATGATGGATCCTGGCGCCACCGCCGCCACAGGCCAGCCTGGTGCGGCCATGCAGGGCTCCATGCAAATGGACGCGAGCGCGCGGGACATGATGCAGAAGCTGGAAAGCCACCAGGCCGGCGCGGAGTTCGACCGAGCCTATCTGCAGGCTCAACTCCAGGGGCATCGCGATCTTCTGCAGGTGCAGGAGCGCTATCTTCAATCCAACGCGCAGAACCGCGAGCATATGAATGTTGCCAAGATGGCGCGCGGCCATATCCGCGAGCATATCGCCATCCTCGAAGAGATGCAGAAGACCATCCGCTAAGTGATGAAAAAACCCGCTCCACCGATTGAGTGGAGCGGGTGAGTTTCAGGAGTGTCTCGGGAGGAAGTCCCGTCAACATCAGCCACAGCCTCTTGTTGCAGGGGTGCGGCGTTCCACCTCAACTCACACATCCTCGAAGCAGGCTCGCGAAGTCTTTCATCGGTTCGATGAAAGCTGCGGCATATGCGCCAGCAGAGCCTTGCGGAGGGATAAACTCGATATTGAGAGGAAGCAGTCGAATCCTCATGAAACCTGTGAGCGCACGGCGCCGGACAAGTCTTCGACAGATCGCTGAGGATGAGAAGGAGAATGGTGGGCGGTGAGGGGATCGAACCCCCGACCTGCGGTGTGTAAAACCGATGCTCTACCAGCTGAGCTAACCGCCCCACTCGCGCCCTTCGGGAATCTCTCGCCGAAGGAACATGCGTCATATCAGAAGCTGCGTATGTTTCCAGCCCTGATGTGCCTGACATAAAAAGAGAAGGCCAACAACGCAAGCGTGTTGGCCCTCTTTCACAAGCGAAAGCTGCTTTGAAAAGCGCTTACTTCGCGTTGACGGCGTCCTTCAGGCCGGCGCCGGCGCGGAACTTCGGGGTCTTCGAAGCCGGAACCTTCACCTTCTCGCCGGTACGCGGGTTGCGGGCTTCACCGGCAGCGCGGTTGGTCACCACGAACGTGCCGAAGCCAACGATCTTCACCTCGTCGCCCTTCTTCAGAGCGCCGGTGATCGCCTCGATGGCGGCGTCGATCGCCTCACCAGCCTGGCCACGGGAAAGGCCGACCTTGTCGGCAACGGCAGCAACGAGCTCGCCTTTGTTCATTTCATAATCCTCCAGTGATCACGGCGATGAGAATTATGTATCACCGTTTCAGGAAGCATTCGTGTGGCGCAAAGCGGGACCGTAAGCAACCCCCAAACCGCCTGAAATGAGCCATTTTGTGCCGTTTCACACTAAAAAAGCCCCCGGATTTCGCATCCGGGGGCCTCTTTATTCCTAGGAAGACGTCAATCCCTTAGTGGGCAACGACTCCAGCCGCGTCATCCTCGACGCTGGGCTTGCCAGCCTTGAGCACGGAAGCCTCGTCCCACTCGATCGGTTCGGGCATGCGCACGAGGGCATGCTGGAGAACCTGATCCATGGTGGAGACCGGCACGATCTCCATGCCGTTCTTCACGCTCGCCGGGATGTCGACCAGATCCTTGGCATTCTCCTCGGGGATCAAGACCTTCTTGATGCCGCCGCGAAGGGCCGCCAGGAGCTTCTCTTTCAACCCGCCGATAGGCAGCACCCTCCCCCGCAGCGTGACCTCACCCGTCATGGCGATATCGCGGCGGACCGGGATACCCGTGATGACGGAGACGATGGCGGTCGCCATCGCGATACCGGCCGATGGACCATCCTTCGGCGTCGCGCCTTCCGGCACGTGCACGTGGATGTCGCGACGGTCGAACAGCGGCGGCTCGACGCCGAAGGCAACCGCGCGGGAGCGGACATAGGACGCCGCAGCCGAGATCGATTCCTTCATCACGTCACGCAGGTTGCCCGTGACGGTCATCTTGCCCTTACCCGGCATGCCGATGCCTTCGATGGTGAGCAGCTCGCCGCCCACCTCGGTCCAGGCAAGACCGGTGACCGTGCCGACCGAATCCTCCGTCTCCGCCTCGCCGTAGCGATAACGCGGGGGACCAAGGAAGTCGGGCAGGTTCGCCGTGGTGACTTCCACTGACGGCACCTTGGACAGCAGGATCTCCTTCACCGCCTTGCGGACGAGGTTGTTGATCTCGCGCTCCAGGTTACGCACGCCTGCCTCGCGGGTGTAGCGGCGGACCAGCATGAGGAGAGCCTCATCGTCGATCTTCCACTCCTTCTCCGCCAGGCCATGCTTCTGCATGGACGACGGGATCAGGTGCGTGCGGGCGATCTCGGCCTTCTCTTCCTCGGTGTAACCCGCGATGCGGATCACTTCCATACGGTCGAGCAGCGGGCCGGGAATGTTGAGCGTGTTCGCCGTCGTTACGAACATCACGTTGGAGAGATCGTAATCCACCTCCAGGTAATGGTCGTTGAAGGTCGAGTTCTGCTCAGGATCGAGAACTTCGAGCAGAGCCGCCGACGGATCGCCGCGGAAGTCCATGCCCATCTTGTCGATCTCGTCGAGCAGAATGAGCGGGTTGGACGTCTTCGCCTTCCTCATCGACTGAATGATCTTGCCGGGCATCGAGCCGATATAGGTGCGGCGGTGACCGCGGATCTCGGACTCGTCACGGACGCCACCGAGCGACATGCGCACGAACTCGCGGCCCGTGGCCTTCGCGATCGACTTGCCGAGCGAGGTCTTACCCACACCGGGAGGGCCGACGAGGCAGAGGATCGGACCCGTGAGCTTGTTGGCACGCTGCTGCACGGCCAAGTACTCGACGATGCGCTCCTTGACCTTGTCCAGACCGTAGTGATCCGAATCCAGGACGTCCTGGGCGGCCTTCAGGTCCTTCTTCATCTTCGAGCGGCGGCCCCACGGGATGCCGAGCAGCCAGTCGAGATAGTTGCGCACGACGGTCGCTTCCGCGGACATGGGCGACATCTGGCGCAGCTTCTTCAACTCGCCGAGAGCCTTTTCGCGGGCTTCCTTCGTGAACTTGGTCTTTTCGATCTTCTCTTCGAGCTCGGCCAGCTCGTCGCGACCTTCGTCGTCGCCGAGTTCCTTCTGGATCGCCTTCATCTGCTCGTTGAGGTAGTACTCACGCTGCGTCTTCTCCATCTGACGCTTCACGCGGGTACGAATACGCTTCTCGACCTGCAGGACGGAGATTTCGCTCTCCATCATGCCGAGCACCTTCTCAAGGCGCTGCGCGACGGTCGGCGTCTCAAGGATCGCCTGCTTGTCGCCGATCTTGATAGCCAGATGCGAAGCAATCGTATCGGCGAGCTTCGCGGGCTCGTCGATCTGGGTCACAGCGGAAACGACTTCCGGCGAGACCTTCTTGTTGAGCTTCACATAGTTTTCGAACTCAGCCACCACC
This sequence comes from Microvirga solisilvae, assembly GCF_022808595.1. Taxonomy (GTDB): domain Bacteria; phylum Pseudomonadota; class Alphaproteobacteria; order Rhizobiales; family Beijerinckiaceae; genus Microvirga; species Microvirga solisilvae. The sequence goes on from NZ_JAKUCN010000001.1 coordinate 833,111, forward strand.
GAGCGGGCAAGCGCCTCCGCCTCGATTTGGTCGCCGAGAGAATCCGGAAGCACCTCGGCTTCGGCTTCGTAATATTCGTCTGTGCGGGTATAGGCCTTCACCTGCGCGCGGCTCGCGCCCTCGACCAGCACCTTCACGGTGCCGTCAGGAAGCTTGAGGAGCTGGAGCACGTTGGCGAGCGTACCGACCTTGTAGATCGCGTCCGTGGCAGGATCGTCATCCGTCGCATCGATCTGCGTTGCGAGCAGGATATGACGGTCGTTCTTGACCACTTCCTCAAGCGCACGGATCGATTTCTCGCGGCCCACGAAGAGCGGCACGATCATGTGCGGAAAAACGACGATGTCGCGCAGAGGCAGAACCGCATAGGTTCCTGTCGAGCCTGGAATGACAGGCTGACGTGGCTTCGACTGTGTCATGAGACAACATCCTTATGAATGCGCCCTAGGAGCCCCTTGGATAAGCTGGTCCTCGGACGGGATACCGGAATGCTCAGGCTGTTTTTATGGGCTGCACCCGGTACGTGGCGCCGTCCCTCGGGGGATGAGCGGACAACCACCACGCAAGAAAGAATGTGGCGTTGCAGGACACCTGTTTCAAGAACCGAGCCCGCAACGCCATCAATCATGAAATGCCCCCAGAGGTCTTTTTAGGCGCTGGCGCTCGCAGGCTGCTCGCTGCGATCGCCATGGATGAAGAGCGGCTTGGCCTTGCCCTCCACCACCTCGGGGCCGATGACCACCTGCTCGACGGATTCGAGGCCAGGCAGGTCGTACATGGTCTCCAGCAGGATGCCCTCCATGATGGAACGCAGGCCGCGGGCGCCGGTCTTCCGCTCGATCGCCTTCTTGGCGATGAGGGTCAGGGCCTCGTCCTGGAACGTCAGGGAGACGTTCTCCATCTCGAAGAGGCGCTGGTATTGCTTGACCAGGGCGTTCTTCGGCTCCTGCAGGATCGTCTTCAGGGCATCGACATCGAGATCCTCGAGCGTCGCCAGAACAGGTAGACGGCCGACGAATTCGGGGATCAGGCCGAACTTCAGCAGATCCTCGGGCTCTACCTCGCGGAAGATCTCGCCCGTGCGGCGGTCGTCCGGCGAGCTGACCGTAGCACCGAAGCCGATGGACGTGCCCTTGCCGCGACCAGCGATGATCCGCTCGAGGCCGGCGAAGGCGCCGCCGCAGATGAACAGGATGTTGGTCGTGTCCACCTGCAGGAACTCCTGCTGCGGGTGCTTGCGGCCGCCCTGCGGAGGCACGGAGGCAACGGTGCCTTCCATGATCTTCAGCAGAGCCTGCTGCACGCCCTCACCCGACACGTCGCGGGTGATCGACGGGTTGTCGGACTTGCGGGAGATCTTGTCGATCTCGTCGATATAGACGATGCCGCGCTGCGCCCGCTCGACATTGTAGTCGGAGGCCTGGAGCAGCTTGAGAATGATGTTCTCGACGTCCTCACCCACGTAACCGGCCTCGGTCAGGGTGGTGGCGTCTGCCATGGTGAAAGGCACGTCCAGGATGCGGGCGAGCGTCTGCGCGAGCAGCGTCTTACCCGAACCGGTCGGACCGATCAGCAGGATGTTGGACTTCGCCAGTTCCACGTCGTTGTGCTTCGTGGCATGGGCGAGGCGCTTGTAATGGTTGTGGACCGCTACCGAGAGCACCTTCTTGGCGTGCTCCTGGCCGATCACGTAATCATCCAGAACGCGGCTGATTTCCTTCGGGGTGGGAACGCCATCCCGGGACTTCACGAGAGACGATTTCGACTCCTCGCGGATGATGTCCATGCAGAGCTCGACGCATTCATCGCAGATGAAAACCGTCGGGCCAGCGATCAGCTTGCGAACCTCGTGCTGGCTCTTGCCGCAGAAGGAACAGTACAGCGTGCTCTTGGAGTCGTTGCCGCCAGCCTTGGTCATTATCACATCTCCAATCCGTGCCAGGACGGCCCCTTTGCCGGCCCCGCACCCTTTAACTTATGAGCGTCGGGCCTAATGAAAGGTTCCGACACTAACAATTTACTTAGCCAAATCGCCTCGTCTCCAGAATCCACATGCAATCACGGCGAAGGCGCGTGATCAATAGAAACGGAGTTGCTGGCCAAAAAGACGCACCTGGGGAGAATTTTTCCCCAGGTTTTAAGGATTAGGCCGGGGGTGCAGCCGGCTCGGGACGCTTCTCGACCACTTGGTCGATAAGGCCGAATTCCCGGGCGGCTTCCGCCGTCATGAAGTTATCGCGCTCGAGTGCCCGCTCGATCTCTTCGTAGTTGCGACCGGTATGGTTCACATAAATCTCGTTGAGACGGCGCTTGAGGGCCTCGCTCTCGCGGGCATGGATCATGATGTCCGTGACCTGACCCTGGTAACCGCCAGAGGGCTGGTGAACCATGATTCGGGCGTTCGGGAGCGCGAAGCGCATGCCCTTCTCGCCTGCGGTCAGGAGAAGAGAGCCCATCGAGGCGGCCTGGCCGACGCAGAGCGTCGAAACCGGGCAGCGGATGAACTGCATGGTGTCGTAGATCGACAGGCCAGACGTCACGACGCCGCCGGGCGAGTTGATGTAGAAGGAAATTTCCTTCTTCGGGTTCTCGGCTTCGAGGAAGAGAAGCTGCGCCACGATGAGCGACGCCGAGTAGTCTTCGACCGGCCCGGTAAGGAAGATAATCCGCTCGCGCAGGAGGCGCGAGTAGATGTCGAAGGCGCGCTCGCCGCGGTTCGACTGCTCGACCACCATGGGAACGAGCGTATTGTTAAAGAGCGCTACCGGATCTCTCATTGTCTCACTGCTCCAAAGCGACCGCGCGGAACGCGCGGCCGTCTGATTGATGCAAGGCAGCGAGAGCTCCGATGAGCCTTACTCGCCCTTGCTGGCTTTCTTACCGCCCTTAGCCTTCGGCTTAGATTCGGTCTCGGCGTCATCGTCGCTGAAGAGAGCGTCCTTGGAAACCTTCTCTTCGGCCACCTTCACCTGGGAAAGGATCTGGTCGACAACTTTCTCCTCGAACAGAGGAGCCCGGATTTCGGCGAGGGCCTGCGGGTTCTTCTGATAGAACTCCCAAACCTGCCGTTCCTGGCCGGGGTACTGGCGGACCCGCTCGATGAGGGCCTGAGTCACCTCGTCGTCGGAGATCTTGATATCGGACTTCTCACCGATCTGCGCAAGGACCAACCCGAGACGAACGCGACGCTCGGCGATCTTGCGATACTCGGCGCGAGCCTCTTCCTCGGTGGTGTCTTCGTCAGCGAAGGTGCGGCCGTTCGACTTCATGTCGGCATCGACCTGCGACCACACGGCAGCGAATTCCTGCTCGACCAGGGACGGGGGCAGCTCGAAGCTGTACTTGGCGTCGAGAGCGTCCAGCAGGTCCTTCTTCACCTTGCGGCGGGACTGCGTGTCGAAGTCGCGCTTGATGGCGTCGCGGATCGCTTCCTTGAGCTTGTCCAGTGATTCCATGCCGAAGCCCTTGGCCATCTCATCGTCGATCTTCAGCTCGCCGGGAGCCTCGACGTCCTTCACGGTCACGTCGAACTCGGCGGCCTTACCGGCAAGATGCGCGGCCAGGTAGTTCTCGGGGAAGGAAACCTTCACGAGCTTAGTGTCGCCGGCCTTCAGGCCGATGAGCTGCTCTTCGAAGCCCGGGATGAAGGTGTTGGAACCCAGCTCGACACGGATGTCCTGGCCCTTGCCGCCCTCGAACTCGGTGCCGTCGATGCGGCCTACGAAGTCCACGACCACGCGGTCGCCATCGGCAGACTTGCCCTTCTTCGTCTCGAAGGAACGGTTCTGCTTGGCCATGCGCTCAAGCGACTCGTCGATCTCGGCATCGGAGACCTCGGCCACCGGCTTCTTCACGCTCACGCCGGACAGGTCGACCAGCTCGAACTCGGGCAGAACCTCGAGAGCAACCGTGAAGGACAGGTCGCCCTTGGCGTCCATGGCCTTCTCGATGGTTTCCTTGTCCTCGGGGAACTGGATCTGCGGCTCGTGGGCGAGCTTCAGCTTGTTGTCCTCGACGATCTTGCGGTTGGCCTCGTTCACGGCGTTCTGGAGAACGTCGGACATCACGGAGCGGCCATAAACCTTGCGCAGGTGCGCCGGCGGCACCTTGCCGGGGCGGAAGCCGTTCAGCCGCACGCGATCCTTGATGTTGTTGAGCTCGTCGTTCAGGCGCTGCTCCAACTCGGTGGCCGGGAGCACGACCTTGAACTCTCGCTTCAAGCCTTGGGACAGTGTTTCCGTCACCTGCATTGTCTTATTCGCCTTCGTTCACTTAAGAAAAATCGATGTTAGGCTCCGGCCGATGCAGCGAGTGTGCCGCCAACCATTGCCGGGAGCCTCCGGACCCAATCTGACGATTGGTGCGGGCGGAGGGAGTCGAACCCCCACGACTTGCGTCGCTGGAACCTAAATCCAGTGCGTCTACCAGTTCCGCCACGCCCGCCTGGGAGCAGCACGATAAACGCGCCCCTCTTCCGGGACGCGGCTCTATAGCACGCTTGGCGCGCCATGCATCAAAAAAGTTCGTGGGGCCGGGCCGGCAACCAAACTTGGCCTTTCCCGTTCAAAAGGATACCCCATAAGCCCGATCTGCCCTCTCGCGAGTCCGCCCCGATGATCACCCGCCGCGCCGCCACCGCAGGCCTTGCCACTGCTCTGATGGGGCTGCCGCGGCGAGGATGGGCACAAAATCCGCAATTGTCTCCTAACGAGCTCAAAGCAGGGCTCGGAAGAGGGCTAATGCCCTTCCTCTCGGCCCGCCCTGCTCCTCAACGGCTGCGCCCTGATTCAACGCAAGAAGCCGAGATTTGGGCCTTCAACGGCAAGCTGGGCGAAGCGACGCGCCTAAAGCATGGCGAGGATCTGGCTTTCACTCTGAAGAACGAGACTGCTCTGCCTCTCTCCGTTCATTGCCACGGCGTTCGCAGCCCCAATGCCATGGATGGTGTTGGCGGCCTCACCGAGGAGCCGACAGCACCCGGCAAGGATCGGGACTACCGCTTCAGCCCGCCCGATTCCGGCACCTTCCTGATCCGCCCCTGCGTCCTGGGCAAAAGCGCCGAGCCCTCCGAGCGCGGGCTGACCCGCATGCTGATCGTCGAGGAGGCGAATCCTCCCCAGGTGGACCTGGATATTCCTCTTCTCGTCGACGATTGGATGTTGGGCGAACAGGGCGATCTTATCCTCGCCGAGCCTATTCCCATGGGCCTGCTCGGCACCTTTCTCAGCGTGAACGGCAAGCCGACTCCGCAGCCCATCAAGGCCGCGCCGGGGGCACGCATCCGCCTGCGCCTCGCGAATGCCTGCAACGCCCGCACCATGCGCCTGCGTTTCGACGGGCTTAAGGCCTATGTCATCGCCGTGGACGGGCAGCCCTCCAACACCTTCGAACCCTTGAAGGCCTCCCTGCCCTTCGCGCCCGGCAATCGCTACGACCTGCTCATCGACCTGGGCCCGGAGCCCGGCCCCGCGGGAACGGTGACCGCCATGATCGGCAACGGCTTCCCGCTCGCGGAAATCGTCACCGAGGGCAGCAGACGGGAGCCTCTGCCTCCCGTTGCCCCGCTGCCGCCCAATCCCAAGCTGCCGAACGCTATCAGGCTCCAGGACGCGACGCGCCGGGATGTGGCGATCAAGGGCGATCCCAGGACCAATGCCCCATGGAGCCTTAACGGCGCCTCAGGCAGCCCATCGAGCGCTCCGCTCGTCACCGTCAAGCGCAGCACGCCTGTGGTGCTGGCACTCAAGAACGAGACCGGCTTTGTCCAGCCCATGCACCTGCACGGCCATTCCTTCCGGCTTCTCCACCCGTTCGACGACGGGTGGGAGCCCTATTGGCTGGATACGGCACAGGTGCCCGAGAACAAGACGATCCGCATCGCCTTCGTGGCCGACAATCCTGGCAAGTGGCTTCTCGCCTCGACCGTGATGGAGCGGTTCGATGCGGGGCTCTGGACCTGGATCGAGGTTACTTAAGGAGCCTGCGTAAAACGCCAGGGATCAGCTCGGCGAGGTCCTCCGCGATCAGTCCCGGCCCGAAGCTCGCGCCCGCCTCCGCATGGATCCATGTTCCGGCGCAGGCTGCCTCGAAGGCCGGAAGCCCTTGGGCCATGAGGCCTGCGATGATGCCGCAAAGGGTATCGCCCGACCCTGCCGTGCCGAGATAAGGCGAGCCGTTCTCGTTGATGGCGATACGGCCGTCCGGAGCGGCTATCACCGTGTCCGGCCCTTTCAGCAGGACCACCGCACCCGTATAGACGGCGGTGCGATGCGCACGCTCGATTTTCGATTCAGGATCAAGGATATCCGGGTGTCCCTTGAACAGGCGCTTGAACTCGCCCTCATGAGGCGTGAGCACGGTCGGCGCATGGTGAAACGCCTGATGCATCTCCGACGCCAGCCCTTCGAAGGATGTGAGCGCATCCGCGTCGAGCACCAAGGCGCGCCTTGCCTGCGCCGCCACGGCAACCATGGCGCGGGTACCCGAGTGAACCCCGAGCGCAGGCCCGAGCACCAGGGAGTTCAGCCTCTCATCCTGAAGAATATGCTGGAGGCCTTCAGGCCCATCGCAGCCCCTGAGCATGATGGCCGTCAGGTGAGCCGCATTGACCCCGAGCGCTTCCGGCGGCGAGGCTACGGTGACGAGGCCGGAGCCGATGCGCAGGGCCGCCCGCGCCGCCAGCCGCGCTGCACCGGTCCGGGTCGCGCCGCCCGAGAGCACGAGCGTATGGCCGCGATCGTATTTGTGAGAGGACAGGCCGGGTTTCGGGAGTTTTCCAAACCAAAGCGGTGGTGCATTGGCGAAAAGCCTGCCGCCCGACGCTTCGAGCGTTTCACGCGCAATGCCGATATCGACTACCTCGACCTCCCCGCTCAATGCGCGCCCCGGCATCAGCAGATGGCAGGGCTTGCGGGCAGCGAACGTCACTGTTCGTGTCGCCCTGACGGCAACGCCCCTCACCTGGCCCGTCTCGCCATCGATTCCCGATGGCAGGTCGACGGCGAGAATCGGCCGCCCCGAGGCATTCATATGCTCGACCGTGATACGCGCTGCTCCATCGAGATCCCGCGCGAGGCCCGTGCCGAACAGAGCGTCAATGATCAAATCCGCCTCAGAAAAAGGAAGAGTTTCGGCCGCATCAATCGGCCCCTTCCAATCCTTCGCCGCAAGGGCTGCATCTCCCGATAGGCGCTCCACTCCCCCAAGAAGCCCGAGGGTCACTCGGCACCCCTGCGCGGCCAGAAGGCTCGCCACGACGAAGCCATCGCCTCCGTTTTGTCCAGGCCCGGCGGCTATGACCACATGCGCCTCTTTCGTGAGCATTTCGGTGGCAGCCTGGGCCACGGCAGCTCCAGCACGCCGCATGAGGTCGATGCCCGGAATGCCCGATCCTATGGTTGCAGCATCCGCAAGCTTCATTTCTTGGGGTCGAAGAACGAGTTCAGGGAGCATTTGGAGCCTCGAAACAGCCATTCAGAGCCCCTTTGCCGCCGAAAACCGCACATGCACAAACTTTGAGCAGCAACTGCTCTCCAGAGATGCAATCGCGGGCAGTTTGAATCATCGAGGCCATGGAAGGCACCCCTGAGCTGGTGCTAAAAGCGGCAAGTCCCGAACCGAAACGGTTATCCGATGAAGAAGATCGAAGCCATCATCAAGCCTTTCAAGCTCGATGAAGTCAAAGAAGCTCTCCAGGAGGTCGGCCTCCAGGGCATCACCGTCATCGAGGCCAAGGGCTTCGGCCGTCAGAAGGGCCATACCGAGCTGTATCGCGGTGCAGAATACGTCGTCGACTTTCTGCCCAAGGTGAAGCTCGAGATCGTCCTGAACGACGACATGGCCGAAAGCGCCATCGAAGCCATCCGCAAGGCAGCCCAGACAGGTCGCATCGGAGACGGAAAGATTTTCGTGTCGACGGTCGAAGAGGCCGTCCGCATCCGTACGGGCGAGACCGGATCCGACGCGATCTAAACTCGTCATCTCAAGCCAAGGCCGGCGAGGCCGAGGACAATCAAGGGCAGAAGAGGACTTATGACCATGCAGACCGCCAAGGATGTGCTCAAGGCGATCAAAGATAACGACGTGAAATACGTCGACTTCCGTTTCACGGATCCGCGCGGCAAGTGGCAGCACGTCACCTTCGACGTCGACATGGTCGATGAGGACCTGCTCGCCGACGGCATCATGTTCGATGGTTCGTCTATCGCCGGCTGGAAGGCGATCAACGAGTCCGACATGACCCTCATGCCCGACCCGACGACGGCCCAGATGGACCCGTTCTTCTCGGCGTCCACCATGATCATCAACTGCGACATCCTCGAGCCCGCCACCGGCGAGCCCTATAACCGCGATCCGCGCGGCATCGCCAAGAAGGCCGAGGCCTATCTGAAGTCCACGGGCATCGCCGACACGGTCTATGTGGGTCCCGAGGCCGAGTTCTTCGTGTTCGACGACGTGAAGTTCATGGCCGACCCGTACAACACCGGCTTCAAGCTCGACTCCTCCGAGCTGCCGATCAACGGCGACACGCCTTATGAAGGCGGTAACCTCGGTCACCGCATCCCCGTCAAGGGCGGCTACTTCCCGGTTCCTCCGCTGGATTCGGCTCAGGACATGCGCGGCGAAATGCTTGCGGCCATGAAGGCCATGGGCGTGACGGTCGAGAAGCACCACCACGAGGTGGCTTCCGCCCAGCACGAACTCGGCACGAAGTTCAATACGCTGGTGAAGACCGCCGACGAGATGCAGATCTACAAGTACTGCATCCACAACGTGGCTCAGTCCTACGGCAAGACGGCTACCTTCATGCCGAAGCCGGTCTATGGCGACAACGGCTCGGGCATGCACGTGCACCAGTCGCTCTGGAAGGGCGGCAAGCCCCTCTTCGCCGGCAACAAGTATGCAGATCTCAGCCAGGAATGCCTGTGGTATATCGGTGGCATCATCAAGCACGCCAAGGCGCTCAACGCCTTCACCAACCCGTCGACGAACTCCTACAAGCGTCTCGTCCCGGGCTACGAGGCTCCGGTTCTGCTGGCCTATTCGGCCCGTAACCGCTCCGCCTCCTGCCGTATTCCGTGGACGACCTCGCCGAAGGCCAAGCGCGTCGAGATCCGCTTCCCCGATCCGACCGCCAATCCTTATCTGGCTTTCACGGCGATCATGATGGCGGGCCTCGACGGCATCTTGAACAAGATCGATCCCGGCCAGGCCATGGACAAGGACCTCTACGATCTGCCTCCGCGCGAGCTGAAGAAGATCCCGACGGTCTGCGGCTCGCTTCGTGAAGCTCTCGCCAGCCTCGACAAGGACCGCGCGTTCCTCAAGGCCGGCGGCGTCTTCAGCGATGACTTCATCGACAGCTATATCGAGCTGAAGATGACCGAGGTCGCCCGCTTCGAGATGACCCCGCATCCGGTCGAGTTCCAGATGTACTATTCCTGCTAAGCGGGAAGAGGTTTTTCCTCCCGGCTGCTTTTCGCAGCCTGCCTGCCGGAGCCCTCGTGGCTCCGGCATTTTTATTGATACGCCCTTGGGATTAGGGGCTACCCATTTCGGGGCATACTCCTCCGCAAATCAGGAACGCTTTCTTGTTTTTCTGAGTTAGCCAGCCTGTTCGGCCGATCAAAAATGGCCGCGGGCTCGGGCCTTAAGCTCGAGCTAAGGAATGTTTCTCAGAGGAGTGAAATGATGAAAGTTCTCATGATCGCGACTGCGACCGCTATCGGCCTGCTGGCTGCTGCTCCGGCCGGCGCCCAGACCTCGGTGACCACCACGACGGAAACCACGGGTTCGATCACCATCGCTCCGGAACAGCGCACCGTCATCCATCAGCGCCTGGGCACGGCAAAGCCCGTGACCGTGAAGGAGAAGGTGACCGTTGGTATGGCAGTGCCGAGCACGGTCGAACTGCAGACGGTTCCCGACACCATCGTCACCGACATCCCGTCGGTGAAGGGCTACAGCTACTTCGTCTATAATGACGATGTGGTTCTGGTCGACCCGAAGACCCGCAAGGTCGTGACCATCGTCGAGTAAAGTAGGCGCTCACTCTCGACATGCCGCTCCCTAACGGGGGCGGCATTTTCTTTTGAGCATACTAGAAAACGAAAAAAGGCCCGGGGAAACCCGGGCCTTTCCTATCGCCGAAGCGACAGATCTTAGTAGGTGCTGAACTTGTAGTTCAGGCCAGCGCGGACGACACCGAAATCGGTCTCGCCGGTGCTGAAGGTCGTGCCACCGAAGGTGAAGTCTTCGTCTTCGAGGTTCACGTAGAGACCTTCAACCTTCATGGTCAGGTTGTTGGTGAAGGCGTACTCGAGACCGCCACCGAGGGTCCAGCCGTTGCGGTCGTCAGCGAAAGCGAAGCCGCCGGTTGCGTAGATGAGGGCGCGATCGAAGGCCACACCAGCGCGAGCGCGGACGGTGCCGAACCAATCGTCGGAGTCAACCGTGACGGTGCCAGCCGGGAAGACGTAGGTGGTGCTGCCGAAGTCAGCCCACTGCAGGTCGCCTTCAACACCAACCACGAACGAGCCGATCTGGTAGTTGTAGCCGATCTGAGCGCCGCCGACGAAGCCAGCGTCATCATCGCTGTCGCCGGTGATGGTGGCGCCGCCGAACACGATGTCGTTGTCGCCGCCGTTGTTGAAGCCGATGCCGGCGTTCACACCAGCGTAGAAGCCGGTCCAGGTGAAGACCGGAACAGCAACGACCGGAGCCGGAGCGCGGCGCGACGGGAGGTCAGCAGCGGAAGCAGCAGCGGAGAGGCTGAGCAGGGCGACCGAAGCGAGGAGAATCTTTTTCATTTGCTTATCCATTTAGCTTGAAGGCTATGGTTTAGCTTCTAACCCAAGGTTGCCGTATCGTCTGTCACTTTTGCGCAACACAGAACAAATGACGCCGCATTCCGGCCCAACTTGTGGAAATTTTCGCCCCCGGCCCATGACGCAATGGCAGGCCTTCGCTGAAGCCCCCAGCGCCTCAGGATCAGCAAGCTACTGATAATAGTTGGCTTTTCTCCGATCATCGACCTTGAAGGGCGGCCAATCACTAGATCGCCTTCCAGTAAGAAAGCGTTGACCATGCCCTATAGGAAAATGTGAGTGGAAGTCATTTCATCCCCTCTTCCAGCCACATTTGGAGCGCCCGATTGACCCTTTCGGGCTGCTCCAGCGTCGATGAATGCCCCGAATCGGGAATCACGACGAGGGATGCCCACTCGATCATGTCGGCCATTTCGCGCGCGATCTCGGGCGGCGTGATCAGATCGCCGTCTCCGACGAGAATCAGGGTCGGGATTTCAATGCTGGGGAGAAGCGGTCGGGAATCGGCACGACCGATGATGGCACGCTGCTGCCTGACATAAGCTCCCGGGCCCGTCTCCCGCATCATGCCGAAAACCGTTTCCTGAAGCGCCGTATCCCCTTGGCGTTCCGGATGCACCAGCTTGGGCCAGATCTGAGGAAAGATCTGCTCGTATCGACCGGCCTCGGCCAGTGCGATAAGCCTTTCACGGTCCCGGGTGGCCTCGGGCGTATCGGGACGCGGGCTCGTATCGAGAAGAGCAAGGCGCTGGACGCGTTCCGGGGCTTGGCGCATCACCTCCATGGCGATGTAGCCCCCCATCGAGAGCCCGGCGAGGGAGAACCGCTCCGGCGCGCTCTTGAGAAGCCGCGCCGCGATGGCAGGGATCGAATCGTCCTGCGTGTGATCGGCGACGATGATGTCCCGCCCTTCCGACAAGGCGGAAATCTGCGGCTCGAACAGGCGCGCCGTGCAGGCCAACCCCGGAACCAGAACGACCGTCTCGGCCATGGTGTCTTTCCCTCAAAAGTTCGCTTGTATTGACAAGCCGATAGCTTGTCCTATGGTCCCGCCACACCTTAACTTGAGCAAGAGCCTCAGGTGAAACCAGTCTCGCGCCCGTTAGTTGCCGTAGAGCGCGGCCGGCACTCAAGCGCACCCCGCCCTCAACGGTATAGATAGAGATTCATGTCGTTCGCCGAACTCGGACTTAGCGATAAAGTTCAACAGGCTGTTGCCTCTGCCGGTTACACGGAGCCGACACCGATCCAGGCCCAGGCCATCCCCCATGTCCTTGCGCGCAAGGACGTGCTCGGCATCGCCCAGACGGGCACGGGCAAGACGGCGGCCTTCACCCTGCCGATGCTGACCCTGCTGGAGCACGGGCGCGCCCGTGCCCGCATGCCGCGCACGCTCATCCTCGAGCCCACCCGCGAGCTGGCGGCCCAGGTCGAGGACAATTTCGACAAGTACGGCATCAACCATAAGCTTTCGGTGGCCCTGCTGATCGGCGGCGTGTCCTTCGGCGACCAGGACGCCAAGATCACCCGCGGTGTGGACGTGCTGATCGCGACCCCTGGCCGCCTGCTCGACCATTTTGAGCGCGGCAAGCTGCTGCTCACCGGCGTCGAGCTTCTCGTGATCGACGAAGCCGACCGCATGCTCGACATGGGCTTCATCCCCGATATCGAGCGCATCGTGAAGCTCGTTCCCTTCACACGCCAGACGCTCTTCTTCTCCGCGACCATGCCGCCGGAGATCCAGCGTCTCGCCGATGCCTTCCTGCACAACCCGGTGAAGGTCGAGGTCGCCCGCGCCGCTTCGACCGCAGCCACGATCACCCAGCGCCTCGTCGCAACGGGTCGTCAGGATTTCGAGAAGCGCGAGACGCTGCGCGGCCTGATCCGCAACGCGACGGACCTGCAGAACGCCGTGGTTTTCTGCAACCGCAAGCGCGATGTTGCGGTGCTGCATCGCTCGCTGCAGAAGCATGGTTTTGGCGCCGTCGCCCTTCACGGCGACATGGACCAGCATGCCCGCATGGCGGCCCTCGACAGCTTCCGCAGCGGCGAGATGCCGATTCTCGTGGCCAGCGACGTCGCCGCCCGAGGCCTCGACATTCCGACCGTGAGCCACGTTTTCAATTACGACATTCCGCACCACGCGGAAGACTATGTCCACCGCATCGGCCGCACAGGCCGCGCGGGCCGCGCGGGTCAGGCGTTCACGCTTGTCGGCCCAGGTGATGAGAAGTCGCTCAGCGCTATCGAGAAGCTGATCACCACCCCCATCGAGTGGGAAGGACCGACACTCGCGGAGCTGCCGCCCTCCGAAGGCTCTTCGCGCCGTGGTGGCCGTGGCGAGGAGCGTTCCTCGCGCAGCCGCAAGGTGAAGGTTCGCTCCGGTGGAGATCGCCAGCGCTCCAAGTCCGATGATGCAGCCGAGGAAGCCGCTCCCAGACGCGAGGCCGCGCCTGCACCTCAGCAGGAGGAGACCCGCAGGCCGCGTCCGGAGCGTGAGCGTGAGCGCGATCGCCAATCCTCACGCGGCAATCAGAACCGCTCGCGCCGCGATGACGACGACGCGCCGGTGAAGGGCATGGGCGATCATATGCCTGCCTTCCTGATGCGTCCGGTGACGATCAAGAAGTCCTAAGCCGTTTCCGCAGTGGATTTTCGTGCCTTTCGAAGGGGCGCCGACTTCTTTGTCTTGGCGCCCTTCGAGGCTTTGGCGCGCAACGCGGCCCTGAGAGCCATGCGCGCCAGCTCGGCAGCTTCATCCGGGTCGTCGAGGGCCGATTCCGGCATCAGCCAGAAGCTCGTGATCGTCATCCGGCCGTCCTTCGTCTGAAAGCTGAAGGGGCGCGAGCCAAGCTGCCTGAAGTGGCCGACACTGTCATCGTCCACCTTAAGAAAAAGCTCGCCCTCGTCAGCCAGGGCGAACATCACCCCTTCCCGATAGATCCCCTGCCCGCCGAACATCCTGCGGATCTGAACCGGACCGAAGGTCTGGAAGATATCGCTGATGGCTTCGGCATCCATGGGATCAGTCCAGGGTCAGCCGGCGGTATGAAGTGCGGGAGGTGTAGCGGGTGTGATGGCGACGGATTCGCCACAGCCGCAGGCCGAGGTCTGGTTGGGATTGTTGAACACGAACTGAGACGACATCTTCGTGGTCTGGAAGTCCATTTCCGTGCCCAGCAGGAACAGCACCGCCTTGGGGTCGATGAGCACTGTCACGCCCTTGTCCTCGACCACTTCGTCGAGGGGGTTGATGCTCTCTGCGTATTCCATGGTGTAGGACATGCCAGCGCAGCCGCCGTTCTTCACGCCCACGCGGACGCCGACGATGGGCTTGTCCGCCTTACCGATGATGTCCTTGACGCGGTTTGCCGCCGCGTCGGTCAAGGTCACGACCTTGAAGCCTGGTAGAGCCATTAGCCTTCTCTCCTGACGGCCGGGTTCAAGGCCCGGGCAGAACGAGTACGATTATTTCATAGATAAGAGATGAAAGCGCAAACGTCGAGGCCATCCGGGGTTGTGCCTACGGCCTAGGTAGCCCATATCGAAAAAATCACCCTCAAGGACAGCTCACCCCTAAAGGAGAACAGATGCCGCATCACATGCCGCTGATCTCAACCATCGTCGTCGGCCTTGTTCTGGCATTTGTTTTTGGCGCTCTCGCGCAACGTCTCCGTGTTTCTCCCCTTGTCGGCTATCTCCTCGCCGGTGTCTTCGTCGGCCCCTTCACTCCGGGCTATGTGGCCGATCAGGGCCTCGCCAATCAGCTCGCCGAGATCGGCGTGATCCTGCTGATGTTCGGTGTGGGTCTTCACTTTTCCTTGAAGGACCTTCTCTCGGTCAAAGCCATCGCCATCCCTGGCGCCATCGTGCAGATCGCCAGCGCCACGCTGCTCGGCATGGGCCTTGCCTGGATCATGGGCTGGAACGTGGTCGCGGGCCTCGTCTTCGGTCTCGCGCTCTCGGTCGCCAGTACCGTCGTGCTGCTGCGTGCCCTGCAGGAGCGCCGCCTCGTGGAAACAGAGCGCGGCCATATCGCCGTCGGATGGTTGATCGTCGAAGACCTCGCCATGGTGCTGACCCTGGTGCTCCTGCCGGCCTTCGCCAATGCGACCGCCAGTGCGTCGGCGGATGTGGAGAGCATCGTGCTCTCGCTGGGGCTTACCCTCGGCAAAGTGGTCGCCTTCATGGCGATCATGCTGATCGTCGGTCGTCGGGTCATCCCCTGGATCCTGCATTATGTCGCCCATACGGGTTCGCGCGAGCTGTTCCGGCTCTCGGTCCTCGCGATTGCGCTGGGCACTGCCTTCGCGGCTGCGGAGCTGTTCGGGGTTTCCTTCGCCCTCGGTGCCTTCTTCGCAGGCATGGTGCTTAGCGAGTCCGAGCTGAGCCATCAGGCCGCCTCCGAAACGCTGCCTCTTCGCGACGCCTTCGCGGTTCTGTTCTTCGTCTCGGTCGGCATGCTGTTCGACCCGATGATCCTGATCAATTCGTTCTGGCCGGTGCTGGCGACCTTCCTGATCATCGTGTTCGGCAAGTCCGTGGCCGCTTACGCCATCGTGCGCCTCTTTCGCCATCCGGACTCCACCGCGCTGACCATCGCGGCGAGCCTTGCGCAGATCGGCGAGTTCTCGTTCATCCTCGCGGGCCTCGGCGTCGATCTTCAGCTCCTGCCCGAACAGGGGCGCGATCTGATTCTGGCTGGCGCCATTCTCTCGATCCTCGTGAACCCGTTCCTGTTCACGCTGCTCGACCGCTGGTTCTCCAAGCGCGAAACCATTCGCGCGCAGGCGAAAGCCGAGGCCGTGGCGGCGGAAGAGAAGGCCATCGCCGACGAGAAAGCAGCCGCCGCGGCCGCGCGGGAGCCGCTGCCGGTCACGTCTCTTACCGATCACGTCGTTCTCGTGGGGCATGGCCGGGTCGGCAAGTTCATCAGCCGGAAGCTCGCCTCCTCCGGCACACCCTTCCTGGTGGTCGAGACCAACAAGAGCCAGGTGGCCGATCTGCAGGGGGACGGAAGCGAACTTCTCGTCGGCAATGCCGCCGATCCGGAGATTGCGGCCGCCGCCAATCTGAAGGAAGCACGCTGCCTGCTCGTGGCAATCCCCGACGCTTTCGAGAGCGGGCAGATCGTCGAGCAGGCGCGCCGGCAGAATGCAGATCTGCCGATCATCGTGCGAGTCCATTCCGCCGCCCAGGAAGAGCATGTCGAGAAATACGGCGCGACCCGGGTCGTCATGGCCGAACAGGAAATCGCCCGCGCCATGGTCTCCGCGGTTCCCGATGCGCCCCGCGCGCCGATCCTCTCCTCCGTCGAGGAGGCTGACGACATCGTTAAGCACGATCATGAGGAGCGAGCGCCAGAAGAACGGGTGCCTGAGAAACCATCCTACACGACGCCATAAGCGAATGGCCGGGCTAGCCCGGCCATTTTTCTATTCAGCGATGAGCCGTGAGGCTTACCACATATCGAGCCCAACGCGGGCCTCGTCGGACATGCGGCTCTGATCCCACGGCGGATCGAAGACGATGGTGGCTTTTACGCTTTGGACACCGGGAACGGCCGCAACAGCGTTTTCCACCCAACCCGGCATCTCACCGGCCACCGGGCAGCCCGGAGCGGTCAGTGTCATGTCGATGGCCACGTTCCGGTCATCGTCGATATCGACGCGGTAGATCAGGCCGAGCTCGTAGATATCGACCGGGATTTCCGGGTCATAAACGGTCTTGAGGGCCGCGATGATGTCGTCCGTCATGCGGTCCAGCTCTTCCGGCGGAATGCTTGAGCCGGGGGACACCTGCGGCGCATTGGGTGCGTCTTGGATGGGGGTCTGGTCGTTCACAGGTCTATCCTTCAGGCAAACAGGGTTTCCGCCTTCTGCAAGGCGTCCACCAGCTTATCGACTTCTTCCATGGTGTTGTAGAGGCCGAATGATGCACGGCAGGTGGAGGTTGCCCCGAAGCGGTTCAAGAGGGGCATGGCGCAGTGGGTGCCTGCCCGAACAGCCACGCCCTGCCGGTCGATGATGGTGGCCACGTCATGGGCGTGGGCGTTCTTCATCTCGAAGGCGATGATCGCCCCTTTGCCCCTGGCCTGGCCGATGATGCGGATGGAGTTCATGGCCCGCAGGCGCTCATGGGCATAGGCCGAGAGGGCCTCCTCATGGGCGCGGATATTCTCGCGGCCAAGCTCCATCATGAAGCGAAGCGCCGCATCGAGGCCGATGGCCTCCAGGATCGCGGGCGTGCCAGCCTCGAAACGGTGCGGCGGATCGTTGTAGGTGATCGCGTCCTCGCGCACCTCGCGGATCATCTCGCCGCCGCCCTGATAAGGCGGCATCTTCTCGAGGAATTCGCGCTTGCCATAGAGAACGCCGATGCCGGTCGGCCCGTAGACCTTATGGCCCGTGAACACATAGAAATCCGCATCGAGATCGCGCACATCCACGTCGAGATGCACCGCGCCCTGCGCGCCGTCCACCAGCACCGGCACGCCATGCGCGTGAGCAATGCGGATGATCTCCTTCATCGGCGTCACGGTGCCGAGCACGTTCGACATATGCGTCATGGCGACGATCTTCGTGCGGGGAGAGAAGAGTTTCTCGAACTCCTCGACGAGGAAGTTGCCGTCGTCGTCCACCGGCGCCCACTTGATCACCGCGCCCTTGCGCTCGCGCAGGAAGTGCCAGGGCACGATGTTGGAATGGTGCTCCATGATGGAGAGGATGATCTCGTCCCCCTCCCCGATATTCATGCGACCGAAGGAATCCGCTACGAGGTTGTAGGCTTCGGTCGCCGACTTGGTGAAGATGATCTCTTCGATCGAGCCCGCATTGATGAACGCGCGCGCCGTCTCGCGTGCCCGCTCGAAGCCCTCGGTCGCCACATTGGCCATGTAGTGCAGGCCGCGATGCACGTTCGCGTAGCCCGTCTCCATGGCGTTCACCATGGCGTCGATCACGGCCTTCGGCTTCTGCGCCGAGGCGGCGTTGTCGAGATAGACGAGCGGCTTGCCATAGACCTGTTGTTGCAGGATCGGGAACTGCGTCCGAACCGCTTCGATATCATATGGCTTCACAGGAGCGTTCATTGCCTTACCTGTCTCTGTCCTCATCCTGAGGAGCAGACGTCGTCTGCGTCTCGAAGGATGATCCAGCGCCCTCTGGAAGCTCCTTCGAGACGCCTGCTACGCAGGCTCCTCAGGATGAGGGCAGTGAACTTGAAATGTCATGGCCGGGACGAGCCCGGCCATGACGCCATGTTTTACGAACGGGCCTTCAACCAGCCCTCGACGGTGCCGACCAGGGCCTCGCGAACGTCCTCGTTCTCCACGAACTCGATGGACTCGCCGAGGAAGGCCTGAACCAGCAGGCTCTCGGCTTCCTTCTGCGGCAGGCCGCGAGCTTTGAGGTAGAACAGGAGGTCTTCATCGAGCTGGCCGCAGGTGGCGCCGTGAGCGCACTGCACGTCATCCGCGAAGATTTCGAGCTCCGGCTTGTTGTTCATCGAGCCGCCCTCCGCCAGGAGGAGCGCTGCCGACATCATGCGGCCGTCGGTCTTCTGGGCGTGATGCGGAACGATGATCTTGCCCTGGAAGACGCCCGTGGCTTCATCGTCGATGACCGTCTTGAACAGCTCGCGGCTCTCGCAGTGAAGAGCATTGTGCTCGACGACAAGCGTGGAATCCCCGTGCTGCGTGCCTTTCAGCATCGTTGCGCCATTGACGCGCAGGTTCGTGTTCTCGCCATTGAGAATGGCATAGACCTGATGGCGCGAGGTGGCGGAGCCCGCCACGACGTTGATGCTGTTGAAGTTGGCCTCGGCACCGACCTTCAGGGCAAGTGTCGACAAGGCGAGAGCCTTATCACCCTCGGCGTTCAGGCGAACATGCTGCACGTTGGTGCGGTCGCCCGCGATCATCTCGATCACGTCGTTCGGCTGATGGTTCGCGCCGCTCGTGCTCTCGTGGGATTCGAGAAGCGTGAAGGAGGCATCATCCTCCACTACCACGAGCACGCGGGTAGCGGTAGCAATCGCAGAGCCAGTAGCGGTGACGAAGCGCAGGTGAACCGGCGTCTCGACGGAGCCTGCAACGCGGATCATCACGCCGTCGGCCATGAAGGACGTGTTGAGCTGATAGACCGGATTGCCGCTCGCCCACGGAACCGGGCTGAGCTTTGCCAGCCACTCATGGCCATTGGCCAGAGCCTCGCGCAGGGGCACGATCTCGACGCCTTCCGGCAGCTTGGCGAAATCGACAGCCTCGCGCACGAAATGGCCGTTCACGAACGGCACCTGCAGCGCAGCCACATCGGCGAATGCCTTGGAGCCGCCAAGCGCAGCCTTCGCCTCGTCAGCGGTGGGAACGCCCGCGAAGGGCGCAACCTCACGCAGCAGCGCGCGAAGATCCGTGTACTTGAACTCTTCCACGCGGCGGTGCGGAAGACCGCGCGCGCTGAACTGCTCGAAAGCCTGGGCACGGGATTCCGTGCTTCCGGGAAGCGTCGTCTTGGCGCTTTCGAACGCCTGCACCAGCGCGGTTTCCGCCGGTGTTTTCATGAGGGTGACGTCGGCCATGATTAAGCGGCCTCGCTTTCCCGGTAATCGGCATAGCCGTTGGCCTCGAGTTCGAGCGCCAGTTCCTTGCCGCCCGAGCGCACGATGCGGCCGCCATGCATCACGTGCACGGTGTCGGGCACGATGTGGTTCAGGAGGCGCTGATAGTGCGTGATGACGAGGAAGGCGCGATCCGGAGAGCGGAGCGCGTTCACGCCCTCGGACACGATGCGCAGCGCGTCGATGTCGAGGCCGGAATCCGTCTCGTCAAGGATGCAGAAGGACGGTTGGAGCAGCGCCATCTGCAGGATCTCCATGCGCTTCTTCTCACCGCCGGAGAAGCCGACGTTCAGGGCGCGCTTGAGCATGTCCTTGTTCATCTCGAGCTTCGCCGCCGCCGCGTTCACCTGCTTGATGAAATCGGGGGTCGACAACTCGCCCTCGCCGCGCGACTTGCGCTGGGCGTTCATGGCGGCTTTCAGGAAGGTCATCGAACCGACGCCGGGGATTTCCAGCGGGTACTGGAAGGCCAGGAACACGCCCGCAGCCGCGCGCTGATCCGGCTCCATCTCCAGAAGGTTCTGGCCGTCGAGCAGGATCTCGCCGTCGAGAACTTCATAATCCTCCTTGCCGGCGATCACATACGACAGGGTCGACTTGCCCGAGCCGTTCGGGCCCATGATGGCGGCGACCTCGCCCTTGTTCACGGTGAGGTTGAGGCCGTTGAGAATGCGTTTGTCCTCGATCTGGACAACAAGGTTCTTGATTTCGAGCATTTTACATTTCCATCCGCGTCATCCCGGGCGAGCCTATCGAGACCCGGGATCGCTATCCGAATTGAACTGGGTTTGGACGATCCCGGCCCGCGTTTCGCGTGGCCGGGGACGCTTGTTCGTTAACCGACCGAGCCTTCCAGCGAGATCGAGATGAGCTTCTGGGCTTCCACCGCGAACTCCATGGGGAGCTGCTGCAGAACGTCCTTCACGAAGCCGTTCACGATGAGCGCCGTCGCCTCTTCTTCCGAGAGGCCGCGCTGCTGGCAGTAGAACATCTGATCTTCCGAGATCTTCGATGTCGTCGCCTCGTGCTCGAACACGGCGGTGGCGTTCTTCGACTCGATGTAGGGCACCGTATGCGCGCCGCACTGGTTGCCGATGAGCAGCGAGTCGCAGTTCGTGAAGTTACGCGCGCCGGTCGCCTTACGGTGAGCCGACACGAGGCCGCGATAGGTGTTCTCGGACTTGCCGGCCGCGATGCCCTTCGAGATGATCCGGCTCGTGGTGTTCTTGCCGAGATGGATCATCTTGGTGCCGGAATCGACCTGCTGCATGCCGTTCGACACGGCAATCGAATAGAACTCGCCGCGCGAGTTGTCGCCGCGCAGGATGCAGGACGGGTACTTCCACGTGATCGCAGAGCCTGTCTCCACCTGGGTCCAGGTGATGACCGAGTTCTTGCCACGGCAATCGCCGCGCTTCGTCACGAAGTTGTAGATGCCGCCCCGGCCCTCGGCGTCGCCCGGATACCAGTTCTGGACGGTCGAGTACTTGATCTCGGCATCGTCGAGCGCGATCAGCTCGACCACGGCAGCGTGGAGCTGGTTCTCGTCGCGCTTCGGGGCCGTGCAGCCTTCGAGATACGAGACGTAGGAGCCCTTGTCCGCGATGATCAGCGTGCGCTCGAACTGGCCGGTGTTCTTCTCGTTGATGCGGAAGTAAGTCGACAGCTCCATCGGGCAGCGGACGCCCGGCGGGATGTAGACGAACGAACCGTCGGTGAAGACAGCCGAGTTCAGCGTCGCGAAGAAGTTGTCCGTCACGGGCACGACGGTGCCGAGGTACTGCTTCACGAGGTCCGGGTATTCGCGGATAGCTTCCGAGATCGGCATGAAGATCACGCCGGCCTTCGCCAGTTCTTCCTTGAAGGTCGTGGCGACCGACACGCTGTCGAACACCGCGTCCACGGCCACACGACGCTCCGGCTCAACACCGGCCAGGATCTCCTGCTCGCGCAGCGGAATGCCGAGCTTCTCATAGGTCTTGAGAATCTCAGGGTCCACCTCGTCGAGGGACTTCGGCGCCGGGTTCTTCTTCGGAGCGGCGTAGTAATAAATGTCGTTGTAATCGATCTTGTCGTACGACACGCGCGCCCAGCTCGGCTCCGTCATGGTGAGCCAACGCTTGTAGGCGTCGAGGCGCCACTGGAGCATCCATTCCGGCTCGCCCTTCTTGGCCGAGATGAAGCGGATCACATCCTCGGAGAGGCCCTTGGGCGACTTCTCCATTTCGACTTCGGTCTCGAAGCCGTACTTGTACTGATCGACGTCAATCGACCGAACCTGATCGATCGTCTCCTGCACTGCAGGCATCTGTCTCTCCCACCGCTCACGGCTTCAAGGGCCGCGGGTTGATATGACATGGAAAACTGGCGGGGCTTTCTAAGCCGCGCTCGCCTTCCGCTTATATAAGGGGCCCACCACCTTTTCGCACGCCTCCGCAAAGCGAATGACGCATTCTTTTGTGGTCGACCACCCCAAACTCACACGCAAAACGCCCTCCGCGAGGGCGGGCTCGACGCCCATGGCATCGAGCACATGCGAACGCTTGACCTTTCCGGACGAGCAGGCCGAACCGGAGGACAGGGCAATGCCCGCAAGATCGAACGCGATCAATGCCGTCTCGGCCTTGAGGCCGGGTATGGCAAAGGCCAGCGTATTAGGCAACCGCTCGGCACCAGCGCCCACAACAAGAGCGTCCGGCGCCACACGCAGGACATGGGCCTCCGCTTCGTCACGAAGGCTCTTCAGCCGCTCGGCCTCCTGCTCCAGCCCCTCAAGGGCGAGTTCGGCCGCAGCACCGAAGCCGGCAATGCCAGCGACATTCTCAGTGCCGGCGCGGTAGTTCTTCTCCTGCCCGCCACCGCGAACCAGCTTGTCGCCGATCTCGTACTGGTCGGAGGCGAGCACCAGAGCCCCCGCCCCCTTCGGGCCGCCGAGCTTGTGGGCGGACAGCGTGAGTGCATCGACGCCAAGCGCAACGATATCGACCGGAACCCGCCCCGCCGCCTGCACAGCATCCGTATGAACGAGCCCGCCATGCTCATGAACGAGCCGGGCAATCTCAGCGATGGGCTGGATCACGCCGGTCTCGTTGTTGGCGAGTTGCACGGAAACCAGAACCCGCTCGTCACCCGCCTTCTCCAGGTGGGCTTTGAGCCAAGCGAGATCAATGATTCCGCGCCCATCCACCGGGATGATGCCGACCTGCTCGGCCGGAAAGCGATGGCCGTTGAGGATACAGGGATGCTCGGTCGCACCGATGAGAAGCCTGACAGGCCCCGGCTGCCCGAGACGGCGGAAAGTCGGCGTGAGCACGAGATTCGCGGCTTCCGTGCCGCCGCTCGTGAAGACCAAGTTCTTGGCCTTGGAGCCGACCAGGCGGGCAATGGAGGCCCTGGCGGTTTCCATCTCAGAGCGCGCGGCGCGGCCTTCCGTATGAATGGAGGATGCATTACCCGGCAGCTGCAGCACGCGCAGAACCACCTCCGCCACGCCCGGCCGCAGGGGCGAGGTGGCATTGTGATCGAGGTATGTGCGCTGGACCATGGCCATGGCTTAAGGTCTGCCGCCTCACGAAAATCTTGCAATTGACCCTGGTTGCTGTGCTAAAGCACCGCAACCACATGTGTCCCATGTTTCTCCGAAGGCCGAAGCCTTTGGAATTTATCGAAACATTGTAACACTTTAGAAGAATTCTAATGGCTTCCCTCTTAAGGGAATCCGAGACCTGGAGTCAAGGTCGCACAGGGGTTTCCCTCTCATCACAGAGAGGCGATCAAGAGGTTCGCGTACATGCCTGAAGTCATCTTCACGGGGCCGGCCGGCCGTATCGAAGGCCGCTATCAGCCTGCCAAGGAAAAGGGCGCTCCAATCGCCATCATCCTGCATCCACACCCGCAATTCGGCGGGACGATGAACAACCAGATCGTCTACAATCTGTATTATGACTTCGTGAAGCGCGGCTTCTCGGTGCTCCGCTTCAACTTTCGCGGCGTCGGCCGCAGCCAGGGCGCGTTCGACCACGGCCAGGGCGAGCTGTCGGATGCAGCAGCGGCCCTCGACTGGGCCCAGGCCATGAACCCCGATGCCCGCGCCTGCTGGATCGCCGGGGTATCCTTCGGCGCCTGGATCGGCATGCAGCTTCTCATGCGCCGTCCGGAGATCGAGGGCTTCATCTCGATTGCCGCCATGGCGAACCGCTATGACTTCTCGTTCCTCGCCCCCTGCCCGTCCTCCGGCCTGTTCGTGCACGGCTCCGAGGATCGCGTCGCTCCGGTGAAGGACGTGGTCAGCGTCATCGAGAAGGTGAAGACCCAGAAGGGCGTGAAGCTCGAGCATGCGGTCGTCGACGGCGCCAACCACTTCTTCGACGGCAAGGTCGATGAGCTGATGGTGGCCGTGGACGAGTATCTCGACAAGCGCCTGGGCGCGACCGAAGCCACGGAAGCGGTCTGACTGCCCGCATCTTTTGAGAGTCCAAGCATTAAAACCGAAAAAAGGCCGGTCAGATTGACCGGCCTTTTCTTTATATACGCTTATGATGGCGCGTTAGATGAACGAGAAGTCATCTGCTGCCAGCCTTGAAAGCTGGAAGTTCTGCAAGGTCAGCTTCATGCCGGTGTTGCCGACATAGTTAAACTGAATCGTATCGATGACCACATCAGATCCGACCTGACGGGCAGCAGCCTTCACAGCATTGAAATCGGAGAAGAGGCTCTTCAGCATGACAATGCGATCGCCAGCACCGACGCCGCCCTGGAAGTCAGTGATCAGGGTGTTGTAGATGTCGCCAGCGTAACCCTTACCGACGACATAGAAGGTGTCGAAACCTGAACCGCCGATAAGAACATCGGGGGAGTAATAGGTCGAACCGGCCTCGATGAAGAGGTAGTCGTCGCCGTCACCGCCGATGAGGGTGTCGACACCGATGCCGCCGCCGATTGAATCGTTGCCCTCTCCGCCTTGGAGGATATCGTTGCCGCCCGTATCGGATAGATTATCGTTCCCGGCTCCTCCGATCAGCGTGTCATTGCCCAGGCCGCCGTCGAGGTAGTCATTACCGACGCCGCCATCGAGATAATCGTCGCCGGCATCACCCCTCAGGGAATCGATGCCAGTTCCACCCCGAAGCACGTCGTTACCGGCGCCGCCATACAGATAATCGTTACCCTCGCCACCATCGAGCGTATCGTTGCCTGCGTTTCCGGTGAGAGTGTTGTTGGCTTTGTTGCCGCCAAGCCAATCGTTTCCGCTGCCGCCAATCGCGTTCTCGATCAGCGAGCGCATGTCGCCGCGATACTGCAGGGCATTGTAGACGCTACCTTTAACGCCGGCTTCCTTCTGAGCGGACGAGAAGATGGAATAGCCGCCAGGGCTCAGATCGATGCGCAGATTATCCGTATACGCCGACAGGTCGTAGGTATCGATTCCGCCGCCATCCCAGATCGTCAGGAAGATCTTGTTGCTTCCGGGCCTTCCTTGGCTCGAGCCATTCAGGAAGGTTTCACCCGTCGTAGGATTCCATTTGTAGACGGTAGCACCACTATTCGTGCTGAAATCCGCCCCATACATCTCCTGCAGCGCAGCGATGTCATACATCATGAAGGTCTGCGGATGAGCGCCATGATTGTATGTCATGACCGTATATTCGGTCGAGTCGAGATGGGCAGAGATCTTTGGCGTGCCGGGGCCGAACTCGTGCGTATGCTTCAGGCCGAGTGCGTGACCCACTTCATGCAGCATGATGTAGTATTGGTAGGAGCCGGGCGTCGGCGCAGCCGTATGGCCGTCGATGATCCATGTGTCCCCGCCGAAAATTGGCGTACCCGGGAAATAAGCATGGCTCCGATCAATGATGCTGTTCGGCTGGAAGGCAGCAATCTTGACGTTTGCGTCGTTACGGCCCGCATATGAGAAGGAGACGTTTGTGAAGGATTCCAGGGAAGTCAGAGAGAGCCCCCCATATGCGCCCCTGAAGATGCTGTGGAAAGCTGTCTGGGCGAGCATAGAAATCGGCTTGAAGCCTTCGGCGCTCGGATTGATCCATTCGTAGTCGCTACGGGAATCCGGGAAACTATAAGTAATTGTTTCACCAGCCCACTGAGAACCTGAGAAAAGGGCCAGCACGTCCGGATCAATATCGAACGGTATATAGTATTTTGCGTCGCCTATTACAGCACCATCGAAAGCCATCGATGGCGCACTATTGAAATCTTTCAACCAGGGGTATGAGAAATTCACGAAATCCGAAAAATCGACGGGGGTATACTCGTAATTTTCCGATTCCACCGAAGCCGCATACTCACTTGAAGCAAAGGGAACTGCCGAATTGCTTCCAACCTTGCGGGCATAGGTCATGTGATCCGCGAAATTGGTCCAGGAAACCCCTTTGAGGTCCTTAGTACAAGCAAAACACATGATAGCCCCTCCATAAGGAAACGTTAGAACATATTATTAAATTCCTTAAGCTTAGCAATAGACCATACGCTCTAGTCAGGATGGAATCCCGCTCACAACCTGCTAGAAGAGCCCCTGAAATTTCCCTATAGAGCCAGACGAGAGCCGCGATGAACGCGCCAAGATCCGAATTCCTGAAGGTGCTCACCGAGCGGGGCTTCATTCACCAGACCTCCGATTTCGAGGGTGTGGATGCCGCCGCCCTGGAAAATCGCCTGACAACCTATGTGGGCTATGACTGCACGGGCCCGTCCCTGCACGTGGGCCATCTGCTCTCGATCATGATGCTGCACTGGCTTCAGAAGACCGGCGCCGGCAAGCCGATCACGCTCATGGGCGGCGGCACGACCCGGGTGGGCGATCCTTCCGGCAAGGACGAGAGCCGCAAGCTCCTCACCGTCGAGCAGATCGAAGACAACAAGAACAGCATCAAGACGGTGTTCTCGCGCTTCATCTCCTTCGGCGATGGTAAGACCGACGCCACAATGGTGGACAATGCCGAGTGGCTGACCAAGCTCAACTACATCGAGTTCCTGCGCGATGTGGGCCGCCACTTCTCTGTCAACCGCATGCTGTCCTTCGACAGCGTGAAGCTGCGCCTCGACCGCGAGCATGAGCTGTCGTTCCTGGAATTCAACTACATGATCCTCCAGGCCTACGACTTCGTGGAGCTGAACAAGCGCTACGGCTGCGTGCTGCAGATGGGCGGTTCGGACCAGTGGGGCAACATCGTCAACGGCATCGATCTCGGTCGCCGCCTCGGCACGCCGCAGCTCTACGCCGTCACCTGCCCGCTGCTCACCACGGCTTCCGGCGCAAAAATGGGCAAGACCGCCTCCGGCGCGGTGTGGCTCAACGCCGACATGCTGAGCCCCTACGATTACTGGCAGTTCTGGCGCAACACGGAAGACGCAGATGTGGGCCGCTTCCTGAAGCTGTTCACTCTGCTGCCGATGGACGAGATCGCCAAGCTCGGCTCGCTCCAAGGCGCCGAGATCAACGAAGCGAAGAAGGTGCTGGCGACGGAAGCCACCGCCCTCCTCCATGGCCGCGAAGCAGCCGAACTCGCAGCGGAGACCGCGCAAAAGACCTTCGAGCAGGGCGAGCTCGCCGAAAGCCTGCCCACCATCGAAGTGCCATCCAACATTCTCAAGGAAGGCCTTGGCGTTCTCACCGCTTTCGGCCCCGATTACGCGAAGCTCGTGCCGTCATCGAGCGAGGCGCGGCGTCAGGTGAAGAGCGGCGGCCTGAAGGTGAATGATCAGACGGTGTCCGACGAGCGCGCGTCTCTCGGCATGTCCGATCTGACGAGCGAAGGAGTGATCAAGCTGTCCTTCGGCAAGAAGAAGCACGTGCTTCTGCGGGCTGTCTAAGGCTTATCGATCTGGAGTCGCAGGCAGCGCGTCCGTCTGCTGCGGCTCCATTCCTACGCCGAAGAGCTTGCGCAGGAAGCCCGGCGCCACCGCCGAGAGCGGATTGACCGTCAGCGTGGGCGCAGAGGCAGAGCCCGAAGCGCGGAAATTGACCGCGAACAAACCCTCATATTGGCTGCCGCCCAGCAGAGGCCCGAACAGGGGCACCTGGGCGAAGGCATTGTTCAGCCCATAGGCCGGAACGAAGGTGCCGGAAATATCCATGCGGTCGCGGCTGTGGTCGATGAAGCCGCCGAGTGTGAAACCGATCTGGCCGCCATAGATCGCGGCGTCCTTGAAATCGATACGGCCTGCCGTGCGCGTGAACTCGGCGCGGGCTCGCGCGAAAGCGACCTCGTTCAAATCCACCCGCACGGATTGCGGATTGCCGGCCCTGTCCTGCCCGGTAACCATCTGCGTCTGCGTGGGAATGATCCGGCGCAGGGCCGGCTCATTGACGATGCTGAAGGAGCGCAGCAGCATGACTCCCGGCTGAGCCCCCTCGCCCGTCGACATATTGATGATGAGATCGCCGCCGGCCATGCGCTTGTAGATATCCGTGAAGCGCAGAAGCGCTCCTGCATCCTCGGCCTGGATGATGATGACCGCTCCGTTGCGCCCCTGCGCATCGGTCCGCGCGAGAACGTTCGTCGCGCCAAGGCGGCCTTTCATGTCGAGCTGACGCACGACATCCTTGCGCATCGAGGTCTTGATCACCGCATTGGTGATCGCCTCGTTGTTGTAGCCGGTCAGGATGTTGAGCGAGAGATCGAGATCGAAATCCTTCGAGTCCTTTGCATTCCCGTTGCGGGATGCAGATTGCGCGCCGGAGTTTTTCAAGAAGGGACGCGCATCACCCACATTGCCACGCACCGTCACCTTGTAGGCGCCGCCGGACTGCTCGATCTGCGCGCGCATGTCGTCGCCCGGCGAGAGCTTGAAGGTGGACAGGTCCGCCTTCTCCAGGTTGCCCTCCTTCGACAAGGTTGCCGTGCCGCGCAGGCTGACGCTGCCGCTGTCGAGTTGCAGATCCTTGATCTCGGTCGAAGGGCCTTCGAGCATTGTCAGCGTGAGCTTGCCGGGTCGGCCAGCGGGCTTCACCCAGCCGGGAATGAGCTGATCCACGCCCGCTTTTGCGAGATCGGCTTCGACGATCATGCCGGGCGCATCGGGTTTTCCGAGAGGCACGCCGACCTTCAGGGCGATGGGGCCCGTCAGTTGCGAGCCGAAGGAGAGCCCGCGCCTGTTGCGTGCGGCGTCGTCGAGCACGAAAGCCACATTCGCCTGGCCACCCTGACGATTCTTCTGCACATCGATATTGGCAGGCCCGCCACCGAGCTTGCCCTCGCCCTTGATCGACAGATCGCCCTGGTTATAGGCGATAGCGAGATTGCCGCCCTCCAGCTTCTCCTTGCCGAAAAGTTTGTCGAGAGTAACCTCGCTCAGCGTTCCCGTGATCTTCAGCGGAAGATCGGCGACAGGCGGAATGTCCTTCACCGGAAGGCCGATGCCGACCTTCAGGTCCGCCTTGCCCTTCATGGTGGCGGGATCGACCTCGATCCCCGCGATCTGCTTCACGAGAGGCTGCTGGAGCATGGCGCCGACACCGTCCGCTCCGCCCATGAGGCGGAAATCGATGCGCGCGACCGCCTTGTCGTCCCAGTAATTATTCAGAGTGAAGGTGCCGTCCGAAGCATTGAGGCTGAAATTGCCCGGCATATCCACGCGGCCAGCCGGTGCGCGCAGGGCAACCTTCGTCCCGCTCACCTGCCCGCTCACGTCCATGTTCGACACGGGAGGCAAACCTTCTGCAGCCTGCAGCGTGCCCTGCGAAATCTGGAAGTCGATCTTCACGGAATCGTCGGAAATAGGCCCGCCGGACAACGATTTCTCGACATCGGTTCCTGTCATCGCGACTTTGAGCTTGAAGTCTTCGAGCGTCCCGCTCTTGAGGTTCGCGACAAGGAAGCGCCGCACCGGCGGGGCCACGGCCTCTGGCCAGATGCGCAGAGCCGAGCGGATATTCGTCTTCGTGGCCGTGACGTCGAACTTGAGCCCCTTCGGATCGGCGGAAGCGGCCAGGGCGCCGCCGACATCCACGGAAAGATCGGGACCTCTCAGCTTGAGGCTGTTGATGGCGACGCCGTCCGGGCCCGAGAGGTCGGCATCCACCTGCGAGACCTGAAGCGGCGCATCGCCGGGCGCGGCTCCGGACCAGACGATATCCTTGCCGCTGAGCAGGAGGCGCCAGGGATTGTCCGCTGTCGGCGCCGCCAACGTTCCCTGGAGCTTGACGCGGGTATCGCCGCCCTTGAGTTCGAGGACCGGCAGATTGAGTGTCTTCTTTCCCTCGTTCCACTCGGCCACGATGGTCGCGCGCTCAACCGGGAGTGCCGAGGTGTCCTTGTCCTCGATCTGAATCATGCCCGCATTGCTGTCGAGGCGCGTCTTCAGCTCCGTGACGCGGCCATCCGCATATGCCACGTCGAAGCGGCCGGAGAATTCAAGATCGGTGGCGGCGGGAAGGCTCGACAGGCCACTGAGCAGGAGGATGTCCTGAATCGGCGCAGCATCGGCAACGACGGATGCGCGGTAGGCTGTCCCGCTTTCGGCTTTGACGTCGCCGCTCAGTTGCCAGGGGCCTTGCTTGCCTTCGACGGTCGATGCGAAGTGACGACCGCCATTCTCCGACCAATCGAATACGGCATCGACGCGATCGAACCGCGCCCGCTCCTTGAGGTCGGCATCGATGAAGACAAGCCGAGCATTGGTGAGCTGCGCTCGATCGAGAGAGTTGAGAACACTGCGCGGCCCGACAATCAGATCGAACAGCGATCCGACCGCGCCTGACACCTGCGACGGACCGTTCGCGCTGATGGCCAGGGAGGCGGCAGCGGCCTTCGAGGGTGACGGCTCGACCGCCCCTTCGCTGGAGGCATGCGCGTCCTCGGTGGTCTGCACGGGCGAGAAGGTCAGGGAGCCGTCGCGATTGACCAGGACGCGCAGCTGCAGATCACGCACCTGAATGGCTTTCGGCTGCAGATTGGCCGTGAGCAGGGATACGAAATCCACGCTGACGAGCGCATGAGGAGCACGCACCACCAGTTCGCCGCCGGGCGCGCGGATGTCGAGCCCGTTTGCCCTCAAGGCCGGCATCCCCTCATGGAGCTCAATGGCGGTGTTGCGCAGAGCGACCGACCAGCCGGGCCCGATCCGGGCGGCCAGGGCGTCCGCGACGCGCTCGGGCAGGCGTCCGAAACTCATGGGGCCTGCGGAAAGGCGCAGATAAAACAGGCCGGCGATGACGACGAGGAAGACGACGAGACCGAGCTTAGCGTAGAGCGTACCGCGGACCACCCGGCGCCAAAGGCTCTTTTTGGCCGGTTCTTGCCGGGGCAACGTGGTACGGAACGGTAACTTCATTCTTGTGATGTCAGGCAACCCGGTTCTTGCGCTTCTGCGGCAGCGAGGGAATCACTTGAGGGACCTTAACCGTCCTGGCAGCCTCCCGCGACCACCTCTTTCCCACCATGCACACAAGAGGTTTCCAACCAATACATTCCGCCAAAAGGAAGGCGAATAATGTCTCTAAACCCTGGAAATAAAGCCCCTGCCTTCACCCTGCCCGCCACCGGCGGCACGGATATTTCGCTTGAGAGCCTCAAGGGCCGGAAAGCCGTGCTGTATTTCTACCCGAAGGACGACACCAGCGGCTGCACCCTGGAGGCCAAGGATTTCCAGGCCTTAGGCAAGGAATTCGAGGCCGCCGACACGGTGATCATCGGCGTCTCGCCCGACCCGATGACGAGCCACGACAAGTTCCGCGCCAAATACGGGCTCGAATTCCCCCTCGCCTCAGACGAGGAAAAGGCCATGCTGGAGGCTTATGGGGTCTGGGTCGAGAAGAGCATGTACGGCCGCAAATACATGGGCGTCGAGCGCACGACCGTTCTCATCGACCGCGACGGCACCATCGCCAAGGTCTGGAACAAGGTGAAGGTCCAGGGTCATGCGCAGGAAGTGCTGGCGGCGGCGAAGGCTCTCAAGTAACCGGTTGCTGCGCCTGATCGAGCCAGGCAGCCAGGCGTTTCATGACTTCGGCCATCGCTTCCACCGAGCCGATCACATCTCCCGGTGTCTCGAGCCCATGATCGAGACCGGGGAGCAGAGCTACCTCCGCTCCCCTCGCGCGGGCCGCCTCCACATATTCCGCCTCGTAATGTGGATCAGCCGTGCCGAGCACGATGATCGAACGCTGCGGGCAACGGGCCATGCCATCGAGGACGCCATGTGTCTTGAATCCGGGCGTCAGCCAGACGAGATCGGCCGAGGCAAGGCTCGGCTCATCGGGTGCCAAAGCCGCCATGGCGGCCGTGCCCAGTGACTTGCCGACCAGGGTGAAGTGCTCGTAACCGCCGAGCAAGGAAACGACATCCATGACGGCGCGAGCATCATCCCCGATCCAGGTGACCTTCTCATCCTCGGGCAAGTCGGCGAAGTCAGGGATCTGATCGTAGCTGTAATCGACCGTCAGCACCTCGTAGCCGCGCTCAAGCAGAAGCTGGCGCGGGTAGTAGAGCACTGGCATGGAATTGCGGTAGGTCAGGCCGGGAAAAAGAATGGCAAGGCGTCGGCTTGGACGATCCTGACGGATCAAAGTGCCGGAAATGGCGACGCCTTGGCGCCCCGCGATCGTAAGCTTTTCCTGCTTCATGATGCGAACCGGTGAACATGCCTTTCCAGGGTAACTGGATCACGTTCACCGGTCGGCAAGCTTAATCAATATCCTCGACGTCTTCGCCGCCACCGTAAACACGCTGCGCGAGCGAGGCTTCCATGAAGGGGTCGAGATCGCCGTCGAGCACGTCCTGCGGGCTCTGGGACTGGGTGCCCGTGCGCAGGTCCTTCACGAGCTGGTAGGGCTGCAGCACGTAGGAGCGGATCTGGTGACCCCAGCCGATATCGGTCTTGGCGGCAGCTTCCGCATTCGCCTTTTCCTCGCGCTTCTTCAGCTCCGCCTCATAGAGACGGGCGCGCAGCATGTTCCAGGCGGTCGCGCGGTTCTTGTGCTGCGAACGCTCCTGCTGGCAGGCCACGACGATGCCGCTCGGAATGTGCGTGATACGCACCGCCGAGTCCGTGGTGTTCACGTGCTGACCGCCTGCGCCGGACGAACGGAACGTATCGATGCGGCAATCGGATTCCTTGATCTCGATGTTGATGCGGTCATCCACCACCGGATAGACCCACACCGAAGCGAAGCTCGTGTGGCGGCGCGCATTGGAATCGTAAGGCGAGATGCGCACGAGGCGGTGCACACCTGACTCGGTCTTCAGCCAGCCATAGGCGTTGTGGCCCTTGATCAGGAGTGTAGCGCTCTTGATGCCGGCCTCTTCACCGTCGGTGATTTCGAGAAGCTCGACCTTGTACTTCCGGCGCTCGGCCCAACGGGCATACATGCGCTGGAGCATGGAGGCCCAATCCTGGCTCTCCGTGCCGCCGGCGCCCGAATGGACTTCCACATAGGTGTCGTTGGCATCGGCCTCACCGGAGAGCAGCGTTTCCACCTGACGGCGCGCGGCTTCTTCCTGAAGGGCGCGGATCGTCTCCTCGCCTTCCTTGATGGTGTCTTCGTCCTCTTCCATCTCGCCGAGCTCGATCAGCGTGATCGCGTCATCGAGCTCCTGCTCCATGCGCTTGATGGAGGAGATCTGGTCTTCGAGCGAGGTTCGCTCGCGCATGATCTTCTGCGCGGCTTCCGCATCGTTCCAGAGGTTCGGGTCTTCGGCGTTGGCGTTCAGTTCGGCGAGGCGGCGCTGGGCATTATCCCAGTCAAAGATGCCTCCTCAGCAGCCCGACTGACTGCTTGGTCTCTTCTACGAGGTGTTCGATTTCGGCGCGCATGGCGTCTTGATATCCGTGCCTTGAGTCTGGGGCGTCTTAAGATGAGCGTCCCTGCGTGTAAAGAAAACTTCCTCAAAACCGGCAACGCTGCAGACCTTGGAGGCCTGCAGCGATCACCGATATCGGCTTGTCAGGAAGCGCGATGGATATGGGTTCCGTGCCGGATCAATACAATCCGCCCGGGCTAGCGCCTACGGCCCGCTGCTGCGGCGGAGGTGCGGGCGAGTACTCGGCCTGCGGCACGCCTTCTTCCTCGGGCGGGGCATAATATTCCGGCGGAGATTGGCCGGGCTTGAAGGCTTCCAGGATGCCGCCGCCCTCGCCGCCGGCACGGGTGCCGGTGGAGGCGTTGACGCGGATCAGCTTGATGCCCGGGGGCACGCGGAACGGCGTCGCGGGCTTGTCCTTGAGCGCCATCTGCATGAAGTCGCGGAAGACCGGAGCAGCGTACTGACCGGCGGTGGCCGCGTTGCCGAGCGACTTCGGCTGGTCGTAGCCCAGGAACACGCCGACCGCGAGGTCGGGCGAGAAGCCCACGAACCACACGTCCTTCGCGTCGTTAGTCGTGCCGGTCTTGCCAGCGAGCGGCTTGCCGACAGCCTTGACCGTCTGCGCCGTGCCGCGCTGGACCACGCCTTCGAGGATCGAAGTGATCTGATAGGCGGTCAGCGGATCGAGCACCTGCTCGCGGCTGTCCACGAGCTTGGGCGCGGCGCCGCTATCCCATTTCTCGGAATCGCAGGTCGCGCATTTGCGATCGTCATGCCGATAGATCGTGCGGCCGCTCCGGTCCTGGATCTGGTCGATCAGCGTCGGCCTGATGCGGCGTCCGCCATTCGCGAACATGGAATAGGCGGCGGTCATGCGCATGACCGTCGTCTCGCCCGCGCCGAGCGACATGGAGAGCAGCGGAAGCATGTCGTCATAGACGCCAAAGCGGCGGGCATATTCCGAAATGACGGGCATGCCGATCTCGTTGGAGAGACGAACCGTCATCAGGTTCTTCGAATGCTCGATGCCGTAGCGAAGCGTGCGCAGGCCCGCAGCCTTGCCGTCATAGTTCGACGGCGCCCAGGCCGCCTGCCCCGGGCCCATATCGAGCACGAAGGGCGAGTCCATGATCTGCGACGAGGGCGTGTAGCCGTTGTCGAGAGCGGTCGCGTAAACCAGCGGTTTGAACGAGGAGCCGGGCTGGCGCATGGCCTGCGTGGCGCGGTTGAACTCGCTCTGGTCGAAGGAGAAGCCGCCGACCATCGCATGCACGCGGCCCGTCTGCGGGTCCATGGCGACGATGGCGCCGGAAATCTCGGGCACCTGACGGATACGGTACTGGCCCTGCTTGCCCTCGAGGGGCTCCACATAGACCACGTCTCCGACCGCCACGGCCTTCTCGACCGCGCGGCGGGTCCACTTCACGCCATCGGCGGTGATGAAGCCCGTCTCGCGTTCACGGGAGAGCTGGCCAGAGGATTCCTTCTTCGGCTGCAGGCCGATGCGGGCGCGTCCACCTGACACTTCCAGCACCACGGCAAGACGCCAGGGCTGCACGTCGCCCATGGAGGGCACCTCGGCAAGCGCAAGGCCCCATTCGCGACCGGCGAGCTCGAGCTTGCTCTGGGCGCCGCGCCAGCCGCGGGCCTCGTCGAAGCGCACGAGACCATCGACCAGTGCCTTGCGGGCCATGGCCTGCATCTTGGGGTCGAGAGTGGCGCGGATCAGCAGGCCGCCCTCATAAAGCTTTTCTTCGCCATAGCGCTCGGCGATGTCGCGGCGAACGCCCTCGGCGAAGTAGCCCGAGGCGATGCTGTTGGGCGAAACCACGCGCGGCGTGACGTTGAGCGGCTGCTTCCTGGCCTCAGCGGCCTGTTCGGCCGTGATGTAGCCGTTCTCGACCATGCGGCCGATGACCCAGTTGCGGCGGTCGATGGCGGCCTGACGCTGACGGAACGGGTGATAGTTGTTCGGCGCCTTCGGCAGAGCCGCGAGATAGGCGGCCTCCTCGATGGTCAGCTCATGGAGCGACTTGCCGAAATAGTTCAGGGCCGAGGCGGCCACGCCGTAATTACTCAGGCCGAGATAGATCTCGTTGAGGTAGAGCTCGAGGATCTTGTCCTTGGAGAAGGTCGTTTCCATGCGCAGAGCGATCAGCGCCTCGCGGATCTTGCGCTCGTAGCTCTTCTCGTTGCCGACAAGGAAGTTCTTGGCCACCTGCTGAGTGATGGTGGATGCGCCCTGCTCCCGCTTGCCGCCTGATTTGACGTTGATCAGGATGGCGCGGATCACGCCCTCCGGGTCGACGCCCGGGTGCTTGTAGAAGTTCTTGTCCTCGGCAGAGAGGAACGCCGCCTTCACCAGGTTCGGAATCGACTGGATCGGGACATAGAGGCGCCGCTCGCGGGCATATTCCGCGATCAGGCTGCCGTCCGAGGCGTGGACGCGGGTCATCACCGGCGGCTCGTAATTGGCGAGCTGCGCGTGATCCGGCAGGTCCTTGGAGAAGAACCAGAATCCATAGGCCAGACCGACGGCGCCGATCAGGAAAAAGATCGCCCCGACGCTGAACAGGAAGCCGAAAAATCGTAGGACAAAACGCATCCGAAGGTATTCCGTTGTCGGCGCACGAAGACGCCTGTTTATGCAGATCCCGAACGCCGTGCCCCATCGGAACAAGACCGAAGCTTAAAATCCGCCCCGTTCTGTTATCCGAGGAATCGCGCCCCCGCTACGGGTATCCACACCCTATCTATGGTAAAACTGCGGCAGCGCCCTGTCGGGCGAAGCGTGTTGCAAAAAAGCGATCCACCGCCACGCTCATGGCGGACACCATTTTACCCCGCCATTCCTCTGACATGAGCAGATCCAGGTCCTGCTTGCTGGAGAGGTAGCCAAGCTCCACCAGGACCGAGGGCACGTCATGCGCCCGCAGCACCTGGAAGCGGGCTTGGCGGTGGGGATTCTTGTTCATGCGAGCCACCGAATCGAACTCGCCCACGAGCCGGGTCGCGAAACCGTGGGAAAAGCTTCGTGTCTCGCGCAGGGTCAGGTCCACCAGAATATCCGAGACATCGTCCGGCATGTCGGCGCTCTCGACGCCAGCGACCGCATCGGCCTTGTTTTCGCGCTCGGCAAGGCGGGCAGAATCGGCGTCGGAGGCGCGCTCGGCGCCGGTATAGACGGTCAGGCCCCGGACCTCCTGCCCGCCGGAAATCGAATCCGCATGGATAGAGATGAAGAGATCGGCCTGGACATTGCGCGCAGAGCGGACCCGGTCCCCCAAGGAAATGAACACGTCCTTGTCGCGGGTCATCACGACCTTGTAGCGCCCGCTCGCCTCAAGGGCTTTGTGGAGCTTGTGGGCGAAGGACAGGACCAGATCCTTCTCGAACAAGCCATTCGCCGCATTGGCGCCGGGGTCGATGCCTCCGTGGCCGGGATCGATCACGATGACCGGGCGGGCATCCTTCGAGACCGGGGCCGTATCGGCGATGGCGGACTGGGCCGCCTTGGCCGCGTTGGCCACAGCCGCGCGGTGGAAATCGTCCCGCTCGGTGCGGGTCAGCTCGATGGTCAGCAGCGCCGTGCCGTTTGCAGCATTGGGCTCGACCGTCATGGCGGAAACCGTCGCGGGCTGGGTCAAATCCATGACCACCCGGGAGCGGCCCGGCGCAAACAGACCGTAGCGATAGGAGGCAATCAGCCC
This sequence comes from Microvirga solisilvae, assembly GCF_022808595.1. Classification (GTDB taxonomy): domain Bacteria; phylum Pseudomonadota; class Alphaproteobacteria; order Rhizobiales; family Beijerinckiaceae; genus Microvirga; species Microvirga solisilvae. The sequence continues at coordinate 870,023 of NZ_JAKUCN010000001.1, forward strand.
CGCCTGCTGGCGCCCGGCATTGGGCGGCAGGTGAAATGCCACCTCGGGCAGATCGACGATCAGCCGATCCGGCTTCTCCATGAGGGAGACCTGGGCCGTCACGCTTTTAGACAGCGTGACCCGGAACCGGGTCTTGGGCCCCTCGACCTCGACGGAGACGTCAGCGGCGATCACGGGACCGGCTGTACCCACAGCCCAAGCGGGACCGCCCCTCGCGACGGTAAATGTCGCCAGGATCGCCAGGAGGCCCACCCAGGCCAAGCGTATCAAGGGGTTGATTCTCATGCCGTTGCTGGAAGTTGCGTGCTTCCTTCCTACCTCATTAGGCGGGTTTTGGTTAACGAAGCTTCTCCTGAAAAGGCTCAATCTCGCGACTCTGTTGCATTAACGACACAGAGTTCAGCATCTTGCCAAATGCCCCTTTCGCTCTGTAATGATCAATGACCCCGCCCGGCATGGCCGAATCTGACGGCGGACCCGAGGAGACGGTTGTGTTGACCGATCCTCTGGGGACCCCGTCACCCTCGACAGGCGCCAGGAAGGGTTCATGGCGATGCAGATCGCCGCACTTTTCCGGTGGCAGGATCCTGTCCGGCTCACCGTTTCCTAGAAAGGGCCGTCTTGAATGGTTGCACACGCGAAGTCAGCACTGACTCTCGTTCCGGCACCGTTCGAAGCGCGCGTTTCTTTTCGCGCACGCCCTTGCTCCACCTCATCCGGCTTCAAGCCGTTTCGTTTCAACCCAGAATGCGCCCCTCTGAGGCGCATGATGGCGATCGACAGCAATCCGAACGCAATTCCAGCCCGCCGCCTTCTCTTGCGGCGCGGAAACCCGCCTTCACTGCGGCTACTGCCTCAGGTCCTGCCCTCGATCGCCATGTCGAGAGTTCAACATGGCAAACAAGATGCTCATCGATGCCTCACACCCGGAAGAGACCCGGGTTGTGGTGGTACGCGGCCAGAAGGTCGAAGAGTTTGATTTCGAATCCGCCAACCGCAAGCAGCTGCGCGGAAACATCTACCTCGCGAAGGTCACCCGCGTAGAGCCGTCGCTCCAGGCGGCCTTCGTCGAGTACGGCGGAAACCGCCACGGGTTCCTCGCCTTCAGCGAAATCCACCCTGATTACTACCAGATCCCGGTCGCCGACCGTCAGGCTCTGCTCGAAGCCGAAGCCGAGGCCCAGGCCGAGGAAGAGCGCGAGGAAGAGCGCCGCCGCAACCGCGGACGCCGTGGCCGCTCCTCGCAGCGCCGTGGACAGAAAGACGAGACCGTCACCTCCACCGAGGCCGAAGCCGGCACGGAGGAAGGTGCCGAGGCTCAGGCTCCTGCCGAAGGCACGGAAGAGACCATCGACCTGATCGCCGCCGGCGGTGATTTCGAGGCCGCCTCCGGCGATGCCGCCGAGACATCCGAGAACTCCGAGCCTGTTGAGACTGTTGCCGCTCCCGCTGAGGAGACCGCCGAAACCGCTGAGGGTGACGAGGCCGACAGCGACGAGGACGAAGAAGGCGACGACGAGGAAGGCGAGAACGAGGACGAGGACCACGTCGAGCAACTCGGCGGTGGCGACGCCCTTGAGGATCTCCCCCCGCGCCGCACTCCGCGCAAGCAGTACAAGATCCAGGAAGTCATCAAGCGCCGCCAGATCCTGCTGGTGCAGGTCGTGAAGGAAGAGCGCGGCAACAAGGGCGCTGCTCTCACCACGTATCTCTCGCTCGCAGGCCGCTATTCGGTGCTCATGCCCAACACGGGCCGTGGCGGCGGCATTTCGCGCAAGATCACCAACGCCGCCGACCGCAAGCGCCTGAAGGAAATCGCCCAGGAGCTGGAGGTGCCCGAGGGAATGGGCATCATCCTGCGCACGGCGGGCGCCTCGCGCACCAAGCCGGAAATCAAGCGCGATTACGAATATCTCATGCGCCTCTGGGAGAGCGTGCGCGAGCTGACCCTCAACTCGGCGGCCCCAGCGCTCGTCTATGAGGAAGGATCGCTCATCAAGCGCGCCATCCGCGATCTCTACAACAAGGAGATCGACGACATCATGGTCTCCGGCGACGAAGGCTATCGCGAGGCCAAGGACTTCATGCGCATGCTCATGCCGAGCCATAGCAAGATCGTCCAGCCTTACCGCGAGCCGCAGCCGCTCTTCGCGAAATACGGCGTCGAAGCCCAGCTCGACGCGATGTTCTCCAACGTCGTGACGCTCAAATCCGGCGGCTATCTCGTCATCAACCCGACGGAAGCGCTGGTTTCCATCGACGTGAACTCGGGACGTTCGACCCGCGAGCACAACATCGAGGACACGGCGGTTCGCACGAACCTCGAAGCGGCCGAGGAAGTCGCGCGCCAGCTGCGCCTGCGCGACCTTGCCGGCCTCGTGGTCATCGACTTCATCGACATGGAAGAGAAGCGCAACAACCGCGCCGTCGAGAAGAAACTGAACGAGTGCCTGAAGAACGACCGCGCCCGCATCCAGGTGGGCCGCATCTCGCCCTTCGGCCTTCTCGAAATGTCGCGCCAGCGCATCCGCACCGGCGTGCTCGAATCCTCCTCCGTCCCCTGTCCGCACTGCGCCGGCACGGGCGTCGTCCGCTCGACGCCGTCGGTTGCGCTGCACGTGCTGCGCTCGATCGAGGAAACCCTCATCAAGAATGCCGGCTACAACCTCATCGTCCGCACGCGGATGGAGGCGGCCTTCTACATTCTCAACCAGAAGCGTATTCACCTGCGCGAGCTGGAGAACCGCTTTGGCGTGATGATCTCCGTCGTCGCGGACGACTCGCTGACCGGCACCACCAACTACGCCATCGACCGCGGAGAGCCTGCTCTTCGCCTCGAGCACAAATCGGCCGCCACCGGCATCCAGATCGATGCCATCGCGCCGATCGATGTGGCCGAAGAGGAAGAGCCCGAGATTGAGGTTGAAGCCGAGGACGAGACCGAAGAGGAAGTCAGCGCTTCCGAGGAAGGTCGTGAGGAAGGCGAAGGCAATGGCCGCCGCCGCCGCCGCCGTCGTCGCCGTCGTGGACGCGACCGTGAGGCCTTCGCAGGCGCTCAGGGCGAGGAAGGCTCCGAGGACGAATCGTCCGAAGGCGACGATCAGGAAGGCGCTGAAGCTGAAGCCTCCGGCGAAGACAGCGAAGCGGGCGAAGGCTCCGAGTCCGAGGGCAATGGCCGCCGTCGCCGTCGCCGGGGCCGCCGTGGCGGTCGTGGCCGTGGCCGCGACGAGGCCGCCGAGACCTTCGCGACTGAGGAAGGTTTCGTGGCCGCCACCGAGGCTGTCGCCGAAGCCGTCGGAACGCTGGACGATGAGCCGGTGAGCAAGCCCGCTCCTGCGCCCGCAGCAGCGGAAGAGCGCATCGAGACGAAGCCTGCGCGTCAGCCTGACGAGGAACCCGTCGCGGAAGCCCCGCGTCCCGTGATCCCCGAGCCGGAGCCGGTCGCCGTGGTTCTCACCCCGCCGGACCCGGAGCGCCCGAAGCGCGCCGGCTGGTGGTCCAAGGCCAAGTCAGTCCTGGGCGGCTAACAAAGAATTTTATGTCCAATGAGAAAAGCCGGGGATTCGCTCCCCGGCTTTTTGCTTTTCCGGACGCGCTGGTGCATGCAACGACATAACGTTTCTTGAATGGACCCAGCCGTGATCCGCTATTTGTCAGTTATCGTGACCGCCTTGGGGCTATCGCTTGCGTCATCCCAAGCGGCAGAGCCCACCTCACACAAGCCACAAGCCCCTGAGGCACCAGCCGATGCAGTAAACTGGACGGGCCTTTATGCAGGCATCCATGGATCCGTTACTTCGGGTGAAACGGGGCTGAGCGAGTTGGCTCGCCTCAACTTTCCCTCATCCTGGGATATGAATGGCGGCACTCTCGGCGTGCAGGTCGGCTACAATCACCAGATCAACGATGTGGTGCTGGGTATCGAGGCGGATTACGCCTTGGCTGGCATCGAGGGCCGCGGCCGAGGAGGTGTCGTCTACTTTCCGGGCACTCCGCTCCAATCCGAGATCAGCGGCAATCTGAACATCGGTCTTCGGCAGATGATCACGCTCAGGCCGCGCATCGGCGTCGCCGCGGGGCGTTCCTTTGTTTACGCAACAGCAGGAGCTGTGGCCGCCGATCTGGAGGCTCACCTCGAGACTGTCGTAACCTCTCCGTTCTTCGGAACGCAGCGCTTTAGCGACACGACGAGAAACTTCGTCTTCGGGTGGACCCTGGGCGCCGGCTGGGAGCACGCTTTTACCGACAAGCTGTCTGTAAAAACCGAATACCTATTGGTCACTCTTGATCACGACCAATGGGGAAACACCATGGAAGAGGCCGTCTTTCGAGGGCATTTTCTCCGTGTCGGTCTGAACTATCGCTTCTGATTTGTTCCCTTATCGGCTGAGAAATCCCCTCAGCCGCTCCACTGTCTCACGGCAATCGTCCTCGGAGCCCGCGAAGGACAGGCGCATGTAGTGCGAGCCTTCGATAGGATCGAAATCGAGCCCCGGCGTCGCGGCAACGCCCGTCTCTTCCAGCATCCGCTTGCAGAAGCCGATGGAATCGTTCGTGTAGCGGGCGATGTCGGCGTAGATGTAGAATGCGCCGTCCACCGGATGCATTTCGGTGAGGCCGATCCTCGGCAGCTCTTCGAGCAGATAAGCGCGGTTGCGCGCATAGCCTGCCTTTACCGCCTCCAGTTCCTCTGCCGCGTCGAAGGCGGCAAGTGCCGCGACCTGAGAGAGATAAGGCGGCGAGATGTAGAGGTTCTGTGCCAGCCGCTCGACGGGCCGCACGAGCCGCTCGGGCACCACGATCCAGCCGATACGCCAGCCGGTCATGCAGTAGTACTTCGAGAATGAGTTGATGACGACCGCATCGTCGTCGGAAGCAAGCGCGGTGGAAGCAGCCTCGCTGTAGGTCAGGCCGTGATAGATCTCGTCCGATACGAACCACAGGCCGAGGCGACGGCAGGTTTCTCCGAGTTCGGCCAGGGCCTTCTGGCCGATCATCGTGCCAGAGGGGTTCGCTGGGCTCATGGCGAGAATGCCGTGGAGCGGCTTTTCCGCATGCGCCTTCTCGATGGCCTTCGCCGTCATGATCCATCCATCCGCCTTGGCGAGTGGGATCGTGACCGGCTCGATGCCGAGCGCCTCCAGGATGTTGCGATAGGCCGGATAGCCCGGAGCCGTGATGGCAACCCGTTGACCCGCATCGAAGAGGCTCAGGAAGGCCAGAACGAACCCCGCCGAGGAGCCGGTCGTCACCACCACGCGCTCGGGGGCGATGGAAACACCATAAGCCTCGCGGTAGTGCCGGGCGATGCGCTCCCTTAAGGAGGAGATGCCGAGCGCTTCCGTGTAGCCGATTCGACCCAGATCGAGGGCAGCCTTAGCGGCTTCGCGAGCGGCGCGAGGAGCCGGTGCCGAGGGCTGACCCACCTCCATATGGATCACACTGTCCCCTCGCCTTTCTTTCGCCGCAGCGGCGCTCAACACATCCATGGCCAGGAAGGACGAGACCCGGTCCATGCGGCGAGCGATAACGGGTAGGTTCTGATCGGCGATTGATTTTGTCATGGATAAGGTTCGTAGCTCTTTGGAAAGCTCGTCTCAAGACGCTTCATGCCGTTGGAACGAAGCCGTGATTTGACGCGGCACTCGCCAAGCAGCTAACTCACGCCAGATATTGTACAGAAAGCTCCGCAAAGGATCGGATATGCGCTTCCCGCTTCTCAAAACATTCCAGGCCGCAGCCCTTTTCGGCGCGCTGGCCCTCGCTCCCGCGGTGCAGGCGCAGAACGCCACCTTCACCGATCAGCAGAAACAGGCCATCGGCGATGTCGTGCGGGAATACCTCATCAAGAACCCCGAGGTTCTGGCCGAGGCGATCAGCGAGCTCGAAAAGCGCCAGGCCGAAGCTCAGCAGACGGCCCAAGCCGGTGCCGTGAAGGAGACGAAGCAAACGCTGCTGAACGCGCCGCATTCCTATGTCACCGGCAATCCGTCGGGCGACGTCACTCTGGTCGAGTTCTTCGATTACAATTGCGGTTACTGCAAGAAGGCCCTCGCCGACGTGCAGACCCTCATGAAGGCCGATCCGAAGCTGCGCGTCGTGCTGAAGGACTTCCCCGTTCTCGGTCCCGATTCCGTCGAGGCAAGCCGCGTGGCTCTCGCGGTGAAGAACCAGCTCCAGGGCCAGAAGCTCTTCGACTACCACGTGAAGGTTCTCGAAACCCGTGGCCGCGTGGGTGGAGAGCGCGCGATGGCTGTGGCCAAGGAGATGGGCGTCGACATCGCCAAGCTCCAGAAGGACATGGAGAGCCCCGAGCAGCGCGCCGCCCTGCAGGAGAACATGGCGCTGGGCGACAAGCTGAACCTCACCGGCACCCCAGCCTTCATCATCGGCGAAGTGGTGATCCCCGGCGCGGTCGGCGTCGAGCCCCTGAAGCAGGTGGTCGACAACGTCCGCACCTGCGGCAAGGCCACCTGCGGTTAAGGCACGTCATTCCGGCATCCCCGGAGGCTCTCCGGGGATAGCCATGACGAGAGCAAGGCGCTTTTACGCCTACTCCCCCTAGGGAACCCTAGCCAAGCCTTGGGAAAGTCCCGCTTTTCCCCTTCCCCCATGCCCTCCTTTTGGCTAAGAGGGCGTTTCGGCTCCGCCTGGCGGGGCTTTAGGAACGCTCCTTCGCAATGATCAACGTCCACGTCCTCAATGGACCCAACCTCAACCTGCTCGGCCGCAGAGAGCCTCAGATTTACGGCAGCACCACGCTGTCGGATGTCGAGAAGCTCGTGCGCGGGAAGGCCGAGGCCCTGGGGGTGGCGATCACGTTCCGCCAGTCCAACCACGAAGGACAGCTGGTCGACTGGATCCAGGAAGCGGGAGCACAGGGTGCAGGCATCGTCATCAATGCCGGCGCTTATACCCACACCTCGATCGCTCTGCGCGATGCCATCTCCGGCAGCGGCGCCCCGACGGTCGAGATCCATCTTTCCAACGTTCATGCTCGCGAAGGCTTTCGCCATCGCTCGTTCATCGCGCCCGTCTGCGTCGGCGTGATCTGCGGTTTCGGCCCCATGAGCTATCTGCTCGGGCTCGAGGCGGTTCACCAGGTTCTGGTGGAACGAGCACGGCTTCAAAAGCCCTCCCAGCACTAGTTCCTCACAATTCAAGAGGTGAGCCCCATGGCCAAGGATAACCCTTTCGATCCCGATCTCGTCCGGGAGCTGGCGAACCTGATCGCCGATACGAATCTCAGCGAGATCGAAGTGGAGAAGGGCGACCTTCGCATCCGCGTGGCGCGCACGCTCCAGGCGGCCCCCATGACGTTTGCCGCTCCTGCTGCTGCCGCTCCGGCTCCCGTCGTGGCTCCGCCCCCGGCGGCTGCGGCTGAAGCTGCCGCGAAGCCCGGCGCCCCTCATCCTGGCGCGGTTCTCTCCCCGATGGTCGGCACCGCCTACCGGAAGCCCTCGCCCGATGCGAAGTCCTTCGTGGAAATCGGTTCCAAAGTTCAGGCAGGCGACAAGGTTCTGCTCGTCGAGGCCATGAAGACCTTCAACGAGATCGTCGCCCCGCGCGCCGGCACCGTGACCGCCATCTACGTCGAAGACGGAACCCCTGTTGAATACGGTGAACCCCTCCTCGTCATCGAGTAAGGCGCGACATGTTCGATAAGATCCTCATTGCCAACCGAGGCGAGATCGCCCTGCGCATCCTTCGCGCGGCGAAGGAGCTCGGCATCGCCACCGTCGCGGTGCATTCCACCGCCGACGCGGACGCCATGCATGTGCGCCTCGCCGACGAGAGCGTGTGTATCGGCCCGCCCGCGGCCCGCGACAGCTATCTCAACATTCCTGCCCTGATCGCGGCCTGCGAGATCACCGGCGCGGACGCCATCCATCCCGGCTACGGCTTCCTCTCCGAGAACGCCCGCTTCGCCGAGGTGCTGGAAGAGCATCACATCGCCTTCATCGGTCCCAAGGCGGAGCATATCCGCATTATGGGCGACAAGATCGAGGCGAAGCGCACCGCCAAGCGTCTCGGCATCCCTTGCGTGCCGGGCTCGGAAGGCGGCATTTCCGATGAGGGCGAGGCCAAGAAGGTCGCGAAAAGCATCGGTTATCCCGTCATCATCAAGGCCGCTGCCGGCGGCGGCGGACGCGGCATGAAGGTCGCGCGCAACGAGGAAGACCTCGTCCACGCGCTTCACACTGCCAAGACCGAAGCCAAGGCCGCGTTCGGCGACGATGCCGTGTACATCGAGAAATATCTCGAGAAGCCGCGCCACATCGAGATCCAGGTTCTCGGCGACGGCAAGGGCAACGCCATCCATCTCGGCGAGCGCGACTGCTCGCTCCAGCGCCGTCACCAGAAGGTGTGGGAGGAAGGTCCCTCGCCTGCTCTGAACGTCGAGATGCGCGAGCGTATCGGCGGTATCGTGGCGAAGGCCATGCAGGAGCTGAAATACGCGGGTGCCGGCACCATCGAGTTCCTCTACGAGGACGGCGAGTTCTACTTCATCGAGATGAACACGCGTATTCAGGTGGAGCACCCGGTCACGGAAATGATCACCGGCATCGACCTGGTGAACGAGCAGATCCGCGTTGCCGCCGGTCATCCGCTTTCCGTGAAGCAGGAAGACATCAAGATCGAAGGCCATGCCATCGAGTGCCGCGTGAATGCCGAGCATCCCTCGACCTTCCGCCCCTCGCCCGGCACGATCAGCTACTTCCACCCGCCGGGCGGTCTCGGCGTGCGCGTCGACTCGGCAGCCTATCAGGGCTACCGCATCCCGCCGCATTACGACTCCCTCGTGGGCAAGCTCATCGTGCATGGCCGCACCCGCAACGAGTGCCTCATGCGCCTGCGCCGCGCTCTTGACGAGTTCGTGGTGGACGGCGTGGACACGACGCTGCCGCTCTTCCGCACCCTCGTGCGCAACCCCGAAATTCAGAACGGCCAGTACGACATTCACTGGCTCGAGAACTTCCTGAAGACGGGCGGGTTGTCGGAGACGGAATAAGGTTTCGAAAAAATGCCTCGCTTCCTCCATGTCGGGTGCGGACCCAAGCGCAAAGATCAAACGCTGAAGGTCTTCAACACGCCCGATTGGGAAGAAGTCACCCTCGACATCGATGAGGGTGTGAAGCCCGACATCGTCGACAAGCTGCCGGAACTCGCCAAAGTAGAGCCCGGCAGCTTCGACGCCGTCTATTCCTGCCACAGCATCGAGCACCTCTATCCTCATGAGGTGCCGGTTGCCTTCTCGGCCTTTCACAGAGTGCTGAAGGACGATGGCGTGGTTGTCATCCGGTGCCCGGACCTGCAATCCATCGCTGAACAATTGGCGTCGGGCGATATTGATACGCCCATCTATGACAGCCCTCGAGGACCTGTGACGCCTCTCGACATGCTCTATGGCTTCAGGCCGGCCATGAAAGCCGGCAATCTCTACATGGCCCACCATACCGGCTTCACGCACAAGTCGCTCTTGAAAGCCTGCACCGATGCAGGTTTTGCGGGCGCGCTCTGTGCTTCGACCAAATCCCGTGAGCTTTGGGCCGTCGCGACAAAAACGAGCAAAACCCAAGCTGAGCTGGAGCAGCTCGTGAAAATCTACATCACGCCGCTCTGACTTCCTGGCCGGCTCTTCTATTTACAGCTGGACCGTCGATCGCATGCGCAAGTGAATGACCCGGTCTCCCGACGATACCATCACCATCACGCCCGAGATCCTGCTCAAGGCTTATGCGGCGGGCATTTTTCCCATGGCGGAAGATGCCGACGACCCTTCGCTCTTCTGGGTCGAGCCGCGTGAACGCGGCATCATTCCCCTCGAGACCTTCCATGTGCCCAAGCGGCTTGCCCGCACGGTGCGCTCGGATGAGTTCGAGGTGCGCGTGGACCAGGATTTCGACGCGGTCATCACCGGCTGCGCGGCGCCTGCCACCGACCGCGAGAAAACCTGGATCAACCGGCGGATCAGGGATCTTTATGGACAATTGTTCGATTCAGGCTTCTGCCACACGGTCGAGGTCTATCGGGACAAGAAGCTGGTCGGCGGGCTCTATGGCGTGCGCCTGAAGGGTGCGTTCTTCGGCGAGAGCATGTTCCATACCGAGCGCGATGCCTCGAAGGTGGCCCTTGTCCATCTGGTGGCGCGGCTCAAGCGCGGCGGCTTCACCCTGCTCGATACCCAGTTCGTCACGTCGCATCTGGCCCAGTTCGGCGCGATCGAGGTGCCCCGGCGCAATTACAAACAGATGCTGCGCGCCGCCATGGAGCACGAGGGCGATTGGCACGTCTGGCCCAAAGACGGGACGGTCAGCGGCGAGGATATCCTCGCCGCGCTATAACTGCTTTTAGCGATCCGTATTGATCAGAGGCGCGTTCCGGTTGAAATCCCGGTTCGAACGCGGCGTCGGCTGGCGCGGCTGGGCCGGTGCGAAGCCCGACGGCGCAGGAGCCGGCGGCAGGGCCTGGGCCGGAGCCATGATGCTGCCGGGCCGTGCGGGATCCGCAGGCTGCGTGCGCTGCGCGGTGGGCTCGATCGGCGGCAGCTCCTCGGGAACTTCCTTCGGCTCGGCGATCACCTCGGTGCCGCCTTTGCAGTCCACCAGCCAGATATCGTAGACCGGGTGCTCGATGCCGTGCAGGCCGGGGCTTGCGGCGAACATCCAGCCGGAGAAGACCTTGCGGGTCTTTCCGTCGGTGCCCGTCTCCTCCACCTCGACGAAGGAGGTGGTGTTCGGGGTCTCGGTCGGCGGCTTGGTGAAGCAGACGCGCGCCGTCATCTGAAGGGCGCCGAACTGCACCGTTTCATCGGTCTTCACCTCGAACGACACGATGCGCCCGGTGATCTTGTCGAGGCCGGAGAAAACCGCCGTCGGGTTCTTGATTCTGTCCGCCTGGGCTGCGCCCGCCGAACCCATGATCGCTACGAGCACCCATGCCGCCCGCGTCCACCCGAATGTCATGATACCTGATCCACGCCTTCACGCTTCGGCCGGCCCGGCCGTTGTTTTGGTCGGACACGCGTTAACATGCCAACCGTGTTGGAAAAAGGGCGATGAGCAGGAAAGCTTGGCGGCTGACCCTACGATAGGATAAAATTACATCCTCTCTTGAGGATTCTTCCATGACGATGCTCCGCCGCTCGCTTCTCGCAACCCTTTTGCTTGCCCTGCCCTTGCAGGCCAACGGCGCCGAGCTGGCACGGCGGGCCTTCGTTGGAATCAGCATGGCAGCCGTCCCGGAAGCCATGCGCACGGGCGGCCTCATTCCTGCGGGAGAGGGCCTGCTCATCGAGCGCGTGATTCCCGGCTCCACCGCCGAGAAGGCCGGATTGCAGGCCAAGGATGTCCTCCTGAAGTTCGATCAGGCCCCTGTCCGCTCATCCGCGGATGTGATCAATGCCGTTCGCAAGAAGCGCGCCGGCGACAGCGTGAGCCTTGCTCTCGTGCGCGACGGCAAGGTGTTCGAGCAGCAGGTTTCCCTTATCGGCTTTCCGCCGGAAGCATCCCCGGATTACGAGACAATCTACGAGGCGGTCGAATCCGAGGGAGCCCTGCGCCGCACCATCATCACCAAACCGAAGGGTGCGGAGCGTCGTCCCGCCGTTCTCTTCGTGGGCGGCATCGGCTGCTACAGCATCGACTATCCCTTCGACGCGAAGACGCCCTACCGCCAGATCCTCGCCGACCTGACGCGCCAGGGCTTTGCCACCATGCGCGTGGAAAAGACCGGCATGGGCGACAGCATGGGCGAGGCCTGCGCGACCTCCAATCTCGACACGGAAGTGGCGGGCTATGTGGCGGGTCTCAAGGATCTGAAGGCCAAGTCCTATGTGGATCCGGACAAGGTGTTCATCGTCGGCCACAGCATGGGCGGCATCATCGGCCCGCTGGTGGCGGAGAAGATCCCCGTGCGCGGGCTTGCCGTGGCCGAGACCGTCGGCAGCACCTGGTTCGAATACGAACTCATCAACCGCCGCCGTCAGTTGAAAATGGAAGGCATGCCGCTCGCCAAGATCGGCGCGCAGATGCTCCTCAAGCAATGGTGCATGAATCAGCTTCTCATCGAGAAGACACCGCGCGCGCAGATTCTGGAGAAACGTCCGGCCTGCGCCGAGGAAATGAAGATCCCCTCTTCCGACGCGTATCTGCAGCAAGTCGCCGCTATCGATTACGCCGATCTCTGGACGCGCCTGAAGCCTGAGACGCTCGTGATCTACGGACGCTCCGATTTCATCACGAGCGCCGAGGAGCATCATGAGATCGTAAACGCCATCAACGCAGTCCGTCCGGGCGCCGCAACTTACGTGGAAATTCCCGACATGGATCACTCCTTCTATCGCATGAAGGATCAGGCCGAGAGCTTCCGCATGCGCAGGGACGATCAGGAGGGCGAGACTCACCCGGATGTGGCGCGCATCATCGGGGAATGGTTGAAAGCGAAAGCCAGTTAGAAGCGCGCTGCAACGTTGTGAGTCTAGCGCCGATTACCTCTCCCGGGCGGGAGAGGTCGGAGCGCAGCTCCGGGTGAGGGTTGTGCTCTCTCTGGAAAGGGCGGTCCCTCACCCCTACCCCTCTCCCACCCGGGAGAGGGAAGATGTTGTAGCGCGCGCAATGCTTTCTGGATGACAGGCCGCGCTCGACTGTGCGCTCACGATGCTCAATTCGTACAAGCCTCGCCTTGCGAGGCAGATTTCAAGAAAAACTCAGCCGCGCTCGAACGGATTGGGCGCGGGCTCCTTCATCGCATCGCCCTTCTCCGCGCGCTTCTCATAATGTGCGGTTGAGCAGGCGACGGAGCACAATAGGCCGCGATCCGACCAATAGGACGGGCCGCTCTCGATCTTCCCGGCGTGATACGTGAAATCGGTGTGGCCGTAAGGCAGGCCACATTCGACGCAGGCGCGGGGCTTGAGACTCTTCAGCATGAAATCGACCGGGGCGAGATGTTACTCGCCCGGGGTCCACGGAACGTAATCGCCCGTCGCTGCGGGACGCTGGCCCGTGGAGAGCTGGGAGCCCCGCGGACGATACGCCAAGGTCGTGCCGGTCATGTTGGGGAGGTGCGGCTTCTCCCAGGAGTGCGACTGGTAGTTCTCCTCGCTCGGAGCCACGTCGCCGTTGTGGCAGAGCCAGGCACGCCAGCCCGGAGGCACCTTCGAGGCATCGGCATCGCCGTTATAGATGACCCAGCGGCGCTCGGCGCCCACATTCGAGTCGATCGCCTGAGCCTGCGTGTAGCGGTAATAGCGGTTGCCCAACTCGTCCTGGCCCACGAACTGCCCCTTGCGCCACGTGAAGAATCGGGTGCCGAGGGTCTGGCCGTTCCACCAGGTAAAGAACTGAATCAGAAACTGTTTCATCGCTACTGCCCGAAGGCTCCAGAAGGGGTTCTTGAGGTCGCGCGGAATATGGCTTTAGCGCGCCGGGAAGTCCAGCCTTACCGCCCCAAAACCTGCAACTGATTCTGCACTGATTCCATTGGGGCGATTCTGTGGCGCTTTTTCCCGGATTCACGCCGTTTCTTGCGTTCGCGCAAGCTTTTTGCCCACTCTTCTTCCCTATGGGAAACAGCTTTGCCGACACATCATCCGGGGTCTCTTGTGCATGGCAAAAACGCAAATCCAAAGGGGTCAAGTTTGGCCATTTGAAAACTCGAAATGAGCCCCCGCGAGAGGCCCTGATCGGATTCTGAAAGGAGTCTCTGAGGCTTAGCCACTTTTCCACATTGTTAACACTTGCCCACTACATATAGTTGGAACAGAAACGTTCGGCACAAGTTCTTGACGTAGGGCTCGCATCACGACTAGCTTGCCGGGGTTCCGATCTGAGACCGGCGACCGACCCGAAAGGGGGGTCGAAAACTCCCCAGAGTGAGCGTTCCAGAGCCCGTGGCAAGTTGCTTGCCGCGTGAGCTGTGGCGTCTGGAGGAGACCGTAACTCGGGCGTGGTGCGTGTGGCGGTCCGCAAAACGGATCGTTGGGGTATCGAAAAATTTTTGGGGCTGAAAGCCACAGGCACAGCTTGTGGCGTCGGGGACGTTTGTCTCCAAACTTGAGGATATGAAAGATGCGGATCGAGCGGCGTTATACAAAGTCTGGGCAGTCGCCTTATTCCTCCCTCGCCTTCCGGCTCGCCACGAGCGAGATCCGCAATCCGGACGGTTCGATCGTCTTTAAGCTTGAGAACATCGAAGTGCCGGAGACCTGGAGCCAGGTTGCCTCCGACGTTCTCGCGCAGAAGTACTTCCGCAAGGCCGGCGTTCCGGCTCACCTGAAGAAGGTCGAGGAGAACGACGTTCCCAGCTGGCTGTGGCGCTCCGTGCCCGACGAGGCCAAGCTCGCCAAGCTGCCGGAAGACAAGCGCTTCGGCTCCGAGATTTCCTCCAAGCAGGTCTTCGACCGCCTTGCGGGCTGCTGGACATATTGGGGTTGGAAGGGCGGCTACTTCTCCTCCGAGGAAGACGCCCAGGCCTTCTATGACGAGCTGCGCTTCATGCTCGCCAACCAGATGGTGGCGCCGAACTCGCCGCAATGGTTCAACACCGGCCTGCACTGGGCCTACGGCATCGACGGCCCCGGCCAGGGCCACTATTACGTGGACTACAAGACCGGCAAGCTGACGAAGTCGAAGTCGTCCTACGAGCATCCGCAGCCCCATGCCTGCTTCATTCAGGGCGTCGAGGACGACCTGGTGAACGAAGGCGGCATCATGGACCTGTGGGTCCGCGAGGCGCGCCTCTTCAAGTACGGCTCGGGCACCGGCTCGAACTTCTCGAACCTGCGTGGCGAGGGCGAGAAGCTCTCCGGCGGCGGACGTTCCTCGGGCCTCATGTCCTTCCTCAAGATCGGCGACCGCGCTGCTGGCGCGATCAAGTCGGGCGGCACCACCCGCCGCGCGGCCAAGATGGTCGTGGTCGACGTCGACCACCCGGATATCGAGAGCTATATCGACTGGAAGGTGAAGGAAGAGCAGAAGGTGGCCGCGCTCGTCGCCGGCTCCAAGCTCGCCTCCAAGCACCTCAAGGCCATCATGAAGGCCTGCGTGAACTGCGAGGCTCCTGGCGACGCCTGCTTCGATCCGGAGAAGAACCCGGCTCTGAAGAAGGAAATCAAGATGGCGCGCCGGGTCATGATCCCGGACAACTACATCAAGCGCGTCATCCAGTTCGCGAAGCAGGGCTACACGGATATCGACTTCCCCGTCTACGACACCGATTGGGACTCGGAAGCCTATCTCACGGTCTCGGGCCAGAACTCCAACAACTCCGTCTCAGTGACGGACGATTTCCTGCGCGCTGTCGAGAACGACGGCGACTGGAAGCTTACCGCCCGCAAGGACGGCAAGGTCATCAAGACCATCAAGGCGCGCGACCTGTGGGAGCAGATCGGCCACGCCGCCTGGGCGTCGGCTGATCCCGGCCTGCACTTCAACACCACCATGAACGACTGGCACACCAGCCCCGCCGGTGGCCGCATCCGGGCGTCGAACCCCTGCTCGGAATACATGTTCCTGGACGACACGGCGTGCAATCTCGCCTCCGCCAACCTGCTGCAGTTCTTCGACCGCGCCGCGCACAAGTTCGACGCCGAGTCGTTCGAGCATGCCTGCCGCCTCTGGACAGTGGTTCTCGAAATCTCGGTGATGATGGCGCAGTTCCCGTCGAAGGAAATCGCGCAGCTCTCCTATGAGTACCGCACGCTGGGCCTCGGCTACGCGAACATCGGCGGCCTGCTCATGACCATGGGCCTGCCCTACGATAGCGACGCGGGCCGTGCTCTCGGCGGTGCCCTCACCGCGATCATGACCGGCGTGTCCTATGCCACCTCCGCCGAGATGGCGGGCGAGCTGGGCGCGTTCCCGAACTACAAGGCCAATGCCAAGTCGATGCTGCGCGTGATCCGCAATCACCGCCGCGCGGCGCACGGCGAGGCCACCGGCTACGAGGGCCTCTCGGTCAACCCGGTTCCGCTCGATCACGCCTCCTGCCCCGATCAGGATCTCGTGGCTCACGCCAAGTCCGCCTGGGACAAGGCCCTCGAGCTCGGCGAGAAGAACGGCTACCGCAACGCGCAGGCCACCGTCATCGCGCCCACCGGCACGATCGGCCTCGTGATGGATTGCGACACCACCGGCATCGAGCCCGACTTCGCTCTCGTGAAGTTCAAGAAGCTCGCCGGCGGCGGCTACTTCAAGATCATCAACCGGGCTGTGCCGGATGCGCTGCGCGCCCTCGGCTACCGTGAATCCGAGATCGCCGAGATCGAGGCCTATGCGGTCGGCCACGGCTCCATGAAGCAGGCTCCCGCCATCAACCCGGGCTCGCTAGGCGCGAAGGGCTTCACGCAGGAGAAGATCGACGCCGTCGAGAAGGGCCTCAAGTCCGCCTTCGACATCAAGTTCGTCTTCAACCGCTGGACGCTCGGCGAGGACTTCCTCACCGGCACGCTCAAGGTGCCTGCCGAAAAGCTCAACGATCCGTCCTTCGATCTGCTCTCGTTCCTGGGCTACTCGAAGGCCGATATCGAAGCTGCGAACATCCACATCTGCGGTGCGATGACTCTCGAAGGCGCTCCGCACCTGAAGGTGGAGCATTACGCGGTGTTCGATTGCGCCAATCCCTGCGGCAAGATCGGCAAGCGTTATCTCTCGGTGGAAAGCCACATCCGCATGATGGCGGCGGCGCAGCCCTTCATCTCGGGCGCGATCTCCAAGACCATCAACATGCCCAACGACGCCACCGTCGAGGATTGCAAGAACGCCTACATGCTCTCCTGGCAGCTGGCGCTGAAGGCCAACGCCCTCTACCGCGACGGCTCCAAGCTCTCGCAGCCGCTGAACTCCGCCCTCATCTCCGATGAGGACGAGGATGCGGAAGACGCAGCCGAAGCCGTCGCCGCCATGCCCGCCGCCGCCAAGGCAGCCCACGTGTCCGAAAAGATCGTGGAGAAGGTTGTCGAGCGCATCGTTGCTCTGCGCGAGCGCGAGAAGATGCCCGACCGCCGCAAGGGCTACACCCAGAAGGCCGTCGTCGGTGGCCATAAAGTGTATCTGCGTACTGGCGAATACGACGACGGCCGCCTCGGCGAGATCTTCATCGACATGCACAAGGAAGGCGCCGCCTTCCGTGCGATGATGAACAACTTCGCCATCGCGATCTCGCTCGGCCTGCAATACGGCGTGCCGCTGGAAGAATACGTGGAGGCCTTCACCTTCACCCGCTTCGAGCCGGCAGGATTCGTGCAGGGCAACGAGCGCATCAAGTCCGCGACCTCGATCCTCGACTACGTGTTCCGCGAGCTGGCTGTGTCCTATCTCAGCCGCAACGACCTCGCCCACGTGGACCCGTCGGAAGCAGGCCCCACCACCATCGGCTCGGGCGAAGCCCAGTCGAAGGCCCCGGAAGCCGCCCCCGCCACGGCCATCGTCTCCCGCGGCTTCACCCGCGGTAACGTGGACCGCCTCATGCTCATCCCCGGCGGCGGCGCCGGCAGCGCCGGAGGCATCGCTCAGCGTCCGGCTACCGTTGGCGCGAACGCTCTCAAGAGCGAACTCGCCTCCCCCGCCCCGCAGGAGCAGGTCGTCGGCGAAGCCGAAATGTCCAAGCTCGCCTTCGCGGCTCCCGCCGCCGCGTCCATCGCCGACAAGCGCGCCGAGGCCAAGATGAAGGGCTATGTGGGCGAATCCTGCCCCGAATGCGCGAACTTCACGCTGGTGCGGAACGGGACCTGCTTGAAGTGCGATACGTGCGGCAGCACGACTGGGTGCTCGTAGCGAGAAAAACAAAAGAAGAGGGCGGCTTTGGCCGCCCTCTTCTTTAAAATAGGAATGACAACTTTGCTCTCAGCGGAGTCGAACAGCTTATGCTTGGCTCCTGCTTACATGCAGAGGCCCAGCATTGACAGCTTCAAACATTGATAGAGCCGAGAAGAACCTACAACGCCTACTTGAATGGGTAGGAAGACATGACGCGCGAAGCGCAACAGTGTTTGGTGTTGTAGCTGCGATGATAGGAGCTGCGGCTGCTTTATTGCCTCCGCCATCAGATTGGGTCTGGCAACTTTGGGCGAGCGCGATAGCGACTGCCGGGGGCTTCAGCTTTGTCCTAGTTAAACTGTTCCAAGCCCAATTTCCACGCCTTAGTTCACCAAATAAATCGCTGATATATTTTGGAACAATTTCTCGGCTCACTCTCAAGGATTATCACAATCAATTTCTGCAAATGTCAGAGGAAGACTATTTGCGAGACCTGATCGCGCAATGCCACATCAATTCCGCTATTCTCGAGACTAAATTCAACTGCTTGAAAGCCGCACTTATGTGCCTGCTATTAACTTTAGCTCCATGGACTACGACAATCTATTTGGCAAAAGAAATGGCATCGTGAATGGCACTTGAAGACGATCTAAAAAGCGAATTCGCTGAGATCTTACTCAATAAGTTTGATGTGCGCGATGGGAGAGTCGTCCCGAACTCAGAGGACCTTGCCCTAAGAAGCGAGGCCGTCAAAATTGAAGCAACATTTTTATACGCAGATCTAGCAGGCAGTAGCAAACTGTCTCGAAACTGCGCTTGGGATGTAACCGCAAAAATTATCAGAGCATACCTGCATTTAGCGAGTAAGCTCATTCGCTTACATGGCGGGGAAATTAGGAGCTTCGATGGCGATAGAGTGATGGGTGTATTTATTGGTGCCAATCAAGCCAATGACGCCGTAGCTTGCGCGCAGAAAATTGATTGGATGATCTATAATTGGCTGAGCCCTGTAGCATTAAACCTTTTCAATCTCCAGGAGCTTGGTTTTACCAGCATTAATCATTGCATCGGAATAGACAGCGGAATTGCTCACGCTGTTCGTGCTGGAATTAGAAACAACAACGACCTAATCTGGGTAGGTCAGCCTCCAAGTTTCGCAGCCAAACTCTCTGATATCAGAACAGCTCCATATGAAGTTTACACTTCTGAGACTGTTATGCTGAAGCTATCAAATCAGATGAAATTTCCGACGGGAGCCAATGCTTTTGTCTGGCTGCCCGTAGAGTTTGAGTTTGCAGGAGGGAAGCACACGGTCTACTGCACGCACTGGATGCTTCGACCCTAGTATCTGCTTGAAGATATGGTCAAATTGCAAAAGCATAATCTTCTCCACCTCCTCGCCCTCTCCGGCAGCCTACGCGCGGGCTCGTTCAACACCGCCGCCCTCCGCATGCTACAACAGTTCGCGCCAGAGGGTGTCGCGGTTGAGCTGTATGAGGGTGTCGGTGCTCTGCCCCATTTCAATCCCGATGTGGAGATGAGCGCGCTGCCGGACAGCGTCGCGGATTTGCGGCGGCAGGTGGCGGCGGCGGATGGATTGGTGATCGCCTGTCCCGAATACGCCCACGGGATTCCAGGCTCCTTCAAGAACGCGCTCGATTGGCTCGTGGGCTGCGAGAGTTTTCCGGGAAAGCCGGTGATGCTCGTCAACACCGCGCCTCGCGCCTCTCATGCGCAGGCGCAGCTCGTGGAAGTGCTCACCACCATGTCGGCGCGGATCGTGCACGAGGCCGGTTTGACGGTCGATCTACGCGAGGCTAATGCGCACCACATGATGAGGAGCGGGCTTACCGCATTCGTGGAACGCATCGATGAATGCAGCGTCCCTCCTGTAACTCTCATCTCATGACCGCACTTCGTCTCAGAGCCCGAAGCTTACTTTTGCTCCCAACCTACAACGAAACCATCCTCGATTTTGACGCGGCTTCTGAAGCGGTTCTTCCCGGCTGGATTATATTTGTAAGTCTCTGAAGTCTTGGTCTTATAGATTTTATGGTCTTTGGCTGCTGGAGTGCCCCAAGAGTCAATAAGTTGCTCCAGAGACATTCCCTGCCAAATTTTTCCTTGCATGATCCTGTCTACGATTGTGGCATCGCCATATTTCTCAAGAAGTGCCTTGCGCCGCAGGGCATTCAAGGCACCCTTGATCAAAGCAATAGCGACGCCAATCAGGATAATGATCGCTACTATCTCCATAACTTCCCCCTTTAGCCCTTTTCTTACCGCTACATCAAAGCCTTGAAGTTGCAAAGATACCAACTCTACAACCATTGTAGCTGTCTGCTATTGCCGCGTTCATTGCTTCGCGATCTATTGGCTCAAGCGAATAACTATGATGAGAGCGACAGCAGCCATGCAGAAGGCACAGAGCACTTCTACGGCAGACAGCGCAGAGCCCTCCCAACAGATCGACGCGAAAATCGCGGAGCTGAAGGATTGGCGGGGCGCGACGCTGGCGCGGGTTCGGGCGCTCATCAGGCAGGCCGATGCGGAGGTGGTCGAGGAGGTGAAATGGCGCGGCGTTCCCGTGTGGGAGCATGCGGGGATCATCTGCACCGGCGAGACGTATAAGAACGCCGTGAAGCTCACCTTCATGCATGGCGCTTCGCTGGAGGACCCGGCGCGCCTCTTCAATGCCAGCCTCGAGGGCAACACGCGCCGCGCCATCGATCTTCATGAGGGCGCAGCGCTCGATGAGGAGGCGTTCAAGGCGCTCATCCGCGCCGCCGTGGCGCTCAATATGTCGAAAGCGGCGAAGAAGCCGAAACGGGAAACGGCGCGGCCCGGCGCGTGAGCGTTATCCCTCAGCGAAAGCGGCCCCACAACACCGTGGCGAGCGGCATCACGTGGTTGCGGCGCAGCGCGATGATCAGCACGCCGCACAAGGCGAGGCCCGTGCCCAGCGCCATGCGCATGTCGAAATGATCGCCCGTGATGACGATGCCCATCGCCACCGTGAACAGCGGGTTCATGATGGTGAGCGGCGCGATCAGGTTGGCGGGGTATTTGCCGATCAGGCCGTAATAGATCGTGTGCGCGATGAGCGACACGATCAGGGCGGAGAACAGCAACGCCGCCACGAAGGCCCAACCGGCCTGCGTCGCCTGAGTGAGCTGGCCCGTCTCGAAGCCCGACGTCAGCAGCACCATCGGCAGCACCGAGGTGAGGCCGATCCAGGCCTGGAACTGCAGGGGCCGCACGCCCTTGATCTGCTTCATCATCACGGCGGCGAGAGAGCCGGTGAAGGTGGAGGCCAGGATCAGGAGAAGACCGCCCGACACGGGAAACCCGCCGCTCGGGTCCCACATGACGAGCACGCCGCCGATGAAGGTGAGCGCGATGCCGAGGCCCCGGGGCCAGTGGATCCGCTCGCCCAGCATGACCACGGAGAGCAGCGTCGTGATCGGCAGGCCGAGCTGGCTCACCACGGCGGCGCTCGACGGGCTCGCGGTCCTGATGCCGAGGAAGAACAGGGCGAAGCCGCCGCCGCCCATGAGAAAGCCCACCACCACCATGCGCCAGGTGGGACGCGGCGCGGGCAGAAGCCACGGCAGCGCGACGAGGCCGACGATGCCGAAGCGGATCGCGGCGTAGAACAGCGGCGGGATTTCCATGCCCGACACGACGAGCTTGCTGACGACCGTATGCCCTGCCCACACGAAGCAGACGAAGACCATCAGGAGGAAATCACGTAAAGCCATGACCTGAGATAACTGAAGCTTGTGCCGCGCCGCAAATGCCGGGAGCGAGGGGCTGGTATGCCGCTCCTCCAGGGAACAGCGTAGTACCGGACGCAAGCTCTGAGCGGAAGTAGGCTTTCCGCTCTAGAGCGAAGGCGTGAAAGACAGGCATTTTCCTTAGCTTTCCTTGACTTGCGCCCCGGAGAGGCAGAGCCTTCCCGTTGCGGCGAATGGCTTTCCCGCCGCCAGCGTTTGCGTCCGCCTGATTAACCCTTTTTCCGGGAGGTCGGAATGCAGTCGTTCATCTTTAAGGCCGCTCTGTGCGGCTCAGCCCTTCTTCTTTCTCTCACCCCCGCCCTCGCCCAGCAGCAACAACATGTCATGGCCAACGCCGCCGACATGACCTGGAAGGACGGTCCTCCTTCCCTGCCCAAGGGAGCGCAGATGTCCGTGCTCTACGGCGATCCGGCGAAGGACGGCATCTTCGTGATGCGCCTGAAGCTGCCGGCGAATTACAAGATCCCGCCGCACACCCATCCGGTCGATGAGGTGGTCACCATCATCGATGGCGAGTTCAATATCGGCATGGGTCCGCAATTCGACGCGGCGAAGACCACGGCCCTCAAGGCGGGCGGCATCATCGCCATGGCGCCGGGCACGCAGCACTTCGTGCAGATCAACCAGGAGACCGTCGTGCAGCTGAGCACGCGAGGCCCCTGGGGCATCTCTTACGTGAATCCGGCCGACGATCCGCGCAAGTCGCAATAGACGAAGCGGCTTCTCGGTCGCGCTCTCTGACGAGAATGTGTCCGGGCTTATGAGAGCGAGGCAGCGGGTTTCCGCCCGCTGCCCTTGTACACCGTAACGCGGCATGCCATCTCCCGTCCGCGCACGGACCGCCGCGTTCGTGCCTCTCACCTTCCCTTTTCAGACGATCTTTCGCGATTCCATGGACCAGACCCGAGAAAAGCCCTCAGCCGCACAACGCGCTGTCCTTCGCCCCCTGCCCGCCTTCATCTTCAGCTCGCGCTGGCTGCAGCTCCCGCTCTATCTCGGCCTCATCGTCGCGCAATGCGTTTATGTCTTCCTGTTCCTGAAGGAGCTGGTGCATCTCGTCTCGCATGCCGCCGATTTCACCGAGCAGCAGATCATGCTTGTGGTGCTGGGGCTCATCGATGTGGTGATGATCTCGAACCTGCTCGTCATGGTGATCGTGGGCGGCTACGAGACTTTTGTGTCGCGCCTCAATCTCCAGGGCCACCCGGACCAGCCCGAATGGCTCGGCCACGTGAATGCCGGCATTCTCAAGGTGAAGCTGGCGATGGCGATCATCGGCATCTCCTCGGTCCACCTGCTGCGCACCTTCATCGAGGCGGGCAATGTGGGCAAAGGCACCAGCACCTATACCGAGACCGGCATCATCCTGCAGACCGTGATCCACTCGGTCTTCATCCTCTCGGCCATCGGCATCGCCTATGTGGACCGGATGTCCCAGACGAACGATCACTGACGGAGCATTTAAGGCGTGGATGCCCGCGGCAGGCGCGGGCATGGCGGCAACAGGTGTGATAGAATATCGTTCAATCACATCTGCCCAGCCTGGAGCCCAAGCTCATGTCCCTCCCCGCCGGAATCGTCAGCCTCCCTGCCCTGGCCTACACCACGGATGACCTCGCCGCGATCATGACCGCGTGCTTCGAGGGCTACGTCGTGCCCATGACCATGTCGGGCGAGGCCTTCAACGGGCGCTTCCGACGGGAAAATCTCGACCTTCAGGCCAGCCGCGTCTTCGTGGAAGGCGAGCGTCCCGTGGCGATCGTGCTCGTGGTGCGCCGGGGCTGGACGGCCCGCATCGGAGCCATGGGCATCGTGACGGATTTCCGTTCGAAAGGCCTCGGGCGCTCGGCGCTGCAATCGGTCATGGACGATCTGCGCAAGCTCGGCGACCGCCGCCTGATGCTCGAAGTCATCGACACCAACGAGCCTGCCGTGCGCCTCTACAAGAGCCTTGGCTTCAAGATCCGCCGCAGCCTCGTCGGCTATCGCCGCCCCGCCGGTCCGGGTGAGGGCGCCGAGAGTGCAAGTCTCGTGGAGGTCGATCCTCTCACGGTCGCCCGCGCGGTGGCGTCGGAAGGCGCGCCCGATCTGCCTTGGTTCATGGCACCGGAGACGCTCGCCGCCTGCACCGCGCCGGCACGCGGGCTGGCGCTCGGCAACGAGGCCTTCGCCATCGTCGAGCCTGCGCCCCAGCCCAACCTCTTGAGCCTGCGCACCCTCGTCGTTGCCCGCCATGCGCGCGGTCGCGGGATGGGCCGCCGGATGATCGCATCCATCGCAGCGGCCCATCCCGAACAGGACCTCGTCATCTCCGCTAATTTCCCGGAGGAACTGGCGACCGGCTTCATCGCCCGCATGGGCTTTACGAAGACGCCGATCAGCCAGTTCGAGATGGACCTCAATCTTTCCGCTTAGAGCTGATCGATCCAGGCCTTGGTGAGACTCACGTCGCCCTGCGACAGACCATGTCCCACCGGCAGGATCTGATGCTGAACATCGGCACCGGCCTCCTTCAGCAGGAAGGCCAGTCTGTTGGCATTGCCCGCAGGGATGATCGGATCCGATGCGCCCGAAAGGATCAGGACAGGCTTACCGGTGAGGTCGACAGCCGGCGGCTGCGCCAATGGCACCATGGCTCGGATCAGAGCAGCGCCGGACAGAGCCTCCGGCCTGAGCTGAAGCACAGCCGCAGCGATGTTCGCGCCGTTGGAAAAGCCCACCGCAACTGGTGCAGGCAAGCCGTAGGCATCGCGCGCCTCGACGATGAAATCGGCGAGCTCGTGAGCACGACGGCGCACGTCCTCCTCGTCGAAAACGCCTTCCGCAAGACGCCGGAAGAAGCGCGGCATGCCGCCCTCCAGCACCTTGCCGCGCGGCGACAGTTGCGCGGAGCCCGGCGAGAGCATGCGCCCGAGCGGAAGAAGATCGTCCTCGTTACCGCCCGTGCCATGCAGAAGCAGCAACGGCGGGCGACCCGGCTCGGAAGCCGGGATGAAACGGTGGATGAAGCTGAGTTCAGTCGTGGTCGTCATGGCGGATCTCCTGGAGGACAATCACACCTCCGGATCGGATCGGGAAAAGGCCCGCCCCGAGGACAGAGTCCGTTCGGGGCGGGTGGAGGAAGTGCTCAGGCCACCTTCGGCAACACGGCCTCGATGGCGGGGCGGTTCGGCTCGAGGAAACGCGGCAGCTTCAGCGCCTGTCCCAGCGCGTCGGCAGGCTCGTCGACAGCGAAACCGGGCGCGTCGGTCGCGATCTCGAAAAGCAGGCCTCCCGGCTCGCGGAAGTAGACGGCCCGGAAGTAGTCGCGGTCCTTCTGCTCCGTGGCGCGGATGCCGTGATTGCGCAGGAGCTTTTCGACCATCTGCGCCTGAACCTCGTCGTTTTCGGCGCGGAAGGCGATGTGATGAACCGTGCCCGCACCGGGACGACCGGGCAGGAAGCCGCCCGCCTCACGCAGATCGACGATTCCACCAAGCGCCGTATCGCCGGCCTTGTAGCGGGTGACGGATTCCTCGCGGCCGATCTCGGTGAAACCGAAAACGTCCGTCAGGATCGCGCCCGTCGGAGCCGCTTTGTCCAGCAGCAGGCTGACACTGTGGAAGCCGCGGATCGCATGCTCGACCGGAACCTCGCCATCGCTCCAAGCAGGCTCGCCTTCGATGCCGGGCACCGCCACCAAAGCCAGACGCATTCCGTCCGGGTCCTTGAAGGCCAGCACGGTTTCGCCGAACCGCTTCTGAGGAACCTCGTGCGATACGCCCTTCTCAACGAGACGATGCGTCCAGTAGCCGATGGACCCTTCCGGCACGCGGAAGACGGTTTCCTGCGTCTCGCCGATCCCGAGCCGCCCCGGAGCAGCATGCTCCCAGGGGAAGAAGGTCAGGATCGTTCCGGGCTGGCCTGCCTCATCTCCGAAATAGAAATGGAAGGTGCTGGGATCGTCGAAATTGACGGTCTTCTTGACCAGGCGCAGGCCCAGCGTGCGGGTGTAGAAATCCAGATTGCGCTGCGCGGGACCTGCGATTGCCGTCACATGGTGAATGCCGTTCTGACGCATTGTCTTGTCCTCGAGAAGGGGCGACCACCGCCCCGTGTTGCATCAGACATAAGCCGGAAGGCTCACAATTTCGATTGCAGCAATGCAATGCAAATGCTGCATGACGGCGAATTGCATTGCATATCGGAAATAGACAACGGCCGCGTCATCCGGACTTCTCGGTTCCTGCAGACCGACCATAATCGATGGCTGTCTAGCCCTTTATGGTGTCTTCACCCCGCCCTCCGCTCTCGACATCCTGCCCTTCCTCGGCGGCGTAGCGCTCGCAACCGAGCGCGAATGCCCTGCGTCCCTCAATTGTACCGAAGTGAACCTGCAATGACCGCGATCGCCCGCTCGGGTGTTCGTGGCTGCGCCCCTGACCTCAGCAAGAGGAGAAGACCCATGAGCACGATCACGACCAAGGACGGCACCAAGATCTTCTACAAGGATTGGGGATCGGGGCAGCCCATCCTGTTCTCGCATGGATGGCCGCTCACGGCGGATGCCTGGGACGCTCAGATGCTGTTCTTCGGCGACAAAGGCTATCGGGTCATCGCCCATGACCGGCGCAGCCATGGCCGCTCCGACCAGACCTGGGACGGCAACCACATGGACCAATATGCCGACGATCTCGCGGAGCTGATCGAGAAGCTCGATCTCAAGGATCTGATCATGATCGGCCATTCCACGGGCGGCGGCGAGGTGGCGCATTATCTCGGCCGCCACGGCACGGGCCGCGTCGCGAAGGTGGTGCTCGTCGGCGCGGTGCCGCCGCTCATGCTGAAGACCGACGCCAACCCGGAGGGAACGCCGAGGGACGTTTTCGACGGCATCCGCAAGAACACCGCCGGCGATCGCTCGCAATTCTTTCTCGATCTGCCCATGCCGTTCTACGGCTTCAATCGCGCCGGCGCGAAGATGAACGAAGGCCTGCGCATGTCCTTCTGGATTCAGGGCATGATGGGCGGCGCCAAGGGCGAGTACGACTGCATCCACGAATTCTCCGAGGTCGACTACACGGAAGACCTGAAGAAGATCGACAAGCCGACACTCTTCATCCACGGCGACGACGACCAGATCGTTCCCTTTAAGGCAGCAGCGGATAAAGCGGCCAAGATCGTCAGGAACGCGCAGCTCAAGGTCTATGCGGGAAGTCCGCACGGGCTGGCGCAGACGGAAGCGGACAGGTTCAATGCGGATGTGCTCGACTTCATCCGAAGCTGAAGCATCTTCGCCCCGGCGAAATTTCCGCTAGGTCTTCATCGTCACGGATTGCAGACGGTCCCGCCCGGAAGCGTGCGGGACCGCACCGCTCAGCGGCGCTTAACGCGGTATTAACCATCATGCGCGTGCCGAAGATGCACGCGCGATGAGGTGCCTCCCATGACCGCCAACATCATGTCCTTCCTGCTCGGCATCGTCGCTCCCCTCGCCGTGTCGACATGGCTCATTGTTTTGCACTGAATCTGCAATTCGCTGCTGATGATCAAGGGGGTGCGAACGATGAAGCAAGATAGCGATAAAGCCTCGCGCACAACGACCTACGCAGCCGTCGCCGCCCTGGGCTGCATCATCGGTTTTCTCTACCTGCCGCTTTTCCTGCAATAAGCGTCGTAGCCTGCGGCGACATGGTCGCCCTGTTGATCGCACGCAGGATCGTCGCAGCTACGGGCATACGCCGCGCGGCCTGATGATGCTCAACGCGCGCGACGTGTCGATGCAGCACGGTTGGAGATGTCGTCATCCCGGGGCTGCGCAGCAGAACCCGGGATCGCGTGACGAGAAGGGCACAGGCTCTCCCTCTCCCTGAGGGAGAGGGTTGGGGTGAGGGGTTACAGCCCTCTCCGGATAGCGCGTATCCCTCACCCGCCACGCTGACGCGCGTCGACCTCTCCCGCCCGGGAGAGGTATTCCAGCGCTTTATTCGGCTTGCGATCCCGGCTCGGCTTTCGCCGTCCGGGATGACGCTTTATGAGTCATGTTCCGCTTTTGTTCTTGACTTTGGTCCTAAGCTGGGCTATACCCTTCTTGTCCTGGCTCGATGAGGGGCGCGCTCGCGAGGCGTCGTGATCGATGGAGCCGGGAACGGTCCTGGTTCGGTCTCGCAAGCCGGTCTAGGAGGCCCATCGTTGCAAGACGCGGTGTCCGCCTAAAAGAACCGTGCGCGAGGAGCCGTTTGGTTCTTCACTCACTCTAGAACGAGCCGGACGCCTCCTCGCGCCTCCCTCGATTCATATCCTCGGAGCACAAAGCTCGCGAGGCCATTCCTGCATGCTCTTTGACAACCTGATCCTACTGATCGTTGCTCGGTTATCCATGTTTTAACCAAACCGTCGTTCAATCGGTGCGAGTAAAAGTGTTCTTTCGCGCCGGTTCATGATGTTGCGGGCCATGCGCGATCCGAGTTGTTGCGTAGAGTTCGCCATGGCGCATTATCGTTATTCCAATGTCCGCCGCGTGAAGCGGAAGAACCGAAAAGGTCTTTTCCTGACGGCAACCCTGGTGGCGATTTCGATGAGCCCGGTCGCCTTCTTCGCCAGGATGCAGCTTCCGGAAACGCCCTCGATGATCGAGGCTTCGGTTGAGACGCAAAAGCCGGTGCAGATGGCTCTCGCTCCTGTGCAGGAGCACAGCCGGGAAATTATCGAGCCTACGCTCGCCATGAATGCAGAAACTCTGAGCTTCGGCAGGAATGCGCCGCTCGCAACGAGCTTCAAGCCTTTCGCTCCCGCACGTCTCGCAATTGCCGCGCCGCAGGCCGAGCCGCTTGCTCCGCTGCCTGAGGCGAAGGTAGCGCAAGTCGTTCAGCCGATCCCCCTGCCCGTTCCGCGTCCCGCCGAATTCCGGTTCGCGAAAGCAGCAGAGACGCCGAAGCTCGCGCGCGCATCGGCAGCCCCGGTCCAGACCGCAAGCGTCGCGCAACCGGCAGCTCCAACGAACAATCCGAACTTCTTCGGGAAGCTCTTCGGCATCAAACCTGCGACGCCGCCTGAAAATGCGATGAGCTATGCCGCCATCACCCCTGCGAGCATCGCCCCAAGCTCCCGCTTCGATGCAACGCCTGCCTATGGCAGCCGGACGGCGGTCTACAATATCAGCGCTCAGGTGGTTATCATGCCCAACGGCGAGCGGCTGGAGGCGCATTCCGGCCTCGGCGACAAGCGCGACGATCCGCGCTTCGTGCATGTGCGCATGCAGGGGGCGACACCGCCGGGCACCTATCATCTCACAGAACGTGAAGCGCTGTTCCACGGCGTGCGGGCGCTGCGCATGAACCCGGTCGGCGGCAGCGCCGCCATCCATGGCCGCGACGGCATCCTGACCCATACCTACATGCTCGGGCCGGGAGGAGACTCGAACGGCTGCATCTCCTTCAAGGATTACAATCGCTTCCTCCAGGCCTATCTGAGAGGCGAAGTGAACCGCATCGTCGTGATTGCCGGAACCCAACAGGATCTCCTGCCTCGCATGGTCAATCGCGGACGCGGTGCTGTTCCTGAGCGCGATACCTGATCGCCGCCCTTGCAGCCCGTCCCTCCCGGACTAATTCCTGATCGGTAGCGGGAGAGGAGAAGCGGATGGCGAGGGATATGCGCAGAGCTCTGGTCAGATGCGCCACAGCCGCCTCCGTTCTATGCGCACTGTCGGTGGCACCATCCGCATGGGCCCAGGGCGTGGGTTACCTTATCCCGCCCCCTGCCCCGGACAATCTGCAGAAGACGCCGCGCTACGATTGCGACACGCCGGGCGAACCCCTCGTCACCCTCGACGTGAAGAGCAAATACCGCCAGGACGACGCCAGCCGCGCGACCATCGATGAAGACGCGGAAGAGGAATACACCGAGGCCGTCGAGCCCCTACGCGACTATGGCAGAGCATTGGTGCGCATCTCGAACGCCTATGTGCGCTCGGACCCGAGGAACACGGCGGCGGCCGCCTGCGCGCTGAACTGGCTCGATACCTGGGCCAAGGCGAACGCGCTCACCGACATGCGCTCAAGGCAGGCAAGTCACAATCAGGGACAGGCTGTGGGCGGCATCGCCCTGGCCTATCTCCAGATTCGCAACGCGCCGGGTCTGCCGGACGAGCAGAAGAAGCGTATCGAGGCCTGGCTCAACAAGCTGGGACAGCAGGTCGCCGCCGCCATGGACAAGAACGACGGCGTCTCGGGCCGCAACAACCATCGCTACTGGAACGGCTTGAGCGCCATCGCCGCCGGTGTCGCCACCAACGACAAGAAGCTCGTCAATTGGGGAGCGGACAGCGCCCGCATCGGCATCCGCCAGATCACGAAGGACGGCACCCTGCCCCTCGAGATGAAGCGCGCCAAGCGCGCCCGCGATTATCACAACTTCGCAGCCGAGCCGCTAATCGCCATCGCAGAGCTGGCGCGCACGCAGGGCATCGACCTCTATGCGGAGAACGACAAGGCTCTCGCGCGGCTCGTGAACCGCGTGGTCGATTCCGTCACCGATCCATCCTTTTTTGAGAAGGCGACAGGCGCAAAGCAGGAGGCCTATCCCGGCGACGGCACGGTGCCCTCGTCACGCATTGCGTGGCTCGAAATCTATCTGAGCCGTTTTCCGTCGGAGAAGGCCGAGGCGCTGCTTGCCTCTAAGCGTCCCGTCGCATCGAGCGGCATCGGCGGCAATACGACATTGCTGTTCAAAGGCAAGGAGTGAGCAGCAGACTCACTCCCACATTCATGATCAGGGCTGGCCGCTGCCGCCGGCAGCGCCATAGACCTGCCCCGTCGCATAGCTCGCATCCGACGCCGCCAGCTGCACATAGATCGAGGCCAGCTCCACCGGTTGGCCGGGACGTCCCAGCGGCGTGTCTCCCCCGAATTGCTGCAGCTTTTCCTGCGTGGCACCGCCGCTTACCTGCAGCGGCGTCCAAATCGGGCCCGGTGCAACCCCGTTAACGCGGATGCCCTTGGGGCCGAGCTGCTTGGCGAGCGATTTGGTAAAGCTCATCATCGCCGCCTTGGTCATGGCGTAATCGACGAGATTGGCGGACGGATCGTAGGCCTGTTCCGACGTAGTTTGGATAATCACGGAGCCCGGCTTCAGATGCGGCAGCGCCGCCTTGGTGAGCCAGAACATGGCATAGATGTTCGTCTTCATCGTCGCGTCGAAATCCTCCGACGTGATATCGAGCAGCGATTGCCGCTGTTGCTGGCGCGCAGCATTGTTGACGAGAATGTCGAGGCCGCCGAGTTCGCGCACCGCATCGGCGACGATACGGTTGCACAAGGCCTCATCCTGGATATCCCCCGGCAAGGCCACGGCCTTGCGGCCCTCCTTCTGGATCAGCTCGATCACCTCGCGGGCATCGGGCTCTTCGCTCGGATAATAGCTGATCGCCACATCGGCACCCTCGCGGGCATAGGCAATGGCCGCAGCGCGCCCCATGCCGGAATCGCCGCCTGTGATCAGCGCCTTGCGACCCTGCAGCCTGCCAGAGCCCTTGTAGCTCGTCTCACCATGATCCGGGCGTGGCTCCATCTGGCCCGCAAGACCCGGCCAAGGCTGGGATTGGGATTTGAAGGGCGGTTTGGGATATTTCGTGGTCGGATCTTCAATGGCCATGCCGCTGCTCTTTTCCTGAATCGGACGAGCCGTTAACAGTTCAGGCAGACCTGGGTTCAATCACAGGCATAGCCCAATGGAGCATCGCATGGCAGACCTCTCCGCTTTCCCGATCACCCGCCGCTGGCCCGCAGCCCATCCCGACCGGCTGCAGCTCTACTCCCTGCCGACGCCCAACGGGGTGAAGGTGTCGATCATGCTGGAGGAAATCGGCCTGCCCTACGAGCCGCACACGATCAATATCGGCGCGAATGAAACCTGGACGGAGGAATTCCTCTCCCTCAACCCCAACGGCAAGATCCCGGCGATCATCGACCCAGACGGACCGGGCGGAAAGCCGTTCGGCCTGTTCGAATCCGGGGCGATCCTCGTCTACCTCGCCGAGAAGAGCGGACAGTTCCTGCCGAAGGAGCCGGCGCGTCGCTATGAAACCCTCCAGTGGGTCTTCTTCCAGATGGCTGCCGTGGGCCCGATGTTCGGCCAACTCGGGTTCTTCCATAAATTCGCGGGCCGCGAGATCGAGGACAAGCGGCCGCTCGAACGCTACCGCGCGGAATCCAAGCGCCTCCTCGGCGTTCTGGAGACGCGCCTCGAGGGCCGCCAGTGGATCATGGGCGACGAATACACCATCGCCGACATCTCCCTGTTGGGTTGGGTGCGCAACCTCGTCGGCTTCTACGGCGCTGGGGAGCTGGTGGAGTACGACACACTCAAGAACGTCCCGGCCTGGCTTGAGCGCGGCCTGGCGCGTCCCGCCGTGCAGCGCGGGCTCGAGATTCCAAAGCGTCCGTGAATGGTATGGGGTGGGCTCTCAAACCTACCCCAACAAATCCCGCAAGGTTCGCATGAACACGCGCGAGCCGATGGCGATCAGATCGTCCGGGAAGTCGTAATCAGGATTGTGAAGGGCCGCATGGCGTTCGCCCGCGCCGAGGAAGAACATCGCGGCTGGAGCGTTTGCCCCCAAATGCCCGAAATCCTCGGAGGGGCGCATGGGCAAGTCGCCCCGATCATGCGGCACACCTTCCGCATCGAGCGCGCGGCGCAGATGCGCGACGGCCTCGGGCGCATTTTCGCAATGAGGGAAAGCGTCGTTGTAAGAGATGTCGACAGATAGGCCATTTTCCCGCGCAGCTTCCTGCACCAAGAGTTCGGCTTTTGTCACGAGCGCATCCATGCCCCCATCGGTCAAGGTGCGCAGCGTCGCCCAGATCTCGCCGTGAGCCGGCGCGATGCCGAAGGCTGGCTCGCCAATCCGCGCATGAGTGACGGTGACGAGAGTAAAGCCTTCGTCCATGGGACCGCCGCGCCCCAGACCTGTCAGCGCCGGCATCAGCCGCGCCACCGCATTGACCGGCGATACGCCGGTCTCGGGCATAGAGGCATGAGCTGTCTTGCCCGTGAGGACGATGCGCATTCCACGCGATGCACAGCTCACGGGCCCTTCTATGAGCGCGACCTTGCCGAACTTCATGCCCGGCAGGTTATGCAGGGCGAAAACGAAATCCGGTGCAATCTCGCGGAATTTCGGATCGGCCACGACGGCGGCAGCACCTGCGCCCGTCTCTTCGGCAGGCTGAAAGAGAAGAATGGCGCGCCCGCGCCGAGGACGCTGGCGGGACAAGCTACGAGCAAGAGCGGCAAGGATCGCCATGTGCCCGTCATGCCCGCACAGATGCGCCTTGCCCGCAATGCTCGACCGGTGCGCAACATCGGAAATTTCCTCGATCGGCAATGCATCGAGCTCGGCACGAAACATTACCGTCGGCCCGGGTTCCCGCCCATTGAAGATTCCGGCAACGCCATGGCCGCCGAGCCCCGTCACGATCCGGTCAGCACCTGCGGATGCAAGCAGAGCCTGCACTCTTAGAGCCGTCTCGGCTTCTTCCCCCGAAACCTCAGGATAGCGATGCAGGCTGCGCCGCCACTCGGTCAGTTCGACCATATCCTGATTGGTCAAAAACATGAGGGCGGTCTCCACTTTCAAATTGCTGCTGGTGGTTAGGCTGCGCCGAGCGTCTGTCCAAGAGCGATTGCCTGCTCTGCGAGACGGACAGCCGAGGATTGGGACCTCGCGCCAGAGATGAAGCCGCTGGGATGGCAGAAGACGCCGTCAGGAATTCCCGCAGCCTTGGAGAAGGCTTCATCCTGCAGCCCACGCCAAGCCTCAGGCAGAGACAGTCTCTGGCCAAAGGAATTGGGCTCAGGCGGAATGGTGCGGCAATACCAGGAGGTGCGATCCTCGTTCGGATAGATGACGAAGAGAAGGTCATCCAGGCCACCATCGAATACCGCCTTTTCCCAAGGCAGCTTCTGATCGAGCACGAGAATGCGCCGATCCTCGGCCTCTTTAGCCGCGGCAAGAACAGAGGCCATGGCTTTCGCTTCCGAATAGGCCTGACGGCTTGCTCTCTCCAGAATGCCGCGCGCCAATGTAACGGCCTCTGCGAAAGCCTCGTCATAGGTCTGTGCGCTGTCCCAAGTGGGATTGAAGGCTTCGACCAACAGACCAAGGTGGCCAGGGCTTGCCGTCGAGACACCGTTATCCGCCATGTCGATGGCAAGGATGATCCCGGCATCGATATCCTGCCATACGGCATCGAGAGCGCTCGTCTCGATGCCGGGCACGAATTGGGCCAGCGCCCCGCGCCCGTAATCGCGCCAGATCAAGCCGACCGAGCTGTAAGGCGTGCCATCCTCGCGACGGGGAAGATCGCGCATATGATGGTCGTAGCGTTTCCGGGCGGGATCGTAGACGCCGCCTACGTCGAAGACGATGTCGGCGGAGGCTATGAGAGCGGTATCGCGGGTGCGAATGAACTCGAAATCTCCAAGGGCGGCACGCAGAACAGCGGAGGCAAAGACATCATCTGCATGGAATGTGCCGCTATGGGTTACGACCTTCATTTTTCCTTACACCAAACGCAGGAATGCATCTGCAATTCCTTGGGAACTCACCATGAATGAAGGCATATAACCTTATCGCCACGTCATGGAATAGCTTCGATCCAACACCCATCAACGTTTTCCTCGTCCGTTAGTGCTTTGGGAAGCGGCTATAGGAATACTGTCCTGCTTGACCTTGCTATCGTTGGAAGGTCTAGGCGAAGGAGGATCATCACTGACGAAGGACCTATCCATGCATTACCTTCATATTCCCGGCATGGCTTGCGGCGGCTGTCTTGGAGCCGTGAGCAAGGCGCTCCAGAAGCTCGATCCGCAGACTCACATCGAGAGTGACCTCAAGAAGCGCACGATTAGTGTTTCCTCGGGTCAGACCGAAGGCTCGATACTCACTGCGCTGAAGAATGCAGGTTATCCGGCTCAGCCGATTTCCGCGGGCCATTGATTGCCGCAGGCCCTTTCCCGTGTCGCCATACATCCACATGTCCCCTCTTCAAGGAGAATGAGAATGATCTCGCGTATTCTGATCGTAGCCGCAGGCCTCGCCGCTCTTCCGGCTGTCGCCCTCGCACAGGCCGGCTCCCATAGTGGCCATTCCATGCCGATGCAGACGCAGCAAGCTACGGATAGCGCCGCGACCAAAGCCTATCGCGAAGCCAATGCGAAGATGCATCGCGACATGGACATTCGCTATAGCGGCGATTCCGATGTGGACTTCGTGCGCGGCATGATCCCTCATCACCAGGGCGCCATCGACATGGCCAAGGTCGCGCTTGCAAATGCCAAGGATGAACAGATCCGCAAATGGGCGACCGACGTAATCCGCGAGCAGGAACGTGAAATCGCGGAGATGCAGGCCTGGCTGAAGAAAATGGGAGTGCAATAGCGAACCAGGGTGACGATCCGCTTGGACAGAGCGTCTTCCTGCTCTGCAGCCCCCTGCCAAGCTCCTGTAGATATTGCCTTTTTGCCGAATAGCCCTCATCCTCAGCTTGGCCGTATCAATACGACCCTGGAGCGTGTAAACAGCTATAGGCTCGCCCGCACCGGAAGCTTTGCGTCGAACGAGCGGGGTCGTGCGTTAAACGGGTATCCCTGCGGGCCTATGGAAAGGATAAAACATGTTTACGCTTACAATCAGCGACAAGCCGATTGCCATCACCAATGCCGATGAGGAGGAAGCCCGCGAGCTCCTCATGAGCGAGGATTTCAAGGAAGACCTCAAGTATCTGGAAAGCGAAGGCGCCCCTATCTGGGACGGCTTTGCTACCCTCAATGTCCGCGCGGCCACCGAAGAAGAGAAGGTGGAGTTCGAGAGTGCTGATTTCGACGATGAGGAAGACGAGGACGATGATGAGGAGGAAGGCCCCTACATCATGTTCCTGGTCGATGTGACCGATCCGGACGAAGCGGACGAGGGCTAATCCCCCGCATACCTTTTAGACAAAGCCGCGCCCGGTCATTCGGGCGCGGCTTTTATCTAGCGTCATCGCGCGGCAAAGACAGCGTCATAGATCTGCTGCGGATCGGGCCTCTTGCCGGATTGGAATCGCAGCACGCGATAGCCGCAGGATTTCAGGATCTGATCACGCCGAGCATCGCGCTTCGCATCGTGGGAGCGGTCGTCGAGTTCGATCACCGCGATGACCTCAAGATCCCGCGCGATTACCCAATCAACACGCATGTTGGATATCTGCTTGAAAGCCACCCAAAAGGTGCGGCTTCCCTCTTTGGCGTCGGGCCGCAACAGAGCTAGGATCGGAACCTGAGGCCAGATTTCGCAATCTGGAAAGGCCGCCAGCAGACGTTGATAGAACTCCCGCTCGTTCGCTGTCATGACCGAGGTGCGGCGATAGCGAACGCGGCGCGCCCAAAGCAGCGCGACGATCAAGGCCACCGCGAGCAGGCCGATGCTCGCAAGCCAAGTCCACGACATGTTTTCCAGCATCAGTTCCCCCGCAGTTCCTGCCCTATTATGCCAGGCTTCATGAAACCGAGCCGTATGGTCCTGCGTCTTCTTATTGCCAGGTTAAAGCTTTGGGGAGAGTGAAGATGGATCTCAATCGTCGCGCTTTTGTCTTGGGCCTTCCGGCAGTTGCCCTGACCTCTAGCCTTCCCATCAGCTCCGGCTTTGCCCAACAGGCGGTATCGCGCTCGACCTATCAGGCGATGTACGCGCCTATCGACGATGACCTCTATCCCATTCCCGGCGTCGATCTATCGAAGGTCAACCATAACTACCTGCGCAAGGTCGTACCCTATGCGACCAGTGAGGCTCCCGGCACCATCGTGGTCGATCCTGCAAACCGCTATCTCTATCTCGTCCTGCGTGATGGCATGGCTGTCCGCTATGGGGTCGGCGTCGGACGTTCCGGCTTCGGCTGGTCCGGCAGCGCGGTGATCAAAGACAAGCAGGAATGGCCCGACTGGTATCCGCCGAAGGAAATGTTCGCCCGCCAGCCTGAACTGATGGAGCAGATGGGCGAACTCCCTGGCGGTTCCGGCATGCCGGGCGGGCCAGGTAATCCTCTCGGTGCTCGCGCCATGTATCTGTGGCAGGGCAACAAGGATACGCTCTATCGCATTCATGGCACCTTCGAGCCCTGGACCATCGGCACCAATGTCTCGTCGGGTTGCATCCGCATGATCAACCAGGATGCCATCGACCTGTACAATCACACCGAACTCGGCACGAAGGTGGTCGTCATCGGATCGGCGGGCTCAAAGCGTCATCAGAATGCTCCCAGGGTCTGAGCGAGCAGAAGGAACGAAGTATTAAGCCTATTTTTGCCATGGTTGACCGCCAAACCTTTCCTAAGGGAAGCGGGATAAAACCAAAATGCGGGACATTACAGCCCGACCGAAACGGTCGCTCGGCAAGCATTCGGCAGCGTATGTAATCGCTGATACCTGCGACCGAACCAGGAACTTGTTCCTAAAGTCGACTTATCTTCTCGCCGGAGCTGCCAGTCTCATCCTGCTTTCCTGGAATACGATGTCGCAAGCCGAGGGCGAGACACGCACGCTGAGCTTCGTCCACACGCACCGCCAGGATAGCACCAGCATCACCTTCCGGCGCAACGGGCAATATGACGAGCAAGCTCTGACGCAGCTTAACTGGTTCCTTCGTGACTGGCGCAACGACAAGCCTGCAAAGATGGATCCGCGCCTCTTCGATGTGCTCTGGGAGGTGTATCGTGAGTCCGGCTCGCGGCAGCCCATTCACATCATCTCATCGTATCGCTCTCCCGAGACAAACTCCGCCTTGCGCCGCCGATCGAGCGGTGTCGCCGAGAACAGTCAGCACACGCTCGGCAAGGCCATGGATATCCGCCTGCCAGACGTGCCGACGGAGCGGTTGCGCGAGATCGCCATGCGCATGCAATATGGCGGCGTCGGCTACTACGCCTCGTCCGATTTCGTGCACGTAGACACAGGCAATGTCCGCGCTTGGCCACGCATGTCGCAGCAGCAGCTCGCGCGCCTCTTCCCGGATGGAAAGACCGCCCATCTGCCTTCTAGCGGTAAGCCGCTTCCGGGCTATGAGCAGGCTAAGATTGAAATCGCCGCCCGCAACGCAGCTCTCGCCACCCAGGCTTCCGCTGGCGGCGGCTCAGTCGGCTCTCTGCTGGCAAGTGTTTTCGGGCGCAAGCCTGCTCCGCAGCAACAGGCTCCGGCGCCTCAGCCGGCAGTGGTGGCGGTTGCCGCGCCTGAAGCTGTGGCACCTCGCGTGCCCCTGCCCCCGCAACGACCGCAGGATCCTATCGTTCAGACCGCAAGCGCTTCGCCACCGATCCCGCCTGCAAGGGTCGCTCTGGCATCATCGGCACCGGCCAAGATCACCGCTTCATTCGAGCCTATCCTGGGATACAACGAGAAAGCTGCGGTGCGCTCGCTGTTCGAGCCGAAGACGGCGCTTCTCGACACGGGGTTCGCGTCGCAGACGTGGGACGATCTGAGCACCACGAACTTCAGCGGCCCCGCCATCAAGCCTCTTCCAAGGCATGAGCCGCATCAGTTGCCCAGCAGCATGGTGGCCAGGGCCGGATGATCGGCCAATAATGGATCAACCGGCCGTTGCAAAAATAAGCAACGTGAAAAAAGCGAAAGTGACCCCGCCCCCAGCGATGATGATCCACTTGCTGAAAGGATCCCCTTCTTCAACAGCTGAGCGCTGCTCAGGTTCGGCTGGGCTTGCAGGTTGAAGGGGCTTCGTTCGGGATTTTTCCCATGCAGTGCGGGAGCCTGGGAATGGAATGATCTCCGCACTTCTTTGCTGCGGAGGCATCGGCCGAGAGGCAGGAGAGAGAAGCCTCTCCTCGAGATCGACAGCGATCCCTGTCTCCTCCAGCTGAACCACGACCAGCGCGATATCTTCCGCACTCATGTTCTCGACGGGAAGATTGACCCGAAGATCCTCAGTGGTGAGATATCCGCGCTCGCGCCCCTGTGAGATCAAACGGTCCAGGATCGTGCTGTCGAGTGCCGGCTGCATGAGGAGATCACCTCAAGGTTAGACCATCTTGTTGAGCCTAACGCGACAATCTGGCGAGGTGTTGCACCGTCCTAGGAAAGTCTGGCAACTTTTTTGGCGAAAAGCCCTTCGGTGGTGCTGGCTTTCAATTCTTGGTGGCGTTGGAGGCTTCCTTGAGCGCCTCCTTCTGCTGCCGAACCTGATCGGAAAGCTGCTCGGCGATGGCAGCGAGCCGGGCGGCCGCTACTTCCTTGCCCAGCACCTCGACCTGTCCCGCCAATCCCACCGTGAGGAGGGATTCGAAGATGATGTCGGCCGGAAGACCTTTCTTGATCAGGTCGATGGCGAGCTTCTGCCATTGATCGGCGAGTTCGAGGCGAAGAGCGGAATTATCATCGGTCATGGATCGATCCATACACGATCCGGCCGGGCCTGTCCCCGGCAATCGTCGAGGTGACTTTGTCAGATTAGCAATTCACGGAAAGGGAAGTGGCGCGGGCGACGGGGCTCGAACCCGCGACCTCCGGCGTGACAGGCCGGCACTCTAACCGACTGAGCTACGCCCGCGCATTTTGCTTCCAGCAGAGCGGCCCGAGGGCTCGAATTTCTGCGGTGGAGGCGCGCTCGTACCGGTGATTGGGCAGGCTGTCAAATGTTGTTTGCACCATCCACAGCCCTCGCCTCGCTTTCCGGAAGATTGTCCTCGTCGGTCAATCCCTGGTGCTGACGGAGAAGACCTCGTGCCCTGCCCCGTTCAGCACACGCACGGCCTCGATCTCCGGATCGCGGGATTGCGGACGCCGGGCCAGCGCGAAGACCTTGAGCGCGCGCTCCTTCGCCTTCTCCAGGGAATCGGTGCGGACCATGATACGGCGGATCACGCCCCCGCCCGCCTCCTCTGAGGCGACGGACTCGATGCGGTAGATTTCAAACACTGAAAGCGCAACTCCACTTGATGACCCGCTCTCTTACGCCTTTAGGCGCTGGAGCTTGTCGAATTTCTTGATCAGGCGATCCCGCTTCAGCTTCGACAGGCGATCGATCCAGAAGATCCCGTCGAGCTGGTCGATCTCGTGCTGATGGCAGACAGCCATCAGGCCCTCGGCCTCCTCCTCATGCTGCACACCGTCGAGATCCTGATAGCGCACCCGCACCCGGGCATGCCGCTCGATCTCATCGGTGACGCCCGGCATCGAGACGCTGCCTTCCACATGATGGATCATCTCGGGCGATGTCCAGACGATCTGCGGGTTTACGAAGATGCGCGGGGCAACATCGCTCTCGAGCTGGATCACAACAAGGCTGCTGAGCACTCCGATATGGGGAGCTGTGATCCCAATGCCAGGAGCCGCGCGCATGGTCTGGGTCAGATCCTGCGCCAAAACACGAAGCCCGTCGTCAAAGACGGATACGGGCTCCGCCTTCATACGCAAGCGTGGATCGGGGAAGCGGATAATGGGGCGGATCGTCATGAACAAACCTTCTACTTGTAACGACCGCCGCGCTGCAGAACCTCGATCTTGTAGCCATCCGGATCCTGGATGAAGAAGAACTTCGCGAGGAGCTTGCCCTCATGCATGAACTCCTTGATCGGCAGAGGATTGAGGCCGAGCTCGGTCAGGCGGCGATGCTCCGCCTCAAGATCGTCCACGGAAACAGCCAGATGGCCATGGCCGTCACCCAGGACATAAGGCTCGCTCCGGTCATGATTGATGGTCAGCTCGACCTCGAATTCGCTCTCGGGATTGCTCAGGTAAACCAGCGTGAAACCATCGAAGCCAAGCCGCTCCGCCACGTTGAGGCCAAAAGCCTTGCCATAGAAATCCAGCGAACGCTGCTCGTTCAGAACACGGATCATGGAATGAATGGCTTTTGCCATGGAGAGAGCCCCGCTGAGAATATTAGCCTTGAAACATCGGTTTGCGCCGGTGTTCCGATCCCGGAGCACATAGTCGAGAAAACGTGAACCTGCCAAGCTGTCTTGGAGGCTGACGGTTCGGAACCCCGCATCAGGTTGGATTCTTGATTTGATACGGAGGCATCACACCCGCAACCCCTTACCGCCTCCGCCAACTTATAGCCCCGTTCAGCCCGCCCTTTTCGAACGGGGCTTTTTCGTGCTCACATCATTGATCGAGCAATTGGGCGATGGCCCGAATGCGGTTGCGCACATAGCTCGGCAGTCCGGCGCTGATGGAATTGCCGGAATTGAATGAACTCCGGCCCATAAGGACTTGGACCGGAATGAGGTTGCGCAGCACGGGAACGTTGGCAAATTCCTTCTTCTGTTGCAGCACGTCGGTCTCGATACCCAAAGCCATGAAAACGGTCACCACGCTCTTGGTGCGATCTGTGGGATACGGCTGCACCACGGCGAGCAGCTTTCCGAACTGCATCACTTGGTTCACGTCGAACAGCGCCTGCTCCAACACTCCCACAACCGGTGCGTCGATCTTGGTAAGCTTTGCAAGGTCGGCCTGATCGATCTCCTGCTGCGGTAGGACACGGATCTCTGTCTGGAAATCCATGGATTCCGAGATCTTCTTGCCGCTCTCCTCCAGCTTGTTCGCAAGACGGATACCGACCGGGATTCGGCCTTCGAGTGGATAGCGGGATTCGATGCAGAGGCTTTGCGGCGCTTCGCACCAGCGCCGTGCAGGATTGCGGTTATGAGCGCTCTGCGGATCGATATTGGGGCGCGCCTGATCGAGCGCGATGCGCTTGTGGTTGATGGAGGGGTCGAGTGCCTGCAGCGTATCGAGATTGGTGAACCGGCCGAGATCGACGGCCTCAGCAGGTTTCGAGATCAGAAAGCGCGCCTGCACCACATACATATGCAGCTTCTCGGTATAGGGCTTCTCGATGCCGTGAACGGAAACCTTGATCGTCGGCTCGGCATAATCCGGAAAAAGGCTCAAATAGCGCTTTTCCAGCGGCTTCTCCCGTGCCCAGTCCTCGAACCGGATGAGGCCAGTTTCTTCATCCCTGATCTTGGCGTCCGCATGATCGCTGATGAGAATGGTCTTCGCTTTGATCTGGCCCGGTGCAACAGCAGTGACGGATGGGACCTCCTCCACCCGAAAATCTTCCGCCCGGGCCGCAGACAGGGAAAAAGCAGCCAGGGCGATCAGGCTCCAGCGCAGCGAGTGAAAAGCTCTCATCAATAAACCCGTTGATAGCCCCAGGGATAATCCGGATCGACACGACGCGGGCGCGGTCTTGGCGCCTCATCCTCCCACCACCAGCGCCATGCCCGATCCGGACGGCGCTGCGCCGGTGCATTCTGGCGAAGGGCGTCGAGCCAACTCTGCTCGGAATGCGGCGCCTCGTTGTAAGGGCTGTAGCCATTCATGTCGTCGCCATCGCTCCATGGATCAGGATTGCGAAGCGCATAGACTTCCTCCTGCGGGACGAGGCGGTATTGAGTCTCGCTCAAGCGCCCGAACCAATTCAGCCGGAAATGCTCCATGAACGCACCGCGCTGGCCTTCGGTCAGGCGGTCACCTGAATTGAGATCAATCGGCAAGGCGATGAGCTGCTTGGCGGTCTGCGGCGATGGCGGATTGAGCGGAGCTTTCGGAATGCCGTTATCCCAGGCGGCTTCGACGATGTCCTTGAAGATGGGAGCGGCCACCTTCGCGCCGGTTTGCCCGCGCCCAAGCGTACGACGCTTGCCGTCCGCGTTATCGTGCCCGACCCAGACCGCCACCGTGATGTCGTTGGTGAAGCCGACGAACCACGCATCATTCTCGTCATCCGATGTGCCTGTCTTGCCACCGGCATAAGGCGCAAGCGCCTTCAGGCTGCGCGCTGTGCCGCGCTCCAGCACGCCCTGGAGCATCGTCTTCAGCTGGTAGAATGATGCTGCATCCGCAGAGCCTAGCCTCACCAGAGCCTGCCCCTTGCGGGTATAAACCGAACGACCTCGCTCCTCGATACTCTCAAAAGCGTGGGGCACGGGCATTGCGCCCTCATTGGCAATGGCAGCATAGAAAGCGGCAAGATCGAGCATCCGAACCGGCTGCGCGCCGAGCACGAAAGGATAATGCGGGGTGCATTCCAGATAGAGTTGCGCCTCCAGCGCCAGATCGCACACATCCTGCAAGCTCTGCGCCGGATCGCTCTCGATACCGCCATCGAGCAGACGGGCTGTGACGAGGTTCTTCGAGTTCTCCAGCGCTCGGCGAAGGGTGACGATGCCACCTCCCCCGCCGTCATAGTTCTTCGGCCGCCAGTAATCCTGCGCCCGTGCATTCGCGCTACCGTTCACAGGCGGAAGCGTCACCGGCGCATCCCAGACCAGCGTGTTGGGCTGCAATCCTTTCGACAGGGCCGCGAGATAAGTGAGCGGCTTGAAAGCGGACCCCGGCTGCCGGTGCGTCTGCGTCACGCGATTGAGCTGGCTCAACGGATAGGAAAAGCCGCCCGCCATCGCCAGGATGCGTCCGGTCCTGTTCTCCAGCACCACAGCCCCACCCTGGACCGAGGGCGGCACGCGCAGATCCGCGCGCACAACTCCCTTACCCTTCTGCTCGATGATGCGTACTCGCACGACATCGTAGAGTTTCAGGTCACGCCGCGCTGCCTCCCACGCATTGAGCGGCAGCACGCGTCCGTCGGACAGACCCACGCGCAGGACATTCGCGCCTGTTTTCTTGTCCCTGCCTTTTTCGATCACTATGGCAGCTGGCCATTGCACATCGTAAAGCGGCAGGCGTGCGGCCTCCAGCGCCCGTTTCCAAGCTGGCGCCGCTGAGGATTCCTTGCTGGCCGTCAGCGTCTTGATGGCATCGGAAAGATTGGCTTCCGCTACCTGGAAGCGTTGTCGTCCAATACTCAATTCATAACGCGCGAGCCCCTCCTGAAGCGCTCCTTCCACCGCCTGTTGCAGGGCCGGATTGATCGTGGAGCGCACGGTATAGGAGCTCGATGTGAGGTTCTCGAGACCAGCCAGGGTGCGTGCATCCCTGTTCAGATGGTCCAGGAAGTAAAGTCCGCTGTCTCGGCGCGGCCGTTGAAAGGCGATACGCGACGGCAACGAGGCAATCGCTTGTTTCACTTGCTCGGCGTCGAGGAAGTCGTCCTCCTGCATGCGGCTCAGCACATAGGCCATGCGCTCCCGTGCACGGTCCGGCTGCGTGTCGGGATTGTAATAGTTGGGGCCCTTCGCCAGCCCGGCGAGAAGCGCGCCTTCCGCCACCGAGAGAGCCTTGGCGCTCTTTCCGAAATAGCTCTGCGCCGCCATCTCGATGCCCCAGGATGTTCTCCCGAGATAGATCGAGTTCAGATAGATCTCGAGTATTTCCGACTTGCTGAGTGTGCTTTCGATGCGCGAGGCCACGATCATCTCGCGCATCTTGCGCTCGTAGGTCACATCATCGCCGACAAGCAGGTTCTTGGCGACCTGCTGCGTGATGGTTGATCCGCCCGCCGGGCGGCCCGGATTGGCGAGATTGTTCACGAAGGCACGGATGACG
Organism: Microvirga solisilvae; assembly: GCF_022808595.1. Taxonomy (GTDB): domain Bacteria; phylum Pseudomonadota; class Alphaproteobacteria; order Rhizobiales; family Beijerinckiaceae; genus Microvirga; species Microvirga solisilvae. The sequence continues at coordinate 914,067 of NZ_JAKUCN010000001.1, forward strand.
CCCCTCTCATCGACGCCTTTGTGCTGATGGAAGCGTTTGTCCTCTGCCGATACGAAGGCCTGCTGCACGGATTTCGGAATCTCGGATAGCGGCACCCAGATGCGTCTGTGATCGGGCTCGTAGACTTCCGCGAAACGGCGTCCATTGGCGTCCAGGATCACGCTCATTCCGGGCAGCTTGAGGCCTTTCAGCTTTCCGGCATCGGGAAGATCGGCCACGGCATTGTTGTAATAGGTGATCACCTCGCCGAGATCGACGGGCGACGGCTCCACCTTCTCGTTCTTGCAGAACAGCCGGTAACTCGCGTGTAGATCGCTGAAGCTGAGGCCCTGGAGGATCTTGATATCGCCTGTAACCCCCTGCGGGTCCTCCATGGCGGTTGCGATCAACTCGTCGAGGTTGATGTCCTCGATATCGAAGGCGCGGCGCATATGCGTGCAGCCCTGCTGAAGAAGCTCGGACACCTTCTCGCGATCCTGCACCGGATCGAAAGACGTCCTGACCGAGTCCGGGTCCACCAGAACCTGGCTCAAGGTCAAAGCCGTTGCGAAGATCTTGACGAGGATCGTGCTCATTCCGCCGCCATCATGAAAGGATCCCGCTCAAGAAGCCGAATTTGCGATAAGAGCCGGATAGTACGGCTGTTTTAGGACCTGTCTTCAGGACCCATATGGAGCGGCAAAGCCAGGCTTCCCAGCCCAGCGGATAAACTTATCGTGTCCTAGAGCTGTTTCCATTGGCATGGGAACAGCTCCCTTTTGATTTGGCGCATTCTTTGACGGTGAACCGGCTCCACTTCACCGAAGAATGCTCTATCCCCTTCCGACGAACGGCATCTTCGTCGCCATGACCGTCATGTTGAGCACGTTGGCGTTCAACGGCAGGCCCGCCATGTAAACGACGGCTTCCGCCACATGCACGGGATCGATGGTCGGCTCCGCCATCACAGTTCCATTCGGTTGAAGGATACCGCTGGCGATCTTGGCGGCCATGTCGGTGGCCGCATTGCCGATATCGATCTGCCCGCAGGCGATGTCATAGGCCCTGCCGTCAAGAGAGGTGGATTTCGTCAGCCCGAGAACGGCATGCTTCGTCGCCGTGTAAGCCGCCGAGAAGGGTCGCGGCGCATAAGCGGATACGGAGCCGTTATTGATGATCCGCCCGCCTCTCGGGTTCTGGTACTTCATGATGCGGAACGCCTCCTGCGTACACAGGAACGTGCCGGTGAGGTTCGTATCGACGACGCTCCTCCATTGTTCCAGCGTCAGCTCCTCCAGGGGAATGGCGGGCGCACCGATTCCGGCATTGTTCACCAACAGGTCGAGGCGCCCAAAAGTCTCGTTCACCTTCGAGAACAAAGCCTTCACCGAATCCGGATCCGTCACGTCGGCAACCACGAGAAGCGGCTCTCCGCCGGTTTCTTGCGCAGCCTTCTCAAGCACCTCCCGCCGCCGTCCCGTCATGACGACCCGATAGCCTTCGTTCAGGAGGGCAGCTGAGATCGCCTTCCCGACCCCGGTTCCAGCGCCGGTGACGATCGCAACCTTGAAATCTTTGTTCATATTTTCCTCCCTGTGGAACCGGCCAAGCTTTTTTGCGTTCGCATTCTGCCAATCGGAAAGGAGTCCGTCATGCGCAATCGTGTCCTAAGCTCGGCCGCTACCCTGGCCGTGATCACTCTTCCTCTCGCCCTCGCCGCTTGCACGAGCGGCACGGCATCCGGCGCTGCCGGCGGCGCCGTGACGGGCGCTATTGTCGGCGGGCCGGTCGGAGCTGCCGTGGGCGGCGTCGCAGGTGCTGCTGTCGGCACGGCTCTGACTGCTGATGAATCCACCCGCGTCCAGAGCTATGTGGTCACCCAGCGTCGTCCGTCCATGCGTGTGAGCGAAGAAGTCGTCGTCGGTCAGCCGCTGCCGTCGCGTGTGCGCCTCTACCCTGTTCCGCAGACGGTCGGCCTGTCCAACCCCTACAGCTACACCGTCGTGAACGATCGCACGGTTCTCGTCGATCCGCAGACTCGCACCGTCGTGCAGGTCATCCAGTAAGTCCGCGCATCGGAAGTGAAAAAGGCGGCTCGCAGGAGCCGCCTTTTTTCTTGCTTGTGAAGAGTGGAACTCAATCGTCCATCGAAAGATGGTCCATGAGGATTTCGCGTTTACCGGCGTGGTTTGCGGGCCCGACGATGCCCTCGTTCTCCATCCGCTCCATCAGCGACGCCGCCCGGTTGTAACCAATCTGCAGCCGCCGCTGGATGTAACTCGTCGACGCCTTCTTGTCCCGCAGCACCACCGCCACCGCCTGGTCGTACAAATCTCCGCCCGGAGCCCCGAACTCGCCCTGGTCGAACACCGCCGTGTCGGGGGCCGCCTCCTCCTCGTCGGCGGTCACCGCCTCAAGATATTGCGGACGGCCCTGGCGCTTCAGATGCGCCACCACATGCTCCAC
>NZ_JAKUCN010000010.1 GCF_022808595.1 Microvirga solisilvae
AGGTGGAGGTGCGCTGGCACATTGCGCCGGGCGGGGAGCAGCCGATGCTGCATTTTTCCTGGATGGAGCATGGCGGTCCGCGGGTGACGGCGCCGGCGCGGCAGGGCTTTGGTTCGCGGCTGCTGCAGCGGGTTCTGACCACGCAGCTCCAGGCCCAGGTGAACATGGAGTTCCAGGAGCATGGGCTGCATTTCTCGATGCTCATGCCGCTCCAGGGCAGCCCGCCCCTCTTCAATCCTGACAAATAAGGCCGCCTTCCCTTGAGGACCAATAGTATTGGCTCATGCTCGAAGAGAGTTCACCTTGAGACGGCAAGCTATCTTCCCAAAAAGATACAAGGTGACGGGAGATCGGAAATACCTTAGGGATCAGCAATGCATCCTTAAGAGCACTAACAATGACGAATGCAGCTGGGGCAACTACTCTGCGAGGCAGCGATCTTTCGCAACCTGCGGATGATAATCTTATTTCCGACACGGCGCTTTTCTTGAGCAACGGCAAGCTCCGGATGGCGCTGGACATTGGTAGGCTTGGAGCATGGGAGCAGGATCTCACGACCGGTGAGATCATCGGCAACGAAGCCTTCAAAGCCATGTTCGGCTTGTCGCTGGATACCTCCCTGACCAGGGATACGCTCAAGGGCATGATCCACCCGAACGATGTCGAGCGTGTGGAGCAGGCGATTGCTTTTTCTCTGCGCACGAAAACGGACTTCCAGGTGGAGCATCGTGTGCTCCGCGCCGACGGGCGCATCGGCAGCGTGCACGTCAGAGGCTGCGCCCTTTATGACAGGAGCAACAAGCCTGTTCGGCTTCTGGGGGTCACTCAGGACATCGCCGAACGTGAGAAAGCAAAAGAGGAATCCAGACGGGTGCAGCACCGACAGGAATTCCTGTCGAGGTTGAACGAGCAGATCGGGAGTCTGGATGATCCCTACGCGATCATGGAAGCATCGGCGCGCAGCCTTGCCCAATTCCTGAAGATCGACAACGCCGGCTATGGCGAGATTTTCGAAGACAGGGACTTGGTCGTAGTAGAACGGGAATGGTCCAAAGGCCTCTTCAGCAATGATGGGCGGATCGAGAGAATAAGTGAGATCGGCGAGCCGGTGTTCGGGCCTTTGCGACAGGGGCAGGCCATTTTCACAGAGGACGTGCTCAACGATCCGTGGGTCCGCGACGACCCCGAAAAGGTGGCTCTATATAAGAGTGCCAATGTGAGAACCATTCTCACCGCACCCCTCCTCAAGAACGGTAAGCTCGTCTCGGTCTATTACGTGAGTTCAGGCCAAGTTCGGCCCTGGCCTGTCGATGATATCTCGCTGGTTCAGGATGTTGCGGATCGCACATGGATGGCTGTCGAGAAAGCGCGCGCCCAGATCCGTGCCCGCGAAGCGGAAGAGCGTTTGCAAAAGGCGACGAATTCCTTCCCCGCCATCATCTGGACCATCGATGCCGATCTGCGCCTGACCTATGTGAGCGAAGGCTGGAATACGTTTCTCGGTCGCCCACTGGATCAGGCATCCATGTCCGAATGGAAGGCCCTTGTGCATCCGGACGATCTGACCGATGCTCTGAAGATTGAGGCGTTCCATCGGCAGCGCCGCTCCAGCATCACGGCTGAAATCCGCTGCCGTTCGAACGATGGCACTTATCGCTGGCATCTGGTGCGGGCCGTTCCTCATATCGATGAGCACGGTGCATTCAAGGGGTGGCATGGCACGACCCTCGACATTCACGACTACAAGCTGGCGAAGGAAGATGACGGCCGAGTCTTGGGCCTCCGTCAGACGGGATGAGGAAACATCATGCTCCTGAGCGCAAAGCGATCGCACCTGCTTGTCGTTGATATCCAAGCCAGGCTCACGCCGGCCATTCACGACGGCGATAATGTGCTCAGGAACGTGAAGATTCTTCTGCAGGCGGCGTCTCGCCTTGGCGTGCCCGTGACGGTCACGGAGCAATATCCCAACGGTCTTGGACCGACGGTCGAAGCCGTGACGGAGCTTCTCCCCTCCGACGCACTCGTTCTTCCGAAGACGAGCTTCTCCGCTGCCGGCGACGCGGCAACCGCGGAACGTGTTGCGTCGCTACGCGGCGAAGGCCGCGATCAGCTCGTAATCTGTGGCGCCGAGGCGCATGTCTGCGTGCTTCAGAGCGCGCTCGGATTCAGGAATCAAGGACTCGAGGTGGCCGTGGTCGCTGATGCGGTCTCAAGCCGCTCGCCTCACAGCGTGAGCGCGGCATGTGCCCGCCTGCTCCATGCAGGCTGCCACTGGGTCACGACGGAGATGACGGTATTCGAATGGATGGAGAGGGCAGCGACGGACGATTTCCGGGCCCTCTCTCCCCTGCTCAAGTAGCGGATGTTCCGCCCTCGCCACCCGAGGCGATGAAGGCCTTGAGTTCGTCGAGGGACTTGAAGTGGAAGAGGCCTCCGGGGGTCTGCGCCTCGATGGAGCCGTCCGAGAACATCACATAGGTGTTGTCGCCCGAATTGTAGGTGCCGATGACGGTTGCGCCAGCGCCAGGGCGCTGCTCTTCCGCAATGCTCTCCTCGCGTGCCGGCTCTTCGGGAGCAACGGATTCCAATTCGGCAGCGGCCAACTCGGGCTCAGGCCCGCGCACGGGCTCAAGTTCCGGCTCAGGCTCCGGCTCGATGATCGGTGCGGGTTCGGGCAGCGGCGCAAGAATATCGTCGCGGTCGAGATTGTCCCGGCGCTCTTCTTCTACATCGTCCAGCCTGGGCTCGTCGGCGAAAAGAGAGTTCTCCGGCTCCGAACCGCGAGATTCCACGTACGTTTCCCGCAGACGCTCCGCGAGCAGGAAGTCGGGAACCTTGCTCTCGATGTCGTCCTCTTCATCCTCGCGGTGCTCTGGTTCGTCGGAAGCAGCCCTCGGCGGGAACGGCAGGAAGGGATCGCTGATCCTCGGCATCTCGGGCTCGTCGCCCGGCTCGAGGCTTTCATCGGCAGGCTCGCGCCGCTCGATATCGACGAGGGACGGCATGTCGACGGGCTTGTCCTGCGTCTTTTGCTGGGCCTTATCCTCGCCGCGGCCGAACATACGACCGCCGAGCAGACCGCCTGCGAGAGCCGCCATGGACAGACCAGTCGAGGATTGGGGAGCCTCCTCTCGAACCTCTTCATCGAAGCCGAATTGAAGGCGCGCCAGTTCGGCCTGAATCCCTGAAAGCTTCGACACCGCCGCCGTGATCCCGAGCAGGACCGCGCCGCAGGCCGCGCTGAAGCTTCCTGCGAGCACCATGGTCCAGCCACGTTCTATCAGAACGATGTCCCAGCCAAAGAATGCAGCCAGTAATCCACCTAAGATCATCGCAGAAGCGAGGGCCAAAAGGGCGATGATCATGCCGTCTCCATCATACGCAAACCAAGATTTTCAAAGGCAAAGCTATGCTTCTATAGGCCAAAGGCAACCTCATGGAAAGATTGGGCAGAAAAAAGTCCGCCCCCGGGCCGTTGCTCTTGAGCCGGGGGAGCTTTAACTAACGCATCACAGGTCGCTCAAAATCCAAGGAGACGCCGATGTCATTCACCCTGCCCGAACTGCCCTACGCCTATGATGCCCTCCAGCCCTACATGTCGAAGGAAACCTTGGAGTTTCATCACGACAAGCATCATGCGGCCTACGTGAATACCGGCAACAACCTGCTGAAAGGCACGGAATTCGAAGGCAAGAGCGTCGAGGAGGTCGTGAAGGGCTCCTACGGCAAGAACCAGGCTCTCTTCAACAATGCCGGACAGCATTACAATCACATCCACTTCTGGATGTGGATGAAGCCCAATGGCGGCGGCGCGCTTCCCGGCAAGCTCGAGAAGAAGATCGTCGAGGACATCGGCTCCGTCGACAAGTTCAAGGAAGACTTCATCCAGGCCGGTGTCGGCCAGTTCGGCTCCGGCTGGGCCTGGCTCGCCGTGAAGGACGGCAAGCTCACGATCATGAAGACGCCGAACGGCGAGAACCCGCTGGTTCACGGTGCACAGCCGATCCTCGGCTGCGACGTGTGGGAGCATTCCTACTACATCGACTACCGCAACCGCCGTCCCGATTACCTCAAGGCCTTCCTCGAAAACCTGGTGAACTGGGAGCACGTGGAAGAGATGTTCGAAGCCGCCACGAAGTAAGCCGGCTTTCGACATTAAGTGACACGGGCCTCTTCGGAGGCCCGTTTTATTTTGCCTGGGCGAGACCTGGAACGAGCCTGATCCCCCGCTCCTCCAGCATCGCCGCGAACGCATCAGACTTCAGATAGTCCAGCTCCGCCACACGGCTCTCGACAGCGGGGTCAAGGCTCCGCAACTCGTCGTCCACATAGCCGGGATGGCACATGACGAGGGGTGCGGATCCCAGGTGCGAGAAGGCCACGTCGAAGATGCGACCCGCAGACACCGAGAGGTCGAAGGGAGCAAAGCCCGAAAAGCCCTTGTTCACGGCAAAGCCCGCAGCCTGCGCCTCGCGGGCGAAGCCCCGCGCGAAACCCTTGACGAGCAAGGCCTTCCCTCGCCCGATGGGACGGCGCAGGATGGAGAACACGCTCTCGGCAGGGTCCCGCAGCCACAGGCGTCCCGCATAGCCTCTCTCCCGCAGCACCTGGAACAAGGCGGCTCTGACCGCCGGCAGCACATGTACATGCTGATGGCCGTCGATGAAGGATGGCGCCTCGCCGAAAGCGCCCTCGAAGGCGTCGAGCTGGCGGGCGATCTCGCCCGCGATCTCGGCCTGATCCAGCCGCCCCTTGAGGGACATACCCAGGAGCGCCTCCAGGAGCGGGAATTGTCCCGCCGGGGCGAGCCTTGCCATCGCGCCCAAGGGCGATCCTGTCGTGAGATTGAGATGCAGGCCGATGCTTATCCGCCCTTTCAGGGGCGTCAGAGCGGCCGCATTCCTTTGCCAGCCGGGCATATTGGTCATGGCGCCCGTGGCCGACAGGCGACCCATTTCCGCCAGCTCTACGATGCCTCGGCTCACGCTATCGCTAAGGCCGTAATCGTCGGCGCAAAGAATGACGTTGCGGGAGGCTAGCATGGATTTTCCCTAAATCGGCTTTGCCGCACCCTAAGGCATGATCCCGAAAAGTGGGAACCGGTTTTCGGATGAGATCATGCGGCAATAGGAGGCCGGCCCAACACGCCACATTCTAACGTGAAATTGAACTTAGGCCCTTGAGGAAAGGCGCAAACTCGGCTCTTGATGCGACCGAACATCAGGGGTTTCAAGCCGTGGCGTCGCCAAAGATCAGCGTCATCATTCCCGTCCACAACGAGAGCGCCAATATCGGGCCGCTCTGCGAGCGCCTGTTCCCGGTGCTGGAGAAGATCGGCCTGAGCTGGGAAGTGGTGTTCGTGGATGATGGAAGTCGAGACAACACGCTCGATGTCATTCGCGCCACGGCTCAACGCGAGGCGCGGGTCGGCGCGGTTTCCTTCAGCCGCAACTTCGGCAAGGAGATCGCCATCGCAGCTGGCCTCGATCATGCGCGGGGCGATGCGGTAGTGATCATGGATGCGGACCTGCAGCATCCGCCCGAGATGATCGAAGCCTTCGTGGAGCGCTGGCAGGCGGGCTACGATATGGTCTACGGCCAGCGCACCGACCGCTCGGACGAGACTCGCACCAAGCGCGGTTTCGCGCATCTGTTCTACCGCCTCTTCGCGCGCTTCGGCGAAATCAGCCTGCCCGAAGGCGCGGGCGATTTTCGTCTCATAGACCGCAAAGGTGTCGAAGTGCTGCGCACGCTCGGCGAAAAGGCGCGCTTCTCGAAAGGGCTTTATGCCTGGATCGGCTTCAAGGGCACGGGCGTGCCCTTCGTGGTGGAGGAGCGCCAGTTCGGTACGTCGAAATGGAGCTTCAGAAAGCTCTTCCGTTTCGCCTTCGATGGCATTGCAGCTTTTTCCACGGTCCCCTTAAGGATCTGGACCTATCTCGGTTTCCTGATCTCGTTCCTCTCGATTGCGACCGCAATCTACTTCATGATCAGAACGATTCTGTTCGGCACCGACCTGCCCGGCTTCCCGAGCCTCATCGTGTCGATCATGTTCTTCTCCGGCATCCAGCTCATGTCGCTCGGCATCATCGGTGAATATGTGGGACGCATCTTCGCGGAGGTGAAGCGCAGGCCGCTCTATGTGGTGGCGGAACGCATCGGCGGTGCGGCAGAAGTCTCGTCCCACCTCGTTCCCGATAACTACATGCTGCGTCAGGCCTAAGACCGATGTTCAAGAAGATCCTTTCCGTCGGCGGCTGGACGCTTGTTTCGCGTCTTACAGGCTTCATCCGCGATGTGGTGATCGCTGCCGTGATGGGCGTCGGCCCGATTGCAGACGCCTTCTTCGTCGCCTTCCGCATCCCGAACCATTTCCGCGCCATCTTCGGTGAGGGGGCCTTCAACAACGCTTTCCTACCTACCTATGCTCAGGTGCTCGAAGCCGATGGAGAGAAGGCCGCAAAATCCTTTGCGAGCCGCATCACCACGCTGATGCTGATCGTGCAGATCGCACTTCTGATCGGCGCGTTCTTCGCCATGCCGGGCGTCGTGCGGCTGCTGGCTCCCGGCTTCGCGGACGATCCGGCGAAATTCGATCTCGCGGTCTCGCTGACGCGGATCACATTTCCCTATCTCCTCTTGATCACCATCGTCACGATCTACTCGGCGGTCCTGAACGCGCACGACAAGTTCTGGGCCGCAGCAGCCGCGCCCGTTCTTCTGAACGTGTCGATGATCGCAGCGCTTGCGGTGACGTTCCTGTTTCCCAATGCAGGCTACGCGGCAGCCTGGGGCGTCACCGCCGCAGGCATTTTCGAATTGCTGCTGGTCTGGTCGTCGGCGCGCAGCCTGAATGCGTCTCCCAGCCTCGAGAAGCCGCGCAGCGACATGGCCATGAAGCGCTTCTTCAAGGCTCTCGGCCCTGCCATCATCGGCTCCGCCGGTGTTCAGCTCGCGATCTTCGCGGACACGATCATCGCCTCCTTCCTACCCACGGGCGCGGTTTCCTCGCTCTATTACGCAGACCGTCTCTATCAACTCCCCCTAGGCGTGATCGGCATTGCAGCAGGCACCGTGCTGCTGCCGGAAATGAGCCGCCGCATCGCCGCGGGCGACGAGGCGGGTGCCTATGCCGCGCAGAACCGAACCGTAGGTCTGACGCTCGCTCTCGCCGCGCCTTTCTTCGTGGCGTTTCTGGCGATGCCGGACCTGATCATGACCGCGCTCTTCCAGCGCGGCGCCTTCGATGCACAGGCCGCGCAGCGCGCAGGCGCGGTTCTCGCTGCTTACGGTCTGGGCCTTCCTGCAGCGGTTCTCATCCGTTCCGCGGTTTCGAGCTTCTATGCGCGCTCCGACACCACGACGCCGCTCATTGCCTCCCTCACGGCGGTCGGCGTGAACATCGTTGTGAAGCTCCTGCTGATGGACACTTACGGCGTCGTCGGTCTTGCTCTCGGCACGGCCATCGGCGTGTGGGTGAACCTGATCCTGCTCTTCGTGCTCGCCTATCGGCGCGGATGGACGGCACTGAGCCGCTCGCTCGGCAAGACCTGCCTCGCCATCGCGGCAGCAAGCATCCTGTTGGCTGCTTTCGCGTTGTTCGCCCCAACGCCTCTGGCGCAATGGATCGCCCTCCTCCCGATCTGGCGGAGCGAAATCCTGCTGGGTGTGCTCGGAGTTCTGGGCGCAGCGATTTATGGCGGCGCGCTGCTCATCGGCATGAAGGCCATCAGCGTCAGGCTCGCGCGGCGCTGACCTCTAGCGCGCCGCGTGGCGCGTCGCGCCTCCGGTGCCTGCGATCTCCGTCAGAAGCTTGCGCCGTGCGGCGACCGCAAAGGGCTGCGTCTCGTCAGCGATCTCCACGAACGAGCCCGGACCGCCGATCACGTTCTGCGAATAATAATCCTCGAGCGGCATGCCGCCCGGACCGCCGGGCCTTCCGCTGCCGGGGCGGCGGATCGCGAGCGCGTTGATCGTAAAACCCTTCGCCAGGGCATCCGCGCGTGCGCTCTCGATGGAGCGTCCACCCATATTCGGCCCGTCGCCCGACACATCGATCACCTTACGCGTGCCGTCATGCGTATTCTGCTCCACGAGCCGCACGGAGAAATCGATGGCGTTGGAGATGGAGTTGTAACCGCTCGCCCCGCGCGGGGCGCTCATGAGCTTGTCGGCGAAAATCTTCGCGCTCGCCTCGTCACGGATCACGTGCCAATCGACGATGAGTACTTGCGAGCTAGGTCCACCCCATTCCATATAGGCCACCGCGATGGCCCCCACGGCACCATCCTTGATCCCGTTCAGCACTTCAGCGCTCATCATCGCATCGGCCCAGCCCTTGCGCTGCAGACGAAGCTCGTCGTTGTCGATGGAGCCCGAACCGTCGGCGGCGAAGACGAGTTCGAGATCGACGCTTTCCGCGTGGGCGGAAGCCGTCAGCAGGCCGAGGGTGAAGAGGCTGTTCAGGATCAGGCGCATCGGGGGCTCCGCAAAGGACACCATGCGCATCTAGGGCAGCAAAAAACCGGGACCTCTCGGCCCCGGTTCACAAGTCCTTGAAAGAGCCTTACGCCGCCTTGGTGACGGGCTGCGAATGGGCATAGGCCCAGTAGAGCTCGCGGGCGCGGCGATAGAACGGGCCGGGCTGGAGATCGCGACTGTCGATGCGCAGCACCGGCATCACCTTGGAATAATTGCCCGAGATGAAAATCTCGTCGGCGGCCGCGAAATCCTCATAGCGCAACGTGCCTTCGACCACCTGCACGCCATCGTCGCGCAAAAGCTGGATCACGCGCTGGCGGGTGATGCCATTGAGGAAGGTGCCATTCGGGAACGGCGTATAGACCACGCCGTCCTTCGCCATGAACACATTGGACGTGCCGGTCTCGGCCACGTTGCCCAGCGCATCGCAGACGAGTGCGTTGTCGAAGCCCTTCTCCTTCGCCTCGCGGATCACGCGGGCGTTGTTGGGATAGAGCGCGCCGGCCTTGGAATCGGTCGGCATGGATTCAAGCGTCGGGCGGCGGAAGCTCGACTTCATCACGGACAACCCGCCCGGCACCGGCATCGGCGCCTCGAAGAGCGAGAGGCAGAACTGGGTCGATTCCGGATCGGGCGCGATGGTGGCGAGACCCTCGGCCTCGCCCCAATACATGGGCTTCACGTAAAGCGCCGTACCGGGAGCGAATTTCTTTACGCCCTCACGCACCAGATCGACGATAGCCTTGGGATCCATGGTGGGCTTGAGGCCGATGGTGAGGGCCGAACGGTTCACGCGGGTGCAGTGCAGGTCCATGTCGGGCATCACGTTCTCGAACACACGCGCGCCGTCGAAAACGGAGGAACCCAGCCAGGAAACATGGGAGCGCGGTCCGATGAGCGGCGGATTGCCCTCATGCCATGCGCCGTTGAACCAGTTCCAGGTTTGCGAATACCAAGCCACTTGCCTTCATCCTTTGGGTCAGAATACCTGCCCTATCGAATCCCTTTAAGGGACATCCGTCAATTGGTCATGCCGCCTGGACAAGATAAAGTCTTGTGATGGGATGCATGAAAGGGGATGATTGATCCTTTCATTCCTGGTCCAGGAGCCACTGCGTTGCCCACCCTCATTCCGGCCAACACGAAGGCCGTCGTCTTCGACGCCTACGGAACATTGTTCGATGTGCATTCGGCCGTGGCCCGCCATGCGGCGCAGGTCGGGCCGGAGGCGACAAGGCTGTCGGAGATCTGGCGCGCCAAGCAGCTTGAATATTCCTGGGTGCTTTCCCTCGCGGGCCGGTACGAGTCGTTCTGGTCGCTCACGGAGAAGGCGCTCGACTTCGCCTTCGCCCGCTGCTCCACGGCGGATTACTCCGTCCGCCCTCTCCTACTCGATGCCTATCGCGGGCTCGACGCCTATCCCGAAGTGCGCATCACCCTGCAGGCGCTGCGCTCGAGAGGCCTGCGCACGGCGATCCTGTCCAACGGCGATCCCGCGATGCTCAGCGCCTCCGTCTCTGCCGCCGATCTCGGCAGCGTGCTCGACGCGGTTCTTTCCGTCGATGCGGCGAAAATTTTCAAGACCAGCCCAGACGCCTATCAGCTGGCGCTGGAAGAGTTGTCGTTGAACGTGGATGAGATCGTCTTCGTCTCCTCCAATCGCTGGGACGTGGCGGGCGCCGCCGTGTTCGGCTTCACGCCGGTTTGGGTCAACCGGCTCGGCATGCCGGACGAATACACCGACATCCCGCCGCACGCGGTCATCGATACGCTGTATGGGCTGGTGCAGTGATCCACCCAGCGTCTTGTGGGCGCAGCCCCACCTCTCCCCGGTGGGGAGAGGTCGAGCGCAGCGAGGGTGAGGGGGCGAGACCTTTCCGGATAAGGCTGTAACCCCTCACCCGGACCTAACGGTCCGACCTCTCCCTCAAGGAGAGGTGAAGGACGCGCTATACATGAGTGCGTATTTCCAACTCTGCCAGAACCGTTTCTAAGACACCTTCGATGTTGCCGTAGATGTCTGCATTCTGCAGGCGTAGGACGTGATAGCCACAGGCTTCGAGAACACCTGTCCGTTCATTGTCCCATGCAATTTCTTGCGGCAGAGAGTGAGTTGCTCCGTCAATTTCAATCACCAGTCTGGCGTCCAGACACACCAGATCGACGATGTACTTGTCGATTTGGTGTTGGCGGCGAAATTTCCAACGTGCCAATTTGCGATTGCGTAATGCATACCAAAGCACAGCCTCCGCATTAGTCTGCTCCTTACGGAGCTGCCGGGCTCTTTGGATGAACCGTTGCATGTCCTTCACCGGAGAGAGCCATCATTGGTTTGCCTTGCCTACTTCGCGAGTGCGGCGAGGATGCGCACCCAGGAACGCATGCCCTTGTGGAAGCTCTTGAGATCGTATTTCTCGTTCGGCGAATGGATGCGGTCGTCGTCGAGACCGAAGCCGACGAAGAGCGTGTTGAGGCCGAGGATGCGCTTGAAGTCGCCGCCGACCGGGATCGAGCCGCCCGATCCGATCACGATGGTATCCTTCTTCCACTCGTCATAGAGCGCGGACTTCGCCACCGTCAGCGCCGGGAAATCATGCGGCAGCGAGACGGCGCGCGTGCCCTTGTGGCGAATGAACTCCACCGAGCAATCGGCGGGGATGCGCTCACGCACGAAGGCTTCGAAATTGTCCGCGATCTTGGCCGGGTCCTGATCGCCCACGAGGCGGAACGAAATCTTGCAGCTCGCCTGCGCGGCGATGACGGTCTTCGTGCCCTCGCCCGTATAGCCGCCGATGATGCCGTTCACGTCGCAGGTGGGGCGCGACTGGATCTGCTCGATGAGCATGCGGCCCTTCTCGCCGGCGGAATGCTTCAGTCCGATCTCGCCGAGGAAGGCCTCCTCCGTAAGGTTCAGGCTCCTCCACTGGTCGAGAACCTGCGAGGGCGTCTCATGCACGCCATCGTAGAAGCCCGGAATCGTGATGCGGCCGTTCGCATCGTGAATGTCGGCGATGATCTTCGACAGCACGTGGATCGGGTTGCGCGCAGCGCCGCCGAACATGCCGGAATGCAGATCGCGATCCGCGCAGCGCACGATCACTTCCTCATAGACCATGCCGCGCAGAGACGAGTTGATGGCAGGCGTGTCCTGATCCCACAGGCCCGTATCGCAGACGAGCGCCACATCGGCCTTCAGCTCGTCCTTGTTGGCCTCGATGAATTCGGGCAGGAACTTGGAGCCGTCCTCCTCCGCACCCTCGACCAGGAAGGTGATATTGATCGGAAGCGTGCCCGTCACCGCCTTCCAGGCGCGGCAGGCTTCCACGAAGGTCATCACCTGGCCCTTGTCGTCGGAGGAGCCGCGGGCGCTGATCGCCTTGCGTCCATCGGGCAGCGTGATGATGCGCGGCTCGAAGGGAGGCGTCTCCCACAATTCCAGCGGATCGACCGGCTGCACGTCGTAATGGCCATAGAACAGCACATGGGGCTTCGCCTCACCCTTGGCGTGGCCAACCACGGCGGGATGCCCACCCGTCTCGCGCAATGATGCCTCGATCCCGATGCTCTTCAGATCGTCCACGAGCCACTGACCGGCCTTGCGGCAATCGTCCTTGTAGGCCGGATCGGTGGAGATCGAAGGCATCTTCAGCCACTGGAACAGGCGCTCCAGGGAGGCATCGAGATCGGCATCGATCTTGGAGAGAACTTGGTCGAGCTGGGACATGGCGTTTCTTTTGGTTGTGGAATCTATCCGATTGCGCGGCAAAGTGCTCCTAAGACGGACGTACCGCAAGAGGCTCGGGCCATAAATCCCATCTCGAAGAGCACGACCGGCGGAGTTTTCCGCCGGCCGCTTGGGAAGAAATCCAATAAAATGCCGGTGCAAGGCTACAGGTCGAACCACCCGGCCTGCATGCTGTGGACCCCTTCAAGGCGGATAACGCCCTCTGCGGCACTGTCTGCATCGGTGTTGAGCAGGATGATCGTCTGCCCACCGCTCACCTCATAGCGAACCTGCGCGGCAGCCGTGAACGCGGCCGTGCCGATGAAGGCGAAAGCCTGCCCTCCGGACCTCCCCGTATTGGCATCGATATCGGAGATATCGAGTCGATCGCCGCCCGCTCCATTGAAGTCGAGCACCACATCGGCGGCGCTGAGCGTTGGGCTTGTTTCGGAGATATCATCCCAGATGAAGATGTCAGCTCCGCCTCCGCCGAGCATGACGTCAGTCCCTATGCCGCCCTCGATGTGGTCGGCGTCAAGGCCTCCCTCCAATCGGTCATTACCCTCCTCACCACGCAGGTCGTCTTCTCCAGCGCCGCCGATGAGCGTATCGTTGCCGTTGAGGCCCTTGATCAGATCATCGCCTCCGAGTCCCGACAGGATATTGCCCGCCGCGTTACCTGAGATTCGATTGTCATGGTTGTTGCCGGTGAAGTTGATCGCCGTCGTTCCGGATGTATTCTTGGTCCACAGAACCTCGACATGCATGGCATCGGTCAGCGTGTAGCTGACGGAAGAGCGAATAGTGTCGGTTCCCTCGGCGATGCCTTCCACAATCACATCCGCGGCGTTGTCGATAATGTACCGATCATCGCCCTGACCGCCGATCATGGTGTCGACGCCGGTTCCGCCATCGATGGTATCGTTGCCTGCACCGCCATAGACCATGTCGTCGCCGCCACGCGCGTTGATGGTGTCTCCTTGATCGATGCTCCCGCCGGGGGATGCCTGAGGATTGAGCCGGAAGATCTCGCCATCGTAATCGACGACATAGAGATTGCCGAGAGAATCCTCTCCGAAAGAGGTCGGACGATTGATGGCTCCCGCATCGACGCCGACGCTATGCTGCGTCACCTTCCAGGTGCCGGTGGAATCGTCGAGCGTCCAGATACGGCCTGTGGCGTAGTCACCGAAAACGTAATGCCCTTGGAGAGCTTCGTTTTCACCGCGATAGACATACCCGCCCGTGATGGAGCGTCCTTCGGTTCGTCCATAAAAATGGATAGGCTGCGTATAGTCCGGATGATCATCTGGATCGAAACCGCCCTCCGTTCCAGGCCAGCCGTAATTGGCTCCGGCACGACCGATATTGACCTCCTCAGCTGTGCTCTCGCCGACATCGGCGATATAAAGCTCATTCGTCAAACGATCGAAGCTGACGCGCCAGGGATTGCGCAATCCCGCAGCGTAGATTCCCGTCCCCGTCGCATCGCCGGCAATGCCGTCGATATGGCTTGGATTATCATCAGGCAGCGCATAATTCCGATTGGGATCGCTAGGGAACGCATCCCTCGACACATCAAGACGCAGGATCTTTCCCATGGGATTGGAAAGATCCTGCGCGTTCGCAGAGCGTGTACCATCTCCGACTGCCACATAGAGATAGCCGTCCGGCCCGAATCCTATCCACCCGCCACGATGACGTTCCGTACCGGCCGCGAAGTCGATCGTTTTGATCAGCTTTGCGCTTGCCGGGTCCACTTCGAGAGAGCCGCTCATCGTGGAGTACTGACGGATCTCGACGTCTCCCGCCTGATTGCTCATGTAGACGTAGACTTTTCGATTGGCTGCATAATTCGGATCGAACGCAAAGCCGAGCAAACCCTGCTCGCCCGAAGTGCTGACCTGGCTCGACACATCGAGGAAGGCTTTGCTTTGCACCTGCCCTGTCGTCAGATCGACAACCCGGATTTGCCCTGTCTTCTGAACAACGAAGAGCTGGTTGGGATCTGTCGGAGAAGACGTGGTGAACAAGGCCTGCGATAGGCCCGAGGCAACGCGGGAGGCCGTCAGCGATACTGTTTGGCTTGGCCCATCGGGATCAAAGCCATAGATCGTTTCTGCGGCATCGGTGCCTGTTAGAGTATCGGCGTCATTGCTTCCTTTGATGATGACCCGGTCAACCATGGAAACCTCCTGGATATAGGAATCAACATCATTACGTTTCGCAATGTGATAATGCTCGTCAAATGCCCTTAATGGTTAGATTATAAAGATACTTTTGCCATAATTGCCGGGTATTTTCCCAATGCGGCGGATTTTACTCCAAGGCCGTATCAGTCTGTTCAACGTCCCGCGCGCGATGTGATGAACTTCATATCGTCCACAAGTCACGACCGACATTACGGCAATCATCATCCGCAGCGATCTTGGAGAGAGCTGGGACATGGCGTTATATTGCTTCGCAGGCGATGAATCAGGTCAAAAGAAATATCGAGCCTGTTCTCAAATAACACTCAGCCAATTTCCTACTGTTGACGGCTTCGGGATCAGCAAGTCATGAGCGCATTCTATCTGTATCTGCCCGGCATTCTTCTGGCGTACTCAGCCTTCATCCTGGCAACCCTCAGCCCCGGCCCGGCGCTCATGGCGACGATCGGCACCTCCATGGGTGCAGGCAGAAAGGCGGGAATAATGCTCGGCCTCGGCGTGGTCACGGGATCAATGTCCTGGGCGCTCCTGGCCGCGGCAGGCCTCTCGGCTCTGCTCACCGCCTATGCCGAGGCCGTGAACGTTCTCAAGATCGCGGGAGGGCTCTATCTGCTTTGGCTCGCGTACAAAGCCTTCCGCTCCGCGGCTTCAACGCGCGACCTCCTGACGCAAACTCCCGACAGCCCCTCACGAAGCGCCACAAGCTATTATTTGCGCGGCTGGGCCATCCACATGACCAATCCAAAAGCGATCTTCGCCTGGATCGCAATCATTTCCCTTGGGCTTCAACCCGGCGCACCCTTCTGGGTGGCGGCCGCCATCATCACCGGCACAGGCCTGTTCGCACTCGTTTTCTATTGCCTTTGCGCAATCGCGTTTTCCACGCAGCCGATGATCCGCGCCTATGGAAAGGCGCGGCGCTGGATCGACGGAGTCCTCGGCGTCTTCTTTACCTTCGCGGCATATAAACTTCTCAGCCGCTGAAGCGCTTCAACAGGCAGACAGCATCTTTTAGCGCTTCAACAGTCCACCCAGAGTCCCACGCACGATGGCGCGGCCGATGGAGCCGCCCTGGCGGCCGCCGATGGACTTACCGATCTCGGCGGCGATATTGCCCACCGTCTGGTTGACCACCGTGCGCGTGACCTCTCGTGCCACCTTCTGGCCTACCGTCATTGAGCCTTTGCGCTGCGTACCACCGGCGCCGAAGAGACCGCCCAGCATGTCGAGAATGCCGCCCCCGCCTTCCGCGGCCTTAGCATCGGCAGCAGCCTTCTCGGCGCGCTTCGCCAGCATCTCGTAAGCGGATTCAGGATCGATGGGCTGGTCGTATTTCCCCTTCATGGGGCTCGCGTTCAGGATCCGCTGGCGCTCCGACAATTCGATGGGACCGACCTGGGCCATGGGCGGCGCGATGAGCGTGCGCTCTACCATGGAGGGCGAGCCCTTGCCTTCGAGCGTTGAAACCAACGCTTCGCCGACACCGAGCTCGGTGATCGCCTTCTCCGTGTCGAAGGCCGGGTTCTGCCGGAAGGTTTGCGCCGCGACGCGCACCGCCTTCTGCTCGCGCGGCGTATAGGCGCGCAGAGCATGCTGCACGCGGTTGCCGAGCTGCGCGAGCACGCTCTCGGGCACATCGACCGGGTTCTGCGTGATGAAGTAAACGCCCACGCCCTTCGAGCGGATGAGGCGCACCACGCGCTCCACTGTCTCGACGAGCGCCTTCGGCGCATCGTTGAACAAGAGATGCGCCTCGTCGAAGAAGAAGACGAGCTTCGGCTGGTCGAGATCGCCCACTTCCGGCAGCTCCTCGAACAATTCGGACATGAGCCAAAGCAGGAAAGTGGCGTAGAGGCGCGGATTGCTCATGAGCTTGTCCGCGGCCAGGATGTTGACGACGCCGCGCCCGTCGCGGTCGGTCCGCATCAGGTCCTTGATGTCGAGGGCAGGCTCGCCGAGAAACTCGTCACCCTGCTGGTTTTCGAGAACGAGCAGCTGACGCTGGATCGTGCCGATGGTCGCCTTCGACACATTGCCGTAAGTGGTGGTGAGTTCGCTCGCATTGTCGGAGATGAGCTGCAGCAGCGCGCGCAGGTCCTTCAAGTCGAGCAGCAGCAATCCCTGCTCGTCCGCGATGCGGAAGGCGATGTTGAGCACGCCCTCCTGCGTATCATTGAGATCGAGCAGGCGCGACAGCAGCAGCGGCCCCATCTCGGAGATCGTGGCGCGCACGCGGTGCCCCTGCTCGCCGAAGATGTCCCAGAACACGACCGGGAATTGATCCGGCTTGTATTCGATGCCGATGTCCTTCGCGCGTTTGACGAGCGGCTCCTTGGCATTGCCGGGGGCAGCAAGCCCCGAGAGATCGCCTTTGATGTCGGCGGCGAAGACCGGAACGCCCGCGTTGGAAAAACCTTCCGCCAGCACCTGCAATGAAACTGTCTTGCCTGTGCCCGTGGCGCCCGTCACGAGGCCGTGGCGATTGGCAAGCCGCAAGTCCAGATATTCAGGCTTGGTGCTTTTGCCGATGAAGATCTTGCCGTCCTCGAGCATCGCGTCTCTCTCCATAACTCTTTCAAGGATCTTAGAAGACCTGTTGCCAGTTTCCACTCCGGAGCATCGCCTATGAGGGGATATGCACTTCTGAAGCCTGTCCCCTACCTTAAGACTTTTCGTTTGAGCTTTCGTGACTAAATAGTTTACAGCTAAACCATCAAAACGGCTACGCTTTAGGAGAATCGTATGGAAGAGCTTATCGCCCGCGTCACACAGAAGACGGGCCTCGACGCCGCCACGGCCCGCAAGGCTATTGGCCTCATCCTCGGCTACCTGCAGAAGGAAGGCCCCCAGGCCGAGGTGACCAAGCTTATCGAAGCCCTCCCCGGCGCTCAGGACGCCATCAGCGAGGGACAGTCCGGCGGCGGTGGCGGCGGTCTCATGGGCATGATGGGCTCGATGGGCGGCGGCGTGATGGCTCTCGGCGGCCAGCTCATGGGCATCGGCGTCTCCATGGGCCAGATGCAGCCGCTGGGCAAGGAACTCTTCGCCTATGGCCGCGAGAAGGCCGGCGAGGATACGATGGGCGCCATTATGGGCTCCATCCCCGGCCTGTCGCAGTTCGTTTAAGATTATTGAAAACGTCATCCCGGGGCTGCGGAGCAGAACCCGGGATCGCAAGACGAGAATAGCGCCTTATCCAGCACGCGATCCCGGATCTTCGCTACGCCGCGTCCGGGATGACCATCTCTCAGGGGCCCATCCTTTAAGGGCATTCCCTCTCCCCCTTTCACCCGGTATGGTCCGGCGCAATTCACGTTGCCTCATCCAGTCGGGGACACCCATGGACGATCTTTCTCTTGCCGCCGATTTCCCGCAAGCCACCCGCGAGCAATGGCTCAAGCTGGTGGAGGGCGTGCTGAAGGGAGCGGATTTCACCAAGAAGCTCGTGGGCCGCACCCATGACGGCATCGAGATTCAGCCGCTTTATCCGAAGGCCGAAGGCGCCGCGCGGATCGCCCGCGAGGAAGCCGGGCGCTGGCGCGTCTCGCAGCGGGTAGACCATCCCGATCCGGCCAAGGCCAACGAGCTTGCGTTGATCGATCTTGAGAACGGCGCGGACGCGCTGACGCTTGTCACGCGCAAGGCTCCCGCCGCCCGCGGCTTCGGTGTCCGCGTGGACAATGTGGATGATCTCGACAAGGCCTTGTCGGGCGTGATGCTCGACCTCATCCATCTGCGCCTCGATGCGGGCGGCAATGGCCGCGTCGTGGCAGAGCAGTTGATCGAGCTGGCGGAAAAGCGCGGCCACAAGCTCGCCGACCTGTCCCTCGATCTCGGCATGGATCCCATCGGTGGGCTTGCCTCTCTCGGCATTCTTTCCGTTGAGTGGAGCGAAGTCTCGGCCCGTATGGGCGCGATGCTGAAGAGCCTGACCGAGAAAGGCTTCAACGGCCGCGCCTTCATGGCGGATGGACGCCCCTATCACGAAGCCGGCGCGAGCGAGGCGCAGGAGCTTGCCGCCGTGCTCGCCACGGGCGTGAGCTATCTGCGCGCTCTCGAAGCGCAGGGTCATTCCCTCGATGCCGCACGCAACGCGCTGTCATTCCTGCTGGTGGCGGATGCGGACGAGTTCCTGACGGTCGCGAAATTCCGTGCGCTACGCCGCCTCTGGGCGCAAGTCGAACAGGCTTGCGGCCTTGAACCGAAACCCATTCGCCTGCATGCGGAAACCGCGTGGCGCATGACCACGAAACGTGATCCGTGGGTGAACATGCTGCGTGCGACGGTCGCCACCTTCTCCGCCGGCATCGGTGGCGCTGATGCGATCACAGTTCTGCCCTTCACCGCGGCGCTCGGCCTGCCCGATGCTTTCGCCCGTCGCGTGGCGCGCAACACGCAACACATCCTTCTCGAAGAATCCAATCTCTGGCGTGTGGCCGATCCGGCCGCAGGCGCAGGCGGTTTCGAAGCGCTGACCGATGCGCTCTGCGAGAAGGCGTGGAGCCTTTTCCAGGAGATCGAGCGCGAAGGCGGCATCATCGAGTGCCTGAAAGCAGGTACTCTCCAAAACCGCATCGCAACCGTGCGCGCACAGCGCGAGAAGGCTATCGCGACCCGCAAGGAGCCGATCACCGGCACGAGCGAGTTTCCGAACATTCATGAAGCCGACGTCACGGTTCTGATGCCGCCTGCTGCTCCCGCAAGCGAAGATGCAGGCGCAGCCGCTGTGTCGATCACTCCCCTGCCCTCCATCCGCAATGCGGAAGCCTTCGAGCGCCTGCGTGATCTATCGGATGCTTATCATGCGAAGACCGGCGCGCGCCCGAAAGTGTTCCTCGCCAATCTCGGCCCCATCTCGGCCTTCACGGCCCGCGCGACATTCGCCAAGAATTTCTTCGAGGCTGGCGGCATCGAAGCCGTGATGAATGACGGCTTCTCCGACAACGAAAAGCTCAAGCAGGCTTTCATCGAGAGCAAAGCCAAGCTTTCCTGCATCTGCTCGTCAGATGAGATTTATGAAAGCCACGCCATCGATGCCGCAAAAACCCTGCGCGATGCGGGATCGCCCCCCATCTATCTGGCAGGCCGTCCGGGTGAACGCGAAGAACAGCTCATCGGTGTCGGAATCACAACTTACATCTTTGCCGGGTGCGACACCATCAAGGTTCTGAGCGAGGCCTTGGAGAAAGCCTGCGCCTGAACGGAAAGTCGGTTTCCGACACATGCCAATCAGGCATGCTCGCCGGTCCGGGCCACCTGAGCGCGCGGCCTATAAGTGGGTCTCGAATATTCTTATATTCTTAGCCGTCGTATCCCCGATGCGGCGGTTTCTTGCTGTCTGGCTTGTGATGTGCGCACCAGGAACTCGCTTTTGAGCCTCACGTTATCCAGCCTCCCTTGGAGGGTATGGAGTTTTGTGATGCGAGTGATGTCCTGGCTCGGCGCGATGGCGGTAGCAGCCGCCTTTCTTGCGCCTTCAGCCCAAGCACAAACCAATAAATTCGACGGCACCTGGAGCGTGGAAGTCGTCACCGAAAAGGGCGATTGCGATCGCGCCTATCGCTATTCGGTGATCGTGCAGAACGGCCGCGCCCGCTATGGCGGGACTGAGCGGTTCGATGTGAACGGCCAGGTTCGACCGAACGGCTCCGTCTCGGCCAGCATCTCGCGTGGACAGGACCGCGCCAATGTCTCGGGCCAGCTCGTCGGAGCCACGGGTCGCGGCACGTGGACGACAGCGGGCGGGCGCTCCTGCTCCGGCTATTGGAACGCCGAGAAGCGGGGCTGACGCAGGCCGCGGAAGCGTATTGCCTTTCCGCGTTGTGAAATTACATTACGCGCCAGTTTCCTCATTGAAAGACTGGCGCGGCCATGACCTCGTTCGACATTCTCATCCGCGCCTATCTTGTTGCCCTGGCCTTTCCGATTCTGGCGTTTGTGCTGAGAGGGCGGCTGGGCTTTATCTCGTTGCTGGTGCTCTGGGCGCTCGGAGCTGCTGTCATCCTTCCCTATTACCTTTACAGCTACTTCACTTCAGGGCCGGAGGTGAGCGGAGAACTCATCGTCTCCTGGACGCTCGAGTCCCTTGTCACCTATCTGTACGGCGCCGCTTTCTCGGGCATCCTGCTCGTTCCTGCATCCAGCAGGCGCCATGACCGCCTCAATGTGGGCTGGGTCATGCTGGCAGGCTTCTTCCCCAGCCTGCTGATCAGCCCGTTCGGCTATATGGTCTGGGCTCTTGCGGAGGCTTTCTCCTCCGAGGCGACCTTCGCGGATACGAGCACGTTCGAGCTTTATCTGGGCTCCTACATGTTCGTCTTCGTCAGCCCCTATCCCTGGGGCACGGCTTTGCTCGTGACGGCGGCCAGCGCCGCCAGCGTCTTCATCGTGAGGAAATTCTTCAATCCACGCCGCAAGGACGATTGAAACAGCAGGTTCGCAAGGGCGGTCAATAGAACTATATGCAAGTTGAGCGACCTTGGATTTGCTGAGAATATGCTGGCGTCATGACACATATCCCGGATTTCGCGAGCCTCCCGTGGGCAGGCTCCTCCCATGCCTCGTCCGCCCCGCAGCCCGGCAGTGAACCCTGGCTCACGCCGGAAGGCATTGCCGTGAAGGGAGCCTATGGCCCCGAGGACCGCGCCGGGATCGACTTCCTCGACACGCTTCCGGGTGTTGCGCCTTACTTACGCGGCCCCTACCCCACCATGTACGTGAACCAGCCCTGGACCGTTCGCCAATATGCGGGCTTCTCCACGGCTGAGGATTCCAACGCCTTCTATCGCCGCAATCTCGCAGCCGGCCAGAAAGGCCTGTCGGTCGCCTTCGATCTCGCCACCCATCGCGGCTACGATTCCGATCATCCGCGCGTGGCGGGCGATGTGGGCATGGCGGGTGTGGCCATCGACTCCATCTACGACATGCGCACGCTGTTTGCCGGCATCCCGCTCGATCAGATGAGCGTGTCGATGACCATGAACGGCGCGGTGCTCCCCATTCTCGCGCTCTACATCGTGGCGGCGGAAGAACAGGGCGTTCCGGCATCGAAGCTCTCGGGCACGATCCAGAACGACATTCTCAAAGAATTCATGGTGCGCAACACCTATATCTACCCGCCGAAAGGGTCGATGCGCATCATCTCGGACATCTTCGCCTACACCTCCGCGAACATGCCGAAGTTCAACTCCATCTCGATTTCCGGCTACCACATGCAGGAAGCCGGAGCGACGCAGGATCTCGAACTCGCCTACACGCTCGCCGACGGCGTGGAATATATCCGCGCCGGCATTGCCGCAGGTTTGACCGTGGATCAGTTCGCGCCGCGCCTCTCGTTCTTCTGGGCGATCGGCATGAACTTCTTCATGGAAGTGGCCAAGATGCGCGCCGCGCGCCTCCTCTGGGCAAAGCTCGTGAAGGGCTTCAACCCGCAGAGTGAGAAATCGCTGCCGTTGCGCACGCACTCGCAGACCTCCGGCTGGTCGCTCACCGCGCAGGACGTATTCAACAACGTGATGCGCACCTGCGTCGAGGCCATGGCGGCAACGCAAGGGCACACGCAATCGTTGCACACCAACGCCCTCGACGAGGCGCTGGCGCTGCCCACCGATTTTTCCGCACGCATCGCGCGCAACACGCAGCTCTTCCTGCAGCAGGAAAGCGGCACCACGCGCATCATCGATCCGTGGGGCGGCTCCTATTACGTCGAGCGCCTGACGAAGGAACTCGCGGAAAAAGCCTGGGGACACATTCAAGAGGTGGAAGCGCTCGGCGGCATGGCGAAGGCCATCGAGGCGGGCATTCCAAAACTGAAGATCGAGGAAGCCGCCGCCCGCACGCAGGCGCGCATCGATTCAGGTCACCAGAAGATCATCGGCGTGAACGCCTTCAAGCCCACGGACGAAGCCTCCATCGACATCCTGAAGGTGGACAACGCTTCCGTGCGCGCGCAGCAGATCGAGAAGCTGAAGCGGCTGCGCGCCGAGCGCAACCAGGCGGATGTGGACGCCGCCATCGATGCGCTCGCGAAAGGCGCTTCAAGCGGCCAGGGCAATCTGCTCGATCTCGCCGTAAAGGCCGCTCGTGCGAAGGCGACGGTCGGTGAAATTTCGGACGCGCTCGAAAAGGTCTGGGGCCGTCACCGCGCCGAGATCAAGGCCATCTCGGGCGTCTACAAGCGGGAGGTCGGCATGGGATCGCCAGTGCTGGAAAAGGTGCGCCAGCTCGTCGAGCAGTTCGAGCATGACGACGGCCGCCGCCCGCGCATCCTCGTCGCCAAGATGGGTCAGGACGGACACGACCGCGGCCAGAAGGTGATCGCTTCCGCCTTCGCCGATCTCGGCTTCGACGTGGATATTGGCCCCCTTTTCGCCACCCCGGCGGAAGCCGCACGCCAGGCCATCGAGAACGACGTGCACATCATCGGCGTGTCGTCGCTTGCCGCAGGCCACCTGACGCTCGTGCCTGAACTGAAAGCCGAACTCGGCAAGTTCAACCGCGAAGACATCATGATCGTCGTCGGCGGCGTGATCCCGCCGCAGGATTTCGACGCGCTCACTCAAGCAGGCGCCTCCGCGATCTTCCCGCCGGGCACGGTGATCGCCGATGCTGCGGTCAACCTGATCGAGGAGCTGAACCGCCGCCTGGGCTACGGACCGAAGCAGGCTGCGGAATAATCCGCCTCAGCTCGCCTTCGCCGTTGGAGCCGATCCCTCCAAAGCCGCCAGCGCCTCGGAGAGACGCCGCCTCGCGCGCTCGATCTCATTCTGCTTGATCGCATCGAGATCGAGGAACAGGTCGAGGCCGGTCACGTGCTCGATGATGACCTGCGGCCTTTGCGCGAGTTCGCCCAACAGGCCCTCGACCGCATAGGGCACGACCTCGCGCTTGATGCCTTTCATCATGATGGGTTCGAGCGGCCTTGCCCGCACCATGTCGCGCACGAGCGCATAGGTCTCGTAGCTCAGGCAGATCCCGCCCGGCTCCGCAATGACCTGCAGACGCGCGGCAAGGTTCGCCTCCGCTCCGATGATCGTATAGGCCATGCGGTCGTCGCTGCCGAAATTGCCCACATTGCAGAAGCCCGTATTGATGCCCATCCGCACCTGCATGGGCATTTCGATGCCGCGCTTGTGCCATCTGGCGTTCAGGTGATCCATGTGCTGCTGCATGTCGACGGCCATGCGCAGGCATGCGCGCGCATCCTCCTCCACACCCCTGGTCTCAGGATCACCGAAGAAGATGAGGATCGCGTCGCCGAAGAATTTGTCGATGGTCGCGCCATGCCGAAGCGCGATCTCCGACATCTCGGTGAAGTAGTCGTTCAAGAGCTCCGTCAGATCCTCCGGCTGAAGCCTCTCCGAGATGGCGGTGAAATCCTTGATGTCGGAAAAGAAGATCGTGAGCTTCTTGCGCTCGGTGGCGATCGCCACATCCTTCTGCCCGCTGAAGATGCTCTTGTAGACCTGCGGCGATAGATATTTCGCGAGCTTCATCGAAATACCCGCGAGAAAATCGTTCGCGTCGGTCAACTCCTGGTTCATGCCGTTGATGAGCCGCGCCTGACGTTTCTGCAGGATGATGATGGCAAGACCCGCGAGCGAAGCGAGGATGAGATACGACAGCGAGTACTTGAATGAGAACATGTTTGCGAAGATCGGTTGCGTCACCGAGACTTCCTGAATGCCGCGCACGTCTCCGACCTTCCAATCTGTCTTGGGACTCTCGGGATGCGTGTTGTGGCAGCTCACGCAGACCGGCCCCATGATGACGGGAGCGGCTGTCCTCACGCTCTGATTCAGCAGAGAACCCGATACATCCACGATCCGCTGATCGGGATGGGCCCGCAAGCTCTCGATCGCCTTGCGCTCGAAATCGTCGAGCTGATGCGGCGGGCGGCCCTTGAAGGTCATGTCGGACACGAAGCGATACTTGGCCGATCCGTCATGAGCGCTGATGCGCTGGCCGAGTTCGATGGAGAGCGTCGCGGGAATGGGGATCGCGCCCTTCACGTCCCGGTAATTGTGGGTAACGGTGACCGGGCCATCCGCATCCAGCACGCGCGCCACTACATCGCTGCCGTAGAAACCTCGCATGTCATCGACGATGCGGCTGATTTCGCTCGCCTGCATCCGCAATGTGCGCTCGGAGAGAATGCGCAGGTCGAGCCACACGGCAAGCGGCAGCCCGAGAAGACCGAGCACGACGGCCGCGATCAACAAGGGCCCTATGAGCCGTTGCGAATAAGAATGACGCTCACCCAGGATAGCCATGGATCGGCCTCATCGTGGAACGAGGAGACCTGATCTTTTGCCTTTGAGGCTAAAGGATCAACCCTTTCCTGGGGTAAAAACGACATGTTGAAGAGCTGCATACCCGGCAATGTGACCTGCATCACATTGCAGCGGCCAAGCTGTCGGCTCGCGATCAGCGCGCCCGCTCGATGGCGCGTTTTACCACCTGCTGCACTTCCGGGTTCGACAGGAAGAGATCGTGGTTGATGATGCCGCCGCCGAACTCGGACGCATCGGCCACGCGAACGCCCAACGCCTCCAGCCTCTCGCGATCCGCAGCACCGGCGCGGACAATGCCGCCAGCCAAGCGGCTCGACACGGCGAGCGCGCGATCATTCGTCGAGCTAATCACGGTGATCTTCTTCGCGTCGGTTCCCAGCCGCTCCAGGCCGCGCGCGAAAAGATCGATGTCGATGTCGGGGGCGGCCAGCACCACCGCGCCGATGCGCTCCATGGCGCTCTCGCCGCCGGAAGCGCGCAGCATGCGTAGCGTCTCCAGCGTCAGCAGCGTGCCCATGCTGTGCGCCACGATATTGATGCGCCCGCCGCTCGGCGTCTTGGCGATGGCGGTGAGCAGATCCTCCAGCGAGTCACGCGACCACATGGCGGCCTCGCGGTCGGCCACGTAGCTGAAGGTCGAAGCGGCGGAGGGCCATGTGAAGAGGCCCGTCGCACCTGGAAATTGGATGCCCTGCGAGAGATTGATGGTGGACGTCGCCGCCGTCTGGAAGCTCTCGCGATAGCCGTGAATATAGAGCAGCAGATCGCGTCCGAAGGCGGCCTGTGCGAAAGCCTGCGCCGCATTGGAGCGGTTCACGCCCTCGACCTTGGCGATGCTCCAGCCCGAACCGCCGATCAGGGATTCCGAGGGTGGTGTGAGGCGCGCTTCCGCATAGACGAGATCAGGCGAACGCTCGCCGCTGAACCAGGGCTTCTTCGGCGGATCGCCCACGGGCAGGCGGGTGGTCGCGACCAGCAGCTTCGGGTCCTTCTCCAGGCCGGGGGGAGGCGCGGAAAGCGGGCTCATCAGGGCATTATCGTCGCCCATGCACCCGGAAAGGGTGATTGCGGCAAGGCAGGCGATGATGAGGCGAGAAAGGGACAGCTGCATGAGGCCGGAGATCTGAACGAGGGAGGGGGTAATGCTGTGTTGCCCCCGATCATGGCATGCGCAAGGCAAAGCCGGGCGATGCCCCCATTCCTTCCCATTCACGGTAAAGCATTGGTGAACGAGGGGCGGCAACCCGCGCCTTGATGGAAGGCCTTCATCCTCATACCTTCGCCGTGATGGCTTTTCTTTCCCGTATTCTCCTCTTCATCATCGGATTGTTCATCCTGCCCCTTGGCGCCCACGCCCTCTGGTGGACCCTGCGGGAGGATGTCGCGCCCAATTGGCGCTCCGCCGACTGGTCGAGCGCCAAGCTTCTGAAACCGCCCTCCGAGGTTCCTCAGGCGGTCGTGGCGGTCTATGCGGCCCGGGTCGGCCGCTGGCGCGGCATCGTCGCCCACCATACCTGGATCGTGGTGAAGGAAGCCGGAGCCGGGCAATATACCCGCTACGACAAGGTCGGCTGGGGCAGCCCGGTGCGCACCAACGGCTGGGCGCCCGATGGGCGCTGGTTCGGCAATGCACCGCATCCCGTCGTGGTGATCGAGGGCGACGCGGCGGAGCGCCTGATCCCGCAGATCCGCAAGGCCGTCGCGAGCTATCCTTACGCGTCCTACGGCGCCTACAACGCCTGGCCGGGCCCCAACTCCAACACCTTCGTCGCCCATGTCCTGCGCTCCGTGCCGGAGCTGAACGCGGCCCTGCCGCCCACGGCCCTCGGCAAGGACTGGCGGCCCCTGCAGGACATCGTCGGCCTGACGCCGAGCCGCACCGGCATCCAGATCTCGCTCGCAGGCTATGCGGGCCTCGCGCTCGGCTGGGTCGAGGGCGTCGAGATCGATTTCATGGGGCTCGTCGCCGGAATCGACATCCGCCGCCCGGCCCTGAAGATTCCTGCCTGGGGACGGATCGGGATGGACCCGATCACGTGGTGAAAGCCTGATCCGAATAGGGTAAGGCTATTCCCATGACTGGGGGCTCCCACAGGAAAACGGATGTGACGGCCGAGGCCGTGGCGGCGGGTGACCGTGCCGCGCTCGCGCGCGCCATCACGCTCATGGAATCCCGCCGCGCCGATCATCGCGAGAAGGCCCGCTCGCTGCTTCAGGAGCTGATGCCCCGTACCGGCAAGGCCGTGCGCATCGGCATCACCGGCGTTCCTGGCGTCGGCAAGTCCACCACCATCGACACGCTGGGCTCCATGCTCACGGAGAAGGGCCACAAGGTCGCCGTGCTCGCCGTCGATCCCAGCTCCACCCGCACGGGCGGCGCGATCCTCGGCGACAAGACCCGCATGGCGCGATTGTCATCCGACACGAACGCCTTCATCCGTCCTTCCCCCTCCTCCGGCACCCTCGGCGGCGTCGCTGCCAAGACCCGCGAGACGATGCTGCTGTGCGAGGCCGCCGGCTTCGACGTGATCCTCGTGGAGACGGTGGGCGTCGGGCAGTCGGAAACGGCCGTGGCCGATCTCACGGACTTTTTCCTCGTGCTCATGCTCCCCGGCGCGGGCGACGAATTGCAGGGCATCAAGAAGGGCATTCTTGAGCTTGCAGACATGATCGCGGTCAACAAGGCCGACGATGCGGGCGTGAAGGCCAAGGCCGCCGCCGCCGAATACCAGGCCGCCCTTCACATCCTCAGTCCCGCCTCCCCCACCTGGACGCCGCCGGTGCTGACGGTTTCGGGACTGACCGGCCACGGGCTCGACGAATTGTGGGCAAAGGTGCTCGACCATCGCAAGCGCCTGGAAGCCACCGGGGAGCTTGCTGCGAAGCGGCGGGCCCAAGACACGAAATGGATGTGGGCCCTCGTCAACGAGCGCCTGCACGAGCGGCTCACCCATGATCCGGCGCTGAAGAAGCGCGTGCCGGAAATCGAGAAGGCGATTGCGAATGGCAGCCTGTCCCCCGACGCCGGAGCAAGCGAGATCGTGAGCCTGCTGAACCTCTAGCGCAGCCCTCGTGGCTTGCAATTTAGCAAGCTGCCTATGGGCAAGCGCCTGATTGCTCTTGCCAGCGCTCCCTTCACATTGCCATAAAACGATACGTTATAAAGTAAGTCGCTAAGGGCGACTCATTGGGGGCATTGCGATGGTTTTACCGGTTCTCTGGGGCGAGTTTCTGCTCAACACGACGAAGCAAGGCGTGCAGACGGAAGTGCAGCTGCACGCCCTCGACAACGGCAAGTTCATGGCCGTCTGGCAGGATGTGGTGCCTGCCCATCACGTGTTGCCGGGTGACGACGCATCCGCATCCACAAAGATTTATGCACAGCGCTTCTATTCGGGCGCCGTTTCCCAGGGTGACCCTGTCCAAGTCAACACCACCACGAGCGGCACCCATTCGGCTCCGGTCGTGCAGGCGCTCGAGAACGGCAACTTCCTCTATGTGTGGGAACACCGGGAGATGATCGCGGGGGTCGAGACGTTCTCGATCCGGGCACGCATTCTCAAGGCCGACGGCACACCGGTCGATGCGAATGGCGACCTCGAAGGCGGTACCGACGATTTCGTCGTCGCCTCCAGCATCACCGGCCCGTTGACGATGCCCCAGGTCAGCCTCGCTGCGGGTGGCCGCTTCGTCGTGACCTATACGGCTCAGAACGGCACTGCTTCGGGCGATCCGTCCGTGCCCACCGATCATGACGTGAAGGCTGTGATCTTCAATGCGGATTACACGAAGTCCGACAAGGATATCCAGACCGGCACCGGATCGCAGACGAACACCTCCGTCATCACCCTGAAGGATGGCAATCTCGTCTCCATCTACAACGATATCGGCTCGACCGAAGGCGACACCACGGAACGGGTCTCCATCAAGATCATGTCCCTGGCAGCCGATGGGACGCTGGGCATGGTGAGAACCATTCCTCTGCCCACAAACATCAAGGAAGGCACGCGTCCCCACGCAGTTGCTCTCAAGGACGGACGCTTCGTCGTCACCTGGACCGTCGACCAGGGCGACGCCGATGCTGACGGCATCAGTGACGGTCTCAACGTGATGGCGCAGGTCTTCGAGGCCAATGGCGATCCGGCCAGCACCAAGCCTATTCTCGTCAACACGGTCACCACGCGCGATCAAACGAGCCCGAGCGTCACGGCGCTGGAGCAAGGTGGTTTCGCCATCACCTATCTCGACGGCAGCGAAGCGGGTGCCCGCAAGGTGAAGGTGGCGATTTTCAACGAGAACCAGACGCGCGTCGTGGCGGATATCGTTGTCAGCCGTGACTTCTCGGAAGGCGAGCGAACAGCGCCGAAGGTCGTCGAGCTGACGGATGGCCGTCTGATCATTGCCTGGAATGAAAACGTTCCAGGCCGCACCGATGATGCGGACGGCATCCGCGGTCAGGTCATCGATGCCCGCTTCAAGCCGATCAAGCTCTCCGGCACCGACGACAGCGATCAGGTGATCGGTACCGGCTACAACGACACGCTCAGCGGCGGTGCTTACGGTCACGACCATATTCTCGGTCGCGACGGAAACGACATTCTCTATGGCGGCTCGGGCACGGGTCTCGGCAATGATACGCTCGATGGCGGCAAAGGCGCCGACAGGATGGCCGGCGGCGTCGGCAACGATGTCTATGTCGTCGACAACGCGAAGGATGTGATCATCGAAACATCCACCGGCGGCACGGGCGATCTGATCAACACCTATGTGAGCTTCGCGCTGTCGAACTATGTCGAGAAGCTCACCGCCCTTGGCACAAGCGCCATCAACCTGACGGGCAACACGCTCTCTAACACGATCACCGGCAATGCGGCCGCCAACAAAATCAATGGCGGCGCCGGCAACGACATAATCTACGGCGGCCTCGGGAACGATTTGCTGACGGGGAGCACCGGCAAAGACTATTTTGTCTTCAATACGACGCGCAACGCCAAGTCCAATGTCGACACCATCACCGACTTCAGCGTGAAGGACGACACGATCCGCCTCGAGAACTCAATCTTCACGCGCCTGACCAAGACAGGGACGCTCAACAAGGCGTTCTTCAAGGTCGCCACCAAGGCCGGGGATAAGAACGACTACATCCTCTACAACAAGTCGAAGGGCCTGCTGTCTTACGATGCCGATGGCTCGGGCAAAGGGGCCGCCGTCCTCTTCGCAAAGGTGAAGCCGGGCCTCGCGCTCACTTATGCGGACTTCCAGATCATCTAAGACGCCTGCACCCCGATCAATGAAAAAGGGCCGGAGAGATGATCTCCGGCCCTTTTTCAATTCATCAATGCGTAAAAACTTATCCGAGCAATTCGGGGGCGAGGCGAATGCCTCCGACCTCGATACCGTTCCAATTCTTGAACACGGGCTGCGCCAGCACCTCGACCGCTGCTCTCTCCTCGTCGCTGAGCGGCAGGAAGCGCAGGACGAGACCGGCCATCATCGCTTCTGCGGCGCGGGCATTGCCGTCATCCGCCTTGAGGGCGATGCCGTATCCGAGTTCGGGGAAGGTCGCGCAATAGACGCCCTCGGCGCCGACCTTCACGAAGGCGCGCTCCTTGAGAACCTCCATGAGCTTCGTATCGAAGCGCCCTGTCCCGGCCACCATGAAGGGATGGGCCGCCACCGCCTTGCGGATGCGCTCGGCCGCTGCCTTTGCATCGGCGGAAAGACCGCTGCCGGTGCCGAACCGGGCAAAGCCGAAGGCAAGGGAGGGCAGTCGGATGGCATAGGTCGGGATGGAGCAGCCGTCGATGCCGCTCTTGTCCGGGGTATGGCAGGCGCCCGTCACGTCCTCCAGGGACTCACGCACCATGCGCTGCACCGGATGGTCGGCGCTCACATAGCCCTTCGGGTCCTCGCCCGTGCTGCAGGCGAGGCAGATGAAGCCCGCATGCTTGCCGGAGCAGTTATTGTGCAGGGCGTTCGGCTGGCCACCCTGAGCGGCCAGATCCCGGTTCGCCGCCTCGCCCATGGGCCAATGGGCGCCGCATTCCAGGCAGCCCGCATCCTGGCCCGCCTTGGCCAGCATGGATGCGGCCACGCGCACATGCTCGGGCTCCCCCGAATGGGAGGCGCAGGCCAGCGCGATCTCTTCGTCAGTCAGGCCGTATTTGTCGGCAGCACCGCTCTGGATCAGCGGCAGGGCCTGCAGGGCCTTGACCGCGGAGCGCGGGAACACGCGTCGATCCACGTCTCCTAAGGAGAGGACCGTGGCGCCGTCCGCATCCACCACCGATACGCTGCCCCGATGGCGCGATTCGACTAGGCGCCCGCGGGAGACCTCGACAAGAAAAGGGTTATCCATGAATGCCCCGTTTGAGAACGGCGGTCTTTTGAGCGCCCTTTGGCCGGATGTCAAAGGGGTTATTGTTGCAGGGGGCAGCAAACCCTTTTGGGGGGTCGGCTTGCGGTCAAATCGCTGGCGCTCTAAACCCTCCGTCTTGAACCAAAGGGGAGATCCTGATGCGCATTGCGATGATCGGGTCGGGTTATGTAGGACTGGTTTCCGGAGCCTGCTTCGCGGATTTCGGCCACGACGTCTGCTGCGTGGACAAGGACCCGCGCAAGATCGAAGCCCTCAATCGCGGTGAGATCCCCATCTTCGAGCCCGGCCTCGCCGAGCTCGTTGCCAAGAACGTGCGCGAAGGGCGCCTGACCTTCACCACCACCCTGCCCGAGGCTGTCAGGAGCGCGGAGGCCGTGTTCATCGCGGTCGGTACCCCCTCCCGGCGCGGCGACGGCCATGCGGACCTTTCTTATGTCTATCAGGCCTCCCGCGAGATCGCCGAGGCCATGGACGGCTATACGGTGGTGGTCACGAAATCCACGGTTCCGGTGGGCACCGGCGACGATGTGGAGCGGATCATCCGCGAAACACGCCCCGATGCGGAATTCGCCGTGGTCTCGAACCCGGAATTCCTGCGTGAGGGCGCGGCCATCACCGACTTCAAGAGGCCCGACCGCATCGTGATCGGCACCGACGATCCGCGCGCCCAGGGCGTGATGAACGATATTTATCGCCCGCTCTATCTCAATCACTCGCCGGTGCTCGCCATGTCCCGGCGCACGGCGGAGCTGACGAAGTACGCAGCGAATGCCTTCCTCGCCACCAAGATCACCTTCATCAACGAGATCGCCGATCTCTGCGAGCATGTGGGGGCGAACGTGCAGGACGTGGCTCGCGGCATCGGCCTCGACAACCGCATCGGCGCCAAGTTCCTCCATGCCGGTCCCGGCTATGGCGGCTCCTGCTTCCCGAAAGATACGCTGGCGCTGATCAAGACCGCGCAGGATTTCGAAGCGCCCATGCGCATCGTGGAAACGGTGGCGGCGGTGAACAGCCAACGCAAGCGCGCCATGGGCCGCAAGGTCATCACGGCCTGCGGCGGCTCCGTGCGCGGCAAGACCATCGCCGTGCTGGGTCTCACCTTCAAGCCCAATACCGACGACATGCGCGACGCCCCTTCCCTCGACGTCATCACGGCCCTGCAGGATGCGGGCGCCCAGGTGCGCGCCTATGATCCGGAAGGAATGGAAGCAGCGAGCGGAATGCTGACGGGCGTGGAATATGCGCGCGATCCTTACGATTGCGCACGCGGTGCGGATGCGATGGTGATCGTGACCGAATGGGATATCTTCCGCGCGCTCGACCTCAAGCGCCTGAAGGCAACTCTCGCGGAGCCCGTCGTGGTTGACTTGCGCAACGTCTATCGCCCCGACGAGATGCGCCGCAACGGCTTCACCTATGTGAGCATCGGACGGCCGTAAGGCATCGCAGCAAAGGACTGTTCAGCACACGCCATCCCGTGGCATACGTTCGCTGAACTCATATTTGCTGAAGTCACGTCTTCCGGAGCGTCCCATGCAGACCTTCTTCGTCGAGATCAAATGCAAGCTCGGCAAGACCTATGCCGTCGCCAACGCCCTCGCCGACCGCGAGATCGCGTCCGAGATCTACTCGACCGCCGGCAATTACGACATTCTGGCCAAGTTCCACGTGGATGACGGCGTCGATATCGGCCACTTCATCGCCGAGAACGTGCAGTCGATCCCCGAGATCGCCGACACGCACACGATCATCACGTTCAAGGCGTTCTGACCAGCGCCGCGCCAAATGAGATTTACGTCATGGAATTGATGATCAGTCGTGCGCTGAGCTGGCTTCATGCACCCCGCTCCTGGGCCATCGGCTTGCTTGCGATGATTTTAGGGCCGCCCTTAGCATGCATCGCGGTGATCGTTTTCATCTATGAGGCCCAGCTCTTTCCAGTGGGCAGGCTGGCCATGTGGGTTCCCACGGGAGTCGGAATAGCTGCTTGCCAGCTGCTCCCAACTCGGCACGTGCTCACGCGGATCGCTGTCGCAGTACCATATGCTTTTCTGGTGTATATGACGATCATCTATTTCGGCTTTATAGCCGTCTGCGCCCTATACAGCGATTGTGTATAATGACATCAAGGGGCCTACCGCTCTTCAAAGCCTCGCATTCTGATTAGCGCGTCACCGCGCTCGTTTCCGTCACCTCGCTCGCCGGACGCGTGATCTCGGCGAGATAGGGACCGATGCCCTCGTAGCGGTCGAGACGGCGGACGATCTTCGAGTCGATCTTGTTGTAGAGCTCGGCCACCGTGACCGGGCGGCGCTTGCGGCCCTTGCCTTCCATGAAGAGACCGGCATTGGCCCTTGCCGCTGCCGGGAAGAGCTTCGAGGCCTTCATGTTCGGATCCTGGTCGAGCGTTTCGAGGAAGCGCACGGCGCTCTTCGCGCCGAGGAAATGCGCGAGGTAGAGTTCGGCTTCCGCCAACTCGCGCTCGCCCTGTGCGATCAGAGCACGCTCCACGTCCTTGATCAGCTCACCGGCCATCAGGGCTGAGAAATACGGATCGGTGCGCAGGTTCATGACCCATTCTCGATCCTTGTCGCTCACCACCGGATCGCCATTGACGAAGCGGATGGCCTCCGCTGCTGCGGTGAAGCCGTAATCGGCGGCGTGCATCGCGACGATCTCGAGCCAGGTGCGGTCGATGAACTGGAACAGGCCCTCCGCGGAAGAGGTCGGCGCCTTGGCTTCGGGTGAGAGGCTCGATTCCACGTCAGCCAGCGTCATCATGTAAACCGGGTCGACGCCCGTCACATGCGCCGCCTTGAGGATGGAGTGAACCAGCCAGCGCGGGATGTTGCGCCCGTTGAAGGGGATGATCTCGTCCGGGTTGCCGGAAGCCTCCGGGAGCGTTTCCACATGCTCCTGCTTCTTCTTACGCTGCTTGGTGAGGGAGAAGGCGCCGTCGATGATCGCCTGGAAAAGACCCGGCTGCTTGCCGAGTTCAGGGACATAAGCGACGGAAGCCACCACCGGATTGGCCACCACAAGCGGCTTTGCGGTCGCCTCCCGGTTGGCTTCGATCAGGGCTGTCGGCAGGGTGGCGACGGCGGCTGGACCCGCCGTCACCCCCTGAAGTCCGGCCAACAGGCCCAAAGCAAGGGTCACACGAACCGCTTGGCGGCGGCGACGGACGCCTCGACGAGTATCCGCAACAGGTTGCGGCACGGCGCACAGCAGCGTTCTTGCATTACTCGGCATCACACTTGTTCCCGCGAGGTCCGGTTTAGGGTCCGAACCACCCCTTATGTGTCATTCTGGGACAAGAGGTGACGGGTAGTTGTGTCGAGAATCGGTCAGCTTGACCGTAAGAATGTGTTTTTCAGGCCTTCCGGTAGGCGTTTTCCCCGGGAAAATCCCCCTAAAAACCCTGAGATTTAGGAAGATTGCGCCACAAGTTGCGCGTTCGTGCGTTCCAGGCGCTGCGCCAATTCGCGCATCACTGCCAGGGACATTTGCGGAAATTGGGCCAACAATTCCAGGAAAACGCGCTTGTCGATGCGAAGCGCCGTGGTCGGTTCCGCCGCCGTGATCGTCGCAGAACGGGGGCTATCGGACAAAATGCCCATCTCCCCAAGCAGGGAGTTGCCGGCGAGCTGCGCCACCTGAATCTCGCCGTTCGGCGTATTCAGGAGCACGCTGGCCTTGCCGTCGAGAAGGACATAGGCCGCATCCGAGGGGTCGCCCTGGGAGAAGAAGCGCTGTCCGGCGGCGAACTGAACCCGCTCGCTGGTGAACGCCAGAAGCTTCAGCCTGGCCGGGTCGATATCCCGGAACATGGGCACCTGCCTCAGGGACTGAACCTCGGTTTCAAGGGTCATGCCACCTCTCCTGTTATGCTTCGGGCGGGCTCCGCCTCAGGTTTTCTTGTACGTCCCTGCGGGTCGGCCGTCTTTTCCGCGACGATACGACCATCGCTAAAGCGCATCTGAACATCGAAAGCCGCCGCCTGTCGATCATTGGGCAGCACCATGAACAGGCTTTGTTGATCGAGAAGCTCGATCAGGGCCTGAAGGATTTTCTGGGCGCGCTCCTCGTCGAAGGGGGCAAGCGCCCCATCGATGACCAGGATATCGGGGCGCTTCACGAGGCAGCGCACCAGATTGACGCTGGCGCGCTCCTGCGGCGAGAGGAGCCGGCCTGCGGTTCCCACCTCGTGGTCGAGGCCGATCCGTTCCACATCCTCCAGGAGGTCGAACTCCCGGATGACCGCCGCGACCGCCTCGGCAACCCGGTGCCGGGCATCCGCGACCTGATAATTCACGCGGCCGAAGAGCAGGTTGTCCCGCAACGGCGCCGCTGCGCAGATCCTGTCGGGATCTAAGAACTCCACGCCGTTTGCGCCGGCTTTCTCAAGCGTCTCGCGCACGAAGCTGCGCGCCTCGACGATCCGCTCTTTAAGGCCATCGTCGAGCAATCCCAGGCGGTGCTTGGCTTCGATATAGGCCAATGGCAGGGAGATGAGGCGCGTGCGCTCCTCTCGTCTCAGGTCCTGTGCGCCCTTCGCCCTACGGCGCAGGATGGCCTGGAATTCAGGCAATTCCTCCGCCCCGATGAAGGAGAACTGCGCGAAGAGCGAATGACCGGGGGGCAGGCCCTGGAAGATTTCGGTCATGGTCTCCGCGATCTGCAAGCCCATCTCCGCGAGCACATCCGTGAGCCCTGCCTTGTCGATGGCCTCGCGGAAAAGAGGATTCTCCGCGAGATTGCGCCCCCTGAAATCGTCCGAGATCGCAACGCCGAACAAAAGGTTCTCGGCAATGCTGGCCTGATCGTTGTAGCGGTCGATATCGAACGGCGCGACGAGATCCGCCATGCCGTTGGCCTGAAAGTTCTCCCGCAGGCGGCAGCGTGCCTCGACCAGACGCTCGGCGAGCGCGGCATGGCGCTCCGGATCGATCCAGCCCGCGAGGCCGAAGAGGTAGATGGCCTCTCCCATCTCCACCCGCTCCAGAAGGTCCACGAGCACGCGGTCGAGTTCCTGCTCGTCCTTCAGGCCCAGCCGCCCGTAATCGATCCATTGGTCGGCGATGCTCTCGAAGGGGTTGCCCGTTCTTGCGGCCTCGGCGATCCGGCGCGCGTTCTCGCGCCGGTCTTCCTCGGTTCTACCCAAAGGCTTGAGGCGCAGGCCGTAAACGAGATTGTCGCGGATGCTGCCGGGGAAAAGAATGGGATCGACGCCGGCATAGGCGATCCGCCGGCCGGTGATGGAAGCGGGAAGCTGCGCCAGATTGTTATCCCCGATCGCGACATCTCCGGAATAGCCAGATACGCGACGGGCCAGCACGCGCGCCATCAGGCTGGCAGCGGGCCCGCCATTGGAGATCAGCGCCACCTTCGCCGGCAGATCGAGAGCAAAGGATGCATTCTCGACGACGAGGTCACCGTGAGGCCCGCTGAGGCTGAGGCCTTCGGCAGCAAGCTTTCCGGTGAGCCGGATGTCGTCCGCATCCACCTTGGAATCGATCATCGGCCCCAGCCGCTCTTCCGCGAAATGCTGCGTGACCTGATCGTATTTCACCTGCACGTCCAGGCGCTGCTGATCCCAATCGATCAGCTCCTTCAACGGCGGCGGCAATTCGCGATAGGCGCTGATGACGGCAACCAGCTGGCCGATGTCGAGCGTGCCGCGAAGCGCGAAATAACCGCCGACTGCGTAGAACAGGAACGGCGTGACCTGGGACAGGAAATTGTTGAGGAATTTGACCGCGAATTTCCGATTGTAGATTTTCAGACGGATCGAGAAGAGGCTGAAGAGACGGTTGCCGATCTCCGCCCTCTCCCACGCATAGGCGTTGTGCACATGCACGACCTCGATGCCGTCGAGCACTTCGCCGATGCGGCCCGCAAGCTCGCGCGATGCCAGCTGCCGTTCCTTGCCGAGGCGCAGGAGTTCACGGCGCAGGCGGGGAATGATCGTGAACTGAACCGCGATGACGCCAAGCGCCATGAGGCCCAGCCACACATTCTGCACCATGATGAAGAACAAGGCCGTGGACGCCTGAAGCCCGAGCAAGGCGGGCGTGATGAAGGCATCGCCGATGAAGCCGCCGATGGGCTCGACTTCGTCCTTGATGATGGTGGCGGTCTCGGATGACTTGATCGTGCGCAGGGCTTCCGGCGTGAAGCGCAGCACCATGGCGAAGAGATCGAAGCGCATGCGCCTCAACATGCGTTCGCCGAGGACGCCCTTGGCGATGTTGACCCAGTATTTGAAGCCGTTGTTCACGACCACGAAGAACAGGAAGAGGCACGAGAGCCCGATGAGCAGGCCGACGCGGCCCAACTGGAAACCCTCGAAGATCTGAACCGAACCGCCGCCGAGCCATTGAGGCCAGTCGAAACCCAATTGGAGGAAGGGTGCCGTAACGTTCCCATCCTTAAAGGCCTCGCCCTGGATGGCCTGGTTCACGATCTGGCGAGGGAGGTCGAGAGAAATAAAGTAAAAAGGCTGAGACAGCAGCACCACGAAACATATGAAGAGCTGGTCCCGCTTCGAGTGGTTCCATATGTATCTGAAGAGGCTCTTTTCCATTGACGTAAAGTTACACCTTTAAACCTTGGAAGGAACCTCTTCCCCATTTCGACCGCCGCCTTATCTGATCGGTTGGGGTTTTAAAAGAGGTAGAGACGGAGGCTGCATCGTCAACCGATGCGCCTCCTGCCAGGGGGCACCCGCATGGCGGATTTGGTCACCAGCCTGATGAATAATGCCGGCTCTTATGTGGCGCACCATGGACGCCCACAGGGGCCCCGCGTGCTCATCTACAGCCACGACACGTTCGGGCTCGGGCATCTGCGCCGATCCCGGGCCATCGCCAATGCCATCGTCGGCGAGCGGCCGGACGCCTCGGTCGTCATCATCTCGGGCTCGCCCGTGATCGGCAATTTCGAGTTCGGCAGCGGTGTCGACTACATCCGCATCCCCGGCGTCACGAAGCTGCCGGACGGCGATTACCGCAGCCTCAACCTCAATGTGGAGCTGGACGAGGCCGTGGGCCTGCGCCAGGCGCTGATCCTCCAGACAGCGAAGGCTTTCCAGCCGGACGTGTTCATCGTGGACAAGGAGCCCGCAGGCTTCCGGGGCGAGGTCCTGCCCGCCCTCGACTACCTGCAGGCCGCAGGCTGCCACCTCGTGCTCGGCATCCGCGACGTCCTGGACGAGGCAGCCCTCCTCGTGCCCGAATGGGAGCGCAAGGGGGCGAAAGAGGCGCTCGTCCGCTATTACGACGAGATCTGGGTCTACGGGCTCAAGGACGTCTACCAGCCCCTCCAGGCCCTCGGCCTGCCGCCGGAGGTGAACGAGCGCGTCACCTATACCGGCTATCTGCGCCGGGAGGTGCCGCCCACGCCGACGCTGACGAAATATCCGAAGATCACGAAGCAGCCCTTCATCCTCGTCACCACCGGCGGCGGGGGCGACGGCGACGATCTCATCGATTGGGTGATCTCGGCCTACGAGGCCGATGCGACGCTGGAACAGCCGTCCCTGATCGTCTTCGGGCCCTTCATCGACCGCGACAAGCGCCGCGCCTTCATGGAGCGCATCGCGCAGCATCCGAAGCTCGATGCGATCTCCTTCGACACCAAGATCGAAAGGCTGATGCGCAAGGCGGATGCCGTCGTGGCCATGGGCGGCTACAACACGTTCTGCGAGGTGCTTTCCTTCGACAAGCGCACGCTCATCGTGCCGCGCACCAAGCCGAGGCTCGAGCAGCATATCCGCGCCGTCGAGGCCGAGCGCCTCGGCCTCGTCAGCATGCTGAGCGACTACAACCAGCCGCGCACGCCGGAGCGCATGGCGCAGGCGCTGCGCGCCTTGTCCACGCAGCCACGTCCCTCACAGGTGACCATTCCAGGCCTGCTCGATGGGCTTGACCGGATTCAGGAGCGGCTTAAGGCTCTCAGCGAGCCCGCCATCCCGTTCACGCCAGCCTATCGTCAGGCGGCCGAGTAAAACTCACCCATGCTCCCTCAAGCCACAGCCCAGCGGATCGCCGTCGTCGTGAAAGGCTATCCGCGCCTCTCCGAAACGTTCATCGCACAGGAAATCCTCGCCCTCGAAGCACGCGGCCTCGATCTCGAAATCTGGTCACTCCGCCATCCCACGGAGCGCGCCGTGCATCCCATGAACAAGAAGATCAAGGCGCGCGTCACCTATCTGCCGGAATATCTCTACGAAGAACCGCTGCGTGTTCTGAAGGGCCTGTTCTGGTGCCTGGGGCAGAAGGGTTTTAGCGCGACGTTCAAGGCCTTCTGGCGTGATCTCAAGCGCGACTTCACCGCCAACCGCGTGCGCCGTCTGGGCCAGGCTTTCGCCATGGCGCGCGAATTGCCGGCGGAGGTGAAGCATCTGCACGTGCATTATCTCCACACGCCGGGATCTGTCGTTCGCTACGCGGCTCTTCTCACCGGACGCACCTGGAGCTTCTCGGCCCATGCGAAGGATATCTGGACGACGCCTGATTGGGAGAAGCGCGAGAAGATGCAGGAAGCGCTCTGGGGCGTGACCTGCACCGCGCATGGTGCGGAAAACCTGCAGGCCTTGTCCGCACCCGGTCGCGTAAACCTCGTCTATCACGGCCTCGACCTGTCGCGTTTTCCCGCCCCGCCCGAAAAGCGCCCGATGCGCGACGGCAGTGACCCGATGGATCCGGTGCGCATCGTCTCGGTGGGGCGTGCGGTGGCGAAGAAAGGTTACGGCGATCTCATCCAGGCGCTCGCATCGTTGCCGGTCGATCTGCATTGGCGCTTCGCGCATGTGGGCGGCGGCGAGTTGCTGAGCAGCCTGAAGAAACAGGCGCAGCAGGCCGGCATCGGCGACAAGGTCGCCTTCCTCGGCGCGAAAGCCCAACCCGACATCATCGCGCTCTTGCGCGAAGCCGATGTTTTCGTGCTGCCGTCCAAGAGAGCCGCATCCGGCGATCAGGATGGTTTGCCGAATGTGATCATGGAAGCCGCAAGTCAAAGCCTTGCCGCCGTCGCCACGGATTTCGCGGGCATTCCAGAATTCATTCGCAGCGGCGTCGAGGGCGT
Organism: Microvirga solisilvae; assembly: GCF_022808595.1. Lineage (GTDB taxonomy): Bacteria > Pseudomonadota > Alphaproteobacteria > Rhizobiales > Beijerinckiaceae > Microvirga > Microvirga solisilvae. The sequence continues at coordinate 40,180 of NZ_JAKUCN010000010.1, forward strand.
TCTCGTTTCGCCCGGCGATTGGGAGGCTTTGTCGAACGCGCTCAATCTCATCGCGCGCGAGCCCGAACGGCGGAAGAGCATGGGCGAGGCAGCCTATCGCCGCCTGCGCCAGGACTTCTCCATGGATGGAGGCATCGACAAGCTGGAAGCGCGCTTTCGCGCGCTTGTCGGCCTCCCGTTGAAAGAACCGGAGCCGGTGTGAGCGCAAAGCAGCCTGTCGCGTTCTATGCCCCCTTGAAGAGCCCGAACCATCCTCTTCCTTCGGGCGATCGCACCATGGCGCGCTTGCTCATGAAAGCGCTCGACACTGCCGGCTTCGCACCGCATCTCGCCAGCGAGATCCGCACCTTCGACAGGCACGGCGACAGGCGTGTCCAGGAAAACCTGAAACAGCAATCCTTCGCGGAAGCCTCCCGCCTCATCGCGCATTACCGCGCGCTGCCGGAGGAGCAGCAACCGGCGCTCTGGTTCACCTACCACGTCTATTACAAAGCGCCCGACTGGATCGGTCCTCTCGTCAGTAAGGCCCTGAACATTCCCTACGTGATCGCGGAAGGATCGCGCGCAGCCAAGCGCGCACACGGTCCATGGGCGTTCGCTCACGAAGGGGCGGAAGAAGCGCTCGATCAGGCCGATGCGATCTTCGTGATGACGGCCAAGGACCGGAAGGCGCTGGAAGCGTCGCGACCGCCTCATCAAGCCCTCATCGACCTGCCGCCCTTCATCGATGCGCAGGAATGGCCCGAGCCCGTTTCCCGGCGCAATCAGGACGCACCGAAGCTCCTGACCGTTGCGATGATGCGGGAAGGCGACAAGCTCGCTTCCTATCGCATCCTTAGCCAGGCGCTTGACCGGATCACAGACCTGTCATGGTCGCTCGATATCGTCGGCGACGGCGAGGCGAAGGCGGAGGTGGAGCGCTTTTTCTCGCCGCTCGGCAATCGCGTGCGCTTTGCAGGAAAGATCGAACGGAAAGCGGATCTGGCGGCCTATTACGAAGGAGCCGATCTTTTCGTCTGGCCCGCTGTGAACGAGGCCTATGGCATGGTGCTTCTGGAAGCCCAGTTCTTCGGCTGCCCTGTTCTGGCCGGCGATTTCGGCGGCGTGGCGAGCGTGGTGAAGCATGGCCAAACGGGAATGCTTACCGCGCCGGGCGATGCTGAGGCTTTCGCTCAAGCATTACGCAGATGCCTCAAGGACCGTGAGGAGCTTCGACGCTTGGGCCTGGAAGCAAAGCGCTTCATCGGCGAGGAACGCCTCCTGGACCGGGCCGCTGAACGCCTGCATTATGCCTTGTCGTCCCTCACATTGTCACGAGGAGCATGGGCTTGCGCGTTCTGATCGCCGTCACCCACCTTCTCGGCGCAGGTCATCTCACGCGGGCAGCGGCGTTGGCGCGCGCCTTTGCGCAGGCAGGCCATGAGACGACGCTGGTGTCGGGCGGCAGCGCAGCGAAACCTCAAGGTCTCGACCGCCTCACCTTCGTGCAATTGCCGCCCGTGCGCACCATCGGCACGGACTTCAAGACGCTGCTCGATGAGGATGGCCGCCCGGTCGACAATTTCCGCTTGGCGCATCGCAGAATCCTTCTGCTCGATACTTTGAGAGCGGCGCGCCCGGACATCGTCATCACCGAGCTTTTTCCTTTCGGCCGCCGTGTGCTCGCGGACGAGTTCATGATGCTGATCGCGGACGCTCGCCGCATGAATCCGCGTCCCCGCACTCTCTGCTCCATCCGCGATATCCTCGCATTGCCGAAGCCCGAGCGCATCGAGGAAGCGCATGCGCGCCTCGTCGAGAATTACGACGGCATCCTCGTACACGGCGATCCGGCCATCGTGCCGCTGGAGGCCACGTGGCCCGTCGACGAGCGCATCCGCCCGCTCATCCGCTACACGGGATATGTGGACGAAAATCCGGAGCCCATGCAGCCCGGAGAACGCAAAGGCATTCTCGTTTCCGGCGGATCGAGTACTGCCAGCCTGCCGCTCTATCGCGCAGCCATCGCCGCCGCGCGCGAGATGGCCGACAAACAATGGCGCATCCTGGTCGGGCGCGGCGTCGAGGAGGCGGCGTTCCAAGAGCTCAAAGCCAATGCGCCCGCGCATGCCTTGGTCGAGCGTGCGCGGCCGGATTTCCGCAGCCTTCTGGCGCAAGCTGAACTCTCCATCAGCCAGGCCGGCTACAACACGGCGGTCGATCTTCTGCGCAGCAACGTCAAATCGGTTCTCGTACCCTTCGAGGCAGGCCATGAGACCGAGCAGCGCCTGCGGGCGGAACGGCTGAAAGCTCTCGGCCTCGCCGAGATCGTGTTTGAGGAAACGCTATCACCTCAGACTCTCGCTGATGCCGTGCGGCGCGGCCTCTCGCACGCATCGGTGACGTTGCCACCCGTCTCGCTCGACGGCGCGCGCGAAAGCGTCTCCATTGCGGAAAGCCTGCTCCTCGCCCGCCCTGCCCTCCAACGCTCCTTCGACTGGTCGCCGGTGAAGCAGGCGCTGGAGCGGGCGAAGGACAATGATTGCCCGGTCGGGCTGTGGTGGCGGGACGACGATGCGGTGGCCGATACGCCCCAGCTTGATCGCCTGCTGTCGTTGGTGAGCCGCGCGAAAGCCGGGATCGCACTCGCCGTCATCCCCCGCAAGATCGAACCCTCGCTCGGCATGCGGCTCAAGGGAGAGCATACGGCCTTTGCCCTGGTCCACGGCTGGGCCCATGGCAATCACGCTCCCCTCGATCAGAAAAAGGCGGAGTTCGGAGCGCACAGGCGCATCGATGTGATGGCGCGGGAAGCGGAGCGCGGCTTGCATCTGGCGAGGGAGAGGCTTGGGTCTCGGCTGCTTCCGGTCTTTGTCCCGCCCTGGAACCGGATCTCCCCCCAACTGGCGCAGCACCTGCCAGGCGCAGGATTCATCGGGCTCTCGACCTTCAATGACCGCAAGGCGGCCTCGCCTGCTCCAGGCCTTCTGCAGGTCAACACGCATATCGACCCCATCGACTGGCGCGGCACGCGAAGCCTGGCCGATCCGGCTCTTCTCATCGACAGCTTGGCCTCTGCCATCGACCGGCGGATCAAGGGCGAGGCCGACAGGGACGAGCCCATCGGGCTTCTGACCCATCACCTGGTTCATGACGAGGCCATCTGGTCCTTCTGCGAGCAACTCTTGATGCAGCTTGCCCTTTTGGAGGTTCCTCTTCTGCGCCCCGACGAAGCGTTCTTAAGCGAGGCAGGATCACAGCCGAGGCTTGATGCGTTATGATGAAGATCTGATGGAGACATTGATGGAAGCGCCTCTCCTGTCGATCCGTCAGCTGACGGTCGATTTCCATACCGATACCGGGGATTTCCGGGCGGTCGATGGCCTGTCCTTCGATATTCCGAAGGGCAGGACGGTAGCGCTTGTCGGCGAATCCGGATCGGGCAAGTCGGTTACGGCGCAGGCCATTCTCCAGATCCTGTCGAAGAAGGCGCGGATCACCAGCGGCTCCATCATCTTCAACGATCCGACCCTGCAGGCGCCGGTCGACATCGCCGCCCTCAAGCCCGAGGGCGAGGCCATGCACCAGCTCCGGGGCGGGCGCATCGCCATGATCTTCCAGGAGCCGATGACCTCGCTCTCGCCGCTCCACACCATCGGCGACCAGATTTCGGAAGCGCTCCTCATCCATGCCGATGTGAGCAAGGCCGAGGCCCTCAGGCGCACCATGGAAGTGCTGGCCCGCGTGGGCTTTCCGGACCCGAAAAGGGCGCTGCGCAACTATCCCTTCGAGTTGTCCGGCGGCCTTCGCCAGCGCGCCATGATCGCCATGGCCCTGATCACGCGGCCCTCTCTTCTCATCGCGGACGAGCCCACCACGGCTCTCGACGTGACGACACAGGCCCAGATCCTCGATCTCATCAAGGAGCTTCAGGCCGAGACCGGCATGTCCGTGCTGCTCATCACGCACGATCTCGGCGTGGTGGCCAATGTCGCCGACGACGTGGTGGTGATGTATCGCGGCCGCGTTATGGAGGCGGGCTCGCGCGAGGATATCTTCCGCAATCCGCAGCATGATTATTTGAAGGCCCTCATCCGCGCCGTGCCGCGTTTCGCCATGGCGGAGAACGAGCGGCTGACGCCGATCCGCGAGGTCAAAAGCGCAACCCTCTCCCGCGTCCATGCTCCCACGCGCACCGAGCCTCAAGGGCCCATTCTGAAGGCCGAGGGCCTGACGAAGTGCTTCACGCTCCGCTCGCGCCGCTTCTTCGGCAAGCCGCGCATGATCCGTGCCGTGAACGAGGTCGATCTCGCATTGCCCGTGGGCAAGACTCTTGGCCTCGTCGGCGAATCCGGCTGCGGCAAGACCACCGTCTCGAAGATGATCATGCGCGCGCTCGCCCCCGATGCGGGCCGCGTGCTGTTCGACGACGGCACGGGACCGAAGGACGTGCATCGCCTCGAAGGCGACGATCTGACCGCCTATCGCCGCTCGGTGCAGTTCATCTTCCAGGACCCGTTCTCGTCGCTCAATCCGCGCATGACGGTCTACGAGCTTCTTACCGAGCCGCTTCGCATCCACGATATCGGCACGCCGGACGAGCGCTATCATCGGGTGAAACAACTGCTCGACATGGTGGGCCTCGACCAACGTTCGCTACGCCGCTATCCGCATTCCTTCTCGGGTGGACAGCGCCAGCGCCTCGGCATCGCACGGGCGCTCGCGCTGGAACCGCGCGTGCTCTTGTGCGACGAGCCCGTATCGGCTCTCGACGTCTCGGTGCAGGCGCAGGTTCTGAACCTCTTGAAGGATCTGCAATCGGCCCTCGGCCTGTCCTATCTCTTCGTGTCGCACAATCTCGCGGTGGTCGATTACATCGCCGACACCATCGCCGTGATGTGCCGGGGATACATCGTGGAGGAAGCGCCAAAATCCTCGCTCTTCCGCAACCCGGTTCATCCCTACACGCAGGCGCTGCTCGCCGCCGTGCCGGATCCGGATATCGACCGGCCTCTCGATTTCGCGAAGCTGCGGGCGGACCGCTTCTCCAATCCTTCCGAATGGCCAGAGCCTTTCCGCATCCCTGACGGCGAGTTCGGCATGATGCGGGAAATCGAGCCCGGCCACAAAGTCCGCTTCGGGCGGGCAATAGCGCAGGAGGCAGCATGATGATGAGGCTTCGAATGAAATCCCTGGTCCTCGCATTCAGCCTTCTCGCCCTGCCGGCAGCAGCGCAGGATCTGCAGGAAACGCCCTTCTTCAAGGATCATGCGAAGAAGCTTCCACCGATCGCAGAGCGCGTCCCGTCGACTCCCCTCGTGGTCGAGGCGGCGGGCCAGCAGGGCGGCGAGGTCGTCACTCTCGTGCCGCGCGCCCGCGACATCCGTTACATCTCGACTTATTCCTACACGCGCCTCATCGGCTACGACAGAAACCTCCAGCTTCAGCCCGACCTGCTCGAAAAATTCGACAATCAGGACGATCAGGTTTTCACCTTCACGCTCCGTGCAGGCCATCGCTGGTCGGACGGCACGCCGTTCACGGCCGAGGATTTCCGCTACTATTGGGAAGACATGGCGCTCAACAAGGACCTCTCTCCCGCAGGTCCTCCCGAGTTCATGCTGGTGGACGGAAAGCCGCCGCGCGTCGAGATCATTGACGAGCGCACCATTCGCTATTCGTGGGACAAGCCGAACCCGCGCTTCCTGCCGCAGCTTGCAGGGCCGCTCGATCCGGCGATCTACCGGGCCTCGAAATACCTCAAGCAGTTTCATGCGAAATACGCGGACAAGGCCGCGCTCGAAGAGCAGGCGAAGAAGCAGAAGCTGAAATCCTGGGCAGCCCTTCACAACCGCATGGACGACATGAAGGAGCAGACGAACCCCGACCTGCCGGCCCTCACGCCCTGGCGCGTGACGAACGCAGCGCCCGCCAACCGCTTCGTGTTCGAGCGTAATCCGTACTACCACCGCATCGACAAGCAGGGACACCAGCTTCCCTATCTCGACCGCATCGTCATGGACGTGGCCAATAGCGGCCTTTTCGCCGCCAAGGCGAATGCGGGCGAAACGGACATCCTGTTCCGCGGCCTTTCCATGAGCGACATTCCGGTGCTGAAGGAGGGCGAGAAGATCCACGGCTACAAGACGCTGATCTGGCCCTATGCGCGCGGCACCGAATTGGCGCTCTATCCCAACCTCAATGCGGTCGATCCCGTCTGGCGTCAGCTCAACCGCGATGTCCGCTTCCGCCGCGCCCTGTCGCTCGGCATCGACCGCAACACCTTGAACAATGCCCTGCTCTTCGGCCTCGGCACGGAAGGCAACAACACCGTTGTGCCTGAAAGCCCCCTCTTCTCGGAAGAGTTCCGCGACCTGAATGCGCAATACGATCCCGCAGAGGCCTCGCGCCTTCTCGACGAGATCGGTCTCACGAAGCGCAATGGCGCGGGCTTCCGCCTGCTGCCGGATGGACGCGAGCTCGAGATCATCGTGGAGACGGATGGCGAGAGCAGTCTCGTGGTGGATGGGCTGACCCTGATCGGCGAATTCTGGCGCGAGATCGGCGTGCGGCTCTTCGTGAAGCCGCAGGACCGCACGGTCATGCGCAACCGCGCCTTCTCCGGACTGACGATCATGGTTGCCGCTCCCGGCTTCGACAACGCCGTTCCCACCGCCATCATGCCGCCGACGGAATTCGCGCCCATGCGACAGGACAACTACGCCTGGCCGAAATGGGGACAGTACATCGAGACCAAGGGCATGAACGGTGAGGCCATCGACCTGCCCGAGGCGAAGCGCCTTTCCGAGCTTTACGATGCATGGATGGCGACGGGCGACGAGGCGGCTCAGACGCAGGTCTGGAAGGAAATGCTGCGCAACCATGCCGAGAACCAATGGGTGATCGGCACCGTGGCAGGCGCGCTGCAGCCTATCGTCGTCCGCAACGGCCTGCAGGGCCTGCCCGCGAAAGCGCTCTATTCCTGGGAGCCCACGGCCATGCTCGGCATCTACCGCATCGATGAGGTGCATTGGAACAAGGCCGCAGGCAAAGAGGCAAGCCGATGATCCGCTTTCTGTTGCGTCGCCTCGTCACCATGGCCGTGACCTTGCTCATCATCTCGGCCCTGGTCTTCTTCATCATCAAGCTTCCGCCGGGCGACTACCTTTCGAACCTGATCTTCGAGCTGCGGGCGCAGAACGACAACGCGTCCATCGCCAAGGCGGAATTCCTGATGAAGCAATACGCGCTCGACAGGCCCGCCTGGGAGCAGTACCTGATCTGGCTCGGCGTGATGCCCGGCCCCAACGGCTTCTCCGGCCTGCTTCAGGGCGATTGGGGATGGTCGTTCGAATACGACAAGCCGGTGGTGGACGTGGTGGGCGATGCCTTGTGGCTGACGCTTCTCGTCAATCTCGCCGCCGTGATCTTCATCCACATCGTCGCGATCCCCATCGCGATCTATTCGGCGACGCGGCAATATTCTCTCGGCGATTATTTCGCGACCTTCATCGGCTATATCGGCCTTGCGACACCGAGCTTTCTGCTCGCGCTCATCCTGCTCTATTACCTGAACCGGTGGTTCGGCATTTCCATCGGTGGTCTCTACGACGCGCAATATGCAGGCGAGCCGTGGACATGGCCGAAGATCCAGTCCTTCCTGGCGCATCTCATCGTGCCGACCATCGTGATCGGATTGGCGGGAACAGCCGCCATGATCCGACGCATGCGCGCGAACCTGCTCGATGAACTCGGCAAGCAGTATTACGTGACGGCGAAGGCCAAGGGCCTCGGGCCGACCAAGGCGCTTCTGAAATATCCCTTCCGCATGTCATTGAACCCGTTCATCGCGGATATCGGCAACCTTCTGCCGCATCTGGTCTCCGGATCGGTGCTGGTCTCGCTGGTGCTGAGCCTGCCGACCGTGGGCCCGATCCTGCTCGGCGCGCTGAAGAACCAGGACCAGTTCCTCGCCGGCTTCATTCTGATGTTCGTCGCGGTGCTCACCGTGGTCGGCATGTTGATTTCCGACATCCTCCTGGCCTGGATCGATCCCCGCATCCGCATGGGAGGCGCACGATGAACACGCTGCTGCGCACGGGCCATTACGTCGATCCATCGCCCTTCGATCCGGGCACAACGGAGCCCATCGGAACGGAGAACGAGAACTTCTACCGCGCTTCGTCCTGGCAGCTCATGTGGTGGAAATTCCGCCGCCACAAGGTGGCTCTGGCTGCGGCCTTCGTGCTGCTCGCCTTCTACCTCATGGTGCCCTTCGTCGAGATGATCGCGCCCTACAACCAGACGAAACGGCACGGCGACTTTCTCTATGCGCCGCCGCAGGCGATCCACCTGATGCATGAGGGCCGCTTTGTCGGGCCTTATGTCTATCCCTACAAATTCAGCTTCGATCTCGAAACATTCCGGCGCGTCTATACCGTCGACAGGTCACAGCCGCAGCCGATCCGCTTTTTCTGCCGCGCGGACGATTACGAGTTCTGGGGCATGGTGCGCACGAACGTACATCTGTTCTGCCCGCCTGAGAACGGCACGATGTTCATCCTCGGCACCGACCGGCTCGGACGCGATCTCTTCTCGCGCATCATCTACGGCGCGCGCATCTCGCTCACCATCGGCATCATCGGCATCGCGGTATCCTTCGCGCTGGGCCTGCTATTCGGCGGCCTTGCGGGCTATCTCGGTGGCTGGGTGGATCACGTGATCCAGCGCATGATCGAGATCCTGCGCTCTCTGCCGGAGCTACCCCTATGGCTTGCGCTCTCGGCGGCGCTGCCGGCGAATTGGAGCCCGGTCCTCGTGTTCTTCGGCATCACCATCATTCTCGGCCTGCTCGACTGGCCGGGTTTGGCGCGCGCCGTGCGCTCGAAACTTCTCGCCTTGCGCGAAGAGGATTTCGTGAAGGCGGCCGAACTGATGGGGGCATCCAAGCAACGCATCATTGCGCGCCACCTCATCCCGAACTTCATGAGTCACCTCATCGCCTCCGCAACGCTCTCGATCCCATCGATGATCCTCGGCGAGACCGCCCTCTCCTTCTTGGGCCTCGGCCTTCGCCCGCCCGTCACGAGCTGGGGCGTGCTGCTCAACGAAGCGCAGAATCTCGCTGCCGTGCAGCTGCATCCCTGGCTGCTCTTCCCCATGGTGCCGGTGATCATCGTGGTCCTCGCCTTCAACTTCATGGGCGACGGCTTGCGCGACGCGGCCGATCCTTATCACTGACGGAGAGTGACGTGGCCACCTCAAAACTTGCGACCAAGGATGCCCTTGCAACCGTTCCGGTGAAGGATCTCGCCCGCGCGAGAACTTTCTACGAACAGAAACTCGGCCTCGAACCCATCGAGACCGAGGAGAGCGGTGTGCAGGCCTACCGCGCAGGCTCTTCGACCATCATCGTCTATGAATCGGCTTTTGCAGGTACCAACCAAGCGACCGCTGTCACATGGCCCGTCGGTGATGACCTCGACGCCATCGTCGCCGATCTCAAATCAAAGGGCGTCACCTTCGAGCATTACGACATGCCCGGCACCACGCTCGAAGGCGATATCCATGTCTCGGGCCGCATGCGCGTGACATGGTTCAAGGACCCCGATGGCAACATCATCAATGTCGGGAATTACTGAACGCTTCGCATAATTGAAGCACGCAACAAAAAAGGCGCCCTCTCGGGCGCCTTCTTCATTTCATGTCGTGCTCGATCAGCGACGGCGCGGGCTCTTTTCGAGCCATGCCACCTGAGCGCCATCACCGCGACGTCCTTCCGAGCGCTGTGCGGGCTTGCCCTGTGCGGCGCGCTGAGGCTGCTGCTGGCGCTGGCCCTGTGCGGGCTTCTGGCCTTGCGCGGGACGCTGCTGATTGTTCGCGGACGGATGACCGCCCTGCTGCTGACCAGCACCCGGCTTTCCGCCGCGACCGCGACGACGCTTCGGGCCCTTCTCGGCATTCGGATCGCTGTTGCGCGGCTGGCCGTGGCCCTTGTGGCCACGCGCATGCGGCGCAGGACGACCACGCTGGTGCTCGCGACGCTCGGCAGGCTCAGGAGCAGCGGAAGCAGCAGGCAGGCCTTCCGGCAGCGGCATGACCGGCACCTTCAGGCGCGTCAGCTTCTCGATGTCCTTCAGGTACGCCTTTTCCTCGTCGTTGCAGAACGAGATCGCGAGACCCGTCGCACCGGCGCGAGCCGTGCGGCCGATGCGGTGGACGTAGGATTCCGGCACGTTCGGCAGGTCGTAGTTGATGACGTGGGTCACGCCTTCAACGTCGATGCCGCGCGCGGCGATATCGGTGGCGACGAGCACGCGGCACGAGCCGTCACGGAAGCCGGCAAGCGCACGCTCGCGCTGCGGCTGCGACTTGTTGCCGTGAATGGCGGCCCCCGAGATGCCGGCCTTGTCGAGGCCGCGCACGACCTTGTCTGCGCCATGCTTGGTGCGGGTGAAAACGAGCACGCGGTCGATGCTCGGATCGCGCAAAAGCGTTTCGAGCAGCACCTGCTTGCGGTTCGTCTGCACGAAGATCACGCTCTGCTCCACGCGCTCGGCGGTGGTGGCGACGGGTGTCACCGCCACATGCGCCGGATCGCGCAGGAACGAATCCGCGAGCGTCGAAATCGTCTTCGGCATGGTGGCCGAGAAGAACAGGCTCTGACGCTCCTTCGGCAGCAGCGTCACGATGCGCCTCAGCGCATGGATGAAGCCGAGATCGAGCATCTGGTCGGCTTCGTCGAGAACGAGGATCTCGATGTCGCGGAGCGACAGCGCCTTACGATCCACGAGATCGATGAGACGGCCCGGCGTAGCGACGAGAACGTCGACGCCGTTCGCCAGCGCCTTCTCCTGGCGGGAGATGGTAACGCCGCCGAACACCACTTCCGTGGTGAGACGCAGGTTGCGGCCATAGGCCTTGAAGCTGTCGGCGATCTGGCCGGACAATTCACGGGTCGGGCTCAGCACGAGAACGCGCGGGCTCTTGTGCTTGCGCGGCTTCGGGTTCGCGTTGAGGCGATGCAGGATCGGCAGCGCGAAGGCAGCGGTCTTGCCGGTGCCGGTCTGCGCGATGCCGCACACGTCGCGGCCTTCCATGGCATAGGGAATGGTCTGGGCCTGGATCGGCGTGGGCTTCTCATAGCCCTCAGCGGACAAGGCCTTCAGGATCGGCTGGGCCAATCCGAAATCGGTAAAGAGTGTCAAAGTGTATCTTTCGAACGGATGCGGTGAGCCGCAAAGCTGGTTCGGCTTGTTTGTAAAGCTAAGGCGCTTCAGGGCTCTCAAGGCGACAACCCGCGTGATGGGGTCGTCGTATGGGTCAAGCGATTGAAGAAGGGGACCGGGCTTTCGCTTAGATGCGAATTTCCGTCACGCAGTCCCGCTCAAGCGGCTCTCAAGGAGCGCTGACGCCGTACGGGTCATATGAGGGTTGCGTGGCGTAATGTCAATGAAAACCGCTTGGGCTGAGGGCGCGTTCGCCTGTGGCAGTCATCCCGGGGCTGCGGAGCAGAACCCGGGATCGTTGGCAGAATAAGGCACCCTTCTCGTCAAGCGATCCCGGCTCGCCTGCGCCGTCCGGGATGACGCCATACGAGGTATGTTCCGCTTTTGTTCTTGACTTTGGTCCTAAGCTGGGCTATATGTGTTGGTGTCCTGGCTCGATGAGGGGCGCGCTCGCGAGGCGTCGTGATCGATGGAGCCGGGAACGGTCCTGGTTCGGTCTCGCAAGCCGGCCCGGGAGGCCCATCGTTGCAAGACACGATGAACGCCTAAAAGAACCGTACGCGAGGGGCCGTCAGGTTCTTCACACATTCCATAGCGAACCGGACGACCTCTCGCGTCTCCCTCACCCCATACCTCGGGCGATCCACGCCGCGAGGTCACTCCCCCATGCCTTTGCCCGCTCTTTGACAATAAATCCGCCATCCCTGTGCCGGCTAAAGACCTAGCCGCCGACCTCAAGGCCTGACATAAAGGGCCGCACGACACGAAACCCGGACCTGAGCCGGGAATAAGCACATGTGGGACGCCATGCGGGGCAAAGTTTTCCTGTTCGATATGGACGGCACCTTGATCGACTCCACGGAGGTGATCGAGGAGATCTGGCATCGTTGGGCCGCAAGGCACGGGATCGATGGCCATGCCGTCCTCGCCAAGTCGCATGGGCGGCAGGCGATCCAGACCGTCAAGCTCTTCGGCCCTGAAGGCATCGACCTTGAGGCAGAGACGGCCTGGTTCAACGAGCAGGCGGCCCTGGGCACGGACCGCATCAAGCCGGTCACGGGAGCAAAGGAATTCCTTTCCAAATTGGAGCCGCATGAATGGGCCATCGTCACCTCGGCGAACCGCCCCCTCGCGGAAAGTTGGCTGGCCGCCGCAGGCTTGCCGCAGCCCGAGACCTTCATTGCCGCCGAGGACGTGTCGCGCAGCAAGCCCGATCCGGAAGGCTACCGGAAAGCTGCCGAAATCCTGGGCTTCGATCCCACCGACGCCATCGTCTTCGAGGATGCGCAGGCCGGCATGGAAGCCGGACGCGGAGCGGGCGCGAAGGTGGTGGGGATCGGCCCCTCGAACCACCTGGCTCATCTCGCCGATAGCTGGATCGCCGACTTCCGCCAGATCGAGGCATTCAGGGAAGCTTCAGGAGGCTTCAGGCTTCAATTCTAGGAGCCGATTGAAAGGCCATCATGTCCACTCCCGCCCGCATGCCCTGGGCTTTCGTTTCCGCCTTGTCCCTGACCGTGCTGATTTCCTACGGCACGATCTTCTACGCTTTCGCCCTCTTCATCGAGCCGATGAGCCGGGACCTCGGCTGGGGCAAGTCCGAGCTGACAGCGGCCTATTCGCTGGCACTCGGCACCTCCGCCTTCTTCGCCGTTCCCGTGGGGCGGCTGATCGACCTCGGTTATGGCCGCTTGGTCATGACGGGCGGCTCGGTTCTCGCCGCCATCCTCCTGGTGCTCTGGTCGCGGGTCGAGAGCTATCCGCTCTTCGTCCTCATCTGGGCCGCCTTCGGCCTCTCCATGAGCTGCGTCTTCTACGAGCCGGGCTTCGCGGTTCTGGCGCGCAGGCTCGGCTTTCTCACCCGTCGGGGCATCACCTTCATGACCCTGGTCGGGGGCTTCGCCAGCACGCTCTTCATCCCCCTCACCCATCTGCTCATCGAATATCTCGGCTGGCGCGATGCGCTTCTGGTGCTCGCTGCCTTCAACCTCTTCATTTGCGCCGTCGTGCATGCAGTCTTCATTCCGCCGGCCCTGAAGCCGTCGCACCATCATGAGAGCGGAGAGGCCCGCCCTACCCCGGCCAATGCCCGGCGCGTGCTGCTGAAGGCGTCCTTCTGGTGCTTCGTAGCCTGCTCCGTTCTCCAGGGCCTGATCGCTGCGGGATTGCCGATCCATCTGATCCCGCTTCTCACAGAGCAGGGCTTTACTCTCGAGATGGCCGTGGTTGCGTTCTCGATCATCGGCCCGGCCCAGGTGGCAGGGCGGATGACCATGGCGCTCGGCGAGCGTGCCTTCGGTATGAAGGGAACGGGCATCGTGACCCTGGCCCTCGGCGTTCTCGCCTTCGGGCTCCTGCCCCTGCTCCCGCCCGGCTCCTGGCTGGTGGCGGCCTTCGCAATGCTGTTCGGAGCCTCCAACGGCATGATGACCATCGTCCGCGCCCTCCTGCCGCCCGAGCTGTTCGGGCGCGAGAGCTACGGCACGGTCCAGGGCATGATCGCCATGCCCGTCCGCCTGACCACGGCCGCAGCCCCCTTCCTGTTCGGGGCCCTCTGGGCGTGGTGGGGCAGTTACATGTCGGTCATGATCCTGTGCTTAGGCATGTCCTTCTGCGCGCTGGCTTTCTTCCTAGCCGTGCTTTTGTTGCAAAAGGGACGTGAAAACCCCGAAAATTCGCTTGCGTTAGGCGGCTAAAGAACTCATTTGCTCAGGGTCTCAATTGCTTGGTTTTGAAGAAAGACTCGTTCCGTGACGGCAGTAACTGATCTTCTCATCGTTGGCGGCGGCATCAATGGCGCGGGCATCGCGCGCGATGCGGTGGGCCGGGGCCTCTCCGTGGTGCTCTGCGAGCAGGGCGATCTGGCGGGCTACACCTCCTCCGCCTCGACCAAGCTGATCCATGGCGGCCTGCGCTACCTGGAATATTACGAGTTCCGTCTGGTCCGCGAGGCCTTGTTCGAGCGCGAGCGCCTGCTCAATTCCGCGCCGCACATCATCTGGCCGCTGCGCTTCATCCTGCCGCACGAGAAGGGCATCCGCCCGGCCTGGTTCGTACGCCTCGGCCTCTTCCTCTACGACCATCTCGCGCCGCGCAAGAAGCTGCCGGGCACGGAGACGATCAAGCTCACCAAGCACCCGGCCGGCGAAGGCCTGAAGCCCGGCTTCGACACCGCCTTCGTCTATTCCGATTGCTGGGTCGAGGACAGCCGCATGGTGGCGCTGAACGCTCTCGACGCCTTCGAGAAGGGCGCCGACATCCGCGTGCGCACCAAGCTGACGTCCGCCCGCCGCGAAGGCAAGATCTGGGTCGCGACGCTTCAGAACACCGAGACCGGCGAGACGCAGGACGTGCGCGCCAAGGTGATCGTCAATGCGGGCGGCCCCTTCGTGGCCGACGTTCTCAATGCCAAGCTCGGCCTCAACACCACGAAGAACGTGCGCCTCGTGAAGGGCAGCCACATCGTCGTGCCGAAGCTCTTCGACACGGAGCAGGCCTTCATCCTGCAGAACACGGACAAGCGCATCGTGTTCGCGATCCCCTACCAGGAGAAGTTCACGCTTATCGGCACCACCGACATCCCGGTCGAGTCCGTGCCGGACAAGAAGGTGGAGATCAGCGCCGACGAGGTGCAGTACCTCTGCAACATCGTGAACCACTTCTTCAAGAAGCAGGTCACGCCGGCGGAAGTGGTGTGGAGCTACTCGGGCGTGCGCCCGCTCTTCGACGACGGCTCGTCGAACGCCTCCGCCGTGACCCGCGACTACGTGTTCGACATGGACGCGCCGGAAGGACAGGCGCCGGTCCTGTCGATCTTCGGCGGCAAGATCACCACCTTCCGCAAGCTCTCGGAGCACGCGCTCGAAGAGCTGAAGGCCTATTTCCCGGACATGAAAGGCTCTTGGACGGAAGCCGCCAAGATGCCGGGCGGCGACATCATCGACGCTGACTTCGACAAATTCCTCAAGACCGTGCGCCAGCGCTGGGCGTTCCTGCCCGAGCAGATGTCCTACCGTCTGTCGCGCGCCTATGGCACGCGCATCCTGGAACTGCTGGGCGATGCCAAGTCGATGGCCGATCTCGGAGAGGATTTTGGCGCGGGCCTGACGGCTGCGGAGATCAACTATCTCATGCGCCACGAATGGGCGCGCACGGCGGAAGACGTCCTGTGGCGCCGCTCCAAGCTCGGCCTCCACGTTCCGGCTGGCGCTGCGGCCAAGATTGATGCTTACATGGCCACGCAAAAGGCAGCATCGATCGCAGCACAATAAGAACGTCAGGGAGAGATCATGGCCACCTATGTCGGCGCTATCGACCAGGGCACGACGAGCTCGCGCTTCATCGTATTCGACAAGGCGGGCAACATCGTCTCCGTCGGACAGAAAGAGCACGAACAGATCTATCCCAAGCCCGGCTATGTGGAGCACGATCCGCTCGAGATCTGGGCCAACACGCAAAGCGTGATCCAGGACGCGCTGGCGAAGAAGGGCCTGAAGCCTCAGGACCTCGCCGCCATCGGCATCACCAACCAGCGTGAAACCACGCTGATCTGGGACCGTCGCACCGGCAAACCGCTCCACAACGCGCTCGTCTGGCAGGACACCCGCGTCGACGCCATCGTGGACGAGTTCGCGAAGGACGGCGGCCATGATCGCCTTCGTGCCAAGACGGGTCTTCCGCTCGCGAGCTACTTCTCCGGCCTGAAGCTGCGTTGGCTGCTCGACAACGTCCCCGGCGCCCGCGAAAAGGCGGAAGCCGGCGACGTGCTGTTCGGCAATATCGACACCTGGCTCGTCTGGAACCTGACGGGCGGCGTCAACGACGGTTGCCACATCACCGATGTGACCAATGCCAGTCGCACGCAGCTCATGAATCTGGGCACCCTCGATTGGGACGATGAAATCCTTCGTCTCTTCGACATCCCCCGCGCCTGCCTGCCGGCGATCAAGTCGTCGAGCGAGGTCTACGGCATCGCCAAGGGCAATCTGGCGGGAGTGCCGATCGCCGGCATTCTCGGCGACCAGCAGGCAGCCCTCGTCGGCCAGGCCTGCTTCCATCCGGGCGAGGCCAAGAACACCTATGGCACCGGCTGCTTCATGCTCATGAACACCGGCGAGACGCCCTACCCGTCCAAGTGCGGCCTGCTCACGACCATGGGCTACAAGTTCGGCGATGCGAAACCGGTCTATGCACTCGAAGGCTCCATCGCGATCGCAGGCGCTCTCGTGCAATGGATGCGCGACAATCTCGGGATCATCCAGGCAAGCCACAAGATCGAGACCCTGGCGCGCAGCGTCGAGGACAATGGCGGCGTCACCATCGTGCCGGCCTTCTCAGGACTCTATGCGCCACACTGGAACTCTCATGCCCGCGGTCTGATCGGCGGTCTCACGCGCTATGCCACCAAGGCCCACATCGCCCGCGCGGCGCTCGAGGCCACGGCCTTCCAGACCCGCGAAGTGCTGCAGGCCATGGCGAAGGACACTGGCATTGCGGTCAAGGAGCTGCGCACCGATGGCGGCATGGTGGTCAACGAACTGCTCATGCAGTTTCAGGCCGACATTCTCGACGTGCCCGTGGTGCGCCCGAAGGTGATCGAGACGACAGCTCTCGGCGCCGCCTATGCGGCGGGCCTCGCCGTCGGCTTCTGGGCGAACACGGACGAACTCGTGCGCAACTGGTCCATCGACAAGCGCTGGACCCCCGCCATGGAAGCAAGCCGCCGCAGCAGCCTCAACGCGGAATGGGACAAGGCCGTCTCACGCTCCCTCGACTGGGCGGACTAAAAGAAGAAAGGCGGCTCAGGGCCGCCTTTTCTCAATCCCGATCAGACTTTGAAGGCCGCTCGGATCTTCTCGGCGAACCCCGCCAAAGCGTCATTGGGCGCCATCTCGCCCGTATGGGGCTTGAGCGGCACGCCCTCGAAACGCGGAATGACATGGAAATGCAGGTGGAACACCACCTGCCCGCCCGCGCTCTCGTTGAACTGCTGGATCGTGAGACCATCGGCAGAGAACGCATCCTTCGCAGCCCGCGCCACCACCTGAACCGCCTTCGAGAGTTCAGCGAGATCCTCGGGCTTCACATCCAGGATATTGCGGGCCTTCGCCTTGGGGATGACCAGCACATGGCCGTCGCCACGGGGCATGATGTCCATGAAGGCCAGGGCATGCTCGGTCTCATAGACCTTGTGGCACGGCAACTCGCCTTTCAGGATTTTTGCGAACACATTGTTGTCGTCGTAGGTCATTCCGCCCTCTCATGAACATGGCTCGGGGCATTCATACACCGGCTCATCCAGGCAATCACTCCCGCGCGGCATGTCTGTGCAGCCTGAGCTCATGATTTCACAGGAAGAGCATCCGTCAGGGGCAATTTCAGGTTTCAGTCAATCACGAGAGCGGCAATGCAATTACCGAGTCTAACCTGAACCGGCTTATTGTCGCATCATGTCGTTCTCTGAATATTGCGGCTGCATCATTCTTATTTATGCGATGCCATAGACAGTCGAGAGACTTGCGGAAAGCCCCTCAAGACTCAGGCGACGCTCAATAAGACGCCTGTAAACATGCTAACTTCTTAAATATAATCATCCATACCTTCCGATTTCCAACGCGTCTGATGCCGCCATTATTCACGTTTCTAAGGAGCAAGTCTTGGCCATTATTTGGCCACGGATGCCAAAGCTGAGACGGCCTCTTATCTTCGTCATCTTTTTCATGGATTTTTTTGCAAAGGTTCCCACCTCCCCTTCGGAACCATCGAATTTGCGAGCGGTTGTTCAAGCACGAACATCATTGATCAAGGAGGCATAAGATGGCGCCAAGTAGTTCCACTTCTAAGCGCGGTTTCGCGTCCATGGATTCGGATCGCCAACGCGAAATTGCAAGCAAAGGCGGCAAGAGTGTTCCCGCAGAGAAGCGTTCTTTCTCGCAGGATCGAGAACTCGCCTCCGAAGCCGGCCGCAAGGGCGGACAGGCCTCAGGCAATACTCGCGGCAATCAGGAATAATCGGGCATTCCCCGATTTGGGAAAAGGGGCCGTTCGACGGCCCCTTTCTTCTGTCTGGTAGAGAGAGAAGTATCAGAAGCTGAAATGCCGCTCCGGCCCGTTGAAGGCCTCGACAATGGCATCCATCGAACCACCCCTGATCCCAGTCACAGCCCGGAATTCCAACAAATCGGGCACTGGGAAGACGATAGTGCCGAGTTCCATCTGCCGCCCTAGTTCCCCAGCCAGGGCCGACAGAAGATCGAGCGGTGAGATGCAGAGGATAGCGGAGGCTTCTCGTGCTACCTCTATGTCGTTCCGGCGCGTCGCCCCGACCAGGGCCATCAGGCAATATTCATCGAGGCTCCCTTGCCGGGACCGCAGCGGCCGATGGCCGAAAGCCCTTCCCCGTTGCCGCGTGAGAGCAAAGGCCAGAAGCAGCACATCCGACACGATGCCCTTGGCCGCGGTTGGAGCCACATAGGAAGACAAGCTTTGCTCAGGACCATCCAGGAGAGCGAGATCATATTGATCGTCGAGGCTTCCGATCGAGCGGAACACATCGATGACCGGCACGGCACTGGGATGGAAAAGAACGGCAACGGGATCGTGCGCAATCGGGATTAAGGATAGTTCGGTCATCAATCAAACAAACCTGAAATGATAGGAACTCTTACAGATTCCGTTGAACGGGAGCGCTGACGCCACGCGACCAAGCCTGCACTACCAGATGCCGCCGCAGCATCAGAGGGCATGTCACCTCGTCCTGCTGGCAGGTCGAGACGATCCCACTCAGCATCCAAGCCATATTCTGCTTCTCATGCGGCGAAGAACTCGAAGCGAGCCGCGAAAACTCGTCCGGCAACTCCTCCTGGCACAGGGCCGCATCCAATTCGTTCGTGGCAGTCATCGTCGCCTCCGCATCATTCTTGGCTTGGCAACGTGCCCAGAACGGCCCGGTTCCTCCACTTGGGGAAACTTCGTCCACATCTACCCAGGAAACGCTTTCGAATTTCGATGAAAATATTTTGGAACCCCCTCCTGCGCTGGGCGTTATGTCAGCAACCGGTTCGAATGCCCCCTTGAGCCGGCACCTTACAGGGCGCAGTCATTCGTGGCTGCGCCTTTTGTTTTGGCTATCCCCTCTTGCCCATGAAAAACGGCGCCCCGGCAGAACCGGGACGCCGCAGATCGGCAGATAAAGTGTGCCTCTTACTGCTTGGGAGCAGTCGTCGTGGTGCCGGTCGTGCCGGCATTAGAACGATTTGCGTTGTCATCGCCGTTCTGCCTGAAAGCGGGAGCCGCCTGCAGTTCAGCCTTGGTCATGCGAAGAACCACACGCTCCGGCTGATTATCCGAAGCCGAGGCGGCGGTGTTGCCAGCCGACATGTTCGTGGAACCGGCGGTCGTATTGCCTGTGGCAGTCGAGCCGGTGGTCGTTACATTGCTATTGCTGTTGCCGCTATTGCTGCGATCCATGGCATTCGCCTGCTGGGCAGTGGCAAATTCCAGGGAGTTGAACGGAACGGCCACGTCCTTTTCGCCGATACCAAGGAAGCCGCCGACGCCAACTACGGCGGCCATGACCTGACCGTTGCGATCCACGATAACATCGTTGATGTCACCGATGGATTCATTGTTCGTGCTGACGACGCGGGTGCCGATGAGATCGGAAGCCATCATCTGGCCCTGCTGCATCTGGGTCATGAACTGGCCCTGAGTACCGCCGCTCTGGCTCATAGTCGTCGAACTTGAGGAAGAACCCATCGACGGAGCGCTGGAAGCACCGGGCTGCATGGCTGGCGAACCCGAGGTAGCGGCCCCCGAGCCCGATGCCGTCGGGCGGTCGGTGGGAGCGGAAGGCGAGGTTTGAGCGAGGGCGGGCGCAGCCGCGAAAGCCGTCACGACAAGGCAAGCCGCCATATGCTTCTTCAGCATCGGATTTTCTCCTTCATGTCTTTAGAATCGCGAAGTGCGCCAAATCGCGCTGAGATTAAACGCGCCAAACAATTGGACGTTCCAGTTTTTCAGGCCACTTCATAGATTAGTGATGATGCGCTTAAAAAATACATCTAGGATGAATACTTATTCATATACGCTCAAACGAGCACTCCAATCATGGATTAGACACATCACACTAAGCATAAACCTATAGCCCTCTCATCAACTCTGAGACGTGAGGCACTCTCTACGAAACAGAATGCCCTAAAGAAGCAAGACACATGCTCGGCATCCTGCCTTTGGCGGCACTTGCCAAGGGGCTGACGTCGTCAAGACAACCTACCGGGGGCTGGCGCTTGATCTTCCGCGGCTCCTCACTGCCTTCGCGCGTAATCACGGGAGGATGCTGAACGGCAGGGCTGTAGGCATCTTCCTTCACCGTCAGGACAGGAAGCTCCGTATTCTTGGAGATCGTCGTCACGCCAGAGCCCGGATCAGCCCGGTAGAGGACCTCGCCATTGCTGTCCCGAAGGATGACTGTGGCGCGGGAAAGACCGACGATCTCGACGATGGAAATGCTGGCCGGATGCTCGGCCGGCTTCGAAACTGCCAGACGGTCCCCTTTGGATGCGATACGATCCTGCAGCAAAGCATTCTTGAAGGCCTGGGAAAGCTGCGAAGCATCAATCCCCGAATCCGCGAAAGCGATGCCCCCGGCAAGCAGGGCGGCCCCGGTCAAAACACACAATCTGGTGGCACTGAGGAGCATCGCCGCCTCCTGGATCCTAGCTGAACCATTCGAGACAACAACGCGACCCTATCTGTGAGGTTCCTGGCCTCCCACGAGAGGATATTCCAAGAAAAAAGGTGGGAACCTTTATTTTCCAAGCGGCGTTCTAAAAGCACCGGCCTCCTGGTCCTCCCCGCATTCCCCTTGTGCATTGGCCGGCACCTTTAGACGGGCTTCGAGAGCCCGTCTTTTTTTATGCCGATTACGATGTGACAAAAGAAAAGCCCGGCTCGAAAGCCGGGCGATTACTTAGCCATATTGGATTAGTTGACTAGGCTGTCGATGTGCATCACGCCGTGGCAGCGCGTGCCTCGCGGCGCTTGGCGCTCTGTTGGAAGAACAGGGCTTGGCTGATCACGGCCGAGACGTTGGCCGGCTGGAACGGCTTGGCGATGAGGAAGGCCGGCTCGGGCCGCTCACCGGTGAGGAAGCGCTCCGGATAGGCGGTGATGAAGATCACCGGTACCTCGAAAGACTTCAGCAGGTCATTGACCGCGTCGAGACCCGAGCTGCCGTCGGCAAGCTGGATGTCGGCCAGGATCAGGCCGGGCTGCTTCGTGGTAGCGAGCTTCACGGCCTCGGTGCGCGTACGGGCGACACCCGTCACGTTGTGGCCGAGACCTTCAACAAGCGCCTCGAGATCCATGGCGATGAGCGGCTCGTCCTCAATGATGAGGATGTCGGTGGCCATGTCAGCCGCCAACTCACGGCCAGCTTCGTCCACGAGCTCGCGCACCGTCTTGGCGTCGACGTCGAGAATCTGGCCGACCTCCTCCTCCCCGAAGCCTTCAAGGCAGGAGAGCAGGAATGCTTGGCGCGGCAGCGGAGTGATCTGCCCGAGGCGAACTTCCGCCGGCAGATCGCGCTGGATCTGCTCGCTGCGTCCGTTGACGGAAAGCGAATTCCAAATGCGCGTGAAAACCTGGAAAAGCTCGACCTTGACGTTGCCGGAGGGCCCAATGGTCTCGGGCTCGCTCACGAGCGTCTCAAGGGTTGCAGCCACATAGGCGTCGCCAGCCATCTGGCTGCCTGTAAGTGCGCGTGCGTAGCGGCGAAGATACGGTAAGTGCTGGACGACAAGCTGAGCTGTCGACATTCGCTTCCCCTTATATGTGCTTATGACTCGTTGTACCGATGGTCCGTTCAACGCGGCAAAGCTGCAAAAGTTCCATGCTGGAACCGTGTCTAACCACAAGCGTTATTGCTCGAAAATGAGTATAGAGCTACTGCCAAGGTTGGCTATCCCTTAATAATAGCTGGGATGGCAAGGGGAATCAGATGACAGGTGATAAGGGGAACAAGCTGCCTCGGGCGCTCCCGAGAACGTCTCTCGACGGCACGCTTGGAACCAGGGCCAAACTCGACGATGGCAGTCAGAAGCGAATCGGCGATCAATTGCGCGCCATGTACGATGAATTGATGCAGCAGCCGGTCCCGGACCGTTTCAAGGATCTGCTGGATCAGCTCGACAAGAAGAAGGCAGGGTCGCAATGACCCAGGAGCCTGACCTGAGAGAGGCCTTGCTTGCCGCAGTCCCAGGCCTTCGCGCCTTCGCCATCTCTCTCGCGGGTCAGGTCGACAGGGCAGATGACCTTGTCCAAGATACTCTCCTCCGGGCTCTATCAAATCTCCATCGCTTCGAGAGAGGCACGAACCTGAACGCCTGGCTCTTTACGATCCTGCGCAATCTCTTTCATTCCGAGTATCGCAAGCGCCGCCGCGAGGTCGAGGACCCGGATGGCGTATTTGCTGGTCGCCTGAAGGTGCATCCCGAACAAGGCTCGCATTTGGATTTCGAGGATTTCCGCTCTGCCCTCTTCGAGCTTCCCTCGGACCAGCGCGAGGCCCTGCTTCTGGTCGGTGCATCCGGCTTCTCCTACGAGGAAGCTGCCAGCATCTGTGGCTGCGCTGTCGGCACCATCAAAAGCCGGGTGAACCGTGCTCGGATCCGCCTTGCAGCCATGCTTAATGTGGAGGACGTGGACGATCTGGGCCCCGATACCATGACCCGCGCCGCCCTGCAGGGCTGACACCCTCATGAAAAACGCCGCCCGAAGGCGGCGTTTTCGATTCATCCGGGATAGCCCCGTCACATGGGGCTACGTCCGCGCAGAAGACCGATCACGGCCGAGATGGCGAAGAGCACGATCGCAACAAAGAAGATCAGCTTTGCGATCTCGACAGCGGTGCCGGCGATGCCGCCGAAACCGAACAGAGCCGCGACCAGCGCGATAATGAGAAAAGTGAC
The DNA here is from genome assembly GCF_022808595.1 of Microvirga solisilvae. Lineage (GTDB taxonomy): Bacteria > Pseudomonadota > Alphaproteobacteria > Rhizobiales > Beijerinckiaceae > Microvirga > Microvirga solisilvae. The sequence continues at coordinate 63,356 of NZ_JAKUCN010000010.1, forward strand.
AGCCCAACCGAGCATGGTGTTACCTCGCTTAGATTAATGATCAGCCCGAAGCTGATGACGCTCAATCAACGCGAAGCGCGACTGTGAGGTTCCGCCAGAAAAAGTTAAGCCTGCTGTTCTTAGGTCTGCGGTGTAAGTATTTCACGGGCTCATGAGCAGTATGGAACTCCGCTCTTCCAGGTACGTTTTTCAGAACACTTGGGAGATATGTCGATGACCCGTTCCGTTGCCCTACGTGCATTTTTTCTCTTCACGATTTTGTCTATTCTCGCGGCTGCCACAGGTATGGCATCGCATTCCGATATTGCCGAAGCCATGTTCGTGATCGCTGCGTCCCTGTCGGCGGTCCTGCTGTTCTTCGCCATGACGGTTCAGACTCCGGCTCCTATTCCCGTGCGTGTGCAGCGTCGTCGCTAAGCATCTTCGGCTTTCGAAAAAGGCGGCTCACTGAGCCGCCTTTTTTGCTGTCACGACTCCGTCGCGTCACCACCATTCGGATGCAGGACTGATCCGGTGATGTAGGAGGAATCTTCGCAGGCCAGAAAGAGGAAAGACGGCGCGACCTCGTTCGGTTGGCCTGGGCGCTTGAGGGGCGTATTCGCACCGAAGCTCTTCACCTTCTCAGCCGGGAATGTCGAAGGGATCAGCGGTGTCCAGATGGGCCCCGGCGCGACGCCGTTCACGCGAATGCCCTGCTCCGCGAGCTTCTGCGCCAGCGACCGTGTGAAGGTGACGATAGCTCCCTTCGTGGCACTGTAATCCAGGAGGTCCGCACTACCGCGATAGGCCGTCACCGATGTGGTGTTGATGATTGCTGCGCCCCTCTTCAAATGCGGCATCGCTGCCTGCGTCATATAGAAATAGCCGAAGATATTGGTGCGGAAGGTGCGCTCGATCTGCTCAGGTGTAATCTCGCCAACATCCTTCTTCGGATGCTGCTCGGCAGCATTGTTCACCAGCACATCGAGCTTGCCGAATTGCTGGATCACCTGATCCACGACCTTACCGCAGAAAGCAGGGTCGCCCACATCGCCCGCGATAATCAGGCACTTGCGCCCTTCCCTCTCCACAAGCTGTTTCGTGGCCTGCGCATCCTCACTCTCGTCGAGATAGACGATGGCCACATCCGCGCCTTCGCGCGCGAAGAGGACTGATACGGCGCGACCGATGCCGCTATCGCCGCCTGTGATGAGTACCGTCTTTCCCTGCAACCGATTGCTGCCGGGATAGCGCGGTTCGTAATCGGGCCTCGGATTCATCTCGGTCTCGTGACCAGGCTGCTTGTCTTGAACCTGAGGAGGAAGAGTCTGCTGTTGTTCAGAGCTCATGGCATCGTCCCTTGTTGGAAGGAGAGATGCGGGCTCATCGTGCTCTTCGAAAAAGAGAAGCCCGCGTTGAGGGCTCAACGCGGGCTTCGGATGCGTGTTCCTGAACGCGCCTTACACGTGCGGCGGCTCGGCCGTCCGGGACGGGCCCATGTTCAGCACGTGATAGAGGATGATCGCGCCGAAGGTCGCGGTGCCGATGCCGTCGAGGGTGAAGCCCGCGACGTTCAGCTTGAAATTGCCGGCGCCCAGGATCAGGGCGACCGCCACGGTGATGAGGTTACGCGGGTTCGAGAAGTCGACCCGGTTCTCAACCCAGATTCGTCCGGCGGTGGCGGCGATGAGGCCGAACACCACGATGGAGAGGCCGCCGAGCACCGGACCCGGAATGGTGCCGATGAAGGCGCCGAATTTCGGCGAGAGGCCCAGCAACAGTGCGAAGGCGGCGGCGATTACGAAGACCAGTGTCGAGTAGATGCGGGTCACGGCCATCACGCCCATGTTCTCGGCGTAAGTCGTCATACCCGTGCCGCCGGCGGAGCCGGACAGCATCGTGGCGATGCCGTCGCCCATGAAGGCGCGCCCGAGATAGGGATCGAGGTTGCGGCCCGTCATGGCGCCGATGGCCTTGATATGCCCGAGGTTCTCGGCAACCAGGATGATCGCAACGGGAGCGATCAGGCTCATGGCCCTCATGTCGAAGACAGGAGCCTGGAAGGACGGCAGGCCGAACCAGGCGGCCTGGCCGATCTTCGAGAAGTCGATGGGCGTTCCATAGCCCATGAGGTTCGCGAAGATGTAGTAGATGAGGTAGCCGAGCGCACCACCGATCAACACCGGCAAGCGACGCCACATGCCCGGCGCATAGACCGCGATGAGGCCGACCGACAGCACTGTTGCGAGAGCAATCCAGCGAGCAAAGTCGGAGCCGTTGGCATTGTCAGGCGTGACACCCGAGGCGCTGTTGATCGCGATCGGCGCGAGCACAAGGCCGATGGCGGCGACGATGGCACCGGTCACCACCGGCGGCATGAGACGCTCGATCCAGCGGTGGCCCGCCAGCTGGACGATAAAGCCAATGAGGAAATAGAGCGCGCCGGCCGCGATGATGCCGCCGAGTGCCAGGGGAAGGTTCGGGTTCGGGGCGCCGACCGCAGCGCCGGTCGCGACAAGGACCGGGCCGATGAAGGCGAAGCTCGAGCCGAGATAGCTCGGCACCCGACCGCCGACCACGAAGAAGAATATCAGGGTCGCGAGGCCGGAAAACAGGATAGAGACGTTAGGGTCGAAGCCCATCAGGATCGGTGCCAGCACCGTGGCGCCGAACATGGCGACCACATGCTGCAGGCCTACGACGACCATTTGGCCCGTCGGCAGCCTTTCATCGGGCATGATGGTGCCTTCGTTCTTCAAGGTCCATCGCGGCAGGAAACTATCGGTCATTTGTGACTCCCCCAGATAATGACGCTTGAGACGGCACCCTAGAGCCATGGGGAGAGGAAAAGCTAGCGCCCTCCAAGACTTATTAACTGCTGCAAAGGCCTCTTTCCTGGACAGGGACCCAAGAGGCCGTCACATCATTTCCCTCCGTGAGAAACGAGGATCGGAAATGCGCAAGGATCAGAACCTTCCTGAAGGCGTGGTGCATAGCCTCCGGATCGAGAGCAAATGCCTGAAGGGCAATCTTCTCGGGGATCCGCATCATCGGCGGATCGATGTCTATGTGCCGGCAGGCCATGACGGGCGAGACCTGCCCCTCCTCGTGGATCTTGTGGGCTACACCGCAGGCGGTCCCGCTCATACCAACTGGAAGAACTATGGCGAGAATGTTCCCGAGCGACTCGACCGTCTCATCGGAACAGGGGCCATGCCGCCGGTGGTGGTGGCCTTCCCCGACTGCTTCACGCGTCTCGGAGGCAACCAGTATATCGACAGCGCCGCGATGGGCCCGTGGGAGACCTTCCTGATCTCCGAGATGCTGCCCTTCGTGGAGGAGCGCTTCGGTTGCGGCGGCAATGGACGCCGCGGCGTCTTCGGCAAGAGCTCGGGCGGTTACGGCTCCCTGGTCCATGCCCTGCGCCATGGCGGCTCGGTCTGGTCGGCGGCGGCTTCCCATTCAGGCGATGTGGGCTTTGAGTATCTCTACCATCTCGGCGAGTTCGCCGGCGCATTGCGGCACTTGGCCGGTCACGGCATGTCCATCGACACGTTCTTGAACAAGTTCGAGCAGGGGCCGAAGGCGAAGGACCAGGACTGGCACGTACTGATGATCCTGGCACAAGCCGCGAGCTTCGATCCAGATCCCAGTCATTTCTGCGGCATCCGGCTTCCCGTCGATCTCCATACCTGTGAGGTGATCGAAGAGCGTTGGGCCAATTGGTTGCGTTGGGATCCCTTACGCATGGCAGAAGATCCCAAGATGCAGGCCAATCTCAAGAAGCTGAAGGCCTTCTACATCGATTGCGGCGATGTCGATCAGTACAACATGATCTATGGCTCGCGGCAATTGCATCGAAAGCTCGAAGCGGCAGGCATCGCACACACCTACGAGGAGTTTCCCGACAATCACTCCTCCGTGGATTACCGCATGGATGTGAGCCTGCCGCTCCTCGCGCGAGCATTGGCCTGAGAGACTTACGCTCCGCCCGGCTCATCCTCGGTCGGCAATTCGCAATTGTTGTGAATATGCGTGGCGGCATGAGCGGCATGGCTCATGCCGACCACGATCTGATCGAGGCCACGCACGATGTCGCCTGCCGCGTACAGCCCTTTCACGCTTGTCTGACAATGACTGTCGACAATCAGGCTGCCTGAGGAATCACAATCCGCGCCCAGGGACAATGCGAGATCGGAACGGTATTTGAGCCCCAACGCCGAATAGAGCACGTCGAAGCGATGCTCCTTGCCGCCGAAATGCAGAGCGGCAATCCGGTCATTCTCCATGTCGAGGGATTCGACGGGCGTCTCGACCATCTTGATGCCATGCTCGTCGAGCCTCCCCCGCTGCTCGGCATTCAACTCCAGAGGCTGACCCAATGTGAGCAGGGTAACATCGCGAGAATATGTGCGCGCAATGAACACCGCCTCACCGAGGCCATGAGCTCCATAGGCGATGACGGCGATTTTCTGATCGCGGGATTCATAGCCGTCGCAGATGGGGCAATAGCGCACCAAGCCCCGCTGCACGGCATGGGGTACATTTGGCAAGTCGGGTTCGACGTCGACAGCGCCGGTCGCGAGCACAATGCGCCTTGCTGTGATCTGATCCGCACTGCCATCATCGTATTCGACCATTGCGATGAAGCGATCCGGCTGCTTGTGCAGACCCGTGACTCTCCCAGGAATGATGCACTTGCCATATTGCTCGAGATTGGCGCGTGCGCGTGACAGGAGATCCGGTCCGGAAATGCCATCAGCGAACATCGGAATATTGTGGCTCGTCGGGATCCACGCGGCCCGGGGCGTTCCGCTATCGACAATGAGAAAACGGCGCTTGAAGCGCGCCAGATAGAGTCCCGTCGTCAATCCCGCCGGTCCGCCGCCGACGATCAGGCAATCGAGTATGTCTTTTCTGGCTCCCATCCCGCCTTTCCCCTGCCGGTATCCTGAGCAGGCACAACTCGCGAAATCGGAAAAAGATCACTAAGCCTCTTGATCGGGCTGCGGCAGCACCGAACCTTTTGGAAGGCATGGTGCGAAGTCGAGCCTCCTCATGAAAAGGCTCCGGCGTTTTGCCGCCGGAGCCATCAAGGGTGACTTTCGCCTCATCTCAGGCGGGAGGAAGGGAGCTTTGTCGAGCCCCCTTCCTTTTGGTTAGAAGATCACGAAGTCGGTGTTGCTGAGCGTCGGGAACGCCCCGCCCACCTTGCTCAGCTTGGCAAACAGGCGCGTCGCGCCGCCGTTGCCGTCCGGATCGAAGTACAGGAAGCCCGTCGACGTGTCGTAGATGATCCGGTCGTCCGCATCCACCGACGTCGTCCGACCCGCTCCCGACACGAACGCGCCCG
>NZ_JAKUCN010000011.1 GCF_022808595.1 Microvirga solisilvae
GAAGCCCCCGCAGCGAAAGCAGCGGGGGCTTTTGTGCATCACAGCCCGCCTTACTCGCCGCGAAACGCCCGAGACGACCCATCCAACACAGGCTTGGCCAAATACGACAACACCGAACGATAACCCGTCTTGATCAAACAGGACGCTGATTGGCTTGAGCGGCGGTAAACATTCGCGATGATGGCCTCATCTATATTTTACACCCGCTTGCCACTTCACTCGGCCGGGGCCGGAGGCGTTACGCCAGTGACCTGGGCTGAGGGTTCCTCGCTGAGCCAGCGGTAGAGGATGCCGCCAATCGCCCCGCCGATAAGAGGCGCGACCCAGAACATCCAGAGCTGCGCCAAGGCCCAACCACCCGCGAAAAGCGCCGGGCCAGTGCTGCGCGCCGGGTTCACGGACGTATTGGTGATCGGAATACTGACGAGATGAATAAGTGTCAGACCCAGACCAATGGCGATGGGCGCGAAGCCGGCAGGAGCCTTGCCGTGAGTGGAACCCATGATGATGAACAGGAACATCATGGTCAGCACGATCTCGGTCACGAAGCCTGAGATCATGCTGTACTGGCCCGGTGAATGGGTGCCGTAGCCGTTGGCGGCAAAGCCCTTCGCTATATCGAAGGTGGGAGAGCCAGTCGCAATGGCGTAGAGTGCCGCCGCAGCGATAACCGCTCCCAACACCTGCGATATGATGTAGGGCAGGATGTCCTGCTTCGGGAACCTTCCACCTGCAGCCAGACCGACCGTTACCGCCGGGTTGAGGTGGCATCCGGAGATGTGACCAATGGCATAGGCCATAGTAAGCACGCTCAGGCCGAAGGCGAACGAGACGCCTAAAAGGCCGATGCCAATCTCGGGGAAAGCTGCTGCGATGACAGCGCTGCCGCAACCGGCGAAGGTGAGCCAGAAGGTCCCGATGCCCTCCGCAACGCAACGATGGATGTTCTGGCTGTTGTGCAGGTCCATGAGTTCCTCCCTTGGGGTTACGCAGCCTCTCGGTTTCGGAACGACGTCGACAAAGCTGTCGATCAAAGACGGCCCGTCGCAGGCCCAAGTCCAACACAGAACAGTGATTTATGAGGGCAGCATACGCCTTCCCGGTGGAGCAGTGAAGCAATGCCAGTATCACACGACACTTCCGTATGGCCGACACCTGCATCATTCCCGATATGAACGAAGCGCCGCAGTCCGCGTACAGCGTTGTCGCTTCCAGGGGTTTGGGATTGCGACGCCATGGAATGCTGACAAGCATGCGAAGACCTTCGCGCTCGTTGCGCGAGTGACAGCAGCGATTAAGGCCTTGGATTGAATTTCTGGATGCCCCGTGCGGCGCTCAACGCGCATGCTAGGCCCCAAAATGTCAAGAAATTGTCCCGTCCCGTCAAGCTGCTCTCTAAGGCCAAGCTATAAGGATGGAGCACCGAGGGAATTCATATGAAGATGATGCTGATTGTTCTGATCGCTTGCCCTGCCCTGATGGGGTGCGTTTCATCCTCGAACACGGAAGGCAAACTGCCCAATTACGTGACTTCCCAAGCCACGCAATCACCCGGGATCAGAAACGACAACTTTGGTGGAGCAGCGCTGTCGATGCGTGGCCTTCCTCGTTAATCAGCGAGCAGTAGAGCGCATGGAGAGCTTCAAAGCGAAGTTCTACCTTGCTCCCTGAGGATTATCAGTCTGAATAGCCAAGCATTGTCTTGGCTTCAGCACTTATCCCGATCCTACGCAGCCGAGCGCACATCCTGATTGTCCTCAGCTTCCGTCGCGGCCGTCCTCTCGAGCTGCACGGCATAGGCCGCCTCAAGGCCACGGAAGCGAAGGGAATCGTCCGGCTCCGACAGCCCGGCCACGACCGGGACGCGCTCGGAGAAGCGCGCGAGTGCACTCCGTACGAAGCGTATGTTTCTGGAGACGGGATGCATACCCAGCGTGGCGTCTCTTACGATGGCTTTCGCAGCAGCATAAAGATCGTCCACCGACGCTTCGACGCCCGGATCTCTCTTCATGAGGCTCATGGTGTTGATGAGCAGAACGCGCAGATCGTGCAGGTCAGAGTCCCTGCCCTGCTCGGCGATTGATTCCGTCACCAGCTCGACTGCTGCGATCCTCTCGCGGATCGTCTTTTCGAAGCTCTCGTCCGTCATGAGCGCTACCCCCGTGAATCGCCAGAACCATTTGGATCGGCTTGTCGGAAAGCATGCGCCCGCATGGTTAATGAATGCTTACGACGTCACTGAAAGCCTTTTCTTTCTTGGCTTCCAGCGCTCGTACGTTCTTCATCGCAGTGTTTCCGCTTGGGGAATCGCACGCCTCGTAAGCGTCCTCAGCATCCGACGCACAAATCGCGTCTGGCCTTTTGCTCCAAGCGCTCGCCTTCATCGAGGAGATTCTGCTCCCGAGAAGAAGGAGGAACAGCAGAACTCTGGCCTGGGCGGCGCACAACGCCACCGATTCCGCCGGTCGTCGCGGGGCCCGCACCTACCGCTCCACCTGTGCTGCCTTCGGTTCCAGGAGGAGAAACCGGACCTGTCGCCGCGTTGGATGGTGTGGTGTTCTGGTTAGAGCTTTGAGAGCTGTCCGTTCCACCCTGCCTGGCCTGTCCTGTCCCCGAACCTTGAGCGGGAGCGGACTGCATCTGGGAACCCTGCTGGGATGGCGGAAGAACTGTTGAGCTCGTCGATGGGCCGGTCGAACCGGTGGAGGATGAGGCACCGCCCGTGGAGCCGCCACTTCCGCCGGATGAAGAGGATTGAGCCCAGGCGACGCCTGTCACGAGGCAGGTGGTGAGAAGGACAATGGAAAGCCTGGTGCACATGCGCTTTCTCCCTGCAAAGGGCATCGCACATCAACTCGGCAATCGGGGCGATGTTTCCCTCTCAGCGGCGCCAAACGACAAGACTGATGGGTCCAACCGGATCGAGGGTCTTCCTCTGGCCAGGCGTGAGGCCTGCTTCAGACAAGATTGCCTCGGCGCCCTTTCCCGTCTCGCATTCGGAAAAAACGGGTACACCACCGGGAACGGCGACGCCTTCGGCCCTGGTGAGATGAAACGCGTCGTAGCCGAGCTTTAAGAACAGATCGAAGACCTGCCTGCCGCCAGGCACGGCGACCCTGCCGCCATAAGGAAGTACCCTGCGGATGGCTTCATCCCAGGAAAGCCTCTCCGGGTTCCACCACCAGCCATCGACACGCCGCTCGATTCCCTGAGATGAGGACGACAGGATCATGCGCACGCGATTCCGCGGATTGGGATTGGCCTCATGCCCCAGACGCCCCAGCACCGTCACGTCCGACCGGTTGAGCTCCGCCTGAAAATAGGCCCAGTCCGCATCGTTGCGCAGTACATCCGGCGTCTGGCCCGTCGAATCCGCAATGCGGTCATCATCCGACACGATGGCATAGCCATGGATTTCAACGCGGGACATCAGGCGGCCTTTCCTCGGGAGCATGCGCGAGCGCCGCGATCATGAGGATCCACAGCACCAGGGCATTCAGCATGTGCCAGAGCGCATGCGTGCCGAGTGGTAGCGCAGGGCAGACAGCGTTGTCGATGGAGCGGAACACCAAGGACAGACCGAAGACACAGGCTGCCCACAGCAGAGCGTGCTCGGCCTGCTTATGCGAGGCCATCAGACAAGCAACTCCCACTGCCACTAGTGCCATCAGAGCCGGCAGATACCCAACTGATCCATTGAGCGTGGCGGCAGGAAAGAGGCCGAACCATAGCCGTCCGAAGCTCATGTTGAAGACGATGAAGGCAAGAGTGATGGCAAGCGCCTGCACGATTCCCAGCCGCAGATAACGCCGCATGGCGAGCAGGAAGTAGCTGTAGATGAATACCGCGATCGGCAGCACATCCGCGAGCAGCGACCAGCGGTTCGCGAAGGTATGGAACAGGAAGCTCCCGATGCCGACGATGGCGGCAACGGCGATCAGCCAGAGCGCAGGCCAATCCCGCCTCCCCTTGCTCCGCCATACGAGAAAGGCGTGGGCGGCAGCCAGGAGGAAGAAGCCGTTAGAGAGAGCATTGACCGGCTCCGCCCAGAATCCTGGGTCAAGGCGCTCGCAATAACTGTCAATGGATTGGAACCAGGAAGAATTCATGGGCTGCAACCGTGGGGATGGTGGAGGGTTCCACCTTGCAAGCTTTCGACGAACGTCCGATGAAAGTTTGAAAGGGCCACCGAGACCGACACGATGCGCATAGCCACCTGGAACGTAAACTCGATTAAGCAGCGATTGGACCACCTCGCCACCTTCGTGAAAAGCGCGGATCCGGACGTGCTCTGCCTGCAGGAGCTGAAATGCATGGACGAGGCCTTCCCGAGGGCCGAAGTCGAGGCGCTCGGCTACAACGTCGTTACCCATGGCCAGAAGACCTACAACGGCGTTGCCATCCTCTCCAAGCGGCCACTCGAAGACGTCCGACGCGGCCTGCCGGGGGACGAGAGTGACGAGCAGGCGCGTTATCTCGAAGGCACCATTTCCACATCAGCAGGCGTGGTGCGCGTCGCCTCCATCTATCTGCCCAACGGCAACCCAATCGGCACACCCAAATTCGATTACAAGCTCGCCTGGATGGATCGGCTGATCGCTCATGCGCGCCGCCTCCTCCCGCTCGAGGAACCTCTGGTGCTTTGCGGCGACTACAATGTGATCCCGGAGCCTCGGGATGCGGCCAATCCGGAAGCGTGGGTCAAGGACGCGCTCTTTCAGCCGGAAAGCCGTGCGAAGTTTCGCGAGCTTGAGAATCTCGGATTCATCGATGCCGTGCGTGCGTGCAGCGTCCAGCCGGGCCTCTACTCGTTCTGGGATTATCAAGCCGGCGCCTTCCAGCGGAACAACGGCATCCGCATCGACCATCTGCTGCTCTCGGCCCAGGCGCAGGACAAGCTGAAGAGCGCCTCGATCCGTAAGGAAGTGCGCGGATGGGACAAGCCCTCCGACCATGTGCCGGTGATGGTGGATCTCGATATCGAGTGAGCGCGACTAGCGCCGTGACTGGATGTACTGCTCGAGCAGGGCAAGCGCCAGCTTACGGTCGCTCTCGTCAGCGGTGGTGAAAGCTTCCGCATAGAGGCTTTCGATCCACTGATCCTTACCGTTCTCGGTGGCGGCTTCGCGGGCAAGCGTCAGCCACATGAGCCCCTTGGCGCGCTGGCGCGGCACACCCTGCCCGTTCATCAGCATGTGGCCGAGCAGCGCCTGGGACGGGTGATGTCCCTTCTCGGCAGCCAGATTGAACCAGCGGGCGGCCTGGCGCGCATCCCGAGAAACGCCCGTTCCTTCCATATAAAGGCGGGCGAGGTTGTACTGCGCGTTGGAGTCGCTGAAATAAGACGCCGCGTAGCTGAACATCTCGACGGCGCGAGCCGGGTTGGCGCTCACATAGGTGCCCTTGATGCCATCCAGGAAGTAGCCGCCCAATGCCACGAAGGCGCTGGAAACGACCGTCGCATTCGGTGAATCCGGGCTCTCGTCCGCATGCTGGTCCGCGAGCTTGGAGAAATACTCGAAGGCCTTCAGGTCATCATGCTCGACCCCGTCGCCATCGGCATACATGCGTCCGAGCTTCCAGAGCGCGAGCGTATGCCCCTGCCCGGCCGCGTATTCGAGCGCGGCGGCGGCTCCAAGCTTGTCACCGGCATTGTAGTCCCGCATGCCCGTACGCAGAGCCTCGCGAACGGATCCATACTTTCCGGAAGGCGCAATGATGGGCGCGAGGGCAGGCGTCAAAGGTTGAGGATGCGGCGCAGCGTCGAGTGCGAATACCGAGGAGGAGCCGAGCAGAACGAACGCGCAAGCAGCGACCGCCGTATGACGGTGTGTCAACTTCAGCTTGTGGATCAGGCGCGCATTCATGGACTTCGACTCTTTTCCATTCGGTTCTCACAAGAGGCCCCGACCGAACGGAACTCCTGTGATCTGCCATGTGCTGCGCCACCTATGCAATGGTTCTCGCAATAGGCTGTTCGATAGCGTTAATCGAAGACCGCCCCTGCTACGCGCCACTTTAAAGCGTTGGTTTAGAAGCACTTTAGCTGCTTTCACAGGTGCTCGTGCTTTATGGCGGGATCGCGGCGGCGCTTGGGCCAAGAGTGGTAGGATGATGAAGCTTTTTGGGTGTTGCCAGCCAGCAACATTTTTAATGCTCTTTGCCGAGCCAAACCGAGCCTCATGAAAGCGCCACCGCCCTCACATTCCCTAAAGAAATTTATTGATTCCATAATGTGCTGCAGCGCACACAAGGGCTTATTGATGTTATCACGGAACATCCTAATTCCTGCATCGAGCTGAGAGATAGATTTATTCAATCGATCATATGTAAAATTAAATATGATTGATGAATTTTTATTTCAGCTCTTTTCATCAATAGACCAGGAATAGAAGAAATGGCTAAAGAGTACTCGCCGATTAAGACAGTTGTTCTCGGAGAAGATGAATTCTTCTTTGATCTTTCGGAAGCCCCCGCCTATCGCAATTGGAATGTGATGGGCAACGATCTCGACAACACCATCCTCGGCAATGCCTCGAATAACATCATCGACGGCGGCCTTGGCAACGATACCATGGTCGGCGGCGCCGGCGATGATATGTACTATGTCCGCGATGAGGGCGATGTGGTCGAGGAATATGCCGGTGGCGGCAACGACATTATCTTTTCCTACCTCGAGTCCGGCTTCGACATGCGCAAGACTGCCTTTGTCGAGGGCCTGCAGACTGGCGGCAAGCTCGCTATCGGCAACAGCCTCAACAACAACATCCTGATCGCCCACAAGGCAGGCGTTGCCTATGGCGGCGACGGTCATGACGTGCTCAATGCTGGCGACGGCAACAACAAGCTGTACGGCGAAGTCGGCAATGACACCATGAACGGCGGCCTTGGTGCCGACACCATGGAAGGCGGCGTCGGTCACGACATGTATTACGTGGACAGCATTTACGATCAGGTTCATGAGAATGCTGACGAGGGCACCGATACGGTCAATGCATCCATCACCTACATGCTTCGGGCGAATTTCGAGAACCTGACTCTCAGCGATTCCACCTCGAAGAAGGACATCGACGGCATCGGCAACGATCTTGCCAACAAGATCACCGGCAACAGCGGCAACAATGTCCTTACGGGCAACGATGGCCACGATACGCTGAGCGGCGGCAAGGGCCACGACACCCTTATCGGCGGCGAAGGCAAGGACGCCTTTTCGTTCAGCGAATTTGGCGCTGCTCATGCTGACAGGATCGTCGACTTCAATGCTGCTGAAGATCGCATCCTTCTCAACGGCGACATCTTCAAGATGATCGATTGCGGTTGCTCGACCAAGCCGTCCGCTCTGAAGGCAAACTTTTTCGCTTTCGGATCGGCCAAGGACAGCGACGACTTCATCATCCTCGGTGAAGATGGCGGCCTTCGCTATGACGCGGACGGTTCGGGCACGGAATGCAGCGCTCAGCTGATCGCCACATTCAAACCGGGCCAGGAGTTGGCAGCAATCTCCAACCTCAACATCTTCGTGGTCTAATCGTTTATACACTGCTCATGGCCGGGGCATGCCCCGGCCATGATGCATTTTAGACAGCCATCTTTCAGCGTAAGCGAAATATTTCCACAAACGGAAACAGCTCTTCTATCGCCAAGCAGCACCTACGACAGCGCTTAGAACAAAAGCGCCAGGAACGCTCCGTGTGACCGCTCACCAGAACCTTGGCGCCCCTTCAAAATCAAGAACGCCGACCCTACCATCATAGTAATCGTAAATTACATACTGATCATACAATTGGTTTAAATCTCAGAATTTCGCCATGTGCTCTAGAACACAATGGCATTGTTGAATTTATATGCTAGCGACACATCTATAAATACGCGAGACGAAAGATGAAAGTCTAACCTAAAGACACAAAAACCGTCTTTTATTCACGAATTCATTTGTCTCGCAATTCTAATATATTCAAGAGGACCTAAAATGATCAGATATAATCCAGCTTTGCGTCTATTCATTTTTGATGAGGACGAAACCGGTGACTTAAGAATGACTGCGTCATACGGAAATTCTGGCGCTATCGGCAATGCGTTTCATAACAATATCTACGGAAACGATGATGACAACATCATCGATGGCGGCGGCGGCGGCGATTATCTTGCAGGCGGCGGCGGCAATGATACGTATCATGTCGATGATTACAGCGATGTCGTGGATGAATTCGAAGATCAGGGCTTCGACACGATTATATCGTCTATAGACATCAGCCGGCTCTGCTCCCATGTCGAGAAGCTCATCCTAACGAGGGGAGCCTCCAAAGGCGTTGGCAACAACCTAAACAACGAGATCATCGGCAATGCCAACATGGTCAATGTCCTGGATGGCCGTGAAGGCAACGACATCCTAACAGGCGGCGCCAAAGCAGATGAACTCATTGGCGGTCAAGGCAACGATTATCTCGACGGTCGAGGAGGAGCCGATAAGATGATCGGCGGCATCGGCGATGATACCTATATCATCCATGATGGCCATGAGATCATTCTGGAAGCCGCTGGTGAAGGCACAGACCAGGTCAATGCATCGGTCAGTCATACGCTCCAGAACAACTTTGAATCTCTCCTGCTTCTTGGAGACGCGCATCTTTCGGGAACGGGCAACAACGCCGATAACCGCTTGACGGGAAATACCGGAAGGAATGTCCTGAGGGGTTACGAAGGCAACGATACGCTTAACGGCGGAGCAGACGCAGACCGCCTGGAAGGCGGATCAGGCAACGATACCTACTTTGTCGATAACAAGGACGACCGGGTCATCGAGAACTCGATCTCCAATGGCAACGACACAGTCTATGCCTCTGTCAGCTACACGCTGAGCGATTTCGTGGAAAATCTGTTCGCCAACGGCTCGGCTGCTATCTGCCTTACCGGAAACAAGCTCGCCAATACGATCAGAGGCAATGATAAGGCGAATATCATCAACGGCGGCGCTGGCGCCGATAAGATGGCTGGAGGGGCTGGTAATGATACTTACTATGTCGACAACATCAGAGACGTGATCACCGATACGTCCGGCACCGATACGGTCATTGCGACCTCTCATTATACCCTGAGCAACGGACTGGAGAATCTTACCGCAGCTTATAGCGCAACAAGCTTGAAGCTGACCGGCAACGCTTCTGACAATGCCATCAAAGGCAACACGAGCAAAGATACTCTCAAGGGTCTTGATGGCAATGACACCCTGAACGGCAGGCAGAACTCGGACATCTTGTATGGAGGCAAAGGCAAAGATACGTTCGTATTCGATACTCAACTCAGCTCGAGTAACGTAGATAAAATCTGCGATTTTTCATCCACTTACGACACGATCTACCTAGATAATGCGATCTTCAAGAAGCTCGGAGCGGGTTCTCTCACAAACCCCACCAAGTTGAACAAGGCATTTTTCACTATTGGTAAAGAGGCCAAGGACAATAATCATCATATCATTTATGATAAAGACAAAGGCGCTCTTTACTACGACCCTGATGGTTCAGGTCAGGGTAAAGCCCAGCTCTTTGCTCAGGTTAAAGCTGGTACGATAATCAAGCTCGACGATCTGATGATCATCTAAGCCACCTCTGATTACCTATCATGGCCGGAGCTAATCCGGCCATGATGCTTTTAAACGGCCACCTGCGCCGATGAAAACCAGACAGTCTCATAGATGGCTATGGCACTTTCATCAGGAACTCGATCTTCCACGAGCCAGATCGAGCGCACGGAAGCCAGATCATCCTCGCTCGGCAGTTTCGCGATGGACAGATTTTCGGACGTGCCGCTGCATGAGATGAAGCCTACTGTCATGAGAGGGCTTGCACCAAATCCACCAGGCAGACGCTCGATAAGCATCGCTGGCCCCCACCCCTTATGCGGTTGCCATGGGAAGATCAGCCGTCCGCCGTTCTTGAGCGCCTTCAACCACTCGGCATCCGGGGCCAATACACCGGCATTCACGTAGATCACGTCTGCAGGCAACAACACTCTCCCGAAGGCCGAGCCTGCATGAAGAGCTACGTTGGAATAACTCCCCAGGTTTCGTGCGGCTGTTTCGGCTAGGTCTGTCTCGTATTCATAAGCCTCCACTCGACCGCTCGGCTCAACGAGACGCGAGAGAATAGCGGTATAGTAGCCGGTGCCCGCCCCCACATGAACCACGGTCTCGCCAGGCTGCGGACTCACGGCATCGAGCCACGCCGCATGAAGCGCAGGCTCGCCATTGTTGATGCCGCGCTCCCGATCAATGGCGACGAGAACATTGTCGTAGATAGCCGCAACATCGCGCGTCGTGGTCGTTATGCCCGCGCTGATTGTCGTCCATGGCGGCGGCGGCAAAAAGTTCTCTCGGGGAACGGCGGCAAAAGCGTGCTCGATGCGCCTGTCACGAAGATCGGTCAGACGCGCAATTTGCTCTGCATAGTTGGAGCGGTATGTCTCAAGCGTATCGTTGGACATACTTTGAAAGTCTCAGCGGCCTAGACCGGTTCCGCCTTCATCGCGAAACGCGTGCTTACATCCTGAACACGCCGAACTTCGTTTCAGGAATCGGCGCGTTCAGCGCTGCCGAAAAAGCCAACGCCAGCACGCGCCGTGTTTCGGAAGGCAAGATGACCCCATCGTCCCACAGACGCGCTGTTGCGTGGTACGGGGAGCCCTCCTCCTCGTATTTGCTACGGATCGGAGCCTTGAAAGCCTCCTCCTCTTCCGCGCTCCAGCTCTTGCCCTCGGCCTCGATGTTGTCGCGGCGCACGGTGGCGAGAACGCTCGCCGCCTGCTCGCCGCCCATCACCGAGATACGGGAATTCGGCCAAGTGAACAGGAAGCGCGGAGAATAGGCACGGCCGCACATGCCGTAGTTGCCGGCACCGAAGGAGCCACCGACGAGAAGCGTAATCTTCGGAACCTGCGCGCAGGCGACAGCCGTCACGAGCTTCGCGCCGTCCTTCGCGATGCCGCCCGCCTCGTATTGGCTGCCCACCATGAAGCCGGAGATGTTTTGCAGGAAGAGCAGCGGAATGCGACGCTGGCAGCACAGCTCGATGAAGTGGGCGCCTTTGAGAGCGCTCTCCGAGAACAGGATGCCGTTATTGGCGATGATGCCGACCGGCATGCCCCAGATCCGCGCGAAACCCGTCACCAGCGTCGTACCGTACAGCCGCTTGAACTCGTCGAACTCGGAACCGTCGACGAGACGCGCAATGACTTCGCGGATGTCGTACTGCTTCTTGAGATCGGTCGGCACGATCCCGTCGAGATCGTCGATGGAATATTTCGGCTCCACCGGCTCGGCGAGATCGATGTCGATCTTCTTGCGCGTATTCAGGGTGCCGACAATGCGGCGCACGATCGCCAGCGCATGTACATCGTCGGTGGCGTAGTGATCCGCCACGCCCGATTGACGGGCATGCACGTCGGCGCCGCCGAGATCTTCCGCCGATACCACCTCACCCGTCGCTGCCTTCACGAGCGGAGGACCACCGAGGAAGATCGTGCCCTGACGGCGCACGATGATGGTCTCGTCCGACATGGCGGGCACATAGGCACCGCCCGCCGTGCACGAGCCCATGACGCAGGCGATCTGCGGAATGCCCATCGATGAGAGCGTCGCCTGGTTGTAGAAGATGCGGCCGAAATGCTCGCGGTCGGGGAACACATCCGTCTGGTGCGGAAGGTTCGCGCCGCCGGAATCGACGAGGTAGATGCAGGGCAGACGGTTCTCGCGCGCGATTTCCTGCGCACGCAGATGCTTCTTCACCGTCATCGGATAATAGGTGCCGCCTTTGATCGTCGAGTCGTTGCAGACGATCATGACCTCGCGGCCTTCGACGCGCCCGATACCGGTGATGATGCCGGCGCCGTGGATCGCGTCTTCATACATGCCATAGGCAGCAAGAGAACCAAGCTCCAGGAAAGGAGCGCCCGGATCGAGCAGGCGCATCACGCGCTCGCGGGGCAGGAGCTTGCCGCGCGCCAGATGCCGCTCGCGCGCTTTCGCGGGGCCGCCCTCGGCGGCAGCCTGCCTCTTGGCCTGGAGATCGCGGGCAAGATCCGCCCAGGCTGCGCGGTTCGCCCGCGCATTATCAGATGACAGGTCGGCAGAAGTGGCAATGACGGGCACGGCGTTAGGCTCCCTGATTTTGTTAGCTCCTCACGGTCGAACCGGGGGCTCTCCGTCAGTAGCTGGGACCAGGGAGCCCGGCAACTCCGCCATCAGGCTAAGCGATCAGCCTTTCGTCCGAATGACGGTCTCAGTCTCGACGACACCGGGGCCGCAGCGATAGGCGATGCCGCGAACGAGAGACCAGTCGTGAGCAGTCTGTTGCAGATAAAGATGCGTGCCGCCCAGGGCCACCACGGCCTCTTTCATGCTGTCCGTCGCGGAGCCGAAGCCCGGAGTGGTCGAAATGACGGGGCTTACCTCTCCCAGATTCTGGCAAACGCGCACGTCAGCCGGCGAATCAACGATATGGATCAGATCCTCGGGGTCGGGACGGTAGCCACAGGCCGAAACGCTTACGAGAAGGAGAGAGGCAAGAAGAATTCGTTGCATGAAATGTCCGCCAGAAGTCGCCGTTTGCTCTAGCTTAGAGCACGAAGCGCCTCGGAGGAGAAGCCTGACCATGGCAGGTGTGAAAAACTGTCCCTCAGTTGCCGGGAAGCAACGGCGCCTCGACCCGCTCGGTCGGGCCGAAAATCTCCTCGAAAGCCTTACGCATAACGGCATCGACCTCTGGCATGGTCACGGGGATGCCGAGATCCACGAGGCTGGTGACCCCATGCTGAGTGACGCCGCAGGGAACGATCCCTGAAAAGTGGGAGAGATCCGGCTCCACGTTCAGGCTGATTCCGTGATAGGTCGCCCAGCGCCGCACGCGGATGCCGATGGCGGCGATCTTGTCCTCGGCTGTCTCGCCCTTGTCCGGCCGGCGCACCCACACGCCCACCCGATCTTCCCGTCGCTCACCCCGAATGTTGAAGGCGTCGAGGGTCCGGATCAGCCAAGCCTCGAGAGCCGCCACGTAGCGACGCAGATCAGGATCGCGTCGTTTCAGGTCGAGCATCACATAGGCCACCCGCTGCCCGGGGCCATGATAGGTGTATTGTCCGCCCCTGCCCGTCTGGTGCACCGGAAATCGCTCTGGGTCCACGAGGTCGGAGGCCTGGGCCGAGGTGCCGGCTGTGTAGAGCGGCGGGTGCTCCACGAGCCAGACGAGCTCCCTCGCCTCCCCGTCGGCGACAGCCTGAACTCTCGCCTCCATGAAGGCGACCGCCGTCTCATAGGGCGTCAGCCCCTCGGCAATCGCCCACTCGACGGAATCGGAGGGGCTCCCGCTCAGGAACCGATCGGCCAAGCTGTCCCGCAGGTTCGACACCATGTCACCTTCTGCCTTGATGAAGGAGGCTCTTGTGATCCCGAAGACTACTGAGGGTCAACTCATGCTTCTGCGGATCTGCCCTTCATATAGGGATGGCATGGCCCTTCATGCACAGGTCCAGGGCGAAATGCCGAGTTTCGTGACAGACTGGAAAAGATGGGCTTGCAGTGCCCGAATTCATCTGTTAGATCGACCGCCTCTTCAGGAGAAACCCTCCTGAAACCGAGTTCGCGGTCATGGCGGAATTGGTAGACGCACTACCTTGAGGTGGTAGCGGGGAGACCCGTGGAGGTTCGAGTCCTCTTGACCGCACCAATTTCTCGACACTCGATGTGTTGATGACAAAAAGGCCCCTTTCACGGGGCCTTTTTTGTTGCTCATATTGAGTGACGCTCCAGGTTCTAGAGCTGTGCTTCACGAACCTGAATCAATCTTACAGCAACGGTAGCTAAACGATTCCCTGAACGAGGCTTTTCAGGCGCATTGCATCGGCATGCACACGCACCTAAAAGGCCACCGCAATCTTCTGAGGAAGGCTCATGATGGAAGTCGAAAACGACAAGACACTTCCACCGCCCGATGGGCCGGCTCCTCAGCCGCTCGCCTTCCGTGATGAGGAAGGCGAACTCAATCCGGAATTCCTCGCCGCCGCCGCCGATGCGATCGAAGCATCCGACACCGAACGCCTGCAGGAGCTGGTGGAGGATTTCCACGAATCCGAACTCGGCGACCTGCTTGAGGCCCTGGCACCGGAGCATCGCCCTCGCCTCATCGAGCTGATGGGCTCGTCCTTCGATTTCACCGCGCTCACCGAAGTGGACGAAGCCGTCCGCGAGGAGATTCTCGAAGAGCTCGAAACCTCGACCGTCGCCGAGGGCGTGCGCGATCTCGATTCCGACGACGCCGTCACCATTCTCGAAAGCCTTCCCGAAGAGGAGAAGGCCGAGGTTCTCGAACAGCTCCCGGCCATGGAGCGCGTCGCGCTCCAGCGCTCCCTCGACTACCCGGAAGACAGCGCCGGCCGGCGCATGCAGACCGAGTTCATCGCCGTGCCGCCGTTCTGGACGGTGGGGCAGACCATCGACTTCATGCGTGAGACGCCGGATCTGCCGGAAACATTCTACGAGATCTTCGTGATTGATCCGGCGGGTCACCTCCTGGGCGCGGCTGCCCTTGATCGGCTGCTGCGCTCCAAGCGCCCCGTCACGATCCAGGAGATCATGGACGACGAACCGGACCGCGTGGAAGCCACCGACCACCAGGAAGACGTCGCCCGCCTCTTCGAGCGCTTCAACCTCGTCTCTGCCGCCGTGGTGGACGAGGAGAACCGCCTCGTGGGCGCGATCCTGGTCGACGACATCGTCGACGTGCTCGAGGAAGAAGCCGATGCCGACATCAAGCAACTCGGTGGCGTGAAGCCGGACGAAGAGCTGTCGGACACGGTCCTCTACACCCAGCGCAGCCGCTTCCCCTGGCTCTTCGCCAACATGTGCACGGCCTTCCTGTCGGCAGGCGTCATCCGTTTCTTCGAGGCCTCGCTTCAGGAGATGGTGGCTCTCGCCATCCTCATGCCCATCGTCGCCTCCATGGGTGGCAATGCAGGCACGCAGACCATGACGGTGGCCGTACGCGCGCTCGCCACTCGCGATCTCGGCCGTTCCAATGCCTGGCGCATCGTCACCCGCGAAGCGGCGGTCGGCCTGCTCAACGGCATCGTCTTCGCCTGCATCATGGGCAGCTTGGCGGCCTTATGGTTTCAGACGCCTCAGATCGGCCTGGTCATCGGCCTCGCCCTCATCACGGTGCTGATCTTCGCGGCTCTCGGCGGCATCCTCGTACCTCTCGGCCTCAACCGCCTGGGGGTGGACCCTGCCGTTTCCTCAGGACCTTTCGTGACCACGATCACCGATATCGTCGGCTTCTTCTCCTTCTTGGGCATCGCTACGCTCTGGTTTAAACTGTAATTTCATTGCATCATGGACGTTCGTAAGGGGGTGTTAACCGGTTTCGGGCATCCCTGATGCGATCCAGTCCTGCGTTCATTACAGTTAAGCCCGATGAAGACACGCCGCCGTTCCCCCCGCCGCTCCAAAAGCTCCGGCCTGACGACGTTCCTTCGGGCAGCGCGTTTTGGCGCCGTTACCGCCATGGCCCTGGGCCTTGCTTCCTGCGCCGTCGCGCCGAGCATGTCCTCCAGCCGCTATCCCGCCAAGAGTGACGCCCGCCCGCATCATGGCGTCGCCAGGGCTCACCGCCTGCCGATCCACGGCGTGGATATTTCCAAATGGCAGGGCCCGGTGGATTGGGCCTCCCTGCGCAAGGCCGGCACGCAATTCGCCTTCATCAAGGCCACCGAAGGCGGCGACCATATCGACAGCAAATTCCAGGAAAACTGGTACGGCGCCAAGCGCGCCGGCGTTCCGCGGGGCGCCTACCATTTCGTGTACTGGTGCCGCCCGGCCCATGAGCAGGCCGCTTGGTTCAAGCGGAACGTGCCCGCCGACCCGGAGGCCCTGCCCCCGGTTCTCGACGTGGAATGGAACGGCCAGTCCGTGAACTGCCCCAAGAAGGTTCCGCGCGAGCAGGCGCTCGCCATGATCGACACGATGCTGCGCGAGATGGAAGCCCATACGGGCAAGCGCCCGATCATCTACACCGACATCACCTTCCATAAGGAAATCCTGGAAGGCGAGTTCAACGACTATCCCTATTGGATCCGCAGCACGGCTGCAGAGCCCCACGAGCGCTACAACAACCGCCGCTGGACCTTCTGGCAGTTCACCACCACCGGCCGAGTGCCCGGTATCGACGGCGACGTGGACCGCAACACCTTCTACGGTACGGAAAACCAGTGGCGCATGTTCGTCCAGAGCGCCTGCGATCCCCGCGACTACCGCAGGCTCGCCCCCGCTGGGCGATGCCAGCCCCTGGACTCGGTCCAGACGGCCAGCATCGACGAGTAGCTCCAGGGCAACCTTTCACTGAGCCTTACAAGGCGCCCTCAGGGCGCCTTTTTTCTTTTGGAACGGCGCAAAGCCTTCGGGAATATAGTCTTGCCGTTGAGCAAGTGTCATTATATAACATGACAAGGTTACGCTTAGGGATGTGCCCATACTTCCCGGCAGAGCCGCAATGCAAGTTATCAGGCACACCCATGAGCAGCGATACGGACTTTGCCCTCTATGGCACCTCAGGTGGCGACCATCTGATAGGCAGCGATGGTAACGATACGCTCGACGGCGGTGCAGGTAATGACCTGCTCGAAGGCGGCACCGGGAATGACACCTATGTCTGGGGCCCTGGCCATGGCAGCGATGTCGTGCGCGATTACGGCGGCCAGGACAAGGTCGTCATCAACGCCACGCTGGAGCAGCTGAAGTTTTACACGAAGATCGGTGAGAAGGGCTATCCGCTCATCATTCAGTTCGGTGATGACATCGAAGAACGCCTCTACATCGAAGGCTACTTCAATGACGAGCCCTACAAGAATGGCCAGATCGAGAAGATCGTGCTCGCAGACGGCTCTGAATGGAGCCTGCAGGACATCTTGCAGATCGTCCAGCAGGTCCCCGAAGAGCAGCCCGCCCCGGTCAAGAACCTCTACCTGCTCGGCACTCAGCACAATGACACGCTCACGGGCGGCGCCGGACACGACACCCTGATCGGCGGCGAGGGCGACGACGTGCTCCTCGGCGGCACGGGCAACGATATCTACGTTTGGAATCCGAATTACGGTCATGACCTGATCAAGGATACCGGCGGCCTCGACATGCTCCGCATCGGCTCGGATTCATCCGGCTTCGAACTTACACTCCTGGATGACGGCACGCTGGTGCTCTCGAAGGACGGCGCCTCGGTCACGATCCGGAATTATCTCGATACAAGCGCCAATGGTGGACATATCGAGAAAATCACGTTCATGGACGGCACGGTCTGGAACCTCGACAAGATTCTGGAACTGTTAGAGGAGCAGGTGCCTCCGCCTCCGCCCCCGCCGCCGCCGCCGAAGGATGTCATCATCATCGGTACGGAACATGACGACACGCTCCAGGGCGGTGAAGGAAACGACACCTTGGTCGGCGGGTCCGGCAACGATACCTATCTGTGGTCCTACACGGGCGGCGATGACCGGATCAGGGATACGCACGGTATCGACACCCTGATCCTGTCAGGCTCACCGTCGAACTTCGTCTTCTCGGCGGATTTGGATAACGGCAACCTGTTCATCAAGCAGAATGGCCGCTTCCTGACGATCGAGGGCTATTTCGGTGAAACTGGCCTCATCGAGAAGATCGTGTTCGCAGACGGCACCGTTTGGACCTTGAGAGAGGTCAAGATTGCCCTGGGCATCGAAGTGTCTTCGCCTCCTCCGCCGCTGGAAGGACGCCTCGTTCTTGGCACGGCCGACAACGACACTCTCGAAGGCACCGCCAGCCACGATACCCTCGATGGCGGCGCAGGCGACGACCTGATGAAGGGTGGCGCCGGCAACAACGTCTACCGCTGGGCCTTCGGCAGCGGCAACGACACGATCTCGGATTCCCGTGGCGTCGATACGCTGAGCATCCATGCCAATTCGTCAGAGGTTCAGTTCGCGGCGACAGGTGCGGATTACGAGGATCTGATGATCTCGCTGCATGGCCAGAAGCTCGTCATCGACAACTACTTCCTCACGGCAGAGGACGGCGGGAACATCGAGAACATTGCGTTCGCCGATGGTCAGGTCTGGCAGATCGGTCACATCTGGAAGCTCCTGCAGGTCCGCAACGGAAGCAGCCGTGACGACGTGATCTACGGCAAGTCCGGGAAGGACAGCCTGAAGGGCAATGCCGGGCACGACATGCTGGTCGGCGGCGGCGGCAACGACGCCCTGAACGGCGGTGCGGGCAACGACAGGCTCGTCGGTGGAACCGGCGTGGATGTCCTGACGGGCGGCACGGGCCGAGACGTATTCGTCTTCGGCAAGGGCGATACGGGCATCCGCAGCAAGCGAGACATCATCCTGGACTTCAAGGTGAAGGAAGACCGTATCGACCTGACGGGCATCGATGCCAACACCGGCACCAAGGCTGACAACGCCTTCGGCAAGCTCCTCTCAGCCAAGCAGAAATTCACGGCAGCCGGGCAGATGCGCTACGATGCCAAGACGGGCCTTCTGTCGCTCAACACCGACAAGGATGCAGCCGCCGAGTTCGAGCTTCTGCTCAAGAACAAGCCGGCTTATCTGAAGCTCAGCGACTTCTATCTCTGATTCTCGCGATCAGGGTTGAAGCCTCCAAACTCCCCTGCCCGGCAGGGGAGTTTTTTCATGAGCCCTGCCCTATTCGACCAATTCCTCGAACCTCCCCGCTTGAAAAGGTCAGCACTGCTGTCCAAGATGATGGCAGAACGAGAAGTGATCCGGGCGCAATGACGCCGCTGGACATGGGAGGACCCGAGAATGCTGCCGAATGCCGCGAAAGCTTTCAATTTCGACCTCGGCGAAACCGCCGATGCCATCCGTGAAACAGTGCGTGACTTCTCCCAGGAGAAAATCGCTCCTCGCGCCGAAGAGATTGACCGTACGAACCAGTTCCCACGCGATCTCTGGCCTCAGATGGGCGAACTTGGCCTGCACGGCATCACGGTTGAGGAAGAGTATGGCGGCACGGGCCTCGGCTATCTCGAGCACGTGATCGCCATGGAGGAGATTTCCCGAGCTTCCGCCTCCGTCGGCCTGTCCTACGGCGCCCATTCCAATCTCTGCGTCAACCAGATCCGCCGCAACGGCACCGATGAGCAGAAGCGCCGCTATCTGCCCAAGCTCATTTCCGGCGAGCATGTGGGCGCGCTCGCCATGTCCGAGCCCGGCTCCGGTTCCGATGTGGTCTCCATGCGCACCCGCGCAGAGAAGCGCGGCGACCGCTACGTGCTCAACGGCAACAAGATGTGGATCACCAACGGTCCCACCGCCGAGACCCTCGTGGTCTATGCCAAGACCGATCCGGAAGCAGGCCCGCGCGGCATGACGGCCTTCCTCATCGAGAAGGGCTTCAAGGGTTTCTCCACGCACCAGAAGCTCGACAAGCTCGGCATGCGCGGCTCCGACACCTGCGAGCTGGTGTTTGAGGATTGTGAGGTGCCGGAGGAGAACGTGCTCGGCCAGGTCGGCAAGGGCGTGAACGTGCTCATGTCTGGTCTCGACTACGAGCGCGCAGTGCTGGCAGCAGGCTCCACGGGCATCATGCAGGCCTGCATGGACGTGGTGTTGCCCTACATCCACGAACGCAAGCAGTTCGGCCAATCCATCGGCGAGTTCCAGCTCGTGCAGGGCAAGATCGCCGACATGTATGTGACGATGAACGCCTCCAAGGCCTATGTCTATGCGGTGGCAAAGGCCTGCGACCGTGGCGAGACCACCCGCGAGGATGCGGCCGGCGCGATCCTCTATGCCGCCGAGAACGCCACCAAGATGGCGCTCGACGCGATCCAGCTCCTGGGCGGCAACGGCTACATCAACGACTACCCGACAGGCCGCCTGCTGCGCGACGCGAAGCTCTACGAGATCGGCGCCGGCACCAGCGAAATCCGCCGCATGCTGATCGGGCGCGAGCTGTTCAACAAGATGGCTTGAGCTTGCAACTCTCTATCAGACGGCGCATGGTCTGATCACCATGCGCCGCCTGATCTTTTTCCTGCCCTTCCTAATTTCTCTGCCGGCTCTTGCCGCGTCCGGAGACGACCCAGCCTCCATCGAGCCCACCGGCTCCGAGAAGCAGATCATTCTGTCCTGCGTGGAAGCGGCCTCATCTCTCATCGAGCAACGGCAATGCATCAAGCGTGTCGCGGATGCGTGCAATGAAGGCACAAACCCAGAAGTAAAACCTAGATCACGGACGAGAACATGCGTTCAGGCCGAAGAGCGCATCTGGGATGAACTCCTGAACCGATGGTACCGGGAGAAAGCGTCCCTGCTTTCAGGCCGGGGGCTCGAAGCCCTGCGCAAGGCGCAGCAGACCTGGATTGCCTATCGAGATGCCAAGTGCGGCCTCTTCTCCGTCATCCAGGATGGCGCTCTCGGGTTCGACAACGCCTTCCTCTGTCGGCTGGAAGAAACGGCGCATCGCGCTCTGGAAATCAGAGATCTCGACATCATGTGAGGTCGTCTTCAAATCGTCCAGACATCCCGCGTGATCGCGATCAGGGATAGTCCCTGATCGCCCTGACGGAAGATCAGGCGAAGGCTTTTCCAATTCATGGCCGCCATGTCGCCAGTGCCGCGAATGTGCAGCTCGACGACGATTCCATCGGATGCGAATTCGTGGTTGTTGTTGACCTCGTTCCCGCGCTGGCGCAGCTCGTTGTAGAGGACCTCGTCCGCCTGCCGGTAATCCGCATTCCAGACGAATTCTTCGAAATAGCGGCTGCAGGTCGCCTCGATAGGATCGCCGCTGCCGTCCTTCTCGCCCCAATGCCGCACCTCCGGATCCGCGGCGCAACGTTCCACCTCGGAGCGTGTCAGAAGCACATCGCTGTCGTCCAGCAGCACATAGGGGCTGACCTTCAGGCCTTCGTCACCGACAAAGGACGCAAGTTTCCTGAAATCCTGAGCGGCCAGGGCCTCGACCACTTTCTGAACCAGCCGCTCAGCCGCTTTCCGCGCGGCTTTAGGGCCGAGACTTTGCGCGCCGGCAGGCTGGGCAATAATCGAGAGAATAAGAAGCAGAAAGACAGCAACGCGTTTCACGACGGATTCCCATCAAAAGAGGCACGACTCATTGAGTCCACTGCAATAAGGCAATATTACTGCGTGACAATCACTTGTCTTACGGTGGCGCTCGGCGCGGGTGACCGCTATGAGAGACGTGCCCTAACGTCAGGAAACTCTCATGTCACTCGATAAGACCATTGCCGACGCCCTGCGCGCAGCCTCTACCGCCACGATCACTACCGTGCTGCTGAAGAAGGGAATCCGCCGCTGCTGGATGAAGGGGCCCATGCCCGCCTTCAACGCCACGGAGAAGATGGTGGGCCGCGCCTTCACCCTGCGGTTCGTGCCCGCCCGCGAGGATCTGGCGACGCCTGAATCCTGGGCCTCCCCGATTTCCACTCGCGCCGCCATCGAGGCCATGCCGGACGGCTGCATTGCGGTCGTCGATTCCATGGGCGTGACCGATGCCGGTATCTTCGGCGACATTCTCACCGCGCGCATGAAGAAGCGCGGCGTCGCGGCGCTGATCACGGACGGTGTCATTCGCGACGCGGTCGGCGTGGAAGGCACGAACCTGCCGGTCTGGTGCGCGGGCGTCGCCGCCCCTCCGTCCGTGGCCGGCCTCACCTTCGTCGGCTGGCAGGAGCCCATCGGCTGTGGCGGCGTGGCGATCTTCCCCGATGACGTGATCGTCGCCGACCGCGACGGCGTGGTCGTGATTCCCGCAGCAATGGTCGGGGATGTCGCGAAGGCCGCCGTCGAGCAGGAGCGCTATGAATTGTGGGTGATGCGCGAAGTGGAAAAGGGCGTGCCCCTCCCCGGCCTCTACCCGCCGAATGCAGAAACGAAGGCTCGCTACGAAGCCGAGTCTAAGTCCTAACTACGCACAGAAGGATGGCTGGTGTTTTACTACGTCTCTAAAGTCGCCTGGTTCTTCGCCACGCCATCCAACCTGCTCGTCAGCCTTATTCTGCTCGGCCTCGTTCTCACGCGATTTTCGAAGTTGAGAAAATTCGGGATGGCGATGGCCGTCACATTCACGCTCGCGACATTGGCCTTGGGAATCCTGCCCCTCGCCAATTATGTTCTGCTTCCTCTGGAACAGCGCTTTCCGGCTTTTGTCGATGACGGAAAGCCGGTCGACGGCATCATCCTTCTCGGCGGCTCCGTCGAAGCGGCCGATTCCAGCGAACGCGGCGTTCTCGTTTCCAACGAAGCCTCCGAGCGGGTGTTTTATGCTCTCGAACTCGCTCATCGTTATCCTAACGCGCGCATTCTCATCACCGGCGGTGGCGGCACGGTTTTCTCGGACGGTTCTGCCGAAGCTCCCATCATTGCCGATTACCTGAAACGTGTTGGCGTTGATCCAGCCCGCATCGTCATCGAAGATCGTTCTAGGACCACATCGGAGAACGGGCAGTTTTCCCGCGAGCTCGTCAAGCCGCAGGAAGGTGAGCGGTGGCTGCTCATTACATCCGCCTGGCACATGCCGCGCGCCATGGCCGTCTTCAAGAAAGCCGGATTCCCCGTGACGGCTCATCCGGTGGATTTCAGGACGAATGTCGGCTTCGCCAATCAGCGCCCGCGCGCCTTCGTGTCAGAGGGCTTGCGCCGTCTCGACGTGAGCATGAAGGAATGGGTCGGCGTGGTTGGTTACTACCTCACAGGCCGCACGGACGAGTTGCTCCCCTCGCCTCACGAATAATCTTTGCGACGGCGCGAGCCTTGAAAATCGCGCCAAGAAGACCGGAAGTCTCAGGAAGAGAGCGTTACGTGTTTTACTACATCTCGAAGATTGCATGGTTCTTCGCCACACCGTCCAACCTGCTTTTCTGCTTCATCCTGCTCGGATCAGTTCTTGCCTGCTTCACGCCGTGGAAGAAGATCGGCATACAGGTCACCTTGATTTTTGCAGCAATGACCCTCGTGCTCGGGATCTCGCCGATAGCCGACTATACGCTGCTTCCTCTGGAGGAGCGCTTTCCAGCCTTCACGCACGATGGAAAGCCCGTTGAGGGCATCATATTGCTTGGCGGATCCGTCCAAGCCGGAGAGTCCTTTTCTCGCGGCAGGATTGTCGGCAACGAAGCATTGGAGCGCGTGCTCGAGACGGCTCAGCTGGCGCATCAATACCCGAATGCCCGCATTCTCATTTCAGGCGGCGGCGGAAGCGTTCTTGGAAAAGGGGCAGCGGAAGCTCCTATTATCGCAGATTTCCTGAATAGCGTCGGCGTCGATCCGTCCCGCATCGTCATGGAGGTTCATTCGCGAACGACATCCGAGAATGCAGAGTTCTCGCGGGATTTGGTGAAGCCTCATAAAGGCGAGCGCTGGCTGCTCATCACATCCGCTTGGCATATGCCCCGCGCCACGGCCGTCTTCGAGAAAGCCGGATTTCCGGTCACGGCCTACCCAGTCGATTTCCGGACGGGGAAAGGCTTCAAGAACCTTCACCCGCATTCTTCCGTCTCAGAAGGATTGCGACGTCTCGACGTGAGCATGAAAGAGTGGATGGGGCTTGTCGGCTACTACGTCACGGGGAGAACGGACGAGTTGTTGCCCTCGCCTCATGATTGAGGCGGCAAGGCGAGCCGATAGGTGCCGCGAAAATCGTCCGGATCGACCGGCTTACCCTTCCTCACGATCACAATGCGCCCTTCCTTCATCAGGCGCACCGCCACGCGCCTCAACGGCTGCATGAGAGGCCCCCATTCTTCCGACCGATGACCGCCAACGGCGCTCGCCACGTCGGCGGGACTGATCGACCTGCCAGGGCCGCGCTCGTTGAGGAGCGCAAGCAAGGCGGCTTCGAGTTCATCGGGACTTACGTTCTTAGGCATCTTTATGTCCCAGCGCAGCCGCGCGCGCATCGGAAACGAATTGGCGTCGCCACATGACGAAGAGAACTCCCGCTGTCGCCGGAATGAACAGATAGGCGCTGATGAACCAGCCGAGATAGGCGAGCGAAAAGAAGAATGCCCGTTGTCCGCGATTGAAATGTTTTCCGGCCACGGCATTCATGGCGGCAGCCTGACGGGCCACGACCAGCGCCTCTTCGCGATTGCCGTCCTTCAGCACAGGCACGGCACCCACGATGATCGCCATGTAATTGAACAGGCGATACGACCAGGCGAACTTGAAGAACGCATAGACGAAGATGACGGCGAGCCCGATCACCTTGAGTTCCCAGGCCAAAGGCGTGGGAGGCGGCCCGAAGGGCAATTGCGAGAAGATCGGCAGAACGTCGTTCGTCGAGCGCAGCAGAGCCAGCACACCGCCGATGGCGATCAGCGAGGTGGAGGCGAAGAAGGCCGTGCCGTTCATGAGCGAAGCCATGATCGTGGTGTCCACGATCCGGTTCTCGCGCACCACGAGCTGCTCCATCCAGCGGAAGCGATAGCCGTTCATCACCTTGTTGAGGCTTTTCTGCCCTGCCGGGGTGAACTCGACAGCGGCGTGGTAGCCGAACCAGGCGAGAAGGAAAAATCCCAATGCCGCGTAATCGAGAATGGTGAAACCCAGCAACCTTCGTCTCCGTTGACTCCGCCGCCATCATGCCCAGTTTGAAGGAAGCCTGAAAGGGGAGCCATCCAACCATGCCTCAGACCATCTCACGCGGCTACAAGACCTTGCTCGAGGAAGCCAGCGCAAAGATTCGCACTTTGCCTACCGATGAGGCTGTCGCCCTGCATGGACGCGAGGATGTGGTGTTCGTGGATCTGCGCGACCCTCGCGAGCTGGAGCGGGAGGGCCGCATTCCCGGCGCGGTGCATTGCCCGCGCGGCATGCTGGAATTCTGGATCGATCCGGAAAGCCCTTATCACAAGCCGGTTTTCAACCAGGACAAGACCTTCGTGTTCTTCTGCGCCGCCGGCTGGCGCTCGGCCCTCTCCGCAGCCACGGCGCAGGACATGGGCTTGAAGCCGGTCGCTCATATCGAGGGCGGTTTCACGGCTTGGAAAAAGGCGGGCGGATCTGTCGAGACAGGGCCGAAGGCCTAGACGGTCCCGCGGACCTCGAATCCATCCGCATCGCCAAGCTCCGGATCGGTGCCCTCGACCGGCTCGACCAACTGCACAAGGCAGCCAGCAGGCCCTTGATGGCAGGCCTTGAGCATGACCTCGACCATTTCGCCGGGTCCTGAGAACACCGCCTCGACATTGCCATCACGCCTGTTACGTACCCAGCCTTTCAAGCCGTGCAATTCGGCCTGATGGTGTGTCCAGGCGCGGAAGCCGACACCCTGGACACGGCCGTGGATCAAGACATGGGCGATGCGGTCGTTACTCATCGATCCTCAATAATGGGCATGGCGAGCATCCGTATGGCGTCCCGCATAATCCTCGTCGAGGGTCTTGATGATACGCTCTCCATCCTGCGGGTCCAGCTTGCGCAGAATCTCGTCGATCTTGGCCTCCATACGGTCGTCGCCCTCCTTCGATTGGGGCGAGCCCACATAGAGCAGGATGGCCAGGCCGCCGACCTGCCAGAGGAGCTGCAGGAACTCGGACTGCCAGTTCTCCAGCGTGTCCCGCATCATCTCGACGAGATATTCGGACATGAGGATGGGCTGGGCATGAGCCTGCTGGTCGTTGACATAGGCGGACCAGCCGAAGAGCCAGTGCCCGACAAGGGAAATCAAGAAAAAGCCCAAGGTCACCCAGGCATAGCCATAGGCCTTCCAGGTCGAACTCCGTTTTACTTTCGTTTCCATCTCAACACACCTCTAACGCAACATGCGATTCAACGCGTGCCCACGGCAAAGGTTCTGGAGGCGATGGTGTGTAGCCCGCCGCTACTTGCGGATCGTGCTCGTGGGCGCAGCCCAGAGCGGGCGCACTTTCGGCTGCTGGGGAACGGGAGCGGCTGAGACCGGCGCCTTCGGCAGCCACATGCCCAGGCTTCGGATGTAATCCTCCGGCAGGCCGGCATGCTGGGCCGCCTCGATGACGCCCTCCATATAGCCGGAACGAGGTGTGCCGGGCTTCGCGCTATGCCCCACATAGACCACAGCCCGGCGAGGCCCCTGTTCCGTCACGACCGGCTGCACCACCTTCGTGTAGAGCCCTGTGGACAGGCTCTCGTAGCGGTCGAGGGCGGGAACATCCGCCAGCGCCAGATCCCATACCATGCCCCAGACCGCGCGCTGCGGATCTCGCACCACGGAGGCATAGCCCGCATCGAAGATGATGAAGCGGTGGCGCATGAGCCGCGCGACGCCTACGGGCTTCGACGCCGGGCACCGCTGCAGCATGGCGGCTTGGTCCATGTTGGACCCATAGGCGAAATAGAGGGGCATCTCAGGATTGGCTTTCGGTGATGATGACCGGCTTCGGCGGCAGCATGCCGATAATGAGCGTGACGGCGAGGAATGCCAGACCGACGATCAGAGCCAACTCCGGAAAGACGGCATTTTGGAGGGCTTGCTCGGTCGCGTTGTCGGGGACCTTGCCAGTGTCGAAGCCGGCTCGCCCAGCGAGCATATCGCAAGACGCCATGGAAAGAGTGATAAGCCCCACCCCGATCGGCAGAACCCATAGAGTGGATCGGCCCGCATTTCTCAGGCGAAGGACCCACAGCACGGGCACGACAAGGAGCATGGCGGCGGCGAAGAGAGCGATCGCCGTGTTGCCGAAACCGAGTCCGATATTCGGCCAGAATGCAAGAAGGGCGAAGGCGATCGCCGTCCCCGCCCAGCAGAGCCAATAGCCGGATCGGGACAATCCCTTCGGTTCAGGCAAATTCCAAGATGACGGCATCGACCGCGAGGCTGTCGCCTTCCTTCGCATGAATCTTGGCGATTGTACCATCACGTTCGGCGCGGAGCACGTTTTCCATCTTCATCGCCTCGACGATGCAGAGCGGTTCGCCGGCTTTGACCTCCTGGCCCTGGGAAACGCTGATCGACTTCACGAGCCCCGGCATCGGGCACAATAGCTGCTTGCCGGTATCCGCCTCCTGGCGCTCGGGCATGAGTGCCACGAGTTCCGCCTCGCGCTTCGTGTAGACGCGCACCTCGGCCGAGGTACCCGCATGGGCGAGTGCGAAGCCGTTGAGGATCGGCCGCACCTGCACCGCGATTTCTTCGCCGCCCACCATGCCGGTCCATACGGGCTCGCCAGGCACCCAGTCGGACTCGACCGGCCAGGACTGGCCGTCGATCATCACGACAATGCCGTCCTCCTCGTCCTCGACAACCACGTCATGACGGGCGGAGCCCATCATGACGACGCGCTCCAGATCGAACTGCACGGCAGACGCCTCGCGCATCTGGCCCGAGATGTAGCGCTTGCGCACGTTCTGGAGGTGATCGATGGCCGCCGCGACCGCAGCCATGCGAAGAGCAACTTCTCCTTCAGGCGCGGGAGCCTTGAACCCTTGCGGGAATTCTTCCGCGATGAAACCGGTGGAGAGCGCGCCAGACTTCCAGCGTGGGTGCTGCATCAGCGCGGATAGGAACGGGATGTTGTGGCGGATGCCGTCGATGCGAAGGCATCGAGCGCGGTGGCCTGGGCCTCGATGGCCTGCGCGCGGGTCGGCGCATGGGTCACGAGCTTGGCGATCATCGGATCGTAGTAGATCGAGATCTCGCCGCCCTCATAGACGCCGGTATCGTTGCGCACCGTCACGCCGTCCTGCTCGCCCTCTTCCGGCGGACGGTAGGTGATGAGGCGGCCTGTGGAGGGCAGGAAGTTGCGGACGGGATCCTCCGCATAAATGCGGCTTTCCACCGACCAGCCGTTGAGCTTTACGTCGCTCTGGGCGAGGCGCAGCTTCTCGCCGGCTGCCACGCGGATCATTTCCTCTACAAGGTCGACACCGGTGATCATCTCGGTCACCGGATGCTCCACCTGCAGACGGGTGTTCATTTCGAGGAAGTAGAATGACTTGTCCTGGCCGGCCACGAACTCGACCGTGCCCGCGGAATCGTAGCCCACGGCCTTGGCCAGAGCGACAGCCTGCTCGCCCATGCGGCGGCGGGTCTCCTCGTCGAGAAGCGGCGACGGCGCTTCCTCGATGACCTTCTGGTTTCGACGCTGGATCGAGCATTCGCGCTCGCCCAGATAGATCACGTTGCCATGCTTGTCGCCGAGCACCTGGATCTCGATGTGGCGCGGATCGGTGATGAACTTCTCGATGAAGACTCGGTCGTCGCCGAAGGAGGACGCCGCCTCCGACTTGGCGCGGGCAAAGCCCTCGGCCACCTCGTCGGCGGAGTAAGCGATACGCATGCCCTTGCCGCCACCACCGGCGGAGGCCTTGATCATCACCGGATAGCCGATCTCGTTGGCGATCTGCACCGCCTGCTCGGGCCCTTCGATGACGCCGAGATAGCCGGGAACCGTCGAGACCTTCGCGGCGGCGGCTGCCTTCTTCGACTCGATCTTGTCGCCCATGGCGGCAATGGCGCCGGGATTGGGGCCGATGAAGACGATTCCTGCCTCGGCAAGCGCCTTAGGGAAAGCCTCGCGCTCCGAGAGAAAGCCGTAGCCCGGATGGACGGCCTGGGCGCCCGTCGCCTTGCAGGCTTCGACGATCTTTTCGATGATCAGATAGGACTGGGCGGCAGCGGCCGGGCCGATATGGACGGCCTCGTCGGCCATTTCCACATGGAGCGCATCCTTGTCGGCATCGGAATAGACGGCGACGGTCTTGATACCCATGCGGCGGGCGGTCTTGATGACCCGGCACGCGATCTCGCCACGGTTGGCAATCAGGATCTTGTCGAACATGAGCCTCGATGCTCCACCCTAAAAACTTAGCCCCACCTCCGTTACTGCACATCGGCGCATTCGGGAAGCGGGGCTGCTTTAGCTTTTAGGTTAGATGAGGCTGGCCCTCACGCCGCCATGAGGCTCCGGCGGGCCTGCTGGCGTCCGCGCATGATGAAATCGAGCAGAGCCACGTCCACATAGCCAGCCTCATCCAGGATGGCATAGGCGATGTTCATGGCGTTCGGGCTCGGGCCGCTCACTTCCAGAACGGTTGCCAGCCACAGGGCATCGTCCCCGCTGACCACGCCGAAGGGCGCCCGCTTCCAAACCGCGAATTCCACGACGAGCTTGGTCAATGCAGGACCCCAGCTCTCATCGGCCTCGATCATCCGATCGAGCGCCAGGAGCGATTCCACTTCCAGACGGCTCGAGATGCCCGCGTCCAGGATTTCGCCCATGAGCGTCTTCACGTCATCGGCCGAGATAAAGCTGCGCTCGGCTGCACCATCGATGAAATCGCGAAGGCTGTCCTTCAACATGCTCGTGTCTCCCTCCGGCTTTTGCACGGGTCCAGCCGGTTGATCTCTTGTGTTGAGAGGAGTTTCACACGAGCAGCGCCGCAAACCGTTAACGCGGCATGCTGAATCGGTGTTGAGGTTAAGCCTTGTTGAGAGTCTTTGGTTGCCGGATTATTGATGAGCGAAATTTTCCAGCGCCTGCACGGATTTCGGCATAGACCCCCATCGGCCCCGCAGCCCCGCAAGGAGGTCTTTTCAGCGCCTCATACGCAGCATTGTTGCATTTGCTGAACAACAGCGGCACGCTTTTGCGTCTGCCCGTTAAGGAACGCGAGGCAAGGCGAGAGCATCCGCTCAATGAAGACGAGTGCTATTTGCTGTCCGGAAGAACGCCGGTCTCGAAGAAGCGCTCGATCGCTTGTTCAGCAGGCTTGATGTCGATGCCGCGCTCTTTCAGCCAATCGTCGTTGAAATGCGTGGAGCGGTAGCGGTCGCCTGAATCGCACAGAAGCGTCACGACGGAGCCTTTCTCGCCCCTCTGCACCATCTCGCCGACGACCTGCGCCACGGCCCAGAGGTTGGTGCCCGTCGAGCCGCCGCAGGAACGGCCGATGCGGCGAGAAAGAACGCGCGCCGCGGCGATGCTGGCTGCATCGGGAACCGCATAAGCGCGATCGATGAGTTCCGGCACGAAGGACGGCTCGCAGCGCGGACGGCCGATGCCCTCTACGACGGAGGGCGGATTGGACACGGTGCACACGCTCCGATCCGCCAGATGACGGTGGAACACGGATGCTTCCGGATCGGCGAGACACAGCTTCGTCGGCAGGCGGCGATAACGGATGTAGCGCCCCAGCGTCGCCGAGGTGCCGCCGGTGCCCGCGCCCACCACGATCCAGCTCGGGATCGGGTATTCCTCATGCGCCATCTGGCTGAAGATGGATTCCGCGATGTTGTTGTTGCCGCGCCAGTCCGTCGCCCGCTCGGCATAGGTGAACTGGTCCATGTAATGACCGTTGAGCTCACGCGCCAAACGCGCGCTCTCCTCGTACATCGCAGCAGGCGAATCCACGAAATGGCTCTCGCCGCCATAGAACGCGATCTGCGCGATCTTTTCAGCCGACGTGGAGCGCGGCATCACGGCGATGAAGCGAAGCCCCAACATCCGCGCGAAATACGCCTCCGACACCGCCGTAGACCCGCTCGACGCCTCAATGATCGTGGTCTCCGGCCCGATCCAGCCGTTGCACAACCCGTAGAGAAACAGCGAGCGCGCCAGACGGTGCTTGAGGCTCCCCGACGGATGCGTGGACTCATCCTTCAGATAAAGCGAAATCCCCGGCACCGCAGGCAGCGGCACCTGCAAGAGATGTGTATCCGACGACCGGTTGAAATCCGCCTCGATGATCTGGATGGCGGTGGAGACCCAGGAACGATTGCAGGGGACTGACATGCTCACAACGGGATATTATCGTGCTTCTTCCAAGGCCGCTCCGTCTCCTTGTGACGCAGCATCGCCAGGGCTCGCGCGATCCGGCGGCGGGTCGAGTGCGGCATGATCACCTCGTCAATATAGCCGCGCTCGGCAGCCACGAAGGGCGACATGAAGCGGTCTTCGTATTCCTTGGTGCGCGCGGCGATTTTCTCCGCGTCGCCGATGTCCTGGCGGAAGATGATTTCCACCGCGCCTTTCGCGCCCATCACGGCGATCTGTGCGGTGGGCCAGGCGTAGTTGATGTCGCCGCCGATATGCTTTGAGGCCATCACGTCATAGGCGCCGCCGAAGGCCTTGCGGGTGATCACGGTCACCAGCGGCACTGTGGCCTCAGAATAGGCAAACAGCAGCTTCGCGCCGTGCTTGATGAGGCCACCATATTCCTGCGCCGTGCCCGGCAGGAAGCCCGGCACGTCCTCGAAGGTGACGATCGGAATATTGAACGCATCGCAGAAGCGCACGAAGCGCGCAGCCTTGCGCGATGCGTCTGAATCGAGAACGCCCGCGAGCACCATCGGCTGGTTTGCAACGAAGCCGACCGTGCGGCCCTCGATACGGGCAAAGCCCGTGATGATGTTCTTGGCGTAGGATTCCTGGATCTCGAAGAAATCGCCCTCGTCCACGACCTTCTGGATCAGCTCCTTCATGTCGTAGGGCTTGTTCGGATTGTCCGGGATCAGGGTGTCGAGGCTGTCATCCGTGCGGTTCGGATCGTCGAAGCTTGGGATTTCTGGCACGCCGTCCATGTTGTTGGCGGGCAGGAAATCGATGAGGCGGCGCACCTGAAGCAGCGCCTCCACGTCGTTGTCATAGGCGCCGTCAGCCACCGACGACTTGGTGGTGTGCACCTTCGCGCCGCCGAGTTCTTCCGAAGTCACCGTCTCGTTGGTAACGGTCTTCACGACGTCGGGCCCCGTCACGAACATGTAGGAGCGGTCGCGCACCATGAAGATGAAATCGGTCATGGCCGGCGAATAGACATCGCCACCCGCGCACGGCCCCATGATCACTGAGATCTGCGGAATGACGCCCGAGGCGATCACGTTGCGCTTGAACACCTCGCCATAGCCGCCGAGCGCCGCCACGCCCTCCTGGATGCGCGCGCCGCCCGCATCGAACAGACCGACGATGGGAGCGCGCATCTTCAGCGCCATGTCCTGGATCTTGGTGATCTTCTGGGCGTGCGCCTCGGAGAGCGAACCGCCGAACACCGTGAAGTCCTTGGCGAAGACGAAGACCGTGCGGCCGTTGACCGTGCCCCAACCGGTGACGACGCCGTCGCCGGGGATCTTCACCTTCTCCATGCCGAAATCGCTGGAGCGGTGCTCCACGAACATGTCGAATTCCTCGAAGGAGCCCTTGTCGAGGAGGAGCTCGATCCGCTCCCGCGCCGTGAGCTTGCCCCGGGCGTGCTGCGCCTCGATGCGCTTTTCACCGCCGCCGAGGCGGGCCTGGGCTCGCCGCTCTTCAAGCCGTTCGAGAATGTCTTTCATGGGTGGTCCCTGATGCCGGGAGAAATAGTGGCCTCCCGCTTAGCACAGCCATACGCGGCTCAAAATGCCACTTACGGCGTGTGTTCCACAGCACATTGCCAGGCCTTCACGGCCCAGCTGTCAGCTCTAGTTCATAGCACGCAATAACATTGCTGAGGAAAAACTGTGAACACCATCCGTCCCCTCGCCGCTCTCGCTGCGGCTCTCTCCCTGACCGCCGCCGGCTGCGCCAGCCGCTCGGAGAATGTGTCGGCTTCCTACGTCTCGACCGCCGCCTATGCAGGCTATAGCTGCCGCGACCTGAGCGTGGAGGCCCAGCGTGTCAGCTCTGCCGCCGCAGCGGCTGCCGGCGCCCAGGATTCCCAGCATACCCGTGACGTGGTCGCCACCACCGCTGCCCTGGTCGTCTTCTGGCCGGCCGCATTCTTCGTGGGCGGCGACAATGCCAAGACCGCCGAACTCGCGAACCTGAAGGGCCAGATGCAGGCCATCGAGGAAGCCTCGGTTCGCAAGAAGTGCGGCATCAGCTTTAGGCGTGCGTAAAAAAGCTGATTGCCTCACGGAAAGCCGCCGGTATGCCCCCACGCCGGCGGCTTTCCAATTTTTAAGTGCGGAGGAGATGGAAGACCTCGGAGGCAGCCCGGAAATCGGCCTCGCGCCTGCGGCGGCGCTCCATGGCCTCATGATCCTCGCCCCAGACGCTCTCCTGATAAAGCTCATCCACATGAGCAGCCGCCCAAGCCTGGTCGGCATCGAGAGGCCCGACTGCATGGGCCAGCGCGATCAGCACCGAACCGGAGAGCGTGGTCATCACATGAAGGGCCGCGAGTGCGAAGGGTGAGTTAATCCCCTCGATCACGTTGCGGACAGCAGCAATCGCCTCGTCCGGCTGGCTCACATGCATGACGCCTTCCGCGAGGGTGAAACGGGCGCCGTGCGTATCCTTGGCCCAGTCGAGAATCGGGTTCCAGGCTGAGTCCTGAGACTGGACCAACCGCGCCGGCTCGCTCACCCGGTAAAAGACGAGATCGGAACCCGCATAGCGCACGAGATCATCCACCACCTCCGCCTGCCGCGGCGTGACACCATCAATAGCGGAATTGACGATGCGGGTGATCGGCATGCTCGCTGGATCGATCTCTTCCCCCTGCCCGGCCCATTCCCGTGCCATGGCCTCGGCAAGCGCGCGCGAGGGAACGGCAAGCGCCTGCTTGCTCGGCGTCTTGGCCACACGCCCGTCGAGGGTGAGATGGAACAGCCCGTCCCGCTCCTCCACACCCGCCTCCTTGTAGAAGCGCTTGGGCAGCGTGGGCTTCATGCCGGCTTGAGCCGCCCGCATGGGGTTCGGTTCGTCTTGGTCAGGAAACCAGTCGCGTGAATCTGTCATGGCTGTGAGATAGGCGTTCAGGCGGGAAGATGCGAGAGTTCCGACAGGAACGCTTGCAGAATAGGTTCAAGCTCGGCGTAGCTATCGACGATATGGCGGGCCCCCGTTTCCCTCAGCACGTCCACGGGCTGGAAGCCCCAGGAAACGCCGATGGGCAGCACCCCGGCGGATCGGGCCATGGCCATGTCGTAGCTGGAATCGCCGATCATCAGCGTTTTGTCCTGCCCTATACCGAGTTCCTCCATGGCCTGGAGGATCATGGCCGGATGGGGCTTCGAGGGCGCGTCATCCGCAGTCTGGATCGTGGAGAAGACGCCTTCCCATCCGTGCCGCTCGATCAGCATGGAGACGCCCCGGCGCGACTTGCCGGTGGCCAAGCCCAGCAACACGTCGTCACGACCTCTCAGGCGCTCGATGCATTCACCCGCCCCGGAGAAGAGCGGCGCATCGTTGGCGGGATCGAGACGCAGGACATTGTAGGCGTCCTTGTAGGCCTGGGCGAGGTCCTCGGCGGGCGAGTCAGGACCCGCCAGCACCTTGAACGCTTCGACCAGGGAGAGACCGACGATGGAAAGCGACTTTTCGCGGCTCGGTGGTGTCATGCCGAGAGCGAGGAAGGCCCCATGGACGGAAGCCGCGATGATGTTCTGGCTGTCGACCAGCGTACCATCGACATCGAAGAGGATGAGTTTCAAGAGAAAGCACTCGGACGTGGGAGCAATTGCTTCTGGTTAGCCAGAAACCGGCCGAAGAACAATGACCGGTATCTCAACCAGCGCCATGCAGGACGTCCGCCAGGGAAACCCGCGTCTTGCCCCCTCGGCCCATGAAGCTGTCCGCCGCAAGCATCGAGTTCAGCACAGCCTCCTGCGTCGCCTCGGTGGCCGCGCGGAACAGCAGGTCGATGCGGTTTTCATTCAGGATGCGCCACTCCACCAGATCGGCCTTGCTGTCGTGGTCGATGGTGTTCGCCGTCGTGAACGCAATCGCGATATCGCCGCTGCCATGTCCCCAGAACGAGCCGAGACGCGCAAGCCCCGCACCGGCACGCTTGGCGATGCGCTTGAGCTGACGGTGTTCGAGCGGCACATCGGTGGCGAGCACGATGATGACGGAGCCTTTTTCCTGTGCCTTGATCGGAGGTTCCATCTGCTTGGGCGAAGGGCGACGTCCATCGGGGAGAACGAGATCGCCGGCATTGCCGAAGTTGGTCAGGACCAACACGCCGAGATGATGATCAGAGCCATCGAGAGCGATCTTGCGCGAGGCCGAACCGATGCCGCCCTTGAAGCCGAAGCAGGTCATGCCCGTGCCGGCGCCAACGCTCCCCTGCTCGACCGGCCCGTCATCCGCGGCGGCCAGGGCCGCCCTGACATGATCTTCGGTCACGGCCATGGCTTGAATGTCGTTCAATGGGCCATCATTGCACTCGCCCACGACAGGATTCACCGTCGACGTGCTTCGCCCGATATCGGGATTCTGCGCAATCGCCTCGCGGATCAGAGCCGTCGCGCAGACACCGACGGAGAGTGTGTTCGTGAGAAGGATCGGCGTCTCGATCGTTCCAAGTTCGTCGATCTGCACCAGACCGGTGGACTTGCCGAACCCGTTGATCACTTCGGAAGCCGCCACGACCTTGCGGCGGAAGAGGCTGCCGGAATGCGGCAGGATGGCCGTTACGCCGGTATTGATGTCCCCATCGCGCAGGGTGCAGTGCCCCACCCTGACGCCCGGCACGTCCGTGATCGCGTTCCGCGCGCCTTGCGGCAGAATTCCGCAGACCAGACCGAAGTCATTGACGGTTCGGCTCATCTCTCGCCCTGCAACAATGGAGATCAGCGCTGCTGGCCGGAGCCGTGGCAGATCTTAGGAGTGTTGACGTTCCAGTTTCCGCACTTGTCGCAGGCGCTCGCCATCAAACCGATGCCGACGACGAAAACAGCTTGAAGAATACGCTTCATGACCTGATGCCCCCTGTTCTGAGCCGGCACCATATTCAATAAATCCGCCCGCCGCCAGAAGGGTTGGGCGTCATCGATACGAAGCCGAGGCCTCCCGCCGGTCCGGAGCATTACGAGCAGGAGCATCGAGCATGGCCTTCTCGCCAGGCGTGAGGTGACGGACGGTACCTTGCCGAAGATCGCCGAGCTGCACTCCCCCGACATCGATGCGCACAAGGCGGATCACGTTAGCGCCAATGGCCTCGAGAAGGCGCCGGATCTGGCGGTTCTTGCCTTCGCTGAGAACCACTTCGAGCCATGCGTTGCGGGAGCCGACGCGAAGAACGCGGGCCGATTTCGCGACGAGACGCTCACCATCGAGCACCATGCCCGCTTCAAGCCTTTCCAGCATTGCCGGGTCCGGCTGGCAATCGACCTGCACATGATAGACCTTCTCGACATTCGAAGCGGGATCCAGCACACGCTGCGCCCAGCGGGTATCATTCGTCAGAAGCAGCAGGCCCTCGCTCGCCTTATCCAGCCGCCCCACCGGTGTGACGAACGGCAGGTCGAGACCTTTCAGACAATCATAGACCGTCGCCCGCTCCTGCGGATCGTCGCGTGTCGTGACCAGGCCGCGCGGCTTGTTGAGCATCAGGTACACCTTCCGCTCCGCCACGACAGGCTCGCCATCGACAGTGATGCGGGCGCGTTTGGGATCGACGCGGGTCGCTACATTGCGAGCAGCCCGGCCATCCACCCGCACGCGCCCCTCGGCAATCAGCGCCTCGGCCTGAGTGCGGGAGCAGAAACCAAGCTTAGACAAAGCACGCGGCAGGCTGACCACGGCACCATCGGGGCGTCCTGCAAAGGGTTTCCTCATGATGCGACGGTGGGCTCGCGCACCTGCAGCACCGTCAATCGCTTCGTCTCGCCAGTCCGCGTGATCCAATTGATAGACTTGCCGACAGGCACACCGATCAGGGCGGTTCCGATAGGCGTCAGGACCGAGATGCGCCCCTTCGAGATATCGGCCTCATTGGGGTATACGAGGATTACGGTCTGCACCCTCTCCGTGACGTCATCGCGGAACTCGACCTCGCAGCCCATGCACACAGCATCAGAAGCCCGACCCTCCGGCAGCACATTCGCCCGGTCCAGTTCCTCGGCCAGTTCGAACGCGATGTCGGGCATCGTGCTTTCGGCTGCGCGGGCAAGCAGCGAGAGTTTCTCGTGGTCTGAGGCCGTCAGAATGATGCGGGGCTTTGCGCCGCCCGCCGGTTTTTTTGCCATCTCAAATCTCCTGTCTGTTGTGATCGTCATTCAGCATCGGCAAGGGGAAACTGCTCCGGGTTGGAGCAAGCTCTGATCAACGGTCAGGAGGAGGTTTGATGTGCGCAGGCTAACTCAGGACAAGCCTCGCCCCTCGGCTGGCCACATGGCAATGCGGCCGCATGAGAGGGATTGCGCTCCGCTTTGCAGAGCAAGGGCTTGAGGAGTTGTTGAAACTTACCGTCGCACAGGATGCACGAGCATCCGGCCTCACAAGATGTCCGATGATACAGCTATCTTGGAGCGCCCCGAGCCCGGAGCGCGCACGCGCGTTGAGCTCGGGGCTACTTGCCCGCGATGAGGTTGCCTGCTCGATGCAGGCCGCGACGGTGATATGCGGTGCTCAACATGATGTTCCGAGACTCCTACACGTCGTCCCGTTTGTCAAATCTGAGCCATGCTTCAGAAAGGAGTCGTGTTGAAGGTGAAGGGCTGGCTCAGGCCGCCAGCCGCCTCTCGCTCAAGGCCACGATGCGGCGAACCTCATCGCCATCAATGGTCTCGTTCTCCAGGAGAGCGGCGACAAGTCTGTCCAGCGCCTCGCGATTGTCCTCGATGCAGGTTTTCGCGGCGGCATACATCTCTTCGATGATCCGGCGGATCTCCTGCTCGACCTCGCGCGGAAAGCTCTCGCCCGAACGCGCGACCTTCATCATCCCGATGGCGGGGCTCATGCCCCATTCGGTGACCATGCGGGTCGCGATATTGGTGGCGTGTGCGATGTCGCTTGCAGCGCCCGTCGTGACCTTACGGGGACCGAAGACCACCTCCTCCGCCGCGCGTCCGCCCATGGCGACGATAAGGTCAGCCTCGAGCTTCTCGACGGGAATGCAGTAGCGGTCGTTCTCCGGCAGGCGCATGACGAGGCCGAGCGCCTGGCCGTGTGGGATGATTGTGGCGCTGTGCACCTTGTCGGAGCCCGGCGT
Organism: Microvirga solisilvae; assembly: GCF_022808595.1. Taxonomy (GTDB): domain Bacteria; phylum Pseudomonadota; class Alphaproteobacteria; order Rhizobiales; family Beijerinckiaceae; genus Microvirga; species Microvirga solisilvae. Next base: position 37,897 of record NZ_JAKUCN010000011.1, read on the forward strand.
CAGGCAGGCACAGAGAGCGTGCCCCGCCTCGTGCACGGCAACGAGCCTGCGTTCCTCGCTGGTGATCGCAAGCGAGCGGCGCTCCAGGCCCATGATGATCTTGTTGCGGGCAGCCTCCAGATGCTCACGGTCGATCTCGGCGACACCTTCGCGCGCCGCGAAAATAGCAGCCTCATTGAGCAGGTTGCCGAGATCAGCGCCGGAGAAGCCGGGCGTGCCACGGGCGATGGAGGCGAGATCGACACCTCCCGCCAGCTTCACGTTACGGGCATGGACGGCGAGGATCGCCTCACGGCCCGTGATGTCGGGAAGGCCGATATGGACCTGACGGTCGAAGCGGCCGGGACGCAGCAGCGCGGGATCGAGCACGTCGACCCTATTCGTCGCGCCGATGACGATCACGCCCGAACTGGTGTTGAAGCCGTCCATCTCCACGAGGAGCTGATTGAGGGTTGATTCGAACTCGCGATCCGCCGCCGAGCCGCCGCCGCCACGCTTGCGGCCGATGGCATCGATCTCGTCGATGAAGATCAAACATGGAGCCTTGCGGCGCGCCTGCTCGAACAGTTTGGACACACGGCCCTTGGCGATACCGATCAGCGGCGCTGAGAAATCGCTGCCCGAGACGGCAATGAAGGACACGCCGGCCTCGCCGGCCAGAGCCTTAGCGATAAGGGTCTTGCCTGTGCCGGGCGGGCCGACCATCAGCACGCCGCGCGGAATGCGGGCACCCACATTCTCGAAGGCTTGCCCATCGCGCAGGAAGGAGATCACCTCCTGCAGCTCGGCTTTCGCCTCTTCCTGTCCGGCCACACCGTCAAAGCGGTCGGGGATGTTCCTGACCGTGCGCGGCCAGCGGTTGGTGGGCTTGAAATCGACCTGGACCGCCACCAGCGCCAGCACGGCCACCACCATGATGAGCGAAATCACGAAGCTTGCGGCATGGGAGGGATCGATGCCCGACTTCTTGAAATCCACCTGCGCGCCGGAGGCAGTCGCGCGGTCGATGATCTGCGCCGTCAGCATGGAGGACGGAAGGCGCACGAAGGCCGATTGATCTCCGGTCCAGACGGTCAGGCCGCCATCCTGCACCTGAATGCGGCTGACCTTGCCCTCGCCGAGTTCACGGGAGAACTCGGAATACGCAATCTCATCGACCTTGTCGGAGACGAAAAAGGGCACAGACACGGCAGCCAGAACCACGGCTAGGGCCATGATGCCAACCGTGATGGCCACGCTTTTCCTGCGCAAGAGCTCTCTTGCCTTCTCGATCACGTTAGTCACGGACGCCCCCTTGGCGAACTTCGTTTCTTGTCGATGAAGTTCGACCTGTAGTCGTTTTTGACGCAGTCCGCAGTACGGCGAAAAGGCACACCCAGGATGAAGGGGGCGAAAGTCAGTTCAGAAGGTCACGATAATCCTTGTGCCGACGCAGCCAGGTGTAAGCGTAGCCGCAGAGCGGCGTGATCATGCGCCCTTCGGCGCGGGCGATCTCAGCCACGCCCCGCATCAGCTCGTCAGCGGCCCCTGTGCCGCGCAAGGGAATCGCCGCTTCCACATGGCGGATAACGAGATCTTCTCCTCGGCGTTCATAAGTGGCGAAAGCCAGATGTCCGTTACGCTCAAGCTCGAAACGGTGACCGGCTGCATTGTCACGCACGACGCTGCCCATGCTCGAACTCCTTTCTTAGGCTGGAGAGACAACGTTACGCTGAATGGAGCGTTCCGCCAAACAGCCAAGCTCAACAACTATGCGGAAAGCCGCTGCTCCAAGCGCGCCTTCACCGCGGGCCATTCATCGCTGAGGATGCTGTAGACGGCTGTGTCACGGATATGTCCGTCGGGCATGATCATGTGGCGGCGCAGGATGCCGTCGAGCTTGGCGCCAAGGCGCTCGATGGCGGCGCGGGACTGGTCGTTCTGCGAATGGGTGCGGATCTCGACCGCGTTGCAGCCTAACACCTCGAAGGCATGCCGGAGCATGAGAAACTTCGCATGAGTGTTCACAAAAGTCCGCTGCCAGGATTTCGCGATCCAGGTCGTGCCGATCTCCACCCGGTGATTGAGCGCGTCGATGTTCATGAATCGTGTCGAGCCGACAACCTGATTGCCGTCCTTCACCACGGTCGCGAAGGGAAGCGCAAGGCCCGCCGCCTGAAGTTCGAGCGCCTTTCGCACGTAGTCCTCGAACCCCTCCGGGCGCGGAACCGTGGTGGTCTTCTTCTCCCATTGATTGCCGTCGCTGGAGGCCACGCCCAAGGCAGGCACGTCATCGAGGCTTAAGGGGCGGAGAATGAGCCTGTCGGTTGCGAGAGTTACGGGCTCGATATGGAGCATGGATCAAGGCCTTTGCACTGCTGCTCCATTCTTCATGGTCGAGCTTGAGGCCACAGTCAAACAGCACCGACCGGGGAATGGTGCCCATCCCCGGCCGTCGGAATCAATCGGCTTTTTCTCTCAGCCCAACAGATAGACGACTGCAGGCAAGCCCACCGCCAGCCCGGCCAGAGCCCACGCGCCGATTGCCTGCTGCCAGGCCACGTCGCCGGTCACATTGCGCAGGCGGCGCGCGAAGGCTCCGGATTCCGCCATATGGCCGCTGAGGCATGAGCATAGGGCGTAATGCGCCTGTCCATCGGAGAGCCCGAAATAGCGCATGGCATCGCCGAGCCGGTCGCTTGCAAGCCCGTCCGCCCGCAGGACGGGGTCCTGATAGGCAACCGTCAGCGGGGAATTGTCTTCCCGCACCAGCGCCCGTTCCACTGGCGGCTTGTATTCGATTTCACCAAGGGAATTGAGACGCCGTTCCGGCTCACGCTCGAGAAGGCTGATCCAACGATCCAGCCGCTCCTGCCGCGACAGGGGCTTCGGCTGAACGTCGGCGACGCTACGGAGATAGTCGAGATCTTTGTGTTCCATCGATCCCCTCCTTGCCGATGTCCTGGGCATCCGAATGGATGTCCAAGATAAGACATGCTGCACTGTGCGGACGGCGAAAGTGCGACAAGAAGGCTTTGAGGAATGAAAGCGCCGGGTTACTCCTCCGGCGCCTCGACGATGGGATCGTACTGGCTCGTATCGAAGCCCAGAAGATTGAAGCTCTGCTGCATGTGCGGCGGCAGCGGCGCCGTCACGTCGATGGGCTTACCCGTGCGCGGATGCGCGATCACGATGCGTCGGGCGAGCAGATGGAGCTTGTTCTGGATGCCGCCCGGCAATTCCCAGTTCTCGATGTCGAAATACTTGGGATCCCCGACGATGGGGTGGCCGATATGCGCCGTGTGCGCGCGCAGCTGGTGCGTGCGGCCGGTGACAGGCTTCAGCGACAACCAAGCGAGCTTGTGCGCCGCCGTGTCGATGATGGCGTAATAGGTGAGCGCGTGGCTCGCGCCTTCATCGCCGTGGCGCGCGACCCTCATACGGGAATCGCCCTCGTCGCCTTCCTTGGCGAGATAGGTGGACACCCTGCCCTGCCGCACGCGCGGCACGCCGGCCACCAGCGCCCAATAGATCTTGCGCGTGGTGCGGGCGCGGAACGACTTCGCCATGGTGGACGCAGCAAAGCGCGTCTTGGCGATGACCAGACAGCCTGCCGTGTCCTTGTCGAGACGATGCACGAGGCGCGGCTTCTGCCCATCGGCATCCGTCATGCATTCGAGCAGGCCATCCACGTGGCGCTTGGTGCCCGAACCGCCCTGCACCGCAAGCCCCATGGGCTTGTTGATGATGAGAACGTCCTTGTCCTCGTAGAGCGTGATCGACTTCAGGAAATCGAGATCGCTCTGGTCCTTCGCGGCATTGCGCGAAACCGGACGTGGCTGGTCGAGCTTCAGCGGCGGAATGCGCACCTTCTGTCCGGCGGTGAGCCGCTCATTGGGCTGCGCCCGCTTGCCATCGACGCGCAGCTCGCCTTTGCGGACGATACGCTGAATATGGGTGAAGGCGAGCTGCGGGAATCGCGCGACCAGGAAACGGTCGACTCGCATATCCGCCTCATCGGGCTCGACCACGAGGGTCTGCACGCCTGTCGCCAGAACCTCCTGCGCAGCGGCTTTAGCCTGAGCGCGCGTGGGCTTGTTCGGAGCCGGGGAAGCAACAGGCCGTGCCTGCACCCTCTCTACCGGCCGCTCACGCTTCTCCGCCGGACGGGCGCGGCTGGGAGCCTTTGCAGGGGCCTTTGATGTCGCCTTGCCTGCAGCCTTGGCGGCACCCTGCTTGGCAGCCCTGCCGCCACGGGCGGGCTTGTCCTCGCGAGAGCGAAAACCCTGCCGAGCACCGGAGCGCCCGCCGCCGCGAGCCCCATTCTGTCCTGAACCATTCTTTCTCATGCGATGTGGGTATCAGAGCGCCGCCTTTGCGGCAATCGAGGTCTTAAGCGGCGATACTCCGCATAAGCGCCAAGCCAGCGACGAGGCCGGCAACGGAAAGGACGACGGAGCCAGCCACATAGCCCAGCGCCAGCCCAAGGTCACCTCTCTCCCACAGCAGCACGGCATCGAGCGAGAAGGCCGAGAAGGTGGTGAAGCCGCCCAAAATGCCGGTAGTCAGGAAAAGCCGCAGAGGCTGGCTCCATCCCTCGCCTGCCTTGAAGGCCAGCCATCCGGCGAGCACCCCCATGATGAAGGAACCCACCACATTCACCGTCAGCGTGCCATAGGGGAAGGCTGTGCCGCAGTAACGCGCGCAGCCGACATTCACTCCGTGGCGCACCGCACCGCCGATTCCGGCTCCGAGAAAGACGAGGAGATAGGCCTGCATGGTTATTCCTGCTCGTCCTCGCCATTCCGCTCGCGACGCAGCTTCTCCCACCAATCGAGCCGCTTCTTCACCTCGCGCTCGAAGCCCCGATCGACAGGATCGTAAAAATATTGCCGACCCAGCTTCTCCGGCCAGTAATCCTGACCCGAGAACGCATCCGGCTCATCGTGATCGTAGCGATAGTTGTCGCCGTACCCGATCTTCTTCATGAGCTTGGTGGGCGCATTGAGGATCGTGCGCGGGGGCATCAGCGAGCCGTGCTCCTTGGCCACCCTGGTCGCTGCTTTGTAGGCGGTATAGAGCGCGTTCGATTTCGGCGCAGTGGCGAGATAGACCGTCGCCTGTGCCAGCGCGAGTTCTCCTTCGGGCGAGCCGAGGAAATCGAAGGCATCCTTCGCCGCGTTGGCGATCACGAGCGCCTGCGGATCGGCAAGGCCGATATCCTCCACCGCCATGCGCACGAGGCGGCGGGCGATGAAAAGGCGGTCTTCGCCCGCATCGAGCATCCGTGTGAGATAGTACAGTGCCGCATCCGGGTCCGAACCACGGACGGTTTTGTGGAGCGCGGAGATGAGGTTGTAATGCCCCTCCTGCCCCTTGTCGTAGATCGGCGCGCGGCGCTGGATGATTTCCTGCAGTTGCTCCGCGTTGAAGACTTCATCAGGCTTGGCCGAACGCCAGACTTCCTCCGCCAGGGTCAGAACGGCGCGCCCATCGCCATCGGCCATGCGCACGAGGGAGGCGCGGGCTTCCTCATCAAGCGGCAGCTCTTTGCCGGTGATCTCCTCGGCACGTGCGAGGATCTTCGCGATGGCGTCCTCGTCGAGCGACTTGAACAGAAGCACGCGGGCGCGGGACAGAAGTGCCGCATTCAATTCGAAGGAAGGATTTTCGGTGGTCGCCCCCACCAGCGTAATCGTGCCGTCTTCCATGACGGGCAGGAAGGCATCAAGCTGCGCGCGGTTGAAGCGATGGATCTCGTCCACGAAGAGCAATGTGCCCTTGCCCGTTGACCGGCGATGCCGGGCGGTCTCGAACACCTTCTTCAGGTCTGCGACGCCGGAGAAGATCGCGGAGATCTGGTCGAAATGCAGCTCCGTCTCGTTGGCGAGCAGCCGCGCGACAGTGGTCTTGCCGGTGCCGGGCGGTCCCCAGAAGATCAGGGAGCCGAGGGACTTCGAGGCGATGAGCCGGGTCAGAATGCCATCGGGCCCGACGAGATGATCCTGGCCGACCACCTCGGACAGCTTTTGAGGCCGCATTCTATCGGCCAGTGGCCTGGGCGCGTTCTGGTCGAGACCGGCGGATGAAAACAGGTCGCTCATGACCTTAAGAACTTAGGCGTGCATAGACGTCCTGGTCCAGCCGCTGCATGAGCCTTTCAGGGTTATCCAGCGGGGAAAAGCCGTACTGCGCGTAAAGCCCATGGGCGTCCCGCGTCGCCAGCATCCAGCGGCGCAGATCCTGAAGCTCGGGGTGTTCCATGATCGCGCTGATTAGTGCCTTTCCCGCCCCCTGCCCACGCGTAGTCGGGCAGATGAAGACGTCGCAGAGATAGGCGAAAGTCGCCTTGTCCGTCACCACACGGGCAAAGCCGCGCAGCTCGCCCGCAGCATCGCGCAACGCAAAGCACAGGGAATTCGCCACGGAGCGCTCAAAGATCGAGCGCGGTAGGCTTTTTGCCCAATAGCTATCTTCGGCGATCCAGCGATAGGCTTTCTCAAGCTCGGCAGGCGAGAGAGAGTTCGAGATCGTCCAGCCACTCATCGTCCGAGCACCGTGGTGAAGACGCGGCCGTTGCGGTTGACGGTGATTTCCCAATAGCCGCCCGCGCGCTCAATGAAGCGCTCGGCATCCTTCGTGGAGGACAGCCGCTCGCCGTTGATGGCCACGATCAGATCTCCCTTCTCGAAACCGACGCTCGCGGCAACGCTGCGTCCTTCCAGATCGGCGATGACGACGCCCTCGTCCGCCACCTCGATCTGCAGCTCGTCCGCTACCGACGGCGAGATGTTGACCAGGGTCGCGCCAGCAAACGGCGTGCGTGCACGCCCTTTCAAAGGATCGCGCGACGGCGTTTCCGGCGGCGGGGCGAGCCTGACTTGAAGCGTGTTCTGCTTGCCACCGCGCAGCACGGTCAGCGGCGCCTGGCCCTGCGTGCCCTTGAGCGTGAAGCGATAACCGAAGGAATCCGGATTATCGACGGGCTGACCATCCACGGAGAGGATCACGTCACCCCGCTTCAGGCCCGCCTCGGCGGCAGGGCCCTTCTCGTAGACGGAGGTGACGAGAACGCCCGTCGGCCGCTCTAGCCCAAGACCCGTGGCAATATCGCCGTCCACCGGCTGGAGACGCGCACCGAGCCAGGGGCGCACCACATTGCGGGCGCCGCCCTTGGCGGAATTGAGCACCACGAGCACCATGCTGGACGGAACCGCAAAGCCGATGCCGATGCTGCCGCCGGAGCGGGAATAGATCGCCGTGTTGATGCCGACGAGCTGCCCCTTCATGTCGATGAGCGCACCGCCCGAATTGCCGGGATTGATGGCAGCATCCGTCTGGATGAAGAACTGGTAATCGGAGATGCCGACCTGAGTACGCGCCAGGGCAGATACGATACCCTGCGTGACCGTCTGGCCGACGCCGAAGGGGTTGCCGATGGCGAGCACGATGTCGCCGACCTGGAGGGCCTCGGAATCGCCGATCTCGACGGTCTGGAGGTTAGTGGCCCCCTTCAGCTTCAGGACGGCGATATCCGTACGGGAATCGCGCAGCAGAATATCCGCCTCGAATTCCCGCCTGTCGGCCAGAGCCACCTTCACCTCGTTCATGTTCTCGATGACGTGGTTGTTGGTGATCACCAGGCCCGACGGATCGACGATTACGCCCGAACCGAGAGAGCTCTGGGAGCGTCCGCGCGGAACGCCAGGAGCATCATCGCCGAAGAAGCGGCGGAAATACTCCTCCATGGCCGTGTTCTGCCGCCGCTCGGCGCGGCTGGCATAGACGTTCACTACCGCCCCCGAGGTCTGACGCACGATGGGAGCGAAGGAGAGCTGAACCTGGGCCTTGGTCTCAGGCACCACCCGCTGGGTCTGCGCCGTCGCGCCTCCTACGCCGAGAGCCAGAGCAGCAGCGATGATGGACAAGCGGAGCGGAGAAATGCGCATGGTGGCGAATCCCTTTTTATTACGACAACACCGATAGAACGCGGGGACTTAAACACCAAGTTCCGACGCCATTTATCTGGTGCGTCAACCCACAAGCAAAAAGGGCGGCCCGAAGGACCGCCCTTGATGAAGTCTGAAAGGACCAGACCGATTACTCGGCGGCCTCGATGATCTCGACCTTCTGGGTCGGACCCGAATCCTGGCCGCGGGCATCGACGTCGCGATCGACGAACTCGATCACGGCCAGCGGGGCGTTGTCGCCATAGCGGAAGCCGGCCTTCAGAACGCGGGTGTAGCCGCCGTTGCGGTCCTTGTAGCGAGCGCCCAGGACGTCGAACAGCTTCTTCACCATCGCCTCGTCGCGGAGCTTCGACATGGCCTGACGGCGGGCGTGCAGATCACCGCGCTTGCCCAGCGTGATGAGCTTCTCGACGACCGGACGGAGGTCCTTGGCCTTCGGGAGGGTGGTGACAATCTGCTCGTGCTTGATCAGCGCAGCCGCCATGTTGGCGAACATTGCTTTGCGGTGCTCGGTCGTACGGTTGAAACGACGACCACGGAAACCGTGACGCATTGGCTCTCTCCTTGATCTAGCGGCCGCCGTGCCAAGGTACGGCCGTCTCTCTTATGATCCTGTCGTTTTGACAGGGGCAGATTTGAAGCCGCCTCTCGAAAGAAAGGCGGCTTCAAGAAACTTAGTAGTGCTCTTCGAAGCGCTTCGCTAGGTCTTCGATGTTCTCCGGCGGCCAGCCCGGCACGTCCATGCCGAGGTGCAGGCCCATGCCAGCGAGAACTTCCTTGATCTCGTTAAGCGACTTGCGGCCGAAGTTCGGGGTGCGGAGCATTTCCGCCTCGGACTTCTGGATGAGGTCGCCGATATAGACGATGTTGTCGTTCTTCAGGCAGTTTGCCGAACGGACCGACAGCTCGAGCTCGTCGACCTTCTTGAGGAGCGCCGGGTTGAACGGCAGCTGCGGAGCAGCGGCAGCGGTCTCTTCCTTGCGGGGTTCTTCGAAGTTGACGAAGACCTGGAGCTGATCCTGCAGGATGCGGGCGGCATAGGCCACGGCATCTTCAGGGGTCACGGCGCCGTTCGTTTCAACCGTCATGATGAGCTTGTCGTAGTCGAGAATCTGGCCCTCGCGGGTGTTCTCGATGCGATACGACACCTTCTTCACCGGGCTGTAGAGCGAGTCGACCGGGATCATGCCGATCGGAGCGTCTTCAGCGCGGTTGCGCTCGGAGGGAACGTAGCCCTTGCCGGTATCGACCGTGAACTCCATGCGGATCTCGGCGCCCTCGTCGAGGGTGCAGAGAACGAGCTCGGGGTTCAGGATCTGAACGTCGCCGACCGTGTTGATGTCGCCAGCAGTGACGGCGCCGGGGCCGGTCTTGCGAAGCGTCATGCGCTTCGGACCTTCGCCCTGCATCTTGATGGCGATGGCCTTCACGTTCAGGACGATGTCCGTCACGTCCTCGCGGACGCCCGGGATCGACGAGAACTCGTGCAGCACGCCATCGATATGGATCGACGTCACAGCGGCGCCCTGGAGCGACGACAGGAGAACGCGACGCAGGGAGTTGCCGAGCGTCGTGCCGAAACCACGCTCGAGCGGCTCAGCCACGACCGTCGCAATGCGCTTCGGATCGTCGCCGGGGGAGACTTCGAGCTTGTTCGGCTTAATCAGCTCTTGCCAGTTCTTTTGGATCACAACCACACCTCTTGAGGTACCGCTCGACGGGCGGCGTCAAAGCCGGCCCTAAACCGGAATGCGCGCGGGCCGTGGCCCACGCGCAGGATGATCTTGAATTAGACGCGACGACGCTTGCGCGGACGGCAACCGTTGTGCGGGATCGGCGTCACGTCACGGATCGAGGTGACCGTGAAGCCTGCCGACTGGAGGGCGCGCAGAGCCGACTCACGGCCGGAGCCGGGACCGGACACCTCGACCTCGAGGGTGCGCATGCCGTGCTCGGCAGCCTTGCGGGCAGCGTCTTCAGCAGCAACCTGAGCGGCGTACGGGGTCGACTTACGCGAGCCCTTGAAGCCCATCGCGCCAGCCGAGGACCACGAGATCGTGTTGCCCTGAGCGTCGGTGATGGTGATCATGGTGTTGTTGAACGAGGCGTTCACATGCGCCACGCCGGAGACGATGTTCTTACGTTCGCGGCGGCGGACGCGGGTCGCTTCTTTTGCCATTCTACTGGTCCTTCAAACGCGCCCGTCATGCCAGGCGCTCGGGAGAAAGGGCCACCCGGAATGGGTGGCCGATGAATTCTTACTTCTTCTTGCCGGCGATCGGCTTCGCCTTGCCCTTGCGGGTACGGGCGTTCGTGTGCGTGCGCTGGCCACGGGTGGGCAGGCTGCGACGGTGACGAAGACCGCGGTAGGCGGCGAGATCCATGAGGCGCTTGATGTTCATGGACACTTCGCGACGCAGGTCACCTTCCACGATGTAGTCGCGGTCGATGGTCTCGCGGATGGCCAGAACTTCGGCGTCGGTCAGCTGGTTCACGCGGCGGTCGGCCGGGATGTTGACCTTCTCGATGATCTCCTGAGCCTTCTTGGGCCCAATGCCGTGGATGTACTGAAGCGCGATCACAACGCGCTTGGCGGTCGGAATGTTGACGCCTGCTATACGAGCCATCGTCCGTCTCCATGTGGTGAAGCCTGGGCTTCAGGTGATGTTTATCGCGCGTCCGGTGGAGGCCGGCCCCTGCGCGGGCTTATTGCGAACACAACAAGCCAGAGAGGTTTCTCACGAAACCCTCCGGATATGCAGGTTCTTGTGCAAGAGGCATGGCCCTAACGGGTTTTAACCCAGGCGTCAAGCCCCTTGCCTATTAAAGCCCTTGAAGAGTTCTCCAAGAGCCATCCTACGAAATACAACAGTATCAGAGTGGGAGGCATCAATAGGAGATAGGCCTCGATCCACCCTAACCTCATGAGGAATGGCAAGAACCCTAGCTCAGCTAAAGCAGCCAGTTGCAAGGCTATTGGAAGCTGAAGAAAGACGAAGGATCCCTTTGGGTCACCTTCAGCTGATAGGGACATCCAAACAAGCCAAGCGCTGATGGCAAGATAAAGCCCCGCTAGAACAAGACCCAGTATACTGGGATGCCTAATCCAAGCCTTCACCACCCTGCCCTTCAGCGGCCCAGGATTTCCTTGACCGCTACAGTCACGTCGTCGATCGGCTCCATGCCGTCGACTGTCTTCAGCATGCCCTTGCCCTGATAATAGGCGGAGAGCGGCGCCGTCTGGGTTCGATAGGCATCGAGACGGGTTTTGAAGACTTCAGGATTGTCGTCCTTGCGGACCTGCTCGCCACGGGCCTCGGTTTCCTTCGCCCGCTTCACGATACGCTCCACGAGGGCATTCTCGTCCACCTTGAACTCGACGACGGCGTCGAGCTTGAGGCCCTTCTCGGCCAGCATGGAATCGAATGCCTCGGCTTGGGCGACGGTCCGGGGGAAGCCATCGAGAATGAAGCCCTTCTTGGCGTCGGCCTCTTCGATCCGGTCGGCGATGATGCCCACGACAATATCGTCGGACACCAGATCGCCCCGGTCCATGACGGCCTTGGCCTTGAGGCCCACCGGCGTACCGGCAGCCACCGCTGCGCGGAGCATATCGCCGGTCGACAGCTGGGGAATTCCCAAGCGCTCGACCAGACGCACAGCCTGAGTCCCCTTACCGGCCCCAGGCGGCCCCAGCAGGATGATCCTCATAGACGTTCCCCTCACATTTTTGAGGCTTCCCGCATTGCCCTGCGGGAAGCCCATTTCTTTACCGCCGGCGTGCGCCCTTGAGCTTCGCCTTCTTGACGAGCCCCTCGTACTGGTGAGCCAGCAGATGGCCATGCACCTGAGCAACCGTGTCCATGGTAACAGACACGACGATCAGAAGCGAAGTGCCGCCAAAGTAGAATGGCAGGGCCGCGTACGAGACCAGAAGCTCCGGAATCAAGCAGATGATGACGAGGTAAGCTGCACCGAGAACGGTGATGCGAGTCAACACCTGATCGATGAAGTCAGCCGTCCGCTCACCGGGGCGGATGCCCGGAATAAAGCCGCCCTGCTTCTTCAGGTTGTCCGCCGTCTCCGTCGGATTGAACACGATGGCCGTGTAGAAGAAGGCAAAGAATACGATCAGGGCCGCATAGAGGAACATGTAGGCCGGACGTCCATGGCCGAGATAGGCCGTGAGCGTGGCGATGATACCCGTGCCGTCCGTGCCGGTCTGGAAGCTGGCGATGGTGGCCGGCAGCAGGAGCAGCGAAGAGGCGAAGATCGGCGGAATCACGCCCGAGGTGTTGAGCTTGAGCGGCAGGAACGAGGTCTGGCCCTCGTACATGCGGTTGCCGACCTGGCGCTTCGGATAGTTGATGAGCAGGCGGCGCTGGGCGCGCTCCATGAACACCACGAAGTAGATGATGGCGACTGCCATCACGATCACGCCGAGGATGAGGCCCGTGGAGATCGCGCCCTGACGGCCGAGCTCGAGGGTGCCGGCGATGGCCGTCGGCAGGTTGGCCACGATGCCGGCGAAAATGATCAGCGACGTGCCGTTACCGATGCCGCGCGAGGTGATCTGCTCACCGAGCCACATCAGGAACATGGTGCCGCCGGTCAGCGTGATGACTGTAGAGATCAGGAAGAACGGCCCCGGCGACAGAACGATATTGCCGGAGCTCTGCAGACCGACAGCAATGCCCCAAGACTGGAAGAGGGCCAGGAACACCGTGAGGTAACGGGTGTACTGGTTCAGGATCTTGCGACCCGCCTCGCCTTCCTTCTTCAACGCCTCGAGGGAAGGCAGAACGGAGGTGAGGAGCTGAACGATGATCGATGCCGAGATATAGGGCATGATGTTCAGGGCAAAGATCGCCATGCGCTCGACGGCGCCGCCGGAGAACATGTTGAACAGGCCCAACACGCCGCCGCTGGCGTTCTGAAAGCTCTGAGCGAGTGCCTCCGGATTGATGCCGGGAAGCGGAATATAGGTGCCGAGACGATAGACGATGAGCGCACCGAGGGTGAACCAAATGCGCTTCTTCAATTCCTCGGCTTTGGCGATCGAACCGAAATTGATGTTTGCGGCGAGTTGCTCGGCTGCTGAAGCCATTTTTCGTCCCCGAATACCGAAAGCATGATCGGACTGAAAGGACCGGTGTCCGCCCGGATCATGCAAACCTGAAAGGCTTGAGCTTGATCGTGCTTCCAGGAAGCGCAGTCAAACTGAAAAGTGAAGTCACTCACATACAAACGGCGGCCACGCGATCAGACGCGGGCCGCCGCTTGGATCTAGATTAATGTGGGCTCAGGCTCACGCCTGTGCAACGGCGCCCAGGAGGGTCACCGAGCCGCCCGCCTTCTCGATCGCCTGGACGGCCGACTTGGACGCGCCATGGACCTGGAAGGACAGCTTGGCCTTCAGCTCGCCGACGCCGAGGATCTTCACGCCGTCGCGCGGCTTGGAGACCACACCGGCGGCAACCAGCGACTCGATGGTCACGGTTGCAGCCTTGTCGAGCTTGCCGGCCTCGATGGCCTGCTGGATGCGGCCGACATTGACCTCGTTGAGATCAATGGCGTTCGGCTTGTTGAAGCCGCGCTTCGGCAGACGACGGTGCAGAGGCATCTGACCGCCTTCGAAGCCCTTGATCGACACGCCGGTACGGGACTTCTGTCCCTTCACGCCGCGTCCACCGGTCTTGCCCTTGCCGGAGCCGATACCACGGCCCACGCGCATGCGGTTCTTGGTAGAACCTTCGTTATCGCGAATTTCGTTCAGTTTCATGATCGCTCTCCTCACTGCCCGTCGACAACGCGCACGAGGTGCTTGACCTTCTCGATCATGCCGCGCACGGACGGCGTGTCTTCGAGGGTCGAGGTGCGATGAAGCTTGTTGAGCTTGAGGCCAATCAGCGTCTGGCGCTGTTTGCCCTCGCGGCGGATCGGCGAACCGACCTGCTCAACGGTGATGGTTGCTTTTGCAGCAGCAGGCTTCTTTGCCATTGTCGAAGCCTCCCTTACGCGTCAGCGCCGGCGTCGGCGGACGCATCGGCGTCACGGCGACGAGCCTGCAGCGTCGAGACCTTCAGGCCACGGCGAGCAGCCACGGAGCGCGGGCTGTCCTCGTTCTTGAGCGCGTCGAAAGTCGCGCGAACGAGGTTGTAGGGGTTCGACGAGCCGAGCGACTTCGACACGACGTCCTGCATGCCGACTGCCTCGAAGACAGCGCGCATCGGACCGCCGGCGATGATGCCAGTACCCTGGGGAGCTGCACGCAGCACGACCTTGCCGGCGCCATGGCGGCCGTTCACGTCGTGGTGCAGGGTGCGACCTTCGCGGAGGGACACGCGGATCATCGAGCGCTTCGCAGCGTCGGTGGCCTTGCGGATCGCTTCCGGAACCTCACGGGCCTTGCCGTGACCGAAGCCGACGCGGCCCTTCTGGTCGCCGACGACGACGAGAGCAGCGAAGCCGAAACGACGGCCGCCCTTCACGACTTTGGCAACGCGGTTGATGTGGACCAGGCGATCCACGAATTCGCTGTCACGCTCTTCGCGATCAGCACGTTCTCTGGGTTCTCTTGCCATGAGACCTCTCACTTGCGCGGGCGGCGGGCCCGCTCGCTAAGGGGTTTTTACGATACCCGCCGTAAAGCACGATCAGGGCGGGAGGTAAACCACTCCCCGCCCCGTTCATGAATGTCTTAAAATTAGAAGTCCAGACCGCCTTCACGGGCTGCGTCGGCGAGAGCCTTGACGCGGCCGTGATAGAGGTAGCCCGAGCGATCGAAGATCACCTGCTTCACGCCAGCCTTGGCTGCGCGCTCGGCGACGAGCTTGCCCACTTCCTTTGCGGCCTCAACGGTCGCGCCGGTCTTGAGCTTGCCCTTCAGGTCCTTCTCGATCGTCGATGCCGAAGCGACGGTCACGCCGCGCACGTCATCGATAACCTGGGCATAGATCTGCTTAGACGAACGGAACACCGACAAACGCGGGCGTCCATTCGCAGCCTTCCGGATCGCACGGCGCACACGGGCCTTGCGGCGATCTTCAGCGCCTTTCTTCTCAGCCATGATACGTCGTCCTTACTTCTTCTTGCCTTCCTTGCGGAAGATGAATTCGCCGGCATACTTGACGCCCTTGCCCTTGTAGGGCTCCGGACCGCGATATTCGCGGATCTCGGCGGCGACCTGGCCGACCTTCTGCTTGTCGATGCCGCTGACGACGACTTCCGTCGGCTTGGGCGTCACAATCGTGATGCCGGCCGGGATTTCGTAGTCGATGTCGTGGCTGTAGCCCAGCGACAGCTTCAGCACCTTGCCAGCGACAGCGGCCTTGTAGCCGACACCGTTGATCTCGAGGCGCTTCTCGAAGCCGTTGGCGACGCCCTGCACCAGGTTTGCAACCTGAGCGCGGGAGAGGCCCCACTTGGCACGGGCCACCTTGGACAGGTCGCGCGGGGTGACCGTCACGGCGCCGTCTTCAAGCTTTACCGACACTTCTTCGGGAACGAGGAACGAGAGTTCGCCCTTCGAGCCCTTCATCTTAACCATCTGACCGTCAACGGTCGCCGTCACACCCGACGGAACCGGAACCGGCTTTTTGCCTACTCGTGACATTTTCGAATCTCCGTGGTTCTGTGCTGGTGCTTAGGCCTTAGAAGACCTTGCAGAGCACTTCGCCGCCCACGTTCTTCTCACGGGCCTCATGGTCGGCCATCACGCCCTGGGGCGTCGAGAGAATGGTGATGCCCAGGCCGTCAGCCACGCGAGGCATGGCGTCGACGGAAGCATACACGCGGCGGCCCGGCTTGGAGACGCGCTCGATGGAGCGGATCACCGGCTGACCGTCATAGTACTTCAGCTCGATCGAAAACTCGGTACGGCCATTGCCGAACTCGGTCTGCGAATAGTCGCGGATGTAGCCTTCGCTCTTGAGAACTTCGAGAACGCGGGCACGCAGCTTCGAGCCAGGGGTGGAAACAGTGCCGCGACGGCGCATCTGCGCGTTGCGGATACGGGTGAGCATATCGCCCAACGGATCGTTGATCATATGATGCCCTCCCTCTTACCAGCTGGACTTCACGAGGCCCGGAATCAGGCCTTTGTTGCCGAGCTCGCGCAGAGCGATACGCGACATGCCGAGCTTGCGGTAATACGCACGCGGACGGCCCGTGATCTCGCAACGGTTGCGGATGCGGGACTTGTTCGAGTTGCGCGGCAGCTCAGCCAACTTGAGGCGCGCTTCGAAGCGCTCCTCCATGGACTTCGACTCGTCGTTAGCGACCGCCAGGAGGCGCTCGCGACGGCCCGCGAACTTCTTCACGAGCTTGCGACGGCGATTGTTCTTCTCAATAGCGCTTTTCTTAGCCATTTTTTATCTCCAGTGTCCGCGTCTGAGGACAGCTATCCTCACTGCCGGAACGGGAAGTTGAAGTGACGCAGCAGAGCACGGGCTTCGTCGTCGGTCTTGGCCGTCGTCGTGATGATGACGTCCATACCCCAAACCTGCTCAACCTTGTCGTAGTTGATCTCAGGGAACACCAAGTGCTCCTTGATGCCCATCGCGTAGTTGCCACGGCCGTCGAACGACTTGGGATTCAGGCCCCGGAAGTCGCGGACGCGGGGAAGCGCGATGGTGACGAGACGATCGAGGAACTCGTACATACGCACCTTGCGGAGCGTAACCTTTGCACCGATCGGCATGTTCTCGCGGACCTTGAACTGCGAGATAGCCTTACGGGCCTTCGTGATCACCGGCTTCTGACCGGCGATAAGCGCGAGGTCGGCAGCGGCGACGGAGGCCTTCTTGGAATCGGCGGTCGACTCGCCAACGCCCATGTTGAGCACGATCTTCTCGATCTGCGGCACTTCCATGGGGTTCTTGTAGCCGAACTCTTCGATGAGCTTCGGACGCACCACTTCTTCGTAGTGCTTCTTCAGCCGCGGGGTGTAGATGTCAGCCTTAGCCATCGATCAGGTCTCCCGAACGCTTGGCGAAGCGGACCTTGCGGCCGTCTTCGAGAACTTTGAAACCAACCCGGGTCGGCTTGCCGTCCTTCGGGTCTGCATAGGCCAGGTTCGACAGGTGGATGGCGGCTTCCTTGGTGATGATGCCGCTTTCCTGGGTCGCCGTCTGGCGCTGGTGGCGCTTCACGAGGTTCACGCCACGGACAACCGCGCGCTCTTCCTTCGGGAGCACCTGTACGACTTCACCGGTCTTGCCCTTGTCGCGACCGGTCAGGACGACGACCTTGTCGCCCTTCTTGATCTTCGCGGCCATTAGAGCACCTCCGGCGCAAGCGAAATGATTTTCATGTGGTTCTTGGCACGCAGTTCACGCGGAACGGGGCCGAAGATACGGGTGCCGACCGGCTCTTTCTGATTGTTGATCAGAACGGCGGCATTACGGTCAAAACGGATGACCGAGCCGTCAGCGCGACGGATGTCCTTGGCGGTGCGCACGACGACCGCCTTCATGACGTCGCCCTTCTTCACGCGGCCGCGCGGAATAGCCTCTTTCACGGATACGACGATGATATCGCCCACGGAAGCGTACTTACGCTTCGAACCGCCGAGAACCTTGATGCACATCACGCGACGGGCGCCGGAGTTATCGGCGACGTCAAGATTCGTCTGCATCTGGATCATGGCTTTGATCCTTTCCTTTGTTTCAGACAGGTTTCCGGGCAAAAGGCACTATTGCCCCCCGGACTACGCCTGACGGGGGTCTGATGCCCCCTGCCCTTCAAATGTCGAGAGAGGCGGTCGTATACACGGACCGCCCCTTCTAGACAACCCCAAAAAGAAGGCTTTTTAAGCCTTCGCTTGGTCGACGAGCACCCAGGTCTTGAGTTTGGAGAGCGGCTTGGTCTCTTCGATGAAGACCGTGTCACCCACCTTGGCCTTATTGGCCTCATCATGAGCGTGGTAGTTTTTCGTCTTACGCACGGTCTTTTTCAGAACCGGGTGCGTGAAACGACGCTCCACTTTCACGACGACCGTCTTGTCCTGCTTATCGCTGACAACGACGCCCTGCAAAACGCGCTTCGGCATCTTGATTTCCTCTTAAGCCTTAGCCGCAGCGGCCTTCTGGCGCTGCAGTGTCTTGACGCGGGCGACGTCCCTGCGGACTTCACGGACGCGTCCGGTGTTCTCGAGCTGGCCCGTAGCGCGCTGGAAGCGGAGGTTGAACTGCTCCTTCTTCAGGTTCAGCAGCTCGTCCGACAGCTGATCGGCGGACATTGCCTTAAGGTCAGAGAATCTCTGCTTGGACTTCATGATTCTCTCTCCTTACTCGGCAATGCGCTGAATGAAGCGCGTCTTGATCGGGAGCTTGGCAGCGCCGAGACGAAGCGCCTCACGGGCGATATCCTCCGGCACGCCGTCGATCTCGAACATGATGCGGCCAGGCTTAACCTTGGCTGCCCAATATTCGGGAGCGCCCTTACCCTTACCCATACGCACTTCGGTCGGCTTCGTCGACACCGGCACGTCCGGGAAGATGCGGATCCACACCCGACCCGCGCGCTTCATGGCGCGGGTGATGGCGCGGCGAGCCGCCTCGATCTGACGAGCGTTGACACGCTCGGGTTCCATCGCCTTCAGGCCGAACTGGCCGAAGTTGAGGTCCGTACCACCCTTCGCAGTGCCGGAAATACGGCCCTTGAACTGCTTACGGAACTTGGTTTTCTTCGGTTGCAACATGGCAAACCTCTCCTGACCTCTCCGTTACGCCGCGTTCTCGCGGCGGCCACCAGAGCGGCCTCCTTCGTCGTTCATCCGCTTGTCCTGGGCCATCGGATCGTGCTCAAGGATTTCGCCCTTGAAGATCCAAACCTTGATGCCGCAGGTGCCATAGGTGGTGTACGCGGTGGACACGCCGTAATCCACGTCAGCACGAAGCGTGTGAAGCGGAACGCGGCCCTCGCGGTACCATTCCAGGCGGGCGATTTCAGCGCCACCGAGACGGCCCGAGCAGTTGATACGGATGCCTTCGGCGCCCAGACGCATGGCCGACTGAACGGCACGCTTCATGGCACGGCGGAAAGCAACACGGCGCTCGAGCTGCTGAGCGATCGAGTCGGCCACCAGGGTCGCGTCGACTTCCGGCTTGCGGACTTCGACGATGTTGATGGCGACATCCGCGTCCGTCATCTTGGCGACGGTCTTGCGGAGCTTCTCGATGTCGGCACCCTTCTTGCCGATCACCACGCCCGGACGACCCGAGTGAATGGTGACGCGGCACTTCTTGTGCGGACGCTCGATCACGATCTTCGAAACGGCGGCCTGCTTCAGCTGCTTCATCAGAGCTTCGCGGATCGCCATGTCCTCGTGCATCAGCTTGGCATACTCGCCCTTGCCGGCGAACCAGCGCGAGTCCCAGGTCCGGTTGATGCCGAGCCGAAGACCGATCGGGTTAATTTTCTGACCCATCTGGTTCTCCTTTATGCCTGTTCGGCAACTTCCCGAACCACGATCGTGAGGTTCGAGAAGGGCTTTTCGATGCGAGCACCGCGACCGCGGGCCCGGGCGTGGAAGCGCTTCATGACGAGCGCCTTGCCGACGAATGCCTGGCTGACGACGAGATCGTCCACATCGAGGTTGTGGTTGTTCTCGGCGTTGGCGATGGCGCTCTCGAGGCACTTCTTCACATCGCGGGCGATGCGCTTACGGGAGAACTCGAGATCGGCGAGAGCAGCAGAAACCTTCTTGCCGCGGATCAAGCCCGCAACGAGATTGAGCTTCTGGGGGCTGACGCGCAGCATGCGAGCGACGGCTTGAGCCTCGTTATCGCTGAGCGCGCGAGGAGTTGCGGCCTTACCCATCTTACTTCCTCTTCGCCTTCTTGTCCGCCGCGTGGCCATGGAAAGTGCGGGTCGGCGAGAACTCGCCGAACTTGTGACCCACCATTTCCTCGCTCACGGAGACGGGAATGTGCTTCTGACCGTTGTAGACCCCGAACGTGAGGCCCACGAACTGCGGGAGGATCGTGGAGCGACGGCTCCAGATCTTGATGACCTCGTTGCGGCCCGAAGAACGGGCAGCCTCGGCCTTCTTGAGGAGGTAACCGTCGACGAACGGGCCCTTCCAAAGCGAACGTGCCATGACGTGCCTCTATCCTTACTTCTTACGAGCGTGACGGCTCGACACAATAAACTTGTCGGTCCGCTTGTTCGAACGGGTTTTCTTACCCTTGGTGGGGACGCCCCACGGGGACACCGGATGGCGGCCACCGGAAGTACGACCTTCACCACCACCGTGCGGGTGGTCGATCGGGTTCATGGAAACGCCGCGGTTATGCGGACGCTTGCCAAGCCAGCGGTTACGGCCGGCCTTGCCGATCGAGGTGTTCATGTGGTCCGGGTTCGACACCGCGCCGACAGTGGCGAAGCACTGGCCATGGACCATGCGCTGCTCGCCGGAGTTCAGGCGGATCGTCACGTAGCCCTGGTCACGACCCACGATCTGAGCGTAGGTACCGGCGGAGCGGGCGACAGCGCCACCCTTGCCGATCTTCAGCTCGACGTTGTGGATGATCGTGCCCACCGGCATGTTGCCGATCGGCATGGCGTTACCCGGCTTAATGTCGACCTGCTCGCCAGCCGACACCTGATCGCCGACAGCCAGACGCTGCGGGGCCAGGATGTAGGACTGCTCGCCGTCGGCATAGCGGATGAGCGCGATGAAGGCGGTGCGGTTCGGATCGTACTCGATCCGCTCCACGACAGCCACGTCGCCCATGCGGCCATGACGCTTGAAGTCGACCAGGCGCAGGGTGCGCTTGTGACCACCGCCACGGAAGCGGACAGTCACGCGACCCAGATTGTTACGGCCACCGGAGGAGCTCTTGCCCTCCGTCAGCTTCTTGACCGGCTTGCCCTTGTAGAGCTCGCTGCGGTCGACGATCACCAGCTGGCGCAGGCCGGGGGTGATTGGTTTGAACGTTTTCAAAGCCATCGGATCACTCTCTCAACCGATCAGAGGCCCGTCGTGACGTCGATGGTTTGGCCCTCTTCGAGGGTCACAACCGCCTTCTTCACGTCCGACCGCTGGCCGCGGGTGCCGCGGAACAACTTCACTTTGCCTTTGGTAACGAGCGTGTTGACGCTCTTCACCTTGACATCGAACAGCTTCTCAACCGCTTCCTTGATCTGCGGCTTCGTCGCATCCGGGCGCACCTTGAACACGACCTTATTCTGCTCGGAAAGAGCGGTCGCCTTCTCGGTGATGACCGGGCTTACGATCACATCGTAATGGCGCGGGTCCAGGCTCATTTGAAGCGCGCCTCCAGCGCATCGACAGCTGCCTTCGTGAGAACAAGCGTCTCGCGGCGCAGGATGTCATAGACGTTGATGCCCTGCACCGGCAGGACGTCGATGTTCGGGATGTTGCGAGCAGCCCGCTGGAAGTTCGTCTCGATCTCTGCGCCACCGATGATCAGGGCGTTGCCGAGGCCGAGCTTGCCGAAGCGCTCGACGAGAGCCTTCGTCTTGGGCTCGGAGAGCGTCGCATCGTCGAGAACGATGAGCGAGGCACCCTTGGCCTTGGACGACAGGGCGTGCTTCAGAGCGAGAGCGCGGACCTTCTTGGGCAGGTCGTGAGCATGGCTACGAACCTGCGGGCCGAAGGCACGACCGCCGCCCCGGAACTGGGGAGCGCTCGCAGCGCCGTGACGGGCGCTACCGGTGCCCTTCTGCTTGTAAACCTTCTTCCTCGTACGATCGACGAGCGAACGGTTCTTCACAGCGTGCGTACCGGCCTGGCGCTTTGCAAGCTGCCAGCGGACGCAACGGGCGAGCAGATCGGCGCGCGGCTCAAGACCGAAGATGGCCTCGTTCAGATCGACCGAACCGGACTTCTTGCCCTCGAGCGTGGTGATATCAAGCTTCATCACGCATTCTCCTCTTGGGCCTGCTCAGCCTTGGGGGCCGGTGCAGCGTCGTTGGCCGAGCGGAAGGAACCGGGCATCGGCACTTCCTTCGGCAGCTTCCGCTTCACCGCGTCGCGGACGAAGATCCAGCCGCCGGCAACGCCAGGAACGGCGCCTTCGACGAGGATCAGACCGCGCTCGACGTCGGTCGACACGACACGCAGGTTCTGCGTGGTGACGCGCTCGACACCCAGGTGACCAGGCATCTTCTTGTTCTTGAACGTCTTGCCCGGATCCTGGCGGCCACCGGTCGAACCGATCGAACGGTGGGAGACCGACACGCCGTGAGTGGCGCGAAGACCGCCGAAGTTCCAGCGCTTCATACCGCCCGCAAAGCCCTTACCGGTGGTGATGCCCGTGACGTCCACGAACTGACCGGCAATGAAGTGATCAGCGGTGATCTCGGCGCCAACCGGGATGACAGCATCCTCGGAGACGCGGAACTCCGCGAGCTTGCGCTTCGGCTCGACCTGAGCGACGGCGAAACGCCCGCGCTCGGCCTTCGAAACGTTCTTTACCTTGGCCTTGCCGACGCCGACCTGCAGCGCGGTGTAGCCGTTCTTTTCTTTGGTACGGTGGGCGACGACCTGGCAGTTGTCGACCTTCAGAACCGTGACCGGGACATGTTCACCGGCATCCGTGAAGATGCGGGTCATCCCTAGTTTCTGTGCAATGACGCCTGAGCGCATGTGCGTATCCTCTCGGCGTGTCTACCGAAAGCTCCAAGCCCAACGGCTTAGAGCTTGATTTCCACGTCCACACCAGCAGCAAGATCGAGCTTCATAAGAGCGTCAACCGTCTGCGGGGTGGGGTCCACGATATCGAGAACACGCTTATGAGTGCGCATCTCGAACTGCTCGCGCGACTTCTTGTCGATGTGCGGCGAGCGAAGCACCGTAAAGCGCTCGATGCGCGTCGGCAGCGGGATGGGCCCGCGAACCTGGGCGCCGGTCCGCTTCGCAGTCGACACGATTTCGCGTGTCGAAGCGTCGAGGATCCGGTGGTCGAACGCCTTAAGGCGAATACGAATGTTTTGACCGTTCATGGCTTATCCATTCAACAAGGGAAGCGGCCCGACCGAAGTCCGGCCGCTGTCCTTTGATCCTCTTTCAATTAATCCATCACGGCGGCGACGACGCCGGCGCCGACGGTACGACCGCCTTCACGGATAGCAAAGCGCAGCTTCTCTTCCATGGCGATCGGAGCGATCAGCTCCACTTCCATCGTGATGTTGTCGCCCGGCATCACCATCTCGGTGCCCTCGGGAAGCTTCACCACGCCCGTCACGTCGGTCGTGCGGAAGTAGAACTGCGGACGGTAGTTGCCGAAGAACGGCGTATGACGGCCGCCCTCTTCCTTCGTCAGGATGTACGCCTCGGCCTTGAACTTCGTGTGCGGCTTGATCGAGCCGGGCTTGCACAGCACCTGGCCGCGCTCCACGTCCTCGCGCTTCGTGCCGCGCAGCAGAACGCCCACGTTGTCGCCAGCCTGACCCTGATCGAGCAGCTTGCGGAACATCTCGACGCCCGTGACCGTCGTCTTCTGCGTGTCGCGCAGACCCACGATCTCCACTTCCTCGCCGACCTTCACGATGCCGCGCTCCACGCGACCCGTCACCACCGTGCCGCGGCCCGAGATCGAGAACACGTCTTCGATCGGCATCAGGAACGGCTGGTCAATCGGACGCTCCGGCTGCGGGATGTAGGCATCCACCGCTTCCATCAGCTTGAGAACCGCATCGCGGCCGATCT
>NZ_JAKUCN010000012.1 GCF_022808595.1 Microvirga solisilvae
ACCGGGCAACCTTAGCCATGAGAGAGGACTTTTGTCAAGAACAAAAGAGGAACATGATCCACAGGCCGTCATCCCGGACGGCATAGCCGAGCCGGGATCGTGAGCCAGATGAGGCGCTGGAATACCTCTCCCGAGTGGGAGAGGTCGACGCACGGTAGTGCGGCGGGTGAGGGCATGCCCTTTCCGGACAGGGCATTCCCTCACCCCTGCCCCTCTCCCACCCGGGAGAGGGGAAAGCCAGCGCCTTCTCGTCACGCGATCCCAGGTTCTGCTGCGCCGTCCGGAATGACGTGGTGTGAAGCCCAGCCTCCTCCATTGACAGCCCGTCGCCGCTCCCTCATGCCAAAGCCATGCCGTTGACCGTTTCCTTCCGATCCTCCGGCGATGTCCTGGCCGACCGCCGCTATGAATATGCCAGCGCCGCTTTCGACGAGCGCGATTTCGAGGCCGCCGCCGATCTGGCGCGGCAGGTGCTGGAGCTTGCGCCGGATTTCGCTCCCGCTCAGGCGCTGCTCGGCCGTTCCGCAGCAGAGCTGAACCTGCATGACGAAGCCATCGAGGCTCTCAAGCGGGCTCTCGAATTGGAGCCCGACGACGTGCTGGGCGTGCGCGTCGATCTTGCCCGTCTCGGCGCGTTGCCGCAGGACGAGGCGATCACGGATGCTTACGTACGCGCGCTGTTCGATGATTACGCGCCCAAGTTCGACCGGCATCTCACCAAGAGCCTTGCCTATCGCGGACCTGAGCTGATCGCCGATGCGCTGCGTCGCGCCTGCTCCAAGAGCATCCGTGATTGTCGCTTCGGTCTCACCCTCGATCTCGGCTGCGGCACAGGATTGATGGGGCAGGCGCTCGATGGATTATGCGCATCGCTCATCGGCGCCGATCTCTCGCCGCGCATGCTGGAGAAGGCGGAAAAGACCAAGCTTTACGACGCGCTACACGAGGCGGAGCTTGTTTCGTTTCTGAAGGGGCGCAGCGACGGAGAAGCCGATCTCGTTGTGGCGGCGGATGTATTCGTCTACATGGCGGCGCTCGATGAAACGTTTCGCGAAACGAAGCGCGTGTTGAAGCGCGAAGGGCTCTTCGCCTTCACGGTGCAGGCGCATGAAGGCGATGGTTTTGTGCTGGGTGACGATGCGCGTTATGCCCATGGCGAGAGCTATCTAAGGAAGCTCGCCGAGGAGAACGGTTTGACGGTCGTGATCCTTGAGCGCGTGTCAACCCGGGAAGATCGCGGCGTTCCGGTTCCCGGCTTTCTCGCGGTGATGCAGCGCTGAGGCTGCAACGCTCGTTCATTCTCTGACCTCATCCTGAGGAGGTCGCATAAGCGACCATCTCGAAGGACGAGGGCGTCTCCAGTGTTCTCTGGAACCTCCTTCGAGACGCCTGCTGCGCAGGCTCCTCAGGATGAGGTTTTTGAGAGTTGGAGGCGGTTTATTCCGCAGGCTTCGACGGGTGCGGCGCGTCTTCGTAGCAGCCGACCACGGATTGATCGAAATCGATGATCGAGCCCGTCATCATGCCGGATTCCGTGCTGGTGAGGAACGCGACGGCACGCGCGACTTCCTTCGGATCGAGCAGGCGGCCGAAGGGCTGCT
Organism: Microvirga solisilvae; assembly: GCF_022808595.1. GTDB lineage: Bacteria > Pseudomonadota > Alphaproteobacteria > Rhizobiales > Beijerinckiaceae > Microvirga > Microvirga solisilvae. The sequence goes on from NZ_JAKUCN010000012.1 coordinate 1,602, forward strand.
CCTTCTCGGCCTTTTCGAGCCAGCCATCCTGCGCGCCGTGATAGAGCCGCACGATCCTGTCTTCGCCAGGCGTGTTCATCCAGCCGATATTGAGGCCGTTCACGCGGATGCGCCAGGGCATGAGGCTGAAGGCAGCGTTCTTCGTCAATGTCGCAAGTGCGCCCTTCGAGCCGCAATAGGCGGAAATGAAGGGCTGGCCGCCATGGGCCGACATGGACAGGATGTTGACCATCGCGCCTTCAATCTTCTCGCGGCGCATGATCTTGGCGGCGTCCTGCATGAGGAAGAAAGGCGCACGCACGTTCACTGCGAACATCTGGTCGAAGAGTTCAGGCGTGGTGTCGAAGATCGTGCCGCGATCCGTGATGCCGGCGGCATTGACCAGCACGTGGACGCGCCCGAAGGCGCTGTCGGCACGAGCAACGACCTTGCGCGTATCGTCCATATTCGACAGGTCAGCTTTCACGAATTCCGTGCGGCAGCCCTGCGCTGTGAGATCGCGCGCGACGGCCTCGCCACGCTCCACGTTACGGCCGCAGATGACGAGGCCCGCGGCTCCGCGCTCGGCGAGCGTGCGGGCGATGGTTTCCCCGACGCCCTGGGTGCCGCCGGTAACCACGGCGACGGCGTTCTTGAACTGGGTGGAGTGAGACACGGCGTTTTCCTCGATGGTTTTTGATTTAAGCCAACCAGAGGCCATCTTCAGGGGAATGGCAAGCCGGCAAAGAATCGGTTCACACCTGAAATCGGCCTCCCATGGTGAAACCATTCCTTTGCGCCTATCTTAAAAAGGCATGTCGAAAGCGTCCGCATCCCTTCTCCCCAAGACCTTCCGGGACTGGTTCAAGAGCCGAGGCTGGCAGCCTCGCGAGCATCAGCTGCAACTCCTCGCCACGGCAAAGGCGGGCCGTTCCGTACTGCTCGTGGCGCCTACGGGCGCGGGCAAGACGCTGGCCGGCTTCCTGCCAAGCCTCGTGGAGCTGGCGGAGCGCGAGCCGCGCCGCAATACGGTGAAGGACAAGCGGGGCGTGCACACGCTCTACATCTCGCCGCTCAAGGCGCTCGCCACCGACATCGCCCGCAACCTCGAAGCGCCGGTGGCCGAGATGGACCTGCCCATCCGCATCGAGACGCGCACGGGCGATACGCCCTCCCACAAGCGCGCACGGCAGATCGAGCGGCCGCCGGACATTTTGTTGACGACGCCGGAGCAGCTCGCGCTGCTGCTCGCCCACCGCGAGGCGACGGATTTCTTCAAGGATTTGCGCCGCGTCGTGCTGGACGAGCTGCATTCGCTCGTCACCTCGAAGCGCGGTGATCTTCTTTCTCTCGGCCTCTCCCGGCTGATGAGCCTCGCGCCACAGGCAACCGCCGTGGGCTTGTCCGCAACGGTGCGCGAGCCGGATGATCTGCGCCGCTATCTCGTGCCGCAACGCGAGGAGAAAGCGGACCTCGCCGATCTCGTGGTGGTGAAGGGCGGGGCGCAGCCCGACATCCGCATGCTCGAACTCGACGAGCGCCTGCCGCTCGCCGGTCACACAGCGTCTCTCTCGATGCCGGCGATCTACGATCTCATCCGCGCGCACAAGACGACGCTCGTCTTCGTCAATACGCGTCTTCAGGCAGAATACACCTTTCAGGAATTGTGGAAGCTCAACGAGGATGGGCTCGCGATTGCGCTCCATCACGGCTCCCTCGACGTGACGCAGCGCCGCCGCGTGGAAGAGGCGATGACGGCGGGAAAGCTCAAGGCCGTGGTCTGTACGGCGACCCTCGATCTCGGCATCGACTGGGGCGATGTGGATCTCGTGGTGAATGTGGGGGCGCCGAAGGGCGCCTCGCGCATCATGCAGCGCATCGGCCGCTCCAATCACCGCATGGACGAACCGTCGCAGGCCTTTCTCGTGCCCGCCAATCGCTTCGAGATTCTGGAATGCCGTGCGGCGTTGGATGCGGTTCACGAGGCGGCGCAGGATACGCCCGATGCGCGCATCGGCGCGCTCGACGTGCTGTGCCAGCATATTCTGGGCATGGCCTGCGCCGATGCGTTCAAGCTCGAAGACCTCTACGAGGAGGTGCGCTCGGCGGCGCCCTATGCCGCGCTCACGTGGGAGGATTTCGAAGCCTGCGTCGCTTTCGTCGCAACGGGCGGCTACGCGCTTCGCGCCTATGAGCGCTTCGCTAAGATCGTGAAGGGCAACGATGGCTTGTGGCGCGTGCGCGACGGCAAGGTGGCGCAGCAATACCGGCTCAATGTCGGCACCATCGTCGAATCCACCATGATCAAGGTGCGCCTCGGCAAGTCATCGCGCGCGAGGCCGGGATCGGTGCTGCCGCGTGGAAGAATTCTCGGCGAGATCGAGGAATACTTCGCGGAGACGCTCACACCCGGCGATACCTTTCTCTTCGCAGGCGAGGTGCTGCGCTTCGAAGGGATCGCGGAAGACGAAGTGCTGGTGACACGCGCGGCCTCCGGCACGGACCCGATGATCCCGTCCTATGAGGGCGGCAAGTTTCCGCTCTCCACCTTTCTCGCAGCGCGCGTGCGCGCGATCCTCGCCGATCCCTTCGAGTGGGACCGCCTGCCCCCGCAGATGACGGAATGGTTGTTGCAGCAGCGACGCCGCTCCATCGTGCCGGGGCCGCGCGATCTTCTGGTCGAAACCTTTCCGCGCGGCAATCGCTTCTACATGACCTGCTTTCCCTTCGAGGGACGGCTCGCGCACCAGACGCTGGGCATGCTGCTCACGCGCCGGCTGGAGCGCGCCAAGCTGAAACCTCTCGGTTTCGTCGCCAACGATTACGGCATCGCGATCTATGCCTCGGGCGACATCGCCGCGCGGGTGGCGCGGGAGCCCGGCTTCCTGGACGAGCTGTTCTCTGAGGACATGCTCGGCGACGACCTGGAGGATTGGCTTGCCGAATCCGCGCTCATGAAGCGCACCTTCCGCCAATGCGCCGTGATCGCGGGCCTCATCGAACGCAAGTTCCCGGGAGAGAAGAAGACCGGCCGTCAGGTCACGATCTCCACCGATCTCGTCTATGACGTGTTGCGCAAGCACGAGCCGGACCATGTGCTCTTGCGCGCCTCGCGGGCGGATGCGGCAACGGGACTCCTGGACGTGAAGCGCCTCGGCATGATGCTTGAGCGCATCCGGGGGCGAATCATCCACAAGCCGCTCGACCGGGTTTCTCCCTTGAGCGTGTCCGTCATGCTGGAGATCGGCCGCGAGCGCGTCTATAGCGACAATGCGGACGAGATTCTGGCCGAGGCGGAAGCAGCGCTTCTCGACGAGGCTTTGGCGTGACAGCATTGCGGAAGACCACACAGGCAACCCACGAGATCGAGCTTTCGGGGCAGCTGGCCCTCCTGGACCTCTCCGGGGGGCTGTACCTGCCTGCGCATGACGCGCTGCTCGTGGCGGATCTTCATTTCGAAAAGGGGTCGTCCTTCGCGCGCCGGGGCATGATGCTGCCGCCTTACGACACGCGCGAAACCTTGAGCGCACTGTCAGACGTGGTGTCACGCTTCAGCCCTCGCGTGGTCATCGCGCTCGGTGACAGCTTTCACGACATCGGCGGGCCTGATCGTCTTGGGCAGGAAGAGCGCTCCACATTGGAGAGCGTCCAGAGCGGTCGCGACTGGGTCTGGGTCACCGGCAATCATGACCGCATCCTGCCCGACAGCATCGGCGGCGAGGTTTTGGAGGAAGTCACGCTCGGCTCGCTCACCCTGCGCCATGAACCCGCCGCCGGAGAGCAGGCGGAAATCGCGGGTCATCTTCATCCAGTCGGCAAGGTGGTGATGCGCGGGCGGGCCACGCGTCGCCGCTGCTTCCTCACCGATGGCAAGCGCTGCGTTATGCCGGCGCTCGGCGCTTATGCGGGCGGCCTCAATGCCTGCGACGCCGCCTTCAAGCCACTCTTCCCAAAAGGCTTCACCGCGCATCTCATCGGCACGGAGCGCATCTTCGCCATCGCCAGGACGATGCTCTGCCGGGATTGATCCGGCGCTGCGTCAGTTGAGATCCAATGTCCTGAGAACGTCCAGAACCTGGTTCTGCACGGTGCTGCTCAAGGGAAGAATCGGGCGGGGCGGCTGCTTTTGCGAGAGGCCGAGAAGATTGACGGCCGCGTAAACGACTCGAAGGCTGCCGTGCTCCATGAAGAGCTTCCACAAGGGCTGCAAGCGCGCGTCGAGCATGCGTGCTTCATCGGCCTGCCCGTTCTGAATCGCGCGAACGATCCTCAGACATTCGGAAGGGAACAGGCCGCCCGCCACCGAGTACCAGGTCGTGCCTCCGGCGATCATGGCCTCGGTCGCGTTCCAGTCGCCGCTATAGCCGATGGAGAAACCGTCGGCGACCTTTGCGCGCAACGCAGGCAGTTCATGGGCTGCTGTGAGGGCATCCGACGTGGGATTCTTGATGGCCCTGATGTTCGGGACTTCGCTCAATCGCGCGATCAGATCGGCGCTGAACGTGAATCGCGTTGTCGTGGGATTGTTGTAGATACAGATGGGCAGGCCCACTTCCGAGGCGATGGTCTTGTAATGGACGAAGACCTCTTCTTCCGTGAGAGGCGTGTACGAGACCGGGGCCAGAAGGGCGGCGTCCGCTCCCGCTTCCTTCGCGTCTTGCCCCAGCCGGATCACTTCCGACGTCCGCAACGCCCCGATGCCCACGATGACGGGGACTGCGCCACTCACCTCATCGATGGTCGCTTCGATGGCCCTGCGCCTCTCGTCGCGGCTGAGATAGGGGTATGAGCCGGTGCTTCCGAGCAAGCCGATGGAATCGACGCGGGCGTTCTTCAGGCGCCTGATCAGCGCCACAAGATCTTTCACATCGACATGCCCCTCCTCGTCGGCGGGGGTGATGGGAAAGGCGGAAAGACCTTTGAAAATCATGGGCGAGGCTCGATTGCGCGAGAGAACATGAAACCATGTTATTCTCTTTTGCCACAGGACCTCAAGGGCGGCTTCGAAGATTTCCTGGCTCCAAGGAGACGCGTCAATCCCGCCGGAAAATCACGTTGGCGAGCCAGCCGAAGAAGATGGCGATGAGCGCCGTGGCGAGACCATAGGAAAGCGACCAGTCACGGGCCACGAAGCCGACCTGTTCCTCGAAGCCCGTCTTCACCAGCTCGAAATGCGTGAGCGTTTTCGCCAGGATCACCGTGTCGGCGAAGAGCGTGACTTCCACGTTGTAGTCGCCGGGCGGGGCGGTGGCCGGCAGCGGAATGCTGGCTCGGAAGATGTCGGGCGTGAGAAAGGTCGCGCCGCGCTCGTCTTCCAGATAGAGCCCTTCCTGCGCCTTGATGCGGTAGAGCGCATCGCGAAAATCCTTGTCGGCTCCGCCACGCGTGTTGGTGAAGTCCGGCGCGTTGATGATGGCGCGCAGGCCGATCTTCTGACGCTGGCGCAGCTGGATGCTCGTGATCTCGGTGATGGGCCGCGAGGTCAGGACGCTCAAATAAGCAGGCGCCAGGGGAAATTTCTGCTGCTCCTGGTTGATCCAGATCGGCCCCAGCTTCTCCTTCTCGCGAACCACCAGGAACTGGTTCGGTCCGCGCACCGTGACGACCACGTCGTAGCCTGTCGCGCGGGCGACCGTCTGCGCATCGCGCTCGATGGCGCCGAACACGGCAATGGACGTTCCCGTGTAGTTGGAATTGATCAGGACGCGGTGATTGGAGAGCGACGTGATCAGGGATTCCGCCGAAGCGGAGGTCATGGAGAAAAGCGCGATCAGGAGGAAGAGGAGCGTTCTCACTGGCGCACCTCCTGCACGGTGATCGAGAAAGGATCCTCCGGCTGGAGCACGAGTTCGAGCGCAAAGCGCAGGCCCACGGCCAGCAGCAGGATTGCGAGCAGGAAGCGGAACAGTTCGGCCCGCAGGTGCCGGCCCATGCGCGCGCCGAATTGCGCGCCGAAGACGCCGCCGATGATCAAGAGGATCGCCAGCACCATATCGACCGCCTGGTTCGTCACCGCATGGAGAATGAGGGCGACGAGGGTGGTGCAGACGATCTGGAACTGGGAGGTGCCGACCACCACGGTGGTGGGCACGCGGAAAACGTAGAGCAGCGCCGGCACCACGATGAAGCCGCCGCCGATGCCGAGCAGCGCGCCCGCAAAGCCGACGAAAAGCGACAGGCCGAGAACCGGGATCACGCTGATATAGAGCTTGGAGCGATAGAAGCGCATCCTGAGCGGCAGGCCGAGATAGGGCGCATGCTCGCCCGCATGCCGGCGCAGGCGCACGGTGCCGCCTTTGCGCTTCGTCCAGAACTCCCGAATGCTCTCTTTCAGCATCAGGCTGCCGACGACGGTGAACAGCGTCACGTAGGAAACGACGATCACGAGATCGAGCTGTCCCGCGCGTCTCGCCGCCGCGAAGAACCACACGCCCAAAGCTGAGCCGACAAAGCCTCCGGCCACGAGGATCGCCCCGAGCTTATGATCGAGCGCGTTGCGTCTCAGCGCGCCGAGCACGCTTGTGGTGGATGACGCAACGATCTGAGCCGATTGGGTGGCCACCGCCACGGCCGGCGGAATGCCGAGAAAGATCAGCAGCGGTGTCATGAGAAACCCGCCGCCGATGCCGAACAGTCCCGAGATGAAACCAACTGCCGCACCCATCCCGAGGATGAGAAGAACGCTGACAGGCATTTCGGCGATCGGCAGGTAGATTTGCAATCTCGGGGCTTCCTTGCCGGACTTCCTCAGGCCGTGGCAAGCACGGCGTTATGATATTGCTGCATGGAGTGCTTAAAGGACAAGCGATGAACGTAAGCTGACCGCTTCCGGTTCACTCCATCAACTCCTGTCGGCCGGGCTTTGCTCCGTGGCGGCTGTCTGTCCAATGCTGAAGACCGGCGTCTCGTTGGCCGTCGCATCCACGGGCCGGGGATGCCACTGCTCCACCGCAGCCTTGGCAGCCGACAGATCGGTCGCGTTCATGCGACCGGCAAGCTCGTCGCGCTTCTTGGCGGCATCCGCATCGCCCTGGGCGGCGACAATGGCGAACCACTTATAGGCCTTGGGCAGGTCCGGCTTGGTGCCGATACCGCGGGCCAGCAGAACGCCCATGTTGAATTGGCTGTCCCTGAGGCCGGCCTCCGCAGCTTCGCCGTACCAGCGCAGGGCCGCCGCGTAATCCGGCTTGCCGTTCCAGCCCGAGGCGAGAAGCGTGGCGAGGTTGTGCATGGCGCGGACATTGCCGCCCTGCGCCGCACGTTCGTACCAGGTCACCGCCTGCTTCGGATCGCGCCCGATGCCGATGCCCTTTTCCATGAGCATGGCGAGACGCTCCTGCGCCGGGGGCAGTCCCGCCTGGGCGGCGCGCTCGTAGAGATGAATGGCGAGGATCATGTCCTGCGGCATTCCGCGTCCCTCGGAGGCGCGGGCGGCGATGTCGTAGATCGCCGAGGCGTCACCCGCGAGGGCTGCCTGCCGGAGCGGGCCCGGAACCACATTCGGAATCTCGCCGACGGTTGCGGGATCGACCATGAATTTCGGCGCGGCGGACGCGGACACGGCGGGTGTCGGCGTCATCAGGCTCGAGGGCTGGAAGATGTCCGCTTTTTCCGGCGCGGGAGCGATGCTCCCCGTCTGCGTGGTTTCCTCGTGAGGCTGGGCCTGCATCAGCGGCACAGGCGCCTTCTGCGCGGAGCGGAACGTTTCGATCATCGCGATCGGGGAGGGAACGAGACCGCTGGAGATGACCTGTGCTGTTCCCGCAGCGAGGATTACGAAGCCCAGGCCAAGGAGCAGTGATTGGCGATGCGCGTCGAGGCTGCGGCGGATGCGGGCGAGGAGGGAGGCCGGAGAGGCTGGTGTTTCCTCGTTCGTCTCATCCGCATCGACGCTGTCATTCTCGACACTTGCGGTGTCTTCGTCCGTGGGCTGTGTGGTGAAGGACGGTTCAATCCGGTCCGCTTGCGCGGCGCGGCGCGCGGCGGCGATGAAGCCGGCGCGCATCGTGCCGAGATCGGCATCATCGATAACGGGCGTGCTCACGACGATTTCGGAAGTGACCTTCGGCTCTTCGGCTTCGTCGGGACGGGATGTGGTCACTTCCTCGATCTGGGACAGGGTGACCGCGTGCAGACGGCGCACGGCGGCCTCCAGGCGGTCGGCCGCATGCGTCGGCTCGGGCGAAGCGGAGAGGATTGCCTGCGAGATCGGACCTGCCGATTGCGCAGTGGCAACTTGCTCCGGGAAGCGGGTGATGAGCGTTTCGAGCGCGTCGTGAACGGCGCGCAGGGTTTCCTGCGTCTTCTTGTCGGCGCGGCTCTGCAGTGCCTTCAGCTCGACGAAGCCCTGCTTCAGTACATCGAGATCGCCGGCATCAGGAAGATTGCTTTGAATGCCGTTCAAGGCCACCTTCGCCGCGCGCTCTGCGATGTCGGCGGCATCGTTCTGCAGATTACGGAAATGACTCGTTGCCTCGTCGAGAACCTTCTGCATCGGCTCATCGGACTTTTCCGCAAGACGCTCCGCAAGCGATGTGATCTGCTGCTCCAGGGCATCGAGGCTCAGGGGCTTGAGCGGCACGCGGTCGAGCTTTTCGTCGATCGTGCGCAGCATCGTCTCCACCGAGGAGGTGTCGGGCTGCCGACCGACCTGACGCAGCTGCTCGTCGATCCTGTCGAAACGCTCCATCAGGGGCTCGTGAGAAGGAGCCTCCTTGTCGGCGACGCGCTGAACCTGCGCGGAGAGACGCGCGATCATGTCGTGAAGCGCATCGTTCTGCTGCAGGCGGTTTTCGGATAGGCCCGCCATGCGCTCTGTCAGCAGTGCGAGCTGATCGGTGATCGGATCGAGATCGACAGCCTCGGGCGCGGGCCTGTTCGCGAGTTCCGCGAGGTTGCGACTCATGCCTTCGAGCCGCTGCGGCACGTCACTGGATTCCTGCGCAGCGACAGTGCGGTTGAGAGCGGCGCAAACATTTTCCAGCGAAGACTTGAGCGCCGAGAAATCGTTGCGTCCCACCTGATGCTCGCGCATGTCCGCGATCTGGCGGCCGAGATTGGCGATCTCCGCCGACAAATGCTCGATCTGGCGCGGCTCGGCGCGCTGCGACAGGTCGTGGCGCATGTCCACGATCTGGCTGCTCAGGAAATCGATCACGGTCCGATCGACGCCGGTCTCGGACATGGTCTCGATCTTTGCCTTCAGCCCGTCGAGTTCGCGGCCGAGCTTTCCATGAAGACCTTCGCTCAATTCGTCGGAGAGCGTCTGAATCTGGCGGTAGAGAGCGGCAGTCGATTGCGCGAGGATCAGAAGGTCCTTGCCGGCGACGCCCTGGCTTACATCCTTGGCGATGTTCTTCAAGGCATGATCGAGATTGGCGATTTCGTCGCGGGTGACGAGGGCGTCCATGCTGGCGCGAAGCCGCTCGATCTCTCCGCTGATCGCGCTGACGGCGGGCATCCACGAGGTGTCGGCGCGCTCCATTGTTGCCTGGCGCTCGACCGTGTCGATGCGGCCCTTCAGCGTAGTAAGTGCCTGGGAGAGGGCGGTGGCCATGCGGTCGTGATGATGGGCCGAGCTGCGGGCTGTCTCGTTCAGGCGCTCCTCGGTCTGCTCGATCCAGGTCGCCATGGACTCCAGCGCGATGGCGGTGCGGGAGGCGTGGTCCTGGACCTGAGCTTGAGCCTGACGCTCGCTCTCGGCCTTGACCGCCGACATCAGGGTCTCGAACGTGCGCTCGAGCTCGGGGCGGGCGGGCTTCTCCTCTCGGGTCGGGGGCAGGCGCTTTTCGTCCTTGGCGGCAAGGATCGCGGCGGCCCATTCCTCGAGGCTCAATCCGGCCCGGCGGGCGGCGGCTCTGGCCAACTCACGGGCATCGAGGTCCAGCTCGTCAGGATTCGATAGGACGGGTTGTCTCATGGCCGTGCTCGCGGGGGATACTGGAACTCACTCAGCCGGTTGAAAGCCCCCTGCATTCAGCCCGCCGCGATGGCCGAAAACCTAGAATTGAGGCGAATCACTTGGCCTCCAGGTCTTCGAACCGGTGACGCAATTTTCAGCGAGCGTAGTAAAAAACCCGTTAAGCGAAGGGCCTTAGCCCCCAAAGCCCCCTCTGAACGGGGAGCTTTCCCTTAAGTTCAGCGCAAGAAAAACGGGTCTTGGTTGCTTGGAGGGGCAATGTGCTTTGAAACACTTGCAACCAAGATGTTGTGTGTTCTATCATAACATTACAAATGGAACGCTGGGGTTTTCCTAGCAAAAGAACAAACAACGGACGGGGGTTTAGTTTGATGAACCAAAATGCAGCTGGTTCCAATCCCAATGAGACGGGCGACGGCGCCAAGTCTTTCACGATCGGCGATCTCGCCCGCGAATTCGGCGTGACGCTTCGCACTCTGCGCTTCTACGAGGACCGGGGTCTTCTTTCTCCGCGCCGCGACGGCACCGCCCGCATCTACGATGCCCGCGACCGTGAGCGCCTGTCGGTCATCCTGAAGGGCAAGCAGCTCGGCTTCACCCTCACCGAGATCCGCGCCATGCTGGCCGAGGAGCGCTCGGGCAACGGCCCGGCCATGAACCTCAAGCTCTCCCTCGATCAGGTCGAAGACCAGATCCGTCATCTCGAGCAGCAGAAGATCGAGATCGAAGAGGCTCTGAAGGAGCTCAAGGCCCGCCGCGCCAGCCTGGCCGCCGCGGCTTAAGCCAGCCTGCACTTCCTTTCAGGCAACTGCTTCAAGGGCTCCCCTCGGGGAGCCCTTTTGCTTTGGGGCTGGGCGGCAGCTCGATGACCGACTTTCGTCTGTGTCAGGCGAGATTTTGCGCCCTACCTCTTCCCAAAAGGAACAGATAGTTTATATGTGAACTATCTGTTGGGTCGGATACCCTGAAATGGGTGTGGCCCGTGCTGATTGCGGAGGATGCGCGAATGCCGGTTTACAAGGCCCCTGTCGAAGACGTCATGTTCCTGCTGAACGATGTCTTTCCCATCGAGCGCCACAACAACCTGCCCGGCTTTGCCGATGCGACCCCCGATGTGGTGGAGGCGATCCTCTCTGAGGGTGCGAAGCTCTGTGAGGAGGTCTTCGCGCCGCTCAACCTCTCCGGCGATCAGGAAGGCTGCACCCGCAACGCAGACGGCTCCGTGACGACGCCGAAGGGTTTCAAGGACGCTTATGAGGCTTATGCCTCCGGCGGCTGGATGGGTCTGTCCGTGCCGGAGGAATTCGGCGGGCAGGGGCTTCCCTCGCTGCTCAACACCATCATGCAGGAATTCGTCTCCTCGTCGAACCTGGCTCTCGGCATGTATCCGGGGCTGACGCAGGGCGCGATCGCGGCGCTGCTGGTGCACGGCACCGAGGAAGTGAAGCGCACCTATCTGCCGAAGATGGTCGAGGGTGCATGGACCGGCACCATGAACCTCACCGAGCCCCATTGCGGCACGGATCTCGGCCTGCTCAAGACCAAGGCCGTGCCGAACGGCGACGGCTCCTATGCGATTTCCGGCACCAAGATCTTCATTTCCGCCGGCGAGCACGACATGGCGGAGAACATCGTGCATCTCGTTCTCGCGCGCATCGAAGGCGCGCCCGCCGGCACGAAGGGCATTTCGCTCTTCGTCGTGCCGAAGTTCATCGTGAGGGATGACGGTTCGCTGGGTGACAGGAACGGCGTGTCCTGCGGCTCGCTCGAGCACAAGATGGGCATTCACGGCAACGCCACCTGCGTCATGAATTACGACGGTGCGAAGGGTTGGCTCGTGGGCGAGGAGAACCGTGGTCTCAATGCCATGTTCGTGATGATGAACGAGGCGCGCCTCGCTGTCGGCGTGCAGGGTCTCTCGCAATCCGAGGTCGCGTATCAGAACGCTGTGGCCTATGCGAAGGACCGCCTGCAGGGCCGCGCGCTCACCGGCGCGAAATTCCCCGACAAGCCCGCTGATCCGATCATCGTTCATCCGGACGTGCGCCGCACGCTTCTGTCCATCAAGTCGTTCAATGAAGCGGCGCGCGCGCTCGTCGTGTGGACGGGCCTCAACAGCGACATCGCGCATCGCTCCTCGGACGACAAGGAGCGCCAGACCGCCGAGGATTACATGGGTCTTTTGACGCCCGTGGTGAAGGGCGTGCTCACCGATCTCGGTTTCGAGAATGCGGTAAAGGCGCAGCAGATGTTCGGCGGCCACGGCTATATCGAGGAATGGGGCATGTCGCAATTCGTGCGCGATGCCCGCATCGCCATGATCTATGAGGGCGCCAACGGCATCCAGGCCATGGATCTCGTGGGCCGCAAGCTCGGCAAGGATGGCGGCCGCGCCATCATGGCCTTCTTCAACGAGGTCGGTGCGTTCTGCCAGGAGAATGCGAATGATGAGAGCCTGAAGGGCTTCATCGCGCCGCTCCAGCAGGGCCTCGGCCATCTGCAGCAGGCCACCATGTGGTTCATGCAGAACGCCATGGCAAAGCCCGACAATGCAGGCGCCGGCGCCACCGACTACATGCATCTCTTCGGCACGGTTGCCTTGGGCTACATGTGGGCCAAGATGGCGAAGGCCGCGCATGCGAAGAAGGCGCAAGGCAACAGCGTGGCTGAAAAGATGGATGCGAAGCTTCTGACGGGCCAGTTCTTCATGGAGCGCATGATGCCGGAAACGGGCGTGCGACTGGCGCGGATTTCCTCCGGCGCGGACGTCACCATGGCGATGCCGGCAGAGGCTTTCTAACCAACAAGCGTCATCCCGGCCGAAGCGCCGGGATCGCGCGACCAGTGAAACGCCTAATTCTGAAAACGATCCCGGGTCACGCTTCGCTTGCCCGGGATGACGCCAAATAAATCCAGGAGGCCACGATGGCCGATGCATTCATCTACGACGCCGTTCGCACCCCGCGTGGACGCGGCAAGCCGGACGGCTCGCTTCACGAGGTGCCGGCGGTCGATCTCGCCGTCACCGCGCTCGACGCGATCCGCAAGCGTAACGATCTCGATCCCATCCTGGTGGAGGACGTGGTGCTCGGCTGCGTCGATCCCATCGGTGAGGCGGGTGGCGACATCGCACGCGCGGCGGCGTTGAAGGCAGGCTTCGGCAAGGAAGTGCCCGGCGTGCAGATCAACCGCTTCTGCGCCTCGGGTCTCGATGCGGTCAATCTCGCCGCCGCGCAGGTGATGTCCGGCATGAAGGATGTCGCCATCGGCGGCGGCGTCGAATCCATGAGCCGCATCGGCATGGGCGCATCCGGCGGCGCATGGCCTGTCGATCCCGGCATCGCCATTCCCACTTACTTCCTGCCGCAAGGCATCTCGGCGGATCTGATCGCCACCAAATACGGTTTCACGCGCGATGACGTGGATGCCTATGCGGTCGAGTCGCAGAAGCGCGCGGCGAAGGCCTGGGACGAGGGGCGTTTTTCCAAATCCATCGTGCCGGTGAAGGACGTGAACGGCCTCACCATCCTGGCAAAGGACGAGCATATGCGTCCCGGCACGGACATGCAGTCGCTGGGCCAGCTCAAGGCTGCCTTCGTGCAGATGGGCGAGATGGGCGGTTTCGATGCGGTGGCGATTGCAGCCCATCCGGATGTGGAATTCATCGACCACGTGCACCATGCAGGCAACTCGTCCGGCATCGTGGATGGTGCCGCCGCCGTGCTCGTCGGCTCGAAGGAGGGCGGCGCGAAGATGGGCGTGAAGCCCCGCGCGCGCATCAAGGGCTTTGCCTCCATCGGTTCCGATCTCGCACTCATGCTCACCGGCCCCATCGACGTGTCGGAACTTGCTTTGAAGAAAGCCGGCATGACGAAGGACGATATCGACCTCTTCGAGATCAACGAAGCGTTCTCCTCCGTGGTGCTGCGCTACATCCAGGCGCTCGATCTCGACCCGGCAAAGGTCAACGTGAATGGCGGTGCCATCGCCATGGGTCATCCGCTCGGCGCGACGGGTGCGATGATCCTCGGCACGGTGCTCGACGAGTTGGAGCGCACCAACAAGCAGACGGCCTTGATCACGCTCTGCGTCGCCGCCGGCATGGGCACGGCGGCAATCATCGAGCGCGTTTAGCGTATACGCAAGCATCCTCATCCTGAGGAGGCGCGAAGCGCCGTCTCGAAGGACGAGGATGCGGATCCAGAGAACACTGGACCATCCTTCGAGACGCCCGCCAAGGCGGGCTCCTCAGGATGAGGTCCGAGGGAGGATGAAATGAACTTCACCAATTTCCGCTTCGAGATTGACGGCGACGGGACCGCGCTCGCGACCTGGGACATGCCGGATCGTTCGATGAACGTCATCACCCCGCAGGTGATGGACGAGCTGTCGCAGATCATCGAGAAGGTTGCTTCCGACGAGGCCATCAAGGGTTGCGTCATCACATCGGGCAAGGAATCCTTCTCCGGCGGTGCCGACCTCACCATGCTGCAATCCTCCAACGCGGAGTTCATGCGCGTTGCGAAGGAGAAGGGCGAAGAGGCAGCCAACACGTTCCTCTTCGAAGAGTCGCGGAAACTCTCGCTGCTCTATCGCCGCCTCGAGACCTGCGGCAAGCCGTTTGCCGTTGCCATTCACGGCGTGTGCCTCGGCGGTGCGTTCGAGCTGGCGCTCGCCTGTCATTTCCGCGTGCTGTCGGATGTGGATTCCACCCGCGTCGGTCTCCCCGAGGTGAAGGTGGGTCTCTTCCCAGGTGCGGGCGGCACACAGCGCGTGGCACGCCTCATGCAGACGGGCGATGCGCTGCAGATGCTCTTCAAGGGCGAGCAGCTTCGTCCGCTCATGGCGCGCAATATGGGCCTGGCGCACGCGGTCGCGCCGCGTGAAGGGATCGTGCAGACGGCGAAGGATTGGATCAAGAACGGCGGTTCTGCCGTCGCACCGTGGGACCAGAAGGGCTACAAACTTCCCTCCAACAAGGTGTTCTCCGCTGCCGGCATGCAGATCTGGCCTCCGGCTAATGCCATCTATCGCCGCGAGACGCAGGATAACTATCCGGCGATCCGCGCGATCCTGGAGACGGTCTATCAGGGCCTGCAGCTTCCGATGGATCTCGCCTTGAAGGTGGAGTCGCGCTGGTTCGCCAAGATCCTGCGCTCGAAGGAAGCGGCGGCGATGATCCGCACCCTGTTCCTGTCCATGCAGGACCTGAATAAGGGCGCTCGTCGTCCGAAGGACATAGCCCCGACCTCGATCAAGAAGGTTGGCGTCGTCGGCGCGGGCTTCATGGGCGCGAGCGTCGCTTACGTCACCGCCAATGCGGGCCTTCAGGTCGTACTGATCGACCGCGATGTGGAAGCGGCGGAAAAGGGCAAGGCCCATTCGCACAAGCTCATGTCCGACCAGATCATGAAGGGCCGCGCCAAGACGGCGGATCGTGATGCGCTGCTGGAGCGCATCCGGACATCCGCCGATTACAGCGATCTTGCCGATTGCGATCTCGTCATTGAAGCCGTGTTCGAAGATCCCAAGGTGAAGGCCGAGGTGATCCAGAAGGTGGAGGCCGCGATCCGCCCAGATTGCATCTTCGCGTCGAACACCTCGACACTGCCAATTTCGGGCCTCGCCGAGAACTCGAAGAATGCGGGCCAGTTCATCGGCATCCACTTCTTCTCGCCGGTCGAGAAGATGATGCTGGTCGAGATCATCATGGGCAAGGAGACGGGCGACAAGGCGCTGGCCACCGCGCTCGATTATGTGCGTCTCATCAAGAAGACGCCGATCGTGGTCAACGACTCGCGCGGCTTCTTCGCCAATCGCTGCGTGCTGGCCTATATCCTCGAAGGCCATCTCATGTTCACGGAAGGTCTGCCCGCCGCCATGATCGAGCAGGCGGGCAAGCAGGCCGGCATGCCGGTCGGTCCGCTCTCGCTGAACGACGAAGTGGGCGTCGATCTGGGCTTGAAGATCCTCAAGGCCACGAAGGCGCAGTTGGGCGAAAGCTCAATCGTGCCGCAGCAGGAAGTCCTGCTCACCGCTCTCGTGGAAAAGGAAGGCCGCCTCGGCCGCAAGAACCGGAAAGGGTTCTACGATTATCCGGAAAGCGGGCAGAAGCGCCTGTGGTCTGAGCTGAAGAACCTGCAATCCAAGCATGTAGAGCCCGAGCTCGTCGACATGCAGGAATTGAAGCAGCGTCTTCTCGTGACGCAGGCGTTGGAGGCTGCGCGCACCTTCGAGGAAGGCGTGATCACCGATCCGCGCGAGGCGGATGTGGGCTCCATCCTCGGCTTCGGCTTCGCGCCCTACACGGGCGGCGCGCTCTCCTATATCGACTTCATGGGTGCGAAGGCCTTCGTGGAATTGTGCCGCAAGCTTCAGGAAAAGCATGGCGACCGTTTCGCGCCGCCGAAACTGCTCCTCGATATGGCGGCCAGCGGCGAGACCTTCTATGGCCGCGCCGCGGCGAAGAAGGCTGCGTAAGGAACGCTCCTCGTCATCCCAGGCTTGTTCCGGGGATGACGATCACAGCTGCTCTGCCCTCATCCTGAGGAGCCGCGAAGCGGCGTCTCGAAGGATGGTTCAGTGCTCTCTGGAACCTCCTTCGAGACGCAGACTGCGTCTGCTCCTCAGGATGAGGTGTGAGAGAGATCGGGATGGCCGGGACAAGCCCGGCCATGACGCATTGTGAGCATCTCACGAAAGAGACCCTCATGAATCTTTGGCTCCGCCTCCTACACCTCCTCATCGCATCGTTCTTCCGAACGAAGCTCGATCCGGTGCGGGATGTGTCGCGCTTGGGCTTCCGCGTGTGGCCGCACGATCTCGACACGTCTCTGCACATGAACAATGGGCGCTACTGGAGCCTCATGGATCTCGGGCGCAGCGACATCATGATCCGCTCAGGGTTGTGGCGTCCCATCCTCAAGCATGGCTGGGTGCCTGTGGTGAGCGCGGGGCAGATCAGGTTTCGTCGCGAGATGCGTCTGTTCCAGCCGTTCACGCTGGAGACGCGCATCCTCACCTGGTCCGAGGGCCATGTGGTGATGGAGCATCGTCTGGTCTCGAAAGCCAGGGACGGCAAGCCTATTCTCAATGCCATCGCGCTCGTCAGGGCAGGGCTCTATGACCGGAAGGCGAGGAGCTTCGTACCCATGGAGCGTCTCATGGGCGAAATCGGCCTGGAAGCGCAGCCGCCGGAGGCCGCTCCTGAGGTGCAGGCCTTTCTTGATGCGGAAGAGACGTTGAAGAACGCGGCGTGATGGTCCAAGGTTAGGCCCGTTTTCCTTTGCCTGAACCGTGAGGCCTGCAAGACCCATGCCCCGTGTCATCGATTATTACTTCTCGCTCGTGAGCCCCTGGGCCTATATGGGCCACGCTCCCTTCATGGAGATCGCCCAGCGCCATGGGATCGAGGTGAATTTCAAGCCCGTCTTCCTCGGTCGCGTCTTCTCCGAGACCGGCGGACTGCCGTTGCAGCAGCGCCACCCGGCGCGGCAGCGCTACCGGCTGGTCGAGTTGCAGCGCTGGCGCGAGAAGCGCGGGCTGTCGTTCAACATCGCTCCGAAGCATTGGCCCTTCGATGTGAACCTCGCGGATCGCACCGTGATCGCGGTTGCAACGACCGGCAAGAGTCCCGATGCCTTCCTGCGCCGCGCTTTTGCTGGGATCTGGGAGGAAGAGCGCAATCTCGGTGATCCGCTCGTTATCGCAGAACTCGCTGAACAGGCGGGCCTCGATTCATCGAGCCTCATGGATATTGCCACCGGCTCAACCACCGAGGCGATCTACGCGCTCAATCTCGAGAACGCGGTGGCGGCCGACGTGTTCGGCTCTCCGGCTTACGTGCTCGACGGCGAGGTGTTCTGGGGCCAAGATCGGCTGGAGCTTCTCGACGATGCGCTGACAAGCGGGCGCGAAGCCTACAAGCCCACGGTCTGACGAGTCATGCAAAAAACCATCGGTCTCATCGGCGGCATGAGCTGGGAAAGCTCGGCCGAGTATTACCGCATCATCAATCAGGAGACGCTGCGGCGCTTGGGCGGCGTGCATTCGGCGCGCAGCCTGATGGTCTCGGCCGATTTCGACGAGATCAAGCAGCTTCAGCATGCAGGCGAGTGGGACAAGCTCGCTGAGTTAATGCAGGGCGCAGCCCGCCAGCTCGAGCGGGGAGGGGCGGATTTCATCGTGCTCTGCACCAACACCATGCATCGCCTCGCGGATGCGATTACGTCCGCTGTGGCGATCCCATTGCTGCACATTGCCGATCCCACGGCGGAAAAGATCAAGGCTTCAGGCATCCGGCGCGTGGGCCTTCTCGGTACGGCTTTCACGATGGAGCAGGATTTCTACAAGGGCCGCCTGCAGAGCAGGCATGGTCTCGACGTGATCGTGCCCGATGCGGATGACCGGAAAACCGTGCATGATGTGATCTACAAGGAGCTGGTGCTGGGACAAGTCAATCCGGCATCACGCGAGGCGTATCGCGCCATCATCGCGCGGCTGATCGCGGAAGGTGCGGAAGGGATCATTCTCGGCTGCACCGAGATTATGCTGCTGGTATCCGAAGAGGACAGCGCAGTGCCGCTTTTCGACACCACCACCATCCATGCGGTTGCTGCCGTCGATCACGCACTGAGTGCGTGATCGCTTACTCCGCCGCAACGCGCGTGGCGCGCCACTGTGTCAGCAACGCGCGGAGTGCAGCGGGCTTCAGCGGCTTGTTCAGCACATGCACATGCATGGCAGCGGCGGCGTCGCGCACGATGGGTGTGCGGTCGGCGGTGACGAGAACGGCGGGCGTATCAACCTGTGTGCGCCAGCGCAGGGCCTTGATGAGTTCGAGGCCGTCCGTGTCATCCAGGTGGTAATCGGCGATGATCACTTCCGGCAGGGCTTTGTGCGCGCGCAAAACCCCATGCGCCGTTTCGAGATCGGAGGCCGTCCACACGTCGCAGCCCCAGCCGGTGAGCAGGAGACGCATGCCTTCCAGGATGGCGGGCTCGTTGTCGATCACGAGCACGCGCAGGCCTGAGAGAACCGTCATCGGAGTTTTCGGTGGCTCAGGCGCGGCGGCGGTTTCAGGCAATGCCGCGACCACCGGCACCTCGACGCGGAACACCGAGCCGCGTCCCACTTCCGATTTCAGCGTCACCGGGTGCTTCAACACGCGTCCGATGCGCTCCACGATGGAGAGGCCGAGTCCGAGGCCGCGTGCGGCTTTCGCGCCCTGATCGAGACGCTGGAACTCGCGGAAGACGATACGCTGTTTCGAGGGTGGGATGCCGAGGCCGGTGTCCCACACTTCGAGGATGAGATGCGTGCCCTGCCGGCGCGCGCCGACGAGCACGCGGCCTTTCAATGTGTACTTGATGGCGTTCGACACCAGGTTCTGCAACAGGCGGCGCAGCAGGCGGCGGTCGGAGCGTACGGTGAGCGAGGAGGGGACGAAGGTGAGATCGAGGCCCTTCTCCTTCGCGATGGGATCGAACTCGCGCTGCAACTGACGCATCAGTTCGTCCATGCGGAAGCTCGACCATTGCGGCTTCATCGCGCCCGTATCGAGGCGCGAGATGTCGAGAATGGCGGTGAGGATTTCCTCGACCGCGTCGAGGGATGCGTCGATGTTCTCGGCAAGCGTTACGTCGCCCGCTTCGCGGTCGCGCTCCACGAGCGAGGTGGCGTAGAGGCGCGCGGCATTGAGCGGTTGTAGAATGTCGTGCGAGGCGGCGGCGAGGAAGCGCGTCTTCGAGATATTCGCCTCGTCCGCTTCCGCCTTCGCGCTGCGCAGAGCCTCGTTGAGGCGCGTGAGTTCTTCCGTACGCTCGCGTACGCGCTGCTCCAGCGTCTCGTTGGCGCGGCGGCTCTCTTCCTCCGCCAGCACGGCATCGGTGACGTCGGTATAGGTGGTGACGTGGCCGCCATCGGGCAGCGGGTTCGAGCGGATCTCGATGACCTTGCCGGACGGATAGAGCTTGAGGCGAACAGGCTCGACGTCGTGCTGAAACGAGTGCAGGCGCGCGGCCACTTGCTCGTCGATACGGCCCGGCCCGTAGGAACCGCGCGCCGCGTTGTAGCGGACGATGCGCTCCATGCCGATGCCCACCTGCACGAAGTTCGGCGGCATGTCGTAGAGATCGATGAAGGCTTGGTTCCAGGCAAGCAGGCGCAAGTCGCGGTCGATCACCGTGATGCCCTGCTTGGCGTAGTTCAGCGCGTGCTGCAGCAGGTCGCGGCTGTGCTGGATTGCGGCGGATGCATCATCGAGAAGCTTGAGGGCCGCTTCCGTCGAGACCGTGCGGCGGCGCAAAAGCAGCGATAGGGCGAGACGCGACGACGCCGTGCCGATGGCGGAGGCGAGAAGGTGTTCCGCATAGCGCAGCAGATGGATGTCGGCCTCCGCGCGCGGCTCCAGGCTCTGGCCGCGGCTGTGGCTGAAGCCTTCGAAGGAGCGTGTGGTGCGTTCCTCACCGAGATAACGCGAGACGGTGGCGCGCAACTCATCCACGGTGACGCTGGCGCGGAACAGGCGGAAGCTCGGTGCCGCGGAGGTGATGGGCTCGCCCACGAACACATTCGCCTGGATCTGCTCCATGGCCGTCACGGGACGCCAGAGGGAGAAGCCGATATAGCAGAGAATGTTGAGGGTCAGGCTCCACACCACGCCGTGCGTGAGCTGCGGCAGCTCCACGCCGAAAAGGGCGGTGGGCTTGAGCGCTGTGATGCCGAAGGGACCCGACACCACCACGTCCGACCAGAACACGCCGTCCCAGACGAGGCTCGGCAGCAGCAGCGTGTAGAACCATGTGACGAAACCGACGATGAGGCCCACGCTCGCGCCCAACGCCGTGCCTCGCGACCAGATGAGGCCGCCGAGAAAAGCGGGCGCCACCTGCGCGATGGCGGCGAACGAGAGCAGGCCGATGGCGGCCAGCGCAGCATCGCCCGACGCGCGGTAATACGCATAGCCCAGCAGGATCACCAGCACGATGGAGATGCGGCGCACGACGATCACGAAGTTGCCGGGATCGATGCCCGCAAACGCGCGGCGGCGCAGCACGATGGGCATGACGAGGTGGTTGGAGATCATCACTGCCACCGCCACGGAATCGACGATCACCATCGCGGTCGCGGCCGAGAAGCCGCCGAGGAAGGTGAAGACCGCGATAGTGCCGGCCTGGTTCGCCAGCGGCAATGCCAGCACGGTCATGTCCCGGTCGATCCCGTCGCCGGGGAACATGGCCATGCCCGCGAGCGCGATGGGAATGACGAACAGGTTGATGAGAATGAGGTAGAGCGGGAACATCCAGGCGGCGCGCTTCAAGTCGCCGATGGAGTGGTTTTCCACCACTGTCACATGGAACTGGCGCGGCAGCAGAAGCGCTGCGCAGCTCGAGAGAAGAATGAGCGTGATATAGCTGCCGAAGCCGGAGGTACGCTCCATCAGGGTATCGGTGGTGCCCTGTGCGGTGAGGCGCTGCACGATGTCGTCGTAGCCGCCGAACATCACGAAGGTCACGTAGCCGCCCACCACGAGGAAGGCGACGAGCTTCACGATGGATTCGACGGAGATCGCCATGATGAGCCCGTCCTGATGCTCGGTGGCATCGGGATGGCGCGTGCCGAAGGCGACAGCAAAGCCCGCGAGCACCAGGGCGACGACGAGGGCAAGATCGCCGATGAAGGGCAGGTCCGGCGATGTCAGGCCGTTCGAATTGGTGATGAACACGTCGAGCGACGAGGACACGGCCTTCAGCTGCAGCGCGATATAGGGCACGGAGCCCACCAGCGCGATCAAGCTGACGATAGCGGCCACGCGCTCGCTCTTGCCGTAGCGGGCGGCCACGAAGTCGGCGATGGAGGAGATGTTCTGCGTCTTGGCCACGCGGATCACGCGCGCCACGAGGGCATGGCCGACAGTGATAACGAGAATGGGGCCGATATAGATGGCGAGGAAGTCGAAGCCGGAACGGCTGGCAAGCCCCACGGAACCGTAGAATGTCCACGAGGTGCAATACACGGCGAGAGCCAGCGCCGAGATCGTCGAGCGCCAATGCCCCTGAACGAAGCGCCGCCCCGCATTGTCGCCCCAATGGGCGACGGTGAACAGGAAGCAGAGATAAACCAGCGCCGATAAGACAACCGCCCAGGTGGCGACCATATGCTCAAGACCCTTACACGTCAGCTTGAGACAGCTTTACTCCTTGGGAGAGCCAAGCGCCACAGGCAGGAGGGCGCAGGTCAGAAGTAATTTCACTCTATGGGTGTGAGTTGATATTCCATGGGGCGGATTATCATTATCCTAGAATGAGGTCATATAAAGCTATCCAAGTTTCAGGAGATCCTCATGATCGATACCCGCACCGCCCCCTACGCCGCGCTCATCCTGCGCGTGACCCTCGGCGCTCTCTTCCTGGCCCATGCCGGCCTGAAGATCTTCGTCTTCACCCCCGCAGGCACCGCCCAGTTCTTCGGCAGCCTCGGCCTGCCGGGCTTCCTGGCCTACATCGTGATCCTCGCCGAAGTGGTGGGCGGCCTTGCGCTGATCGCCGGGTTCTATACCCGCTGGGTTGCCCTTGCTCTCATTCCGATCCTGCTCGGCGCGATCTTCACCGTTCACGGTCCGGCCGGCTTCTTCTTCTCGAATCCGAAGGGCGGCTGGGAATTCCTGGCCTTTTGGATCATTGCCCTCTTGGCCCAGGCTCTGTTGGGTGAGGGCGCTTATGCGCTCAAGAGCGGATCGACGAAGGCTGCTCCCGCGTTTTCCATTCGCTCGGCTTGAACGGAAACGGCCATGACCCAATCCACTTCCTCTGAGGCCACCGGAATTCCGGCGGCCCGTCCCATCGATCCGGGCGTGCGGATTGGCCACGTGCATCTGAAGGTGGCGGATCTCGGCCGCGCGCTCGACTTTTATTGCGGCGTTCTCGGCTTCGAGCTGATGCAGCGCTACGGCACGCAGGCCGCCTTCGTCTCGGCGGGCGGCTATCACCACCATATCGGTCTCAATACCTGGGAGAGCAAAGGCGGTTCCCCGCCGCCTCCCGGCACCACGGGCCTTTATCACGTGGCGATCCTCTATCCGACACGCGCGGCTTTGGCGGATGCTCTCCATCGTCTCATCGAAGCGGGCGTGCCGCTTCAGGGTGCGAGCGATCACGGGGTGAGCGAGGCGCTCTACCTGAGCGATCCTGACGGCAACGGCATCGAGCTCTATGTGGATCGCCCCGAGGCTCAATGGCCGCGCACGCCGGATGGCGAATTGCAGATGGTCACGCGCCACTTGGATCTGCACGGTCTGCTCGCCGCTCGCGAGGCTTGACGATATTCCTGCGCCGGACACCTTATGCTTGCAGGCCAAGCTCAAGGAGGTCCGGTCATGTGGAACGAGTTCAAGCAATTTGCGCTGCGCGGCAACGTGGTCGATCTCGCCATCGGCATCATCATCGGCGCCGCCTTCGGCAAGATCGTGGATTCTCTCGTCGGTGATGTTTTCATGCCGATCATCGGTGCTGCCACCGGCGGCCTCGATTTCTCGAACTACTTCACCGCGCTCTCGGGCAACGTCACCGCAGGGTCTTTGGAAGAAGCCAAGAAGCAGGGCGCCGTTGTCGGCTGGGGCAACTTCATTACGGTCGCCATCAACTTCGTCATCATTGCGTGGATCCTGTTCCTGCTGGTGAAGGGCATGAACCGCCTGCGCCGCACGGAAGATGCCAAGACCGGCACCGCTGACAAGCCTGCGGAGATCCCGGCGGATGTGAAATTGCTCACCGAAATCCGCGATCTTCTGAAGACGGGACGCACAACCTGATCCATCACATCTGTCGATGGGATTCTTCGCTTCTTGTCATGGATAGCGTGAGAAGGCTTGCCTTCGCCGGGCGGACAGGCCATCCCTGTTCGCCTGTTTGCGAAGGAACACGCCTCCCATGAACGCCTCCGTCTCGATTCCCTCGACCTTCAATCTGCGACCGGAAGCTTTGCAGGCGCCCACCAGCGGTATCGTGGATGTGTTCTCCTATGGGCGGAACAAGCCCGGCATCATCCCGCTCTGGGTGGGCGAGGGCGATCTGTCGACGCCTGCCTTCATCAGCGATGCGGCGACGCGCTCGCTGCAGGAAGGCGAGACCTTCTACACCTATCAGCGCGGCATTCCCGAGTTGCGTCAGGCCATCGCGCGCTATCACGAGAAGGTTTACCGCAAGGCCTTCGATCCCGAGCGCTTCTTCGTCACCTCCGGCGGCATGCCCGCGATGCAGATCGCGTTCCGCATGCTGTGCGGCAATGGCGACGAGGTTCTGATCCCGACGCCCGCCTGGCCGAACTTCGCAGGCGCGATCACCATTGCCGGCGCGCGACCCGTCGCCGTTCCGATGAATATCGACGAGCAAGGCTGGCATCTCGATTTCGAGCGTTTGGAACAGGCCATCACGCCACGCACCCGCGTCATCGTTCTGAACTCGCCGTCCAACCCCACCGGATGGACCGCGAGCCACGACGATCTGCACACTGTTCTCTCCATGGCGCGCAAGCACGGTCTGTGGATCGTGGCGGATGAGATCTATGGCCGCTTCATCCACGATCCCGCACTCGCCGTCGATGGACGCGCACCCTCGTTCCGCGATGTGATGGAACCGGAAGACCGCGTTCTCTTCGTGCAGACTTTCTCGAAGAACTGGGCGATGACCGGCTGGCGCCTCGGCTGGCTCGAAGCGCCGCCGGAACTGGGGCAGGTGATCGAGAACCTCGTTCAGTATCAGACGTCGGGAACGCCCACTTTCATCCAGCGCGCAGGCATCGCTGCGATCGAGCAGGGCGAAGATTTTCTCAAGACACAGATTGCCAAGGCCAAGCGTGGCCGCGAGATCGTGAAGCAGCTCGGCGAGACGGGTCTCGTTGAGCTGCCGCCACCCACCGGCGCGTTCTACGCCTTCCTCAAGATCAAGGGCGCGAAGAGTTCCAAGGACATCGCGTTCCGTCTCATCGACGAGGCGAATGTGGGCCTTGCTCCCGGCAATGCCTTCGGCGATGCGGGCGAGGGGTATTTGCGTCTCTGCTACCTGCGCAAGGAGCAGGATGTGGAGGAGGCCGTGAAGCGCATCGCCGCCGCACTGCCGCGCTTGGTGGCATGAGACAACCCGCGCTTCTTGCATACCCTGTCGGCAGCAGGGTCGGTTGACCCGGCCGCTCACCGCGTCCATTGAGAGGCAGAGCCATGATCGGCTCTGCCTTTATTCTTCACGATGCATCCCATCCTCGCTCACATCGCTCAGATCCTGATCGCCGGCCTCGGCGGCTTGCTGTTCTACTGGCTCGGCGTTCCCGCAGCCTGGCTGTCGGGCGCTGCCATCGCGGCGACGTTGTGGGGGCTTTCCGGTCACGCCGTGCCGATGCCGCGTCCGCTCGCCGATGCGGCGATGCTCGTGTCGGGCGCCGCCATGGGCGCCGCGGTGACGCCAGCCGCCATCGCTGCGATCGGTCGCTATCCCGGCAGCATCATGCTGCTGATCGTCGGCGTCTTTGCCATCTCGCTCACCTCGACACTCTGGCTCGTGCGCATCTCCGGATGGCGCAAGGCCGATGCGGTGCTGGCCTCCGTGCCCGGCGCGCTCTCGACGGTGCTCGCTGTTGCGGCCGACCGCAAGGCCGATGTGCCTTCCGTCGCTATCGTGCAGAACCTTCGCCTCTTCGTGCTGATCGCGCTTCTCCCGAGCGTGGTGGTCATGACAGGCGGAGGCGGCGGCAATGCGAGTGCGCTGATCGGGGAGGGACTGCCCATCGAGAGTCCCGGCGCCATGGCCTTCACCCTCATCGGCGGCCTTGCGCTGGGCTACGTGTTCAAGATGCTGAGGGTCGCTGCACCCGTTCTTCTCGGCGCGACCGTGGTGAGCGCCGTGAGCCACGGCACGGAATTCGTGACCGGCGTCATCCCGCCCGTGATCGCCACCGGCGGCCTCGTGCTGATCGGCCTCTTCATCGCCGAGCGTTTCCGCAACATTCAGCGTTCGACCCTGAAACGCGCACTTGTGGCCGCTCTGGGCTCCTTCTCCGTCGGCATGGGAGTGGCCGTGATTTTTGCCGCTCTCGCCACGTGGCTCGCCGGCGTGAGCTTCGCCAACACGCTCGTCGCCTTCGCGCCCGGCGGTCTCGAGGCCATGACCGTGCTCGCTCTCGTGCTCGGCCTCGATCCGCTCTATGTGGGCATCCACCACCTCGTGCGCTTCCTGGGGATCGGCCTGGTTTTGCCGTTCCTCATTGGCTGGCTGCAGCGAGGTAAGCTCGCGGACGCTGAATAGCTCTCACGGCTTCTCGTTGCGCAGCCGCTCCACCGCTTCCATGCGCGGTTTCGCCGTGTCCCACAAATGCTTCGTTACGGCAGCGACGAGCGCTTCGGTGATGAGCAGGAGACCTGCAGATGAATCCCAGTTCGAGGGGGCCACGATATGCGCGGGCAGCACGTGGCGCGCGACGCGAGCGATGGGCGAGAGCCATGGATCGGTGAGCAGCACGATGGTCGCGCCTTGCTTCGCCGCCGCTTCGCAGAGCGCCGTCACGTCCTCCTGATAACGACGGATGTCGAAGGCGACGATCACATCCTTCTTGCCGATCTCGATCATGCGGTCGCGCCAAAGGGCTGGCTGCCCTTCGATGAAATCCACTTGACTGCGCACGATACGGAAATGGCTTTCCGCATAGCGCGCGAGCGCGCCCGTGAAGCGTCCGCCGGTGAAATGGATGTGGCGGCGCGGATCGCTCAGGAGCGCCACCACCGCATCGAACTCGGCAGGCGCGATGTTCTCCACCGTCGCCCTCAAATTGCCGATCACGGCTTCCGCGAAGGAGGCCAGAGCCGGGGCGCTCTGGCTCTTGTCGGCGGGGCCAGCCTTGGCGAGGGGCGAGAGGAGCTGCGCCTCCAGCTCTCCGCGCAGGTGCCTCTGGAAATCCGGAAAGCCGGAAAACCCTAAACGCGTGACGAAACGCAGGGCCGAAGGGGCGGAGATGCCCGCGCGGGTCGCGAATTCCGCCACCGTATCGAGGCCGGCAAAGGGATAATGGCTCAGGAGCAGGTGAGCGGCCCGCTTCTCGCTGGGGGTGAACGAGTCCATCTCGAGACGGATTCTCTCGGCCAAACTTGGCGGATCGACAGGGGAAACAGCCTTCGTCTTTTTCATGATGGAATGTTTCATCCCCCCTCCTTGACGGCGTCCTCAAGGTGTACCAAAAATTTCATATAAGAAAAATCTGTAAGAAACGTACCAAACGTTCAAACCGAGGGCGACAGTCTGCATCCGCAGGCGAACGGAGGACCGCATGGTGCATGCGAGTCGGATGGCAACCGGTCAGAACCCCGCTGCGCAAGCGGCGGAGACGGTTGCCGTTGTTGAGAATCCGCAAGGAAGCTCGCCCATCCTTCTCATTTGCGAACATGCCTCCCGCCACCTGCCGGACCGTTATGGCACGCTCGGCCTCACCCCCGAACAGCTCGAAAGCCATATCGCGTGGGATCCTGGCGCGCTCGGGGTTGCTCAGGAACTCTCCCGGCTTCTCGATGCGCCGCTGGTCCATGCCAGCGTCTCGCGCCTCGTGCTCGACCTCAACCGCGATCCTTCGGCTCCCGATTCGATCTGGACGCTCAGCGAGCGCACCAGCATTCCCGGCAATCAGAACCTCGATCCGACTGAGCGCGCCTATCGTGTGCGTGAGGTCTACGATGCGTTTCATGGAACGGTGGACGGCTTCATCGAGCCTCGCGTGAAAGCGGGGCGGACGCGCTGTGTCGTTTCCATGCATTCGTTCACGCCCGTGTACCGGGATGTGCCGCGCCCCTGGCATATCGGCCTCATCCACGATGCCGATGCACGCTTCGCAAAGAGCGTCGAAGCCGGACTGCGCAAGGATCCGGCTTTGGTCGTGGGCATGAACGAACCTTATTCGCCAGCGGACCGGGTGTTCCACACCCTCGAGCGCCACGCCGAGAGGCGCGGGCTCGCGCCGCTGATGATCGAAATCCGCAATGACCTGATCCGCACACAAGACGGACAGGCATCGTGGGCTCAACGTCTTGCGCCACTTTTGAGGGAGGGGGCGCAGGCACTTTGATCACCCGCTGTGGCGCATGAGGTGCCACGGTTCCAGAGGACAGACTATTCGTGGAGGAAGAGTCGATGTCAGTCGGACAAGGAAGTTCCGGGGTTCATGCCCCGCCAGCCGGAGTGCAGGGTCATTCCGGTGTCACCTACAACACCGTGGATGAAAGCTATTTCGAAGCCCGTCGCCTCAAGCGCCATGCGCGCGTGTGGTCGCTCTGGGCGCTCGGCGTAGGCGCGGTGATCTCCGGTCACTACTCAGGCTGGAATCTGGGCCTCGCCAATGGCTTCGGCTCCATGTTCTTCGCTACCATCATCATCGCCATCATGTATCTGGGCCTGACCTTCTCCATCGCGGAGATGTCGCCGGCCCTGCCGCATACGGGCGGTGCCTACTCGTTCGCACGCACCTCCATGGGGCCGTGGGCGGGATACATCACGGGCATTGCGGAGAACATCGAGTTTGTTCTCACCCCTGCGGTGATCGTGTTCTTCATCGGCTCGTACCTATCGGCAATCTTCGGCACGGCGCCGGAATTCCAGCCGGTTTATTGGGTGCTCTGTTATGCCTTGTTCGTGGGGCTCAACATCATCGGCGTCGAACTCTCCTTCAAGGTGACCGTCACCGTGACGGTGCTGGCGCTGGCATGCCTTGTAGTGTTCTACGTGTCGGTGCTGCTCTCGGGCCAGTTCGACTTCTCGCGCTGGGCGCTGAATATCGGCCCTGATGGCGCGGAGCTGCCGAATGGCGGCGGGCCGTTCCTGCCCATGGGCATTGCGGGCATTTTCGCCACCATGCCGTTCGCCGTGTGGCTCTTCCTCGCCATCGAGCAGCTGCCGCTCGCGGCTGAAGAATCTCATGATCCGCAGCGCGACATGCCCAAGGGCATCATCGCCGGCATCTTCACGCTGATCGTCTCGGCGTTCTGCGTGGTGTTCCTGAATTCCGGCATCGCGCCAGGTGCCGCAGGCGTCGCGAAGTCGGGTGAGCCGCTTCTCGACGGCTTCCGCACCCTCTTCGGTTCGGACATCGCGAAGATCCTGGCGGCGGTTGCCGTGCTCGGCCTCATCGCCTCGTTTCACACGATCATCTTCGCCTTCGGACGGCAGATCTACTCGCTCTCGCGGGCAGGCTATTTCCCGTCCTTCCTGTCGGTGACGCATGGCACCCGCAAGTCGCCGCATATCGCGCTCATCACCGGCGCGGTGCTCGGGCTCACGGTCATGATGATCATCTGGTTCGTGCGCGGATCGGAAGCAGGCGCCACCGTTATCGGCGGCACGCTGCTGAATATGGCGGTCGCAGGCGCAATGCTAGCCTACTTCATGCAGGGCATGTCCTATATCGTGCTCAAGAAGAAGTTCCCGCATCTGGCACGGCCCTACAAGAGCCCGTTCGGCGTTGCGGGTGCTGCCATCTGCATGATCATCGCCGCCATCACCCTGTACTTCCAGTTCACGGATCCCGTGTTCCGGACGGCAGTGTTCGGTGTGGCCATCTACTACGCCGTCATGATGGCCTACTTCCTGCTCATCGGCCGCCATAAGCTCATCCTCTCGCCTGAGGAAGAGTTCGCGCTCACGAAGGGCGAGGCCGAATACAAGTCCTACTGACGATCATCGGGAGCGCGCATCCTGCGCGCTCCCTTTTCATTTCTCGTTGGGGTTCAAGAGCATGACCGCTCCCAAAATCAAGAACGCTGCCGACGCTATCGAGTACGTGCGCAGCCGCGACCTGCCTTTCGTGAAGATCGGCGTCACCGATGTCGACGGCATCATGCGCGGCAAGTATATGGCCCGCGACAAGTTCGAATCCGCTGTCGAGAAAGGCTTCGGCTTCTGCGACGTGGTGCTGGGCTGGGATTCCAACGATCAGCTTTACGACAACACCACGCTCACCGGCTGGCATACGGCCTATCCTGATGCCACGGCGCGCGTCATCCCTGAATCCATGCGCCTCATTCCCTTCGAGAACAACCTGCCGTTCTTCCTTGCGGAATTCGAAGGCTATGCGGAAGCCGCCTGTCCGCGCGGCGTGCTGCGGCGCGTCTTGAAAAAAGCCGAGGACATGGGCTTTGCCGTCTCCGCTGCGGCCGAGTTCGAATTCTTCGTGTTCGAGGAAACGCCGCACTCCGTGCGCGAGAAGGGCTACAAGGACCTCAAGAACATCACGCCGGGCTTCTTCGGCTATTCGGTGCTGCGCTCCGGCGTGCACGCGGATTTCTACCACGAGCTGCTCGACCTCGCGAACAAGATGGATTTCGAAATCGAAGGCCTGCATACGGAAACCGGCCCCGGTGTTCTCGAAGCGGCGATCCGCGTGGACGATGCCTTGAGGGCTGCCGACAAGGCCGCTCTCTTTAAGACCTACACCAAGATTCTTGCACAGAAGCGCGGCTGGATGGCGACCTTCATGGCCAAGTGGTCGCGCGACTGGCCTGGCCAGTCCGGCCATCTGCATTCCTCGCTGCGCCATCTCAACAGCGGCAAGGGCGCCTTCTACGACGCCAACGGCAAACACAACATGTCGGACACCATGCGCTGGTATGTGGGCGGTCAGCAGCAGCTGATGCCCGAGATCCTCGCCATGGTGGCCTGCACGGTGAACAGCTATACACGCCTCATCCCCGGTTTCTGGGCGCCCACCGATTCCGCCTGGGGCGTGGAGAATCGCACCACGGCGCTTCGCGTCATTCCGGGCTCGGAGAAGTCGCAGCGCGTGGAGTACCGCGTGGCGGCTGCCGACATCAATCCGTATATCGCGCTCGCCGCCGCCATCGGTTCCGGTCTCTGGGGCATCGAGAACCGGGTCGAGCCGGGTGAGCCCATCCAAGGCAACGCCTATGCAGTGGAACACCCGAAGGAGCGCGCGCTGCCGCGCTCCTTGGGCGAGGCTGCCGAGCGCCTGAAGGGCTCCAAGGCGGCCCGTCAGCTCTTCGGCGACACCTTTGTCGACCATTACGCTGCAACCCGCGAATGGGAGGAGCGCGAGGCGCGCAAGGCCATCACCGATTGGCAGCTCGCCCGCTACTTCGAAATCATCTAAAAGGCTTTTCAGGATTCCAACAGGAGAAGACTATGGTCCTTGCCGGGCCATAGTCTTTCAAGCGTAAAGATCATGGCTGATACCGATATCGTTCTTATTTCCCCCGTCGACGGACGCGAGCTCGTTCGCCGTCCCATCATGTCCGAGGCCGCCATCGATGCGACCATAAAGGCGGCGCGCGAGGCGCAAGTTGCGTGGCGCAAGGTGCCAATCGCTGAACGCGCTGCGAAGGTCTCGGCCTTCCTCGATGCGCTGCTCGCCATGAACCAGGAAGTGGTGCCGGAGATCGCCCAGATGATGGGCCGTCCGGTGCGCTATGGCGGTGAATTCCGTGGCGTGGAAGAGCGCGCTCGCTACATGATCTCCATCGCGGAGAAGAGCCTGCAGAACATTCCGGCCGACGACGAGAAGCCAGGCTTCCGCCGCATGATCAAGCGCGAGCCGGTGGGCCTCGTGCTCGTCATCGCTCCGTGGAACTATCCCTATCTCACGGCGATCAACACCGTCGTGCCAGCCCTCATGGCGGGCAACGCGGTGCTGCTGAAGCATGCTTCGCAGACGCTGCTCGCGGGCGAGCGTTTCCAGATGGCGATGGATCGCGCCGGCATCCCGAAAGGGCTGTTCCAGAACATGCACCTTTCGCACGATCAGACGAGCCGCATCCTGAGCAATGGCCTCGTCGATCATTGCAACTTCACCGGCTCCGTCGGCGGTGGCCGCGCCATCGAGCGCGCTGCGGCAGGAAGCTTCACGTCGCTCGGTCTCGAGCTCGGCGGCAAGGATCCGGCCTATGTGCGTGAGGATGCGAATATCGACCACGCCATCGAGAATCTCGTGGATGGCGCGTTCTTCAATTCGGGACAGTGCTGCTGCGGTATCGAGCGCATCTATGTGCACGAGAAGCACTACGACCGCTTCGTCGAAGGCGCAGTGAACCTCGTCAACACCTACGTGCTCGGCAATCCTCTGGAAGAGGCGACGACGCTCGGCCCAATGGCGCATAAGCGCTTCGCCGATCTCGTGCGCCAGCAGAACGCGGAAGCCGTCGCGAAGGGTGCGAAGGCGCATATCGATGCGAAGAAGTTCGCAGCGGATGTCGGCAACACCGCCTATCTCGCGCCGCAGGTTCTCACCAATGTGGACCATTCCATGAGCGTGATGCGCGAGGAGAGCTTCGGCCCCACCGTCGGCATCATGAAGGTGAAGGGCGATGAAGAGGCGATCCGCCTGATGAACGACTCCCCCTATGGCCTCTCCGCTGCCATCTGGACCTCCGATGTCGATGCGGCTGAAGCCATCGGCGAGAAGCTCGAGACCGGCACCGTCTTCATGAACCGCTGCGACTATCTCGATCCCGCGCTGGCCTGGACCGGCGTGAAGGATACGGGCCGCGGCGCGAGCCTGTCGCGCTTGGCTTACGAGTCGCTCACCCGTCCGAAATCCTACCACCTCCGTCAGATCTGATTGAAAGCATCATGACCACGTCTCCTCGTTCCAACTGGAATTACCCCACCGCTGTCCGCTTCGGCGCAGGCCGCATCTCTGAACTCGCGGAAGCTTGCAAGTCCGTCGGCATGCAGTCTCCGCTCATCGTGACAGACCCGTTCCTCGCGACGCAGCCCATGACGAAGGCTGCGCTCGATCAGCTCATCTCCGCTGGTCTGAAGGCCGCGATCTTCTCGGACATCAAGCCGAACCCGGTCGAGACGAATGTCTACAAGGGCCTCGAAGTGTTGCGCGCTGGCAAACATGATGGCGTCGTCGCCTTCGGCGGCGGTTCTGCTCTCGATGCGGGCAAGGTCATCGCCTTCATGGCGGGCCAGACGCGCCCCATGTGGGATTTCGAGGATATCGGCGATTGGTGGACCCGCGCGGACCCTAAGGGCATCCAGCCGATCATCGCCGTGCCGACCACGGCAGGCACGGGCTCCGAAGTGGGCCGCGCCGGCGTGATCACGCAGGAAGCCACGCACACCAAGAAAGTGATCTTCCATCCGCTCATGATGCCGAAGATCGTGATCTGCGATCCGGAACTCACGGTCGGCATGCCGCCCCACATCACGGCGGGCACGGGCCTCGATGCGCTCGCTCACTGCATCGAAGCCTATTGCGCGCCCGGCTATCACCCCATGGCGGACGGCATCGCGGTCGAAGGCATCCGCCTCGTGAAGGAATACCTGCCGCGCGCCTACAAGGACGGCAAGGATATCGAAGCGCGCGCGCAGCTCATGTCGGCCGCCGCCATGGGCGCCACCGCGTTCCAGAAGGGCCTCGGCGCGATCCACGCGCTCTCGCACCCGACCGGCGCGCTCTATGACACGCACCATGGCCTCACCAACGCGGTCTTCATGCCGTATGTGCTAGTCTATAACCGCAAGGCCATCGAGCAACGGATCGAGCGTCTTGCCGCCTATATCGGCCTTGAGCCGTCGTTCCAGGCCTTCCTCGATTGGGTGCTGAAGCTGCGCAAGGATCTCGGCGTGCCGCATACGCTCGAAGGTTTGAAGGTTGATGCTGCCCGCTTCGACGAGATGTCGGAGATGGCGCCGAACGATCCCACCGCCGGCGGCAATCCGGTGCCGATCACCAAGGAGAGCGCCCGCAAGCTCTTCGAGGATGCGCTGGCCGGACGGCTTTGATACATTCCTCAAGTCATTGATAGAGGATGGCGGCGCGTCAGCACATGATGCGCCGCTTTTCTATGTGCCGCAAAGAGGAAACGATGGCAGCAGATTCAAAAAGCGATATCCAGATGACGCTCGCGCAAGTAGCGGCGCGGCTTTCCGCTGAGAGCCCGTTCAACATCGTGTTCGACCGTGGCGATGATATCTCGGTGGAGCTCTACGCGCCTGTGGGCACCGACAAACAGCAGCCGCATGAGCGGGACGAGCTTTACATCATCGCCTCTGGCCACGGCACGTTCAGCCGCGGCAAGGACCTCGTCACTTTCGAGGCCGGCGATCTTCTTTATGTTCCAGCCTATGTCCCGCATCGCTTCGAGAGCTTCTCGGAGGATTTCAAGACGTGGGTGATTTTCTACGGACCAAAGCGCGAGCGGCCTGCCGTATAAAACAAAGGCACCGCTGTTCGTCACAGCGATGCCCTTTGGAGGTTTAGGTTGTTGGTCGTTTAAGCAGCCTGAGCCTTCGGCTGAAGCGAATCCTTGTGTGGCACGCGCAGGGCCTTCATGCTCTCAGCCCACTTGTGCAACTCGTCGAGCATCATGGCGGCCGAGGTCTTGTATATATCGGGAGCGTTGAGCTTTCCGTTCTCCAGGTTCGGGAAAACCATCGGCATCGGCACGCCTTCCGGAATCGGCATCACCTTGAAGGTGGTGAGGATCTCCTTCGTCACCTGCACGGCGCGCAGGCCGCCGGAGATGCCGCCATAGCTCACGAAGCCGGCAGGCATGTAGTTCCATTCCAGCGAGAGATAGTTCAAGGCGTTCAGCAGCGAGGGCGGCGGGCCGAAATTGTATTCGGGCGTCACGAAGACGAGCGCATCGGCTTGCGCCACGCTCTCGCTCCAGGCCTTCGTGTGCGCATGGTGGTACTTGCGCAGGCGCGGATGCTCAGGCTCGTCGAAGACAGGCAGGTTGAAATCGGCGAGGTCCACCAGGACCGGGCCGAACTTGCCGTGCTCCGCCGCGAAATCGTTGAACCATTGCGCGATGCTGGGGCCGATTCGGCCAGGGCGCGTGCTGGCGACGATCGTGTGAAGCTTAAGCGTCATAAGGACTCCTGGAGTTGAAAAGACCGGGAACAGGCTCTAAGTTCCCTTTTGTAACCGAGGCTCATTAAGTAACTTCGGGAAGATTGCGCAAGGAGGCACTTTGATGTCACCCAGTAACATTCATGTGCCCACCAATTGTCAGACCGTGACCGAGATACTCTCCCGCGTCGGCGACAAGTGGAGCGTCCAGGTTGTCGTGCAGCTGGGCGAAGGACCCAAGAGATTCAATGAGATACGCCGTCTGGTCAGCGGCATTTCCCAGCGTATGCTGACCCTGACCTTGCGGGGTTTGGAGCGCGATGGCCTCGTCACACGCACTGTCTATCCCACTATTCCGCCCAAGGTGGAGTACCAACTCACAGGGCTGGGTTGCAGCCTGCTCAAGACTGTGCGGGCTCTCGGCACCTGGGCCATCGACAATCGTGACGAGATTCTCGAAGCGCGGCGGCGCTTCGATGAGGGAGACGATCCCAAGCCGCATTCGAACGCAGCCTAAGAGCCTGCGTTGCGCTCCATCCAATCGACGGCAAAGGCGCATATGGAAGCCGCATCGACCAGCACCGATGGAGCCGAGCCGATGACATCCTGGCTTCCTTGGCCGCTCGCGAGGAACTCGCTCACGATCGTGGCGAAGTAATCCTCGGCAAGTCCTGGCACGACGGGATCGGACGTATCGAATTCCTCCACCATTCGCCAATGCACGCCGTCGGGGGAAGCAAAGGGCACCTCATAGCGGCGAATGCGCTTGTTCGGAACCTGAGCCAGATGTTCGGAGTGGTGAAGCAGGGTCATCGTATCGAGGGATGCTCCGACCATCAGCACTTTGCCGCGAGACTCGACCAGCTTGGCGAAGGGAGAGCCTTCGCCATAGCCGTAATCGAGCGGATGATTCGCGGTCAGCCAATCGGCCTGCGCACCAATCGCCGCTACGGATGCGCCCGGATTGCCGCTGCGCCGGGCGCCGGGGGTGGTGCGGATGAATTCGGCCAGAACGCCATGGTCACGAATGGCGCGCGATGAAGCCGCATCGAAGGGCGGAACATGCTCGCGCCATTCGGAAGGCACGCGCCCCTTCTCATCCAGCAATTCATCGTAGCGGGCGTCCCAATCTGTATAAGCCACGAGCGTACCGGTCGGACCGACGGTATCGAGGATCGCGCCGATCAGCGCGTCGGGACCATTGAGCAAAGGGCCGACCTGACGCATGGCGGCATGCACCATCACCATGTCGCCGAAACGGATTCCAAGACGCTTCAGGTCATCACGCAGGGATGCGCGCGTGCGGAATGGGAGTTCGGGATTCTGCATCCCGCCAAGGTCGTTGGTGCAGGGCAGAGTTGTCAATGACGGCTCTGGCTGATCGTGGGTGGCCTCAGGCGGCGCTTTTCTGCTTCAGCAGGTCCCACAGGCCGGCATCATGGAAGTCCATGAGCGTAGCATCTGCGCCCACGGCCAGCATTTCTTCAGCGCTGAGGCCGGTCAGAACCGCGAAGGAGTAGATCCCCGCGCCCTTAGCGGCTTTCATGCCAGACGGAGAATCCTCGAAGGCGATGGCTTCCTCGGCCCGCACGCCAAGGCGTTCGAGCGCGGTGAGATACGGCAGGGGATCGGGCTTGCCGCGCGCCACCTGATCGATGGTGATCTGGACGGGGAAGCGTTCCGTGAGGCCCAGCACGTCGAGCATATGCTCCGCATTGAGGCGAGGCGCATTGGTGACGAGCGCGATCTTGATGCCGCGCGCTTGCGCCCAATCGAGAAGATCGATCAGCCCATCCAGTGGCTCCAGGTCGAGCGCCAGGCGGCGGAAGGCGGCCTCCTTCTCGTCGGCGAAGGTGACATGTTCCTCGACGCTGCGATGGGGTAGGAGGCTCGCGAAGATGGATTCGTTCGTGCGGCCGATGATGGTGGAGCGGTAGACCTCATCGTCCACCGTCACGCCCTCAGGGGCCAGCACCTCGACAAAGGCCTTCATGTGGACGGGGTCGCTGTGCACCAGGGTGCCGTCCATGTCGAAAATCAGAGCCTTGAGCATTCGTCCGTCTCTATCAAATTCAAGCGCCCGTCAGGTACGCCATTTCAGGCTGGAATGCACCCCATTGGAATTGCAGGGCTGCCTTCTAGATATCGGAGGGGTCATCATCGTGAAAGCACTGCTTCGCCCATGCTAGACGCCTCTTCCCGCCAAGCTGACGGACAATCCCGCTGGCCTTTGGTCGAGAAGCTCAGGTTTCTCTATGAAAGCGATGCGCCCGAGGCCCATCGCTTCCGCTACGGCCTTCTTCTCTTTGATATCCTGACCATCCTCTTCATCGTTGTCTCTTCGTTCCTGCCGCGCTACCGTGCAATGGAATGGGTCGATGTGGTCATCGGCCTGCTGGTGCTGGGCGATTTCCTGGCGCGGCTCGTCATCAGCCGGAACCGGTGGCGGGATTTCGGCCATCTCTCAACCCTGGCCGATATTGCCGCCATCATGTCCTTTCTCGCGCCCGTGGTCGGTGAAGGCATCGGCTTCCTGCGCATCCTGCGCACGGTGCGGCTCTTGCGGACCTATCAGCTTCTGTCGCGGCTCAGGGCCGACAGCACGTTCTTCAGGCGCAACGAAGAGCTGATCATCGCAGCCGTCAATCTCGGCGTGTTCATCTTCGTCATGACCGGCTTCGTCTATGAGACGCAGCGCTGGACCCATGAGAAGATCGGCAACTATATCGATGCGCTTTACTTCACTATCGCGGCTCTTACCACGACAGGCTTCGGCGACATCACGCTGAGCGGAACGCTCGGCCACCTGATTTCCGTGATCATTATGATCTTCGGGGTGACGCTGTTCTTGCGCCTCGTGCAGGTTTTGCTGCTGCCGAACAAGGTGCGCTATCCCTGTCCCGCCTGCGGATTGCAGCGGCACGACAGGGATGCGGTTCATTGCAAGGCCTGCGGCACGATCCTCAACATTCCGGACGAAGGTGCGGTGTAGGCGATCATGCGCAGGAGACGATGGCGATGCGGCGTTACAGCTTGCTGCGTGGCCTGCAGGACGATCTTGAAGAGCCTCCAACATCGGAGCGTCTAGGTTGGTCGGGTATTGTCAGATAGGTAGCGGATTACTTGCCAACGATATGTCTCAAAGCTGCTTGTGCGGCCTTTTCGGCATAATCCCGCGCCATATCCGCATCCGAGCTGATGGAACGGATCGTCAGTATATCTCCATCACGAAGGATGACGGCTGTCGATGAAGCGACAGGGCCTGCGGTCCAGTTCGAAATCCAACCAACAGCGGGCGAGACCTCCAGCTTGGACAGCTTACACGATGGGTTTCTCAATTGGCAGAGCTGCTCAAGCTGGGAGATCGTCGTCTGACCGGAGCGTACACGCCCTTCAGTGCCGTCATTCTGGCGGCCAATTTGAAAATCAATGATGGGACTGCCTTTGCAGTCCGTACATTGAAATGTCGCACGCTTAGGATCGACTTTATGATTGAAGCCTTTGCCAATGGCAGAACCTACCTTGGTTGCCACCGTCGAAAGGTTCTGAGCCGCAAATCCCTCTGCCGTGGCTTCCGTCGCAATAAAGGCTGCCAGGCTCACGATGAGAAGGCGCATCGACAATCTCAGTTGCATAGGAAACTCCGCAGCAGCCCTTCAGGCTTGGTATATCGAAATGATACATCAAGCCTAAAGGGAGGAACAAGCTCTATGCCACCTCTTTGGGTATCGCTCACAACTGAGTAAGCGAGAAAGTCGCGGTCTTTGTTAAGCCCCCGGAACGATGGCGACACCGCGCTGGGTTGCGAAGGAGACGCCGACCGGCGTGCCGGGTGCGATGGCTTCCTTGCGGCCATATTGCACGACGAAGAGATTGCCGATGGGGCTCTCGACCTCGTACTCGATCTGCGTGCCGAGATAGGACGCCTTACGCACCGTGCCCGCAAGCGCAGTGGCGGATGAAGGCGCCTCATCGAGCATGATCGCATCCGGGCGCACGGCGAGCTTCACTGCACCCTGGCTCACGCCGCGATGGGGCAGCTGCAGGTGCAGGTTGCCGATGCGCACCGAGCCCTGCGCTCCCGACAGGTCCGTGAGCTCGCCGGTGACGATGTTGGCGTCGCCGATGAAGTCGGCGACGAACAGATCGGCCGGTTCCTCGTAGAGCTCGCGCGGTGAGCCAGTCTGGGCGATGCGCGCGTTCGACATCACGATGATGCGGTCGGAAACGGCGAGCGCCTCTTCCTGATCGTGCGTGACGTAGGCCACCGTGAGGTTGAGGCTCTGCTGCAATTCGCGAATGTCCTCGCGCACGCGGCGGCGCAGCTTGGCGTCGAGGTTTGAGAGCGGCTCGTCGAAGAGCAGCACCTGCGGCTCCAGCACGAGGGCGCGGGCCACGGCCACACGCTGCTGCTGTCCGCCGGACAGTTCGGACGGCGCGCGCTTCTCAAGACCCTTCAGGCCGATGAGCTCGAGTTTTTCCATCGCCATCGCGATGGCGTCCTTCTTCGAGACACCCTGCACGGATGGGCCATAGGCCACGTTCTCCAGCACCGACATGTGCGGGAACAGCGCATAGGACTGGAACACCATGCTCACGTCGCGGTCTGCGGCGGAGAGATGCGTTACATCGCGGTCGCCGATGAGGATCTGGCCTTCGCTCGCCATTTCGAGACCGGCGATCATGCGAAGCGTCGTGGTCTTGCCGCAACCGGAAGGACCGAGCAGCGTCACGAGCTGGCCCGGCTCGATAGTGAAGGATACGCTGTCGACGGCAGTGACGCTGCCATAGCGCTTTGTCACATTGCGGAACTCGACCGAGGCCGCCTGCTTCTTGGACGCCGGAGAACGGGACAGGGAGCTGAGTGAGGTCATCTGGTTCATGGAATGGCTGGAGCGGCAACGGGGTTGGTGGAGGTGCTGGCGGAGCGGCGTCCGAGACGCCGCTCGCCGACGGCCAGCTGAATGCCGACAATGGCAATCAGCATGACCACGATGAGCACGGTGGAATAGGCGATGGCGAGGCCGAACTCACCGGCCTCGACGCGGCCGACGATGTAGGTAGTCGCCATGTTGTATTCGGCGGTGACCAGGAAGATCACGGCGCTGACCGCCGTCATCGCACGCACGAAGGAATAGACCAGCGAGGCGACGATGGCGGGGCGCAGCAGCGGCAGCACCACGCGGCGCATGGTGGTGGCCGAACGCGCGCCGAGCGTGAGCGAGGCCTCATCCAGGCTCTTGTCGATCTGGCTGAGCGTCGCGATGCCGGAGCGCACGCCGACCGGCATGTTGCGGAACACGAAGCACATGACGAGCACGAAGCCCGTGCCGGTGATCTCAATCGGCGGCACGTTGAAGGCGAGGATGTAGGATACGCCCACGACCGTGCCTGGGATCGCGAAGCTGAGCAATGTGCCGAACTCGAAGGAACGCTGGCCCGAGAAGCGCTGGCGCGTGAGCAGGTAAGCCGTCAGCAGGCCGATGGCGGCGGTGAGCGGTGCGGAGAGCGCTGCGACCTTGATCGTCGCGAAGAACGAGTCCCAGGCCGATCCGGAGAAGAAGAAGCCGTGTTCCGTGGATTCGACGCGGAAGGCGGTGAGGAAGTGATCGACGGTCGGCGTATAGTCGCGGCCCATGGAGCGCACGAAGGCGCCGACCAGGATGATCACGTAGACGGCCACCGTGAACAGGGCCCACGGAATGGCGGTGAAGTAGGATGCGAGCGCCACGCGGCGGGGCAGGGGCAGCGGAATGCCTGCGTCACCCTTGCCGGTCACCGTGGTGTAAACCTTCTTGCCGAGCCAAGCATGCTGCAGCCAGAACGCGCCCAGGGTGAAAGCGAGCAGGATGATGGATAAGACCGCGGCTCGTCCCTGATCCTGCTGCGCGCCCACGACGGCGAAGAAGATCTTGGTGGAGAGAACCTCGTAATTGCCGCCGAGCACGAGGGGGTTGCCGAAATCCGCAAGGCTTTCCACGAAGCCGAGAAGGAAGGCATTAGCGAGGCCCGGACGCATGAGCGGCAGCGTCACGGTGAGGAACGTGGTCCAGCTCTTGGCGCGCAACGTTTGTGAGGCTTCTTCCAGCGTCGGGCTGATGCCCTGCACCACGCCGATCAGCACGAGGAAGGCGATGGGCGTAAACGCGAGGAGCTGCGCGATGAAGACGCCGGGAAGACCGTAGATCCAGCGCGAACGCGGAACGCCGAACCACTCCCACAGCACGGAGGAAAGCGCGCCCGAGCGGCCGAAGATCAGGATCAGCGCAAGGCCAATCACGAAAGGCGGTGTGATGATGGGAAGCACGCTCATCACGCGAAGGAGCTTCTTGTAGCGGAAGGCGGTGCGGGTTGCGATGAGCGCGAAGGCAAGACCGAGCGCGGTCGTGCCGAAGGCGACGAGGAGGCCGAGGAACAGGGTGTTCCAGGCCACGCCGCAGCGCAGGTCGCTGGTGAGGCAGTCGAGCCCCCAGATCGACCTGTCCATGAACTTCGCCACGAATTCGAGAGGCGCGAAGTCGCCGTTATTGTCGGCAAACGCGCTCGCGAGAATCGTCGAGACGGGGAAGAAGACGAAGACGATGATCAGCGCGATGACGATGCCTATGGAGGAGGTGACGAACGCGTCGCCCCGGCACCAGCCGCGCGCGGCGAGGCCATGGCACAGAACGATCAGGAGCGCTATTGCGGTGAGTGCTCCTCCATAGCCGATGCCGGCCTGGCGCGGTCCGTCATCACCGCTGATAGCTTTGAGAATATCGAGCGTCCAGCCGTTCAGGCCGATCGAGAAACCTTGGATGACGATGAGAGCGAGACCAAGGAGGCCTGCGCCGATGAGCCAGCTGCTGTTGTCCTTGCGCGCCGGCAGCAGGGCAGGGCGCAGGCTCATCAGAAGCGGCACGAGAATCGGCAGAAGCCACCAGGTGCCTTTGAGGCCGTGAACGAGCGCCGATCCGCCGACGATGTAATCGGTGAGAGTTGGAACGGCCGTGCGGTCGAAACCGTACCAGGGCAGGAGGGCAAAGCCCACCCAGCCCAGAACGATCCAGCCAAGGGTTGCCCGTGACATGTCTGTTCTCGCGTCAATATCGATGCGGGTTCGCTGCAGAACCGGCTTCGGAAAACTCAATCGAAAAAGAAAAAGTCCCGGCGAAGGCTTTTCGACAAAGCTTCGCCGGGACGGAACAGGCCGACTATTTCGGCAGGTTCTTCACTTCGTTGTCCCACTTGGACAGAAGACGCTTGCGCTCTTCCGACGAGCCGTACTTGGCGAAGTCGAAGTTGATGAGCTTCACGTCGCTGAGCTTGGGAGCCTGCGGCGGGATCGGCGTGCTCTTGTTCGACGGCACCTGATAGGACTTGGCTTCGGCGCCGAGCTTCTGCGCGTTGGCGGTCAGAGCCCAATCGTAGAACTTCTGCGCGTTTTCCATGTTCTTCGCGCCCTTGATGATCGACATGGAGCCGATCTCGTAGCCCGTGCCTTCGCAAGGAGCCACAACCTTGATCGGGGCCTTGTCGACGACCATCGTGACGATGTCGTGCATGAAGGCGATACCGGCGGTGGTCTCACCCTGCGCCATGGCCTTGGCGGGAGCAGCACCCGATTTGGTGTACTGATTGACGTTCTTGTGGAGCGCCTTCATGTACTCGAAGCCCTTGTCCTCACCCATGATCTGCACGATCGATGCGAGCAGGGTATAGGCGGTGCCGGACGAGTTCGGATCGGCAACCTGCACTTCGCCCTTCAACTCGGGCTTCAACAGATCGGCCCAGCACTTGAGTTCGCCGGTCTTGTTTGAAGCGGCGAGTTCGGTGTTGTAGCCGAAGCCCAGAGCGCCTGAATAGATGCCGACGGTGCGCTTCTTGGACTGCTCCCACTGGCGCACGGCCCAATCCTGCAGCTCGTTCATCTTCGGCGAGGTGTATTCCACCGTCAGACCTTCTTCGGCGGCCTGCATGTGGGGATCGCCCGTGCCGCCCCACCAGATGTCGGCGCGCGGATTGGCGGCTTCCGCCTTCACCTGGGCGAAGACTTCGCCGGCGCTCTTGCGAGTCATGGAAACCTTGATGCCGGTCTCACGCTCGAAGGCGGTGACCATGGCGCGGCACCATTCTTCCTGCACGCCGCAATACATCACGAGCGCGCCCTGAGCCTGGGCCGCACCGGCGGACAGGAACGACAGAGCGGTCATGGAACCCGCCAGCATGGTGGCGGCAACGAGGTTCTTCTTAAGCTTCACAGTTTTCCTCCCATAGGGTTGTTGTATTGTTGTTATTAGTTGGTCGGCTAAGCTCCCCTCAATGAGGCGACGGGTCAAGAGCCTTGCCGACAATGCCAAAATGAATCTTTAGGCTAATGCCCTGACGTCAGGGCTCTTTGTCGATTCCCGTCGCTTTGACCAGAATTTCCGCCAGTTCCGGCGTGCAGGCGAGAACAGGGTTGCCTTTGCGCAGCCCATCCTTGGCCAAGAAGTTGTTGGTCCAGCCGCCTGCTTCCTCGATGATGAGAAGGCCCGCGAGCACGTCCCAGGAATTGATGTGCAACTCGCAATAGGCATCGGTGCGGCCGTCTGCAACGTAAGCGAGGCCGAGCGTGCCCGATCCGCCGCGACGCACATTCGCCCCTGCCGCCTTGAGCTTCTCGACGACGGCGATGTAGGGCTCCGCAGGAAGGCGCGATGACCAGCCGGCCTCCACCGTGGCCTGCTGCATGTTCTTGAGCCCGCTGACCTTGATCGCCTCGCCGTTCATGAAGACGCCGCGCCCGCGCTGGCTCGTGTAGAGCTCGTCCTGCATCACGTTATAGACCACGCCGATCTCGGTCCGGCCGTCGCGCACGAAGGCAATGGAGATGGCGAAATGCGGGATGCCACGGGCGAAGTTCGCCGTGCCGTCGATGGGATCGACCACCCACACATCGCGCTCGAAGGAGCCGCCACCCTCTTCGCCGAAGAACGAGTCCTTCGGGAACAGCTCGCCCAGGCGTCTGCGGATAAGCTCCTCGACTTCCGCATCGGTGGCGGTGAGGAAGTCCTGCGGTCCTTTGAGGTCCGGTAGCTGGGAGCGCGGGCGCTCCAGGAAGCGCTTGCGCGCCAATACTCCTGCCTCGCGCC
The DNA here is from genome assembly GCF_022808595.1 of Microvirga solisilvae. Taxonomy (GTDB): domain Bacteria; phylum Pseudomonadota; class Alphaproteobacteria; order Rhizobiales; family Beijerinckiaceae; genus Microvirga; species Microvirga solisilvae. The sequence continues at coordinate 45,456 of NZ_JAKUCN010000012.1, forward strand.
CGATGGCGCAGGCGGCGGCAAATCTCAGGTCCAGGCTATCGGTGGTCATGGCGTTCAGGCGTTCCCCTAGGATCAAAAAGGCGTCCGGTTTGTTGTCAGGCATTCATGAAGGTTCGTGAGAATGCGTAAAGCCGCACACTCTGTTTTAAGGAGAAGTCCCTGAACCTAGCGAAATGATTCTTTATTAGCCGGCTCAAATCAACTACGTTACAAACTAACCAGAACGGAATCCTACTCTCGTCGAATGTCCAGGCCCTCCAAAGAAGAACTTGCCCAAGTCGGAGCGCTCCCCTTCCGCATCAAGGACGGCAGGGTCGAGGTGCTGCTCGTCACATCCCGCGAGACCAAGCGCTGGCTGATCCCGAAGGGCTGGCCGATGAAGGGCAAGAAGCCGCACAAGGCCGCCGCCCAAGAGGCCGAGGAGGAAGCCGGCGTGAAGGGCGATATCAAGAACAAGCCCTTAGGCTATTACGATTACTGGAAGCGCCGCGCCTCGCATTTTGACCTGTGCCGGGTGAATGTCTATCCGCTCGAGGTCTCCAAGCAGCTGAAGTCCTGGCGAGAGAAAGGCCAGCGCGAAGCCCAATGGTTCGAGGTGGAGGAAGCCGCGCATCAGGTGCTGGAACCTGCGCTCGCGGACCTCATCCGCAGCCTGCCACACCATGTCGGCCATGCTTCTTCTTCTGAGGTAGCGGCCTGAAATTTACGTTCTTCAGGGAACGCAACGCTCTTCAAGAAGTCTTTCCTCATATCGAGACGGTCCTGCATTCAGCTTGGCCGGTTGCAGGCATGTTGGAAGGAGATTTCGATGAAGGCGCTTGTTTGGCACGGCACCACCGATATTCGCTGCGACTCCGTTCCCGATCCTCAGATCGAGCATCCGCGCGATGCGATCATCAAGGTGACAAGCTGCGCCATCTGCGGCTCGGATCTCCATCTTTACGATCACTTCATGCCGGGCATGAAGAGCGGCGACATCATGGGCCATGAGACCATGGGCGAGGTGGTCGAGGTCGGCGCAGAGTCGAAGGGCAAGTTGAAGGTGGGCGACCGCGTGGTGATCCCGTTCACCATCATCTGCGGCGAGTGCGATCAGTGCAAGCGCGGCAACTTCTCCGTCTGCGAGCGCACCAACCGCAACGGCCATATCGCGGCGAAGGCCTTCGGTCATTCCACGGCAGGCTTGTTCGGCTACACGCATCTTACCGGCGGCTATGCCGGCGGCCAGGCAGAATATCTGCGCGTGCCCTTCGCCGATGCCACGCATATCAAGGTGCCCAAGGGCATTCCGGACGAGAAGCTCCTCTTCCTGAGCGACATCTTCCCCACCGGTTGGCAGGCCGCCGTGCAATGCGACATCCAGCCGGACGACACGGTGGCGATCTGGGGCGCGGGCCCCGTGGGCCAGATGGCGATCCGGAGCGCGGTTCTGCTCGGCGCGAAACAGGTCGTCGTGATCGACCGCGTGCCTGAGCGTCTCGCCATGGCGGAAGCAGGTGGCGCAATCACCATCAACTTCGATGAAGAAAGCGTCATCGAGCGTCTCAACGAACTCACGAACGGCAAGGGCCCAGAGAAGTGCATCGATGCGGTGGGCATGGAAGCGCATGCGGCCGGCACGATCGATGCCATGTATGACCGCGTGAAGCAGGCGACGATGATGGAGACGGACCGTCCGCATGTGCTGCGCGAGATGGCCTATGTCTGCCGTCCTGCCGGGACGCTTTCCATCCCCGGGGTCTATGGCGGATTGCTCGACAAGATTCCCTTCGGCGCGATCATGAACAAGGGCCTCACCATTCGCACCGGCCAGACACACGTCAATCGCTGGACCGACGATCTTCTGCACCGCATCGAGGAAGGACAGATCGATCCGTCCTTCGTGATCACGCACACGGTCGGCCTCGAAGAGGGACCGGACATGTACAAGATTTTCCGCGACAAGCAGGACGGCTGCGTCAAGGTTGTTCTCAAGCCCTGAAGGTGAATTTCATGCGCTACGAAACTGCAAGAACTCGCAGGCAAGGTCACGCCGACACGGCCACCGATACGCTCGCACGCGGACTCGGCCTTTTCTCCATCGCGTTCGGCATCGCGGAAGTCGCGGCGCCCCGTGCGATGGCACGCGCCCTCGGCATGAAAGGGCAGGAGGGCCTGATCGCAGGTTACGGCCTGCGTGAGATCGCAACCGGCATCGGCATTCTCGCTTCGAAAGATCCGACGCCCTGGATCTGGGGCCGCGTAGCCGGTGACGCGCTCGATCTCGCGACGCTCGCAACGGCTCTCGAAGGCAAGAACCCGAAAAAGGAGAATGTCGGCATCGCCATGGCGGCGGTCGCCGGCGTCACGGCGCTCGATGTGTATTGCGCGCAGACGCTCAGCCGCGAAAGCCCGCATCCGCTGCCGCCGATCCAGGATTATTCGGACCGCACAGGCTTCCCGCAAGGCGTCGATCATTCATGGGGTGCCGCCAGCGACTTCGAGGTGCCGGATGACTTCCGCACGCCGGAACCTCTGCGACCCTACACGCAGCCGGACTTGCCACAACGTCCAATGCCGGGCTTATAAGTCAGGATGACGAAGCGGCAGGTATTTACGATCGGATATGAGGGAGCGGATGTGGACCGCTTCCTCACCACCCTGAAGGATGCGGGCGTGGAAGCTCTCGCCGATGTGCGGGCCGTGGCTTTGTCGCGCAAGCGCGGTTTTTCCAAATCGGCTTTGCGCGATGCGCTTGCGAGCCAGGACATCGGCTACGAGCATTTCATCAAGCTCGGCACTCCCAAGGAGGGACGTCAGGCAGCCAGGGCCGGCGACGGCGAATTGATGCGTCGCATCTATTGCGACGAGGTATTGGCAACGGACGAGGCGCAGGCGGCATTCCAGGATCTGGAAGCCATGGCTGGCGCGAAGCCCATCTGCCTTCTCTGCTTCGAGCGCGATCCCGTCAATTGCCACCGCCGGGTGCTGGCACAGAGGCTCGAGAAGCTGGGATTCGAGACGGTCGATCTGACGGTCTTGTGAAGGCAGCCGATGCCGACCGTGCCTTGATATAAAATTGCATTATTCCCCAAAGTCATCTATCCCTCGTTCCGGAATTACGTGATTTGCCGGGCCCTGGAGGCCTCGGCGCCATAAAAATTTCTCTGGGGGCTTCGATGAAGACGAAATTTGCAGCTTGTTTGATCCTCTTCTCGCTGTTGAGCCTTGCCTCGGCTTCGGCCGCGGAGTTGAAGCCTTATCAGAAGGAAGCGCTGAAGAAGCTTGAAGAGCTCCATGGCGGCATGTGGCCGATGGTCAGGCAACAATACCAGACCGTGATCGAGACCTCCTCCGAGAAGCAGGTGGAAGCCATCGTCAAGATGGTCTCTGAAGCACGAGGGAACGTGGCGGCCAGTCAGAACTCTGAAGAGGAGGAGACCGCCGATGCCGGAGGTCCTGACGCTTGGGAAATGTCCGAGGCGGTGCGCGAGGATCTCGAGAAGCAGATCAACAAGCCTTACGAGGCCTTCGTCGAGCATGTGGCGAAACTGGGCACTGCGCGCCATGTGATCGCCGGTGAGTCCAGCGCCGCTATCTACAAGGCTGAGACGGGCGCCCGTCTGAGCGCCGTCGGCGAGATGTTCAAGAAAAACACGTTCATCACCAACAAGTCCATTGCGGACGGGTTGGAAGAGATGCGCCTCGCGCGGCAGAAGCTGTTCGACAGCAAAAAATACCACAAGGTCAGCCTGCCCTTCGGCAATCCTCCGGACAACACGACCGACATTCGCACCATCGTCGCCGATGCCGTGGGCAGGATCACGACCCTCAACAACCAATTCGGCAAGATCGCAGCCGACATCAAGAAGCGCATGGATGCGATTCCTTACGGCGGCGGCGTCAACGTGAACAAGGCGATGCAGGATCTCGCGGATGAGCGCGAGCGTCATAACAAGGCCCTGAGCGCGGAAGTGACGAAGATCGTGGCTGAGATGAATCGCCGGATCGCCGAACAGGATCGTCCTTTGTTCAACTGGATGATCGAGCCCCTGAAGGCGGCAAAGCCGCAGGCTGGGCCGGTCGCTCGTAACTGAGCAATCAGGCGAACGACTTCCTCATAAACGCCTTCAGGATTTTTACATAATAGTGCTGCAAAACCTGGGACTTCGCTTTCTGATAGGCGAGGAACCGGCTTTGAGCCTATTCGCGACCGCTTACTGAAGATTACCTGCTTTCCGGATCACTCCATGACATCTCTGCCAGCTTGGAACACTGTCTTCAAATTCTTGGACAACCCCGACGATTCGGTTTCCGATCCGGTGCTCCAATCGCTCGGCAATGGATCTTTTGCCGTTGTCTGGAGCCAGAGCGATCCTGTGACGGGCGAAGGGCGCTTGTGGATGAGGATCCTCGGCGCGGACGGAACGCCGAAGACGGAGGCGACGGAAATCACCCTAGCGGCCGGCGTCGCGACACAAGCCAAGTTTGAGCCCGCGGTGGCTCTCCTGAGCAACGGCAATTTCGTCGTTACCTGGGAGGATTACAGCAATCTCGATGACGATGACGTCGTCGGCGTCAGAGGCAAGATCTTCGACGCAAACGGTGTCGGAATCGGCGATGATTTTCACATCAATTCGAAGCTCGAAGGGCCACAGTTCGAGGCCTCGGTTACCGCATTGGCGGGGGGCGGGTTTGCCGTTGCCTATTCGGATGTGAGCGGTGACGGCGATGGTTCGGGCGTGCGAACCCGTATCTTCGATGAGATGGGGCGTCCCGTTCTCCGGCCGGGAGAGGACCCGGATGCGATCGACGATATTTTCGCGAATGCCATCAAGACGAGAGGTCAGGTCAATCCGGCCACGGCGGCGCTGAAGGATGGTGGTTATGTCGTCGTGTATGAGGATTACAGCGTGTCGGGCGATGATCCCTATACGACCCTCCGCGGCCGTATTTTCAAGGCGGATGGCACCCCGGTCTCCGAGAATGATTTTCTCATCCCGCAAGCCGGAGCATCCGGAGGTAAGGGATACCCGGATGTCGTGACGCTGGCCGATGGCAAGTTCGTCGCCGTATGGGAATATGACAAGGACGACAGCGGCTACAAGACTGTCAGAGGTCGTGTCTTCAATGCGGACGGAACTCCTGCCGGCGATGAATTCGACATGCATCAGGGCGAGGATTCGCTCCAGCTGAGTCCTCGTATCGTGGCGCTGAAGGATGGCGGATTCGCCATTTCCTATAGCACCGGCGCGGCGGGCGATGTGCGGATCGCGACCTTTTCAGGAACGGGAGTGTTCCAAGCCAATACGCTCGTCGAGCTTCCTGAGAATGCTTCCCTGGAAGGTGACCCCAGCATCGCAGTGCTCGCGGACGGGCGCCTCGTTGTGTCCTGGGTCGATCATGATGTCGATACCGATACTTATGGAGCCCATGCCCAGATTTTCGATCCTCGCAGCGGTGCGGTGAATCTCCCGGGTACAAGCCAAGACGATCATTACATCGGCACTGGTCTCAATGACATCCTCAGTGGCTTTACGGGAAACGACAAGCTGGAGGGCGGAGCCGGTAACGACATTTTCGATGGCGGCTTAGGTGCCGACATCCTTATCGGCGGCACCGGAAACGACACCTATTATATTGATAACGGCGATACCGTGATCGAAGAGGGCGGCGGCGGATATGACATCATCATCGCCTCCTACAGCGCCGCGCTCGGCAACAACACGCAGGTGGAGGTGCTGCAAGCAGCCGCTGGAACCGTCGGGTATAGCCTGAGCGGCGGCAACATGAACGATACGCTGATCGGCAATAGGGGGCATAACGTCCTGAATGGCGGCACGGGCAATGACCGCATGATCGGCGGCGCCGGCAACGACATCTATTATGTCAACAGCCGCTATGACGTCGTCTCCGAAACTGGTAGTGCGAACGGCAACGATCTGGTGGTGTCGTATGTCAACTACACGCTTGGCGCCTATGTCGAGAGGCTCACAGGTATCGGCTCCAGTGCCATCTCGTTGACCGGCAATTCGCTCGCCAACACGATTATCGGCAATACCGCCGCCAACGTCATCAAGGCCGGCTCCGGCAACGACAAGATCTACGGCGGCTATGGCAACGATTTGCTTTATGGCAACACAGGACGCGATATCTTCGTGTTCAACACGGCCCTGCACAGCGCGCGCAACAAGGATCGGGTTCTTGACTGGGTGACCCGCGACGACACGATCTACCTAGAGAACGCGATCTTCAAGGCGCTCAAGAAGACGGGCACGCTGAACAAGGCGTACTTCACGGTTGGCGCCAAGGCGACGGATAAATACGACTTCATCGGCTACAACAAGGCCACGGGCGATCTGTGGTATGACGTCAATGCCAACAGGTCAGGTGGGCAGTACTTCTTCGCCAATGTGGGCAAGAACAAGGGCCTCACCAACGCCGACTTCGTTATTATTTAAACGCGAACTTATCGCGTAGGCCGCAACCCACCCTTGCATCAAGGGTGGGTTTTTCTTTGCAATTTTGCGAAACATGGCGCAGTGAAATTGTCTATGGCGTTCGAAAGTATACAGTTTTCGGAAAAATCCTTGCGTTTCTGCAACTGAGGAATTCTTGAAAAGACTTACGCTCCCGCTTCCTCCTTGCTCCGCACCGCAAACCCTTTCAATGTAAGGAAATAATGTTTCAAGCAGGAATAAGGCCTGCGTATTTCCTATGGGGCTATAACGATGGCACTGAAGATTTGGGGTCCTGAGCGTCTTTTGAATGTGGCTACGTCCGCTGGTGAGGCTCAGCCCAGTGTCAAAACTTTTCCTGATGGAAGTTATATCGTCGTTTGGGCCGGTGAGAATGTCGGCGGCGACACTGATGGGTGTATCGTAGGGCGCCTCTTCAATGCGGATGGTACGCCGAAAACGCCCCAATTCCGGGTCAACTCCACGGCCGTGGGCACCCAAAGATCTCCCGAGGTCACGATCCTGAAGGATGGCAAGTTTGTCGTAACCTGGGAGGACCTCGGCGGCGCCCCTGCCGTCGGCATCGACATTCGCGCCCGGATCTTCAATGCCGATGGGTCGGTCTATGACCGTGATGGTAACGGCTTAAAAGATGATCCTGATTTCGTCGTCAATACTCTGACTTCAGGCAACCAGATTACACCCACCATTACCGCTCTCTCGAATGGCGGCTTCATTGTCGCTTACCAAAGCCCTCAGAGCTTTGATGAGAATATTCTGGCGCAAGAATACAATAGCTCAGGCGTGCCCCAGGGAAGCGAGATAAGGCTCAACCTCTCAACCGCAAATCCCCAGCGTCTTCCCGTGATCGCCGGTCTTAGCGGTGACCGTTATGTCGCTCTTTGGGTCGATAACGGACCAACGGACGACGTGGGTATCTACACAATCCGCGGCCGCATCATGTCTGCGGGTGGCACGGCGGTCTCGGGTGAGTTTCTCGTGCCGAGTTCCCGCGGTTCGAAGCAGGATATCGCCGTTACCGAACTCGCCGACGGTAAGTTCGTCGTTTCGTGGACGCATTTCGTTTCATTCGACACGAACGGAGGCTCGGATGGTAGTGGAGCAAGCGTAAAAGCGCAGATCTTCAATGCTGACGGCACGATGTATCGCGGTGAATTTCTGGTCAATACACCCACTGAAGGGTTCCAGAAACAGCCCTCGATTACAGCTCTTCCCGATGGCGGATTCGCTGTTGCGTATATTGATTCCAGCACAGGTCAAAGCCAAATTCGTCTTGCTCTCTTCGACAAGGAAGGGGGACGCTCCCTGGAGGATATTTTCGTTGGGCCTCCTCCCGGTGCAAGCATTTCTTCAAAAGTTGTCGTCAGGACGTTGGCCGATGGCCGACTGTTCGTATCCTGGGATGAAAGCAGCACGAGCCGGACAGACGATGTCGTCGGTGTTCGCGGCCAAATCGTCGATCCACGTTCCGTTGCCGTCAACCTGACCGGAACCAATGGCAGCGACGATTACTACGGTACGGTCTACAGCGATAAGCTCGATGGTGGCGACAGTGCCGATAAGCTTCACGGCGATCTCGGCAACGATACCCTGATCGGCGGCAAGGGAGGCGATACCCTCGACGGTGGTCGCGCAGGCGTTGATGTGAGCCTCGACGGAACCGACTATGCCTCCTATGCCACGGCGGGTGAAGGTGTTACCGCAAACCTGTCGAATGCTGCACTCAATACGGGTGATGCCGCAAACGATGTCTATATCTCCATCGAGGGCCTGATCGGTTCGGATCACGCAGATCATTTGTCCGGCGACAATGCTGCCAACACCATTCTCGGCGGCGCTTCGAGCGACCAGCTGTTCGGCAATGGCGGCTCTGACGTTCTCGAAGGCGAGGGTGGCGATGACGCACTCGATGGCGGCCTCGGCGCGGACGTTATGCGCGGCGGTGCGGGCAACGATACGTATTATGTCGACAATGCTCTCGATAGAGTCGAGGAGCACATCGGAGAAGGCACCGACAAGGTCTATGCATCGGTCAGCTATGCGCTTGAAAACGGCATGGAGATCGAGGAACTTCATGCCCAGGCCGGTACGTCCAACATCAATCTCACCGGCAATAACCTCGGCAACAAGCTTTTCGGCAACAATGGCGCCAATGAACTGAATGGCGGCGCGGGCGCCGACACGCTCGAAGGCGGCCTTGGGGACGACGTCTACGTCCTCGACAATATCGGTGATGTGGTCACCGAAGCCGCAGGCGATGGCACGGGATCGGACACGGTGGTGATCGCAGCCAATTTCGGCGGCGGGACATACCGGGTCGGTGACTATGCCAACGTGGAGAATCTCAGGGTTCTCGATGGAGCCGGAAAAGTTGATCTCCTCGGCAACGCACTGGCCAACAAGCTCACGGGCAACAGCGCCGACAATTCCATCGAGGGCGGCAGCGGCAACGACACGATCGATGGCGGCGGCGGCGTGAACACGGCCGTCTTCACGGGCGTGAAGGCTAACTACACCGTCACGAAGAATCACATGGACGGCACGTATACCGTTGTCGATAACGTGGGCGGCGATGGGACCGATACTCTCAGCAACATCAGGTATCTGAAATTCAGCGACGGCCTCCTCGATCTCGAGCAGGCTCCTTCTACCCTCTCTATCGCTGCCACGAACGCAGCGCAATCCGAGGGCGATGACGGCTTCACCCTTTTCACCTTCACCGTTACGCGCAGCAGCACCGACGGCGTTTCGACGGTGGATTGGAATCTGACAGGCCTCGGCGGCATCGGTGCCGCTGAGCTCGATGATTTCGACGGGCCGACCAACGGAAGCATCAGGTTCGAAGATGGTCAGGACAGGCATGTCATCACCTTGAGGGTGAAGGGCGACAAGATCCTCGGCGAGGGACACGAGACCTTCTCGGTCACCCTGTCCAACGCTGCGGATGCCACCATCTCGACAGCTGTCGCGACAGGAACGATCATCGATGATGATGTGCTTCCCGTGCTCTCGATTGCAGCAACCGATGCCATCAAGGCGGAAGGCGATACGGGCTTCACGCTCTACAATTTCGTCGTCACGCGAAGCTCCAACTCTGGCGTTTCAACCGTCAAATGGACGGTCAAGGGCATTGGAGCCGATGCGGCCGAGGACGACGATTTCGCCGAACTCTCCGGCGAGGTGAGGTTCGAGGATGGTCAGACGAGCCAGATCATCTCCGTCAGGGTGAGGACGGACACGATCCTCGAGGGCGACGAGACGTTCTCGATCCAGATTACGGATGCCACAGGCGCCACCATCATGACCGATACGGCTTATGGCACGATCGGAAACGATGACATCCCGGTCGATACGGCTCCGACCGGCATCCGCTTCACCACGGGCGGCATGACCGCCTGGATCGACGAGAACAAGGGCGCCGGCACCGTGGTCGGCACGATCACCGCTGACGACGACAAGGGCTCGGCGGGGTTGCGCTATTCCATCACAGACAGTCCTTTCGAGATCGATGCCGTCTCGGGACAGATCCGCGTGAAGAACGGCGCCACCCTCGATTTCGAGGGCGTGAATACCTACACGGTGACGGTGACCGTGACCGATCTCAACGGAACGGGACAATCCATCAGCCAGGATATCGTCATCAACCTGAACGATATCGCCGAGAAGGCGGTGCGGATCGACTTTAACGATTCTCATGTCCTGAAGGTCGGAGCGGCTGATCCGGGCGCACGAGTTGCCGTGGCGGCGGCATTTGATGTCGATGCCTCCGGAGGGTCTGCTAACCTCTATCGGTTCGACAATGGACAGAGCACGACGCCGGACGGCCTGTTCGTCATCAACGCGAATACGGGCGAGATCACGACGACACGCGCCCTGACGGCTGCGGATGTGGGAAGCAAGACTCTCAATGTCGTTGCCTATGACGCCACGAATCCGTCCCTGTTCATTGTCAAGTCACATGTGGTCACCATCGTCGGACAGGACAACGCTGCTCCGACTGATATCGCTCTCTCAAAGACGAGCGTCGCGGAGAACAGCCTTGGCGCTCTCGTCGCGACTTTGAGCGCGACCGACCGGGACGGGGCCTCGGATATCGACCGTTACGAAATCCTCACCGATGAGGACGACAAGTTCGAGATCGAAGGCAACGAGCTGCGGCTCAAGGCCGGCGTCGACCGCGAGGCTAAGAGCTCGCACCAGGTGACGATCCGAGTCTTCGACAAGGCGGGCAACCACTACGACGAAACCTTCAAGATCTCCGTCACCGATGTGAACGAGAAGCCTACGGATATCGTCTTCGACGACATTCATGTGCTCAAGATCGGCGCGACATCCGTGGGATCGAATGTCTTCAAGTCGAATGCGACGGATCTCGATGTCACGGAAGGTTTCGCCACCAACCTTTATCGGTTCGATAATGGATTGACCACGCTGGATGGCCTGTTCACGATCAACCAATATACGGGCCAGGTCACTCTTGCCCGGGCTCTGACGGCGGCCGATGCCGGAAAGCGGACACTCACTGTCGTTGCTTATGACGCCTCGAACGGCACGCTCTTCCAGGTGCGGACGCAAGAGGTGACGATCCTTGGAGCCGGCAATCTGGCGCCGACGAACCTCACGCTCTCCGGAAAGACGATCCTGGAGAACAGCGTGGGCAAGACGCCGATCGGTACCTTCGCGACAACGGATACGGACCTGGGGGATACCTTCACTTACACCATCGTGTCCGATCCTGATGGCAAGTTCGCCATCATCGATGGCCAGTTGGTCCTGAAGGAGGGGGCGACGCTCGACTACGAGGTGAAGAGCTCGCACCAGATCACCGTGCGAGTGACCGATAGCGGCAATAACTCACGCGATCAGGTCTTCACGATCGACGTGGGCAATGCCAACGATGCCCCCACTCGTATCACTCTTTCGAATGTCTTCGTCGATGAAGACGCTGCCGACGACCATTCTATCGGTAGCCTCCTGACGATCGACCAGGACGGTTCGGGTTCTTACGTTTATGAGCTGCTGAATGATGCGGACGGACGCTTCAAGCTCAGCGCGGACGGCAAGTCGATCCTTGTCGCCGACCGCACGAAGCTCGATTACGAGACAGCCACGCAGCATACGATCCGCGTCAAGGTGACGGACGGCAGCCACGAGCGTATCGAAGAGATCGTCATCAAGCTGAACAACAAGCTTGAAGACGGCTCGCCCGAGATCATCGTGGACCGGGCCATAACCACAGCCGTGGACGATGGGACGGAAGTGAACCCCTTCGATGGAGTGCATTTCTTCGATCCCCAGGATGACGATCTGACCTTGCGGATTTCCTTCGACTCCGCGTCGGGCGATCTCGTTCTGCAGGAAGGTATCGTCCCGACGGACCGTGAGCTGATGGGCGACGGCACGCTCGTCTATACCTTCGAGGGAACCTATGGCGCGCTCGCCATCATCATGGATGTGCTGCGCTTCAAGGCAAAGCCGCAGCCGACCATGGAGGCAGGGACGGTTATCACCACGCCGTTCACGATCGAGATTTCCGATAGCACGTCGCTTGTCGTGAACACTGAAGTGAAGGTGAAAACCACCATCGCGAACCGCGCGCCGAGCAACATTACGCTCAGCAAGGATACGGTCTCGGAGATCGTCGGCGGTGAGGTGGGCATCCTGTCGGCCACCGACCAGGACAATGCCACCTTCTCCTACGAGCTCATCAATTCCGCCGGCGGGCGCTTCGCGC
>NZ_JAKUCN010000013.1 GCF_022808595.1 Microvirga solisilvae
GCGCCGGAGCGATGAGGCCGGGATCGAGAAAAGCCGCGCGCGGGAGGCTTTGCGCTTTCCGAGCCCGGGCGGGTTCTCCCGTCCCGACCCCCTTTCGCGCGCTCCGCTCGAGTTCGCGAAGCATGAATGCCTCCCGCGCTTCCCCTCATGAAGGCGACGGACCAGGCCACCGCAAGCCTAAAGCCACCTGCCAAACGGCGGGGCCGTAAAGACGCGTCCGCGAGAAGCCGACAGGCTCGCAAGGCAGACGCGAACTCTTCGATGCAGGCGTGAGTGCCTCCGGAGCCTGACATCCTTCGATCCCCTCCTATATCTCCCGTCATGGCGTTGCGCTCCACCGACATTCTCACCCAGACCCCGCAAGGGCTCTATTGCCCCCTCGGCGACTTCCACATCGACCCGGTCCGGCCCGTGAAGCGGGCGCTCATCACCCATGGCCATTCCGATCATGCCCGCTCCGGCCACAGGACAGTGCTCGCCACTCGGGAAACCCTGCTCATCATGGCCGTGCGCTACGGCGAGGATTTCGCGGGGAGCACGCAGGAAGCCACCCTCGGCGAGAGCATGAAGCTCGGCGATGTGACGGTGCGCTTCACGCCCGCAGGGCATGTGCTGGGCTCGGCACAAATTACCATCGAGGCGGGCGGAACCCGCGTCGTGGTATCGGGCGATTACAAGCGCGCGGAGGATCCCACCTGCCTTCCTTATGAAGTCGTGCCCTGCGACGTGTTCATCACGGAAGCGACCTTCGGCCTTCCCGTATTCCGCCATCCCGACACGCGCGAAGAAGTGCGCGAGCTTCTCGATTCTGTTGCGCTGTTCCCTGAGCGCACGCACATCGTCGGCGCCTATGCGCTCGGCAAGGCGCAACGTGTCATGGCGCTGCTGCGCGAGGAAGGTTACGACCAGCCGATCCATCTGCACGGCGCCATGGAACGGCTGACGGAATTCTACAAATCCGAGGGCGTGCCGCTGGGCGATACGCCGAAGGTCATCGCGTCCGAGCGCTCGAAGCTCGCGGGCGCCATCGTGATCTGCCCGCCCTCCTCCATCCAGGATCTCTGGTCGCGCAAATTCCCCGATCCCGTTACGTGCTTCGCCTCCGGCTGGATGCGCGTGCGCGCCCGCGCCCGGCAGAAAGGCGTCGAGCTACCGCTTGTGATTTCCGATCATTCCGATTGGGACGATCTGTGCCGCACGATCCGCGAAACCGGCGCCGGCGAAGTCTGGGTCACGCACGGCCAGGAAGATGCGCTTGTACATTGGTGCACCATGCACGGCATCAAGGCGCGGCCGCTCCACATGCTGGGCTACGGCGATGAAGGTGAAGCGGAGGAAACAGCATCGACGGGAGGCGAAGCATGAACCGCTTCGCCGCACTCCTCGACCGCTTGTCTTATGAGCCGCGCCGCAACGCGAAGCTCAGGCTCATCATGGATTACTTTCGGCACACGCCCGATCCAGAGCGTGGCTATGCGCTGGCGGCCATGACGAACGCGCTCATGTTCAAGGAAGCCAAGCCCGGCCTGATCCGTGGCCTCGTGGAAGAGCGCACCGATCCCGAACTGTTCCGCATGGCGTACCACTATGTGGGCGATCTTGCGGAAACAGTGGCGCTGATCTGGCCTGCGCCGGGACATGAGAACGTTGCGCCCATATCAGACGATACGCCTGCCATCGGTCACAACAATCCGCCGCCGCATGTGCCCACATTGACGGAGGTGGTGGAAACGCTCGCCACCACGAGCAAGAGCGATCTGCCTGCGAAGGTCGCGGGCTGGCTCGATGCACTCGATGAGACAGGACGTTGGGCGCTGTTGAAACTCATCACACGCGAATTGCGCGTCGGCGTCTCCGCGCGTCTTGCGAAAACTGCTGTGGCGCAGCTCGGTGGCTTCGAGCCCGATGACGTGGAGCTGATCTGGCACGGTCTCGAAGCGCCCTATGAAGATCTCTTCGCCTGGGTCGAAGGACGCGGACCCAAACCTGAATCCGGCAATCCCGCGCCCTTCCGCCCGCCGATGCTCTCTCATCCGCTGGAGGAAGAGGATTTCGTAAAACTCGATGCATCCGATTTCCTCGCTGAATGGAAATGGGACGGCATTCGCCTGCAGGCAGTCTCGGGCCATGACTCTCATGGCAAACCGGTGCGGCGCATCTATTCCCGAACGGGCGAGGATGTATCGCGCGCGTTTCCCGATCTCGTGGAAGCTTTGACTTTCGAAGGCGCCATCGACGGAGAATTGCTGATCGTGCGCGAGGGCCTGGTGCAGAGCTTCAACGTGCTGCAGCAACGCCTCAACCGCAAGGCCGTGACGCCGAAGCTGATTGCGGAATTTCCGGCTCACTTACGCGTCTACGACATTCTGACCGAAGGCGAAGAAGATCTGCGCGATCTTCCGTTCGCGGAACGTCGCAAGCGCCTCGAAGCGCTCGTCGCGCGTCTCGACAATCCGCGCATCGATCTCTCACCCATGGTGCCGTTCGAGACATGGGACGATCTCGCCACTGCCCGCGCCAATCCCGCTTCAGTCGGCGCAGGTCCCGATGCGGATGCGATTGAAGGCTGCATGATCAAGCGCGCGAACAGCCCGTATCTTCCCGGACGTCCGAAAGGCTATTGGTACAAATGGAAGCGCGATCCCTATCTCGTCGATGCGGTGATGATGTACGGCCAGCGCGGACACGGCAAACGCTCGTCGTTCTATTCCGACTACACCTTCGGCGTCTGGCGTGATGGACCGAACGGCGAAGAGCTGGTGCCGGTCGGCAAGGCCTATCACGGCTTCACCGATGAAGAACTCGTGAAGCTCGACCGCTATGTCCGCAACCACACGGTCAATCGCTTCGGTCCCGTGCGCGAGGTGGAATATGGACGGGATCGCGGGCTCGTTCTGGAAGTGGCTTTCGAGGGGTTGCAGCGCTCGACGCGGCACAAATCGGGCGTCGCCATGCGCTTCCCTCGCATCAACCGCATCCGTTGGGACAAACCTGCCGCGGAGGCCGACCGGATCGAGACCCTGGAAAAGATCCTGGAGCGGGGCGAAAAGGAGATCCATCCGTTGAAGGATCAGGAGGCATGACGATGCTGAATGTGGAAACCCTCTCCGAGGGCAGCGTGACCCAGCAGGTGAACGGGCGGCTCCAAGTTACGACCGACGGTCAGGGCCTTGTGGAGATCACGGAGGCCGTATCGCGCTGGGTGTTCGGCACCGGCATCCTCCATGGATTGCTGACAATCTTCTGCCGCCATACCTCGGCCTCCCTGCTGATCCAGGAAAATGCCGATCCGGATGTGCGCCTCGACCTGATGAAGGCCTTCGACCGGCTGGCTCCTCGGGAGGCGGGCTATGTTCATACGACCGAAGGCCCCGACGACATGCCCGCCCATATCCGCACCGTTCTCTCAGGCGTTTCCTTGAGCATTCCCGTGCTGGAAGGGCAAATGGCCCTGGGCACCTGGCAGGGGCTGTACCTGGCGGAGCACCGGGACAGGCCGCACAGCCGCGATGTCATTCTTCACCTGATCGGAGCGTAATCCACATCTCCGTATGTTACCGTATACCATCCGGCTCACTTTACCCTAGAATAACCGTAGTCTTTGATTGCCGCCTTGCTATTTCATGAGAGATGCGGCTAAGGCTCACAAAAGCTCTCGTGGGAGAAGGCAGTAGTGCAGGGTCAAAACACCACGATCATCATCGCCGATGACCACCCGCTGTTCCGTGGCGCGCTGAGGCAGTCCGTTGCCTCCATCATGCCCCAGGCCAAGGTCATTGAGGCCAGCGGCATGGATGATCTCAATGCCTCGCTCTCTCAGGAGCGGGACGTGGACCTCATCCTCCTCGATCTGACGATGCCAGGCGTCCAGGGGTTCTCCGGCCTCATGTCGCTCAGAGCCCAATATCCCGAACTCCCGGTCGTGATCGTCTCCGCCACGGAGGAGCCCAATGTGATCCGCCGGGCCATGGATTTCGGCGCCTCGGGCTTCATCCCGAAATCGATCAATATCGACAGCATCGGCGGCGCCATCCAGGCGGTGCTGGCAGGCGATACCTGGACCCCGCCCGACGTGGACCTCTCGGCCGCCGAGGATGTGGAGACCGCCGATCTCGTCCGGCGTCTGGGCACCCTCACCCCGCAGCAGGTCCGCGTGCTGACCATGCTGTCGGAAGGACTGCTCAACAAGCAGATCGCCTATGAGCTCGGCGTGTCGGAGGCCACGGTGAAGGCCCACGTTTCGGCCATTCTCGACAAGCTCGGTGTCGACAGCCGCACCCAGGCCGTGATCGCGGCTTCCAAGATCGGCGTGACCCAGCGCCCCTCCCCGGCCGGAGCCGATTAAAGCGCCTCCACGAAGGCATCGATCCGCGACAGCGCCTGCTCGCTCATGGCGCTGTCGAAGCGGATGAACACATGGCAGCCGCCCGGCCAGATTGCGAGATCGGCCTTGTTGCCGGCAGCCGCGTAGCGCGAGGCCATGAAGAGCGTGTCGTCGAGCAGCATGTCCCTGGTGCCCACCGAGAAAAGAGCGGGTGGCAAGCCCTTCAGGTCGGCATAGAGGGGCGAGACGTCCGGATCGGTCCGGTCGCCCACATGGCCGACGAAGTTGTCAGCGAAGACCCGCACATCATTGGTGTTGAGGATGAGGCGCTCCGCCCCCCAGTGCCGGACGCTCGGGGTCAGGTTGAGGTCGTAGCAACCCGCAAAAAGATTAGCGCCCCGGAAGGGCTTGAGGCCATGCCTGTCGCGCAGGCGCAGCATGGTCACGGCGGAGAGATGCGCGCCTGCCGATTCGCCGCCGATGAAGATGCGGGATGTGCCGAAGCGGCTCTGAGCCTCGCGGAGCACCCAAAGAGCCGCCGCCTCGCAATCGTCGGGACCTGCCGGATAGGGATTCTCGGGAGCCAACCGGTATTCCACTGACACCACGGCCAGACCGCAGCGATCCGCCATGCGGTCGAGCCAGGGGTCCTGCTCGTCCGAGGTGCCCCAGGTCCAGCCGCCGCCATGAATATGGAAATAGACGCCCCGTGGATTGTCGGGGGCGATGATCCGCAAGGGGATCGGCCCGGCCGGCCCGTCGATCTCGATCACCTTGGCCTTGGAGCTCGGGGTCATCAAAGGAAACGGCCCCAGCCCCTGGCGGCGGCGTTCGCGCACGAGGGCCGGAGGCACGGACATGGGATCGGGCAGAGCCGCAAGCTTGGCCACGATATCCGCATTCTGGGCGCGGATTTCCTCGCTGATTACGGCGGGGTCGAAGAGAGCGGGGTCAATCATGGCAAGCTCAGTGGGTTGCGTTCATCATCAGCCCTTGCGATGAAGCACACGCAACAAGTGACGTCCAGTTACGCTTTCAGACGAGATTGAGGATATGTCCAACCTAACCCGGTTTCTCGGCGGCTCGCCCGGCGCGGTGCTCGTCAAGCTGATTTTCCTGTCCCTCCTCGTCGGCGCCTTCATGGCATTCCTCGACACCAATCCACTCAGGCTGATCGAGGGCCTGTTCGACTGGATCAGCTCCATTCTGGATCTCAGCCTCGAGACCGTGAAGGAGGTCGGCCTCTGGATCGTCTATGGCGCGGTGATCGTGGTGCCGCTCTGGCTCCTCTCACGTGTGTTCAGCCAGAACTGAGGGAACAGAACGATCATGGACGGCTCCTCCACCACCCATCGCCCGGAAGTCTCTCACCGGCGCATGCTGGCTCTCGCGCTTCCGATGACCCTGTCGCATGTGACGACGCCCCTGCTGGGCCTTGTCGATGCGACGGTGATCGGGCGGCTCGGTGAAGCGCACCTCCTCGGCGCGGTCGCTCTCGGCGCTGTCATCTTCGATTTCGTGTTCTGGAGCTTCGGCTCGCTGCGCATGGCGACCGCCGGCCTGACCGCTCAGGCCACGGGCGCGGGCAACAAGCATGAGGTGGATCTCACGCTCGCCCGCGCCTTCCTGGTGGCGGGGATCACGGGCCTTCTGCTGATCCTGCTGCAATGGCCCATCGGCATCTTCTCGTTCTATGCCGCAGGCGCCAGCGAGGCGGTGACGGGGGCACTTTCGACTTACTTCTTCATCCGCATCTGGGCCGCGCCCTTCACGCTGGCGAACTACGTCATTCTCGGCTCGACACTCGGCCGTGGACGCACGGATCTCGGCCTGCTCCTGCAGGTGGCGATCAATGTCGCTAATATCATTCTGACGGCAGGTCTCGTGCTGGTTTTCCATCTCGGCATTGCGGGTGCCGCCATCGGCACTGCCATTGCCGAGGTGCTGGGCGTCGCTCTCGGCATCGTGGTGCTGCGCCGCCTCGGCTCGAACCCGCTTGCGGTGGCGTGGCACGAGGTTCTGAACCGCGCTGCGATCCTGCAGACGCTCGCCATGAACCGGGACATCATGATCCGCAACGTGGCGCTGATCCTGGCCTTCTCGATCTTCAGCGCGCTCGGCGCACGCTCCGGCGACGTGACCCTCGCCGCAAATGCTGTGCTCTACAACATGTTCCTGATCGGCGGCTATTTCCTCGACGGCTTCGCCACCGCTGCCGAAACCCTGTGCGGCCAGAGCATCGGCGCGCGTGACGAGCGCGGCTTCCGCCGTGCCATCCATTTGAGCCTCGGCTGGAGTCTCGGCTTCGGCCTCGCCGTCTCGGCGATCTTCCTGATCGGCGGTGGACTCTTCATCGATTTCGTATCGACCAATCCGGACGTGCGTTCTTACGCGCGTGAATACCTGATCTTCGCAGCCCTCACGCCGTTCTTCGGTGCCGCCGCCTTCGCCTTCGACGGCATCTATACCGGCGCCACATGGACCAAAGCGATGCGCGATCTCATGGTGGTCGCCTTCGCCGTTTATGGCGGTATTCTGCTGGCGGCCGGAAATCTCGGCAACACAGCGCTCTGGATCGCGCTGCTCATCTTCCTGGGTGCACGCGGCATCGGACAGGCCGCGCTTTACCCACGCCTTGCAAGAAAGACGTTTGCCGCCCTCACCTGAGGGCGGCTTCGCTCAGAACCTTCCCTGCGCGATGTCCTGCGCATCGCGCCCTGTTGCATGGGCGAGAGAGGTTCTCTCCTGCTCGAGCTTCAGCGAAAGGCCGCGCTTGATATCACCGATGAGGCCCGGGCCTTTGTAGACCATGGCTGAATAGAGCTGCACGAGGCTGGCGCCCGCGCGGATCTTCGCCCAAGCCGCATCAGCTGAATCGACGCCGCCCACACCGATAAGCGGAATCCTGCGCTCGACGCGCAGATACGTTTCTGCGAGGATCTTGGTGGATGGCACGAAGAGCGGCTTGCCAGACAAGCCGCCGGTTTCCTTCGCGAGAGATCGCTCCTTCAGGGTCTCGGGCCGCGCGATGGTGGTGTTGGACACGGTGAGCCCATCGATGCCGCGCTTGAGCGTGGTTGCCACGATGGCGTCGAGCGTATCGAGCGAGATATCCGGCGCGATCTTCAAGAGAATGGTTGTCTTCTTGCGCCCTTCATCGGCTGCGTTGCGCGCCTCAATGCTGCGCGCGAGCAGATCGTCGAGAAATGCTTCACCTTGCAGATCGCGTAGGCCCGGCGTGTTGGGTGAAGAGACGTTGATGGTGAGGAAGTCGACGAGACCACAGAGCGTCTGGATGCAAGTGACGTAGTCGGCGATGCGATCGGCGGAATCCTTGTTCACGCCGATATTCACTCCCACGACGCCGGGACGGCCGAGACGTCGCGAGAGGCGTTGCCGCGCAGCCTCCAACCCATCGCTGTTGAGACCGAAGCGATTGATCACGGCCTCATCCTGCGGGAGACGGAACACGCGAGGACGCGGATTGCCCTCTTGAGGCTTCGGCACAACGCCGCCGAGCTCCACGAAACCGAAGCCGAGCGACAGCAACTGATCCGGCACTTCACATTGCTTGTCGAAACCCGCAGCGAGACCAACCGGGTTAGGAAAGTGGCGGCCGAATACATCGATACCAAGGCGTGGATCATCTTTCGGAGCGGGCGCCGCCGGCATCAGGGACAGGCCACGGATCGTCATCTGATGCGCTGTTTCCGCATCCAGTGCGTGCAATGCAGGTTTCGCCAGGGAGAAGAGCGCGCCGATCATGAGTTGAGATCCGGAAATACATGGCGGCCATCGGGACCGATTGGCAGCGGCTTTACCCACAGGACGGCGGACAAGGCAAGCGGCGCATAAAGATGGGGAAAGAGATCGCCGCCTCGGGACGGCTCATAACGCAAGGTTGGACCGAGCCGATCCGCATCGATAGCGATCAGGAGCAGATTCGTTTGGCCGGCAAAATGCTTTTCCGCCGTTTCCTCCACCTGTTTTTCCGTGGAAAAATGGAGGTATCCATCCTGTATATCGATGGGCGCTCCCGTAAAGGAATTGACCTTCTCAGCTTCTTCCCAAAGGATTTCAGAGCAAATTTTGTAGATGATGTGCATGGATTGTCGATCGCTACACGCTGCTTCTGGAGCAACTCTGATTAGACATATTGTCCCACAGGGTCATTGCATGTTGCACGAGCCATAGAACAACCTTAATTCCTAGGCATAAGTTCGCTTTCAGTTTTGATTTGCTCCTTTGCGAAGGTTAGTACGATGTTATCTCACGAGCGCGTTTGGGCAGCCATTGATGCACTGGCTTCCCGCCATGGAATGACTGCCTCAGGGCTGGCACGCAAGGCCGGACTCGACGCGACCAGTTTCAACAAGTCGAAACGCGTGAGCCCCGAAGGCCGGGAACGCTGGCCCTCGACGGAATCCATCTCCAAGATCCTGCGCGCCACAGGCGCGACGTTGGAGGATTTCCTGCGCCTCGTCGAGCCCTCGGGCTCCCTGCGCCGCTCCATGATCCCCATGATCGGAATGACCCAGGCCAGCAACGGCAAGATCATCACCGACGAAGGGCTGCCCGCAGGCGGCCCCGGCTGGGACGAGATCGAATTTCCCGATTTCGGACAGGAGAAGGTTTTCGCTCTTGAAGTGACCGGCGACAGCATGGCGCCGCTCTATCGCGACGGCGATGTGCTGATCGTCTCGCCGACGGCAAGCCCACGCAAGGGTGACCGGGTGGTCGTGTGCACCACGAAGGGCGAGATCTTCGCTCAGGAACTCAAGCGCCGTTCAGCCAAGACACTGGAACTGGCCGCCCTCACCTCGGACAGCGAAGAAAAGGCGATCCCCGCTGAGGAGATCGCCTGGACAGCCCGCATCATGTGGGCGCGTCAGTAACAGCTTTTAGGCAGCGCGCGTTTTTAGGAAGGCCTCGTGCTCGCGCACGAGGTCGCCAGCCAGCGCCTTCGCGATCAGAGCGCGCGTTCCCTTCACGCCGTAGAGCGCCGTGAACGAGCCGAAGCGGGGACCGCGCGGCTCACCAAGCAGCACCTGATAGATCGTGTTGAACCACTCGATGGACACGCCCGGACGCTCGGGCGTGGCGCCCTTGGCTTTGAAGTCCTGATAGCGCGGCTCGACGCGGCCGACATTGTAGATCTCTTCCTGGATCGCTTCCGCCGTCGCGGGACGCTCGCCCGCCTCGAACGAGGCCAGCACGTCGCTCAGGCGCTTCAGCGAGGCAGCCTCCACTTCGTCCGCCAGACGATAAGTTTTCTGCGGCTTCACGAAATCCTCGAAGTAGCGCACGGCGCGCTTCACGAGGCTGTCGAGGCGCGGATGCGTCTCGGGCGAGACACCCGGCGCGTAACGACGGATGAAGCCCCAAAGCACCGCCGGGTCTTCCGAATTCGCCACCGCCACAAGGTTGAGAAGCATAGAGAACGAGATCGTCGTGCCGGGCTGATTGCCACCACCCGACGACACCAGTTCCGGTACCGGCGGTTCGCCTGCATGCAGGTGCCAGACCGGGTTCATCAGGCGCGTCTTGGCATCCTGCGCCGGATACTTCTCGAGGAAGGTCAGGTAGTCGTCCACTTGACGCGGGATCACGTCGAAATAGAGCTTCTTTGCCTCGCGCGGCTTGTTGAACATGAAGAGTGCCAAGCTGTCCGGCGTACCGTAGGTCAACCACTCGTCGATGGTCAGGCCATTGCCCTTGGACTTGGAGATCTTCTGGCCCTTCTCGTCGAGGAAGAGCTCGTAGTTGAATCCTTCCGGCGGCAAGCCGCCGAGCGCCTTCGCGATCTCGCCAGAGAGCTTAACGCTGTCGATGAGGTCCTTGCCCGCCATTTCGTAATCAACGCCGAGCGCAACCCAGCGCATCGCCCAGTCGGGCTTCCATTGCAGCTTGGCGTGACCACCCGTCACCGGCGTCTCGAAACGCTCGCCCGTTTCCGGATCGCGCCACACGATGGTGCCCGCATCGAGCTTGCACTCGTCGATGGCCACCTGCATCACGATGCCGGTCTTCGGATGGATCGGCAGGAAGGGCGAATAGGATTGCTGACGCTCCTCGCGCAGCGACGGCAGCATGATCGCCATCACCGCATCGTAACGCTCGAGCACGGTCAGAAGCGTCTTGTCGAAGACACCCGCCTTGTAGCACTCGGTCGCCGACTTGAACTCGTAATCGAAGCCGAAGGCGTCGAGGAATTCGCGAAGACGCGCATTGTTGTGATGGGCAAAGCTTTCATGCGTGCCGAACGGATCGGGCACCTGCGTGAGCGGCTTGCCGAGGGCCGCCGTGAGCAGCTCCTTGTTCGGGACATTGTCGGGCACCTTGCGCAGGCCGTCCATGTCGTCCGAGAAAGCGAAAAGCCGGGTCGGGATCGTATCGCCCGTCAGGATGCGGAAGGCATGGCGCACCATGCTGGTGCGGGCCACCTCGCCGAAGGTGCCGATATGCGGCAGGCCCGAGGGGCCATAGCCCGTCTCGAACAGAGCCTCCTTCTTGCCCATCCGTTTGAGCCGTTCCACGAGCTTGCGGGCCTCTTCGAAAGGCCAAGCATTCGCGGTTTGAGCGGCTTCAACGAGAGCGGGGTCGAGGGAAATGGGTCGGGACATGGGCCTTGCTTTGAGGAAAGATGCTTCCTGAAGCGCGGCACACTAGGGACGTCACTCCCAAGGGTCAATGCGGTTTGCGGCTCAAGGACGCCGCAAATCCGGCTCTAGTAAGGGCTGACGGGGAAGAAACGCAGGTAGAGTTCGGCGTATTTTCCCTCTTTCCAGAGCTGCTGCAGGGCATAATCCAGGGCGCGACGGATATTGTCGTCCTCAGACCGCGCGATGAAGCCGATGCCCTCCCCGAAGAAGCGGCTCTCCAGATAGGGACCGCCGGCAAATGCGCAGCATCCTCCCGCATCCTCGCCGCCGATCCAGAGAGCAAGGCTCACGCCATCGGCAAAGATATACTCGACCTCTCCCGCCTTGAGCGCGGCTTGGGCAGCCGTCAGTTCCGGGTAGGGCTTAAGGGTGGCCCCATGCATGAAGGCCTTGGCGAAAGCCTCATGGGCAGAGCCTTCCAAGACGCCGATGGTTTTGCCCTGGAGCGCGCTTGGCGTAAAGGCCGGCATGTCCTTGACCTGCTTCGTGACCAGGCGCGCGGGGATCTTAAAATAGGGGGCCGTCACCGTGAAGCGCTTCCGCAGATCGGCTGTGATCGGGATAGCGGCGGCCACCACATCGCCCTGCTTCTCACCGAGAGCGTTGAGCAACGTATCGAACCGGCGCACCTGAACGGTGCAGGTCAGGCCCAGCCTCTCACAGGCTGCCCGTGCGAGTTCCACCGAGAAGCCGGTCGGAGCACCGTCGAGGCCCGTGAAATGCAGGGGCGGAAAATCATCGTCCACCAGAAAGCGGATGGTTCTCCCGGCTGGCAGATCGGGACGGTCGAGGGGCGCCTTGGGATCCCAGAAATTGGGGATCATGACGGACTGAGCCTGGGCGGCTCCTGTCGCCAACAGAAACATCGCCGCCGATGCCGTTAAGGCAACCTTGATCTTGCGCCTGAAGCGGGCAACAACCGATACAATATATCTCATTTGAAGATGATGCTCTCTTGTCAGCTGCCCAGCACAAGCCACGAACACGCCTCGGGAGCGTTCATCGCGCATGAGGCAGGGTCTAGCGGAGGCAAGTCAACAGTCAACTGCGCTGCCCATCGAGATCGGCTTTCTAGCCCATCAAGGCTACCCGCCACAGGTCCTGCGCGATGCCGCCATGATCGCCGAAATATCCGGCGTTTCGGCGGATGAGGCATTGCTCAAGCACGGGCTCGTCGAAGAAGAGGTCTTCTACCGCGCCCTGGCGAACGAACTGCACCTGCCCTTTCTCTCGGCCCCACGCCTGGCTAAGGGAGCCCGCTATCCGGAAAGCATCCTGACCGGCGTGGCTCCCTTGGCCCGGGGCAGCACCTTCGTGACGGCACCGCAAGGCAGGATGCTTGCTCATCTGCTCCGGAGCCGACAGCCGGCCCGGAACCTTGCGATTACGGCGCCGTCGTTCCTGGAGAAAGCCGTTCTGTCTTCTCAAGGCCGTCTCATCGCTCATCGTGCGGCCTTCGCCTTATCTGAATCTGCACCCGGACAGTCGTATCATGGTGGAGCAAGCATCCCTCAGATTGCAGGCGCCTGCGTAATCGCGCTGCTCGTTTCTTTCTTCCTGGTTTTCAGTCCGAGCATCAGTCTCTCTTTCTGCGCTTTGCTGTTGAGCCCGCTCTTTCTCTGCATTGTCGTGCTGCGGCTGGCTGCATCGCTGGTGAGCAATCCCTTACGGCCCATTCTTCATAACCGGGCTGACGACGCGAGCCTGCCGGTCTATACGATCATCATTGCGCTTTATCGGGAGAGGCGTGTCGTCTCGCGCCTTATTGCCGCTCTCAAACGGCTCGACTATCCATCGGCCAAGCTCGACATCAAGCTTGTTCTGGAAAGCGACGATCACGAAACGCCGGTTGCGCTCAATGCCATCGATCTTCCGGGCAACATCACGATCATTACCGCGCCACCTGGACAGCCGCGCACAAAACCGCGCGCGCTGAACGTTGCCCTTCCCCTCGCGCGCGGCCGCTTCATCACCGTCTATGATGCGGAGGATATGCCCGACCCCGATCAGTTGCGGATGGCGGTTGCGACCTTCTCACCCCTGCCTCGGAATGTCGCCTGCCTGCAGGCGCGGCTGACGATCGACAACACGGACGATTCCTGGCTCACGCGGCTTTTCACCATTGAATACGCAGCTTTGTTCGACGTGTTCAATCCGGGCCTCGCAGAGATTGGAAGCCCTATTCCGCTCGGCGGAACGTCCAACCATTTCCGAACCGACATTCTCAAAAGCATCCATGGCTGGGATGCGTGGAATGTGACGGAGGATGCAGATCTTGGCCTGCGCCTCGCGCGTTTGGGCTACGGCGTCTCGGATCTTCCCTCTTCGACACTTGAGGAAGCTCCGATCACTTTCAAGGCGTGGCTCATGCAGCGCACACGCTGGATGAAGGGCTTCATGCAAACGGGGATCTGCCATTCGCGTAACCCGATATCCTGCCTGTCGCAGTTCGGTTTCTGGAAGTTCTACGCAAGCTTTTCTCTGACAGCCGGCGCTGTGCTGAGTGCTCTGCTCTATCCATTCTGCACGGGTTTGCTCTTCGCGATGTGGCTACTGGACCATGCACATACGCCCTGGAGCGCACTTTGGTATGCAGGAAGCCTGACATTGTTCTGTGCAGGCGTGGCATCGATCTTTATTCCTGCCTGCATCGCGCTGCACCGCCGACGCCTTTGGCGGCTTCTGCCCTGGGTATTGATGCTGCCGTTCTACTATGTTCTCGTGAGTCTTGCGGCATGGCGTGGGCTTTGGGAACTCGCGACAGCACCATTCCGATGGAACAAGACCAGCCATGGCTTGGCACGAACGTCGCGCTCTGGCCTGCTTCAGAAGCACCATGCCAATGTGGTCAGAACCAGATCGTTGAAAATCGCGCCGCCGTAATGCCACCAGAGAAGGCTGCCGGATCCCACAAGACATAGGACGGCCCCAGCAACGAGCGCAAAGCCCGCGCGCCGCTCCATGGGATTGGATTGTTCCGTGCCAATGCTCATCGAGGCTCCGCTCCGTTTCACCAGGGCGGTGCATCATAAGCCAAGTGGGAATAAAAAACGAGGCGGCTCACGCCGCCCCGTTTGAAAGATTGATCAGGCAGCGGCTGCCGCCTTCTTGGTAGGCCAGCCGAGCTCTACGAGGCGAGCCTTGGCGAAGTCGCGGATCTCGTCGCGGATGCCCTCCGGCAGGGCGCTCAGAAGCTTCTGCGTATCGGCATGAAGCATGAGATCGGTGACCGCGTTGATGGTCTTCGCCTTCTTGATCTTCTGCTTCAGTTCGTCCTCGACATTGCCGCTGGCCGTAACCTCGACCTTGGTCTTCTCGACCTCGGTGCGCTCAATCTCGGCAGAGGGCTCGGCATAACCTGGACGGCTCTGCTTGAACTCGTCGGCTTCTTCCTCGGAATAGACGAAGCCGTGAAGCTCGATGAGCTTGAGAATGACACGGTCCTTCGCGCGCTTCTCCGCCATCGCATAAACATAGGCCGCCTGCTTGCCGGAAACGCGATAATTCACGCCCACCAAGGCTTCGCCGATCGACCATTCGATGCGCTCGCCCATGCGACCGGTCACCTGGATCACCGCCTCGTCGCGCTCGGCACGGATGATCTTTGGTTCGTCGAAGATGATCTTGGCCTGAGCGGCAATGCGCTCCAGCGTCTTGTGATAGATCACCGCCGTGCCTTGAACACGCCAGACATTGCCGGCCATCGGTTCATCGAATTTTGCAAGCACCTCGGCGATTTTCTTGTCTGCTGTACTCATCTCGATCCTATCTCTCTCATGCCCACAAGTAACGGCCTCACGCCCTTCTAGACGCCTCTTCTGGTGGCCGAGACGTTCGTTATTTGTTCTATACCAGATTTCGCCATTCGGGTCTAATCGCAGCCTCTCGACGAGGCGCAAATTTGAGTGTGAAATCAAAACCTTAAGGTAGCGTCATTTTGACCCATTAGTGATCTTGCGGGACGCTCGCGACCAAGCCTGCGAGACACTTTTTGCACCTTCTGCTTATTTGACTTTAGGGCATCTGTTCTTTATTTGTTCTGAAAGCAATAGCAGGGATTGATCCATATCAAACGGCACAGCGCCCTCTCCTGCCCAACCCGCCATCACCTTGGAGGCCCGATGTCAGCGCCAGCGATCCTCGACCTGTCCGACCGACACAGCGAGCGGCGCCAAGGAACCCGTCGGACCCAGAAAAAGCCGGCGACGCCGCTGACGCGCAACACGCTCATCGCCGATTTTCTTTCCATCTGCGAACTCGACTCGGAGATCGAGTCCTTGCGCGCACCCGCCGATCCGGCAACGTTCGTGGTTGGAGACCGTGAAATCGAACATATCGCCGATTTCGAGATCATCCGTGACGGGCAGTCTCTTCTCGTCGACGTGCTCACAGATGACGATCTGTTGACCCATCCGCTACGCACGGCGGCGATCCACGGCCTCACCGCCGAGGACGGCCGGCACTTCTCCATCGAGACCGCAGCCAGCATTCGCGCCGAGCCACGCTTTACCACGGTCCGGCTCATCACCGCCTGCCGGCGTACTCCCGTCACGGCAGGCGATCGCGTGCGCGTTCTTCATCAGCTCGACGAGGTCGGCGCCATGCGGCTCGTCGATTGCGCAGGAGCGGTGATGAACACGCAGGACGGCGTCGCCGCCGTTCTGGCGCTTGCCTGCGAGGGTTTGATCGCGGTCGACATCAGCCGCCCGATCCTGCCCGAGACTCAGGTGCGCCGGCGCCGCCTGCCCTATACGGATCCGTTTGCGTTCTAAGAATTCGCGTGCCGCTCCACCGCTTCGCTCAGGAGCGAGCGGACGATGGCGCGCACCGCATCGGGTATATTGTCAGCTGCGAACTTCGCCTCGATCTCATCACGCACGATGGATCCGTCGCCGCTGCGCTTCAGTTCGGTCGAGGATTCGGCCTGGAGCAGCGTCACGAAGGCGCTCTCCACCTCGCGCGCCACCACGCCACCATCGGCCGCATCTACGATCCGCCCTGTGAGGTCGAACACGTTGCGCTCGTGAGGCAGTTCCTGTGCCTCCAGCTCGCCGCCCGCATCGAGGATCCAGGCGCGCGGAACGTGATCTGCCAGATCCACCGACTGGCGATTGATGTTGCCGGGATTGAGCCAGCGCGTGCGCCCGGCCATCACCGCCTTCTGAGTCTTGTGGATGTGCCCATTGACGAGAACGTCACATCCCTCGACGGCGAAGGGAGGAACGGCGCCGGGATAGCCGCCATCGAAGGCGATGTCGTGATGCGTGAACCAGGCATGCAGATCGACGCCCGTGAAGGAGCCGCGCGCATCCGTGGGAATGGCTTGGCCATAGGGCGTCATGCCGATGCCGATCCGCCGCGTGCCGATGTGAAATTCCGCGACCGGAGCCGAAGCCGCTGCGACATCCACGACATCGCACAGCCCCAACAGCGCCAGCGTGTCGCCATCGGTAAGCGTCGTATGCTGGATGTCATGATTGCCGACATTCACGAGCGGGCGATGGCGAAAACCCTTGAGGATGCGGATGAGCTGATTTTTGAGCGCTTCGTCGGGTTCGACAGGCCTGTCGAATAGATCGCCCAGGATCACCGGCGCAAGCCCTCGCTCGTTGGCAATCGCCACGCAGCGTTCGAGCTTGCCGAGAACGGCCTGAGGCCACACGGCATCCTTGCGACGCCCCGGTCTGCGCGAGCCCACATGCGGATCGCCGATGACGAGAAGGCCGTTGCAGGTGACAGGCTGGAGACGGTCCCCGGACAAGATCATGCGGTCAGCCGCTCCGACGGTGTGGAATGAGAAGAATGGGCGTGGTGGTCGAGAAGATTCTCCGCACTCACCGGCGAGCCGCAGGTCGGGCACAGACCGCCTGTCTCCTCGACAAGGCGCGCCATCTCGGTCTGCACGGATTGTAACCCTTCGTCGATCTGCGCCATGAGTCCCTTAGCGATCAGAGCGGCGCTCCGAAGATCGCCGAGCCGCTTGAGGATGTTTTGCGCCGATGCCGTGTTTTCAAGAGCAGGAGCCGCCTCGGGCAAACCTTTCAGGGCAGTCAGTCGCGATTTACTCGCTGCCAGTTCCCTGCCGAGTTGCAGAACCTGTCGCCCGATACGCTCACGCTCACGGGCATGCTCCACGCGGCGTGTGAGATCGGCCAACTGATCCGGCTGTGGCAACAGGCGTGTTGCTGCAGCCCGCGCCTGAGCCATCGCGAGCTGGCCCTTCAGGCGCGAGAACTGCGATGCGTGATCCTGGAGGCGCTCCAGGCGCTCCGCCGCCCTGTTGATCTGCTGTCCTTGAGAACGCAGCGAAGCGAGTCTGCTCTTCAGCACAGGAATCTCGTCGTAGCTCGCAAGCGCTTCCTGGAGCGCAGCCAACTCGCGCTCCCCGTTGCGGACCGTCGCGTTGTCGCGAGCGCAGCGTTCGCGATGAATCACGAGCATATCGCGGATATAGCTTGCCTCCTGGCCGATGGAGAGAACGGCAGAGCGGCGCGATGCTGTTTCGCCAAGCAGGAAGACGGGAAATTTCTGATGTGCCACATGCACGTCGAGATCTTCTACCTTGGTGATGCGGAAGAGATCGCCGACCCAGTCCGGCACGTTGCGCCCACCGGTCTCGTAGCGCATCCCCTTCTCCTCCACGACCGAGCCATCCGCTTCGTGGAGCGACCAGATATTGACCGGCGAGCGGCGCGGCTGCCGCGAGAAGCGCAAAACCCTTCTGCTCGCCATGCCGATCTCGACAATGGCGGATTTCGCGCCGGCCCTCACCAGACTGTCGCGCGCCTCGCCATAGAACACCGCCCTCAAGGCACGGATGAAGGTGGATTTGCCTCGATTGTTCGGCCCGATCAGCGCATTCACGCCAGGGCTCAAATGAAGCGTCGCGTCTTTGTAGGCCTGAACGTCGACAAGACGAATGAAGCGCAGGCCCGGCTGCGTATCGTCCCAGGCGGAACCCGTATCGGCGGATTGCACCGCGACACCCGACGCCGGTTCGCCAGTGATGCGTGCGATGTGGAACTTGTCGGAGAACTGCGACAGGTCATGATGCGAAACGGCAAAGCATTGCACGCCCAGCCGCGCCGCGCCGTCCTCCAGAACCTTGTAGAAGGAAGACACGCGATCGGGCGCAATCCAGCAATCGGCCTCGTCCAGCGCCAGGAAACGCGCCACATCGGCCTTCACCACGGCGATAAGGCGCAAGGCCATGCCGATCACATTGGTCAGCGCACCGCCATTGTCCTCCAGCACATCCTCGAGCGTACCGTCCGGACGGCGTA
Organism: Microvirga solisilvae; assembly: GCF_022808595.1. GTDB lineage: Bacteria > Pseudomonadota > Alphaproteobacteria > Rhizobiales > Beijerinckiaceae > Microvirga > Microvirga solisilvae. The sequence continues at coordinate 18,270 of NZ_JAKUCN010000013.1, forward strand.
CGCAGATGTCGAGGGCAGCCAAGCCCCGCTCGGTGGAAAGCTCCAGCGCCACCGGCTTCTCACCGGGCAGAACTTCCTGCACAAGCGCTGTCAGCAGCGTCTCGAAGGCCGCGAGATTACGGCGGCTGGCGCTGCCATGCACGGCCTCGATGAAGGCCTCGACGTCGTCCTTGACGGCGAGGCGCCCTTTGGCGAGTTCGATCTCCCTTGTCAGCCCAGAGACGCGCTGAGCCGTCGCATCCCGCCGCCCTTCGAGGCGCGCCAGAGACGCTTCCGCACGTGCGACATCATGATCGATGGAGCGATCCATCAACGCTCCTCTCCGAGCTGCCGCAGCCGCGCTTCCACATCGCGCAGGGCTGCGCCGAATTCTTCGACCAGCTTGGCGTTCTGCGAAAGCGCCGCTGCGATGAGGTTTTGGATTTCCACTTCGTCATCCGTGCCGAGTTCTGTCTTGGCGAGCCTCTGCGCCTCTTCCAAATCGCGCGCCAGACGTTCGACTTCGCCTTCAGCGCGGATACGTTCCGCACGAAGCTTGTCGAAGGTTTTTCGCAGGTCTTCGAGACGCCTTAGGCTGTCCGATTCCTGGCGTGACAGGCTCGTCATGAGAAACGACTCCGCTACAGATGAATGGTCTAGTTTCAGTTTAGAGCGGCGATATTTCGTCGCAACTTCTTCGCCTTATTTCGCTCTGGATTAAGGAGGATCTCTTCAATCCTGCCTTCCAGACCACCAGATAAGATCAGTTGCTCCGAGATTACAGTCCCACTGCGTGAACTTTGCTTGACACATTACCGTTCGTCATTATGTTCTTGTTTTGTTCGCGCATCAAGCAAATCCTGCTTCGCGCGGCGCGTCGGAGACACCAAGGCTTCGTTTGAAAGGATGCCGGCATGAGCGTGATGACGGATATGCGTCCAATCTTCGAGAACGAGGAATGGCTCGTGACGGAGGAAGGGCTCGAGCACAAGACGACCGGCTACTTCATCGAGCGCGAGAGCATCGGCCAGCGCCGCGAGGATAGTTTGTGGACTTGGCCGTTGCACATGGCGGAGAAAAGCTGGTGCGTGATGGCGCCATTTGCTGAGGCGTTTTCGTGCGCGGCAGCCGTCTACCATATCGAGACCGGGCCGGAACTGGCGCAGACTTTCAAGGTCGCGCGCTGCGAGATTTCAGCTTGGCCGCAGATGCAAAAAGAGCCCAAAAACCCTGCTCCTATAGTGTCGGAAACCTTGCAGAAAACCACTTCTCTTCCCATCTCTCTACAGTCGGGAACATTCGAAAAACCCTTGCAGGACGATGGTTTTCGCAAATTCGACGAAAGTTGGCGCATGCGCGGTCAGACAGGCGCGCGTCCCTTTTCAGCAAGTCCGCGTCTTCGCTCCGCCCGCTATGTCATGGAGAGAAAAATTTCTCCCGCGTGGCAGGCGCCTTATCGGATTCGCAGGACTGGAACCAAGCTCGTCCGGCTGCTGCAGGCAGCCTGGAATATAAGGTGATGTGAATGCCAAGCCTAGGGCACGGTGAGAGATCTTTGAAAGGCTGGACGACGCTGCAGCGCGATGCGTCCGGCATGGATTTCTCCGCGCCTGAAACAGCCGATGATTTTGCACAGAGCGTTATCGCCACCATCTGCCATGCAAGCGTGACGGCAGGTGTCGGCCGCCGCACTTTCGAACGCTGCATGCGTGCACTGGAGTTCGGATCAACGTCCCGCATGGCCTTTCGCCATCCGGCGAAGGCTTCGGCGATCGATCAGATCTGGAGTGAGCGCGAGCAGCTCTTTCACAATTACACCGTGAGCCCGGACAAGCTGCGCTTTTTAAGCACACTGCCCGGGATTGGCCCGGTGACGAAGCATGCGCTGGCGCGCCGTCTTGGCCTTCATGCCGAGATGAGCCGCAAGGCCGTCGCATGAGACAGAAATAACAAGAGGTTCAGCCCATGGCCAAGGTTCGTGCAAGTGATGTTGGATTCTGCGTTGTCGACGGCAATGCTAATGTGATCGCAGACAATCTCGTTCACCGCATCCGTGAAGCTGCCGGGGATATGGAATCCCAGGTCAATCGTCTTTATCGTGGCCGGCAAGCCTATGATCTCAGTGCGGGCACGAAGGCTGACCTCGAAAAGGCCATCGAGCAGCTGACCTATATGGCGCGCACTCTTCGCGAGGTCCACAAAGAACACTCGAAGGTGGTCTATCTTCAGGCGGCAGAGTAACCTGATCTTCAGAGCGGCGATTCTCTCGCCGCTCTTTTTTGCGCGATATAATCCCCTTCCTTGTTTTTCCTTTATCGTCCGAGCTGAGCCTTATTCTTCTCTTGAGTTTTCCCGAGAACAAATGTAGAACAATAGATGATGCCAATATCGGGCAGGAGAGTACAGCAGACCCGGATTTGGTTCGGGAGAGAGCAAGGGAGATGCCGTTATGGCAGGCAGTGTGAACAAGGTGATATTGGTGGGCAATCTGGGGCGTGACCCTGAGGTGCGGCGCCTGAACAACGGCGAGCCGGTGGTGAACCTGCGCATTGCCACCTCGGAAACCTGGAAGGACAAGGCGACCGGCGAGCGCAAGGAAAAGACCGAGTGGCACTCGGTGGTGATCTTCAACGAGAACCTGGCGCGGGTAGCGGAGCAGTATCTGAAGAAGGGCTCGAAAGTTTATGTCGAGGGCCAGCTTCAGACGCGCAAGTGGACCGACCAGCAGGGTGTCGAGAAGTACTCGACCGAGGTGGTGCTGCAGCGCTTCCGTGGCGAGCTGACGATCCTGGACGGGCGTTCGGGCGGCTCCTCGTCGGAATACGGCGATGAGGAAGGCGGCGGGCAGATCAGCCGCGGCGGCGATTTCGGCCGCTCGTCCCCCATGGAGCGCAGACCCGAGCCAGCGGGTGCAGGGTCCCGCCGCAGCGATTTCGACGACGACATTCCGTTCTAAGCACCCCAAACATGCTTCTAGAATCCGGGCTTCACGCCCGGATTTTTTGTAAGCTCTAATCACTCGCTCAGAACTCTGCGGAGCTTTTGTGGGCGGCCTGACGCGAGCGTTGCGCGCGCTCGATTTCCCGCAATTTGCGAGCCCTCTCCTGAAGCTCTTCGCGGCTTGGCCACCACCATCCTCTCTCAGCACGGATGGCAGAATTCTCCGGCTCCTGCGAGGGCTTGGCGCGGTAGAGTTCATCGAGATGGGGCATGCGCCATCGGGCCCAGACAAAGCGCTCGCGATCAACCTTGGCATGAGGATAGATGGTGGCATCCAGCGCCTCTTCGACGACGTGGTCTTCAACGTCATCGAACACGACTACTCCCCACGGCAAAGTCGCGAGTGGCGTATCCAGCGGCGGGAGATCATCGCCCGGAACGGGATAGCGCCTGCGACGTCGTTCCGCCTGGAGCGGGTCCGGCGACACATATCCCTGCTGTCGTCTCTCTTCCCGACGCTGCCGTCTCGCCTCAGGCTCGTTGCGGCGCGCGGCCTCCTCGATCATAGGCCAAAGGCGGCGCAGCGCATCGTAAGAGCGGAACGGCACGTGCCAGAGCTTCTCATTGGGGCTCCAATGCGCCCACGGTATGGAGCGAAGAGCCTCGACGATGGTCTGTGAATAAGGCGTACGGATTCTCAGATCCTCGCCGATGCTCAAATAAGAACTCTCCAGAGGCTCGAAGAGATAGGCATCGCGCCCTTTGTCATCTGCATGACGGTCCAGGGTTTCGAGTTCCTGCGCCATCCAAGCATTCAGCCTTTTCACCGCAGTAGTTCCGGGCACAAACCAGCCGCTTTCCTCGCCTCGCCAGCGAGCCCTAGGAAAGGCCTCGCGGAAACGCCTGACAAGGTCACGGTCATAGGGGAAACGTGCGAAAGCACCAGGCTTCTCGCCATCCGAGAGCGTCACCTGAAAGGCTGATGCGAACTCCATCGAGAATCTCTGCAGGCTTTGAAATTAAGAAAGTCCTGCAATGACAACAGCCTATATCTGAAATGGATCCTGCCTAGAGACCTTGGCCATTGTCGAACATCAAGAGCATATCAACGCTGGCGCTTCAGCGAAGGGATCAGCCGCGCTCAAGCTAAAGATCCGGCAAGATGCAGAACATTATCTCCAATTACTGGAGCGTGAGACGCACGATCGGTCGATGACTTCGGCCAAGTACGTGGCTCCGCAACTGCCGAGTCCTGCGGCATCCGGCTTGAGGCAAACAGCGCAGCCTCGACCCGATTACGGACCCGCAGCTTCTGAAGAATGTTGGTGAGATGATGCTTGATCGTCTTCTCGCTTAGATCGAGCGTATTGCCGATCTCCTTGTTGCTGCGCCCCTGAATGAGGATGGAAAGGATTTGCTGTTCGCGAGGCGTAAGATGAGGCAGTCGCTCCTTGCCCTTCATGTCGCCAACGCTGGAGCGATTGGTATGCATCAGCAGCTTTGCAGCAAGACTTGGCGATAGGAAGCTCTGCCCCTGATGAAGAGCCCGCACGGCCTGGACCAGCTCGGCTCGGCTTGTCCCCTTGAGAAGATAGCCGCGAATTCCACTTCTCAACGCCGTATGAACCTGCTCCTCATCCACCGCATCGGCGAGAACCATGATCGCGGCCTGAGGATTACTCAGGCGGATCGATTCAATATGCGTCATACTGGAAATGAGAAGACTGGCATCTATCACAAGGACGTTCGCATTGTACTCATGGATAATGCGGAGGATGTCCAAGCTAGTTGCACCTTGGCCAACTACTTCCAGATCGGGCTGCGAATTGAGGGCAAGGACGATCCCATCTCGAAAGAGAGGGTGCGGATCGATAACCCCGATACGAATGCGACTCTCCATTGGAACCCCCCGCTCCAATATGGCCTTCAACACGATGACAAGGAAGATATCTACTGACGGTTCAATATCTTCCTGTCACCTTGGAAGAATATCGAAGCCAGCTAAGCATGGGCAATATCCTTGGTTGTGGGGGAAAGGATTCTTGCGTCTCTCTTAGGTACTACTCCAGAGGAGTAGATATTCAAGAAAACGCTCAATGGTCGGTAGCAAATCTTCGCTTATGCCCGCCGATCCGCGATACGCTCCGCCGCGAGCATCGCCGCTTCCACGCGATTTCGGACATTAAGCCTCTCCATGATCGTCGTCACGTAACCTTTGACGGTCTTCTCCGTGAGCCCGAGTTCATCCCCGATCATCCTATTGCTGAGGCCGCGCAGGATTAGCATCAGAACTTGTTCTTCACGGTCGGAAAGCTCAGGGAAGCGGTCGTTCGGCTCAACAGGATCGTTTTTCTCTGTGTTCCTCGACATGATGAGCTGCATGGCAAAACTAGGCGAGACATAACTCTGGCCTTTGCTGACCATGCGAATGGCATTCACCAGCTCCGAACTGCTCGTCCCCTTGAGGAGATATCCGCGTGCACCTTTTCTCAGAGCGCTTCGTACATCGTCCTGATCATCCACGACGGTCAGCATCAGGATCTTTGTGGGCGATGCTCTCGCCGCAATCTTGGCGACAGCGTTGATGCCGCCACCAGGCATGTTCATATCAAGCACCAGAACATCGGGAGACTGCTCGTGGGCGAGCTGATATGCGTCGCTGGCGGTTTCACCCTGGCCGACGATCTCCATGTCCGGCTCGGCCTCCAGAGCAAAAATCACTCCGTCCCTGTAGAGGGGATGATCGTCGACAACGCCAACCCGGATCTTACGCTGCATCCATCTCTCCTGCTGACAGAGACAAGCACGCCTTGAAGCTCGTTCCAACGCCCGGAACGCTCTTTATGATGACGATTCCGCCAATGCTTTCTATACGATCACGGAGGCCGCTGAGGCCCAAGCTAGGTGTCGGCGCGATACCGGAACCCTTATGGATCCCCGGCCCATCATCCGCCACTTCTATCGTAATCCTTGCGCCGTCCCAGCTGGCGTGGACGCGTTGCCCAACTCCATCGGCATGTTTGAAGGTATTATTGAGACATTCCTGCACGAAGCGGCACAGCGCGATCTTGACGAAGTGAGGAGCTTCCTGCGGCACATACGCGATCTGGCGCGAAACTGTCGTTCCTGTTCGTAGTTCATGCTGACGAATCATCAGAAGCAAGGCTTCGTCGAGAGACAATTTCTCGACTTCCGGAAGAAGGAGGCCCTTGCAAATGTTTCTGATGTCCGTAAGCGCATCTGACAAAGCGCTGCGGATCTTCTGCAGATTGTCTTGCTCCCTCTCACTTCCTTCTACACGGCCAAGGCGCAGCAGAGCCAACCCGACAAGCTGGGCCACACCATCATGCAGGTCGTATCCCATCCGTCTCATGAAACGCTCGTTGTTTTCCGTTGATTTCTGCGCAGCCTTTTCTATGCGACCTTTGAGAGAACGGTTCTCATGCAGAAGTGCCGACAATTGCGCGACGCGCTCCACCAAGGCGACGCGCTGCCGGTCGATCGTCTTACCCGCATTCGCGACGATGATGAACAAGCAACCCATCATGTTTAGCGTGATCACTGCTGTTGTGATCCACGTCTGCCATTTGGATGCTGTGAGTTCGGTTTTTATGACATCCGCCCGTTCATGAAACTCCGCGACAGCTATGACATGGCTGGTCTCTAAGTCGTAGATCGGTACAAAGACCTCGAGCAGTGGCACTCCCTTAGCGCGCTCGCTCGCGTCCTCTTCATAGGCGAGTCCATTCAGCTGTACTTTGACGGCTCCTGCCCAGGCCTGCCGTGGATAGGGGTTGAGAGGAAATTTCTTTCCGATGAGATCAGGCTCGCTGCTGTAGACGATGAGCCCGTCCCGTTTCCAGATTCTGAGGGACGTGACGTTTGCTCGAAGATCCGGTCGGTCCATAACCCGATTCAGATCAAGGATGCTTTGTTTCGACAGAACATTCCCCGATGCGAGTTCCTGGAGATGAGGAGCAATATTGCTATTGACGGAGAGTGCCATGGAAACGGATTTCAATTCCGCGACGCTTTCCTCGATCTGCGATGAAACCCAGGCGCCCATCGCAAGCATACCGACGATCATGACGCCGAAGGCTACACACAGGAACTGATTGATGAGGCTCAAGCCCTGTCTGGGCAACGTCTCAGGGGGCGCTTCGCGCATTGTATCGCAGGATAAATCCACAATGGTATTCCCGCTCTCAGTCTCACAGCCCTTCTGGTTGAGGCTGATGATCGAGAGAGAAGATAAGGTCGCTCCATCTCTCGAACGGGTAAATACTATCCGGAAGGGGTAGTCTGGCCGAACAGGGATCGGCAGTTGCCTGCATATCGAGACTACTTTCCGAACAATGAGAAGCAGTCGCAATGGCTTAGACTAGCCATAAACACCTTTGCGAAGAGCCAACGCGCAAGCCTCTTCTCCGACCATAGTCGGTATACCGACCAAAGTCCGATACGGTCTCAAGACCCTGATCGGACCTTGGTGCCGCTGCCTGTTATAGGACCTCAGACCCTATAGTTGAGACGACCCATCCCGCCCAGAATGTGTTCATGAACCGCCCGAAATGCGGCAGCACATAGGAGGAGCGACATGGTCAATCTCGTCAGGCACGATCTCGAGTTCATTCTGAAGCAGATCAAGATCGCGGAAGCGCATTCATCGGGAACGCCGCTGACCGAGATCCGCGTCGACGCTCAAGGAAACATCTCGACCAATCCGAGCGATCCACTGGCTATCAGCACTCCCCTATCTCCTTACGGGCTGCGCACGGTGGATGGCAGCTACAACAATCTGGTCGCAGGACGCGATCAATGGGGCGCTGCCGATAATCCCTTCCCACGGATCACCACGCCTTATTATCGAAACGAGAACGACGACAGCATCACGTTCGGCCAGGGCTCGCCCAATCCTGTCGTCTTTACCGACGGCAATTATGGCGAGATGGGCAACCCCAGTCCTCAATCCATGGGGCTGGGTGGCGGGACCCTCGTGGACGCCGACCCACGCATCATTTCCAATCTCATTGTCGACCAGACCCTCGACAACCCGGCAGCTATCTACGCAGCTCTCACCCATGCTGGCGTGACCGGACCGGACCTGATGACGGCCCTGAACGAAATTCGCAGCGCTCATACGGCGCTCAAGACGGCAATCACCGGCGGCGTTCAGGCGACAATCGATTCAGCGCAGACAGCACTCAACACAGCCTTGACCAAACATGGCGTCGAGATGGACGGTGAGAGCGTCGTTCTGCCGAACGTTTCTCCCGATGAAGGCCTTTCGGCTTCGTACAATGGCTGGTTCACGCTTTTCGGCCAGTTCTTCGACCATGGTCTCGATCTCGTTCCCAAGGGCAATAACGGGACGATCTATATTCCGCTCCAGCCAGACGATCCGCTCTACAACGCGGATAGCCCGCATACCAACTTCATGGTGCTGACCCGCGCACCGACCAATGCCGTCAACCTGACAACTCCATGGGTCGATCAGAACCAGACCTATACGTCGCATTCATCGCATCAGCTGTTTTTACGCGAATACGAGTTCTCTGTAGACCGCAACGGGGACGGCATCGCCGATTCCTATCCGGTCTCGACCGGAAAGCTGCTGACAGGCGATCGCGGCCTCGCCACCTGGGCCGATGTGAAGGAGCAGGCGCGGACGATGCTCGGCATCAATCTGACGGATGCGGACGTGACCAACATTCCGCTGTTCGTGATGGATGAATATGGCGAGTTCGTGCGTGGGCCCAATGGTTATCCGCAACTGGTCGTCTCTCTCGGCACCGACGGCAAATTCGGCGGCGGCGATGACGTTTTCCGCGAGGGAAATCCAAGTGCCCCGATCTCGACTGCAGATGCGCTCCGCACTGGGCACGCCTTCCTGGACGATATCGCCCATGCCGCTGTCCCGGTCCTCGTGAACGGCGTCCTGCAGCAGGATGGCGATGGTGCAATCGGCTACAAGAACCTCGACGGTACGAACGGTCCGCTTAATGATCGTGGCCAGCAGACGGCCTACGACAACGAGATGCTCGATGCTCACTACATCACGGGTGATGGACGCGGCAACGAGAATATCGGTCTTTCCGCCGTCCACCATGTATTCCATTCCGAACACAACCATATGGTCGAGCAAGTAAAGGTGCGCGCCATTGAGTCAGGCGACGTCGCCTTCCTCAATGAATGGCTGCGTGTCGATCTTCCGCTTGACACGGTTCTTCCTCCCGCGAATGATCCCGCGGCGATTGCCGCCTTTGCGCAGAATCTCAAGTGGGATGGCGAGCGCCTGTTCCAGGCAGCCCGGTTCACCACCGAGATGCAATATCAACACCTTGTCTTTGAAGAATTCGCACGCAAGGTTCAGCCGGATGTCGATGCTTTCGTCTTCAACCCTTCCATCGACATCAACCCGGCGATCTTCGCTGAATTCGCGCATGTCGTGTACCGGTTCGGCCACTCGATGCTCCGTGAAGAGGTGGCGGCCATCGATGCGAACGGCAACAATGTCGGCATGGATCTCTTCGATGCGTTCCTGAACCCGCTGGCTTTCGGGTCATCCACCATCGATCACGATGAGGCTGCGGGCGCGATCATCCGCGGCATGACGAGCCAGGTTGGCAACGAAATCGACGAATTCGTAACGGGTGTCCTGCGCAACCAGCTCGTCGGCATTCCGCTCGATCTTGCAGCCCTCAATATCGCTCGTGGTCGTGACACTGGCATTCCCCCCCTCAATGAGGCACGGCGACAATTCCAGCAAATGGCGAGCGGCGACACGCAGCTCGCGGCCTATACGAGTTGGACCGACTTCGCCTTGAACCTGAAGAATCCGGCCTCGATCGTGAATTTCATCGCGGCCTACGGCACGCATGAAACCATCGTCAATGCGACTACTGTCGAAGCCAAGCGGAATGCAGCGTGGAACCTTGTTTTCGGTCATTCGAGCCTTGACGAGGCTGACCGTCAGGCTTTCCTGAATGGTACCGGCCCATATGCCACCAAACTCGGCGGCCTCGAGGATGTCGATCTCTGGGTCGGCGGCATGGCAGAGAAGAAGATGGCCTTCGGCGGAATGCTGGGCTCCACCTTCTCCTTCATTTTCGAACTCCAGCTCGAGAACCTGCAGAACGCCGACCGGTTCTACTATCTGTCCCGCGTCCAGGGTCTGAACCTGCTCAACGAGCTGGAAAACAACTCTCTCGCCAAGATGATCCTGAACAACACCGATCTCGGCGAGACCGGCTATGCTCTGCCTGGGGACATCTTCTCCGTGCCGGACCATGTTCTTTACATGGACCGTACCATGATGACGAAGTTCGGCCTGACGGATCCAACACAGGACGACCCGTGGCTCCAGGCTGTATCGCCGATGGTAGTGCGCGTCGATGCCAACAACGACGGCAAGGACGAGTACATCCGCGTTAACACCAACGACCACGTTCTGATCCAGGGTACTCAAGGAAACGACACTATCATCTCGGGCGGCGGCGACGACTCGGTCTGGGGCCGAGACGGCAACGACAGCATCGAAGCGGGTTACGGCGTCGACAAAGTACATGGCGGCAAGGGCGACGACATCATCACCAATAACGGCACGGATATCGGCGAAGTCGACATGCTGCACGGAGAAGAGGGTAACGACGTCATCCACGGCGGCAGTGGCCTTGCGCTTGTCTTCGGCAACGAGGGACAGGACTTCTTGATTGCCGGTCCTGACGGGAAGGAAATGTTCGGCGGAACGGGCAATGACTTCATGCTCGGCGGTGACGGCGGCGATTTCCTTCTCGGCAACGAAGGCGACGACTGGATCGAAGCTGGCAATGGCTTCGATACCACTGCCGGCGACAATTCCGAGCTGAATTTCAACTCAACCATCATCGGCCATGACGTGATGTTCGCAGGCCAGAACGAACATGATTTCGACGCCGAATCTGGCGACGACATCATGGTCCAAGGCGAAAGCGTCATGCGTAACGAAGGCATGTTCGGCTACGACTGGGCGATCCATAAAGGCAATGGCGAGGCCGCGGATTCCGATCTGCTCACGCCCATCTTCACGACAGACGAGCAGGACATCCTCCGCGACCGTTTCGACCAAGTCGAGGGCCTGTCCGGCTGGAAGAACAACGACGTCCTCAGGGGCGACAACCGCGGCGACCCGAATGCGGAGCCGCCTCCGGTAGGAGCCAATGTGGACTTCACGTTTACCGACAATGAACTGACCCATGCCGGCATCGATCGGATCGATGGTCTGCGCGCCTTGCTCGGCAACATGGTGGGCGCGAGGCCCACGACGGGTGATCTTGAGAAGATTGTTGCCTTCGATCAGGGCAACATCCTGCTCGGCGGCGGCGGCAACGACACGATCGAGGGACGTGGCGGCAACGATCTTATCGACGGCGATAACTGGCTGAATGTTCGCATCCGTATCACGGTCGGGAATACGGTCTATACGGCGGATGGGATGACAGGGAAGGTCTATCTCGAATCCCAATACAAGAACGGGGCGCCGATCGACGGAGCAACAGCGCAATTCGGCGGCAAGACCCTCGAGGCGCTGATGCTCAACCGCACGCTCAATCCAGGCCAGCTCTCCATCGTCCGTGAGATCGTCGAAGGGGATCTGTTAAACACAGCCAATGACTATGCGGTCTATAGTGGGGCTCGTTCCGGCTACAGCTTCAGCCGCAACGCGGATGGCAGCTACACGGTTACCGATACCGATGCGGCCAACGGCGACGATGGAACGGATCGGGTGCTCAATATCGAGTATCTGCGCTTTGCGGATCAGGATGTTCTGATCGCGCAGCGTGCCGCGACCGGCATGGTCACGATCACTGGCACTGAAAACATCCTGACAGCGGATGCGAGTGGCATTGCGGATGCCAACGGTCTCGGAGCCTTCAGCTATCGGTGGGAGTTCTCGACCAATTTCGGCACAACCTGGAGCACCATTCCTGGCGCCAATCAGCAGAACTACTCGGTTCCGGATAGTCGAATTGGTCAGTTCATTCGGGTGGTCGTGAGCTTTACCGATGGCGCCGGAAATCCGGAATCCATCACCTCCGTGATCACGGCGCGGATCGGGTCGAACAATGCCAGCGACAACTATTCCGGCACGACGGGTCCGAACCTGATCAACGGCCGCAATGGCAATGACACCCTCGCAGGCCTCGATGGTGATGACGTGATCAATGGCGGTGCCGGCAATGACATCATCACCGGCGCGGCAGGGAACGATGCCCTCAGTGGCGGTTCCGGCAACGACAATATCGATGGCGGGGAAGGTAACGACAGCATCGATGGCGGCTCGGGGACCAACACGCTCAGCGGCGGAGCCGGTAATGACGTCTTCCTCTACGCGATCGATGGTGGTGGAGCAACGTCAACCATCAACGGCGGCGCCGACATCGACACGATCAATGTCAGCGACAGTGGAAGCAGCGACGAAACGCTGAACGTCACTTTTACGAGTAACCGCCTGACCATTATCGAGAGCGCAACGGTTTCGGCCGATGTGGAGCGTGTAGTTGCCGATCTCGGCGATGGCGATGGAGATACTCTCGAGTACTCAACCGGCAGCGCCGGGGTGACGGTGGATCTCGGAGCCGGAACGGCCTCCGGCTTCCTCTCCATCACAGGCATCGAGAACGTGACAGGAGGCAATGGTGCCGACACCTTGATCGGCAACGGGGCCGCCAACGTCCTCAACGGCCGCGGTGGCGCCGACATCATGCGTGGTCTTGGCGGCGATGATATCTATGTGGTCGACAATGCCGGCGACGTCGTCGATGAAAGCGCGGCGGGATCGGGCGGCGTGGACACCGTGCAGACGGCTCTTGCCGCCTATACTCTGACAGGCGGCATAGAGAACCTTACCTACACCGGCAACGGCTCCTTCACGGGCAACGGCAACGCCTTGAACAACGTCGTGACAGGTGGGAACGGGGGAGACAACCTCTCCGGTCTCGACGGCAATGACACTCTGAACGGCGACGACGGCAACGATACCCTGAACGGCGGCATTGGAAACGATACCCTCAATGGCGCCGCTGGCGTTGACCGGATGACTGGCGGCGACGGTGCGGACATCTTCATCTTCGATGATGACGAGACCGGCACCAACGCCAGCCGTGACGTTATCGTCGACTTCGTCCAAGGTAGCGACAAGATCGATATCAAGGCTATTGATGCGAACCGGTCGATCATCAGCCTCGGTTCGGATCAGGACTTCACGTTCATCGGCACTGCCAATTTCACTGGTAATGGTCAGCTCCGTTATCGGCAGGAAGGAGGTCAAACCATCATCGAAGGGCGTTACACGACGCTCTTCGGCGGCAACGCCACGTTCCAGATCGCTCTCAATGGTCTGGTGAATCTCACGGCGGCCGATTTCATCGGCATCACCAATGCTCCTCAGCCCGTTGGCCCTCAACCTAACCTTCTCGCGGCTCGGGCATCGGCAGTCGCGGAGAATGCTGCAGCCGGCACCACAGTCGCCTCGCTGACGGCCTTTGGGCCGGAGGCGGATGGCATGGTGACCTACTCCCTGCAAGGCGTATCGAGCAAACTCTTTGAGATCAATGATGGCGACATCGTCCTCAAGAGGGGTGCAATCCTCGATTTCGAAACCAAACGCTCTCATGAAATCACCGTCGTTGCGACCTCAAGCGATGGTGAGACGAAGCATGAAACCTTCCGGTTCGATCTCAGGAACGTCGGCGGGACGGTTAAAGGCAGCTCCAAATCCGAAACCTGTCGCGGCACTGAGGAAGAAGATCGGATCTGGGCAGGAAGAGGCCATGACGTTGTCGTTGCTGGAAACGGTAATGACCGGGTCTATGGTGAATACGGAAACGACCGCCTGTATGCGGGAGGAGGCAACGATATCCTTAGCGGTGGAATCGGGAATGATGTTCTCGACGGCGGCAAAGGAATTGACCGTATGTGGGGCGGCGACGGCAACGACATCTATGTTGTCGATCACCGTCACGACCGGATCTATGAGAGCAAAGGCGATGGTATCGATACGGTCAGAGCCAGCGTGTCCTATTCCCTCTCCGGCACTCACGTAGAGAAGCTTATCCTGACCGGGTTGGGCGATACCTACGGCTACGGCAATGGCCTCAACAACGTCTTACAAGGCAATGCCGGAGATAACGTCCTCAACGGTATGGGCGGCAACGACAAGCTGAAGGGCGGGTCGGGAGCAGATACGTTCGTTTTCCAGAAGAACAGCGGAACGGACACCATCCTCGACTTCCGCCATGGCGTCGACGAGATCGATGTGAGCCGATGGTCCGGAGTCAACCGCCTGTCAGACCTCGCGATGTTCCAATCGGGCCGCGACACCATCATCGTACACCGCTCCGACATTCTCGTTCTCAAGGGTGTCGATGCATCCGATCTCGACAGCAACGACTTCATCTTCTGATGCAGGCAGCTGAGATCGCATGGCCTCGCCGGGAGTATCCCCCCACTCCCGGCGGGATCATCTCTAAAATGATGCAGACCGACTGAGCGGTCTGCGAGGCACCAAGATGCCACAACTTATGTGAGGCAATGCGATGGTCCACTCTCTTCGAAAGCATCCTAGCATCATGGCTTCGTGCCGTGGCGCCTTCCTGGGCGTCGCAATCCTCAGCGGCCTGATCAATATACTTTACCTGTCCGGATCCATCTTCATGATGGAAGTTTATGATCGTGTTCTTCCCAGCAGAAGCATTCCGACCCTCGTCGGTCTCTCGATCATCATTATCGGACTCTATATCTTCCAAGGATTGTTCGAGACAATCCGAGGACGGATCCTTGCCCGCATCGGAGCTGCTCTCGACGAAGATCTGAGCCAGCAGGTCTTCCGCAGTCAGATCAACGCTCCCCTTAGGGGCAAGATCGATGGCGATGGGCAGCAGCCTATGCGCGATCTTGATCAATTGCGCGCCTTCCTGGCCGGCGGAGGCCCATCCGCTCTCTTCGATCTGCCATGGATGCCGCTTTATCTCTTCATCTGCTTTGGCTTCCATCCTTGGCTCGGCATGGTTGCGCTCGCAGGCGCAGCTCTTCTCGTCATGATCACGCTGCTGACCGAACTTCTGACACGCGAGGCATCGAAGGCTGCGGTTAGTGCTGCACTGGTACGCAATGGCATTTCCGAAGGCGCGCATCGAAACGCTGAAGTGGTCCATGCCATGGGCATGGCTGGATGGATCGGTGGGCGCTGGAGTGATGCGAACGAGCAGTATCTTGCACATCAGCAGCGTGCATCCGATGCGGCTGGTGGCTTAGGCGCTCTCTCGAAAGTGATCCGAATGATGCTGCAATCCGCCGTCCTTGCGCTGGGTGCCTATCTCGTTATCGATGGACAGGCGACGGGCGGCATCATGATCGCAAGTTCCATCCTCACCTCGCGTGCCATGGCGCCTGTCGAACTCGCGATCGGAAACTGGAAGGGCTTCGTCAGCGCCCGGCAGGGATGGCGTCGGCTGAAGGCTGCTCTCGAAGCCGATGCGCAAGACGCAGCTCCCATCAAGCTGCCTGCCCCTCGGCTCGTTCTCTCCATCGAGAATGCAGGAACAGGCGCTCCGGGTAGTCAACGTTTCGCAATACAAGACATGTCCTTTGATCTGAAAGCCGGCAGCGGTCTCGGCATCATCGGCCCAAGCGCTTCGGGGAAGTCCTCGCTTGCACGCATGCTTGTCGGCGTCTGGCCGACATGGCGCGGTAAGGTGCGGTTCGATGGAGCTGCGATCGAACAATGGCTGCCGGAGGATCTCGGCCGTCACATCGGTTACCTGCCGCAGGATGTTGAGCTCTTCGCTGGAACCGTTGCGCAGAACATTTCTCGCTTCGAACCTCAACCGAAGTCGGAAGCGATCATTGCCGCCGCCAAGGCCGCCAATGTCCATGAGATGATCCTGCAATTGCCGAACGGTTATGAAACACAGGTGGGTGAATCCGGCACTGCCTTGTCAGGCGGCCAGAGGCAGCGCATTGCCCTAGCCCGCGCCATTTATGGTGACCCCTTCCTCGTGGTTCTTGATGAGCCGAATTCCAACCTCGACAACGAAGGTGAGCAGGCGCTCACAGCTGCCATCATGAACATCCGCGCGCGGGGCGGGATCGTCATCATCATCGCACATCGCCCCAGTGCTCTTGCAGGTGTAGACCAAGTGCTCGTGATGGCGGAAGGCCGCATGCAGAGCTTCGGCCCGAAGGACGAAGTGCTCAACAGAGTTCTGCGCTCTGTCCCATCACCGCAACCTGCCGAGCCACGTACTCCCGCCACTCCCCCGCTCAAAGTCGTCTAGATGTCAGGAGCGCCTTATGAGCACACCCAATCAATCGAATGCCCGCGCCGCAATCCGTCGCTACTCTCTTCTGGGTCTCTCATCCGCTTTCTTCCTCGTCGGAGGCCTTGGCGGCTGGGCGGCTATTACGGAACTGGCAGGTGCTGTCATCGCCCCCGGGTCTATCGTCGTGGACAGCCATGTGAAGAAGGTGCAGCATCCCACCGGCGGAGTTGTTGGTGAGATTCTGGCCAGAGACGGCGATCGCGTTCGTGCCGGCGATGTGGTGATCCGCCTCGATGAGACGATAGCCCGCGCCAACCTCGCCATGGTGTCCAAGAGCCTGGACGAACTGGCCGCGCGTCAAAGCAGACTCCAAGCCGAGCGCGACGGGCTGGAGCAGATCACTTTTCCACCAGCCTTCAAAACTCGCCTCCATGAGGCGGAACTTGTCAGCCTCATCCAGGGAGAGAACCATCTGTTCGAAACGCGCAGAGATGCTCGCGCCGGCCAAAAGGCGCAGCTCAGAGAGCGCATTGCTCAGCTCGACGAGCAAATCGATGGCCTCAAGCTGCAGGCCTCAGCCAAGGCAGACGAGATCAAACTCATCCAGGATGAACTGACGGGAGTTGAGCAACTTTGGCGCAAGAACCTGGTTCCGATGACACGCGTAACGGCTCTGAGACGTGAGGAGACCCGCCTGCGTGGGGAACATGGTCAGCTCATCTCGAACGTTGCACAGGCCAAAGGCCGGATCAGCGAAACCGCTCTGCAAATCATCCAGATCGATCAGGAACTCAGGAGCGAAGTATCAAAGGAGTTGCGCGAGACACAGGCTAGGATCGCGGAGCTCGTGGAGAGAAAAGTCTCGGCAGAAGATCAGTTGAAGCGGATCGACATTCGTGCCCCTCAGGATGGGATCGTTCATCAGTCCATTGTCCATACCATCGGCGGCGTCATCAATGCCGGAGAGCCGGTGATGCTGGTCGTGCCGGAGGCCGATGAACTTTCCATTGAGATAAAGGTGGCTCCTCAGGATATCGACCAGGTTCGCGCCGGGCTGGAGACGGTTCTACGCTTATCCGCCTTCAATCAAAGAAGCACTCCGGAACTCAAGGGCATGGTGACCTTGATCGCCGCCGATCTCGTCACGGATCAACGCTCAGGTCAGCAATTCTACCCTGTGCGCGTTGCCTTCGCTAATGGCGAACGGGAGCGTCTCAAAGATCTGAAGCTCATTCCTGGGATGCCGGTCGAAGGCCTCATCAAGACGGGTTATCGTTCGGTGTTGTCGTATTTGGCCAAGCCTGTGTTGGATGGGTCGTCTCGGGCGTTTCGCGGCGAGTAAGGCGGGCTGTGATGCACAAAAGCCCCCGCTGCTTTCGCTGCGGGGGCTTCTTTGTGGTTGGTTG
>NZ_JAKUCN010000014.1 GCF_022808595.1 Microvirga solisilvae
TCTGGTCGTAGGCGGTGAACGTCGCACCGCCGGCTTCCGCCAGAACCTTCGTGATCGCAGCCGTCAGCGACGTCTTGCCGTGGTCAACGTGACCAATCGTGCCGATGTTGCAGTGCGGCTTATTGCGTTCAAACTTTTCCTTCGCCATCGTGGCACCCGTTCCTTTGATATTCCAAAATTCGTTTTAGTGGGTTCAGGCGTATTTCGCCTGAACCTCGGCAGCCACGTTCGACGGCACCTGCTCGTAGTGGTCGAACTGCATGGTGTAGCTCGCACGACCCTGGCTCATGCCGCGCAGGGTGTTCACGTAGCCGAACATGTTGGCGAGCGGGACCATCGCGTTGATGACCACGGCGTTGCCGCGCATGTCCTGACCCTGGATCTGGCCACGACGGGAGTTCAGGTCACCGATGACCGAGCCCGTGTAGTCTTCAGGGGTCGTGACTTCGACCTTCATCACCGGCTCGAGCAGAACCGAGCTGCCCTTCTGGAGGGCTTCACGGAGAGCAGCACGAGACGCGATTTCGAACGCCAGAGCCGACGAGTCGACTTCGTGGAAGGCACCATCGATGAGCTCGACCTTGAGATCGACCACCGGGAAGCCGGCGACGACGCCAGCACCCACGACCGAGGCAAGACCCTTTTCGACGCCCGGGATGTATTCCTTCGGAACAGCACCGCCGATGATCTTCGACTCGAAGGAGAAGCCAGCACCCGTCTCGTTCGGCTGGACGACCAGCTTCACGCGAGCGAACTGACCCGTACCGCCGGTCTGCTTCTTGTGGGTGTAGTCCACCTCGGTCTTCTTCGTGATAGTCTCACGATAGGCAACCTGGGGAGCGCCCACATTCGCATCGACCTTGTAGGTACGACGGAGAATGTCGACCTTAATGTCGAGGTGAAGCTCGCCCATGCCCTTCAGGATCGTCTGGCCGGATTCCTGATCGGTGGAAACGCGGAAGGACGGATCCTCGGCAGCGAGCTTCGAGAGAGCCAGACCAAGCTTCTCCTGGTCAGCCTTCGACTTCGGCTCGATGGCGATTTCGATCACCGGCTCCGGGAACTCCATGCGCTCGAGGATCACGGCCTTGGCCGGATCGCAGAGCGTGTCGCCGGTGCGGACTTCCTTGAGGCCAGCCAGAGCGACGATGTCGCCGGCATAGGCTTCCTTGATGTCCTCGCGGTTGTTCGCATGCATGAGAAGCATACGGCCAACGCGCTCTTTCTTGTCGCGAGACGAGTTCAGCAGCGTATCGCCGGCATTCACCTTGCCCGAATAGACGCGGCAGAAGGTGATGGTGCCCACGAAGGGGTCGTCCATGATCTTGAAGGCGAGCATGGAGAAGCCTTCGTCGTCTGTCGGCTTACGGGTCGTCGGCTCTTCAGTCTTGAAGTCGATGCCTTCGATGGCTTCACGATCTGCCGGAGAAGGCAGGAAGTCCACGACGGCGTCGAGAAGCGGCTGAACGCCCTTGTTCTTGAAGGCCGAGCCGCAGAGAACCGGGTGGAAGGCACGGCGCTGCACAGCCGTACGGATCAGGCGGCGCAGAGTCGTCTCGTCGGGCTCCTGGCCTTCGAGGTAAGCAACCATCGCCTCGTCGTCCATTTCGACGGCGGCTTCGATGAGCTTGCCACGATATTCGGCAGCCTGGTCCTTCAGATCGGCAGGGATCTCGACTTCGTCGAACTTCGCGCCGAGAGCATCGCTCTCCCAGAGATAGGCCTTCATCTTGATGAGGTCGACCATGCCCCTGAAGTCGCTCTCAGCCCCGATCGGGATCTGAAGGCAGACGGGCTTGCCAGCCACGCGCTTCACGATATCGGCAACGCACTTGAAGAAGTCAGCGCCGGTCTTGTCCATCTTGTTGACGAACACAACGCGCGGAACGTCGTACTTGTCGGCCTGGCGCCACACGGTTTCGGTCTGGGGCTCGACGCCCTGGTTGCCGTCGAGAACGCAGACAGCGCCGTCGAGGACGCGCAGCGAACGCTCCACCTCGATGGTGAAGTCGACGTGGCCGGGAGTGTCGATGATGTTCAGGCGCTTGTCGCGCCAGAAGCAAGTGGTGGCAGCGGAGGTAATCGTGATGCCACGCTCCTGCTCCTGCTCCATCCAGTCCATGGTGGCTGCACCTTCGTGCACTTCACCGATCTTATGGGACTTGCCGGTGTAGTACAGGATGCGCTCAGTCGTCGTCGTCTTGCCGGCATCGATGTGGGCCATGATGCCGAAGTTACGATAGTCCTCAATCGCGTGCGTGCGGGGCATCGCTCAGCTCCTCAGACCTTACCAGCGGTAGTGCGAGAACGCACGGTTGGCTTCCGCCATACGGTGGGTGTCTTCGCGCTTCTTCACGGCGTTGCCGCGGTTGTTCGATGCATCGAGCAGCTCAGCGGAGAGACGCTCGATCATGGTCTTGTCGTTGCGGCCGCGGGCAGCCTGGATGATCCAGCGGATCGCGAGAGCCTGACGGCGCTCGGCGCGGACTTCGACCGGAACCTGGTACGTCGCACCGCCGACGCGGCGGGAACGGACTTCGATTGCCGGAGCAACGTTGTCGAGGGCCTGCTTGAAGACCTCGAGCGGATTAGCCTTTGCACGGCTTTCGACGACGTCGAACGCACCGTAAACGATGCTTTCGGCGGCGGACTTCTTACCGTCGTACATGATGGAGTTCATGAACTTCGTAACGACGATATCCCCGAACTTCGGATCCGGGATAATCTCACGCTTTTCGGCGCTATGGCGGCGGGACATGAGCGAGCTCCGACCTTAATGATGTGAACGGCTTACTTCGGCCGCTTCGCGCCGTACTTCGAACGACGCTGCTTACGATTCTTCACGCCCTGGGTGTCGAGAACACCGCGGAGAACGTGGTAGCGAACACCCGGAAGGTCCTTCACACGGCCGCCGCGGATCATGACCACGGAGTGCTCTTGAAGGTTGTGTCCCTCGCCCGGGATGTAACCGATGACTTCGAAGCCATTGGTCAGGCGAACCTTAGCGACCTTACGCAGAGCCGAGTTCGGCTTCTTCGGGGTCGTGGTGTAAACGCGCGTGCACACGCCGCGCTTCTGCGGGCAGGCCTCAAGCGCGGGAACCTTATTCCGGCTCTTTTGCGCCGTCCGCGGCTTGCGGATCAGCTGAGAAATCGTTGGCATCCTGTGCCCTCTTTCACCAGCCACCAAAGTGGCCTTTGAGTGTCTTCAACGGTTCAACGCCGCACCGAACGTCCCATGCAGGCCTTTTTAGGTTGCACAAAACGAAGCCACGCCATTGGCTTGTTAGGGCCCTTGGCGCGGTGCGATTGCAGAGGACCACGATGATCTGGCACCGCGGTCATGCCCTAAATCTGACATGTGTCAGTCAAGGTTGAGTTCGGCAGCGTTTAGGTCGCATCGGGTCGAAGCTAGGCGCTTCGACTGGCTAAAACCTACAGCCCGCCGGAAAGTCCGGTTTCTCTAGCGCCCGAGTCGCGGAAAGTCAACAGCTTTCCGTTCACCAACCGGAAAGGATCGACTGTGAGGGCTCCGATGGCGGGCTAGAGCCCTTACTTGGGGTTTATTTCCTCTTCCCGCAAGGATCCCTGCCCTCTCAGAAAGCGAAAAGGCCGCCCGGAGGCGGCCTTCTCAATCTCAATCTATCGCCAAGTCTGCTTACTCGGCTGCTGGGGGCAGCTCGCTGACTTGGGCAGCCGACTCGGAGCGCTTCTGCTGCAGGATCAGCTCGTCGCGATGGGTCGCAACAGCCTTGATCTGAGACGTCATGGCGCCCGTACCAGCCGGGATGAGGCTGCCGACGATGACGTTCTCCTTGAGGCCCTCGAGGGTATCGACCTTGCCGTTGACCGCCGCCTCGGTGAGGACGCGGGTGGTCTCCTGGAAGGACGCCGCCGAGATGAAGGAGCGGGTCTGCAGCGAGGCCTTGGTGATACCGAGCAGAACCGGCACGCCTTCGGCAGGCTTCTTCTTCTCGGACACGAGACGCTCGTTGGCCTCTTCGAACTCGAGGCGGTCGACCTGCTCGCCGGTGAGGAACTCGCTGTCGCCGCCTTCGGTGATTTCAACCTTCTGCAGCATCTGGCGAACGATCACCTCGATGTGCTTGTCGTTGATGAGCACGCCCTGGAGACGATAGACCTCCTGGATCTCGTTCACGAGGTAGGCAGCCAGTTCCTCGACGCCCTTGATCGCAAGGATGTCGTGCGGGGCCGGGTTGCCGTCCACGATGAAGTCGCCGATTTCGACCACGTCGCCGTCCTGCAGGTGGATGTGCTTGCCCTTCGGGATCAAGTACTCCACAGGCTCCGAGCCATCGTGCGGGTTCAGCGTCAGACGACGCTTGCTCTTGTAGTCGCGGCCGAACTGGATCGTGCCGGACTTCTCCGCGATGATGGCCGCATCCTTCGGACGACGGGCCTCGAACAGCTCCGCCACGCGCGGCAGACCGCCCGTGATGTCGCGCGTCTTGGCGCTCTCGAGCGAGACACGGGCCAGAACGTCACCAGCCTTCACCTTCGAGCCGGGATCGACCGCGAGGATCGCGTCGACCGGCAGGAGATAGCGAGCGTCACCGCCGCGGGCGAGCTTGGCAACCTTGCCACCCTTGCCCTCGATGATCACGGCCGGACGAAGATCGGCCGTACGGGCCGAACCGCGCCAGTCGATGACAACGCGCTTGGCGATGCCGGTGGACTCGTCCATGGACTCGATCATCGACTGGCCGTCCACGAGATCCTCGTAGCCGACCGTACCGTCGAGCTCGGTCAGGATCGGACGGGAATAAGGATCCCACTCCGCGATGCGCTGACCGCGCTTGATCGTGTCGCCCTCGTCCACCTTCAGGCGCGAGCCGTATTGCAGACGGTGAACCGCACGCTCGGCGCCGTCCGAACCGGTGATCACGACGGCCACGTTGCGGCCCATGACCATGAGGTCGCCATCCGAGTTCTTCGCAATGTTCTTATTGCGGAAGCCGATGGTGCCCTCGAAGCTCGACTCGATGAAGGACGAGTCGGCGATCTGGGCAGCGCCGCCGATGTGGAAGGTACGCATGGTGAGCTGGGTGCCCGGCTCACCGATGGACTGAGCGGCGATGACGCCGACAGCTTCGCCATGGTTGACCGGAGTACCGCGCGCCAGGTCGCGACCGTAGCAGGTGGCGCAGACGCCGTTCTTGGACTCGCAGACGAGCACGGAACGGATCTTCACTTCCTGGATGCCGGCAGCGCCGATGCCTTCGAGGTGATGTTCCTCGATCATCGTGCCCTTCGGAACGATCACGGTGCCGTCCTGGGCGACCAGATCCTCGGCCGTCGAACGGCCCAGGATGCGGGACGCCAGCGACGCGACCACCTGGCCTGCGTCGATGATGGCGCGCATCTTGATGCCCTTCTCGGTGCCGCAATCCGTCTCACGGATGACCGCGTCCTGCGCCACGTCCACGAGACGGCGGGTCAGGTAACCCGAGTTCGCGGTCTTGAGCGCGGTGTCGGCCAGGCCCTTACGGGCGCCGTGGGTCGAGTTGAAGTACTCGAGAACGTCCAGGCCTTCCTTGAAGTTCGAGATGATCGGCGTCTCGATGATCTCGCCCGACGGCTTGGCCATGAGGCCACGCATGGCGGCGAGCTGCTTCATCTGAGCCGGCGAACCACGAGCGCCCGAGTGGGACATCATGTAGATCGAGTTGACCTGCTTGTCGCGGCCCTGATCGTCCTTCTGAACCGCGGAGATGCGGTTCATCATCTCGCCGGCGAGACGGTCCGAGCACTTTGCCCAGGCGTCGACGACCTTGTTGTACTTCTCACCCTGGGTGATGAGGCCGTCCTGGTACTGCTGCTCGTAGTCCTTCGCGAGGGCACGGGTCTCCTCGACGATCTCCCACTTGTTCTCGGGGATCACCATGTCGTCCTTGCCGAACGAGATGCCGGCGCGGAACGCATTGTAGAAGCCGAGGCCCATGATGCGATCGCAGAAGATAACCGATTCCTTCTGACCGCAATGGCGGTAGACGGCGTCGATCATTCCCGAGATCTCCTTCTTCGTCATGAGCTTGTTCACGACGTCGTAAGGCAGCATCGGGTGCTTGGGCAGGAGACGCGAGAGCATGACGCGACCGGGGGTCGTGTCGACGATCTTCGTGTAGGGCTTGCCGTCCTCGTTCACGCCTTCCCAGCGATACTTGATCTTGGTGTGGAGCGTGATGACCTTTTCGTTGAGGGCATGCTCGATCTCGCCCATGTCGGCGAAGGCCTTGCCCTGACCGGGCTGTCCCTCGGAGACGATGGAGAGATAGTAGAGGCCCAGAACGATGTCCTGCGACGGCACGATGATCGGCTGACCGTTGGCCGGGTGCAGGATGTTGTTGGTGGACATCATCAGCACGCGGGCTTCGAGCTGAGCCTCGAGCGAGAGCGGCACGTGCACGGCCATCTGGTCACCGTCGAAGTCCGCGTTGAACGCGGCGCAGACGAGCGGGTGCAGCTGGATCGCCTTACCCTCGATCAGGGTGGGCTCGAAGGCCTGGATGCCGAGACGGTGCAGCGTGGGCGCACGGTTCAGAAGAACCGGATGCTCGCGGATGACCTCGTCCAGAATATCCCAAACCTCGGGTTTTTCCTTCTCGACGAGCTTCTTCGCCTGCTTGACGGTGGCGGACAGGCCGCGCGCGTCGAGCTTGGCGTAGATGAACGGCTTGAAGAGCTCGAGAGCCATCTTCTTCGGCAGGCCGCACTGATGGAGCTTCAGCTCCGGACCGACCACGATGACCGAACGGCCCGAGTAGTCGACGCGCTTGCCGAGCAGGTTCTGACGGAAGCGGCCCTGCTTGCCCTTGAGCATGTCGGCGAGCGACTTCAGCGGACGCTTGTTGGCGCCGGTGATGACACGGCCGCGACGGCCGTTGTCGAACAGGGCGTCGACAGCCTCCTGCAGCATGCGCTTCTCGTTGCGGACGATGATGTCCGGAGCGCGCAGCTCCATGAGCCGCTTCAGGCGGTTGTTACGGTTGATGACGCGGCGGTACAGATCGTTCAGGTCCGACGTCGCGAAGCGTCCGCCATCGAGCGGCACGAGCGGACGCAGGTCCGGCGGGATCACAGGCACGACGGTCATGATCATCCATTCGGGCTTGTTGCCCGACTGGACGAAGGCCTCGATGATCTTGAGGCGCTTCATGAGCTTCTTCGGCTTCAGCTCCGAAGTCGTGACTGCGATTTCCTCACGGATCTCCTGGGCGGTCTTCTCGAGGTCGAGTTCCTGCAGGATGCGGCGGATGGCTTCCGCGCCGATCATGGCGGTGAAGCTGTCCTCGCCGTACTCGTCCTGGGCACGGATATACTCTTCCTCGGTCAGCAGCTGACGGTCCTTGAGAGGCGTCAGGCCGGCATCGACCACGATGTAGGATTCGAAATAGAGGATGCGCTCCAGATCCTTCAGGGTCATGTCGAGCAGCAGACCGATGCGGCTCGGCAGGGACTTGAGGAACCAGATGTGCGCGACGGGAGCAGCAAGCTCGATATGGCCCATGCGGTCGCGACGGACGCGCGCGAGGGTCACTTCGACGCCGCACTTCTCGCAGATCACGCCCTTGTACTTCATGCGCTTGTACTTGCCGCACAAGCACTCGTAGTCCTTGATCGGGCCAAAGATGCGCGCGCAGAACAAGCCGTCACGCTCGGGCTTGAACGTGCGGTAGTTGATGGTCTCAGGCTTTTTGATTTCGCCGTAAGACCAGGACAGAATCTTCTCAGGGCTCGCGATCGAGATCTTGATCTGATCGAAGCTTTGCGGCTGAGCCGTCTGGTTGAAGAGATTCATGACCTCTTGATTCATCGCCGTCTCCTGGGCTGGAAGGCGCTTAAGTAAGCACCCTCGCCGGCAATTGCATGTGGCCGCGACATCAAAGCCGCGGCCTTACCTCAAATTCAAAAGCGCTTTCGCACCTTACTCGGCGGCTTCGGACGGAGGCAGTTGCTCCGCCTCGTTGGCCGCCTTCTTGGAGTTGGTCAGTTCGACATTCAGGCCGAGCGAACGCATTTCCTTCACGAGAACGTTGAAGCTCTCCGGAATGCCCGACTCGAAGGTGTCGTCGCCACGAACGATGGCTTCGTAAACCTTGGTACGGCCGGCCACGTCGTCCGACTTGACCGTGAGCATTTCCTGAAGGGTGTAGGCAGCGCCGTAAGCCTCGAGCGCCCAGACCTCCATTTCGCCGAAGCGCTGGCCACCGAACTGGGCCTTACCGCCCAGCGGCTGCTGGGTGACGAGGCTGTAGGGGCCGATGGAGCGAGCGTGGATCTTGTCGTCCACGAGGTGGTGCAGCTTCAGCATGTAGATGTAGCCCACCGTGACCTTACGGTCGAAGGCTTCACCGGTCTTGCCGTCGTACAGCGTGACCTGACCCGACGGGTCGAGGCCGGCCTTGGCTAGCATGGCCTCGATGTCCGCCTCCTTCGCGCCGTCGAAGACGGGCGTGGCGAAGGGAACGCCGCGACGCAGCTTGTTGCCGAGTTCTACGAGCTCGTCGTCCGAAGCGCCCTTGATCTCCGGGAGGTCCCCATAGATCGAGGTGAGCTGCTCGCGCAGGCCCTTGGACTGACCGCTCTTCATGTACGCGTCGACGGCCTGTGCGACCTGCTTGCCGAGACCGGCAGCAGCCCAGCCGAGATGCGTCTCGAGGATCTGACCCACGTTCATGCGGCTCGGCACGCCGAGTGGGTTGAGCACGATATCCGCGTGGGTACCATCCTCGAGGAACGGCATGTCCTCGATGGGAACGATGCGCGACACGACACCCTTGTTGCCGTGACGGCCGGCCATCTTGTCGCCCGGCTGGATCTTGCGCTTCACAGCGACGAAAACCTTGACCATCTTCATGACGCCCGGGGGCAGCTCGTCACCACGCTGAAGCTTCTCGACCTTGTCGAGGAAGCGCTGCTCAAGGCGCTTCTTGGACTCGTCGTACTGCTTCTGCATGGCCTCGATCTCGGACATGAGAGCATCGTCCTCGACCGCGAACTGCCACCATTGCGACCGCGGATACTCGTTGAGCAGCTCGCGGTTGATCTTGGCGTCCTTCTTGTAGCCCTTCGGTCCGGCCACGCCCTTCTTGCCGTCCAGGATCTCGGCCAGACGCGCATAGGTGTTGCGGTCCAGGATCGCCTGTTCGTCGTCGCGGTCCTTGGCCAGGCGCTCGATTTCCTCGCGCTCGATGGCCTGGGCACGCTCGTCCTTGTCGACGCCGTGACGGTTGAAGACGCGTACTTCCACGATGGTGCCGGTCACGCCCGGAGGCACGCGCAGCGAGGTATCGCGGACGTCGGAGGCCTTCTCGCCGAAGATGGCACGCAGGAGCTTTTCTTCCGGCGTCATCGGGCTTTCGCCCTTCGGCGTGATCTTGCCGACGAGGATGTCGCCAGCGTGAACTTCGGCGCCGATATAAACGATGCCGGCTTCGTCGAGGTTCTTCAGCGCCTCTTCCGACACGTTCGGAATGTCGCGCGTGATTTCCTCAGGACCCAGCTTCGTGTCGCGGGCCATCACCTCGAACTCCTCGATATGGATCGAGGTGAACACGTCTTCCTTCACGATGCGCTCGGAGAGGAGGATCGAGTCTTCGAAGTTGTAGCCGTTCCACGGCATGAACGCGACGAGCACGTTGCGGCCGAGAGCCAGCTCGCCGTATTCCGTCGACGGGCCGTCGGCGATGATGTCGCCCTTGCGGACCATGTCGCCGGCGCGAACCAGCGGCTTCTGCGTGATGCAGGTCGACTGGTTGGAGCGCTGGAACTTCTGCAGGCGATAGATGTCGACGCCAGGACGGGTCGGATCCGTGTTCTCCGTCGCGCGGATAACGATACGGGTCGCGTCCACCTGGTCGACGATGCCGGTGCGGCGGGCCGCAATCGCAGCGCCCGAGTCACGGGCCACGACCGCTTCCATGCCGGTGCCGACGAACGGAGCGTCCGCCTGCACGAGCGGCACGGCCTGACGCTGCATGTTCGAGCCCATGAGAGCGCGGTTCGCGTCGTCGTTCTCGAGGAACGGGATGAGCGCGGCGGCGACCGACACGAGCTGCTTCGGCGACACTTCCATCAGGTCCACGCGATCAGGCGCGGCCACGATGTTTTCACCGGCGCGGCGGCAGATCACGAGTTCTTCCGTCAGCGTGCCCTTGGCATCCAGCGTCGAGTTGGCCTGGGCGATGTTGTACTTCGCCTCTTCCATCGCCGAGAGATACACGACCTCGTCCGTCACCTTGCTGTCGCGCACGCGGCGGAACGGCGTCTCGATGAAGCCGTACTTGTTCACGCGGGCGAAGGTGGCGAGCGAGTTGATCAGACCGATATTCGGGCCTTCCGGCGTCTCAATCGGGCAGATACGGCCGTAGTGCGTCGGGTGCACGTCGCGGACTTCGAAGCCGGCGCGTTCGCGGGTCAGACCGCCCGGGCCAAGCGCCGAGAGACGACGCTTGTGCGTGACCTCGGAGAGCGGGTTGGTCTGGTCCATGAACTGCGACAGCTGCGAGGAGCCGAAGAACTCGCGCACGGCGGCAGCGGCAGGCTTCGCGTTGATCAGGTCCTGCGGCATGACGGTGTCGATATCGACGGACGACATGCGCTCCTTGATCGCGCGCTCCATGCGCAGCAGGCCGAGGCGGTACTGGTTCTCCATGAGTTCGCCGACCGAACGCACGCGGCGGTTGCCGAGGTGGTCGATGTCGTCGATCTCGCCCTTGCCGTCGCGCAGGTCCACGAGGGCCTTCGATACGGCGAGGATGTCCTCGCGGCGCAGCGTGCGCACGGTGTCCTCTGCATCGAGGTCGAGGCGCATGTTCATCTTCACGCGGCCGACGGCCGAGAGATCATAGCGCTCGGCGTCGAAGAACAGCGAGTTGAACATGGCTTCGGCCGTCTCGAGGATCGGCGGCTCGCCCGGACGCATGACGCGGTAGATGTCGAACAGAGCGTCCTCGCGGGAGGAAGCCTTGTCCACGGCCAGCGTGTTGCGGATGTAGGGACCAACGGTGACGTGGTCGATGTCGAGAACCGGGATTTCCGTGTAGCCCAGGTCGATGAGATCGACGAGGTTGCCCTTGCGGTCACCGGTCTTGGCGTCGACGGTCATGGTCAGCTCGTCGCCGGCCTCGGCGTAGATCTCACCCGTCTTCGGGTTGACGAGATCCTCGGCGATGTACTGGCCGACGAGATCCTCGTCCGTCACGCGCAGGTTCTTGAGGCCCTTCTCGGCGAGCTGGCGGGCGGCGCGAGCGGTGAGCTTCTTGCCGGCCTCGAGCACGACTTCGCCGGTCTTCGCATCGATCAGGTCGACGGAAGCCTTGAAGCCCTTCATGCGCTCCGCATCGAAGGGAATGGTCCAGCCATTCTTCTTGTCCTTCGTGTAGACGATGCGGTTGTAGAAGGTGTTGAGGATCTCCTCGCCGTCCAGGCCCAAGGCATAGAACAGCGACGTGACCGGAAGCTTACGCTTACGGTCGATACGGGCATACACGATGTCCTTGGCGTCGAACTCGATGTCGAGCCAGGAGCCGCGATACGGGATGATGCGGGCAGCGAACAGCAGCTTGCCGGAGGAGTGCGTCTTGCCCTTGTCGTGGTCGAAGAACACGCCCGGCGAACGGTGCATCTGCGAGACGATCACGCGCTCGGTGCCGTTGACGATGAAGGTGCCGTTGTCCGTCATGAGCGGCATATCGCCCATGTAGACGTCCTGCTCCTTGATGTCCTTGACGGACTTGGCGCCGGTATCCGGGTCCACATCGAAGACAATGAGACGCAGCGTCACCTTCAGCGGAGCGGCAAAGGTCATGCCGCGCTGACGGCACTCGTCAACGTCGTACTTCGGAGGCTCGAACGTGTATTTCACGAACTCGAGCAGAGCAGTGTTCGAAAAGTCCGAAATCGGGAAAACCGATTTGAAGACAGCTTGCAAGCCCTCTTCCGGCCGGCCACCCTTTGGCTCATCGACCATCAGGAACTGGTCGTAGGACGCCTTCTGAACCTCGATGAGGTTCGGCATTTCCGCCACTTCCTTGATTTTGCCGAAGAACTTGCGAATGCGCTTCCGGCCGATCAGTGTATTGGCCATCTGGACCTCGTTCCTCATACACGCCTAATCGAGAACCCCGGTTATCGGGACCCTGGATTAGCCGCCCGGCCTGGCGCCGGTTTTCGAACCAATCCGGGCTCGTTGCGAGCCCTTCGAAAAAGCCGCCAAAAAAGCCCGGCCTCTTTGACGACACAACGGCCCCAAGCAAAAATGCCTGGGACCGCGTGTTTTTGAGCCCCGATTTCTCGGGGGTAACCTCACGGCCTTTAGGCCGCAAAATTACTTAAGCTCGACCTTGGCACCCACCTTCTCGAGGGTTTCCTTGATCTTCTGAGCTTCGTCCTTGGCAACGCCTTCCTTGAGGGGCTTCGGAGCGCCTTCGACGAGGTCCTTAGCTTCCTTGAGGCCCAGGCCCGTGATGCCACGGACTTCCTTGATGACCTCGATCTTCTTGTCGCCGGCCGAAGCGAGAACGACCGTGAACTCGGTCTGCTCTTCAGCAGCAGCACCACCACCGCCAGCAGCCGGAGCAGCAGCAACGGCAACAGCAGCAGCAGCGGAAACGCCCCACTTCTCTTCGAGCATCTTCGAGAGCTCAGCGGCCTCGAGAACGGTCAGCGACGACAGATCGTCAACGAGCTTGGCAAGATCAGCCATTTTTTAGATCCTTAAGTTCAGTTCGAACGGGTTAGTGATTGAGGGTACGGCCTCACGCCGCTTCGCCTGTCTTGGCATAGGCCCCGAAAACGCGAGCCAGCTTTGCAGCCGGCGCGGTCGAGAGCTGAGCGATCTTCGTAGCCGGAGCCTGGATAAGGCCGACCAGCTTGGCGCGCAGTTCGTCGAGGGACGGAAGGGTGGCAAGCGCCTTCACTCCGTCCACGTTCAGGGCGGTCGCGCCCATTGCGCCGCCAAGGATAACGAGCTTGTCGTTAGTCTTGGCGAAATCGACAGCGACCTTGGGCGCCGCGACCGGATCGCTCGAGTAAGCGATCAGGGTCGGACCTTTCATAAGGCCCGAGATGGACGCGACGTCCTTGCCTTCGAGAGCGATTTTGGCGAGGCTGTTTTTTGCGACCTTCACGGTGGCGCCGGCCTGCTTCATCTGCGCGCGCAGCTTCTGCATGTCGGCAACCGTGAGACCAGCATAGTGGGCGACGACGACAACGCTCGTGGTGTTAAACACGTCGTTGAGAGTCGAGACGAGCTCGCGCTTTGCTGCTCTTTCCACTGGGCTCTCTCCGGTTGGCGGAAAATTCCGCCGGTTACATCTGCCGTTCAAGGCCCGAGCTCGCGCTCGAGACGCCTGAACGACGCTCTCGCAAGCCCTGTCCCCCAGATGCACCAGGCGGCGCACAGGGTGAGATGGTTCGAACCGAAACTCGACACCTGCGTTGAGCAGGTATGAAACTCGGCTTCCCCGTCTATGCAGGCCCTCACGAATTAAGCCGGACAAGCCGGCGCCTGCAGTCTCGGACAGGACATAGCCGGAACGCGCCAAAGGTTGCCCTTTGACCCGCCGGCTTGTCACCATCCCGTCTCCGGGATGGATTCCTAACTGAAGCCGCGCAGAAGCGCAGCTTCCGTATCTATTGGAAACTCAACGCGTTCTAATAAGCCTTCCTGTCGCACTTGCCAAGAGGCTTTTGCCGGGCATTTGGCGATTATTTACGCAACTGAGTATCGTCGCCCTGCCCTTTTTCGGCTCTTGGAGCGGTCCGGAACGAAAAAGCCCGGCGACGAGCGCCGGGCTTTTCCTATTCGATTCGAACGGCGGATTAGCCGTTGAGGACGGACGAAGGATCGACCTTCACGCCCGGGCCCATCGTGGACGAAACCGCGATGCGCTGGATGTAGGTGCCCTTGGCGCCCGAGGGCTTCGCCTTGGAGACGGCATCGGCGAAAGCCTTGATGTTCTCCACGAGCTTGTCCTCGCCGAAGGAGGCCTTGCCGATACCGGCATGGACGATACCAGCCTTCTCGACGCGGAACTCGACGGCGCCGCCCTTGGCAGCCTCGACAGCGCCCTTGACGTCCATGGTGACCGTGCCGACGCGCGGGTTCGGCATCAGGCCGCGCGGGCCGAGCACCTTACCGAGACGGCCGACGAGGCCCATCATGTCCGGGGTCGCGATGCAGCGATCGAACTCGATCGTGCCGCCGTTGACGATCTCGAAGAGCTCCTCGGCGCCCACGATGTCGGCACCGGCAGCCTTCGCCTCATCGGCCTTCGGGCCACGGGCGAACACGGCAACGCGAACCGTACGGCCCGAGCCGTTCGGCAGGTTGCAGACGCCGCGGACCATCTGGTCGGCGTGACGCGGATCGACGCCCAGGTTCATCGAGATCTCGATGGTCTCGTCGAACTTCGCCTTGGCGCGGTCCTTGATCAGCTTCACTGCGTCCGAGATCGGATACAGCTTGTTGGCATCGATGCCCTCGCGGGCGGCGCGGATGCGCTTACCTTCATTAGCCATCGTGCCCTCCTTACGCCACTTCCATGCCCATCGAGCGCGCGGAGCCCTCGATCATGGCCATGGCGGATTCAACGGTGTCGCAGTTGAGATCGACCATCTTCTTCTCGGCGATCTCGCGGATCTGAGCGCGGGTCACGCGGCCGACGGTGCCGCCCTTACCCGGGGTCTGTGAGCCCTTCTCGATCTTCGCGGCCTTCTTGAGCCAGTACGAAACCGGGGGCTGCTTCATCTCGAAGGTGAAGGAGCGATCCTGATAGGCGGTGATGATCACCGGGATCGGGGTGCCCTTCTCCATCTGCGCGGTCTTCGCGTTGAAGGCCTTGCAGAATTCCATGATGTTCAGACCGCGCTGACCCAGCGCAGGACCGATCGGGGGCGACGGGTTGGCCGCGCCGGCGGGCACTTGAAGCTTAACGTAGCCCGCAATTTTCTTTGCCATAGGACTGCTCCTATTGGTCCACCCACCCGGCGCCAACCGAACGGAATGGCAGTTGCAGATCGCGGTGCAGCCTGAAGCTCCCGGTTGGCGACCGGGCAGACCTCCCGCGGATGAAAGCCTCTAAGAGAGGCTAGGAAAGCGGCGCGGTTTAAGGCGCCACCTTCAACCGGATCAGATCTTTTCGACCTGGCCGTATTCGAGTTCGACCGGCGTTGCGCGACCGAAGATGGACACCGCCACCTTGAGGCGGGCCCGGGCGTCGTCGACTTCCTCGACCACGCCGTTGAAGGATGCGAACGGGCCGTCCGACACGCGGACCTGCTCGCCGATCTCGAAGCTGACGGAAGGCTTGGGGTGATCGACACCCTCGGCCACTTGGCCCTTGATGCGCTCGGCCTCGCGGTCCGGGATCGGAACCGGCTTGGCCTTGTCGGCGCCCAGGAAGCCCGTCACCTTCGGCGTATTCTTGATGAGGTGATAAACCTCGTCGGTGAGGTCGCACTTCACCAGGACATAACCCGGGAAGAACTTGCGCTCGGTATCGACCTTACGGCCGCGGCGCACCTCGACCACCTTCTCGGTCGGCACCATGACTTCGTCGAACTTGTCCTCGAGGCCGCGCTGCGCCGCCTGGTCCTTGATCGACTGAGCCACCTTGTTTTCGAAATTCGAGTAGGCGTGGACGATATACCAACGCTTCGCCATCACATCTACCTCTTAACCGCCAAGCCCAAGGATCACCGAGCGGACGCCCCAGCCGATCGCCTGATCGACGACCAGGAAGAATACGCTCGCCACCACGACCATCACGAACACCATAGCGGTCGTGATCATGGTTTCCTTGCGCGTCGGCCAGGTCACCTTCGCGGCTTCCGAGCGGACCTGCTGTATGAAATCGAACGGGTTCGTTTTCGCCATTTCGCTTGCGTCCACGGGCTTTCTGAGCAGCCCAGAGCGTCCCTGAAAGGGCACGCTTGAGCCCAAATTGAAGGGGCGCGAGGCTGTTTTCTAGCCTCGCGCCACCTGTTCAAACCATCTTAAGCGACGCCTCATAATCGAAAACGTCCGCTTTGTCGACCCGCTGGCAGGAGTGGAGGGACTCGAACCCCCAACCCCCGGTTTTGGAGACCGGTGCTCTAGCCGATTGAGCTACACTCCTACGAGCGGGTCGACAGGTGGCGGATGAACCGCCACCCGGTTTATTATTAATCCATCACGGCGGCGACGACGCCGGCGCCGACGGTACGACCGCCTTCACGGATAGCAAAGCGCAGCTTCTCTTCCATGGCGATCGGAGCGATCAGCTCCACTTCCATCGTGATGTTGTCGCCCGGCATCACCATCTCGGTGCCTTCAGGCAGCTTCACCACGCCCGTCACGTCGGTCGTGCGGAAGTAGAACTGCGGACGGTAGTTGCCGAAGAACGGCGTATGACGGCCGCCCTCTTCCTTCGTCAGGATGTAGGCCTCGGCCTTGAACTTCGTGTGCGGCTTGATCGAGCCGGGCTTGCACAGCACCTGGCCGCGCTCCACGTCCTCGCGCTTCGTACCACGCAGCAGAACGCCCACGTTGTCGCCAGCCTGACCCTGATCGAGCAGCTTGCGGAACATCTCGACGCCGGTGACCGTCGTCTTCTGCGTGTCGCGCAGACCCACGATCTCCACTTCCTCGCCGACCTTCACGATGCCGCGCTCGACGCGACCCGTCACCACCGTGCCGCGGCCCGAGATCGAGAACACGTCTTCGATCGGCATCAGGAACGGCTGGTCAATCGGACGCTCCGGCTGCGGGATGTAGGCATCCACCGCTTCCATCAGCTTGAGAACCGCATCGCGGCCGATCT
>NZ_JAKUCN010000015.1 GCF_022808595.1 Microvirga solisilvae
CGGCGGCCGAGCTTGAGGCGATCCTCGACGCTCTGACCTTCGATCCGGGCCCGGCCGGCAACACGGTGTTCACGATCCGCGTGACGGATCCGAACAACACCACGGCCACCGGCACGCAGACCGGCACGATCACGGTGAGCGCGGCCAATGACGCCGCACCGGCCCTGGGCAATGTCGGCACGACGGTCAACGCCGTCACCAACGGCACGGCCACGGTCGATCCGTTCAAGAACGTGACGATCACCAACGAAGCCGCGCAGTCGATGACGATGACGATCTCGTTCACGGCGGCGAACGGCACGCTCGGCGGTACCTCGGTGGCCGGCGTGACCGCGGGTGGCGTGATCACCTACACCTTCACCGGCACGGCGGCTCAGCTCGAGGCGATCCTCGATGCGCTGACCTTCGATCCGAACGTGGCCGGCAACACGGTGTTCACGATCAACGTGACGGATCCGAACAACGCCACGGCCACCGGCACGCAGACCGGCACGATCACGGTGCACGCTACGGACGGTGCGGCCAACCCCGCTCCCACAATCACAGTTGTAGCTGCCGATGCTACTACGACGGCTTGGGATACCGGACCGGTGGTCAATCCGTTCAAGGGTGTGACAGTTAACGATACGGGCGCTCTGAAGCTCACGATCTCCTTCGTGGATCAGAACGGCACAATGGGGAATATCGGACTCGCCACGACTAACACTTACAATAACACAACAGGTATCCGGACCCTCACTTTCGAAGGCTTCACCGCTGCTCAGCTCAATGCGATCTTGGCGGCGCTGACCTTCGATCCTTCGGATACCCTCGGTACGCTCGGAGGCACTCTGGATACCTTCTTCACCATTAAGGTGAGCGATGGTGTGACTGAGGTCGAGAACGCGACCCCGGTCAAGGTCGTTACTTCGATCTCGAAGAATGCCTTCCCGGTCATCGTGATCGATCCGGACACGGGTACGTCCACCGTTCTCGACAACGCGGACGGCATCCATGCCTTCAAGGGTCTGACCTTCGTGGACACGGATGCTCTCAAGGTGGAAATTACCTTCCTCGAAGCTCACGGTAGCCTGGTTATTCCGGATGGTTTGGCCAAGTTCATCGACGGCGCCCCTTCGACCTCTGAAGGTAAGATCACCTACAAGTTCAAGGGTACGGCGGACCAGCTCGAACTCCTGATGGACATCTTGAAGTTCGACGTTAAGCCGCAGGCCGGCGTTCCTGCTGGCGATCTCACCACGACCACCTTCTCGGTGAAGGTCATCGACGACAAGCATGGCGGTGCAGGCACCACCACCAGCGACATCGTAGTCAAGTCGATTGCGGCCAAGACCGCCTTTACTTCCGGTACGGCGGTTCCTGTGGTGTCCGAGATCTTCAGCACCAATCAGGAAGTGGGTACGCTTCTTGCCACCCTGGGCGGCAAGAATGTCACTTACACGCTCGTCGATCCGGCTGGTGGCCGTTTCGCTATGGATGCCAATGGCAAGATCACGGTGGTGAGCGGTCTGCTGATCGACTACGAGCAGGCTCGCTCTCACAACATCCGTGTTAAGGCTACGGTCGAGGGCGGCGCTACGTTCGAGCAGGTGATCACGATCGCCGTGGGCAATGTCGGTACCGAGAAGATCAGCGGCACCAACGGCGCCAACGTATTCTACGGCGGCACCGGCAACGACGTGATCAAGGGCTTTGGCGGCAACGACAAGATCGGCGGCGGCGCAGGCAACGACCTGCTCTATGGCGGCACGGGGCGCGACATCTTCGTGTTCAACACCGCGCCGCACAGCTCGCGCAACAAGGACAAGATCCTTGATTGGGTGACCCGTGACGACACGATCTACCTGGAGAACGCGGTCTTCAAGATGCTCAAGAAGACGGGCGTGCTGAACAAGGTGTACTTCACGGTCGGCGCCAAGGCGACGGACAAGTATGACCTCGTCGGCTACAACAAGCTGACCGGCGACGTGTGGTACGATGCCAATGCCAACAAGGCCGGCGGTCAGGTCGTCTTCGCCAATGTCGGTAAGAACAAGGGCCTCACCAACCTCGACTTCATCGTCATCTAAGTTCAGATGACAGTCTGACGATCAGCTCCGGCGGCTCTGCTGCCGGAGCTTTTCTTTTTGGAACAATGCTTTTTGAAGTACGCCGATGCAGTCTTGGGCCTTCAAGGGCAATGCTGGGTGAAAGACCATCCAGACTCTGTTTTGATGATCCATCCAGAGTTCCCGGCGACGCGACAGCCTCAGCCCCTCTGATTCCAATTCGTGTAGGGAAGGGGGCTCTCTGCCTGTCAGCGAAAACCGATACCTTCGAACTTTCCATGTTGCCCGCCCGGTCCCTAGGCCTCGACGTCATGCATCGCCAGCAAGATTTTGCAGAGAGCCATAAAGCCACGGTTGCGCACTCAAAAATTACCCAAGAGCAAAGGTTAATGCGGCCCTGGGCAGAGTGTATGGATTGCAATTATGCACTTTTAAGTTGCGCAATCTTGGGGTCGGCCGGATGCAACCTCTACCATTCACTCAAGGCAGGATTCAAATCTTGCGTGAGAAGGGTAGAACAGGTTGCAATTATGCAAAAAAGCAATATGGCTCCGTCTTGAAACATGATAACGTCGCGTCAGATCCTTAATCTCACCCTTAAACTTACAAGGAATGAGCAACATGACGTCGCCGACCTCCCTGGATATCTTTGATGCGTCTCAGCCTTACGAGCCACAATCTGTAGGCGCTACTTTGGCCGAGCCTTTGACGCCCGTATCCTGGAAGACGGCTATGATAGCCAGTGCTAGGCTGCCTTCCAGCGTGAACGGCAGTCCCCAGTGGGTGACCCTCCAGAACGGCAACATCATGGCCGTTTGGGTGAGTAGTGGTAAAGTTGTTGGGCAGGTCTTCAATCCTGACGGGACAATTGCGGCTTCCGATCCGATCGTGATCGCGTCTTCCGCTTCCGGCAATGCTTTCAATCCAATGGTTACCGTCTTGGCAGACGGAAAGATCGCTGTCGGCTGGCAATATTCGATTCCGCTTTTTTCGGGCGGTCCCCTTCAGCATACGATGTGGGTCAGGACACTGGCGCCAGACGGAACGGCATACCCTGCTGGCCATCCGAACCTCGCATCCAAATCTATCGCGTCCTCGTCTTCCACTGCTTGGAACCAGGGAGCGATTATCGCGACAGATGATGGTTTCGTCGTGAGCTACGGCGCCGTTGGCGGAAAGACCATCTTCAGTGCCGTGCACAGAGTCGATGACACAGGAATAACTCTTCAAAAGACTACGTCTCTGACTGGCGTGACGACCACGAACGTCTATGAGCAACCGGCTCTGGCCTATCTCGGCGGCGGTGTATACGTCACAGTCGGCGTCGAGACGACCACTAACACAAATACAGCCGGCACCATCACTGCTTATCTTCGTGATAGCGCAGGTAATCCTTATGGCTTGGGCAAGGTATCGATCAACGCAGGTGTTTCGGCTAACGATTCCGTAAACACGCTCGCGGTCACCAAGCTGCAAGGACAGGACGCCTTTGCCATAACTTGGAAAGACTCAACAGGAATTAAGGTCCAGGTCTTTAACAAAGACGGCTCCACAAAGACCACCATCAAGACCGTCTTTGCCAATACTTTCGCAGCAACGTCTCCATCTCCTGAAATTATTGCGCTGAAGGATGGCGGCTTTGCGATCGCATTCCAAGACAGCAACGGTATTTATCTCGCTCAATACGACGCGTTATTTAATCTTGTCGTTGCTCCGGTAAAAATCGGATCAAGCCCCTCCGACGGTAAGTATTCTCCCACGCTCAACGAGATGGAGGATGGCCGCATCGTCGTCGGCTGGGTGCTGGACGGAGCTTCAGGAACTTCGACTGCCTATGGGCAAATCTTCGATCCGCGCATCAGAAGTGATTCGACTGTCGGTATCATCTGGTCGGATACCAAGAGCGAGGATGATGTTTTCTACGGCACGAAGCTGGGAGATACTCTGAACGGAGGTAGTGGCAACGATCGTCTGAACGGCTATGACGGTCATGACGAGGTTCATGCTGGCTCAGGCACCAATACGGTGGAGGGCGGATTAGGTAACGACACCCTCGTTGGTGGATCGGGTCTCGACACCTTGGACGGCGGAGCGGGTACCGATACGGCTTCTTATGTCGATTACGAGTCTGCTGACGGAAAGACCGGTCTTATCATCAATATCGCGGATCCGACTAAGAATACCGGGGATGCCGAAGGCGATACCTATATCAGCATAGAGGCTTGGCACGGATCGAATTTCAACGACACCATCGAAGGGACCAACCTTTCGACCCGCGATATCATTAATGGCGGTGCAGGTGACGACGTCCTGTACGGCTATGGCGGAAATGATTCTCTGACAGGTGGCTCCGGCCAAGACTATCTCGATGGCGGCGTCGGAGCTGACATTTTGGTTGGCGAAGCCGGAGACGATACCTTCATCATCGACGATCTTGGCGACACGATTGTCGAGATCACCGACGAGGCGGGCGGCAGAGACACCGTGATTCTGCAAGGCGCGGCCTTCGGTTCGTCTTACGCTCTTGCCGACGGCTTGGAGAATTTGACGGCGGGCGCCGGCACCGGCAGCATGACCCTAACCGGAAATAATGCTAACAACATCATTATCGGAAACACGTTCGATAATACGCTGGAAGGTGGCATCGGTGACGATACCCTGGATGGCGGCGGAGCGCTCAGCGGCGCAGATTCTCTGGTGGGCGGCGTTGGCAACGACACGTATCACCACCGTTCCGTCAATGACATCATCAAGGAAAGCAAGGACGCGGAGGGTGGCACGGCAGATGCCGTGATCATTCATGAGTCCGTCCTCGGCCCAGATCGAAAGTTCACCGCAGGGTCCGCCCTTGAAGGTATAGAAATTATCAAATTCGCTGAGGATGTGACCAAGGGAGTTTGGGTCGTCGGCCACGTTCAGGCCAGTACAATCGAGGGCACCATTTATGGCGACACCTTGGATGGCGGCGGCGCGGCGTCCGGCAAAGACGTATTGAAAGGCGGCGCGGGCGACGATCTCTACATCGTCAAGAATCCGGGCATCATCGACATCGTCGAGACCGATGGTCTCGTGAATGGCCGTGACACGGTGGAAATCCAGGGTTCTGAAGTTACCAGCTATACCTTGCAAGATAACGTCGAACGGCTGGTTGCCGGCAAGGGGACCGGCATCATCGAGTTGATCGGTAATAGTGCCGCTAATGAGATCATCGGCAACGCCTATGAGAACACGTTGCGGGGCGGTGCCGGTGGCGATACCCTGGATGGCGGCGCGGGCGACGACATCTATTACGTTGATGCCGGTGATCATATCCGGGATAGCAGTGGATACGACATCGCCTATGTAAATGGCTCCTTCTCGCTCGATGACGATGTCATGATCGAGGAGCTGATTGCTGAAAGCGTAGGCGCGACCATCATCGGCAACAACCTAGCGAACAGCATTACTGGCAGCAGCGGTGCTGATGTCCTTAAAGGCGGGCTCAACAAGGCCGGGCTGGAGGGGGATACCCTCGATGGCGGTGGCGGAGCCGACGTCTACATTGTCTCTAACAGCAAGGACGTCATCAAAGACAGCGGCGGCTTTGATACGTTGATCCTGGCGACCAACAGCTACGCTCTGAAGGATGGTCTTGAGATCGAGCAGATCATCGTCGACTCTGACAAGAAAGCTGAGTCCTTCACCATCACCGGGAACAGCTACGCTCAGACGATCAGTGGCGGTGACAATGACGATGTGATCACCGGCGGTGGTGGCGCGGATATGCTGATCGGCGGTGGTGGTAATGACACCTATTACATCAGCGATGCCGCAGCGCAGATCAGCGATACTGTTGGGACCAACACAGTCTATACCACGGTGAGCTATACTCTGGGCGGTGCCGCCAATGTCGAGCTATTCCAGAACCAGACCTCGACCGGTCTCGAGATGGTCGGTAATGCCTTCGCTAATTCCATCGTAGGCGGCTCGGGCGCCGACACTCTCGATGGCGGTGTCGGAGCAGGCCGAGACACGCTGAAGGGCGGTGATGGCGGCGACACCTATGTCGTTCGGGCCGGCAACACAGTCATCGAGGAGAGCGGCGGCAGCGGTATCGATACCATCAAGGCGAAGGTCAGCTACACGCTGCAGAGTGGCGTTGCCGTTGAGATTCTAGAAGTTGACACGACGGTGGGCATCGCGCTGACCGGAAACGAATTGGCGAACACGCTGACCAGCGGAGCGGGCAGCGATACGCTCGACGGTGGCAAGGGGGCCGGCAACCGCCTGACGGGCGGCGATGGTGACGATACTTTCATCATCCGCAATCTGGATGACGTGGCTTTGGAGGAGCTCAACGGGGGCACCAACGATACGGCGATCATCAAGGTCAGGGGTTATGACCTGACCAAGCTGAAGAACATCGAGAATATTATTTTCGACTACGATCCCAATCCTCCGTCCGTGACCGCACTCGCTTTCGACGAACATCCGGATGAGGGGACGCTTATCGGTTATATCGACTTGTCGGAGCTCGATGACGACATCGTCGGTGGTCCGGTTCTCTCTGGCCCTCTCAAGGATGCGGTTACGCTGCATAAAATTAGTGCCACGCGCTATGAGGTCCGTGTATCAGCATCCGGGAAGGATCTCCTCAACTTCGAGAGCACGGCTTCCAAAGTTCTGAAAGTCAAGATCACGAATTCGTTCGGGAATGAAGCGACCTCGGACCTGACACTTGATATCCGTGACGTCAACGAAGGTCCAACGGACATCAGGCTCAACGACGCTATTGGAGTCGAAGTCGAGGAGAACACGACCGTAATCGGTGTTCTGACTGCCACCGATCCGGAAGGCAATGCCATCGTCAATTATAAGATCGTGGGGGGAGATCCGGAGGGATTCTTCACTGTCTTCAAGAATGGCGACAAGTTCGAGATCCGTGTCGCCTCGGACAAGAAGCTTGATTATGAGAAGCTTGCATCTCACATCTTTAATCTGCAGATCGTTGGAACCGATGAACTCGGAGAAACAACCAGTACGCCTGAGACGCTCACCATCACAGTCGGAGACGTCGATGAGGCACCGGAAGGCTTGAGCCTTTCGGCCAAGACGGTCATCGTTAATTCTCCGGATGAGGTTGTCGTCGGCGTTCTCAAGGGTTTCGACCCCGAAGGAAACGCCCTCTCATATACGTTGGCCGGAGCGTTATACGACAGCGGGGCTCTCACTATCGCGTATAGTGATTTCTATAGCGCGTGGGTGCTCAAAGTTCTTAATGGAAGCCTTATTACGAGTGACTCCGACGGAAAAATTGTCATCACTGCTTCCGATGGTGGAAAAGAAACATCGATCACGGTCGATCTGAATATCCTAGATAAGAACACCACGCCGACAAATGTCCGCTTCGCTGGATCTGCTACCATTGTCGATCATGCTGCTGAGGATAAGGTTGTCGGTATTCTCGAGGTCGATGATCCGGATGGGCAGGAGCTGACCTTTAGCGTCTGGAGTAGCCTTGGCATCGACGATGTGGTCAGAGACTACTTCTATGTCGTCAAGAATGATTGGGGTCAGTACGAGCTTCGGGTTCGGAAGGGTACAGATTCGCTCATTTACAACCCGAGCGGCGACAACACGTTCAAGATTTATGTCACGGTTTCGGACGGTATCGACAGAAGCGCCGAGACGGAGTTGACGGTTACAATCACGGAGAACTTTGGTCCGACGGGTATTGCGCTTGACGCCGATCTGGTGGATTGGCGCGGTAATATCGTCATTCCGGATGATGACGATGGAACGGTCATCGGCCTCATAAGCGCGTCCGATCCTGAGGGGGATGCGTTCACGTACTCGGTTGAAGGCACCATGGCCGGTATCTTCGACATCAAGGCCGGCGATGAGCCCGGGACGTGGGTGCTCTACGTTCGCGATGGATCGGGGCTTGATCTGTCGACGCGCACGAGCCTCACGGTCAGGATCGTTGCGACCGACAAATGGGGCCATGCATCCTACCAGGATGTAACGCTTTATACGCAGGCTCTGCCGCCGAACCGGGCTCCGACCGATCCGACGACCTCGTTCGACCTTGAGGAAGGTGTCACGGGTGAGGTTCTAACCCTGGATGATCAGGACGATGACGGCGAGACGATCACTTACAAGTTCAGGTGGTCGGACAACTCGTTGCACGACACAAGCGAGGACGGCCTGTTCCGCTTCGAGGGTAACAAGCTCGTGGCCGTCACAGCGATCGATGTGGGTGAGGACACGCTGAAGTCCTATATCGTGGTGGCTGGCGACGGCTCCGGTGCTGATAATCAGTACGTGGAAGGCACCATCGACATCACGATCAAGTATGCCGATGAGACCACGGGCAACCACGCCCCAACCGATCCGACCCGTGCGATCGAATGGCTGGAAGGCGCGACAGGCGAGGTCTTGACGCTTCCGGGTATTGATGTCGATGAGGAGACGATCACCTACAAGTTCAAGCACTCGAACGGCGAGTTGAGCTTCACCAGTGAAGATGGTCTGTTCCAGTTCATCGGCAATAAGCTGTATGCGATCGCATCTGCCGATGTGAACGGGGATACTCCTAAGACCTATGATGTGGTGGCGACGGACACCGCAGGTGCTCCCAACAGCACCGTGACGGGCACGATCACCATCACTATCAAGGAGAACGGGATCCTTCCCAATAAAGCTCCGGATGATCCTTCCCGTTCGGTCGATTGGGGTATCGGCTTCGAAGGCGAAGTGATCGTCCTGGACGATAAGGACGATGACGAGCAAACCATCACCTACAAGTTCAAGTGGGCGGATGGTACTCTGCACGACGAGAGCCAGGATGGACTGTTCAAGTTCGTCGGGAACAAGATGGTTACGAACAACTCTTCCGCGTTCATCACGGA
This sequence comes from Microvirga solisilvae, assembly GCF_022808595.1. Taxonomy (GTDB): domain Bacteria; phylum Pseudomonadota; class Alphaproteobacteria; order Rhizobiales; family Beijerinckiaceae; genus Microvirga; species Microvirga solisilvae. Next base: position 8,939 of record NZ_JAKUCN010000015.1, read on the forward strand.
AGATGTCACCAAGGCCTACATCGTCGTGGCCGATGACGGCACCACGGCCGACAACCACAGCGTGACGGGCGTGATCAAGGTCTCTCTGAAGGCAGAGGGAGCGAGTGGCAATCACTCGCCGACCGATCCGACCCGCTCCATCGAGTGGAAGGAGGGCGAGCTGGGCCTCGTGCTCACGCTGGCCGCGACAGATCTCGACGGTGACACGATCACTTACAAGTTCAAGTGGTCGGACGGCACACTGCACGATGTCAGCCAAGATGGCCTGTTCCAGTTCGTCAACAACCAGCTGACAGCTATTGTGGCCTCGTCCGTCGAATGGGATATCACGAAGACTTATGATGTCGTAGCCAATGACGGGTCGGCGGACTTCAACAACACCACGGAAGGCACGATCACCGTCACCATCAAGAATGTCGACGAGGCGACCGGCAACCATTCGCCGACCGATCCGACGCGCTCCATCGAATGGTCCGAGGGCGTGTTGGGCGAGGTCATGACCCTGGCCAGGGTGGACATCGATGGCGAGACGATCACCTATAGGTTCAAGCATTCGGACGGGTCCCTCAGCAACACAAGTGAGGATGGACTGTTCAAGTTCGTCGGCAACAAAATGGTGGCGATCGCGACCATCGATGTGACTGAAGACACGCCGATGTCTTACGCTGTGGTGGCCGACGATGGGACAACAGCGAGCAACCACAGCACGGAAGGTACGATTACCGTCGTCATCAAGAATGTCGATGAGGTGACCGGCAACCATGCTCCAGCAGATCCGTCGCGTTCGGTCGAATGGTCGGAAGGCGTGCTCGGTGTGGTTCTCTACTTGGACTCCACTGACCTCGATAGTCAGATCATTAGCTACAGGTTCAAGTGGTCAGACAATTCGCTGCACGATACGAGCGAGGATGGTCTATTCAAGTTCGTCGGCAACAAATTGGTGGCTCTTGTTGCCATCGATGTGGGTGAGGATACGCTGAAATCCTACGTTGTGGTGGCCGACGACGGCACGACGGCCGACAACCACAGCGTTGAAGGCAAGATCGACATCACCATCAAGTACGCTGACGAGGCGACGGGCAACTACGCCCCGACCGATCCGACCCGGTCAGTCGAGTGGCTCGAAGGGGCGCTCGGCGAAGTGCTTGTTCTTGCCTCGACGGATCGCGATGAGGAGACGATTACTTATAAATTCAAGTGGTCGGACAACTCGCTGCACGACACCAGCGAGGACGGCCTGTTCCAGTTCGTCGGCAACAAGATGGTGGCGATCGGCACTAGCAGCGTGAGTGTGGATACGCCCTTCGAGTATATCGTTGTGGCGGATGACGGCACGACAGCTGCCAATCACCAGGTGGAAGGCACGATCACCGTCCTGATCAAGGAGAACGTCCCGAATCGTTCGCCTGCTGATCCGAGCCGTGTTGTTGAGATTGCGGAAGGGACTTTGGGCGATGTTGTGACGCTGGCGCTCAAGGACGATGACGAGGAGACGATCACTTACAAGTTCAAGTGGTCGGACAACTCGCTGCACGACACCA
>NZ_JAKUCN010000016.1:0-2500 GCF_022808595.1 Microvirga solisilvae
TTTGCTCTTTGACAAGTGAAGAAAGAAAGAGAAGCGTAGGCGGCGGTGTCCTTGCGGATCATCCTGTTGGATGGTCGAGAAGACATTGACCGGATCTATGCTTTGGTGAGTACACCGCTTCGATCGCAAGATTGGAGTGAGATGGACTCTGTCAATTTAAGTGTAGTGACAGTCAGATCAAATTCTTCAACTTGAGAGTTTGATCCTGGCTCAGAACGAACGCTGGCGGCAGGCTTAACACATGCAAGTCGAACGCATCCTTCGGGGTGAGTGGCAGACGGGTGAGTAACGCGTGGGAACGTGCCCTTCAGTTCGGAATAACCCAGGGAAACTTGGGCTAATACCGGATACGTGCGAGAGCAGAAAGATTTATCGCTGAAGGATCGGCCCGCGTCTGATTAGCTAGTTGGTGAGGTAAAGGCTCACCAAGGCGACGATCAGTAGCTGGTCTGAGAGGATGATCAGCCACATTGGGACTGAGACACGGCCCAAACTCCTACGGGAGGCAGCAGTGGGGAATATTGGACAATGGGCGCAAGCCTGATCCAGCCATGCCGCGTGAGTGATGAAGGCCTTAGGGTTGTAAAGCTCTTTCGGCGGGGACGATAATGACGGTACCCGCAGAAGAAGCCCCGGCTAACTTCGTGCCAGCAGCCGCGGTAATACGAAGGGGGCTAGCGTTGTTCGGAATCACTGGGCGTAAAGGGCGCGTAGGCGGCTTGATAAGTCGGGGGTGAAAGCCTGTGGCTCAACCACAGAATTGCCTTCGATACTGTCTGGCTTGAGACCGGAAGAGGTAAGTGGAACTGCGAGTGTAGAGGTGAAATTCGTAGATATTCGCAAGAACACCAGTGGCGAAGGCGGCTTACTGGTCCGGTTCTGACGCTGAGGCGCGAAAGCGTGGGGAGCAAACAGGATTAGATACCCTGGTAGTCCACGCCGTAAACGATGAATGCCAGCCGTTGGGCAGCTTGCTGCTCAGTGGCGCAGCTAACGCTTTAAGCATTCCGCCTGGGGAGTACGGTCGCAAGATTAAAACTCAAAGGAATTGACGGGGGCCCGCACAAGCGGTGGAGCATGTGGTTTAATTCGAAGCAACGCGCAGAACCTTACCAGCCTTTGACATGTCCCGTATGGTTGCTGGAGACAGCTTCCTTCAGTTCGGCTGGCGGGAACACAGGTGCTGCATGGCTGTCGTCAGCTCGTGTCGTGAGATGTTGGGTTAAGTCCCGCAACGAGCGCAACCCTCGCCCCTAGTTGCCATCATTCAGTTGGGCACTCTAGGGGGACTGCCGGTGATAAGCCGCGAGGAAGGTGGGGATGACGTCAAGTCCTCATGGCCCTTACGGGCTGGGCTACACACGTGCTACAATGGCGGTGACAATGGGCAGCTAACCCGCGAGGGTGTGCTAATCCCAAAAAGCCGTCTCAGTTCGGATTGCACTCTGCAACTCGAGTGCATGAAGGTGGAATCGCTAGTAATCGTGGATCAGAACGCCACGGTGAATACGTTCCCGGGCCTTGTACACACCGCCCGTCACACCATGGGAGTTGGTCTTACCCGACGGCGCTGCGCCAACCGCAAGGAGGCAGGCGACCACGGTAGGGTCAGCGACTGGGGTGAAGTCGTAACAAGGTAGCCGTAGGGGAACCTGCGGCTGGATCACCTCCTTTCTAAGGATGATCCCTCAAGACAACTTCGGTTGTTTTATCGGATCTCTTCAGAACAAAAGAGCTCAGTCAGAGCTCGCTATGCGGGACGCTGCCGTCTTCGTTTCTCTTTCTTCTCCGGATACAGTGATCGGGTCACGTGAGTGATCTGGGATGTCGGTTCGGGCCTGTAGCTCAGGTGGTTAGAGCGCACCCCTGATAAGGGTGAGGTCGGACGTTCGAGTCGTCCCAGGCCCACCATTATCTTGATTGGGGCCTTAGCTCAGCTGGGAGAGCGGTAGCTTTGCAAGCTTCAGGTCGTCGGTTCGATCCCGACAGGCTCCACCAAGATCCTTTGATCAGGTCATTAGACCATATCCGGTGTCATTGAGGTTCGTGTTCTCCCCTTTGGGGTGAGAGCGCGGATGTTTGAAATCGTAAAGAGGCAGCATATTCGGCAAGCAGGCAACCTAGTCCTGCGAACCAGCCACGGCCCGCAGCCGTGAGCGCCGGATATGCTTGGCAAGCAAAATAGACGTCTTTGGAGAAATCCGAAGACGGGTCTTTCTTGGATCATGTCCGGCTCTGCCGAGCGGACATCGATCATGAGAGTAATCAAGTGTCGTAAGAGCATCTGGTGGATGCCTTGGCGCTGAGAGGCGATGAAGGACGTGGTACGCTGCGATATGCTTTGGGGAGCTGCGAACGAGCTTTGATCCAAAGATCTCCGAATGGGGAAACCCACCTTCGATCCTTTGTATTGTGACGTCATTGGAAACAGTGATGTTGCATTACGGAGGGTCAGATGAAGGTATTAGACCCTGAATCCATAGGGGTTTAAAGCGAACCC
>NZ_JAKUCN010000017.1 GCF_022808595.1 Microvirga solisilvae
AAGTGGAGCATGTGGTGGCGCATCTGAAGCGCCAGGGCCGTCCGCAATATCTTGAGGCGGTGACCGCCGACGAGGAGGAGGCGGCCCCCGACACGGCGGTGTTCGACCAGGGCGAGTTCGGGGCTCCGGGCGGAGATTTGTACGACCAAGCGGTGGCGGTGGTGCTGCGGGACAAGAAGGCGTCGACGAGCTACATCCAGCGGCGGCTGCAGATTGGCTACAACCGGGCGGCGTCGCTGATGGAGCGGATGGAGAACGAGGGCATCGTCGGACCCGCCAACCACGCCGGGAAACGCGAAATCCTCATGGAGAGCCCTCACGGGGGAGAGGATTAATCCCTATATGCCCGGAACCTTGGCCGCGGCCCTGCGTCATCTTTCAGCGCTGCGCAAACGCTCAGCTGCGGTCATAATGGTTCTCGAAGGAAGGTCTCGATGCGTCTTCTCAGCCTTGCCGGTCTGGTGACCGTAGCGTCCGCTCTTGCGGGCGCGCTGCCGGCTATGGCGCAGACGCTGCCCATGGAAATGATCCTGCCGCCCAAGCGGCCGGTCACCGGAGGCTTTGCCGCCTCGCCAAGCTCCCTTCCGACATCGACCTTCCACCAGGCCTCCGCAACAGCCGCAGCCGCCCAGCCCAGCCGACCCGTGATCGCAAGGCCGGTCAATGCCGAGCAGATGCTTGCGGCGACCGCGCCGCTCCCCCCTGCCCGGCCCGCCTTCGCCGAATCGACTCCGGCTCCCGAGACGCAGCCCGTCGAGATTACGCAAAAACCGATCGTCACCGCTTCCATGGGTCCGGTTGGCCAGGGCCAGCCCTTGCCGAACAGCGCCATAGTGGACCGGGCGAACGCCTATTTCACCAATCTCAACACCCTGGTTGCGGATTTCACGCAAGTGGGTGGCGACGGACGGCGCATGGGCGGCACGCTCTATCTCCAGCGCCCGGGCAAGGTGCGTTTCGAATACGATCCCCCGGCCACTCTCGAGGTGATCGCCGACGGACGCTCGGTGGCGGTGCGCGACCGCAAGCTCGCTACCCAGGATCTCTATTCGATCTCGCAGACGCCGCTGAAATTCCTGCTGCGAGAGCGCGTCAATCTCGGCCAAGACATCAAGATCATCGGGATCAGTAACGAGCCCAACGCGGTGCGAATCAACCTGGAGGATTCGTCGACGCTTGGCGGCACGTCCCGGATCACCCTGTTCTTCGACCCCGAGGTGCAGAACCTCAACCAATGGCGGATCGTCGACGCCCAGGGCTTCCAGACCGTCGTGGTGCTGAACGACGCCCAAAAAGGCCGCCGCATCGATCAGGACCTCTTCCGCATCCAATACGAAGAGATCCGCGGCGACGGCGGCAACAAATAGCCTTTCGGCTTCCCTCCCGCCTCAAACTGTCGTAGCCGGGAGAAGTCTGTCGAAGGGGCTTCTTTCCGTGAAACTCACCGTCTCCACCTGGAACATCAATTCCGTGCGCCTGCGCATCGATCAGGTCGAACGCTTCCTCAAGGAGCGGAGGCCCGACATCCTGTGCCTGCAGGAGACCAAGTGTCCGAATGACAAGCTTCCTCTGAAGGAGCTGCAATCCTTCGGTTATCCCTTCGTCGTCCATATGGGCCAGAAGGGCTATAACGGCGTCGCGATCCTCTCGCGTTTTCCGTTCACGGAGACGAGCGTGATGGAAATGTGCGGACGTCAGGATGCGCGCCACATCACCGTCACCCTCGGCCAGGCGAAAGCTGCCTCCGGCATCACGATCCATAATTTCTACGTGCCGGCGGGCGGCGATATTCCCGATCCAGACCTCAACGAAAAATTCCGCCACAAGCTCGACTTCATGGCGGAGATGCGCAGCTGGGGCTCCAAGGCAAAACCGACGAAGGGCCCTGCCATTCTTGTCGGCGATCTCAACGTCGCGCCACTCGAACACGATGTGTGGAGCCACAAGCAGCTTCTCGACGTGGTGAGCCACACGCCGGTCGAGACGCAGGCCCTCGAAGAGTTGCGCCAGGAAGCAGGCTGGATCGATGCCGCACGGCACCTGCGCCCCGAGCCCGAGAAGATCTATTCCTGGTGGAGCTATCGCTCGCCCGATTGGGCCGCCGCCAACAAAGGCCGCCGCCTCGACCACATCTGGATTTCGGACACGCTGAAAGGGTCCCTGCGCTCGGTTGACGTGACCCGCGACACGCGCGGCTGGGAACGCCCCTCCGATCATGCACCCGTCACGATGGAACTGGAGCTGTAAGATCCTGGGAAGACATCGAGCGGAGCCTTTTCGAGGCTCCGCCCATTTTAATGATGCTTAGATGACGACGAAGTCGAGGTTTGTGAGGCCTTTGTTCTTGCCGACATTGGCGAAGACGACCTGACCGCCGGCTTTGTTGCCGTTGGCATCGTACCATACGTCGCCCGTCAGCTTGTTGTAGCCAACGAAGTCGTCCTTATCGGCCGCCTTAGCGCCGACGGTGAAGAACGACTTGCTGA
>NZ_JAKUCN010000018.1 GCF_022808595.1 Microvirga solisilvae
AGGTGGAGGTGCGCTGGCACATTGCGCCGGGCGGGGAGCAGCCGATGCTGCATTTTTCCTGGATGGAGCATGGCGGTCCGCGGGTGACGGCGCCGGCGCGGCAGGGCTTTGGTTCGCGGCTGCTGCAGCGGGTTCTGACCACGCAGCTGCAGGCTCAGGTGAACATGGAATTCCAAGAGCATGGGCTGCATTTCACCATGACGATGGCCATCCCAGGCGAGCCACCTCTTTTCAATCCGGATAAACAGGCATCTCAGGCATCATGACCAACGACAGCGTGAGGGCTTAGAACCATGAACGGGCGAGGCATTACCCAAGCTCCGGGTGAAGCTGCCCTGTTGAGAGAGGGCGGCAGCAACAAGGAGCGTATTGCTGAACTTGAGAGCCGTCTTCACGCGCTCAATACGTCGCTTCGCTCCACCGACGCCAAGCTACAGGCCGCGCTCAGCCTCAGCCGAGTGGGCTCATGGGAGCACGATCTGAAAACCGGTGTGGTGAAAGGCAGTCCAGCATTCTATGCGTGCCTTGGGCTCCCCTCGCATTCGACGCTGACCTATGAAGAGTTGCAGCAGATCTTTCATCCTGACGATGTTCTTCGCATCGATCAGGCGATTGCATATTCCATCAAGACAAAAACCGATTTCCAGGTCGAGCATCGCCTGATCAAGTCCGATGGCGAAGTGAACCGCGCCGTGCTGAGAGGGTCCGCCCTCTTTGAAGGCGATAGCCCGGTTCGGGTCATGGGCATCATCCAGGATGTGACGGAACGCGAGCGGGTCAAGGAAGAAGCCGCTCTCTCGCATCGCAAGCAAGAGTTTCTTCTCTACCTCCACGATCAGATCACTGCCCAGGAAGAGCCGCTGCTCATTCTGGAATCGATCGTTCGAAGCCTTGCCCTGTTCCTGGAAGTCGACAGCGTTGGATATGGAGAGATCACGGAAGACCAAAGCGCGATCGTCGTCCTGAAGGAATGGTCGAAAGGGCTTCTCTCCAATGAGGGCCGCGTCGAGCCGACAGGTCAGGCGCCCGCCTATGTCGTGCAAGCCTTGATGGAGGGAAGGCCCAGTGTGATCGAGGACGTCTCGATCGATCCGGCAGTCGAAGCGTTTTATACAAGTGTTGCCATCAAGGCGATCCTGACCGTTCCGCTGATGAAGAACGATCGCCTTGTGGGGTTGTTCTATGCAAGCACATCCCGCCCCCGTCACTGGACGGGCGACGAGATCGCTCTTGTCGTCGATGTGGGAGAGCGAACATGGATTGCTGTCGAAAAAGCGCGCGCAGAGCGCGAACTGCGCGAAACCCAGGCGCGCTTCCAGCTCATTGCAGAATCGCTGCCGGCACTCGTGTGGATTCTCAACCCGGATCTGGAGCTGACCTACACCAACGAGCGCTGGGTGAAATATCTAGGGCAGCCTCCTGAACTGGCACTTGGCCACAGCTGGATCCAGGCCATTCACCCGGACGATTGGGCACGCATGGAGGTGGAGCTGCAGCATGTGGTTCCCAACCACATGGCCTATGAGGCGGAGGCACGTTACCGGTCAGGCACAGGCGAATATCGCTGGCACCTGATCCAGGGCGCACCGGTGCACAGCGCCACGGGCGAGTTCAAGGGCTGGGTCGGCACCAGCATCGACATCCACGACATGAAAATGATCGAGGAAGCCCTGCGCACAAGCGAGAGACAACTTCGGCTTGCCCTGCAAGCCGCCCAGCTTGGCAATTGGAGCTGGAATGCCGGTTCCCAAGACATCCTGCTCTCGGACAAGGCAGCGGAAATCCTCGGACTTCCTCCAGGCTCATCCATCACGAGAGAGCGCATGCATGAGCAGATTCACGCTTCCGATCATGCGCGCGTTCTCTCCACCATCAGGAGAGCCATCGAGAACCGTACTCAATACAGCGTCGAGTACAGGATCTTGCGTCCGGGGGACCAATCCCACACCTGGATCACGGCCCAAGGCAACCCGATCTATGATTCCGATGGAACGTTCATCGGAACCACCGGTGTCTTCCAAGACATTACGGATCGCAAGCATGCGGAGGAGCGCCAGCAGCTGCTCATCCGCGAGCTGCATCATCGCGTCAAGAACACGCTCGCCACCGTCCAGGCCATCGTCGGATCAACCGCACGCACCGCCACCAGCATCGACGACTTCTACCAGGGCTTCGTCGGACGCATCGTCTCGCTCGCCCGCACCCACAACCTGCTCACCGAGGACCTGTGGCAGAAGGCCGACCTGCGCGAGCTGGTCCAGACCGAGCTCGGTCCCTACGAGGACGAGGCGCGCAACCGCATCCTCGTCGAAGGCCCGCATATCGAGCTGCCCTCGGAGGCGGCCGTGCCCATCGGCATGGCCATTCACGAATTGACCACCAACGCCGCCAAGCATGGCGCCTTGTCGACCTTCGGCGGCC
>NZ_JAKUCN010000019.1 GCF_022808595.1 Microvirga solisilvae
GATGCGGGATGCCGTCATAGACCGAGAGCTCGAGCATCTTCGGGTCGACCATGATCAGGCGGCACTCGGCCGGGGTCATGCGGTAGACCAGGGACAGGATCATGGTGTTGATCGCCACCGACTTGCCCGAGCCGGTGGTGCCGGCGACGAGCAGGTGGGGCATGCGGGCGAGATCGGCGATGACCGGCTCGCCGCCGATGGTCTTGCCGAGGCACAGCGCGAGCTTCTGCTTCGAGGTCTCGAAGTCCTGGGAGGCGAGGAGCTCGCGCAGGTAGACGGTCTCGCGCTTGTGGTTGGGCAGCTCGATGCCGATGGCGTTGCGACCCTGGACCACGGCGACGCGGGCCGAGACCGCGCTCATGGAGCGGGCGATGTCGTCGGCCAGCGAGATCACCCGCGACGACTTCGTTCCAGGCGCAGGCTCCAACTCATACAACGTCACAACAGGACCGGGATGGACGTTGATGATCTCGCCCTTCACGTTGAAGTCCCACAGCACGTTCTCGAGCGCCGCGGCATTCTCCTGTAGAACTTCCGGCGGCACCTCGACGCTGTTCTGATCATGCGGCTCCGCAAGCAGATCGAGCGCGGGAAGCTCGAAATCGAAAGACGCCGCAGCCGGAATAGAGGCATGCGCCTTTCCGAAGCTGTCATTGGCTGGTGCAGGAGGCGTGCGCACGCTTGCAGCACGAGCGGCAGGCCGCATCATGGGAACAGGAGCGGGCACCTCCTCTGCATCATCCTCGAAAATTTCGATGTCAGTGGAGAGCTCTTCCGGCTCGTCTTCCCACGGCGGCGTTTCGCTTGGTGCAGAAACGACGCGCGCGGCAGGTGCGACCGCGATCACACGGCTCACAGGCGTCGGCTGCTTTGCAGGCCTGGCACTGCGCTCCCTTTTTGCCTCAACGGGCGCAACCTCCTTTGTCGGCACGGCTGGATCCAGCAGATACGTGCCTGGCTGCCAAAGAAACGAATAGGATTGCTGAACCTGCGACAGCGAGAAGTCCATGGACGCGCTCGGTGTCTGGGTAGGCTGTTGTGACGCCGCCCTCGCCGGCGCAGCCTTCGTAACAACAGCAGAAGCTCTGGGCGAAGCTACATGCACCTGTTCAGCACTTTCACTCTGATCAGGCGCGGCGACATTCCGCAAACGCGCCGAAGCCTGTGGCGTCATGCGTGTGGGCGTGCGTGTGTAATGGACACCCGGCGCGCCTTGAGCCTGTGAACCGGCATTGTTTCGCGCCTGAGGCACGATCAGCGGGTTCGAGGTCTTGGGAATATCAAATGCTGTCGATGCGACCGGCTGCGCAGGTTGCAAGTTCTCGACCGCCGGGGCGGGAGCCTGCTTCATACGCTCCTTGAGAATGCGGTCGGGCGTCCGGGTATAGCGCACTTCGGACGACGTGGGCGGCGTCGGCCTCGCAAATTGATTGGCAATATTTTGCGCGGAAGCAGCACCCCCTGCCCCATGGGAAACTGAGGTCGGAGCGCTTTCTGGAAGGGGGGAATCGTAGCCGTGATCGGCAGAAGAGGAAGGCCGGCGCTTGAAATGCATTGTCATTATTGAGGTTGGAGCCGAGTTGTTCGGCCCGGGAGGGTCGTTCCTCAGCAGTTACACCCCTGAAAGGTAAAAAGAGGATTAGGAGGCGACAGGTCGTCCCCATATCCCCTGCCCTTCAAAACACCCGGCAGCATCCCCATATAGGTTTTGAAGGAATGCAAGAGATTTGCTCCAGAAAGGCGAGCAGAGCCCTCATTCCCCACTTGCATAAAAACGCGAATCGCTTATATCGGCGCAACCCAGCGCGGCCACCTCGGTGGTCTGGCGCTTTTCTCCGGATAACGCGGCGGATCATTCAGGCAGCAATGCAGGAATAGACACGTTCGCGCCGGAGCCAGAGATAAGCTTTATCTTTGGCCTTAGACATGAGCCTAAGAGCGCGAAGTCATTCGCCGTCTCGAAAGGCTCCTCTGGCGCAAATCCTAATATTCATCGAAGAGCTCCGCTCATTCGATAAGTATAACTCAGAAGAAAAACATCTTCTGAGAACGGCTTTGCTATATCTGTCGTTCAGGAGACGGATGGACACTCAAAAAAATTCAGAAAATCTTCTGAATGAGTGTTGACCCGAGAATCCAGATCGATTAGATACCCCTTCATCGACGGCGTCTTGGGAACGGGGTGCCGGCATGAAGGGCTTCGGGCTCCTGGCGCTTCAGCGTGACGGGGTGATCGAGGTTCTTTGTCTTGTCTCTTCGAGGCGAGATTTGCTCTTTGACAAGTGAAGAAAGAAAGAGAAGCG
>NZ_JAKUCN010000002.1 GCF_022808595.1 Microvirga solisilvae
GCGCGAAGCGCCCGCCGGCGGAATTGATGAGCTCGTAGGAGAAGGTGGCATTGTCCTGGTCGGTGGCCGACAGGATGCCCACCTCACCGCCGACGATCTCCGAGACCGTATCCTTGCTGAGCGTAATGTTGCTCGGCGCGCGGTTCGCTACCACGGTATCAACCCGGACCACGACCGTGTCGGGCGTGGCATGGTCTTCGTCAGTCACGCCAATCGTGAACTCGGTCACATGATGGCTGCCCGCTTCCGCGAGAGGCCGCTCCGCCGCATCGAATTGCAGCACGTCCATGATGATGGCAAGAGAATCGGGACGGCCGGTGAAGGTGTAGATCTTCTTGCCGTCCTTTTCCTCGAAGCCCGGCGTGGCGAGCCCCAGAGGAATGACGAGATCGCCATGGCTGGCGTCGAACGAAATCGTGACAGTGAGCACGTCCTTCTCGTCATCGGCGAAGACAAGGCCGCCGAAGGGGTTTTTCAGGGGGCCATTATCAACGGCATCCGTGCTCTCCCGGCCAGGCTCGACAGATACGTCGGGTGCTGAGTTGGTAGTTTCTGGGCCGACGTCGAAGGTGACGGTCGCTGTGGCAAACCGATGCCCGGTATCATGTGTGGTCACTTTAATAGCCCCTGATGAAGTATGATTTTCGTCTGTGGCCGTGCTCGTCAGCGTGATGGCACGGATGATTTGTGAAACGAATTCCGGCTCCGCCGCCGGTTCGAAGGCGAAGCCCATATCGGCCCCGCTCAGCCAAGCCAGCTCGCCGATCCTCGTGCCGTCGACATGAACCGGCTTGCCGCCGCCAATCCCTTCCGGGAAGGTCACTCTTGTGCCGGCGACATCGATGCCGAGCACATGGGTCAGATCGCCTGCGGTGAGTTCGACGATCAGGATCTCGAGGCCGTCGTCATCGGTGAGCAGGCTGTTCATTCCCACGTCGATACGGCTCTTGCCGCTGGGAGACAGGGTGACGTGATCACCGTCCAGATTGGCGAGGGTCGGAGCTGTATTCTCATACATCTCTCCGCTGGCGTCGGTGATCCGGTCGATCCCCTGATCGAACAACGTCTGGAGCTGAGCCTCGGACAGCACGATCCCTTCGACGAACAGATGATCGGTGAGATGCTCGCTACCGACTATGAGGCTTGCGGTTGCGAGATTGTCGACTTTAATCGTCTGGTTCTCGCTTCCAAAGAAAATATCAAAGCCTTCAATAACCTTGCCGGTCAGATCGCACTCGTCTCCGTGCAGGGTCAGGGTATTGTAGCCCCCTCCCCCGCCATCGATCGTCATGATCCCGGCAAGCTGGGAGCCGTTCAGCTTGATCGTATCCCAAGCATCTGACCCTCGGATGACTTCGATGCTGTCCATGCTGATCCGGTGCAGATCGAAGTCTCCAACACCGTTCAGCTGGAGCGTGTCGGTGCCGCCCCCGCCTCTGATCTCGTCGCCTGTATTGAGATCGGTGCGCTGCGTGACGAAGGTATCGGCGGCTTCCGTCCCGCTGAGGTTGTCGACACCTGCGGTCAGGTTTTGCGTCAAGCCTTCGGTGCTATCGTCGATCAGCTTTGGGAGGCCTGATAATGCTGCCTCAGACATCCTTGGTCCTTAAATCAATTCGTGTTTTTAAACTTTATAACGTTATTATTGCGGCGCAATTAAATTCCGCCTTGCTTTGAAACCACCTTGCGATTTTGCACACACCGAGAGCTTTGTTTCTTATTATCTCTCAATCATGGGATGTATTCCGCGAAGCTCACACAACTCGCTACAAAGATACGTACCACAAGCCCGACGCAAGCTAGGCCCTGTAGAAAGCGAATAAATTCAAAAGCCATGTCTCGGGGGCAAGCGGATGGTTCTCAAACTACGTTCGATCAAGACTCGTGTTCTGCTGCTGGCGGGAGCGGGCTTCGTCACGGCCTGCACGGTTCTGACCTTTGCTGGTTCGCAGATCATGATGAGCAAGGGCCGGAGCGAGGCGATCGTGACGGCGAACACAATGCTCAATCAGTACAAGGATTACGTACAAGGCGAGATCGACAGGGCCGTGGCCGCTGCAGTGGTCACGAAATCGACCGCCGAAGCCATCGCCTACGACTACAAGGTGGAGCGCGGAGAGCTTGCCGAGATTCTCGCGCTCACCGTCGAGAGCCAGCCCGATCTGATCGGCATGGCGCTTGCCTTCGAGCCGGATGCCCTGGACAGGAAAGACAAGGAATTCCTGGCCGATACCTATTCGGACCCGACAGGCCGCTTCGCGCCGTATTTCTTCTGGACGAAGGAGAGAAAGGTTTCCGTCGAGCCTCTCAACATGAAGGGCGCCGAGAGCTGGTACGACAAGCCCCTGCGCGAGAACCGCAACCAGATCACGCCGGCCTATCTCTATCCGGTCAATGGTGAGGAAGTGCTGATGTCGACCGTCAGCGTCGTCATCCGCCGCGACAAGACGCCGATCGGCATCATCACGGCCGATATCGGTCTGAAGAAGATCTCGGAGGAGATCGGCGGTTTGAAGCCTTTCGACGAAGGCTCCGTGAGCCTTGTCGGCTCGGGCGGCTTGTGGGTTGCCAACAAGGATGCAGGGCTTCTTGGAAAACCATCCGAAGACAAGGTCATCGCCGAACTGAGCGAGAAGGCCAAGGCCTCGCCGACCGGCTATGCGGATGCCACGATCACGGATGCCTCGGGCAATGAGATCTACCGCGCCGTGGTCCCGGTGAGCTTTCCCGGAATCGAGGAGCCCTGGCTTCTCTCCATCGCCGTGCCTTCCGATGCCATGGTCGATGGCGCCATCGACGCGCGCAACCTGATGCTGCTGACCGCCGGCGGCCTGCTCGTGCTGGCCCTCTTGGGCGCTTGGTTCGCGGCCCGCTCCCTCGCCAATCCGATCATCCGCATGACGGAAACCATGAAGACCCTCGCCCAGGGAGACACCACCGTGACGGTCACCGATCTCAAGCGCGTCGACGAAATCGGCGCCATGGCCGGTGCGGTGCAGGTGTTCAAGGATGCGCTGATCGCCAAACGGGAAGCCGATGAAGCGGCAGCCATCGAGGCGGAGGCGAAGATGCGCCGCGCGCAGGTGCTCGATCAGCTGACCCGGCAGTTCGAGGCGAATGTCTCCGTGCTCACGACCGGTCTCGCCTCTGCCGCCACGCAGATGGAATCGACCGCCCAGTCCATGACCTCGGTGGCCGATCAGACCACGAGCCAGTCGGTGACGGTAGCCTCTGCCGCCGAGCAGACTTCTGCCAACGTGCAAACGGTCGCCGCCGCCACGGAAGAGCTGTCGATCTCGATCCGCGAGATCGCGTCTCAGGTCGGCCAGTCCTCTCGCATCGCCGAACAGGCGGTTCTGGATGCACGACGCACCAACGAGACTGTCCAGACGCTGGCGAGCACCGCCGAGCGCATCGGTGACGTGGTGCAGCTCATCAACAACATCGCGTCGCAGACCAATCTGCTCGCGCTCAACGCCACCATCGAGGCGGCTCGCGCGGGCGAAGCCGGCAAGGGCTTTGCGGTCGTGGCAAGCGAGGTGAAGCATCTCGCCACACAGACCTCGAAGGCGACGGAGGAAATCTCCGCCCAGATCGGCTCTGTGCAGCAGGCGACGAACGAAGCCGTGCAGGCGATCCAGGCCATCGCCCGCACGATCGGCGAGATGAGCCAGATCTCGACCTCGATTGCAGCAGCAATGGAGGAGCAGGGTGCGGCGACCGCGGAAATCTCCCGCAACGTGCAGGAAGCCGCCCGCGGCACCGAAGCGGTGACCGGCAATGTTCACGAGATGCGTCAGGGCGCGGGCGAAACCGGTCAGGCGGCTGCGCAGGTGCTCACCTCCGCGCAGGAGCTGGCCCGCCACTCGGAGACGCTCAGCCACGAGGTTAGCTCGTTCCTATCGGGCGTGAAGGCGGCGTGAGGCTTTAAACGTTTCGGATAAGATTGGGAGGGCGATTGCCGCCAAGGCAATCGCCCTTATTCGTCAGATGACGACGAAGTCCGCTGCCGAGGCAGGCTTCTTGGCAAGGTTGGCGAAAACGACTGCCGAGCCGCGGCCACTGCCATCCGCATCATAAGATAGATTGCCGGTCTTGGTATCATAGAGAATGAAATCGTTGGCATCGCGCGCCTTTACGCCGATGCCGCTCTTGAAGAAGTTCTTGTTCAAGGTGCCTGTCTTGGTGAGCTTCTTGAACACTGCATTCTCCAGATAGATCGTATCGTCCCGATAGCTGAAGTCGGTAATCCGATCGAAGTTCGACTTGGCACTCAGCTTGGTATTGAACACGAAGAAGTCACGCCCCGTTCCGCCGGTCAGATAATCGTTGCCGAGACCGCCATAGAGCGTGTCGTTTCCGCTTCCGCCATAGAGCTTGTCGTTGCCTGCCTTGCCGTCCACCTTGTCATTACCGGCATCGCCGCTGACGATATCGCCTGCTATGCCGCCACTGATAACGTTGCTCAGCGCATTGCCGGTCAGTCTCAAGGCGCCTAACCACGAGGCGCTCGACGCGATCAGGTCTTCAATATTGGCGGTCAGGGTATAGCTGGCGGTTGTCAGAACCGTATCGGTTCCTTCGCCGGCGTTCTCGAAGATGACGTCGGAGCTCTGATCGACAGCGTAAGTATCGTCGCCGATGCCGCCCCACATGGAATCCGCGGCCGCGTTTCCATCCAGGTAATCGTCACCTTTCCCGCCGAACAGCATATTGGAATTGGCATTTCCTCTGAGATAGTTGGAGAGATCGTTGCCAATGCCGTTAACGGCATTTCCGTTAAAGCTCAGAATGAGATTCTCGACGAAGGGCAGCACCTCAAGGCTGAAATCCACCCAGGATTCGACTGTGTCGTCACCTTCCCCATCGTTCTCCGTGATGACAACTTTATTGTGCTGAATAACGTAGAAATCGTCTCCGACACCGCCCGAGAGACGGTCCAGACCGTCTCCACCGCGAGCAGCGCTTCCGCTATCCAGAATGTCGTTGCCTTCATTCCCGACAAGGGTATTGGCCTCGAGGTTGCCACTGATGACATTGTCGAGCCCGTTTCCGATTCCAATGGTTGCGCTGCCACCGAGATACAGGTTCTCGATGTTGGCGCCACTGGTTTTCAAGTTGAAATCGACAAAGGAAAAGACACTGTCCTGGCCGTCGTTTTCTGCTTCGACAAGCGTTACATCTCCTGAATTGATGATGTAAGTATCGTCGCCGGCGCCACCCTTGAGGGTGTCCTTGCCGCCATTCATAGCCCTGAGAAGATCGTCTCCGCCCGCTCCGTCGAGGATATTGTCCCCGTCATTGTCGTCGATCATGTTGTTGAGATTGTTGCCGGTCCCGTTGATGTTCCCAGCTCCGGCAAGAAGCTCCAGATTCTCAACATTGGCGCTCAACGTATAGCTGATCGATGCCCGCACGAGATCGGTAATACCGCCTCCGGGGAGTTCGCGAACCTCATCGCCCTCGTTATCGACGTAGTAAATATCGGTCCCTGCCCCGCCGATGAGCGTGTCGGCGCCAAGGCCACCGTCCAAGATGTTTAGCGCCGAATTACCCGTGATGAGATTGTTGAGGTCATTTCCAATGACGCCGACCCATCCGTCAGCCTCTGGCAGAGTGAAGGGCGCTGTTTCACCGTCTTCGAAGACATAGGCATTCCTGGCGGGATCAAAGACCGGCATAGGGGCTCCTGAATTTAATGTTACGCAATAACATACATTCCAGGAGATAAATCAAGGGATTCTGTACCCCTGATCCGATCTTATGACTGGGAGGTGACCAGAAGACCTATTACTCGTCGTCCGGCGCCTTCGCCGGGATTTCCTCACCGTCGATGGCGATGAGTTTCTGGCGCACCCGCTCCAGCCCTTGCGTAAGACGGGTGAGTTCCTCGGCCATGGCGTCCTGCATGGCGGCGGCGGCATCCGGGAACTCCTCCAGCACGCGGCGCATGAGGCTGGGCGTCACGCGGATCACCGTGGAGGCTTCGCTCGCCGTGGCCGTGGCGGGACGGGCGATGCGGGTGAAAAGAGCCGATTGTCCGATCAGCGAGCCGGGACCTGCCACGAAGGCCGCAGGGGAGCCGTCCTCATTGGCATCGAGCGCAATCGCGCCCCGGCTCACCACATAGCCGCCATCCGACCGGTCGCCCTTGCGGAACAGCACATCGCCCGCACGAAGAGACCGGCCTTCCGAGGCGAAGGCCACGAGGCGCAGGGCGTCCCGCTCCAAAAGGTTGAACAGGGGCGCTTGCGAGAGGATCGCGATATCGTCGTCGAGGGCCATGGTCTTACGGGATCAGCTTGTAGCCGCCCGGCTCGGTCACCAGGATGCGGGCGTTGGAGGGATCGGCCTCGATCTTCTGGCGCAAACGATAAATATGCGTTTCCAGCGTATGGGTGGTGACGTTGGAATTGTAGCCCCAGACCTCGGTGAGCAGCGTGTCGCGCCCCACCACCGCCTGACCGGCGCGGTAGAGATAGCGCAGGATCGCCGTTTCCTTTTCCGTGAGCTTGAGCTTCGAGCCCTTCTCGTTGGTCAGGAGCTTGGAGCCCGGGCGGAAGGTGTAGGGGCCGATCTGGAACACCGCATCCTCGCTCGCCTCGTACTGGCGCAGCTGCGCACGGATGCGGGCCAGCAGCACGGCGAACTTGAAGGGCTTCACCACGTAATCGTTGGCGCCGGCCTCAAGGCCCATGACAGTGTCGGTGTCCGAGCCCTGGCCGGTGAGCATGATGATGGGGCTGCGGAAACCGTTCTGGCGCATGACCTTCACAGCCTCGCGGCCATCCATGTCGGGCAGACCCACATCCATGATGGCGAGATCGATCCGGTCGCCCTTTACCGCCTCGATCGCGGAGCCGGCCGTCTCGGCGACGGTGACCTGGAATTCGCCCTGGAGCCCCAACTGTTCGGCCAGGGTGTCGCGCAGGTCCTGATCGTCGTCCACGACGAGGAGGCGGCTGGCATTCGACATCTCAAACCCTTTAACAACGGTGGACAGCAAGAAGCTGGGCAATTGACGGGGACGGAACCGGGATCCGTTCCCTGTTTTCAGGCATGATTGTCAAGGCTTCTCAAAACCCTGCCGAGGTCAAGCTTCACGCTTTCCGATCACGCTCGTTGCATTAGAGTAGTCATTCCCAGCTTGACAACAAGGGGCAGAGCCTGCCCTTCCACGGCTATGAAGCGCACTCGCGTCAATGTCATCCGCGTCCACCGCTCCCCGCTCGACCACCGACGCGGAGTGCTCAAGGCCGGCAATCTCACCCTCCCCTGCGCCATCGGACGCTCCGGCACGAGCCATTCCAAGCGCGAAGGCGATGGCGCCTCGCCGGTCGGACGCTTCCGCCTGCTGCAGGCCTTCTACCGGGCCGACCATGGCCCCCGCCCCCGCACGGGTCTAAGGCTGAAGACGATCCGCCCCTCGGACGGCTGGTCGGACGATATCCGCGACCGGCGCTACAACAACCTCGTTCCGCTCCCCTGCCCGACGAGCCATGAGAAGATGTGGCGGGATGACGGCCTTTACGACGTGGTGATCGATATCGCCTGGAACCGGGGGCCGATCCGGCGCGGACGCGGCAGCGCCATCTTCCTGCATCTTGCCCGCCCCGGCTTCCTGCCGACGGAAGGTTGCGTGGCGGTGGAGCCCCGCATGATCCGCCGCCTCATGGAGCTGATCGGGCCGCAGACGCGGATCGAGATCATCGCTTAAGCCATGATCCTGGTCGCCATCTGCTCCGAATACCCTCACCCCACGCCTAACCTCGAAGCGGTACTGGATGCGCTCCGCGCGCTGGGTGTGGAGGCGGATTTCGTCCCGTGGAAAAGCACGCCGATTTCGGTCTTCGCCGAAGCCAGCGCCGTGCTGCCCCTGTGCTGCTGGGATTATTACGATGACCCGGCTGCCTTCATGGATTGGATCGACGCTCTTGAGACACGTGGCGCGCGACTGCTCAACGAGCCGTCCCTGCTGCGCTGGAATTTCCGCAAGACGTATCTTCTGGAACTCGCGAAAGCGGGACTTCCCGTTCCGAAAACATTTCATCTGCCTTATGCAAACCACGTCGTCATTGTGAAGATCATGGAAGCGCAGGGCTGGCAGACCGCCGTGCTGAAACCCGTTTCCAGCCAGAGCGGCCACGGTGTGCAGAAGCTCGTCTGGGCGGAGCGTGATCGTTGGTCTATCGATGATCGCACCACCGACATGCTGCTGCAGGAATTTCAAGCAGATATCGCCTCTCTCGGCGAGACGACGATGACCTTTATCGACGGCGTGTTCTCTCACGCAGTCCGGCGCGTTCTGAAGCACGGCGAATGGAGAGCCAACCCTCAGTTCGGGATCACCTATGAGCCCGTTACGGCAACCTCGGACATGATCGACGCGGGCACATCGTATCTCGCACATCTGCCGCAAAAGCCGCTTTATGCCCGTGTCGACGGCATCGCCCGCGACAGCGGCTTCATGCTGACCGAGCTGGAGCTGATCGACCCCTATCTCTACTGCGAATTCGCCCCCGGCAGCGCCGAGCGCTTGGCGCGCGCCATACTTCAAAGGCTCGGATGAGAGGACGCGGAGCCGTTTCCGCGCCCTCCTCTTTTTCCATCAGCGTTTCACGGCCTCGTAAAATACCTCCGGCGTGTCGACTTCCTTCAGCCTGCCTTTCTCGATGACGAGAAAACGCGTGCCGATGGTTTTGACGAAGCTTCGGTCGTGGGACACCACGATGCAGGTGGCGTCCGAATCCAGGATCTCGTCCTCGAGCTGTTCGCGGCCCGGTATGTCCACGTGGTTGGTGGGCTCGTCCATGAGATAGAAATTCGGATCGGACAGCCGCAGCGCCAAAAGCCCCAGCCGCGACTTCTGTCCCGGCGACAACCGCTCGATGGGAAGGCCCTGACGCTCGATGGAAAAGCCCGCCTCCGCCAGAACCGCGCGGCTTCTCTGATCGCCGAGCCTGAACCGGGACAGGATGAAATCATGCGCGCTCGCCTTTTGCGGCAATTGCGACATGTCCTGATCCACATAGCCCAGCGCAAGGCTCGGGCTGAACCGGATGCCGGGCATTTCCTCCTCCTGCGACAGGGCACGATGCAGCAGGCGGATCAGCTGCGATTTGCCTGCACCGTTGGGCCCCAGCAGCACGATGCGGTCGCGTTGCGCGATTTCGAGTTTTTGAACCGCGAAAAGATGTCGCCCGTCCGGCGCCTGCACTACAACGTTCTCCAGCGCCAAAAGCACGCGCGCATGGGTGCCGCGATTGGCGAGCCTGATCTCACCGGAGCGTTCCTTGTGCGTGGCGCGCGCCGTCTGCTCCAGCGCATCCGCGCGGCGCTTGATCTGCGCCGATTTGATCTGCGCCGCGTCACTGCCACTGTTGATGCCCACATTGCGCAATTCCTGCGCGCTCTGGCGCAGGCGCTTCACCTCGCGCAGGGTCTTGTCCCGCTGCGCCTGGGCTGCCGCGTCATGCTCGTCCAGCAGCACGCGGGCGCGCCTGTAGGGATGCGCGAAGGAGATGGATTCGTCTCGCCGCAAGAAGAGTGTTTTCGTGGTGCAGGCATCGAGAAAATCGCGGTCGTGGCTCGCGATCACGATAGGCGTGGCATAAGCCGCATTGGCGATCCATTCCTCGAGCTGGAACAGCTTGTCGAGATCGAGATGGTTCGTCGGCTCGTCGAGGAGCAGCATGTCGGGCTCGGTGATCCAGGCCCGCGCGATCAGCGCAAGGCGCTGCCAGCCGCCGCTGAGCGAACGCACCGGCAGATGCCGGAGGTTTTCAGGGGTCTCGAACCCGTCGAGTACCATGTCGGCGCGCCAGTCCTGGCCTTCCCGCTCTTCTGGCGAAAGAGCCTGAAGAAGCGCTTCGTGGAACGTCAGGTCGAGCAGGCGCTCAGGCACGTCCTGCTCCACGAAGGCGAGGCGTAATCCGCGCGAGCGGACGATCTCGCCGTGAGTGGGTTCGGCAAGCCCTGCGAGGCATTTGAGAAGGGTCGATTTTCCAGCGCCGTTTCCGGCCACGAGACCGATGCGGTCTCCTTCGCCGATGACGAGGTTCAGGTTCTGGAACAGGGGTTCATGGGCAATGACGGTGACATTGCGAAGGCTCAACGAAGCCATGGGGATCTCTTAAAGTCAGGCGCATCGTCATGAGACGGGAGGCGCAAAATCTTGAACGTGTCGGGCACGCCTTGAGCCCGCGAGACTCATGGCGCGAAAAGCCGTTCAGAGCTGACCTTTGAGAGATGAAGACGAGAAGCGCCTAGATCCGTTCGATGGTCGGCCCTGCAACAAGCTGCTGCAGGGCATGCCAGGGGCCGAACATGCGATGCTGGTATTGCTCACACATGCAGCCCTCCCTTGGTTCGAACGTTGAGCGATGGTCTGAAATTTAACGGCAAAGCGGATGGGATGCAATCCCTAGGACCTCACGCACTGAGGCTTCCGAGGTTCAAACCTCGTACAGTCGCTTTCGCGCAATCTCGACATAACCCGCATCCGCCTCGAAGCCGATGAAGCGGCGGCTCAGCTGCTTCGCGGCGACGAGAGTCGTGCCGCTGCCGCAGAAGGGATCGAGTACGATCTGGCCCTCCTGCGTGGTGAGCTCGATGAGAGCCTGCATCAGGCGAACGGGCTTTTGGGTTGGATGCAAACCGCCCTCTCTCGGCATGAAGCCGATATCAAGCACGTTGTCGGGATCCGACACGTATTTGAGCAGTGCATCCTGATTATAGGCTCCGACACCGTGAATGAGCGCATTATCCGCGAGTGTCGCGCCGATCTTGTAGGGTTTGGTGAGCCACAGAACCGGCTCGAAGGTGGGGCGCAAGTTGCCGACGCGCCAGCCGTCCCATTCTCTTGCAGCTTCTTCATCGCCGCGCCGCTCATAAACGGCGCTCAGACGCTGCGCGCGATGCGGCGCGCGCTCGCGCATCCAGGCGAGCATGTCCTTGTAGGAAAAGCCTGAATCCTCCATCGCCGCGATACAGCGATGGGCAAGACGGCGGCCCGCAAAGACGAGCGCCGAGCCGCCTGGCTTCAGCACGCGCAGCCATTCGGGCGCCCAGGTGAGGCACCACTCATAGTATTCCCGCGGGATGGCGCGGTCGGCCTCCGACCAGCCGTTGATGGGCTTGCCGCGCTTCTTGAACACGGCACCCGCCTTAGCCTGAGCCGGGCTCGCGCCGAGGTAGGCGGAATTGGTGTTGGTGTGCAGCACATCCCAATCCTCGGCGCCGATGCCGTAGGGAATGTCGCTCAGGATCAAGTGCACGCTCTCATCGGGCAACGTCTTGATGAGGTCGATGGAGTTGCCGGCCAGCACATCGTTGAGCGTCAGCAGCCGCTCATTAGCGGAGGCGATATGACGAAGATGAGCTGGTGCATGCGCCACTGAAAATCGAGCCAGGTTGGAAGGATCTTGGGAAACGATCCTATTCCAGTGCCGATGAAGCATCTTCGCGTCAATCTTCGAGCAACCCATCTTTTTCAAACCCGCCGCGCTTAACGGCACTCCAGGCATGAGATTCTCAATCCAGAGGATGACCCGGTCACCCTGAAACCTGTCTCCAAGTCGGAGATGATATCTGACCCAAACAGGCTTGGACGAACTTCATTCTAGGAAGATGTCTTATGAAGAACAGCGGCTTTGACTTTCAGTTATCTCCATTCGTTCGCCTCAAAGGCGATGGCTATGGAGGATTGATCGCTCTTGTGCTTCTCTTACGGCTCCCTGATATGGGCTCAGTGAGAGAGACTATTAGCTCCATATGGGTCATGTTAGTTCCGCACCTCAATTAAGCGCGGAATGAATTATCATTGAGCTTCATTGGGCAGATTTCGACCGCGCCCCGAAAATCGCGCTGCCCACCCGCACGTGGGTGGCGCCGAGCTGGATCGCCTCGTCGAAATCGGCGCTCATGCCCATGGAGAGCACTTTTAGTCCGTGCTTCTTCGCGATGGTGTTGAGGAGCGCGAAATGGGGCGACGGCGGGTCCTCTGCCGGGGGAATGCACATGAGGCCCTCGATCGTGAGGCCGTATTTCGTGCGGCAGGCCTCCAGAAAGGCATCGACTTCGCCCGGTGCGACGCCGCCCTTCTGCGGCTCCTCGCCCGTGTTCACCTGAACCAGCAGGCGCGGTGCCCTGCCCTGCTTGGCGATCTCCTTGGCGAGGGCTTCGGCCAGCGACGGCCGGTCGAGGGTGTGGATCGCATCGAAAAGCTCAACCGCTTCCTTGGCCTTGTTGGACTGGAGCGGCCCGATCATGTGCAATTCCACATCCGGATAGCGCTGGCGCAGATCCGGCCATTTGGCCTTGGCCTCCTGCACGTAATTCTCGCCGAATACCCGCTGGCCTGCGGCCAGGACCGGCTCGATGGCCTCGGTTGGGAATGTTTTCGAGACGGCTACCAGGGTGATGCCGGAAGGATCGCGCTCGTAATCGGACGCGGCGCGGCCGATCGCCTCCCGCACCTCCTGCAGACCCTCGACGGGGTTGTTCTCTCTCATGGCACCCTCTCAAAGCCGTCTCCGCTACGCGAAACCGTTGACCGCGCGGGAGAGCTGTGTCCTAGTCCGCCGCAACCCGGCAGCGCAAGCTGCTTCGCTTATCAACGACGGATGTGCTGAAGAAAATGAGGCCTGAGCGCTACAACGCCAAGGAAGCCGAGCTGAAATGGCGGAAGGTCTGGAACGACCGCAACCTGTTCAAGACCAACAACGACGACCCGCGTCCGAAATACTACGTGCTCGAGATGTTCCCCTATCCGTCAGGACGCATCCATATGGGCCACGTGCGTAACTACACCATGGGCGACGTGGTGGCGCGCTACAAGCGGGCCCGGGGCTTCAACGTGCTCCATCCGATGGGCTGGGACGCCTTCGGCATGCCGGCGGAGAACGCCGCGATGCAGAACAAGGTCCACCCGAAGGAATGGACCTATGCCAATATCGCGACCATGCGCGCCCAGCTGCAATCGATGGGCCTGTCCATCGATTGGAGCCGCGAGATCGCAACCTGCGATCCGAGTTATTACAAGCACCAGCAGCGCATGTTCCTCGATTTCCTCGAGAAGGGCCTGGTGGACCGCAAGACCGCCAAGGTGAACTGGGACCCGGTGGATCACACCGTGCTTGCCAACGAGCAGGTGATCGACGGGCGCGGCTGGCGCTCGGGAGCTCTGGTGGAGCAGCGTGAGCTGACCCAGTGGTTCCTCAAGATCACCGATTACGCTCAGGACCTCGACGACAAGCTCGACACCCTCGACCGCTGGCCGGAGAAGGTGCGCCTGATGCAGCGCAACTGGATCGGCCGCTCGGAAGGTCTGCTGGTGCGCTTCGCCCTGAAGCCGGATACCGCTCCCAACGGCGAGACCGAACTCGAGATCTACACGACGCGCCCCGACACGCTGTTTGGCGCGAAGTTCATGGCTGTCGCCCCGGATCATCCGCTGGCGAAGGCCGCTGCCGCGAAGAATCCGGAACTCGCCGCTTTCATCGAGGAAGCCAAGCGCGTCGGCACGGCGCAGGAGGCCATCGACAAGGCGGAGAAGCTCGGCTTCGATACGGGCGTGCGCGCCGTGCATCCGTTCGACCCGAACTGGACGCTGCCGGTTTACGTCGCGAACTTCATTCTGATGGAATACGGCACCGGCGCCATCTTCGGCTGCCCGGCGCATGACCAGCGCGACCTGGATTTCGTGAACAAATACGGCCTCGGCAACACGCCCGTCGTATGCCCGCCGGATCAGGACGCCTCGTCCTTCGTGATCACCGATGTCGCCTATGATGGCGAAGGCCGGATGATCAATTCGCGCTTCCTCGATGGAAAGACCATCGCGGAAGCCAAGGAAGAAGTAGCAAAGCGCCTCGAAACCGAGACGCGCAACAACCGTCCGGTGGCTGAGCGCAAGGTGAATTTCCGCCTGCGCGACTGGGGCATCTCGCGCCAGCGCTATTGGGGCTGCCCGATCCCGATCATCCATTGCGACGATTGCGGCGTGGTGGGCGTGCCGAAGGATCAGCTGCCCGTGGTGCTGCCGGAGGACGTATCCTTCGACGTGCCGGGCAATCCGCTCGACCGTCACCCCACCTGGCGGCACGTGAACTGCCCACATTGCGGCAAGGCGGCTCGTCGCGAGACGGACACCATGGACACCTTCGTGGATTCGTCCTGGTACTTCGCCCGCTTCACCGACCCGACCCTCACCGACAAGCCGACGGATCGCGCCACGGTCGATTCCTGGCTGCCGGTCGATCAGTATATCGGCGGCATCGAGCACGCGATCCTGCACCTGCTCTATTCGCGCTTCTTCACCCGCGCGATGAAGAAGACGGGACATGCCGGTTTGGACGAGCCCTTCGCCGGCCTGTTCACGCAGGGCATGGTGGTGCACGAAACCTACAAGGACGCCAATGGCGCCTGGGTGCTGCCCTCCGACGTGCGCTTCGAGGTGCAGGGCGCAACCCACAAGGCCTTCCATGTGGAGACCGGTGCGCCCATCGAGATCGGCTCCATCGAGAAGATGTCGAAGTCGAAGAAGAACACGGTCGATCCGGACGAGATCATCGCATCCTACGGCGCCGACACGGCCCGCTGGTTCATGCTCTCCGACTCGCCACCTGAGCGCGACGTGATCTGGACCGAGGAAGGCGTGCAGGGCGCGGGCCGCTTCGTGCAGCGCGTGTGGCGTCTCATCGGCGAGATCGCGGACCGCCTGAACGGTGGCAACGGCGCTGCCGCCGAAGGTCCGATCGGGCTTGCCGTGCGCAAGGCCGCTCACAAGGCGCTCGCCGCCGTGGAAGACGACGTGGAGCGCCTGCGTTTCAACCGTTGCGTGGCGCATCTCTACGAATTCGCCAACTCCCTGCAGGATCTGGCGAACCAGGCCAAGGCCTCCGACGAGCCCGGCCTCTCTTCCGCATTCAAGGAAGCAGGCCGCATCTTCGTTCAGCTGCTCGCTCCCATGATGCCGCATCTGGCGGAGGAATGTTGGGAGGCGCTTGGCCAGGACGGCCTCGTGACCGATACGGCTTGGCCCGTGCTCGACCGCTCGCTGCTGGTCGAGGACACGGTCACCATGCCCGTGCAGGTCAACGGCAAGAAACGCGCCGACGTCACCGTGGCCCGCGATGCGGATCAGGCCACGATTGAGGCCGCCGTGCTCTCGCTTGATGGCGTGCAAAAGGCTATGGAAGGAAAGCCTGCCCGTAAGATCATCGTCGTTCCCCAGAGGATCGTGAATGTCGTCGTCTAAATTCCTGGCCCGCTTTGCCCTGATTGTCGGCCTTTCCTTAAGCCTGACCGCCTGCTTCAAGCCGCTCTATGGCCCTACGGCCTCGGGCGAATCGCTCCAGACGGTTCTGGCTTCCATCGATGTTCCCGAAATCGATTGGCCGGATAACCGGGCAGTGATCGGCCATCATCTGCGCAGCGAGCTGATCTATGCCCTGAACGGCTCGGGCTCCGACACGCCGAAGCGCTACTTGCTGAACGTGTCGCTGGTGACGTCGCGCACCACGCCGGTTGTCGACAGCCAGAGCGGGCGTGCGAGCTCCGCCATCGTTGGCGGCACGCTCAGCTATACGCTGACGAGTCTCGACGGGACCAAGATCGTGACGCAGGGAACGGCCACCTCCTCGACGAGCTATGACCGCAACAGCCAGCGCTTCGCCACCCTGCGCGCCGGCCGCGATGCCGAAATCAGGCTCGCCAAGGTCTTGGCGGAACAGGTGAAAACGCGACTGGCGGCGACACTCTCCGCCGGCTCCTAAAGCATTTTCCGCAAAAGTGGATCCGGTTTTGCGAAAGAAAATGCGTCTTTTCAAGAAGTTAGAACATCTCCCTACTTACCGGGGGATGTTCTGAGATGGTCGCCGTCAAAGCCGGTGACGTGGATGGGGTGCTCAGGCGCCCCAATCCGCAGATCGGCGTGTTTCTTTTCTATGGCCCCGACATGGGCCTCATCAACGAGCGCGCCCGCGTTGTCGCGGAGCGCTCGGTGGATGATCCATCGGATCCTTTCCAACTCATCCGCATCGATGGCGACGACATCGCTTCCGATCCCGCGCGCCTTGCGGACGAGGCAGGCACCATGGGCCTGTTCGGGGGCAAGCGTGCGATCTGGGTAAAATCCACCTCGCGCAACATCGCACCCGCCGTCGATGCGGTGCTGAAAAGCAAGCTGACGGACACTGTGATCGTCATCGAAGGCGGCGATCTCCAGAAATCTTCGCCCCTGCGTACTCTTTGCGAGCGGTCGCAGAATGCTCTCGCCCTGCCCTGCTATGCGGATACGGGCCGCGACCTCGGCACGGTGGTGGACGAAACCCTGAAGGCCAATGGCTTCTCGATTACCCGCGATGCACGCACCGCGCTGATCGCCAGCCTCGGCGGCGATAGGCTCGCGACCCGGGGCGAATTGTCGAAGCTCATGCTCTACGCGCACGGGCAGCGTGAAATCACTCTCGAAGATGTCGATGCGATCATGAGCGACGTGTCGAGCCTTGCGATGGACGCGGTGGTCGATGCCGCTTTCGGCGGAGAAGGCACGAATCTCGAAATCGGTTCACGACGTCTGGCGGCGGAAGGCGTGCACGCCTCCGTGCTGTTGGGCGCCGCACTCCGTCATGCCCTCATGCTGCTCAGCGCTCGCCTCACCGTGGAAGAAGGACGCCCCATTCCGACGGTGATGGAAACCATGCGCAGCCTGCATTTCCGGCGCAAGCCGCTGGTCGAGCGCCATCTTCAGCGCTGGACGAGCGAGACCTTGAAGCAGGCTATCGCACTGATCCAGGCGAGCCTTCTCGAAACGCGTCGCATGGCCAATCTCGACGACACGATTGCTGCAAAAACGCTGCTCGACCTTGCGCGCATGGCGCGGCGGTGATCCTTAATTTTTAGATACTTAGACTTCAGAAGATGAGTGGCTTCGCAAGTTTCTCATAACCTGGCCTATGCCAACTCTTATAATCCGAACCATTCGGCTCGTCATAAAGCGAACTCAAAAAGTCATCGAAGGAGTCGGCCTGATGCCAAATCTGGTCGTTGCCATCAGTGCCCCAGATATTCGTGCTATGGATCCAACAGAAGATCTGGCCGTAATCTTCTGAGCGCAACGACATCAGAATTTCCAGACCGCCCGGATTGCAACCGATGAAAAACATATCTGGCGGCGTGCCCCTACGATAAACCTCTCCACGCCAGTATCGCTCAGCGGATGCCCAAGAGTAGAATGGGTTGACTAAAGTGACGGGCTCCGTGGACGGGTAACGCTCAAGCGGCACAGTGTAACGGAAGAGGCGCGGATAGACGCGCCCGCCATTGAACGCGAGCATGAAACGACGATAGCCATCAGGCAGGACATGACCTGTCCTGCGCTCCCAATCGGCAATGTCCTGCCGTGGATCCTTGACGAAAGACCAGTCGCGCTCGCCCTCGTTCCAACGCTCTGTGACGGGAATGATCAAACGACGCACGGATATATTCCTGAGCCCGACCGTTTATGCTCGCCTTACGGATTCAACCGTCGGCACAGGCCGTCGAGCTGCTCCAAGGTCTTGTAGCGAATACGCAATTCGCCGCCATTGCCCTTGTGCTCGATGGAAACCGTGAGGCCCAGCACATCCTGCAGCACGCGTTCCAGCGCGCGGGTATCCGGGTCCTTCTGCACCTTCGGCTTCGCGGCGGATTTCGCTTCCA
Organism: Microvirga solisilvae; assembly: GCF_022808595.1. Classification (GTDB taxonomy): domain Bacteria; phylum Pseudomonadota; class Alphaproteobacteria; order Rhizobiales; family Beijerinckiaceae; genus Microvirga; species Microvirga solisilvae. The sequence continues at coordinate 17,704 of NZ_JAKUCN010000002.1, forward strand.
CCTTGGACGGCTCGGCGTTTTCCGTCTGCGCAATGGACTCGACCTGGCGCACGCTCAGGCCCTGGTCCATCACCTGCTTGGCGACCGACATCGGGTCCTTCACGGCGAGCAGCGCGCGACCGTGACCGGCGGAAAGCTTGCGATCGACGAGAAGCTTCTTCACCGGATCGGGCAGATCGGTAAGGCGCATCATGTTGGCGATGTGGCTACGGCTTTTACCGATGATCTTTGAGAGATTCTCCTGCGTATAGGAGAACTCGGCCATCAGGCGCGCATAGCCTTCGGCTTCTTCGATGGGGTTGAGATCAGCGCGCTGGACGTTTTCGAGAATGGCGTATTCGAGCGAGGTCTTGTCGTCGATATTGACGATGACGACCGGCACTTCGTGCAGGCCCGCCTTCTGCGATGCGCGCCAGCGGCGCTCGCCGGCAACAATCTCATACGAGTCCATCTTGTTCGGCAAAGGCCGCACGACGATGGGCTGGATGATGCCGCGGTCCTTAATGGACTGGGTCAGCTCCTGCAGCTCCGTATCCTCGAACACCTTGCGCGGATTGCGCGGATTCGGAACGAGAAACTCGACGGGCACCTTCTTCTGCCCGCCCTTGTTCGCGCCTTGCATGGTGCCGATCTCGGCACCGACTTCGCCGATCAATGCGGCCAAGCCCCGGCCGAGCGACTTCGCTTCTTTCGCCATTGTTATTCTCTAACTTTGTTTAAGCGGCGCGTAAGGAACGCTCACGCTGAATGATTTCGGATGCCAAACGGAGATAGGCCTGCGAACCCGTGCACTTGATGTCGTAGAGTAGCACCGGCTTGCCGTGTGACGGTGCCTCGGACACACGCACGTTTCGCGGGATCATGGTCTCGTAAACCTTGTCGCCCATGAACTCGCGCACGTCGGCCACCACCTGCCCCGATAGATTGTTGCGGGGGTCAAACATGGTGAGCACCACACCGTGGATCGTGAGTTCCGGGTTGAGGGCCGAACGGACCTGTTCGACCGTCTTGAGCAACTGACTGAGGCCTTCCAGCGCGAAAAATTCGCATTGGAGAGGCACTAGAACGGCGTCAGCAGCGGTCAAGGCGTTGATGGTCAAGAGATTCAAAGAAGGCGGGCAATCGATCAAAACATAGGTAAAGGGATCGATTACTTTTTCGGCCATCAGACCCTGAATCGCGATGCGAAGGCGATGAGCACGGTCGCGCTCGTTCGCAATCTCCAACTCGATGCCAAGCAGGTCGAGAGTCGAGGGTGCAACGTATAATCCGGGCACAACCGTCTCAGTGATGCTCTCAGCAATCGAGGCTTCACCGGCGAGCACGTGATAGGTCGAGACCTCGCGGCTCTTGCGGTCGATCCCCAGTCCCGTCGAGGCGTTGCCCTGCGGATCGAGATCCACGATCAGCACCTTCTCGCCGATGGCGGCGAGCGCCGTGCCAAGATTGATGGCCGTCGTCGTCTTGCCGACGCCACCCTTCTGGTTGGCGAGCACAAGAATACGGGGCTTCACGCCACGCGCTCCAGCATCAGGTTCGCTGCGGTCGGTCATCATGAATGGCTCTCGATGGAGGTTATGCGAAGAATCCTGGCCTCGGAATCGGTGCGGCTCGGCAGGATATCTGCCTCGAATGTCCACCTTTTCCGGGCCTCGGTCAATTCGGACTCGGCGTCCCGCCCCTTGGGGAAGAGGCCGGTTGTCCCCGTTTTCAACATGGGCTCAGTCCATTCCAGCAACTGGGTTAACGAGGCCAGAGCCCGGGCGGAGACCACATCGGCCTTGCCGATGAAGTCGGGAATCACAGTTTCCAGCCTTGTCGCATGAACCGTGACAGTGGAACCCGTCAGACGCGCCACATGGCGCAGGAAAGAGCATTTGCGGGAATTGCTCTCAACGAGATGGACCTTCAGCCCCCTCTCCTGCCCGGCAATGGCGAGCACCAGACCCGGAAAACCGGCTCCGGAGCCGAGGTCGACCCAGGTCTTGGCCTCGGGCGCCAGCTTCAGAAGCTGGAGGGAATCGACGATGTGGCGGCCCCAGATCTGGTCCAGCGTGGCAGGGCCGACGAGGTTCTTGATCGCCTGCCAGCGGCGAAGCTCGCGCTCCAGAAGCTCAAGCTTCTCTTGCGTTTCACGTGAAACATTCATGGGGGCAGATACGGCTGCGCTCATGATGCCACCGAATCCATGGCTCGGGAGCCCCGCGAGGATGATTTCTTGGCATGGGCAGCGAGTAGGGTCAGCGCCGCAGGAGTAATCCCCTCGATCCGAGCTGCCTGACCAAGCGTTTTGGGGCGGACCAGATCGAGCTTGGCCTTGATCTCGTTCGACAGGCCCGGCAGCCCCTGGAAGTCCAGCGTCTCTTCCAGGACGATTCCCTCATCCCGGCGATACGCGGCGATATCGGCCTGCTGGCGGTCGAGATAGACGGCGTAGGTCGCGTCCGTTTCCAGGCGCTCCTGAACCTGCGGGCTCACGGCGGCGAGTTCAGGCCAGGCCTTGGCGAGGTCGTTCCAGCCGATCGTCGGGTAGGACAAGAGTTGATAAGCGGAGCGCCGTACACCGTCCTGGTTCAGGTTGAGACCCTGGCGGGCGGCCTCCTGAGGGGTCAGGCTCAAGCCCTGGAGTTTCTCGCGGATGGAAAGGATCTCTTCCTGCGACTGCCGGAAATGGGCCTCGCGCTTTGAGCCGACGCAGCCGATTTCCAGGCCTCTCCCCGTCAGGCGCTCGTCCACATTGTCGATGCGCAGGCTCAGACGGTATTCGGAGCGGGAGGTGAACATGCGGTAGGGCTCACTCACGCCCCGGGTGATCAGGTCGTCGATGAGCACGCCGATGTAGGATTCGGCCCGGTCGAAAACCACGCTCTCCTGCCCGGCAGCGCGACGGGCGGCATTGATGCCGGCCACAAGCCCCTGGGCTCCTGCCTCCTCATAGCCCGTCGTGCCGTTGATCTGACCGGCCAGAAAGAGGCCCTTCACGGCCTTGGTCTCAAGTCCGGCGGTGAGATTTCGTGGGTCCACATAATCGTATTCGATGGCATAGGCGGGCTGGATCATCCGCACCTTCTCGAGACCCGGGATATGCGCCAGGAACTCCAGCTGCACGTCCTCCGGCAGGGAGGTCGAGATGCCATTGGGATAGACGGTGATGTCGTCGAGCCCTTCCGGCTCCAGGAAGATCTGGTGGCCGTCCCGGTCCCCGAAACGCACCACCTTGTCCTCGATGGAGGGGCAATAGCGCGGGCCGGTGCCCTGGATATCGCCGGAATACATGGCCGAGCGGTGCAGGTTGCCCCGGATCAGCTCATGCACCTTGGCCGTCGTGCGGGTGATACCGCATTCGATCTGAGGCGTGGTGATCCTGTCGGTCAGGAGCGAAAACGGCACCGGATCCTCATCCGCCGCCTGCTTGTCGACGCCTGACCAGTCGATGGTGCGGCCATCAAGGCGCGGAGGCGTACCGGTCTTCAGGCGGCCAAGGGTGAAGCCGAGCCGGGCGAAAGTCTTCGGCAAGCCGAGCGATGGGCGCTCGCCCATGCGGCCTGCGGGGATCTTTTTCTCGCCGATATGGATGAGGCCGGAAAGGAAGGTACCGGTGGTAATGACCACGGCACCCGTCACAAGCGTCCGGCCGTCAGCTAGGAGAAGGCCGGTCACACGCCCGTCCTGTACGACCAGATCGTCCGCCTCCCCTTCCACGATGGTGAGGTTCTGGGTTCCAAGCAGCTCCGCCTGCATGGCGCGGGCATAAAGCTTCCGGTCGGCCTGGGTGCGCGGGCCGCGCACAGCAGGGCCCTTGCGGCGATTCAAGAGACGGAACTGGATTCCTGCCTTGTCGGCGATACGTCCCATGACGCCATCGAGGGCGTCGATCTCGCGAACCAGATGGCCCTTGCCGAGACCGCCGATGGCCGGGTTGCAGGACATGGCGCCCACGGTCGCGAGCTTATGCGTGACAAGAGCCGTGCGCGCGCCCATGCGCGCCGAGGCGGCGGCGGCCTCAGCACCGGCATGGCCACCACCGACCACGACCACATCGAAGATGTCAGGCGTCAAAATCTGACTCACGGGAAACTCCATGCCTGGGGTCTATGGCCTCGCAGCAGAGAGGTCAAAAGGGCAAAATGTTCCACGTGAAACATTCACCCCTGCCCACCGGTTCTGCACACGATTCACACAGGCTGTGCAGAAGCGATTCAGCACCATTCAACCGATTCGTGAACAGGCCTTCCGAAGAGTCACACAGATTCGCTTTATCGTTACCCGAGCCGCTATTTGCCGATGCAGAAGCTGGAAAACAGGCGATCCAGCACATCCTCAACATCGACGCGACCAGTAATCTCGCCCACGGCGCGGGCCGCCAAGCGGACTTCCTCAGCGGACAATTCCAACGGACCGCCACTTGCTAACAGGGCGCGGCCAGCAGCTAGGCACTGAAGGGCGCGCTCAAGAGCCTTGCGATGACGCTCCCGGGTGAGGATCGCATCGCCCTGCCCAAGTGCTTCTTCGGCCTCCCGTTCGAGCGCGGCGATCAAGTCGGGAATCCCCTCCCCCGTCGAGGCAGAGATGAGGACATCGCAATCGTGACGGTTCCGATTCAAATCGGTCTTGGTCCCGACCTTCAGAAGACGGCGGGCGGGTGGAGCTTTTGTCTCCTCGCCTTCCGGGGGGACGAGCCAGAGCACGAGGTCGGCATTCTCGGCACGGGCGCGAGCACGGGAGACGCCCTCCTGCTCGATCACATCTGCGCTTTCCCGCAGGCCTGCCGTATCGACGATGACAACAGGTAGACCGCGGAGATCGCAATGGACCTCGATCACGTCACGGGTGGTTCCGGCAATGGGTGAGACGATGGCCACATCCCTCCGGGCGAGCGCATTGAGCAAAGTGGACTTACCCGCGTTGGGCGGACCCGCGAGCACGACGGTGAAGCCCTCGCGCAGACGCTCGCCGCTACGGTTCGATAGGGCCTGCCCGATCTCGGCATGAAGGTTGTCGAGCCGCTGCAGAATGTCCGCCTCCAGATCCTCCGGCACATCGCCCTCATCGGAAAAGTCGAGGCTCGCTTCGAGCAAGGCGAGAGCCAGCAGGATCCCTTCGCGCCAGCGCTCGGCAGCGTTGCCCAGGCGGCCTTCGAGCTGGAACATGGCCTGACGGCGCTGGGCCTCGGTCTCGGCGTCGATCACATCGGCGAGGCCTTCGACCTGGGAAAGATCCATCCGTCCGTTGAGGAAGGCGCGGCGGGTGAACTCCCCTGCTTCGGCCGGGCGACAATTCGGGATGCTACTGAGGACCTTGAGTATCGCCGCCCGTGTGGCGAGGCCGCCATGGATATGGAGCTCCGCCTGATCCTCCCCCGTGAAGCTGCGTGGTCCCGGCATCCAGAGCACCAACGCCTGATCGAGCGGCTCACCGGTCTTTGACTCGCGCAGGATACGGACGGCGGCATGGCGGGGCTCCGGCACGGAGCCGCCGAGGCTCTCCAGAATGGTCCGGCTCTCAGGCCCGCTGATCCGGATGATGCACACGGCCGCGCGGCCATGGCCGGAGGCGGTGGCGAAGATGGTGTCATCCGAACGCATGAGTTTGACCCTCTATGGACCTCTGACCCAATCGGGCGATTATGGTTGAAGAACGCTTAACGCGAGACGGAACAAGGATCGGTTCTGATCCGAATCGATCAACCCTTTTCACGTGACGTCTCATTCGGAGCAGGATCCATGAACCGTCTCGGAAATGCCAGTTCGCCCTATCTCCTGCAGCACCGGGACAATCCTGTCCATTGGTGGGAATGGGGACCGGAGGCGCTTGCCGAGGCGAAGCGGCTGAACAAGCCCATCCTCATCTCCATCGGCTATGCCGCGTGCCACTGGTGTCATGTGATGGCCCACGAGAGCTTCGAGGATCCCGGCGTGGCTGCGGTCATGAACGAGCTCTACGTGAACATCAAGGTCGACCGGGAGGAGCGGCCCGATGTGGACCATGTCTATATGAGTGCGCTCCACCTTCTCGGCGAACAGGGCGGCTGGCCGCTCACCATGTTCCTGACGCCGGAGGGGGAGCCCTTCTGGGGTGGTACCTATTTCCCGAAAGAGCCGAAGTTCGGCCGGCCCGGCTTCGTGCAGGTGCTCAATGAGATCAGCCGCCTCTATCACGCGGAGCCGGAGCGCATCCTCAAGAACCGGGATGCCTTGAAAGCGCATCTCGCGAAAGGTGCGGAATCCGATGGCGGGTCTCTCAGTCTCGCCGATCTCGACCGGATGGGCCTGCGCCTGTCGGAGCTGATCGACACGCAGCATGGCGGTCTCCAGGGCGCGCCGAAATTCCCCAACCCGCCGATCCTCGAATATCTCCTGCGCTATACCCGTCGCACCAACGACGCGGATGCCCGCGCGAAATTTCTTCTGACGATGGAGCAGATGGCGCTCGGCGGAATCCACGACCATCTCGGCGGAGGCTTCGCCCGCTACTCGGTGGATGAGCGCTGGCTCGTGCCGCATTTCGAGAAGATGCTCTACGACAATGCGCAGCTGCTGGAGCTCTACGCGCTGGCTTATGCAGAGACCGGACGCGCGCTGTTCAAGGATGCGGCGGACGGCATCGTCATCTGGCTCGAGCGGGAGATGGTGACGCCGGAAGGAGCCTTCGCCTCGAGTCTCGATGCGGATTCGGAAGGCGAGGAAGGTCGCTTCTATGTGTGGAGCCTCAGTGAAATCCGTGACGTGCTTGGCGATGAAGACGCAGCCTTCTTCGCGAAAGTTTACGACATCACCGAGGAAGGAAACTTCGAAGGCCACAACATTCCGAACCGGCTGATCACGGGCGAGGCCCCTGCTCCGGTCGAAGAGCGTCTTGCGATCATGCGCGCGAAATTGCTGGAGCGTCGCGCATCACGTGTGCGTCCTGGACTCGATGACAAGGTGCTGGCCGATTGGAATGGGATGATGATGTCCGCCCTCGTGCGCGCCGCTCCCCTCCTCGATCATCCGGAATGGATCGCGCTCGCCGCACGTGCCTATCGTTTCATCTCCGCTTCGATGAGCCGCGATGGCAGGCTCGGACATTCCTGGCGCGAAGGCTCGCTGATCTTTCCCGGCTTCGCGCTCGATCATGCGGCCATGATGCGGGCGGCGCTGGCTTTGCATGAAGCAACGGGTGACGCCTCTTACATGCGCGATGCACGAACCTGGCGCGATGTGCTGCTTGCCGAATTCATGATCGAAGAGAGCGGATGTCTCGCCATGACGGCAAGGAGCGCCGACCCGCTCGTCGTCAGGCCCCAGCCCACTCATGACGAAGCGGTGCCCAATGCCAACGGCGTGTTCGCGGAAGCGCTGGTGCGGCTGGCGCAAATTACGGAAACGCAAACCGATCACCAACGGGCCACGCAGATCCTGACCTCACTCGTCGGCATCGCCCGCTCCTCCCCGCTCGGTCACACCTCGATCCTGAATGCGCTCGATCTTCACCTGCGGGGGTTGAGCATTCTCATCACGGGAGACGATGCAGAGCCGCTTCATGCGGCAGCCTTGCAGATACCCTATCTCGACCGCAGCGTGAGATGGTTGAACGACGATGAGGTGCTGGATGAAAACCATCCGGCGAAGGCTCTCCCTTCATCGCGTGAAGGTGCGCAAGCACTCGTCTGCGCAGGCCAACGCTGTTCGCTCCCGCTCAAGACGCCGGATGCTCTGACGGCTCGGGTGAAGGAGATGCTGTCGGCGTAGGAACAGGAACGCGACCCGGAGATTTCATCTCCGACAGCCCTGGGAGCGGCCATGTTCTTTTTCTTCTCGAACCGACTCGGATGCGCAGGTTCGCTCCTGATTTCCGCAGGCCTCACTTTGCTCATCCTGTTTCTGATGGGCGTGTTCTGAATCCAAACAAAAACCCCACCCTCCGCGAGGAGGATGGGGCGATGTTGAAAGCCTGACGTTTTGGCGATCAGGTGTTCATCGAGTCGAAGAACTCGCCGTTCGACTTGGTCTGACGCAGCTTGTCGAGCAGGAACTCGATCGCGTCCACCGTGCCCATCGGGTTGAGGATGCGGCGCAGCACGTACATCTTCTTGAGCGTATCGCTCGGCACCAGCAGCTCTTCCTTACGGGTGCCGGAGCGGGTGATGTCGATGGCCGGGAAGGTGCGCTTGTCGGCAACCTTGCGGTCAAGGATGATTTCCGAGTTACCGGTGCCCTTGAACTCTTCGAAGATCACTTCGTCCATGCGCGAGCCGGTATCGATGAGCGCCGTCGCGATGATGGTGAGCGAACCGCCCTCCTCGATGTTACGCGCCGCACCGAAGAAGCGCTTCGGGCGCTGGAGCGCGTTGGCGTCGACACCGCCGGTGAGCACCTTGCCGGAGGACGGAACCACCGTGTTGTAGGCGCGGCCCAGACGGGTGATCGAGTCGAGCAGGATGACCACGTCGCGGCCATGCTCCACGAGGCGCTTGGCCTTCTCGATCACCATCTCGGCCACCTGCACGTGGCGGGTCGCCGGCTCGTCGAAGGTGGAGGCGACGACCTCGCCCTTCACGGAGCGCTGCATGTCGGTGACTTCCTCGGGACGCTCGTCGATGAGCAGCACGATGAGGTAGCACTCGGGATGGTTGGTGGTGATCGACTGCGCCACGTTCTGCATGAGAACCGTCTTACCGGTACGCGGCGGCGCGACGATGAGCGCGCGCTGGCCCTTACCGATGGGCGAGACGATGTCGATGATGCGCGGCGAGTAATCCTTCCTCGTCGGATCGTCGATTTCGAGCTTGAAGCGCTCTTGCGGGAAGAGCGGCGTCAGGTTGTCGAAGTGAACCTTGTGCCTGATCTTCTCAGGGTCTTCGAAATTGATCGTGTTGACCTTGAGCAGGGCGAAGTAGCGCTCGCCCTCCTTTGGGCCGCGGATCGGGCCGTCCACCGTATCGCCGGTGCGCAGGCCAAATTTGCGGATCTGGCTGGGCGACACATAGATGTCGTCCGGGCCGGGCAGGTAGTTCGAATCGGCCGAGCGGAGGAAGCCGAAGCCGTCCTGCAGCACCTCGACCACGCCCGCGCCGATGATCTCGACTTCCCGTGCGGCAAGCTGCTTGAGGATGGCGAACATGAGCTCCTGCTTGCGCATCGTGCTCGCGTTCTCGACCTCGAGCTCCTCGGCGAAGGTGATGAGTTCGGTGGCGGATTTGGATTTCAGGTCTTGAAGTTTGATTTCCCTCATCGGGGAACACTCTCGGGGTAAAAAGCGCGGATGGAAAAAGCTGCGCGGGGAGATCGGGGGAATGTTCGACAGGGCCGCTCCGTTCACCAGAGGTGACTTGAAAGAGCCCTGTGGGGCTCGTGCAGCGCAACCTGTCTTTTATGGAAGAGAACTTCTTTATAGCCGTGTTTTCGGGTTTTCTCAAGCCCCCTTCGGGGTGGATCAGGCGGAGCGCACCCAGACCCGCAAAGTCCCGATGGGCCGGAAACCATTCCTGCAGGCCGCATCGAGATCGTTTCCACGCTCATAACCGACAAGCGGCATAGAAGGGTTGTGCCTGGTTGCGCAGGCCGCGAGAGCTTGCCAAGCTAGATCCTCATAACCGGGATCGGTGAAAACATTCGAGAGACCGACAGCGCCTGCGCTTCTCGACAGAACCCCGCCGCCGATGGGAATACCCAATCGCTCGACCCTTACGAAAAGAATGGAAGGGTCTTGGAGAAGAATCGGCTTGAAGGGAAGGGAAACGATGGAGGCATCGTCACCTACCCAGGCTTTCGACCAAGCCGCCAGCTCCGCTTCAGTACGCACGATCCGAGCCGTCACCTCATTCAGTACATGACCTTTCGCGGAAGGATCGCGACAGATCCAGGTCGCCTCGAAAAACGGGGTGAAGTTCAACGCTGTCAGATCGAGTTCCGCAAAGCTGTCCTTCACGGCCCAGGCGCGTTGAGGCTGTGCCGCGATAGCATCGGAAACGAGCGGGAGAATATCGCCTGTCATTTTCTTTCCGGCGAGCGTCACCGCATCGGGATAGAAGCGCGGCGTGCCGTGCTGGTTGATCCAGAGCGCATCGCGAAACACGCCGCCCTTTCCGTTCGCGCGGCACACGGCATCGCACCATTCCGCATTGTTGCGCGCGGCCAGGGTAACCAGTTCGTCTGTCACCTAGAACGGCTTCACGATCACGAGGATCACGATGCCGATCATCAGAACCGTCGGCACCTCGTTGAGGATGCGGTAGTATTTCGCGGGCTTGGTGTTCTTGTCGGCGGCGAAGTCCTTCAGGCGGCGCACATAGACGCCGTGCAAACCGGACATAATCAGCACGAGCGCGATCTTCGCGTGCATCCAGCCGGATGTGTACCAACCACCGTCCCAGAGAAGGTAGAGGCCAAGCACCCAGGTGACGATCATCGCCGGATTGATGATCGCCTTGAGAAGCCGCCGCTCCATGATCTTGAAGGTCTCAGACTGGATCGAGCCCTTCGGCGCATCGCAATGATACACGAAGAGGCGCGGCAGATAGAGCATGCCCGCCATCCAGGCGATGACGGCGATGACGTGAAGGGCCTTCAGCCAAAGATACAGCATTCGTTCAAGCTCCCCTCACGCGAGCGATCATCTGCTCCACATGGGCGATCGGCGTTTCGGGCAGGATGCCGTGGCCGAGATTGAAGATGTGAGGACGTCCCTTCACTGCCTTCAGAATATGGTCGATCCCCTGCTCCATCGGAGCGCCGCCGGCAATCAGTGCCAGCGGATCGAGATTGCCCTGGGTCGCCACATTGTTCGGCAGTGTCGGCAGCACGATAGCGGGATCGAGGGTCCAGTCGAGGGCGAGCGCATCGCCGATCCCGGCAGAGGCGAAGCGATGAAGGTTCGCGCCGCCACCGCGCACGAAGACGATCACCTTGGCCTGGGGCCGGGCGCTCTTGAGCCCTTCGACCATCCGGCGGATCGGGTTCAGTGACAGCCGGTCGAAAAGTGCGGGCGGCAGGGCCGAACCGAAACTCTCGAAAATCTGCACGGCTTCGGCGCCCGCATCGATCTGGCGGATGAGATAGGCGGTGGAGGCCCGCACCAACCGGTCGATCAGCGCGTCCATGAAGGCCGGATCGCGATAGGCGGTGATCCGGGCAGGGGCCTGATCCGGAGTGCCCTTGCCGGCAATCATATAGCTCGCCACGGTCCAGGGAGCACCGCAGAAGCCGAGAAGGGTGGTTTCCTTCGGAAGGCTCTTGCTCAGGCGGTCGAGGGTCTCGAAGACCGGGTTGAGACGCTCCAACGGCAGTTCATCGGCAAGCCTGGAAAAGTCCTGCTCCGAGGTGACCGGATCGAGCTTGGGACCCTCGTTCTCCATGAAGCGCACGTCCTGACCCAGAGCATGGGGGATGACCAGGATATCGGAGAACAGGATCGAGGCATCGAAGCCGAAACGGCGGATCGGCTGAAGGGTCACTTCCTCGGCAAGCCTCGGCGTGTAGCAGAGATCGAGGAACGAGCCGGCCGTTTTTCGTGTTTCACGATATTCCGGCAGATAACGGCCTGCCTGGCGCATGATCCAGATCGGAAGAGGCCAAACCGGTTCGCCGTTCAGCACGCGGAGGATCGCTTTGGTGGGATGCTCGCTCACAGGGCCTCTCTTAAAAGAATATCTTTTATATAAAGAATCTGCTGTTTCTCTTGGGCCGTGAATCGCAAAGCCGCAACCCCGTCCACAACCCTTCCACACGGCCAGGGTCGTTAACTGTTCATTAACGATTGGGGCAAGCCTGCCTCAATCCTTTCCGAATTCTTAAACCTTAACAACCCGTTAACGAATTTAAACGGAAGGTTAACGTCACATCGGAACGTGATTCGTGCCGGATTCCCCCAAGCTTGGGATTTGAGACTCACACATCAGGCTGCCCTGTTGATGGCTGGTCCGGCAAATCACAGGCCTCTGCCCTGGACCTCGGGATTGAGCCGTTCTATCCACACTAATCGACTCCTTCAGGCCGTCGTGCGGGATAAGTGGAATAGGCTCTGACCTTCCCTTCACGCCGAACGATATGTCTCTCGCGTCGGGAGAACCACAATGGCGGGACGCAGCTATTTTCATCTCCATCTCGTCTCCGACTCGACGGGTGAAACCCTGATTACCGTGGCCCGCGCCGTGGTGGCCCAATATGAAGGCGTGGCCGCCATCGAGCATGTTTATCCGCTGGTACGCTCTACCTCGCAGCTCGAACGCGTGTTGAGTGAGATCGAAACCGCACCCGGCATCGTTCTCTACACCCTCGTGGACAACGATCTGACGACGCGCCTTGAAGAGGTCTGCCGCGCCACGGGCTCGCCCTATCTCTCCGTGCTCGAGCCCGTGCACCAGATGATTTCGTCTTACCTCGGCACGCATTCCACCGCGCGGCCGGGCGCGCAGCACATGCTGAACGCGGAATATTTCAAGCGCATCGACGCCATGAACTTCACGCTTCTCCACGACGACGGGCATCTGCCCGACGATTTGGACGAGGCGGACGTGATCCTCATGGGCGTGAGCCGCACATCGAAAACACCCACCGCCGTCTATCTCGCCAATCGCGGCTTGAAGACGGCGAATTTCCCGCTCGTTCCCGGCATGCCGATGCCGCCGAAACTGGAGACGGCGAAGAAGGCGCTCATCGTCGGGCTTGTCGCGACGCCGGAGCGCATTGTGCAGATCCGGCAGAACAGACTTTTGAGTCTGAATGCGGATGACGATACATCCTATGTGGATCGTGAAGCGGTGGCGGAGGAGATCGCGGCGTCGCGGCGGCTTTTCGCGCGTCATGGCTGGCCGGTGATCGACGTGACGCGCCGCTCCATCGAGGAGACGGCGGCGGCGATCATCGATCTCTACCGCGACCACCGCCTGAAATTCATCGCGGAGTAACACCGTGCCCGCGCTCTGGACCGCTTCGGAAAAACTGGTGCTTGCTTCGACGAGCGCAACCCGTCTTGCGCTTCTCGTCAGCGCGGGATTGTCGGTCGAGACACAAAATTCGAATGTCGACGAGCGTCTCGTCGAGGATGCGGCGCGAAGCGAGAAGCTCGATCCGCCCGCTCTCGCCGCACGCCTTGCCGCCGAGAAGGCGCTTGCGGTGAGCCTGCGGAATCCGCAGCGCATCGTGCTCGGCGCCGACCAGGTTCTCGCCTGCGGGGAAAAAGTGTTTCACAAGGTGGCGGATCGCGAGGCGGCCAAGCTGCAGCTGCAGGCGCTGTCAGGGAAAACACACGCGCTCCATTCCGCCGGAGCGCTCGCCATCGGTGGCAAGGTGGTGGAGAGCTTTGTCGCCATCGCCACTCTCGCCATGCGCCCGCTCAGCCCCGAAGCCATCGATCTTTATCTGGAGCTGGCGGGTCCCGGCGTGCTCCACAGCGTCGGCGTTTATCATTATGAAGGTCTCGGCGTTCACCTGTTCGACAAGGTCGAAGGCGATCATTCCACGATCCTCGGATTGCCGCTGCTACCGCTTCTCTCAGCCCTGCGCCGGCTCGGCTGTGTTTCCCTCTAGGACTTGCATGTGATGACAAAGGCCTTCGTCGTCGGCCATCCGATCAAGCATTCACGCTCGCCGCTCATTCACGGGTTTTGGCTGAAGACATACGGCATCGACGGCTCCTATGAACGTATCGAGGTGGAGCCTGTGAATTTCGGGAATTTCCTGAAAGGTTTTCACGAGCAGGGATTTGCCGGCGGCAATGTCACGATCCCGCACAAAGAGGTGGCCTTCGCAGGCGTCATGCGCAGGACGGAGCGCGCGGAACGCCTGAAGGCGGTCAACACGCTCTGGGTGAAAGACGGCGTGCTGTGGGGCGACAACACGGATGTGCTCGGCTTCATGGCCAATCTCGACCAGAACCTGGGGATCGCTTGGGAACAGCATGTGGAAACCGTGCTCGTTCTCGGTGCGGGTGGTGCCGCGCGCGGCATCGTGGCGGGCTTGCAGGAGCGCTCGTTCAAGCGCATCGTTATCGCCAACCGCACCATATCGAAGGCGCAAGAGATTGTGCGCGATCTCGAACGCTACAGCACCGTGAAACTCGAGGCTGTCGCCTGGGATAATATCGGCAGCGTACTTCCCGACGCGCAGCTCATCGTCAACACCACCTCGCTCGGCATGGCCGGACAGCCGCCGCTTCTTCTCGATCTCGATCGAGCACCCGACAACGCCGTCGTCACCGACATCGTCTATGTCCCGCTGAAAACACCCCTGCTCGCTGCTGCCGAAGCACGAGGCTTGAGAATTGTCGATGGTCTAGGGATGCTGCTGCACCAGGCCGTGCCCGGTTTCGAGCGCTGGTTCGGTGTGAGGCCTGAAGTGACGCCGGAACTGCGTGCGTTGATCGTCGCCGATATCGAGGGCGGAAAATGACCTTCGTGCTCGGGCTCACCGGCTCCATCGGCATGGGAAAATCGGCCACCGCCGATCTTTTCCGCAAGCTCGGCGTGCCGGTGCACGATGCGGATGCCGCCGTCCACGCGCTCTATCGCGGACGCGCCGCGCCGCTGATCGAGAAGGCGTTTCCCGGCACGGTCGTCGATGGCGTCGTGGATCGCCGCAAACTGGGCCAAGCCGTACTTAACGATGCGGAGAAACTGAAACAGTTGGAGAGCATCGTGCATCCGCTGGTGCGCGAGGAAGAGGAAAACTTTCTGGAGCGGATATCGGCCACATCTCCCATCGCGGTGCTCGACATTCCGCTTCTCTTTGAGACGAAGGGCGAGACGCGCTGCGATGCGGTTCTCGTCGTCACCGCGCCGGAGGATGTGCAGCGCGCGCGCGTGATGGCGCGGCCCGGCATGAATGAAGAGACTTTTCAGGCGATCCTGCGTAAACAGATGCCGGATTCGCAAAAGCGCGCCCGCGCGCATTTTCTTGTCGATACGAGTCGCGGCTTTGCTTCCGCCGAGGCCCAGGTGCGTTCTATCCTGGCCTGCCTCGCGGGGCGGCCGGGCCGTCGTGAATTGCTGAAGAGAGTTTGACGATGCTGCGAGAGATCGTTCTCGATACCGAAACCACCGGCACCGATCACGCCAAGGGCGACCGGATCGTCGAAATCGGCTGCGTCGAGCTGCTCAATCACATCCCGACGGGCAAGACCTACCACGTCTATATCAACCCGGAATTTCCGGTTCATCCCGGCGCCTTCGCGGTGCACGGATTGAGCAATGAATTCTTGGCCGATAAGCCGGTCTTTGCCGCCATCGCCGACGAGTTTTTCGACTTCATCCGCGATGGACGTCTCGTCATCCACAATGCGCCGTTCGATATCGGTTTCATCAACGCGGAATTCGCACGCACCGGCCATCCGCAGATCAATCTCGCGGATGCGGTCGACACGCTCATCATGGCGCGCCGCAAGCATCCGGGTGCCGCGAACAATCTCGATGCGCTCTGCTCGCGCTACGGCATCGACAATTCCAAGCGCACCAAGCACGGCGCGTTGCTCGATTCCGAAATTCTCGCCGAAGTCTATATCGAGCTGATCGGCGGCCGGCAGGTGGGCTTCGATCTCTCTGCCCAGCCGAACAAAGCCGGCGGCGCCGCGTTGCGGTCCGATGCGAATGCGCCGCGCGAAGCAAAGCCCCGTCCCATGATCTCGCGCCTGACGGATGCGGAACGCGCCGCCCATGCGGCCTTCATCGAGCAGCTTGGGGCCAACTCACTCTGGCGCGAATATCTCGGCGAGGCATCGCCGGAAAAGTCGTCTTAAAAAGTCGTCCCGAACACAAACGAAACTCAGTCCTCATCCTGAGGAGCCGCAAAGCGGCGTCTCGAAGGAGGTTCGAGAGAACACTGGAGACGCCTCGCCCTTCGAGACGCTACGCTCCTCAGGGTGAGGCTGTATTGTAGGCAGTAAAAAGCGGAGCAGTTGCCTGCTCCGCTCTGAAAGCTGAAAGACCGAACTGTCTTACGACAGGGTCTGGCCGCCCTGCTGGCCCTGCATTTCGGCCGCGCGCTGGCGGTAGAGAGCCACGAAATCGATCGGATCGATGTAAAGGGGCGGGAAGCCGCCGTTGCGCACCGCTTCCGCCACGATCTGACGGGCGAAGGGGAAGAGCAGGCGCGGGCACTCGATCATCACCACCGGATGCAGCTGCTCCTGCGGCACGTTCTGCACGCGGAACACGCCGGCATAGGTGAGCTCGAAGGCGAACAGCACGTCGCTGCCGACCTTGGCATTGCCTTCGAGGGTGAGGTCCACCTCGAAATCGGCGTCCGCCAGCTGCTTGGCGTTCACGTTGACCTGCAGTTCGATCTGCGGGCCCTGTGCCTGCTGCTGCAGAGAGCGGGGGGCGTTGGGATTCTCGAACGAGAAGTCCTTGCAGTACTGCGCAAGGGCGTTCAGCGCGGGCATGCCGCCGGGCGCTCCGTTGTTTGCCGGGTTGTCGGCCATGGTTTCATGCTCCGAAGAGGGGTAAATCGGTCGACCCGGACGGGGGCGCCTCATCGTGATGAAGCGCCTGAGCGGCAACGGGCCATGGGCTCCCGCGCTATCATGTTTCCGGCTCGGGAGGCAAGATTGGCAAGCCTCCTTCGCTTGTCGCGGGGAAAGGTGGATGTTACGACCCTTGAACCCCATATGCAAAGAATGACGTTTTCTCACCTCGGGGCAACGCTTGGCGCCAGCCAGGCTCGGGCAGGCTCATAACGGATCGACGATGCAGGATTCCTTCGACATCACGACCCTCATTTTTATCGTACTCGCCATCTTCGTGATCTGGCGTCTTCGTTCGGTGCTGGGACAGAAAACCGGCAGCGAACAGCCGCCCTTCGATCCCCTCTCGCGCCGTGACGCGCCCCTGCGGCCAGGCAATCCTAATCCTGAGCCCGATCACAATGTAGTGCGCCTTCCCGGCGCCAACGGCACCCGTCCTGCTGCGGCCGAGGTCCAGACGGCCGAGCGCTGGAAGGGCTTTGCCGAACCTGGCACGCCCATGGCCACCGCCCTTGACGGCATTGCCCGTGCGGAGCCGAATTTCAACGCCGGAGAATTTGTGGAAGGCGCCAAGGCCGCATACGAGATGATCGTCAGCGCCTTCGCCATGGGCGACCGCAAGACCCTGAAGGATCTTCTCTCCCGCGAGGTCTATGAGGGCTTCGAGCGCGCCATCAGCGAACGCGAAAGCCGAGGCGAGCGCGTCGAGACCACCTTCGTCTCCATCGACAAGGCCGAGATGGCCAGGGCCGAGGTCGTCGGCAAGACCGGACAGATCGTGGTGCGTTTCGTGTCGCAGCTCATCACCGTCACCCGCGATGCCTCCGGCACGGTGGTCGATGGCAGCCCGGATCAGGTGGCCGAGGTCACCGATGTATGGACCTTCGCCCGCCAGCTCGGCAGCCGCGATCCCAACTGGCAGCTCGTCGCCACCGAAGCGGGGCAATGAGGCATGCGGCGCGAGCTTTTCTCGCCTGTCTCTTTCCCTGGCTTGTGACCATGACCGAGGCGGAGGCCGCATCCCGTCTGGCCGCCCAGGCGCGACTTGAGGCTGTGTCCTTCAAGGATCTGTCGGCTTGGGCTGAAGACGATCACGCCGCCGCGTTCAAGGCCTTCCTGCGCTCCTGCCGTTCCCTCGATTCCAGTGCAGCAGCCCTGCGGCCGGCCCAAGCGGCCCAAGGCGATCTGCTGGCCGTCTGCCGCGCGGCGCTTCAACAAGAAAACCTGTCCCGCACGGAGGCGCGGCGTTTCTTCGAGGCGCATTTCCAGCCCTTCGCCGTCATTCCCCATTCCGGCAACGGCTTTCTCACCGGCTATTACGAACCTGAGTTTCGGGGATCACGCACACCGGACGCCACCTACAAGGTGCCGCTCCTTGCGAGGCCCGACGATCTCGTGACGATCGAGCAGGGAAAGACACTTCCCGGTATCGACAAGAATTTGCAGGCCGCGCGTCGCGGCGCGAAGGGCTATGAGCCCTATCCCGAGCGCGCCGCCATTGAGGATGGTGCGCTGGGATCGCTCGCGAACCCGGTCGTGTATGTGCGCGAGCCGGCAGAGGCCTTCATCATCCATGTGCAGGGCTCCTCGCGCATCCGTCTCACCGACGGTTCGGTGATGCGCGTGGCCTATGCGGGCCGCAACGGACGTCCCTACACCTCCATCGGTCGCGTGCTGGTGCAGCGGGGCGAGATGGATCTCGAATCCATGACGCTGGAAAAGCTCATGGATTGGCTCAAGAACAATCCCGGCCCGGCCAAGGAGCTGATGCGGCTGAACCAGTCCTACATCTTCTTCCGCGAGGCGAATGAACTCGCGCCCGAGGACGGACCTATCGGCGGCGCGGGCTTTCCGCTCGTTCCGGGAAGGAGTCTCGCCGTCGATCGCGGGCTCTGGGCCTATGGCCTGCCTTTCTGGCTGGAAGGCGAATTGCCTTTCACCCTCGACAGGTCCGAGCCTCTGCGCCGCCTCATGATCGCTCAGGATACGGGTTCGGCCATCGTCGGCCCCGCGCGCGGCGATTTCTTTTTCGGCAGCGGTGAGGAGGCGGGCACCCGCGCAGGCCTGCTGCGTCACACCACGCGTTTCGTGGTGCTCATGCCCAAAGCCCGCAAATGACCAAGCGTCGTGGCCGGAACTTAAGTCCCGAGGAGCGGCGGCTCTGGTCGCATGTGGCCCGGCACGTGAAACCGATGAAGGGCAAGGCGCATCCGCCCGAGCCGGAGTCTGAGGAGCGGCCCGCGACGGCCCCTGCCCCGCAGATCGCGCTTTCTCCACCGCCCCCTTTGCCCCCGCCGCAGAAGAAACCTTCGCTGCCGCCGCTGGCCCCTGTGGAGCGCAAGACGCTCCAGGCCCTGCGCCGGGGCCGCAAGGATGTGGACAGCGTCATCGACCTTCACGGCATGCGCCAGGAGGAGGCGCATTTCGCCCTGATCGGTTTCCTGCACCGGGCGCAGAATTCCGGCTACAGTGTCGTGCTCGTCATCACCGGCAAGGGCGGAGCGCCCGTCAATACCGGGCTTTTCGACGAGCGCGGGGTGCTGCGGCGCATGGTGCCACATTGGCTTCGGCTGCCGGACCTGCGATCTCTTGTGGTCGGCTTCGAGGAGGCCTCTCCCCAACATGGCGGTTCCGGTGCACTCTATGTCAGGCTCCGCCGCAGGCGGGGCGCGGGATAAAGGCATGACTCCCTTCGGTGAACGGGTGCGGCAGCTGCGCCGCGAACGCGGCCTGATGTTGAAGGACATGGCCGCCCATCTGGGCGTGTCGAGCGCCTATCTGTCGGCGCTGGAACGCGGCGAGCGCGGCAAGCCCACCTGGGCGCTGATCCAGGGCGTGCTGCAATATTTCCATATTATCTGGGACGAGGCCGACGAGCTGACGCGCCTGGCCGATCTCTCCGATCCCAAGGTGAAGATCGACACCGCCGGCATGGATTCCAAGGCGACGCTTCTCGCCAATCGCCTCGCCCGCGAGATCCGCCATCTCTCGGACGGCGAGCTCGAAGACATGATCGCTATCCTCGACCGCGCTCAAGGCCGCGAACGACGGGCCCTCGTGCCGATTCAGGCGGTGCAGGACGCGGTTTGAGATCCCTGGGCTTGACCGTCGGGGCGGTGGATGCGAAAGCGCCCCGTCATTTCCCAAACAACCCGGTTATCCATGTCCCAGACCCGTATCGACGTGCTCACGCTCGGCAACGCCATCGTTGACGTGCTCGCCCATACCGACGAGGCCTTCCTCATCCAGAAGAAGGTCCACAAGGGCGCCATGCAGCTCATCGATGAAGAGCGCGCCGAGGAGCTCTACCGGGACATGGGCCCTGCCATCATCGTGTCCGGTGGCTCTGGCGCCAACACGGCGGCGGGCGTGGCCTCGCTCGGCGTGAAGGCCGGCTTCATCGGCAAGGTGAAGAACGACGAGACCGGCAAGCTTTTCGCGCACGATCTCAAGGCCATCGATGTGCATTACGACGTGACGCCGGCGCAGGAAGGTCCCGCCACCGCGCGCAGCTTCATCCTGGTGACGCCCGATGGCGAGCGCACCATGAATACCTATCTCGGCGCGTGCCAGAACCTCACGCCTGACGACGTCAATCCCGATACGGTGCGCGCTTCCAGCATCGTCTATCTCGAAGGCTATCTATGGGATCCGCCGGCGGCGAAGGAAGCGTTCCGCAAGGCCGTGAAGATCGCGCACGAGGCCGGCAACAAGGTGGCTCTTACCCTTTCCGACGCCTTCTGCGTCGATCGCTATCGCGACGAGTTCCTCGGCCTCATGCGCGACGGCAGCCTCGATATTCTCTTCGCCAACATCCATGAGCTGCAGAGCCTCTACGGCACGTCCTCGGCCGAGAGTGCGCTTGCCGCGTTGCGTGAGGAGAAAGTGCTCGGCGTCATTACCCGCTCGGCAGAAGGCGCGCTGGTTGTGAGCCGTGGCGAGACGCTTGCCGTTCCCGCCTTCCCGGTCGAGCGCGTGGTCGACACCACGGGCGCCGGCGATCTCTTCGCATCCGGCTTCCTCGCCGGACTCGTTCGTAATCTCAGCCTGACCGACTGCGCCAGCCTCGGCGGCCTCGCGGCAGCAGAAATCATCAGCCATCTCGGCGCGCGTCCGCAGACGAGCCTGCGCGAACTCGCTCAGCAGGAAGGGCTGCTCGGCTGAACGTGATCGTTCCCCATCATGCCCGGGCTCGTCCCGGGCATTTTCGTATCTACCCGCCCGTCTGCCCGAACCAGAGCCCGAACAGGGCCGCGAGCGAGACGAGGGCCAGGAAGCCGTTGAAGATCACCAGAAGATAAGGCGGAAGGTGCTCCACGTCCGGATGCGGCGGCTGAGCGCCCGTGAATAGTTGGCGCCACACGGCTGCTGCGAAACAGAAGGCGCTGAACAGCACCAGCACGGAACCGGTGGAGACGATCATCCATTCCGGCACCACGCCTTCCAAGAGCTTCTTCGCGCCGATACCGGAGGCGAGCGCGGCAAGGCCCGTGCGCACCCAGGCTGCATAGGTGCGCTCAGCGGCAAAGACGGTGCGGTTGGCGGCGAGTTCGGTGCGCCTGTCGGCGCTGTCCTTCATCTGGACGCTGGCAACGGCGGTGGTTTTTGCAGCAGCCTGTGTCTGCTCAGCGGCCTCTTGCGTGTTCTCCGCCGCTTCCTGCGTCTGAACAGCCGCTTCCTTGGCATGCTCGGCGCTGCGCTTGAGCTTTTCCTCGACCGGGGGCGTGGCCATGCGTTCTCCTTCTCACGAAGGCACAACGCTCAAGATTAAGGAAGGTTGGAATTCATGACCTACGAAACCTTGCTTCAAGGTAACATGACATCATGCTAGCCATACCGTTGTGATGGTGTGGCATAGCGATGAGTGAAAATCCTTTTTCGTCTTGGTTTCCGGAAGATATTCCCCTGGGCGCTGTCGCGCTTGAAGAGGGAAAAGCTTCTCCGCCGATCATCTGCGATTGCTGCGGAAGGCAGACGATCCGTGTCAGCGGATTTCTCTCCAGAGAGGATTATGCTTGTGCCGTCTACTTCGCGAGCTGGACAGAGGGCCATGTCGCCGAAGACGGCCTGAGAATTATCCTGAGCGTTGGAGGATGGGGCGGTTCTGACCATCCGCGCGTGAGGATCGCAATCCTTTGCTGGATCGAGGACGAGTCAATCAGCATGATGGCACTCGATCCATTCGATGAGAACGGCAACCCTTTGCGATGGAATGACGACGAGCCTTTCTTCGGTCCGTTCGTAAGGCGTGAAAGAGCATTAGGACATCCGGACATGCCGGAAATTTTTCATTTGGCAGAGCATGTCGTTGAAGACGATCAGCGCGTGAGAGCAGCCTTGTACGGCTATCAGAAGCACTAAGGCTCCATCAGAGCCTTCTCAGCGCCACGTTTTCGATCCGGTGGCTTGCGCCTTTTTTAAGGATCAGGCTCGCGCGCTGGCGGGTGGGCACGATGTTCTCGCGCAGATTCACCAGGTTGATGCGGTTCCACAAACCTTCTGCGATGCCGATGGCTTCCGCTTCTGGCAGTTCCGCATAGCGGCGGAAATAGGAGAGCGGATCGCGGAAGGCCGTGTGGCGCAGGCGCAGGAAGCGGCTCACATACCAGCGGTGCAGGTCGTCCTCCTCCGCGTCGATATAAACGGAGAAGTCGAAGAAATCGGACACGAAGGGAATGGCCTCGCCGTCCTTCGGCAGACGTGCAGGCTGGAGCACGTTGAGGCCTTCGACGATGAGAATGTCCGGCCGGTCGACATTGGTCTCCTCGCCCGGCACCACGTCATAGACGAGGTGCGAATAAAGCGGCGCCTTCACATTGCGCTTGCCAGCCTTGATGTCGGCGAGAAAGCGCAGGAGCTTGCCGGTGTCGTAGCTCTCCGGAAAGCCCTTGCGTTCCATGAGGCCAAGCCGCGTCAGCTCCGCATTGGGCAGGAGGAAGCCGTCGGTGGTGATGAGATCCACCTTCGGTGTATTGGGCCAGCGGGCGAGAAGCGCTTTCAGCACGCGCGCGGTGGTGGATTTGCCTACCGCCACCGAGCCCGCGACACCGATGATATAGGGCACCTTCTCCTCCTGCTCGGCGAGCAGGAAGCGCTGGGTCGCCCGGAACAGTCCCTGCGTTGCCGCCACATAGAGCGACAGCAGGCGCGAGAGCGGCAGATAGATCGCCGCCACTTCGTCGAGGGAGATCGGATCGTTGAGGGATTGAAGCTGCACCACCTCGTCGGCGGTAAGCGTCATGGGCGCATCGGCACGCAGTTTCGCCCATTCGTCGCGTGTGAACGTGCGGTAGGGTGAAACACCGTCACCGGTTTCGGGCAAAACCATGTTGGGCTGGTCCATGCGAGCCCCCTTCTGCGAGGTCACTGCTTCAAGGTCACGACTTCAAGGTCATGATTTGCGCGCGGCCTTCTCGGCGAGCCCCGATTGCGCGGTGCGCCGCTCCAATTCGGCCATAACGTCAATTAGCGGAATGTTCGCGCCCTGCAACACGACCAAAAGATGATACAGCACGTCCGCCGCCTCAGCGGTCAGGTTCTGCCGATCGCCCTGGACGGCGGCGATGGCTGCTTCCACCGCCTCCTCGCCGAGCTTCTTGGCCGCCTTGGCGGGCCCATCCACGAGAAGCTTGGCCGTATAGGATTCTGACGCCGGCGCCGCCGCGCGCTCTGCGACGATGCGGGCAAGATCATTGAGAGTGAAGGCGGTCATGGGTGAATTAGCCCGGTAAGGTTATGACAAGGGGGCCGTTGCGCGTGGCGACGACCGTGTGCTCGTATTGGACCGTTGGAGCGCGCGGGTCGCTGAGCAGCGTCCACTCGTCGTCGCTGTCCGTTGCCAAAGTCGCCCCCAACGACAAAAATGGCTCCACCGTGAAGACGAGGCCCTCGTTCATGATCCGCCGCTCGGAGCGGTCCGGCCAGGTGGCGATTTCCCCCGGCTCCTCATGAAGGGAATAGCCGATACCGTGGCTCGCCAGATTGCGAACCAGGGTATAGCCGTTCTTCTGCGCGAATTGTCCGATGGCCTGGCCGATCCCGGCAATCGGTTTGTCGGCGCCGACCTGGCGCAAGCCGACCCACATGGCGCGACGTCCGTCCCGGCACAGCCGCTTGGTGGCATTCGTGATCGGCGGAACGGCGAAAGACGCGCCGGTATCGGCAAAAAGACCGTTCTTTTCCGCAGAGATATCGATGTTGACGAGATCGCCCGCTTCGATGCGCCGAGCGCCCGGAATGCCGTGGGCAATCTCTTCGTTCACGCTGATGCAGGTGGCGCCGGGAAAATCATAAACGAGTTCCGGGCCGGAACGGGCGCCTTCCTTTTCGAGTAGCTTGCGGCCGATCAGGTCGAGTTCCGCCGTCGTCATCCCAGGCTCCAAAGCTGCCGCCATGGCTTCCAGGGTATTGGCGACGATCCTGCCGATTTCCTGGAGCTTAGTGAGCTCATCTTCATTGGAAACTGTCATGTGAAGAATGCCTTGCGGCCGACTGGCCTGTCGAGGATGAGTTTATCTTGAAATAGCGCTCAATGCCGAGCGGCGGAGTTTTTCGCAGGCTCGTCCAACCGCATCTTCAGGCCCTTATCGGCCATGTAGCCCTTCGCCTCGCCGATGCTGTGCGTGCCGAAATGGAAGATGGAGGCCGCTAGCACGGCGCTGGCATGACCCTTTTCGACACCGTCGACGAGATGGTCGAGATTGCCGACGCCACCGGAGGCGATGACGGGAATGGAAACCGCATCGGCGATGGCGCGCACGAGGGCGAGATCGTAGCCGCCTTTGGTGCCGTCGCGGTCCATGGAGGTGATGAGGAGTTCTCCTGCCCCTAGTTCCGCTACCTGCTTGGCGAAAGTAATCGCGTCGATGCCGGTGGCGTTGCGTCCGCCATGGGTGAAGATTTCCCAGCGAGGCTCTTCACCTTCAGCGGAAACCTTTTTCGCATCGATGGCGACGACGATGCATTGCGCCCCGAATTTCTCGGCAGCCTCGCGCACGAAGTCGGGATTCTTCACGGCGGCGGTGTTGATCGATACCTTGTCGGCGCCCGCGAGCAGGAGCTTGCGAATGTCTTCCACCGTGCGCACGCCGCCGCCGACGGTGAGCGGCATGAAGCAGGCTTCCGCCGTGCGTTGCACCACATCGAGCAGGATGCCGCGCGCCTCATGGCTTGCGGTGATGTCAAGGAAGCAGAGTTCGTCAGCGCCGGCCGCATCATAAGCTTTTGCTGCTTCCACCGGATCGCCCGCATCAACGAGATCGACGAACTGCACGCCTTTCACGACGCGCCCGTCCTTCACATCGAGGCAGGGAATGAGACGCACTTTCAGCATGGTTCACTCTCAATCACCTTCCCCTTGAGGGGGAAGGTCGGACCAAAAGGTCCGGGGTGGGGTGGATGCGCGACGCTTGCAGAACGAGGCGTTTCCACCCCACCCCGCCGCTGCTCGCGCAGCGTCGACCCTCCCCCTCAAAGGGAGGATGGAGCGCGCACTTTCTTCAGCATCGCCAGCGCTTCTTCCGGATCGATGCGTCCGTCGTAGAGCGCGCGGCCGGAAATGGCGCCGTTGAGCACGGCGCAATCGGCTTCTGTGAGACGCTCGATATCGGCCATGGAGGCGAGGCCGCCAGACGCGATGACCGGGATCGAGACGGCGCGGGCAAGGCCCAGCGTCATCGGGAAATTGAGGCCTTTGAGAATGCCGTCGCGCGCGATGTCCGTGTAGATGATCGCGGCAACGCCCGCGTCCTCGAAGCGGCGGCCGAGTTCTTCCGCCGAGAGGGTCGAGGTCTGCGCCCAGCCTTCCACGGCGACGAGGCCGTCCTTCGCATCGATGCCTACCGCGATCTTGCCGGGATGGAGACGCGCGGCCTCGCGCACGAAGGCGGGATCGCGCACGGCCGCGGTGCCGATGATCACGCGGGAGACGCCCTTGGCGAGCCAACCCTCGACGGTCTTCATGTCGCGAATGCCGCCGCCGAGCTGCACGGGAATCTTTACGCGCTTCAGAATCTCTTCCACGGCGGAAGCATTCATCGGCTTGCCGGCGAAAGCGCCGTCGAGATCGACCACATGCAGCCACTCGAAGCCCTGGCGCTCGAAGGTCGCGGCCTGGTCGGCGGGATCGTCGTTGAAGACGGTGGCCTGGTCCATGTCGCCCTGGATGAGGCGAACGCAGCGGCCTTCCTTCAAGTCGATTGCGGGATAAAGAATCACGGGCGCCACCTCAGGAAATTGGCGATGAGCTTGAGGCCGAGCGCCTGGCTCTTTTCGGGATGGAATTGGGTGCCGACGATGTTGTCGCGCCCGACGATGGCCGTCACCGGCCCGCCGTAATCGGTGGTGGCGACAACATCCGACGGATCGGCAGCGGAGAGTGCATAGGAATGTACGAAATAGGCGTGCAATCCGTCAGGCCCGGTCGGGATGCCGTCCATCAGCGGATGCGGCTTTGCCAGCTCAAGGGTATTCCAGCCCATATGCGGGATCTTGAGGTTGGGATCGCTCGGCGTGATCGCCTTCACGTCGCCGTGGATCCAGTCGAGGCCATAGCTCGTGGTGTGCTCAAGGCCGCGCGTCGCCATGAGCTGCATGCCCACGCAGATGCCGAGGAAGGGACGTCCCTCCTCACGCACCACGCGCTGAAGCACCTCCACCATGCCGGGCACGGAATCGAGGCCGCGGCGGCAATCGGCGAAGGCGCCGACGCCCGGCAGCACGATACGGCTCGCTTTGGCGACGAGGGTCGGATCGGACGTGACCGTGATGGTCTCGTCGATGCCTGCCTCACGGGCCGCGCGCTCGAAAGCCTTGGCGGCGGAGTGCAGGTTGCCGGATCCGTAATCGATGATGACGACGCTCACCGGGGACGCTCCGCATCAGGGAAGAGGCCGATCACGGGATCGATCCTCCGAGGGGTTGAAGGAACCGGCGTAGTGGCCGGAGCGCGGGCAGGCGCGGGACGCTGCGAGAGCCAGCGGGCGAAAGCCTTGGCTTCGGCTTCATCCCTGTCGGCGCCCGTTACTACATCGGCCAGGGCCAGCCCGTGACGGGCAAGGGTCCAGCGCCGGAGGCTGTTGGCCTCAAGGCCGATCAGCGTCTGCAGGAGCAGGCCCGCCACGGCACCGGCGGCTTCATGCACGTCCAGCGCCTGCATCAGCGCGCCGAAGGCGAGGACGAGCACCAGTACGCCAAGCCCGGCGAGCCAAAGCCGATGGACGAAGAACCAGAGGAAGGTGAAGAAAAACGCGCCCCAGGAGAACGCATCCTTCACGAGCTCGGCATCTTCCAAAGCCGCCGGATCACCCGGCCGCGCATCGCGCGGAAGGTGCAGGGTATAGGTGGTCATGGCGTCGTTTCCTCAAGCCTTGCCAGGCAAGGCGCATATCTGCCGGATGAGGGTCGCTTCTCAGATTTAGAGCGTGCCCTTGGTGGAGGGAACGCGCCCCTCCTCCCGTGGGTCCACCGCCACCGCCTGACGCAAGGCCCGTGCCAGACCCTTGAAGCAGCTCTCGGCGATGTGGTGGCTGTTCTCCCCGTAGAGCGTCTCCACGTGGAGGGTCAGCCCCGCCTGCACGGCGAAGGCCTGGAAGAACTCGCGCACCAGCTCGGTGTCGAAAACGCCGATCTTCTCCGTGGGGAATGAGGTGCGGAAGACCAGGAACGGGCGGCCCGAAATGTCGAGGGCAATGCGCGTCAGCGTCTCGTCCATCGGCAGATGGATGTCCGCATAGCGGGTGATGCCCTTTTTATCGCCAAGCGCCTTCAGGATGGCCTGGCCCAGCGCGATGCCTGTGTCTTCCGTCGTATGATGCTGGTCCACATGCAGGTCGCCCGTCACTTTCACGGTCAGATCGAAGAGACCGTGTCGGGCAAAGAGTTCCAGCATATGGTCGAGGAAGCCGACCCCCGTGGAGATCTCGGCCTTGCCGGTGCCATCGAGGGCAATCGACACGGCGACATCGGTCTCGGCGGTGCGACGGCTGACGCTCGCGGAGCGCATCATGAATGTCCTTTGCGGAGAGTAAGACGAGGCGTTCTAGCAAGACCGCGAGAGAAACGCTACCCGCGTTGCTTTTGGAGCCCGAGTGATTAAGTCAGGGTTCGTAAGGCTTTCCCCTCCCCATCCGCTGGAGTTTCCCGTGTCCGAAGACGCCACACCCCGCATGCACGCCACCACGATCCTCATGGTCCGCAAGGGCAGCCGCGTCGTCATCGGCGGCGACGGGCAGGTCAGCCTCGGTCAGACGGTGGTGAAGGGCAATGCGAAGAAGGTCCGCCGCCTGTCCAAGGGCGGTGTGATCGGCGGTTTTGCGGGGTCGACGGCGGATGCCTTCACCCTCTTCGAGCGGCTCGAGGCCAAGCTCGAGCAATATCCGGGCCAGCTCACCCGCGCCTGCGTGGAGCTTACCAAGGATTGGCGCACCGACCGTTATTTGCGCCGCCTGGAAGCGATGATGCTCGTCGCCGACAAGGAGGTGGGCCTGCTGCTTTCGGGTGCCGGCGACGTGCTGGAGCCGGAAAACGGCATCATGGCCATCGGCTCGGGCGGCAACTACGCGCTGGCCGCCGCAAGAGCGCTGGCCGACAGCGATATGGATGCGGAGGCCATCGTCCGCCGTTCCCTCGCGATCGCAGCTGAGATATGCGTCTATACCAATAGCAATATTGTTATAGAGAGCCTCGACCTATGATCACCGATGCCGTCCTCGAACAGGGAGTTGTTCGAGGCATTGTGACGACCGAGCAGGTGACGAGCCTGCGAACCCTCGCCCGCGACATGGCCGCTGTGGCGGCCCCCGAACCGGAAGACGACGAGAAGCTGCGCTTCGTCACCGGTTTCAGCGATATTTTCGTGACGCTGGGACTTGGGCTGTTCCTGGGCGCGCTCGGATATTTCGCATCGCTGTACGGCTACCACGCCATGTGGCCCGTGCTTGCCGTTGCCTCGTGGCTGCTGGCCGAGTTCTTCACTCGCCACCGCCGTATGGCGCTGCCGAGCATCGCGCTTTTGGCTCTCTTTGCTGTATCAGTGCTGGCAACAGCGGGCTTTACCTTGAAGTGGTTCCTGCTGAGCGAGTTGGAATATGTCACGACGTCGACGGAAGCACTGACGGCGTGGAATTATGAAGAGAGTCGTCCTTGGACGATCGTCGTTTCGGCGCTCGTCACGGTTGCGCTGACAGCTCTCCATTACCTTCGGTTCCGCGTTCCGATCACTGTTGCCGCTGGAGCAGCCGCTTTGGTGCTGGCGATTATCGGGTTGTTGGGAGCAATCTTCCCAAGTCCGTCCAAGGACGTTGTGTTTCTTGCTCTCTTCCTCTGCGGTTGCGCCATCTTCGCCTTGGCGATGCGCTTTGATCTCTCCGATCCCGAGCGTGTGACGCGCCGCAACGACATCGCGTTCTGGCTGCATCTGCTTGCTGCGCCGCTGATCGTTCACCCGGTGATCTCGCAATTCGTCGGTGACCAACTGCTGTCTCAGGTGGGAACTGCCGTGGCTGTCCTCGCTATTTTCTTCCTGCTTGCCGTGGTGGCGGTCGTCATCGACCGCCGCGCCATCCTGGTTTCCGGCCTCGCCTATGCCGGCTATGCCTTCGCATCCCTGATCAAGCAGGTCGGTTTCGAGGATCAGACCATGCCCGCGACCCTGCTCGCCCTCGGCGCTTTCGTGCTCCTGCTTAGCGCAGGCTGGAAGCCGGTGCGCACGGCTCTTTTAGGACTTCTTCCCGCGCATCTTGCGCAACGGTTGCCACACCCCATTCTTTCATCATCATGACCACATTCTCCCCCCGCGAAATCGTTTCCGAACTCGACCGTTACATCGTTGGCCAGAACGACGCGAAGCGCGCCGTGGCGATTGCGCTTCGCAACCGCTGGCGGCGTCAGCAGCTCGAAGGCAACCTTCGCGAGGAAGTCGCGCCGAAGAACATCTTGATGATCGGCCCCACCGGCTGCGGCAAGACGGAGATTTCCCGCCGTCTCGCCAAGCTCGCGGGCGCGCCGTTCATCAAGATCGAGGCGACGAAGTTCACGGAAGTGGGCTATGTGGGCCGCGACGTGGAGCAGATCGTGCGCGATCTGGTGGAGATCGGCATCGGCCTCGTAAAGGACGAGCGCCGCAAGCAGGTGCAGGCGAAGGCGCATATCGCGGCGGAAGAGCGCGTGCTCGATGCGCTCGTGGGCTCCACCGCCAGCGCCGCCACGCGTGATTCCTTCCGCAAGAAGCTGCGCAACAACGAACTCGACGACAAGGAAATCGAGATCGAGCTGCAGCAATCGGGCGGGGGCGGTATGCCCATGTTCGAGATCCCCGGCATGCCGGGCGCGTCGGTCGGCGCGATCAATCTCTCGGACATGTTCGGCAAGGCTTTCGGTGGCCAGCGCAAGACGCGCCGCACCACGGTGCAGGAAGCCTATGAGCCACTGGTGACGGAAGAAGCCGACAAGATGCTCGACCAGGACGCCATCGTGCAGGAGGCCCTGCGCCAGGTGGAGAACAACGGCATCGTCTTCCTCGACGAGATCGACAAGATCGCCGGCCGCGAGGGCCGTTCCGGTGCGGATGTGTCACGCGAAGGCGTGCAGCGCGATCTGCTGCCGCTGATCGAAGGCACCACGGTGTCGACGAAATACGGGCCCGTGAAGACGGACCACATTCTTTTCATCGCGTCCGGCGCCTTCCATGTGTCGAAGCCGTCGGACCTGCTGCCCGAACTCCAGGGCCGCCTGCCGATCCGCGTGGAGCTGTCCCCGCTGACGGTGGAGGATTTCAAGCGTATTCTCACTGAGACGGAAGCAAGCCTCATCAAGCAATCCGTCGCGCTCATGAAGACGGAAGGCGTGGAGCTGGTCTTCACGGAAGACGCCATCGATGCGTTGGCGCAGGTGGCGGTGGAAGTGAACAACACGGTCGAGAATATCGGCGCGCGCCGCCTGCAGACGGTGCTGGAGCGCGTTCTCGACGATGTGTCCTTCACGGCCCCCGACCGTTCCGGCGAGACGGTGACCATCAACGCCGCTTACGTGCGCGGCGAGGTGGAGAGCCTCGCCAAGAACACGGATCTCAGCCGCTTCATCCTGTGATCGGATGCGGCACCGCACGGTGCCGCATCATCGTCTTCAGGCCGCTTTCAGCTCACGCCATTCCGGCAGCGGGAAGACGCGGTCATAGGCCCAATTGAAAATGAGCGCGTAGCCCATGTAGAAAAGGGCAAACGACACGTCCATCAGGAAGGCTTGCCACAGGCTGATGCCGAGATACCAGGCAATTGGCGGCAGCAGAACGATCAGCAATCCAGCCTCAAAAAGAACCGCATGCGCCACGCGGATCGGCGGGGTTTTCTGTGTGCTTCCCCTCACCCGCTGCATGATGCGGTCGAAGCCGAGATTGTAGATGTAGTTCCAGAGCGTGGCGATGGTCGCGCTGACGATGCCGATGACGCCGATATCGTGCATGGGCATGCCGAAGGCCCACGCGCCGAGAGGGATGACGATGGCAAGGCCGATAATTTCGAAGCTGATGGCGTGACGGATCCGGTCGCGTGTCGTGCGCATGATAACCTCCAAAGGAAAAAAGTTCGGGTCGTCCCGAACGATCGTCCCAGAAGGCTGGGGGAGGCCGTCCTCGCTTAGCGTCTCATATAGGTGAACGGATCGGCAGGCGCAACCGAACTTGGTTTCATGAGGGAACCGGCGAATCCGTTCCGGCTTAAAGCTCCATGAATCCGGAATTCCAAGACCTCAAAGCCAAGGCGCTCGCGATCCACGAGCGCCTGTGTACGGTCTATGGCTGCCCGATTCCCTACTTCCACACCCTCGATCCGCTGAGCGAGCTGATCTCGTCGCTTCTGTCGCATCGCACCCGCAACGCGGATTCAGGTCGCGCGTACAAAGCGTTGCGGGCGCGCTATGCCGATTGGGCGACGCTGATAAACGCGCCGACGGAAGAGGTGGAGCAGACGATCCAGGGCGTCACTTGGCCCGAACAGAAGGCCCCTCGCCTGCAGGCGGTGCTGCGTGCCATCGAGGAGCGGCACGGCGCTCTCTCCTTGGATTTTCTGCAGGACATGCCGATCACCGAAGCGCGTGCCTGGCTCGAGAGCATTCCCGGCATCGGGCCCAAGACGAGCGCGGCCGTTCTCTCGTTCTCCACATTGCGCAAAGCGGCGCTGCCCGTGGATAGCCACCATCACCGCGTGGCGGTGCGAACCGGTCTCATCGAGCGCAACGTGGCGGTCGGCCCTTCGCATGGGATCCTCTCCGCTCTCCTCCCATCCGAGTGGGATGCGCAGGCCGTTTACGACAATCACGAGGTCATGATGCTGCACGGCCAGCGCTGCTGTTTCTTCAACAATCCGGCCTGCGGGCGCTGCACCATTCTCGACCTCTGTCCCACGGGTCAGGCACGGATGCGCGATGCGGCCGCTTCGACAGGCAAGCGTGGCCGTGAGCCCTCCCCGGCTCATCCGTCACGTTTCCGCGAGAACTCTTAGGCAAAAATGGCCACGCTAGGGAACGACACCTTGTGTGATGCGTTCGCCTCACAATGCTGAAGATCCCTAGAGGAGTAATCCATGCGTAAGATGTTCCTGGCCCTTGCCGCCACGGCAGCTTTCGGCACTGCCGCCTTCACGGCACCGGCCTCGGCCGCCGAGGTGAATGGCGCACCCGTCAACGAGCTCATCGCCGCCGTTCAGAAGGGCGATGTGAAGTCCGATTACGTACAGTATCGTCGCTACTATTATCGTGGTGGCCCGCGCTATGTGGAGCGCCGCTATTACGGTCGTCCGTACCGCTACGGCTATCGTCGCTATGATCGTGGCGACGCCCTGGCTGCAGGTGCTCTGGGCTTGGCCACCGGCGCCATCATCGGCGGCGCGATTGCCAACTCCCAGGCTCAGGCCGCTCCGGTTTATGGTGGCAATGCCTCTTATTGCGCCCAGCGCTACCGTTCCTACGATCCAGCCTCGGGCACCTATCTGGGCTATGACGGCCGTCGTCACCCCTGCCCGTAAGCGCACGATCTTATGATGATGAAAAGGGCCCCCACGGGCCCTTTTTCTTTTTGCGGATTCATCTTTCAACGCAAGGCCGATGCTCTATTGTTACGCGATACGGTGAGGGCTCGGTGCAGCCTGAATCGAGACGACACTTTTGCGAGGGTCTGCGCCTTGTCCAAACTCAGAAATCTTTTCTTCGGTCTGTTTCTGGTCGGCGGTTTCGCGGCTCAGGCGGCTACGCCTGTCCAAACCTATCTGAGCCAGCGCGACCGCGTCATCAAGGCGCTCGACCGTGAATACGACGAAAGCCTCTACAAGGAAGACCAGCAAGCTATGGCGGAGTTGGAAAAGCGTCTGACGGGCTTGATCGGTCCGGTCGACCTTCAGGGCTTTCCTGGCAAGGGCAAGATCAATCTTCAAACCCTGATGCGGGAAATGGGTTTCGGAATGCTCGATGGCCTCTCCTACACGGCATCCGACAAGACCAAAGCTGTGGTCACCACAAAGCCGCTTCTCCAGGCTTGGATCAAAGAGCATGAGACATGGTGGAATGAAAAATCCATGCCTCAGGAGATGGAGAGCGCCTTGAAGAGCGATGCGTTCTACACCCAGGCCATTGCGGGAGATGTCTCGATCGCGCGCTATGCCGAACTTCCAGTGTCGGCACCTGTGGAGGGCGGCTTCGTTTACGCCATGCTCAGTGCGGGCCGGCAGGAATACAATTCGCAATTGCCGAACGAGATCAACGTTGCCGTCGTGCGAGGCGACAGGGTGTTCATCCTGACGCAGCGGGTTGAGGCGAAAATCCAGAGAATTGCCGCCTGCGATCAGATCTGGGCTGGTTATATGCGGAAGCAGGAAGAAGCGTTGAAGGCGTTTCGCGCAACGAATGACGAGAAATACACCAGCGAGAGCACCAGGCTCGAACAGGAAGGCGATCAGCAGTTCCGCAACTGCTTCGCGCAGAAATTCAAGGATCAGGCGGCTTACCAGGCCGTGATCCGGCAGGCGCAGAACCTCGTCCAGCGCCTGCCGTCACCGTAACCGGTATAAGTTTTACTTCGCCGCGATGACGGCAATTTCCACCTTGAAGGCGGGAGCGGCGAGCTTCGCCTCGACGGTGGCGCGGGCGGGCGTGTTGCCGGCAGAGACCCAGGCATCCCACACGGCGTTCATCTCCTGGAACGTGCCCATGTCGGTGAGCCAGATATTGACCATCAGGAGCTTCGACTTGTCGGTGCCGGCCTCAGCGAGCAGGCTGTCGATGATCGAAAGAATTTCCTGCGTCTGTTCGGTGACGCTCTTGCCGGCGGTCTGGTTGGCCACCTGGCCTGCGAGATAGACCGTGTTGCCGTGAACGACGGCGCCGCTCATGCGCGGACCGGGCTTGATGCGTTGAATCGTCATGGAATGTCCTTGAGTCTCTGAAAGAAGAGAGATGGGCTTTTTCGGGGGTGGAAGGCGTCGGGTCAAGGCTCAATAGAGCGTCGTCTTCTGGCGCTCGGTGAGACCTTTATCGTAGGTTTCGCCGTCGAACCGGTTCTGCGTCACGGCGGCCAGGATCTGGCCCGCGCTCGGCAGGTCCTTTCGCGCCACGTGCTTTTGCGGGTTCCACAGCTCCGAGCGCAGGATCGCGCGGGCGCATTGGAAGAAGACCGAATCGACCGTGATCGCGATCACCGATTTCGGCGCCTTGCCGTCGACCGAGAAGCTCTCCAGCAATCTGGGATCGACGGAGATCACCGCGCGCCCGTTCACCCGCAATGTTTCGCCGATGCCAGGGATCAGGAAAAGCAGGGCCACGTTCGGATCGCGCACGATGTTGCGCAGCGAGTCGATGCGGTTGTTGCCGCGTCGGTCCGGCATCAGCAGGGTCTTGTCGTCATGCACCCGCACGAAGCCTGCCCCGTCGCCGCGTGGCGAACAATCGAGGCCCTCGGGCCCACGCGTGGCGAGTGCCACAAAAGGCGCGGCCTCGATCAAGGCGCGATATTCCGGAATGATGCGAGGAGTTTCCTTGAGAATCGAGGCCTCGGCGGGTTCGCCATAAAGCGCTTCAAGCTCTGCGATGCTGGAGATCGTGGCCGGCATGGAAGAATCCTCTCAGGAGACGACGATCAGGCATAGCCCTCCCCCATCGAGGCCGCAACGGGGGGATGCACCCAAGTGCCTTGTGCCTTCGGAGGGGTTGTGAAAGAGCTGGCAGGCGAAGGAATCACCATGACCGCCTCCCTCGACAATGCCGCCCAAGACGCCAAGCGCCCGCCTTATCTGGGCTATGCCATGGCGGCTATGGGGGCGACCCTGTTCGCCACCAAGGGCATTCTCATCAAGCTCGCCTATGCTCAAGGGATCGATGCGGAGACGACGCTGGCCTTGCGGATGATCCTCGCCCTGCCCTTCTATCTCGTCATCGGGCTGCATGCCTTCGCCGGCATGCGGGCGAGCGGCGCTCCGCTTCCGGATGCGAGACTTTGGCTGCGCATGATCGGCGTCGGCCTCATCGGCTATTGGACGTCGAGCTATCTCGACTTCAAGGGTCTCGAATACATCTCGGCGCATTTCGAGCGGCTGATCCTCTTCACCTATCCGCTCTTCGTGGTGCTGCTCGGTGCCGCCTTCTTCCACCAGCGGATCAAGCCGAAGGCGCTGCTCGCTTTCGCAGTGAGCTATGCGGGCCTCGCGCTCATGTTCGCGCAGAACTTTTCCGCTTTCGGTTCCGGCATCATGACGGGCGCGCTTTATGTGCTCGCCGCCGCCGTCACCTTCGCGCTTTACCAGTTGCTCGCGAAGCCGCTCATCATGACGATCGGCCCGCAATTCTTCACCTGCGTCGCCATGGGCTCCGCAGGCGTCGCCGTGATCCTGCAATTCCTTTTCACGCATCCCGTCGAGGCGATTTTCGTCACCCCTTCCCTCTGGGGCCTCGGATTAGCACTTGCCTTCGGCGCGACAGTGCTGCCGTCGTTTTTCCTAAGTGCTGCGCTCAAGCAGATTTCCGCCCAGGCTAACGCCACCATCGGCATGCTGAGCCCGGTGGTCACGATCATTCTCGCCATGGCGGTTCTGGGCGATGCGGTGACCGGCGCGGATTGGTTCGGCGCCGCCCTCGTCATCCTCGGCATCGGCTGGTTCACGCTCTCCGAGCGCAAAGCCTGATTGTCACGCTGCTCTGCATAGATGCTTTAAGCATTCCCGATCAGCACGCCTGCCGCGAAAACCAGCGCGCCGCCGAGCACCACCTGGAAGGCCGCGCGCAGGAACGGCGTCTCCATGTAGCGGTTCTGGATGAAGGCGATCGCCCAGAGCTCTGCGAACACGATCGCCGCCGCAATGAGCGTCGCCGTCCAGAAATGCGGAATGAGGTAGGGCAGGGCATGGCCGAGGCCGCCGATGGCGGTCATGATGCCGGAGGCCAGACCCCGCTTGATGGGAGAGCCACGCCCTGACAGCTTGCCGTCGTCATGGGCGGCTTCCGTGAAGCCCATGGAGATGCCCGCACCCACCGAGGCCGAGAGGCCGACGAGGAAGGTCTGCCAGGTATCCTGCGTGGCGAAGGCTGCCGCGAAGATCGGCGCGAGAGTGGACACCGAACCATCCATCAGCCCGGCAAGGCCCGGCTGGACATAGGTGAGGATGAATTGCCGCCGCTCCGTCTGGGCCTCCTCCTCCTTCACCGAATCCGGCGTGTAGGTGAGGCCGAGGCGACGGGCGAGCGTTTCGTGCGCCACCTCCGCCGCAGCAAGGTCTCCGAGCAGTTTTCGCGTGGATGCGTCGGAGGTGCGCTTGGCGGCCTCCACATAGAAGCGATGGGCCTGCGCCTCCATGGTTTCGGCAGCAGCGCGCACCTTCTCGATCCCGAGCGGCCGCACGAGCCAATCGGGCTTTCTCTCGTAATAGCCGCGCACATGCTCGCGCCGGATCAGCGGAATGGTCTCGCCGAAGCGCTGCCGGTGCAGCTCGATCAGCGCCGCCCGGTGCCCGTCCTCCTCGACGGCCATCTCGTCGAAGACCTTGGCCGATTGCGGAAACTGCTCCCGCAGGCCCTCCGCATAGGACCGATAGATCCGCGCATCGTCCTCCTCGGAGGAGATGGCGAGCGCCAGGATTTCCTGCTCGTTCAGGGAATCGAAGGGGCGCCGGTCGAAGCCGAAGACACGGGAAAGCATGGCGAAAACCTTGTTTAGAATAATTCTAAATAACGTTCCGGGATACCCGCGTCAATCCGGTGACGCTTGAGAGGGATGTAAGGCAGAGGGGCAATCAGAGCCTTTGCCACCAGAACACCACTCCGCCAGGGCCCGGCCCGATCCGGTGATAGTGATTTGACAATCGCAAGGCAGAGGCCGCTGCTGTCGGGGATTCGAACCCGCGCTAGTTTCCAAAGAACGGCGCGATCGCTCAGGAGGCGCATGCAGCATTGGCTAAGACCGTCTCGTGAGACGAAGCCCAGGGCGATCTCGTTCCGCTGGCGCGAGCTGCGCCTGGCGACGGGTCTCGTGCTCGGCACTTTCCTGCTCACCCATTTCAGCAATCATGCGCTCGGTCTCATTTCCATCGATGCGATGGAGCAGGGCAGGGCGTGGTTCAATCTTCTCTGGCGAAACCCGCTCGGCACAATGCTGCTCTACGGATCGCTGTTCACGCATTTCCTCATGGCGCTTCAGGCGCTCTACCGGCGGCGCACGTTGCGCATGCCATGGCGCGAGGCGGCGCAGTTGGCTTTAGGCCTCTCGCTGCCGTTTCTCGTGATCTCGCATGTGGTGGGAACGCGCGTCGAATGGAGCCTGACCGGCTGGGGGTCCGGTTATCCGGAAGTGGTTCGCAACCTTTGGGTCCGCGCACCCGAGATCGGCCTTCGCCAGACCATCGCGCTGATCATCGCGTGGCTTCACGGATGCCTTGGGATCTTCTTCTGGCTGCGCGCGAAAACCTGGTTCGCGCGTTATGCGCTGCTTCTCTACACGGGCGCTGTTCTCGTGCCGGTTCTGGCGCTTCTCGGCTTCGTCTCGGCGGGCAAGGAGATCGCCCGCGCGCCGGATCAATATGGTCCCGCCATGCGGGTCTCGTCGACGGTTGCCGATAAGCTCGCCGACATCAATACGGGACTCTATGCGGGCTTTGCGGCGCTCGTGCTCGGCGCGTTCATCGCACGCATCATCCGCAGCAGCCTGCTGAAGGCGCGAAGCGTGCGGATCGTTTATCCCAACAATCAGAGCGTCAGCGTGCCGCCGGGCTTCAGCGTGCTGGAAGCAAGCCGCCTTGCGGGCATTCCGCATGTCTCCGTCTGCGGCGGGCGAGGGCGCTGCTCCACCTGCCGCGTGCGCCTCATCGATGGCGAGGAGGGACAGCCGCCTCCCACCGGTCAGGAACGCGCAACGCTCGCGCGGATCAAGGCCGGAGAGCATGTGCGTCTCGCCTGCCAGTTCAGGCCCGTGCACGATGTGGCGGTGGTGCCGATCCTCTCCACGGGACGCCAGGGCGTCACATCCCTCGTGCGCGGCATCGCAGGGCAGGGGCAGGAGCGCGAGATCGCGGTTCTGTTCTGCGACCTGCGCGGCTTCACGACCATGGCCGAGCGGCATCTGCCGTTTGATACCGTCTTCATCCTCAACCGCTATTTCGAAATGGTGGGCGAGTGCGTGGAGAATGCGGGCGGATACATCGACAAATTCATCGGCGACGGAGTGCTGGCGCTTTTCGGCTTGAAGGGAACGCCGCAGGAATCCGCAAGACAGGCGGTCGATGCGGCTCTGAGAATCCATGCAGGGCTTAAACTTCTCAACCGGCAATATGCGAGCGAGTTCGAAAAGCCTTTGAAGATCGCCATGAGCCTTCACGCAGGCCCTGCCATCGTCGGCGAGATGGGCTACGGACAGGCGACGGGCCTCACCGCTGTGGGCGACACCATCAATGCCGCAAGTCGCCTGGAGGGCCTGGCGAAAGAGCTCGATGCGGAACTCGTGATCTCCGACGACATCGCCACGCGAGCGGGCCTCGACCTGTCGGATTGCGAACGCAGCACCGTCTCCATCCGCGGAAGGGCGGCGCCGCTGGATAGCTGGATCATTCCGGAAGTGGAGAAGCTCGCGCGGGTTTGAGAAAAGCAGGATTTGTCAAACGCCCTTCGCCTAGATTGAGACATGTTCAGTCGAAGTGAAGGCGAGGGGCGAATGATTGAAGAGCCTGTTCCGGAATCCTACGCAAAGCGCCTCGCGCGTGTCTCGGCCTATATCCACGATCATCTGGATGAAGACCTCACCATCGACACCCTCGCCGAGGTCGCTTGCCTGTCGGCCTATCACTGGCATCGCATCTATCACGGCTATTTCGGTGAGACGTTGGCATCGACCGTCCGGCGTCTGCGGTTGCAGCGCGCCGCTGCCGATCTCGCCCATACCGAAAGATCCATTCCGGACATCGCTCTGCGCGCCGGATACGACAGCCAGGCCTCGTTCACCCGCGCCTTCAGTAGCGCCTTCGGTTTGCCGCCCGCGACATACCGCGAGGTCGGCAGCCATTCGGTCTTCAAAGCTTCAACGCCCCAGGACATCCAAGCCATGTATGACGTCGCTCTCACCCACGTTCCCGCCATGACGCTGATCGCGGTCGATCATCGCGGCTCCTACATGAGCATCGGCAAGAGCTTCGACCTTCTGTTCACGACCCTCGCCTCGCGCAACCTGATCAGGCCGGGCCTGCGCATGATCGGCGTCTATTTCGACGATCCGACGAGCGTGCCCGAGGCCGAGTTGAGGTCGCAGGCCGGCGTTGCCGTCACCGATCCGGCCCCGGTCGATGCGCCGCTTCTGACGACGCAGGTTCAAGGCGGCGATTATGCGGTTCTGAAATACAAAGGCCCCTATGGCGACATGCGCATGGCCTACGATTGGCTCTTCGGCCAATGGCTTCCCGCATCGGGCCGCGAAGCTGCCGATGCGCCGGTCTTCGAGGATTACCTCAACAGCCCGCGCGACACGCCGCCGACCGAGCTGCGGACGGATATCTATCTGCCGCTGAAGTAAAAGCCGGACTCTGCAAAGTTCAGAATTCGTGGTTACACATGGTGTAACTTGTATTCACAGGATTCGAATGAGTTGCCGGAGAGTCATGTTGACTCCACTCTAAGGCCTCCCCAATCCTATAGGCAGGATAAAAGAAGAACCGCTTAGAGCGGCAACTCTAAGCGGTTCGGATGTCCTAGCCCAAATCCCTAGTCAGGCTGGGCGGCGTTCGTATTGGACAATAGGGACTATGATTCCCTGTGATTCGCGCGTCAAGGCCTGACTTTCGTTCTTATAAAGGAAAGTCATTATGACCTTTATGTCGAAGCCCCCAATCGGAACCAAGACTAAAACTGGAGAGAAGTGCCCCGAATCTGGGGTTTGGAAAGTCGATGACTTGTACGAGTACACGACTGCTCCAATTGCCAAGGGCAATATTATGCCTCCCTACAAAGGGAAGGCTGTTACCTGGGTTCTGAAGAGCTATGCATAAATAAAAAGGGGCGGTGTAAACCGCCCCTTTTTTAATTACTCGCCGGCCTGCTTCTGCTGATCGCGCTGGGCCTTTTCGGCTTCGCGCTCGGCCTTGAGCTGCTCGGTGATGTCTTCGCCGGTTTCCTGGTTCACGACCTTCATGGAGAGACGGACCTTGCCGCGCTCGTCCATGCCGAGGAACTTCACCTTCACCTTGTCGCCTTCCTTGACGACGTCGGTGACCTTGGCGACGCGGTTCTTGGCGAGCTCCGAGATGTGCACGAGGCCGTCGCGGGAACCGAAGAAGTTCACGAAGGCGCCGAATTCCATCACCTTCACCACCGTGCCGTCATAGATCACGTTGACCTCGGGCTCGGCGACGATGGAGCGGATCCAGTTATAGGCGGCCTTGATCGACTTGCCGTCGGCGGAGGCGATCTTGATGAGGCCGTCGTCGTTGATGTCGATCTTCGCGCCGGTCTTCTCCACGATCTCGCGGATGACCTTGCCGCCCGAACCGATGACTTCGCGGATCTTGTCGACCGGGATCTGCATGGTCTCGATGCGCGGCGCATGCTCGCCGAGTTCGGCGCGCGGAGCGGTGAGGGCCTTGTTCATCTCGTCGAGGATGTAGGCGCGGCCGCCCTTGGCCTGCTCGAGAGCGACACGCATGATCTCTTCGGTGATACCGGCGATCTTGATGTCCATCTGGAGCGAGGTGATGCCCTGGTCGGTACCGGCCACCTTGAAGTCCATGTCGCCGAGGTGATCCTCGTCGCCGAGAATGTCGGACAGGACCGCATAGCGCTCACCCTCGAGGATGAGGCCCATGGCGATGCCGGCGACCGGACGGCGCAGCGGCACGCCGGCGT
The DNA here is from genome assembly GCF_022808595.1 of Microvirga solisilvae. Classification (GTDB taxonomy): domain Bacteria; phylum Pseudomonadota; class Alphaproteobacteria; order Rhizobiales; family Beijerinckiaceae; genus Microvirga; species Microvirga solisilvae. The sequence continues at coordinate 58,492 of NZ_JAKUCN010000002.1, forward strand.
CCATCAGAGCGAGCGAGGCGCCGCAGACGGAGGCCATGGAGGACGAGCCGTTCGACTCGGTGATCTCCGACACGACGCGGATCGTGTAGGGGAAGTCGTGAGCGGCCGGCAGCATCGGGTGGATGGCGCGCCAGGCGAGCTTGCCGTGGCCGATTTCGCGGCGGCCGGGCGAGCCCATGCGGCCCGTCTCACCGACGGAGTAGGGCGGGAAGTTGTAGTGCAGCAGGAAGGTTTCCTTGCGGGTGCCTTCGAGCTGATCGATGTACTGCTCATCCTCGCCGGTGCCGAGGGTGGCCACCACGAGGGCCTGCGTCTCGCCGCGGGTGAACACGGCCGAGCCGTGGGTGCGGGGCAGAACGCCGACTTCGGAGACGATGGAGCGAACGGTCTTGAGATCACGGCCGTCGATGCGCGAGCCGGTATCGAGGATGTTCCAGCGCACGACCTTGGCCTGGGCTTCCTTGAACACGGCCTTGACCTTCTCGGCCTCGAACTTGGCTTCGCCTTCAGCCGGGCAGAGCGCCTCGAACACCTTCGCCTTCACGGCGTCGACGGCGTTGTAGCGGTCCTGCTTCTTGGTGAGCTTGTAGGCTTCGCGCAGGTCCTTCTCGGCGATGTCGAGAACGGCCTTCTCCACATCCGACAGGTCGGCGGGCTGGTAGTCGCGCGGCTCCTTGGCGGCCTTCTCGGCGAGGCGGATGATGGCCTCGATCACCGGCTGGAAGTGCTTGTGGCCGAACATCACGGCGCCGAGCATCACGTCTTCGGCCAGTTCCTTGGCTTCCGACTCGACCATGAGCACGGCATCAGCCGTGCCGGCGACCACGAGGTCGAGGACGGTCTCTTCCATTTCCTGGAGCGTCGGGTTCAGCTTGTACTGGCCGCCGATATAGCCGACGCGGGCAGCGCCGACCGGGCCCATGAAGGGGACGCCGGAGAGCGTGAGGGCTGCGGAAGCAGCCACCATGCCGACGATGTCGGGATCGTTTTCGAGATCGTGCGAGAGCACGGTCACGACGACCTGGGTGTCATTGCGGTAGCCCTCGACGAAGAGGGGGCGGATCGGGCGGTCGATGAGGCGGGAGACCAGGGTTTCCTTCTCGGTCGGTCGGCCTTCGCGCTTGAAGTAGCCGCCCGGGATGCGACCGGCGGCGTAGGCGCGCTCCTGGTAGTTCACCGTGAGCGGGAAGAAGTCGATGCCGGCCTTCGGCTCCTTGGCGGAGACGACGGTGGCGAGCACGGTGGTTTCACCATAGGTGGCAACCACGGCGCCATCGGCCTGGCGGGCCATGCGGCCGGTTTCGAGCGTGAGCTTGCGCCCACCCCAGATCAGTTCTTCGCGTTGTGTATCGAACATTTTCAGTCTTTCATGACAGCAGGAGCGGGGGCTCGATGCCATGAGCAAGACGGCAAGAGGCTCATGCGGCGGAACGATCCGCTCACCCAAGCCCCTTGCGATCCTGCCATGGTCATCGCGTCATCCGTCTCCTCAAAGGGACGCCGGGACTTCTCTCGTCTTAACCGGCGCCGGAGCGAACTTGCCGGATGCTCTCATCCGATCCGTTCGGGAATACCGGAGAGGATCTCCGGGAAAAACCGTCCGGAGCCATGCTCCGGACGGAAGTCGTTTAAAAGCTTAGCGGCGGATGCCGAGCTTCTCGATCAGGGTCTTGTAGCGGCTCTCGTCCTTCTTCTTCAGATAGTCGAGAAGCGAACGGCGCGACGAGACGAGCTTCAGGAGGCCACGACGGGAATGGTTGTCCTTGTTGTGGGTCTTGAAGTGACCGGTCAGGTTGTTGATCCGCTCGGTCAGAATGGCGACCTGCACCTCGGGGGAGCCCGTATCGCCAGCCTTCTGCGCGAATTCCTTCACAAGCGCGTTCTTGCGCTCAGCAGTGATCGACATCGCATATCCTTTCAGGTTTGCTTTTCGTGATGACCTTGGCGTTTGACGCCTGAAGGTCGGGTTCGTCCGGGAAAGGCCGGGCCGGGATGTCGTCCAGCGCGGTCTGGTAACCCAAGACGGCTCTTCGAGGGTCAAGCCTTCGAAGGCGGGCGCACCATACACGAATTGGGGATAAGTGCCAGCGGAATCCTTTTTGCCAAGGTAGGCCAAGAGGATGGCTGCTGCGTCATCAAGCCCGGAACAAGTCTTGGGGGCCGATGTTGGAGAACCAGATACCCTCAAGATAGGAACTCGACACCATGACCGCCAGCATCGGCACGACAGACCTCGCCTCCAACGAAACCGTGAAGAACATCTTCATCACCGGCCTTCAGAACGCCCACGCCCTCGAAAAGGAAGCCTTGCAGCTCATGCAGCGCCAGGTGGAGCGCTTCCAGAACTATCCGGAAATGTCGGACTTGCTGCGCAAGCACATCGCCGAGACCGAAGGCCAGGTGCGCCGTCTCGACGAGATGCTGCACACCTTCGGCGAGGACCGTTCGCTACTGAAGGACATGGCCACTCAGTTCATGGCCAACATGGCCGCGGCCGGCCATATGCCCATGGCCGACGAAGTTCTGAAGAACACCTTCGCCAACCACGCTTTCGAGAATTTCGAGATCGCGTCCTACAAGTCCCTGATCGCCATGGCCGAGGCCGCCGGCCACCAGCGCTTCGTCCCCGCTCTTCAGGAGACGCTGCGCGAAGAGGAAAAGGCCGCGCAGGCCATCTACGACCTGATTGAGCCGATTACCCTGAAGTATCTGTCGCGCGAAGCGCAGGGGCTGAAGGCCGATCGGTAAGTCTTAAGCGTCATCCCGGACGGCGTCAGCCGATCCGGGATCGTTCTCAGAATACAGCACAATTATCGTCACGCGATCCCGGGTTCTGCTTCGCAGTCCCGGGATGACGTTTTCTTAAGCCCCCAGATTGAACACCCGGTGCGGCACCAGCTCGCCGCGTTCGATGTCGCCGACGGCCACGAGAATGCCGTTGCAGGTGGCGTAGGCCTTGCCGGAGAGCGGCGCATCGCGACCGCGCAGGATGATCGATTGGCCGCGCATCAGGCGGTTCGCCATGTCGCGGCTCACCATGATGGACGGAATTTCACTGAGTGCCGTCTCCACGGGGCGCAAGGCTGCGGGATCGGTGGTGAGATTGTCTACCGTCACCGCATCGTGCTCCGTGAACGGGCCCACGCGCGTGCGCCGGAGAGCCGCGATATGGCCGAGGCAGCCGAGTGCGCGGCCGAGATCGCGGGCGATGGCGCGCACGTAAGTGCCCTTGCCGCAATCCGCCTCGATCACCGAGCGGTTGCCGTCATGATGCACCAGCGTGAGGCGGTCGATCTCGACCGTGCGTGCCTGCAATTCCACCACCTCGCCGTCGCGGGCGAGGTCATAGGCGCGCTCGCCCTGAATCTTGATGGCGGAGAAGCGCGGCGGCACCTGCTGAACCTGGCCGATGAAGCGCGGCAGCAGCGCCTCGATCTCGGAAGCTTCCGGCAGCTTGTCCGTCCGCTCGACGATCTCACCCTCAGTGTCGTCGGTGTTCGTCTCCGCGCCCCAGGCGACGGTGAACACGTAGGATTTGCGCCCGTCCATGATGAACGGCACGGTCTTCGTGGCCTCACCCAAAGCAATCGGCAGGATGCCGGAGGCAAGTGGATCGAGGGTGCCGGCATGGCCCGCTTTCTTGGCAGAGAAGCCGCGCTTCACCACCGCGACCGCATGGGTCGAGGTCATCCCGACGCCCTTGTCGAGAATGATCCAGCCATTGACGTCACGCTTCTTCGGGCGGTCGCCGTGGGGGCGGCGGGGAGGGCGCTCGTTCTGAGGGGCGTCGGTCATGCGGTTTTCTCTAAAACGGGTTGTTGGGTTTGATCGGCAGCCATCCGGCTCTGCATAAACGAGGCGAAAGCCTCAAATGCTTCCGGCTGGGCGAAGGCCGCTTTCGGCAAAGCGAGAATGGCATCGCGCTTCCTGTAGAAGATCAAATGGGTTTCCAACTTGGCCAATCGCTCAATGCCTGCAAACGCGATGCAAGTTTTGACATGCTCACCCTCGATGGTGAGAGCCTGTCCATCGCTGGTGACATGCAGCGTCTGTGCGTGATGAAAAAGGGATTTGCGGATGCTGCTCCGCCATCTTCTTTCGAACAGCATACGGAAAGCCATCAGCCCAATCAGACCACCCGCGATCGCGAGCGTGACGTTTTCCAGAACGCTCGCCTGGATCGCATCGACGTTCCAGAGCACGAGCCCAGCCAGAGCCGCCGCAATCGCGAAAGCGCCAATGCGCGACAGGATGGTCACGATAGCGAAACAGAGACGATCCGGAACATTCCGAACCAGGACTTTCAGATCGGCCAGGGATGGCGTGAAGCTGACATCGATGATGCCCTGCGCCGCGTTCTTTACTAGGTCAGACACCATCGTAATCCTTCTCAGGTGTCCTGCTCGTCCTCATCGATTTCAGTACCGGGCTTACCCGTATCCCGCGCCACGCGCTCGGAGCGCAGCAGGGCGTCGATGCGGGCGGCTTCATCGAAGCTCTCGTCGCGGCGGAAGCGCAGGTCGGGGGCGAATTTCAGGTTCACGCGGCGGGCGACTTCCTGGCGCAGAACCTTCTTGTTCTTCTCCAGCGCCTTGATCACCGCGTCCTCGTCCTTGCCGCCGAGCGGCATCACGTAGGCGGTCGCGAGCTTGAGATCGGGCGACATGCGCACTTCCGGAATCGTGATGACATTTTTCGTCAGCACATCGTCCTGAAGATCGCCGCGCGAGAGAACCTCGGCGAGCGCGTGGCGGATGAGTTCGGCCACACGCTGCTGGCGCTGCGAGGGGCCGGTGGTCTGTTCAAAGCGCTTAGCCATTCACGCGCTCCTTTGCATAGATTACGAAAGTGTCGAAGGCTTCATCAGATTGAAAGGCACGGCGTGGAATCACGAAGCCTTCCAACTTGCTGATGAAAAGGATGAGATGAGCCTTCGAGGGATAAACACGCTTGATAGCAGCCCAGCTGGCTTTTCCTTCAAAATCGGAAACCGAGCTTTGCAGTCCTTCTTCGCTGAAGGAGAGAGTGATTTCCTTATTGGAAATTGAGCGTCTCTTGAACGTCCAGCGCCAGTTTAGCTGCCGCCCGACAAGGTTGATCACTACGGCCAAGAGAATGACTGCAGGATAGATTCTCAAAAGATTCGATTGGAAACTGCTTCTTTTGAAGAGCTCAAGCGATTTCCAGCCATCGAGCCAGAGCCCTGTGCCTATGATAGCCAGTAAAAAAATGCCGGTCATGAAGGTGAGGTAAGCGGCCCAGAAAAGACTTCTAGGAGGCCCGTTGCGAAGCGCTGCTTTGTTAAGCGCGACAAAATCTTCAAACAGAAGAGTATAAGTTATGCTGAGTGGGAGATGATGCTGACCGGCAGGGCCGGGACGCAGATCTAGTCCGGTCATTGTTTCTTTGCTCCGGGATTGGACCGGGCCCTTCAAAGAGAGCATGGCCGGGTTTGGGCCCGGCCATGTCGATTGATGTTCTTGAGGCGGAGGCGAAGCGGCTTAGAGCGAACGCTTCACTTCCTCGACGCGGTAGCATTCGATCACGTCGCCAGCACGCATGTCCTGGTAGTTCTCGAAGGCCATACCGCATTCCTGGCCGGAGGTGACTTCCTTGGCATCGTCCTTGAAGCGCTTGAGTTGTGCCAGCTTGCCTTCGTGGATGACCACGTTGTCGCGGATGAGGCGGACATGAGCGCCGCGCTGGACCACGCCGTCGAGGACGCGGCAACCTGCGATCTTGCCGACCTTGGACACGTTGAACACCTCGAGGATCTGCGCTTCGCCGAGGCGCTCTTCGCGCAGGGTCGGAGCCAACAGACCGGACATCGCCGCCTTCACGTCATCCACGAGGTCGTAGATGATGTTGTAGTAGCGGATCTCGATGCCGGCACGCTCGGCGGATTCACGTGCTTCCTTGTGGGCGCGCACGTTGAAGCCGAGGATGATGGCGCCGGAGGCTTCCGCCAGCGTGACGTCGGATTCCGAGATCGCGCCGACACCGGCCTGGATGATCCGGGCGCCCACTTCCTCGTTGCCGATCTTCTCGAGAGCGCCGGCAATGGCTTCCGCCGAGCCCTGCACGTCGGCACGGATGACGAGCGGGAATTCCTTGCGGCCGGCACCGGCCTTCAGGTCGCGCATCATGTCCACCAGCGTACGACCGGCCGAGCCCATGCGGGCGGCGGCGCGTTCGCGCTTCTGGCGGGTGCGGTACTCGGTGACCTCGCGGGCACGGGCTTCGGATTCGACAACCGCGACGCGGTCGCCTGCTTCCGGCGTGCCGTTGAAGCCCAGCACCTCGACCGGAACCGAGGGGCCTGCTTCCTTCGTGTTGGCGCCGAGATCGTTGATCAGGGCGCGCACGCGGCCCCATTCGGCGCCGGCCACCACGATGTCGCCGGTGCGCAGCGTGCCGCGCTGGACGAGAACCGTGGCCACCGGACCGCGACCGCGATCGAGCTTGGCTTCGATGACGGTGCCTTCGGCCGAACGGTCGGGATTCGCCTTGAGGTCGAGAATTTCCGACTGGAGCGACAGGCCTTCGAGCAGGCTGTCGAGGCCCTGGCCGGTCTTGGCGGAAACCTCGAATTCGAGGGTTTCGCCGCCCATGGATTCCACGACGATCGAGTGCTGGAGCAGCTCGGTGCGCACCCGCTGCGGGTTTGCGTCGGGCTTGTCCACCTTGTTGATCGCCACGATCAGCGGCACGCCGGCCGCCTGAGCGTGAGTGATCGCCTCGATGGTCTGGGGCATGACGCCGTCATCGGCCGCCACCACGAGCACGACGATGTCCGTCACCTTGGCGCCGCGGGCGCGCATGGCGGTGAAGGCGGCGTGGCCGGGGGTGTCGATGAAGGTGATCTTGCCGCCGAGCGGCGAGGTCACCTGATAGGCGCCGATATGCTGCGTGATGCCGCCGGCTTCGCCGGAGACCACGTTGGTCTTGCGGATCGCGTCGAGCAGCGAGGTCTTGCCGTGGTCGACGTGGCCCATGATGGTGACCACGGGCGGACGGGCCGAGAGGTTCTCGTCCACGTCGGGCGTGTCGAACAGGCCTTCCTCGACGTCCGATTCCGCGACGCGCTTCACCGTGTGGCCGAGCTCTTCCGCGACGAGCTGCGCGGTATCGGCATCGATCACGTCGGTGATCTTGTGCATCTGTCCCTGCTTCATCAGGAACTTGATCACGTCCACGGCGCGCTCCGACATGCGGTTGGCGAGCTCCTGGATGGTGATCGTCTCCGGAATCGTCACCTCGCGGGCGATCTTTTCCTTCTGCTCCACATGACCTTTGCCCATCAGGCGCTGGTTGCGGCGGCGGAAGGCGGCGAGCGAGCGGGTGCGCTCGTCCTCACCGGACGTCGCGTTGGCAAGCGTCAGACGGCCACGACGGCGCTCCTCGCCGGGGGCAGCCTTCGGGGTCTTCTGGGGAAGAGCAGGCTTGGCCGGACCGCCGCCAGGACGACGGGCTGTACGCGGTGCCTCATCGTCATCGATCTCGACGGCAGGGCCACGGGACGCGACCGGCGGAGCGGTACGGGCATTCGGCTTGGCCGTGGACGGATCCGGAATAGCCGGAGCCGCAGGGCGGGCCATGTGATTCAAGCTCGGCGGACGGCCGCCGGAGGTGCCGCCAGTGGCGCGCGGGCCGCCGCCGAAGCCGCCGGGGCGGCCTTCGCGCGGACCATCGGAGCGGAAACCACCGGGACGACCTTCGCCACGGGGACCGCCTTCGGAGCGGAAACCGCCACCGGGACGGCCTTCACCGCGCGGACCACCCTCGGAGCGGAAACCGCCACCAGGACGACCCTCACGCGGGCCATCGGAGCGGAAGCCGCCGGGGCGACCTTCGCCACGCGGGCCGCCTTCCGAGCGGAAACCACCGGGGCGGCCTTCGCCACGGGGACCATCCTGGCGCGGAGCCGGGCCACGGTCGCGAGCCTGTGCGGGAGCAGCTTCCTCGCCCAGACGGCGGCGAGCCTCGTCCTCGGCGCGGCGCTTGTGCTCGGCTTCCTGACGGCGGCGCTCGTCTTCTTCCTGCTTGCGGGCTTCGGCCGCGGCACGGTCCTGGGCCTCGGCAGCCTCGCGCTCTGCGCGGCGAACTGCTTCCTCGGCCTGGCGCTTGCGGTCTTCCTCGTCACGACGGCGGGCGTCGGCAAGGGCGCTCATGCGGGCATCGCGCTCCTGATCGGAGAGCGTCTGCAGCACCACACCGGACCGGGGCGCGTTGGAGGAGGGAGCGCCACGCTGCGGGCGACCGCCCTGTGCGGGCTTTGCGGCTGGAGCCGGAGCCGGAGCAGCCGCCTTCGGCGCGGCAGCGGGAGCTGCAGCCTGCGGGGTTGCCGGCTTTTCATCCTTGGCCCCCGTGGGGCCAACGGCAGGGCGACGCTTCACGGTCTCGACCACGACCGCCTTCGAACGGCCATGGGAGAAGCTTTGCCGCACCGTGCCTTGCTCGACGGGGCGCTTCAGAGACAGCGTCTTGGACGACACATGAAGAGTCTTGTCGCCCTGGTTTTTCGTATCAGTCATTCCGCCTCAGTTCCTGCGGGTTTCAAAATCGTGGGTTCGCCGGTCTCGTTTCCGAGGCCAGATAGATCGGCATCGGTGCCGCAAAAGATGCGGTAACGGTGCCAGCGGTTCAGAAAGCCGTCGCTCCCAGCGCCCGCGACGAGGGCAGCATGTATCACATGTGACCGGCCTAATGCCAAACCCAATTCGTCATTCGACAATACTTGGATGACCGGAAAGCTAGATATTGCGCTCCCGAGGCGTTTTCGCAACGGGTTCGCCAATTTTCTTCGCCCATCTTCAGCCGCCTCTGCGGCATGAATAAGGGCAACGACGGGCTTATTCGTGATGGCCGACTCGACTTTCTCGAAGCCGGTGATGACGCAACCCGCCTTGTTGGCGAGCGCAAGGCCCTGTCTCAAGTCGTCCCGGAGCAGGTGCTCGATGTCCTGTGACAGGGTTTCAGAGGCTTTCGCCTCGGTCTTGAAGGCGCGGGAGAAGAGGCGGCGCTTCACCGCCTCGTCCACCATATCCCGCCGGGCCGTCACCCAGACGCCCCGGCCGGGAAGCTTGTGCTTGAGATCGGCCACGACCTGATGGTCGGGCCCGAGGACAAAGCGGATCAGTCCCGCGGGCGTTTTCGCCTCGCGGGTGACGATGCAGGTGCGCTCCGGTTCATGCCGCGGCACTGGTGCTGACCTCGCTTTGCCATGGCCGTGTTAGGACGGCTGAGCTTCGGTCTCGGCCTCGTCGGCCGATTCCTCGGTCTCAATCGGTGCTTCGATCCAGCCGGCCTTCACGCGGGCGGCCATGATCATGGATTCGGCTTCGGTGCGGGAGACATCGAAGCCGTCGAGGGCGCCCTTGTAGCGGGTTGCCTCGGCGCCCTTGCCTTCCGTCCAGCCGGCGAGATCGTCGGTGGCGCAGCCAGCGAGATCCTCGACATTCTTGATGTCGTTCTCGCCGAAGGCCACCAGCATGGCGGTGGTGACGCCGTCGATCTCCTTCAGGTCGTCAGAGACGCCGAGTTCCTTGCGGCGGGCCTCGTTCTCAGCCTCGATGCGGGCGATGTATTCCTGGGCGCGGTTCTGGATCTCGGCGGCGGTATCTTCGTCGAAGCCCTCGATGGAGGCGACTTCGGCGGAATCCACGTAGGCGATTTCCTCGACCGAGCGGAAACCTTCGGCAGCGAGCAGCTGGCCCACCACCTCGTCCACGTCGAGCGCGTTCATGAACAGATCGGTGCGCTCGGCGAATTCCTTCTGACGGCGCTCGGATTCCTCAGCCTCGGTGAGGATGTCGATGTCCCAGCCGGTGAGCTGCGAGGCCAGACGCACATTCTGGCCGCGGCGGCCGATGGCGAGCGAGAGCTGGTCGTCGGGCACCACCACTTCGATGCGGTCGGCTTCCTCGTCAAGCACCACCTTCACCACTTCGGCGGGCTGCAGCGCGTTGACGATGAAGGTCGCCTGATCGGGGGACCACGGAATGATGTCGATCTTCTCGCCCTGAAGCTCGCCGACCACCGCCTGAACGCGGGAGCCGCGCATGCCGACGCAGGCGCCGACCGGATCGATGGAGGAATCGCGCGAGATCACGGCGATCTTGGCGCGGGAGCCTGGGTCGCGGGCCACCGCCTGCACGGTGACGATGCCGTCATAGATTTCCGGCACTTCGGAGGCGAAGAGCTTCGCCATGAACTGCGGATGCGTGCGCGACAGGAAAATCTGCGGGCCGCGGGTCTCGCGGCGCACGTCGAAGAGATAGGCGCGGACACGGTCGCCCGGACGGAAGGTCTCGCGCGGGATCAGCTCGTCGCGGCGGATGATCGCCTCGCCACGGCCGAGATCGACGATCACGTTGCCGTACTCGACGCGCTTGACCGCGCCGTTGACGATCTCGCCGATGCGGTCCTTGTACTCCTGGTACTGACGGTCGCGCTCGGCATCGCGCACCTTCTGCACGATCACCTGCTTGGCCGACTGGGCCGCGATACGGCCGAAATCGAAAGGCGGCAGGGTGTCGGCGATCACGTCGCCGACCTGGGCCGCCGGGTTGTGGCGGGAACGGGCTTCCGTCAGCGTGATCTCGCGGGAATCGTTCTCCAGGGCGCCGTCCTCGACCACCAGGAGGTGGCGCGACAGGCGAAGCTCGCCGGTCTTCGGGTTGATCTCGGCGTGGATGTCGGTCTCGGCGCCGTAGCGCGAGCGTGCCGCCTTCGCGATGGCATCCGCCATGGCGTCCAGCACGATCTGCTTGTCGATCACCTTCTCGCGCGCGACCGCATCGGCGATCTGCAAGAGTTCAAGCCTGTTGGCGCTAACAGCCATCGAGGTCGCTCCTTAGTTCGGTTTCGTATCGGATGGGTTGCTGTCCTGTTCAGGCGCTTCCACCACATCCGTGTCTTCATCAAGATCGTCCGTGGTCGGCGCGGTTCCCCGGCGTAGCGATTCACGGATCAGGTCGTCGGTCAGAACGAGGCGCGCTTCACCCAGATCGGTCAGCGGCAGACGCGCGATGGGCTCCAGGCCCTCCTTCACGTCCGGAAGCTCGACCACGAGCTTGCCGTCCTCCACGCCCCGGATGAACCCCCGGAAGCGCTTGCGGCCCTCCAGCGGCACGGCCATTTCGATCTTGGCGTCGTGGCCGGTCCAGCGCTCGAAATCGCTGATGCGCACGAGCGGACGGTCGATGCCCGGCGAGGAAACTTCGAGATAATACGCCGTCGAGATGGGATCTTCGAGGTCCAGAACCGGCGAAATGGCGCGGCTGACGGTTTCGCAATCGCTCACCGACATGGTGCCATCCGGCCGTTCGGCCATGATCTGCACGGTGCAGCCGTTCTCGCCGGTGACTTTCACCCGCACGAGGTTGAAGCCCAGATCCTCGATCACGGGCTCGATGATCGCGGCCACACGGGCAGCGACGCCGTTTTCCGTCATCAAGCGCTTGTCGCGTTCGTTCGTCATGGCTCTCCGAAGCTCCGGCGTTGAGGCAATAAAAAAGAGCGGACCCGGCGGGGCCCACTCCTGAACGGCAGTTTACACTGCAACCAGAGCTGACAGCACGGATATACTCCGTCCAGCCCCAAGATGCAAGGGTTCTATCCCGAATGGTCGGCCCGAGATCTCAGTTGCGGCAAGGTTTCAGGCCAAGGTTTCGGCCAAGGCTTCAGACAACGAGGAAGTCTTCCGCCGTCAGCGCCAGCTTGGTTTTGAGCCAGGCGAACTGGACGGCGGCAGCGGCCTTGCCCGAGCCGTCCGCATCGTAAAACAGCGCTCCCGTCTTCGAGTTGTAGATCAGGTAGTCATTGGCATCCATGGCCTTGGACCCGATTCTGAAGAACGCGTCTTTCAGCGCTCCCGCCTTGCCGAGCTTGGTGAAGATGGCGTTCTCCAGGCAGATCGTGTCGTCTTCGATCAAGAAGTCGGCAATCGTGTCCACGTTCGAGCGGGCATCGAGCTTCGTGCTGAAGATGAAGAGGTCCTGTCCCTTGCCGCCCGCCAGGCGGTCGTTGCCGAAGCCGCCGTTGAGCCTGTCGTTGCCATCCAATCCGGAGAGCCGGTTGGCGGCGCTATTTCCGGTCATGGCATTGTTGGCGCCATTGCCGGTGAGGCTCACGGCTCCCGTGCCTGTCGCAATGAGCGTTTCGATGTGGGAGGCAAGTCTGTAGCTGACTGTGGTGTAGACTTTGTCCTTGCCGCCATTGGATGCTTCAATCACGACGTCCTTGGCATTGTCGACATAATAGGTGTCGCTTCCGATTCCGCCTTCGAGACGATCGATTCCGGCACCGCCATTCAGGGTGTCGTGACCGAGGCCGCCGCGCAGCACGTTGGCGGTCGCATTGCCGGTGAGAGCATTGTTCGATTCGTTTCCGGTCAGGGTGATCTTCGACGTGCCGGTCGCAATGAGGTTTTCGACATACTTGCTCAGGCTGTAGCTGACGCTCGTGAAAACGCGGTCCGTCCCGCTTCCCGAGAATTCGACGATCACATCGCGAGAAGTGTTGACGTAATAGGTGTCGTTGCCCGTTCCGCCCATCATGGTGTCGGCACCGCCTCCGCCATCGAGCACATCGTTGCCCCCGTAACCGGAGAGCCTGTTGGAGGCCCCATTGCCTGTCAGCACATTACTCAGGCCGTTGCCTGCCAGAGCGAGCCCTGCGAGGCCCGTTGCTGTCAGGTTCTCGATGGACGTGCCGAGCGTGTAGCTGATCGAGGAGAGAACCGTGTCGTTTCCTGAAATGTCGGAGATGCGGTCGCCGAGATCGTCGACCATGAAGGTGTCGTTGCCTGCTCCGCCCACCATCGTGTCGGCACCCAGGCCGCCGTCGAAGACGTCGTTGCCCTGCCCGCCATCCATGCTGTCATTGCCGTCCCGACCGGACAGGTGATTGTCTGCAATGTTTCCGACGATCGTGTCGTTGCCTTTGCCGCCGATGACGTTCTCGATCAGGGATCGGGTATCGTCGTTGTAAAGCAGCGCGTTAAAGACATTGCCCCGTGCGGGATGATCGGTGTTGCGGTAATCGAGCTGCGCAAGCTGACCCGTGTTGAACAGCGATGAAGCGCCGGGCCTCAGATCGACCTGCAGATCGGTTTCGTAGAGCGACAGGTCATAGGTGTCGTTGCCGCCGCCATCCCAGATCGTCAGGAAGATCTTGTTCGAGCGGGCGAGATCCTTGGTGTCGCCCGGAACGCCCTGTCCTTCGCCATCGACGAACGTTTCGCCCGTGTCCGGCTTCCAGGTGTAAGTCGTATCCGTGCTGCGGAAGGTGTAATTCGCACCATACATGCGCTGAAGCGCAGCGATGTCGCCCATCATGTAGGTCTGCGGGAAACTGTAGGGATCGGTGAGATAGCTGCCCGTCACTTCCGCGCCTAGATAGGAGCGGTAGGTCATTACCGAATACTCGATCGTATCCATGTCTGCGGGAAGGGCGACCTCGGAGCTCGTGCGCGCTTCATGACCATGCTTCAGGCCAAGCGCATGACCGAGCTCGTGCATGGTGGTGAAGGCGTAGTATTTGCCGAGCAGGGGATTGTCGAAATTGGGATATTTGGTTCCGATCCAGATATCGCCGGAACTCGGCGTGTCGTTGAGCGGATAGAAACCGGCTGCAGTCGAGACCGCGCTCGTTTTCGCGACGGCGATCAGAGGACCGTTCTCGGGCGAGACTTCCTGGAAGTCGAGATTGGTGAAACCTTCGATCGGCAGAAGGCTCATTCGGGGTCCGCCGCCAGCGCCAGGCGGAGTTCCTTCCAGCAAAGCACGGAAGGTCTGTTGCATTCCTGCAGAAACTGGTGCGAAGCCCGTCGTCGGATACGGGAGGGTGCTGCCATATTGGTCAGGCGTGCCATAGAAGGCCGACGATGTTGGAAAGCCATATGTAATCGTCGTAACGAACCAGGCTGTCCCGGATAGTATACCGTCGATTGCAGCGTTGCCGGTTTTAAAATCTACAGTTCCTGCAATAGCCATGAAGACTCCAGCCCCTTGTCGAAATGCAAACTATTGGCAACTGAGAAACGTTGCAACATGACATAAAGGAGAGGGCTGGGGCTGTTCCTAGGGATGCGATCAGAGAGAAGCAAAGCTATATTTACGGGGACGTATTCAGGAAATCCGCCGTGAAGATCTCCCGCGTGCTTCTCGTCCTCGTGCTGCTGACCGCAGCCGCAGCGGCCTATTGGCGCTTCAGCAGGTCTCGCGAGGTCGTCACAGCCGCGCCCACTCGCGGCGATGCAGCGGAGATCGTTTACGCCACCGGCGTGGTGGAGCCGCGCACCTGGGCCAAGGTGACGCCCCTTCTCAGGGAACGGATCGTCGAGCTGTGCAATTGCGAGGGCGAATCCGTGAAGAAGGGCGCCGTGCTCGCTCGTCTCGACAGCCGTCAGCCGGAGGCCACGCTGGCGGAACTGAAAGCCCGGCAGAAGCTGATCGCGGCGGATTACGACCGGATGGCCGCTCTCGTCGAACGTCGGGTAGCAAGCGAGCAGGCTCTCGACCGCGCCCGCAGCGAGCGTGGCCAGGTCGAGGCTCTCATTGCCGGCCAGGAAACGCGGCTGGAATCCTACATGCTGCGTGCCCCCATGGGCGGCGTCGTGCTGCGCCAGGACGGCGAGGTCGGCGAGGTGGCCGAGCCCGGCACGGTTCTGTTCTGGGTCGGCGAGCCCAAGCCGCTCCTCATCGAAGCGGAGGTGAACGAGGAGGACATCCCGCGTGTCAGTGTCGGCCAGCGGGCGGTTCTGAAGGCCGATGCCTTCCCGGACCGGGTCCTGGAGGCCAAAGTCGATTCCATCACGCCCAAGGGCGATCCGGTGGCCAAGACCTATCGCGTGCGCCTGGCTTTGCCCGACGATACGCCCCTGCGCATCGGCATGACGGCGGAGGTGAACGTGATCGTGCAGGTCTCATCCAACGCGCTTCTTGTGCCGACCAATGCTCTGCGCGGAGGTGCGCTGTTCGTGGCTGAGGACGGCGATGCCCGACGCCGTGACGTGAAGATGGGCATTCGCGGTGCGAGTAGCACGCAGATCCTCTCAGGGCTGAACGAAGGGGAACGGGTGATCGTGCCGTTTCCTGAGGATCTCGCGGACGGGGCGAGGGTAAGGGAGAAGAGAGGCTGACATGCGCCTCATTCTGGAGCTCGCGCTGACGCATATCGCCGGACGCGGCCGACAGACCATCGTGGCGATCCTTGGTGTGGCGCTCGGCGTGGGCTTCTCCATCGCCATGGCGGCGCTGATGCAGGGTACGGAAAAGGATTTCATCGCCCAGCTCGTCGATACCATGCCTCATGTGCAGATTTCGGATGAGCGACGCACGCCGCGCCGCCAGCCGGCGGAGGATCTTTTTCCCGCAGCGCAGTTCGAGGGCCTGAGGCCGAAGGAGGACCGGCGCGGCATTCTCAATCCCGCCGCCGCCTTCGCGTCCTTGCGCGCCTGGGTGCCGGGACGCATGGCGCAGAGCCTGCGCACGCAGGGCGTGGTGCGTTATGCGGGGCGCGATATTGGTGTCTCCATCATCGGTATCGAGCCTGAGATCGAGGCGAGCGTCTCGTCCGTGGCAGGCGACTTCGTGCAAGGCAGCTTTGACGCCCTGCAGGCCGGCGGCAACAACATCGTCGTCGGCGATACGCTCGCGCAACGCCTCGGCGCATCCATGGGCACGACGATCCAGCTCGTGTCTCCCACGGGCCAGTCGCGCGGCTTCAAGATCGTCGGGCAGTTCCACACCGGCAGCAACGCGCGCGACGAGAGCGAAACCTATGTGCTGTTGAAGAACGCACAGATCCTCTCGGAACGCCAGAACGCGATCAACGACATTCGCCTGCGGCTCGATGATCCCGAAGCCGCGCCGCGCGTTGCCCGCCAGGCGGAAGCGGAACTCGGCTACAAGGCCGTGCCGTGGCAGGAGGCGAACGAGTCGCTGCTCGAAGCGCTCGTGGTGCGCAACATCGTCATGTACACCGTGGTCGGCGCGATCCTGCTGGTGGCGGGCTTCGGTATCTACAACATCATCTCCACCATCACGCACGAAAAGGCGCGCGACATCGCGATCCTGAAATCGCTCGGCTTCACGCAAAGCAATATGCGCCGCCTATTCCTCATCGAGGGATTGGCGCTAGGGTTCGCCGGTTCCGTCGTCGGCTGGCTGATCGGATTCTTGTTGTGCTTCACGCTCTCGCAAGTGGAGTTCAAGATCTCGGGCGGAGCCGTTGGTCGCGAGATCACGCGCCTGCCGCTGTTCTGGTCACCCTGGCACTACGCCATCGCCTCGGCCTTCGCGCTCGTGTCTTCGGGCGTGGCAGGTTATCTGCCCGCGCGCCACGCGGCACAGCTCAATCCCGTCGACATTATCCGAGGCGCCGCATGAGCATCTTGATCGAAGCAGATCGCCTCACGCGCATCCTGCCGGCCATCGTGCCGGTGACGCTGGTGCGTGACGTCTCGCTGACCGTCAGTGAGAAGGAATTCATCGCGATCACCGGTCCATCGGGCTCGGGCAAGTCATCGCTGCTTTATCTATTGGGTCTTCTCGACCGCCCGACCAGCGGCGCGTTGAAGATCGGCGGCCAGGATACGTCGCAGCTGGATGACGATGCGTTGGCGCGGCTGCGGCTTGAGAGTCTCGGCTTCGTGTTCCAATTCCATTTTCTGCTGCCGGAGTTCAGCGTGCTGAAGAATGTGGAATTGCCGATGCGCAAGGCGGGGCGTCTCTCCGCCTCCGAGATGAGCGAACGTGCAGCGGGGTTGTTGGAGGATCTCGGCCTCGCAGGTCATCTCGACAAAAGGCCCGATCAGCTCTCGGGCGGGCAGCGCCAGCGTGTGGCGGTGGCGCGTGCGCTCGCAAACGATCCGCATGTGGTGCTCGCCGATGAGCCGACGGGCAGCCTTGACAGCAAGAGCTCCGAGCAGGTCTTCACCATTCTCAGGGATCTCGTGAAGAAGCGCGGCAAGACGGTGATCGCCGTCACGCACGACATGGATATCGCCGCGCGCGTGGACCGTCGCATCCATCTCGTCGACGGCAAGGTGGTGAGCGACGAGCGCGTGGCTCTTTCTCCGGCATAGATAAAAAGAAAGAGGGCCCCCGTGGGCCCTCTCACTTCTCAGACCATGACGAAATCGGCTGCGGTCATCTTAAGGCCGGCGGCGAGCTTGGCGAACTTGATCGCCCTGATCGAGCCGGTGCCGTCGGCATCGTAGGAGAGATAGCCTGTTGCCTTGTCGTAGATGATGCGGTCGCTGGCATCATGCGCTTTGGCGCCCGTCCAGAAGGCAGTGCTCGACAGTGTACCGGTTTTGGTGATCTTGCTGAAGATGCTTCGGCTGAGCCAGATCGTGTCGGAAGGCACATTGAAGTCGCGGATGGTATCCACATTGGTCGAACTGAGCTTGGTGTCGAAGACGAAGATGTCCCGCCCGGCTCCGCCCGTGAGGACGTCGTTGCCGAGCTTGCCATGAAACCTGTCGTTCCCCGAACCGCCGACGAGCACATCGCGCCCGCTGGTGCCGCTGGTGATCTCGTTCAGCACATTATTCACATCGATGGTGAAGACCTTGTCGAAGGTCTGTCCCCGCTTGTCCGTCACTTGAACCTTGATCTCGTGTGAGGCTGCCTGTTCATAATCGAGCTTGACGCCTTGCTTGACCACCACAGTGTTTCCGACAAGAGCGAAGCGACCGCCCGCATCGTTGAGCAGCTTGAAGGTGAAGCTGTCCTCCGGATTCGGATCGATCCCGCTCAGGACGCCGATCAAGGTGCCATTGGCTGCGGCCTCGTGGATCTGATTGCCGTCGAGCTCGATGCCTGTCGGGCTCTCGTTGAGTTCCTGCCGGATGGTGCTGCGCACTTCCTTGGTGTGGCCTGTATAATCCGTGAAGACCATCTTGATTTCACGATCCGTCGTGATGGTCCCGGTCGTGTCGGTATAAGTCAGGGCGCGGATGACCTCGCGGACAAGGCTTGGGGCTGATTTTTGGTTGAACAGGATCTGAAGCGTGGAGCCGCCTTCGGCGGGAGTGGCCACAAAGCCGATATTGATGCCGTTCACGTAAATTTTCGCACTGCCGCCGCCGACAGTCAGGATCTGCACCTTGCCGGTATTGGCTAGGCTCAAGATTTCCGTGGTATTGCCGTCCTCGACCGAGACCGTCAGCGAGTTGAAGGCGTAGTCATCTTCGAACACCCTCGCGTCCTGATTCTCATCGATGAAGATGGCCGTGCCTGCGATGCCGGTGCTTACGTCGCCGTCGATCGCTTCAAGTTCCGGTGCATGGTTTGTATAGGTGCCGGCATCATCGGTAACGCCAACAAATCCGCGGCGGAACAATTCGCCCTTTTCCGCATCGGTGAGCGTGCCCAAGAACCGGATCCTGGCATCCGTGACGAGTATGATATTGATGAGACGCGCCACCGCCATGTCACTGACAGTGACGGAAGCCCCATTATCCAAGAGCGTAATGGCATTGATGTTCTTGACCGTCACATTGCTCAGATCGATGTTGACGCCTGAGATTTCCATGAAGTTCGAATTGTCGCTCACCGTGCCGGTATCGAACACTTCGCCGCCGTCGATGAGGATATGACCGGACACCTGGTCGCCGGAGATCTTGATGACGTCGGCTTGGTTGGATCCGACGATCTTTTCGATGCTCTCCAGAGTTCCGATCTTCGACAGATCGAAGACTCCGCCGCCTGACAAGAGAAGCGTATCGACTCCGCCTCCGCCGTTCACCACATCTCCGGAAGTGCTGCCGAATTCGTCGACAGCGAAGATATCGTCGCCGTCGGTGCCGGACAAAGCATCCAATTCGGGAGTGAGGATGCGCACATCGGCTCCTCCCGCGAGGATGTCGGTCCGCACATAGTTGTAACGTCCTCCTTCATCCGTGAGAATTATCGTCGTGGAGATATTGCGAACCGATGACGGATCCGGATCAAGAGTCTTGAAGATCAGGGACCGCATGAGCGCTTCCACGGCTGCTGTTGTCGCGGCGTCGTTGAAGATGATGTTGATGCCGTCTTCGCGCAGTTCGTCGATCGTTCCGATTACCGTGCCCTCGAAAGAGATCCGGCCGCCGCCGATCAATCCATCCGGGAGCGTAACCAGGAGATCGTCTGCGATCAGAATTGCACCGGGAGACATCCATTCGTCTTCGAAGTAGATGTTGAGTGACTTCAGCTTGTCGTCGATTCCGTTAAGTGTCACATCGCGACCCCGGTCGAGATAAGCCTGTCCGCCGGACGTATAAACCTTGTCTCTGTTAAGATCGGTAATCCTGGGCTTTTCATTCGTATAAGTGCCGCTGGCGTCGGTGATGTTGTCGACGCCTTGACGGTGCAGCTGGGCCCGTTCTGCCTCCGTAAAGGTTCCACCGACCAGGGTCAGGTGATCGTTCTGGCTCGACTGGGCCCAGACTTTCAGGGCCAATGCCTTGTTATCGAAGGTGGCATTGAACTGCTTGTTGTCCACCTCGATGCGGGTGATGCCGCTGATCGTCTTGCCCCTGAAATCGAAGGGTGTTTCGCTCTCGAGCCTGAGAACATCACCGCTGCCGCCACCCCCATTGATCGTCTTGATCTTGGCAAGCGTCTCCCCATTCAGAATGATGGTGTCCGAACCGCCAGTACCGCGAATGGTCTCGATGCTCGTGAGCTTCGCCATGGAGACATAAAAAGGACCGCTACCCACGAGCTGGAGAGTGTCCGTTCCGGAGCGACCGTTGAAGGTGGCGTTGAAAAGGTCGCTCGCTGTGACGCGAAAAATGTCGTTGCCAGCGGTGCCGGACTTGGAGAGAGGTTCCATGCTTTAGGGTCCTTACATTTAATGACCCCGTGACGTTATTATATTTATTCCAAGGGGCTACCTGGTGTTTCGCCGCACCTCGTCAATGACATGAGGTCAAAATTCCCGCATTCCGGCCTTGAGGCCTCACACGAAACAAGCCTGGGATAGGGTGATCGCTTGGGAGGTTGAAAAAATCAGACCCGTTTGAAGGTGAGATAGCTCGGCACGCGGCCTTCGCGGATGGCTTTCGCTTCGTAGCGCGTGCCTGGCCAGCCCTCATAGGGCGTGCGCCAATCGTCGGCGCGTTTGGCCGTCCAGAGGAAATGATCCGAGCGCAAAGCGCGCGCGAGCACCCAGCCGATATAATCGTCGATGTCGCTCGCAAAGCGCAGTTCGCCGCCCGGCTTCAGAACGCGCGCCAGCTCGACGAGCATCTCGTCGGAGACGAGGCGACGCTTGCGCTGGCGGCGCTTCGGCCACGGATCGGGATAGAGGATGTAGACGCGGTCGAAGCAGGCATCGGGCAGGGTCGGCAACAGCTTGGTGACGTCGTCGTCCCACACGCGGATGTTGTCGAGTTTCTCATGATCGATGGCGGCGAGCAGTTTCGCCATGCCATTCACGAAGGGCTCGCAGCCGATGAAGTTGATGTCGCGATGGGTGTGGGCTTGGTGGGCGAGGTGCTCGCCGCCGCCGAAGCCGATCTCGAGCCAAGTCTCGCGAGCATTCGTGTTCGGAAACTGGCTGGAGGGAGCGCTGCCCAGGACCGCGCGGATCGCGGGCAGAAGATTCTGGACCAGGTCATCCTGACCTGCGCGAAGCTTCTTGCCTTTCCGGCGCCCGAAGAAGGCGCCGGCTTTTTGGGATGCTTCGCTCATGGATGATCAGAAGGC
Source organism: Microvirga solisilvae (assembly GCF_022808595.1). Taxonomy (GTDB): domain Bacteria; phylum Pseudomonadota; class Alphaproteobacteria; order Rhizobiales; family Beijerinckiaceae; genus Microvirga; species Microvirga solisilvae. The sequence goes on from NZ_JAKUCN010000002.1 coordinate 79,197, forward strand.
CGACTTGAGCTTGGCGGCGAGGTCGGTGCGCTCCCAGGAGAAGCCGCCATCTGCGTCCGGCTTGCGGCCGAAATGGCCGTAAGCGGAAGTACGCGCATAGATCGGCTTGTTGAGGCCGAGATGCGTGCGGATGCCGCGCGGGGTGAGGTCCATGGCTTCCATGAGCACGGCCTCGAGCTTGTCCTCGCTCACCTTGCCGGTCTCGTGCAGGTCCACGTAGATCGACAGGGGCTTCGCCACGCCGATGGCGTAGGAGAGCTGCAGGGTGCAGCGGTCGGCGAGGCCTGCGGCCACCACGTTCTTGGCAAGGTAGCGGGCAGCATAAGCGGCCGAACGGTCCACCTTGGTCGGGTCCTTGCCCGAGAACGCGCCGCCGCCATGCGGGGCCGCGCCGCCATAGGTATCCACGATGATCTTGCGGCCGGTGAGGCCGCAATCGCCGTCGGGGCCGCCGATCACGAACTTGCCGGTGGGATTCACGTGCCAGATGGTCTGGGACGAGATCCAGCCTTCCGGCAGGGTCTGGCGGATATAGGGCTCGACGATCTTGCGCACGTCGTCGGAGGACAGGCTCTCGTCAAGGTGCTGCGTGGAGAGAACGATCTGCGTCGCGGCGACCGGCTTGCCGTTCTCGTAACGAACGGTGACCTGGCTCTTGGCGTCGGGGCCGAGCTTGGCGGCGTCGCCCTGCTTGGCCTTGCGGGCTGCGGTCAGGTTCTCGAGGATCTTGTGGGCGTAGTAGATCGGCGCCGGCATCAGCTCGGGCGTCTCGTTGCAAGCGTAACCGAACATGATGCCCTGGTCGCCTGCGCCTTCGTCCTTGTTGCCGGACGCGTCAACGCCCTGGGCGATGTGCGCCGACTGAGCGTGCAGGTAAACGTCAACCTCGGCGTTCTTCCAGTGGAAGCCTTCCTGCTCGTAGCCGATGTCCTTGATGGCATCGCGGGCGAGCTGGATCACCTTGTCCTTGGTGATGGAAGCAGGGCCGCGCACCTCGCCGGCGATGACCACACGGTTGGTGGTGGCGAGCGTCTCGCAGGCAACGCGTGCTTCGGGCTCGGCGGCGAGATAGGCATCAACGACGGCATCGGAGATCCGGTCGCAAACCTTATCCGGATGGCCTTCGGACACCGACTCGCTGGTGAAGAGATAGCTTGACCGCCGCACGAGAGAATTCCTTTGAGGCAACAGAAAATCGAGGCTCGCAAGGATGCGGGCCAGCTTTTCCTGCTCATGCCTCAGGCGGATGGAAAGGTCAAGCGAACGCGTTCTTTATGACGAACGTTCCTGCTCGTCCTGGGCGGCGAGCGAAGCCACGAGCTGGACGATGCTTTTACGGACCTTGGGGTTCTTGATGCTGGTGAAGGTGCGGATGAGCTGCAGGCCTTCAGGGGTCGACATGACATCCGCGATATAGGGGGGAGATTCCTCTTCCGCGAAGCCGGACTCGGCCATGCCGCTCTTGATGCCGTTGAAGAAGAAATGGATGTCCACGCCCAGGATCTTGGCGATGTCGACGAGGCGGCCGACGCTGATCCGGTTCATCCCCTTTTCATACTTCTGGACTTGCTGGAAGGTAAGGCCAAGCATCTCACCGAGCTTTTCTTGACTCATGCCAATTGAAATGCGGCGCATGCGAACGCGCGTTCCAATTTCCTTGTCAATAGAGCTAGTCGATTTCTTCATGGCCCCACGCTTTCTTGCTAAAATTGACGTAACGTAATGGCCTTCTTTTCTTATATGAAAGAGGCTCTTTGTTTTCGACGTACAATCAAGGCCATTAAGCAGATCAGAAGCGCGGCCGTCAAAGAAAAGCTTCTTGTTTTTGAAGAAAGAATTGCCGTTTCTGCAACCGGTAACTTTGCGTCAACAACTCCCTCAACTCCAAGTGGAAGACTATCCACAATCCGGCCATAAGAGTCGACGACGGCTGAGATTCCCGTATTCGCCGCACGGACCAACGGCAGACCTTCCTCTACGGAACGTAGGCGGGCCTGCGCGAAGTGCTGGTACGGGCCGGTCGTCTGCCCGAACCAGCCGTCATTGGTCACGTTGAGGATCAGGCTCGGACGCGGACCTTCGGGCAGGATCTCGCCGGGAAAGATCGCTTCGTAGCAAATGGTTGCGGCAATGGCGGGCAATCCGGGAATGGTCAGGGGCTTCCGTTCCTCGGCGGGTTCGAAGCCGCCGGGAATATGCACGAACTGGCGCAGGCCCATGGCCCGGATCAGGGCATCCAGGAATTTCGGGACATATTCTCCGAAGGGCACCAGATGCACCTTGTCGTAGGACCCGAGAATGGTGCCGCGATCGTCGATGACCTGGATCGCGTTGTAGAACTTTCCGACAGCCTCGCCCGGCAGTGGATCGTCCATGCGGGCCGCTCCCGTGATCAGCACGGAGCCCGGCTCCAGCAGCCCGCCGATCTGCGCCAGCGAGGCAGGATCGCGATGAAGCAGGAACGGGAAGGCTGATTCCGGCCAGATGATGTGGGTGGCGTCCGCCGCCGTCAGACCGTCGCGGCCGGCGCTTGCGCTGAGAGATAAATAGCGCCGCATGATGGCGTCGCGGTTGCGGGGGTTGAACTTGGCGTCCTGGGGCAGGTTAGGCTGCATGATCCGCAGGCGCACGTTCTCGACCGTGGCCGAGGGCTGAGAGGGAACACGCCAGAAGCCGAAAGCCGCCATGGCGACGAGAGCCCCCGCAGCAAGGCCCGGCAAGGTCCATCGCTCGCGCTTCGTGCGACCCGTGAAGATCACGGCCGAGGCCGCACACATGGCGATGGCGATAAAGCAGAGGCCGTAGAGACCGACGAGCGAGGCGCTCTGCATCAGCCAGAGATTCTGGCCGAGCGCCATGCCGGGATTGTTCCAGGGAAAACCCGTGAAGAGATGACCCCGCAGCCATTCGCTGACCGAGAGGCCCAAGGCCAGCGCGAAGATGCGCGAGGCATCGGGCAGCCATAACAGGCGCGCGAGAGCAAAGCCGAAGGCGGTGAAGAAGGCCAGAAGCGCCGGAAGGCCAAGCACGCCGAAGGGCAGAGCCCAGGCGAATTCCTCGGCCTCCACCAGGAAGGCTGCACCGAGCCACCACAAGCCGGCGACGAAATAGCCGAAGCCCCAGAACCAGCCGATGAGGGCCGCCGATTTCAGGGGAGCCCAGCGGCCCGGCCCGGCTTTGTTCGTGCCATCGATGAGCCAGACTGCAGGCGTGAGCGACAGCGCCAATGCTGGGAGGAAGCCGAAAGGCGGCATGGCGAGCGCACCCAGGGCTCCTGCCATGAAGCTCAAGGCCCAACGGCGCCATCCTCTCGTGAGGATGACGCGATCGGCAAGCCTCATCATTCCGCCGCAGCGCTTTCAGGGCGCGGCGCGGATTTCTCCACCTCGACCTCGGTGGAGGGGGCGTGCTGAAGAATGCGCAGGCGCTTCACGCGGCGTGGATCGGCATCCAGCACCTCGAATTCGAGACCCTTCGGCCCTTCGATCACCTCGCTGCGCGAGGGCACGCGGCCGGCGAGCGTCACGATGAAGCCGCCGATGGTGTCGATATCCTCGGCCCCTTCCTCGTCGGAGAGGTCGACGCCGAGCGTCTCCGTCACCTCTTCGAGGCTGGCCCTGGCATCGGCGATGTAGGTGCCGTCGGCCGCCTTCGTGACGGTGACTTCTTCGTCCTCGTCATGCTCGTCCTCGATGTCGCCCACAACCATCTCCACGAGGTCCTCGATGGAGACGAGGCCGTCCGTGCCGCCATATTCGTCGATCACGAGGGCCATATGGGTGCGGGTCGCCTGCATGCGCACCAGCAGGTCGATGGCGGGCATGGAGCGCGGCACGAAGAGCACAGGGCGCAGGATGTTGGCGGAAGCCAGCGTCATGGACAGGTCGATCTGCCCGAGGCTCGGCGGAGGCGTGTCGTCGCTCGAACCGCCCTCGGAGACGCCGCTATCGGCGCGCATGGCGATGAAATCGAGGAAATCCCGGATGTGGACCATGCCCTTCGGGTCGTCGAGGGTCTCGCCATAGACCGGCAGGCGGGAATGGCCCGCCGTGCGGAAGAGGTTCAGGAGCTCGCCGAGATTGGTATCGGCCGCCACGGCCACGATGTCGGCGCGGGGCACCATCACGTCCTCCACCCGGATACGGTGGAAGGAGAGCACGTTCTTGAGCATCGCCCTTTCCTGGGGCGAGAAGTCCGTGTCCTCGACGGAGGTTTCCTCGAGGGCGTCCTCGAGATCGTGGCGGATGGAATCGCGGGGTTTCAGGCCCAACCGGATCAGCACCCGGTCGTACCAATGGTCGCGTGTGTCGTCTGTTTCGGTGAGAGTTCGAACAGAGCGGTCGTTACGACTTCGATCTTCGTTCATATCTTTTGAGTTTCAGCCTCAGCATCGGGCCCAAAAGTGGTTCCCACTTTTGGGAATCGACCCGATGCGTTTCTTCCTGTCTTAAGCGCATCGTCTAGAGCGGAAAACCGGAATCCACTTTTCCGCACGATGCGCTGCCGTTTTGCGTTCAGGCTGCCATATCGCGATAGGGATCGGCGATGCCAAGAGTGGCCAGCGCCTTCACCTCGAGAGCTTCCATGATTTCCGCCTCCGCCTCGACCTCGTGGTCGTAGCCGAGAAGATGCAGGACACCATGGACGATCAAATGGGCGAAATGATGCGCCAACTCCTTGGATTCCTCCTCGGATTCGCGCACCAGCGTCTCATAGGCTAAAGCAATATCGCCCAAATAGCGAGGCCCTGTTGCTCCGGGCTGCTCGGGAGACGGGAAGGACAGCACATTGGTGGGCTTGTCCTTGTTGCGCCAGGTGCGGTTCAGCTCCTGGATCTGGGCGTCGTCGGCCAGCATGACGCTTGCCTCGAACGCGCCCGCAGCCTCGTAGGTGACCGCGAGGGCGGCTGAAGCCGCCTTCTGGGCGAGGGCCTCCACATCCGGGATGGTTTCCCAGTCGCCCGCCTCGATCATGATATCGAGCTCGATCACGGCCTTTGGTTCCGTTCGCGGTAGGAGGGCTCCTGCGGCGGGTTGTTGCGGAAATCGGTGTCGTAGGCCGCCACGATGCGGCGCACGAGATCGTGGCGCACCACGTCCGCCTCCTTGAAGGTCACGCGGGTAATGCCCTCGACCCCGTTCAGGATGCGCACGGCTTCCACGAGGCCGGATTTCTGGCCCGGCGGCAGGTCGATCTGCGTCGGATCGCCGGTGATGATCATGCGCGAGCCTTCGCCGAGGCGGGTGAGGAACATCTTCATCTGCATGGTGGTCGTGTTCTGGGCCTCGTCCAGCAGCACGAGCGCGTTGGTGAGCGTGCGTCCGCGCATGAAGGCGAGCGGCGCGATCTCGATCATGCCCGTCTGCAGGCCGCGATCCACATGGCGCGCTTCCATGAAGTCGTAGAGCGCGTCATAGATGGGACGAAGATAGGGATCGACCTTCTCGCGCATGTCGCCGGGCAGGAAGCCCAGGCGCTCGCCGGCTTCGACGGCCGGCCGCGAGATGATGAGGCGGTCCACCTGCCCCGCTTCCAGAAGCGACACGGCATAGCCCACGGCGAGCCAGGTCTTGCCGGTACCGGCGGGGCCTTCCGCGAAGACAAGCTCGTTCTGCTTGAGGGCCTTGATGTAGTCGTTCTGGGCCGCATTGCGGGCGCGCACGGGGCCGCGCTTGCGGGTGGCGATATGGTCGAAGGCGGAAAGGCCGGGGGCAGGCGCTTCCTCGGGCGAGAACAGTGAGCCTTGCAGAGTGGCCTCCTGGATTGTGCCGTCCACGTCACCTGGGCTGAGGGCGGCACCCTGGCGGGCGCGGTCATAGAGCCCTTCCAGAACGCGCCGCGCCATTTCGGAGGATTCCGGCGTGCCTTTCACGGTCACCCGGTTACCGTTGGCGACGGCGGCCACGTTCAGGCGGCGCTCGAGATGCGCGAGGTTCTGGTCGTATTGCCCGAAAACAAGGCTGGCGAGGCGGTTGTCGTCGAAGGTGAGGATGATTTCGGCCTCTTCCTCGACGCCAGGATGTGAAGTGCTGGGGGATCTGCCCTTTTGCGCTCGTGCGGTCGCGTTGTCCGCTGGCCTCAAATGCCTCTCCTTTGTGGTCGCGGCAGGATTGCCGCGAAGGAAACTCTTCAGAGCGGAGAAGGTTTAAGCCGCGGCCTGCGAGCCGGGCTTCACCACTTCCCCGAACAAGCTGTTCGAGCCAGCCTGCGTGATCCGTACCGTCACGATATCACCAATTTGATGACGGTCAGTCTCAATCTGCACGGGTTGCAGATAAGGCGACTTGCCGGCCATCTGGCCGGGGTGACGACCCGGCTTCTCCAAGAGAACGTCCAGAGTCTGACCAACGGTTCCGTGATTGAAAGCCTGTCTTTGCGTTTCCAACAGATTTTGCAGACGCGCCAGACGCTCGGACTTCACGGCCTCGGAGACCTGGGCGCCCATCTCCGCCGCCGGCGTGCCGGGGCGGGGGCTGTATTTGAACGAGAAGGAGCTGGCAAAGCCCACATCGGCGATCAGCCGCATGGTGTCCTCGAACTCCGCATCGGTCTCGCCTGGGAAGCCCACGATGAAGTCGGATGACAGCGCGAGATTGGGCTGCGCCGCGCGGATGCGCTCGATCAGGCGGCGGTATTCGTCGCCCGTGTGCTTGCGGTTCATCTCGTCGAGGATGCGGTCGGAGCCGGACTGCACGGGCAGGTGCAGATAAGGCATCACGGCGGGCAGGTCGCGATGGGCGGCGATCAGCTCGTCGTCCATGTCGCGCGGATGGCTCGTGGTGTAGCGGAGCCGCGCGATGCCGGGGATCTCGGCCAGGCGATGGAGCAGACGGCCGAGCGTCCAGACGGAGCCGCTTTCATCCTCACCGTGATAGGCATTCACGTTCTGGCCGATGAGCGTCAGCTCGCGCACGCCCGCATCCGCCAGACGCAGCGCCTCGTCGATGATCTTGGACACGGGGCGCGAGACTTCCGCGCCGCGGGTATAGGGCACCACGCAGAAGGTGCAGAACTTGTCGCAACCTTCCTGGATCGTCAGGAACGAGGACACGCCCCGGTTCTGGATCATCGCCTTCGAGGGCTTGGGAAGATGATCGAACTTGTCCTCGATCGGGAACTCGGTATCGACCACGCGCGAGGCCTTCGCCTTCTTCAGAAGGTCCGGCAGGTTGTGATAGTTCTGCGGGCCTACCACCACGTCGACGGCAGGCGCACGGCGCAGGATCTCCTTGCCCTCGGCCTGAGCGACACAGCCCGCGACGACGACCTTCGTTTCCTGGCCCTGGCCTGCGCGCTCCTTCTTGAGCTCGCGCACGCGGCCGAGTTCCGAATAGACCTTCTCGGCGGCCTTCTCGCGGATATGGCAGGTGTTGAGAATGACGAGGTCAGCCTCCTCCATGGCCTTGGTCTCGGCATAGCCTTCCGTCGCCAGCATGTCCGTCATGCGCTCGGCATCGTAGACGTTCATCTGGCAGCCATAGGATTTGACGAAGACTTTTTTCACGAGATCGGCCTGTCTGCTTGTGTCGTAAAAGATCAGGCCGCCCTTTTAAGCCTTTTGGGCTCTCAAGAGAATAGCGGCCGTTTGGCTCAATCGCGGAAGGCGCCCTCGACCGGCGCGGACAAGGCCCGGTCCGCCTCCAGGATCTCTTCGACGACCCGTGCGAAAGCCGGGCGCTCAGAGAGCCGCGCATACCAAGCGGCGAGAGCGGGGTGCGCCTTAAGGGAGGCTCCCGCGAGACGACGTGTCCAGAACACGCTCATGAAGACCGCGATATCCGCAGCCGAGAAGGCTCCGCAGAGATAATCCTTGCCCTGAAGCTTGCCGTCGAGATCGGCGAAGTGCTCCGCGAGAGCGCCCTCGGCTTCGCGGGCTTTGGCTTCCTTCGCGTTCCAGACTTCCAGGTCGGCGGGCTTCGGCTCCGTGCGATGCATCAAGGGGCGTAGCGAGGCCAGCATAATCTCGTCGGCGAAGACATCGAGAAGGCGGCAGCGGGCCCGATCGGCGGGCGTCTGCGGAAAAAGCGGAGAGGCCGGATAGTCATCCTCCAGATATTCCAGGATCACGGTGGAATCGTAGATCGCCAGTTCCCCATCCATCAGAACCGGAACCTGACCCTTGGGATTGGCCTTCAGCACCTCCGGATCCTTCGGGCTGTAGCCCTTCGTCTGGCTGAACGGCACCAGGGTGCGCTCGAAGGAAAGACCCTTCTCGTGAAGGGCGATCTCGACCTTGCGGGAGAAGAGGCTGACCGGGCCAGAATAGAGCTTCATCGTCGATCCTTCAGGAAATTTCAGGCAGGCAGGAGATCAGAAATTTTCGGCGAAGTCAGCAGCCGGCAAGTGCTTGTCACGCTGCCTTCTTCAACGCTTGGCGTACGGAGTTTTCGGCAGCGGCCGTTGCTTCCTTGCGGTTGCCGTTGAACGGGATCGGCTCGCCCCAGGTCACCACCACGTCGATGGGATGGCCTTCGAGAAAAAGCTTCAGATGGGGTGCGAGATCCATATCGCCGTACCAGGCGATGAAAGGACGGTCGCGCCGCGTGATCGGCAGGCCGTTGCGGCGCGTGTAGGTGATCGCAAGCGGCTGCAGGAAAACCTGCTCGACGCTGTCATGCATGAGGGCTGCCTGCGCGCCGCCGACGAGAGACGAGCGGAACGGCAGGAGCCGGTTGCCGTCGCTGGTGGTGCCTTCGGCAAACAGCACGATGACTTCGCCCTTCACGAGGCGATGAGCGAGCGCGTCGTTGACTTCCGCCGTCGCCTTGCGGCGCTGCCTGTCGATGAACACCGAGCGCTGGAGTTTCGCGAACAGGCCCACCACCGGCCAGTTCTCGATTTCGGATTTCGCGATGAAGGAGAGCGGATGCGTCGAGCCGATGACGGGAATGTCGAGCCAGGACACGTGATTGGCGACGACGAGCGTCGGCGCGTCGCCGGGCGGCGTGCCCTTCTCGATCACACGTACGTTGAAGAGCGTGAGCAGGATGCGATGAAACGCAACCGGCAGATGATGGATGAGCGACCAATTAAAGCGCATGCCGATCATCTGCAGCGGAATGAGCACAAGGCTCGCCAGCGCCAGCACGAGAAGCTTCAGGACAACGACGGGATTCGTCACGCATCGTCCTTGTCGAGCGGCACCGCGTAGAGTTCGAGTCGGTGGTAGACCACCTTGTAGCCGAGACGCTTGGCGATTGCGGTTTGCAGTGCCTCGATCTCGTCCGAATGGAATTCGATCACGTCGCCGGTCTCGAGATTGATGAGATGGTCGTGATGCTCGCGGGCCGCCTGCTCGTAGCGGGAGCGCCCGTCGCGGAAATCGAGCCGCTCCAAAATTCCTTCCGTCTCGAAGAGTTTGACGGTGCGATAGACGGTCGAAAGCGAGATGCGGTCGTCCACATCCACCGCGCGCCGGTGCAGTTCCACCACGTCGGGATGGTCGGCGGCATCGTCGAGAATCTGCGCGATGATCTTCCGCTGGCCCGTCATGCGCAGACCCTTGTCGCGGCAGGCGCGCTCGATGGCGCCTGGGCGACGGGATTTTCCGGTGCTGGTGGTCCGTGCTGACAACGCTGAAAAACCTGATTTCCGCGGAAGGTTATAAGCAAGTTGGATGGAAGGGGCTATAGCCCAAGCGCCATGGTGATCGCCGCCACCCGGCTGCCGTCGGCCTTCTGGTAATAGCCTTCGCGCCGTCCGCTCTCCTTGAAACCGAAGCGCCGGTAGAGGGCGATGGCGGGCTTGTTGCCCTCCTCGACCTCCAGATGCACATGGCGGACGCCGCGCCGGGACAGCTCGTCCAGATGCCGTTCAAGCAGAGGAATCGACAGCCCCTTGCCGCGAACGTCCTGGGCGATGGCGACGGTGAGGATCTCGGCTTCGTCCAGGACGATGCGCGAGAGCACGAAGCCCGAGGGTTTCGCGGCGGTCCCGAGAAAAAGCCCGTCTCCCACGACGCCGCGCTCAGAGAGGAGGCGCTCGAAATCCAGCGTGCTCCAGGGCCGTGCGAAGGAGGCCGCGTGGATCGCGGCCAGGCGGGATGCGGCCTCGCTCCCGAGAGGATCGATCCGGGGGCCGCCCGGCTTCTTGAACAGATCGAAGAAGCTCATTGGCGGGGGATGCGCGCGCGGTCCTGAGGCTTGGCGTCGGGATCGCGCAGATAGAGCGGCTTGGGCAGGGCCTGATTCGGATCGGCGAGGGCACCGAGCCGGGCCACCCAGAGAATTTCGGGAGCGCCTGCGGTATCGGCCACATGGGCCTCGACGCCCTGCGTGCGGGCTTCCGCCGCCAGCATGGCCGCCGCCGATCCGCTGATCAGCAGGGGGCCGGAGCCGAGCACGCGGATCGCATCGCGATAGCTCATGAGGCTCGGCTGGATGATGGTGCGTCCGCCCGGCGCGACGGCCTGGATGTAGAGATGCCCGTGCTTGGCGTCGATGGCGGCGGTGAACAGGCCGCGCCGCTCCTTCACCATGAGCGGGGCGAGGAAGGCGGAGAGGGTGGCGACCCCCACCACCGGAATGCCGGCGGCGAGCCCGATGCCCCGCGCGGCGGAAATGCCGACGCGCAGGCCCGTATAGCTGCCCGGTCCCACGGTCACAGCCACCCGGTCCAGGCTCTCGAAGCCGCCCTCCACCTTGGAGGACACGCGGTCGATGAGCGGCAGCAGGGCCTCCGCGTGCCCGCGCTCCATGAAAAGGGTCTCGGCCGCCAGCGGCTCGGCATCGCCCGCCTGCCAGATGCAGGCCGAGCAGGCGCCGAGCGCCGTATCGATGGCAAGAACGCGCACATTCGTCTCCGTCGGATCGTCAGGCTTCTTTAGCGCATCGTGCGAAAATGTGGACCCGCTTTTCGCCTCGCGATGCAATTCACCCGCGCAGGACAGTGCCGCCGAGACCCACGGCCTCCGCGAAGATCGCCGCGATAACGCCGATGGCGACAAGGATCAGGCCTGCCTTGAACAGGCGGATCGCGCGATTGTAATTGGCCAGCACGAGGGAGGCGATCGACAGCATATCCGCGAGAGCTTTGATCTGGAACGCTATTCCGAGCGTGATGGCGAGGACGGCCACGATGTCGGAACTCGTCCATTCCCCAGGGAGCCCGGCCCAGCGGCTCAGGAAACCCAGCGAGAAGGCAGAGACCACGCCGATCACGGCGAGAGAGCCGTTCCTGAAGGTCGAATCGATGGTGAGCCGCTCGACAGGCTCACCCGATTCGGAGGTTGTATCGGCCATGGGAAGTGTCCGTTTGGTGGTAGACAGGAGCCGCCGTCACAGGATCTGGCAGAATTCGTCGAAGGACAAGCGCGGCTGGCGCGGATGCAGCTTCTCCGGCAGGCCGTAGCCCAGATTGATGAGGAAGTTGGACTTGGTTTTCCCATCCGGGAAGAAAGCTTTGTCCACGCCTTCCCGGTCAAAGCCGCCCATGGGGCCGCAATCGAGGCCGAGCGAACGCGCCGCCATGATGAGATAGGCGCCCTGAAGGGAGGAGCCCTGGAGGGCCGTTCGCTCGATCACCTCGGGTTGGCCTGCGAACCAGCTTCTCGCATCCTTGGAATGTGGAGCCAGGAAACCGAGCTTCTCGTAGAACTCCATGTCGTGCGCCACGATGACGGTCGCCGGTGCGCTCATGGTCTGGCGCACATTGCCCTCGTCGAGATGGGGTTTCAGCTTTTCCTTCGCCGCTTCCGACACCACGAAGACGAAGCGCGCCGGGGTGGTGTTGGCGCTGGTCGGTCCGAGCTTCGCGAGATCGGCAATAGCGCGCAGGGTTTCTTCCGGGATCTTGCGATCCTCCCACCAGCGATGGGTGCGGGCATTGCGGAAGATCTGGTCAATGGCGGCGTTGGACAGGGGCAGCAAGACAGGACTCCAACAAAAAAGCGCGGCATGAAGGCCGCGCTTATCAGTATTAGAACTTTGGCAGCTCGATCAAACAGCCTGCACTTCGCGCACATCCGGCAGGAAGTGGCGCAGCAGGTTCTGGATGCCGTGGCGCAGCGTTGCGGTCGAGGAGGGGCAGCCGGAGCAGGCGCCCTTCATGACGAGATAGACCACGCCGTCCTTGAAGCCGCGGAAGGTGATGTCGCCGCCGTCGCCTGCCACGGCAGGGCGGATGCGGGTCTCGAGCAGTTCCTTGATGGTCTCGACGGTCGAGGCATCATCCGGATCGAAGAATTCCTCGCCGTCTTCCTCATTGGCCCCGTAGCCGTTCGCGAAGAGCGGCGCGCCGGTCATGAAATGCTCCATGATCCCGCCGAGGATGGCAGGCTTCAGGTGCTGCCACTCGCCGTCAGCCTTGGTGACGGTGATGAAGTCGTAGCCGAAGAAGACGCCGGTCACGCCCGGCACGGCAAAGAGGCGCTGGGCGAGGGGCGAGAACTCGCCCTGTTCGGGGGTCTTCGCCTCGAAGGTGCCTTCCGGCATCACGACGCGGCCGGGCAGGAACTTCAGGGTGGCGGGATTGGGGGTCGCTTCAGTCTGAATGAACATGGTCTTTTTCCTCTGACGCCGGTTCAAGGCCGGCCGAGTGGGTGGTCTTAGAATCGTTCTAACAGGTTTCCGATCCAATGTGGATCGGGAGTTGGAGGATTCCAAGAGGGAATGAACGGCTGCCATTCAGGGCTGGAGAATTGGTGTTGTCAAAGAGCGTGGGGGCAGAAGCATGGGGGAATGTCCTCGCGGCTTGTGTGGCCCGAGGTTTGGGTGAGGGAGACGCGAGAGGCCGTCCGGTTCGCTTGTGAGAGGGAGAAGAACCTGACGGCCCCTCGCGCACGGTTCTTTTAGGCGGACACCGCGTCTTGCAGCGGCGGGCCTCCCGGGCCGGCTTGCGAGACCGAACCGGGACCGTTCCCGGCTCCACAAATCACGACGCCTCGCGAGCGCGCCCCTCATCGAGCCAGGACATCAACACATATAGCCAAGGTTAGGACCATTGTCAAGAACAAATGCGGAACACGATCCACACGGCGTCATCCCGGACGGCGTCAGCCGAGCCGGGATCGCAAGCCGGATGGGGTGCTGGCTCACCTCTCCCGGGCGGGAGAGGTCGACGCACGTCAGCGCAGCGGGTGAGGGATGCGCGTTATCCGGAAAGACCTGTAACCCCTCACCCGGACCTGCGGTCCGACCTCTCCCTCAGGGAGAGGTGATGATCCCGCGTCACGCGATCCCGGATCTTCGCTATGCTTCGTCCGGGATGACGCCATTCGTCCCCCGTCGCGGCCGTTCCCGAACTTGGTCCGAAATGCCCCTCGCCTAGCCCGCGAGCGCGTCGATTTCCTCGTCCGTCAGGCTGCCGGGCACGATGACGATGGGGACCGGGAAGGTGGAGGCTGCTTTGCCGGCGAGCGTGCTGACGAGGGGCCCTGGCCCCTCCTTGCCGCTGCCGGCAGCCAGCACGAGGAAGGAGACGTCCTCATCCTCGTTGATGAGCTTGATGATCTCTTCGGCCCGCACGCCCACGCGGATCACCTGTTCAGGCTCCACGCCGGCGGCGCTGCGGGCTTCGCGGGCGGCGTTTTCCAGAAGCTTCGCGGCTTCCTCGCTCGCCTCCTCGATCATGGCCTCGCCGACGCCGATCCACTCGAAATTGTCCGGCGGGTCCACCACGGCGAGCATGATCATGCTTGCTCCCGTGCGGGCGCAGCGGCGGGAAGCGAAGTGAACCGCTCTCGCGCATTCGGAGGTCTTATCGATCACCACCATGAATTTGGGCCGGTGGCCTGCCTCGTAGGATCGGCGCTGGCCGCTCACTGCATGCTCTCCTGCATCGGGCTGATGCTGCCTTGCCCTATAAGATAGGGCAAGGCGAGCCGAGGTCAGGTTAGCGTGCGCGGACGAAACCGACGATGTCCTTGACCGCATCCATGGTCTGCGCGGCAAGCACGCGGGCGCGGGCGGAACCGTCGGCGAGCACCGCATCGATATGGGCAGGATCGGCCATGAGGCGGCGCATTTCGTCGGCGATCGGGGCGAGCTTCGTCACGGACACGTCCACGAGGGCTGCCTTGAAGCCCGAGAATTGCGAACCGCCATGCTCGCGCAGCACGTCCTCCGCCGTCGAATCCGTGAGCGCGGCATAGATCGCCACAAGGTTCTCTGCCTCGGGACGACCTTTGAGCCCCTCGACCTCGGAGGGCAGGGGCTCGGGATCGGTCTTCGCCTTGCGCACCTTCGTGGCGATGGTGTCGGCATCGTCGGTGAGGTTGATGCGCGAATAGTCGGACGGGTCCGACTTCGACATCTTCTTCGAGCCGTCGCGCAGCGACATGATGCGGGTCGCCGGACCTTGGATCATGGGCTCGGTCAGCGGGAAGAAGGCATCGCCAAAGCCGTTCGCCGCGATCGACTCGGCCCAGTCGTTGTTGAACTTCTGGGCGATGTCGCGGGTCAGCTCCAGATGCTGCTTCTGGTCCTCGCCCACCGGCACATGGGTGGCGCGGTAGACCAGGATGTCGGCAGCCATCAGGTTCGGATAGGCGTAGAGGCCGACCGATGCGTTCTCGCGGTCCTTGCCGGCCTTGTCCTTGAACTGGGTCATGCGGTTCAGCCAGCCGAGGCGGGCGACGCAGTTGAACACCCAGGCGAGCTCCGCGTGCTGGGGCACCTGGGACTGGTTGAAGACGATGTGGCGCTTCGGGTCGATGCCGGCGGCGATGAAGGCTGCCGTCACTTCGCGGATCTGGCGCACCAGGTCCTTCGGGTCTTGCGGCACGGTGATCGCGTGCATGTCCACGACGCAATAGATGCAGTCGTGCGTTTCCTGCATGGTCACGAAGCGCTTGATGGCGCCGAGGTAATTTCCGAGATGGAGGTTGCCGGTGGGTTGGACGCCCGAGAAAACCAGCTCCTTGAATTGCGCCATCATAGTGCTCCTGGCAGGAACGGGTTGGACGCCGCCCTGCGTGATGATCGAAAGAAATCGAGGCGGCGGTTATGACAGGGCCGCGCCACGATGCAAGTGTTTAGCGGAGCGCGATGACGTCGTCACGGGTCACGGCGCCCGTCAGCCATGCGGCAGCAGCGTAGAGCGCGAGGCCTCCGAGGCAGAAAGCCGTAAGCGAGAGGCTGCCTGCGGGCACGAGAACGATCTGCATGCCCCATAGCCCCAGGCTCATGAGAGTGGTGGAGGCGGCAATGCGGACCAGGCGGCCGAGGAAAAGGCGATCCGGGTGCCACAATCCGATTCGCCGCAGCAGCCAGACCATGGCAGCGGCATGCGAAACGCAGCCCAGGCTGATGCCCAGGGCAATCCCGGCAGGTCCCCAGCTGAGGGCCAACAGCAGAGCACTCGAGAGCGTGACGAGAATGCCGAGCATGGCGGCGGCAAGCGTCTTGCGCAGGGCACTATTGGCAAACAGCGTCTGGCTCAGCACCTTGCCGATGGTGGCGAAGGGCAGGCCGAGGCTCAAGCAAGCGAGCACCAACGCCGTTCCGTCGGTGTCGGCTTGCTGGAATGCACCGCGCGCGAAAAGAACATCGGTGATCGGAAAGGCCAGGATCGCGAGCGCGGCACAGGCCGGAAGCGCCAGCAGCAGCGCCACTTCCAGCGCGCGATGCTGCGCGCCGACGATGGCTTTCGCATCACCCGCATGGTGATGCCGCGCGAGTTCCGGCAACAGGACGCTTGATCCCAAGGCGGCGATGAGGCCGAGCGGCAGCTGCATCACACGCTCGGCATAGTAGATCCAGGAAATGCCGGACGGCCAGAACGACGCCACCATCGTTCCCGCCAGGATGAAGAGCTGCACCGCGCCGCTGGCAATGAGCGCCGGAAAGCCTGCGAGCAGAAGGCTCTTCAGCACGGGAGACCAATGGGGCTTGCGAAAGCGCACGAGCTTTTCGCCATGACGAAGCGCCGCGAGCACGATGAGCAATTGAATGAAGCCCGCCACGCTCGATGCGCCGGCGAGCCACGCGGCTTTCGTGGCGAACGGCATCGCGAAGCCGCCCTCCAGCACCACGAGCGTCGCGATCAGGGCGGCATTGATGACGAGCGGCGCGAAGGCGGTCGCGCCATAACGTCCGCGCATGTTGAGGATCGCGGCAGCGATGGAGGAGAGCGTGACACTGAACACGATGGGAAAGGACAGGCGCGTGTAGAGCGTGACCAGCGCCCATGTTCCTTCATCGTCGTGAAGGCCCGGCGCGAGCAGAAGCGCGACGAGGCCCGCGCCGATCTCGACGAGTGCGGTGAGCGCCATGAGAGCCAGCGCGAAGATGCTGATCACGTCGCCCGCCATCGTGGCGGCATCCTTAGGCTCCAGGCGGCTCAGTTGCGGGATGAGCGCCGGGTTGAGCCCGCCCTCGCCGACGACGCGGCGCACGAGGCCAGGCAGGCGGAAGGCGGTGAGAAACGCATCCGCCACCGGCCCCGCGCCCAGGGCCTGCGCGAACAGCATGTCGCGGACGAACCCTAAGATGCGGGAGGCGATGGAACTGAGGCCGACCAGAAGGGATGAGCGGATGAGCGACATGGTTTCAGCGACACGGGTTCTGTCGCGATAAACCCTTCCAGGCGGATTGTCTAAGAAATCCGCGCCTCTAGCCCCTCGCCTGCGCAATCGCCTCGCGCTTCTGGGCGAGCGTCATGCCGCCGACATAGGATTGCGTGGCGACGAGGAAGGATGGCGTCGCGGTGAAGCCAAGGGAGTCGCCGAGCTTCAGGGTGTCCTTCATCCACTGGGTGGTGCGCTCGGAATTCGCTGCTTCCTCAAGGCGCTTGATGTCGCCGCCGAGGCGCTCGATTTCCTTCACGGCCCGCGCTCCATCGACCGTGCCTCTCAGCTTGAAGAGCGCAAGGTGCAGGGGCAGATAGGCCTCGGGTCCGTAAAGCTGAAGATAGGCAAGCGCTGCCTTCGTCGCCGTGACGGAAGGGATGCCGAGCACGGCGAAATTCACGAGCACGTAAGTGAGATCCGGCTCCGCCTTCAGAAGCGCGGGCAGATCCGCCGCCGACTTTTTGCACCAGGGGCAATTGTAGTCGAAATACTCGACCATGATCACGTCGCCATGCTGGTGTCCGAGCTTCACGGCGGACGGCAGAGCGAGCGAATCCTCGACAAGCTCGATGGGAACCAGCTGTCCCTCCGGTGCGGATTGCGCGAAGGCGGGAACGCTGGCGCCCGACAGGGCCAGGCCGGCGAGAAGGGAACGGCGGGACAGGATCATGAAAAGCAACTCTCGACAGGAACGCCTCTGGTGCCGAGCGATCGTGTCGAGAGCAAGGCCAAGCTTTGCTCTCTCATGCATTTGTGAAGAGGAGAGCAGACGTATTTCTTCGCAGCGTGGCGGTTGCGATGCTGCGCCAAGGCTGTGAAGATGGATCGAAACAGGACCTTCGTCGATGCTCGAAACCGCTTTCACGCCTCAGGAACTCGGTGCGATCCGGCGCGCCTATGCCAAGCAGATTCTTGCCGTTGTCGGCATTCAGGAGGATGCGCGGCTCGAGGCGGCTTTCGCGAGTGTCGAGCGCGAGCGTTTCCTGGGCCCGCCGCCCTGGACGATCTCGCGCGGTGGCGGATATGAGCCGCTGCATTCGCACGATCCCGCCGTGCTCTATCAGGATGTGCTTCTGGCCTTGGCCGCGCATCGCGGCGTCAACAATGGCTCTCCCTCGCTCCATGCCGGATGGCTGCATGCCCTGTCCCTGCGCGAGGGCGATCGCGTCGCGCATATCGGAGCGGGTGCTGGCTATTACAGCGCCATCATCGCGGAGATCGTCGGCCCGACGGGCCATGTGCTGGCAGTGGAGTTCGATCCTGCTCTCGCCGACATGGCCCGCGCCAATCTGAGCGATCGGTCCAACGTCACGGTCGTTGCGGGCGATGGAGCCTTGTGGCCGCAGGATGATGTGGATGCGATCTATGTGAACTTTTCCGTCGAACGGCCTGCAGAGGCCTGGATCGAACACCTCAAGCCCGAAGGTCGTTTGATCTTTCCGCTCGGCTTGCCCCGTGCGCAGCCGAGCCTCCGGGGTGGCACGCATACGATGTATGGAGCGGGGCTTCGCGTCGAGCGCCGCGCCAAGGGTCTCGCGGTACAATGGCTGGGTCATGCCTCCTTCGTCTGTGCGGAGGGCGAATTGTCGAACCCCGCTTCGGAGCGACGGGCGCTGCAGGCCGCGTTCGAGAGCAATAGCGTCGAGTTCGTGCGAAGCCTGATCTGGCGCAAGCCCGCTCCGCTGGGTCGCTGCTGGTTCACCGGCTCGGGCTGGGCCCTGTCCTACGACGAGATCACGCCGTGAGATTCAGGCGATGCGGGTGATGGGCTGAAACGAAAACATCCGCGAAAGGTGCCTTTCGCGGATGTTCGAAGCAAGTGCTTGCGGAACGATGAGGGTTTTTAAGCCTCTTCGCCCGTCACGCCGGCGGCGTCCTGGGCTTTCAGCACTTCCGGGCGCGGCATGGAGATGATGTTGTAGCCGGAATCCACGTAGTGGATCTCGCCGGTCACGCCCTTCGACAGATCGGACAGCATGTAGAGGGCAGCCCCACCCACATCCTCGATGGTGATGTTCTGGCGCAGCGGCGAATGGGCCTTCTGATAGGTGAACATCAGGCGCGCATCGGCGATGCCGGCGCCAGCCAGCGTACGCACCGGGCCTGCCGAGATCGCGTTGCATCGGATGCCCTGCGGTCCGACATCGTTGGCGATGTAGCGCACGGAAGCCTCGAGAGCGGCCTTCGCCACGCCCATCACGTTGTAGTTCGGCATCACGCGGGTGGAGCCGCCATAGGTGAGCGTCAGCAGCGAGCCGCCGTTCTTCATGCGCTTGGCGGCGCGCTGCGCGATTTCCGTGAAGGAGAAGCAGGAGATCACCATGGTGCGCGAGAAGTTCTCGCGGGTGGTGACGTCCGTGTAGGAGCCCTTGAGCTGCGACTTGTCGGAGAAGCCGATGGCGTGGACGACGAAGTCGATGGAATCCCAACGCTTGTCGAGAGCCTCGAACGCGGCGTCGACGGAGGCGAGGTCCTCCACGTCGCAGGGGATCACGAGATCCGAGCCCAGCGATTGCGCCAGCGGCGCCACGCGCTTGCCGAGCGCTTCGCCCTGATAGGTGAAGGCGAGTTCCGCGCCGTGCTCCGAAAGAGCCTTGGCGATGCCCCAGGCAATGGAGTGATCGTTCGCGACGCCCATGATGAGGCCGCGCTTTCCTTGCATCAGACCGCTCATGTGGGTCCCCCTATGCATCGGCTCGATTGTGGGATGCCGGTCGTTATCAAACCGTGCATCGTGAGCCTTGGTCTTCATGTCAATGAGCGTGTCCATGCGAAATCCCCCTTGATGGAACGGGACATCGCATGGCGTCGTCTCAGGTTTATGACGTCCTGAGAGCTGTTTCCACTGACGTGAAATCAGCCCTCATTTTCAGTTGCCGCATTTTTGACGGCGAACCGGATCCACTTCGCCGAAAAATGCTTTAACCGTTATAGCGGCTGAAGACGAGTGTGGCATTAGTGCCGCCGAAGCCGAACGAGTTCGAGAGAACCGTGTCGAGCTTGGCGTTGTCGATGCGCTTGCGGACGATATTCATATCCACGAATTCCGGATCGATCTCGTCGATATGGGCGCTCTCGCAGATGAAGCCGTTCTGCATCATCAGCAGCGAGTAGATCGCCTCCTGCACGCCGGTGGCGCCGAGCGAGTGGCCGGTGAGCGACTTGGTGGCCGAGATCGGCGGGCACTTGTCGCCCGAGCCGAACACCGTGCGGATCGCCTCGATCTCCTTCTGGTCGCCCACGGGGGTCGAGGTGGCGTGCGGGTTGATGTAATCGACCGGGTTATGCACGTCCTTGAGGGCCATGCGCATGCAGCGGATCGCGCCTTCGCCGGACGGAGCCACCATGTCGTAGCCGTCCGAGGTCATGCCGTAGCCGACGATCTCGCCGTAGATCTTGGCGCCGCGCGCCTTGGCGTGTTCCAGCTCTTCCAGAACCAGCACGCCCGCGCCGCCGGCGATCACGAAGCCGTCGCGGTTGACGTCATAAGCGCGCGAGGCGCGTGCCGGGGTGTCGTTGTACTTGGTCGACATGGCGCCCATGGCGTCGAACAGGTTCGACAGGGACCAGTCGAGATCCTCGCAGCCGCCGGCGAACATCACGTCCTGCTTGCCGTACTGGATCATCTCGTAGGCGTTGCCGACGCAATGATTGGACGTCGCGCAGGCCGAGGAGATGGAATAGTTCACGCCCTTGATCTTGAACCAGGTGGCGAGCGTCGCGGAAGCGGTCGAGGACATGGCCTTCGGCACGGCGAAGGGACCGATGCGCTTGGGGCCCTTGTCGCGGGTGATGTCGGCGGCATCGATGAGGGTGCGGGTCGACGGACCGCCCGAGCCCATGATGATGCCGGTGCGCTCGTTGGAAATGTCGCCTTCTTCCAGGCCCGCATCGCGGATCGCCTGTTCCATGGCCACATGGTTCCAGGCCGTGCCCTTGCCGTGGAAGCGCATGGCGCGGCGGTCGACGAGGGCGTCCACGTCGATCTGCGGGGTGCCGTGCACCTGGCAGCGGAAGCCGTACTTCTCGTAATCATCGGCCTTAACAATGCCGGACTTCGCTTCGCGCAAAGAGGCCAGCACCTCCTGCGTGTTGTTGCCGATGGACGATACGATGCCCATTCCGGTGACGACGACGCGCCTCATAGCCCACCTCTTTATAGGACCTTGAATGCCAACCTAACGTCTGAACACGTAAGGCTTGGCCGGCTCAATCTCAACCGCGAGCCAGCGGGGATCTGGAAAGGATCCATCAAATTCGATGGCCCCGCCGCGTGCGGCAGGGCCGGTTTTTCGAAAAGATCATGTTTTGTCAACAGGATGGATGCATCGCCGCTGACGTAAGGACAGCCGAGAAAGGCCTAGCCGCCCACCGGGGCATCGGCCTGGAACAGACCGACGCGCATGTCCTTGGTCTCGTAGATGCGGCGTCCGTCGGCCTCGAGCCAGCCATCGGCGATGCCGAGCACCAGCTTGGAGCGGAACACGCGCTTGAGGTCCACGCCGTAGACCACCTTCTTGGTTGTGGGCAGAACCTGATCGGCGAACTTCACCTCACCGACGCCAAGGGCGCGGCCGCGGCCCGGGGAGCCGCCCCAGCCGAGGAAGAAGCCGGTCAGCTGCCAGAGAGCGTCGAGGCCCAGGCAGCCCGGCATCACCGGGTCGCCGGCGAAATGGCAGGGGAAGAACCAGAGGTCCGGGCGGATATCGAGCTCGGCGCGCACATGCCCCTTGCCGTATTCGCCGCCGTCCTCGCCGATGGAGGTGATGCGGTCGAACATCAGCATGGGAGGCAGCGGCAGCTGGGCGTTGCCGGGGCCGAACAATTCTCCGCGCCCGCAGGCAAGGAGCTCTTCGTAGTTAAAGCTGGACTGGCGGGCCATGCCGGGTGCCGATCCTTTCATCGCGTCTCAAAAAGCGGCCTCAAGCTGTCCCCGAGGCCTTCAATGCGGGCTCTGGTAGCACAGGCTTGGCCATCCATCAAAGGGACCCCGGGCGCTCAGAGGCAATTCTTTTACCTCTTTAAGGATCACTCCTTAAGCGCGACCGCGGATCACCTTGCGGTGACCCCCTCGCTTTCCTATGATTGTAGTGTTAGAGAAGCGCCCGTTCCTCCAAACAGTTCCGACGATGACCGATCCTTTGTCCGCCTATATCGAGTCCACGACGGCTCCGGCCCACCGGAGGGGTTGCCCCCTGTCCGAGCTGCGCGACAAGCTGCGCCGCGTCGGCCTGCGCCCCACCCGTCAGCGCGTCTCGCTCGGCTGGCTCCTGTTCGGCAAGGGCGACCGCCACATCACGGCCGAGATGCTGTTTGACGAGGCAAGCCGCGCCCGCGTGCCGGTGTCGCTGGCCACCGTCTACAATACCCTGCACCAGTTCACGGAAGCGGGCCTCCTGCGCCAGCTCGCCGTCGACGGCTCCAAGGCCTATTTCGACACCAACCCCACCGAGCACCACCACTTCTTCCTGGAAGGCGAGGGCGAGCTCGTGGACATGCCCCACACCGCCGCCGTGAGCGTGGCCGATTTGCCCGAGCCTCCCGAAGGCATGGAAGTGGCCGGTGTCGAGGTGATCGTCCGTCTTCGCCGCAAATCGGCTTAACAAATCAGCCTGACAGGTTTTTAAACAGCGGCAGCCGGGATTTCATCGCATGCCGCTCACCCACAGCCTTGTCGCCGTTTTCGTCACCATCATCTGGGGCCTGAGCTTCGTCGTCATCAAGCTCGGGGTCGGCACCATGCCGCCGCTGCTGCTGGCAGCCCTGCGCTTTTTCTTCGCCGCCTTCCCTGCAATTCTCTTCATCCGACGCCCCCAGACCTCCTGGGGCAACCTGCTGGCCTATGGCTTCTTCCTTGGGGTGGCGCAGTTCGGTCTGCTCTTCGCCGCGCTCGCCTTCGGCATGCCGGCGAGCCTCGCCTCCCTCGTCATGCAGGCGCAGGTGTTCTTCACGATCCTGTTCGCGGCTTTTCTCATGGGCGAGCGGCCCGGTCCGCATCAGATCCTCGGCGCTCTCATGGGTTTCGCCGGTCTCGCCATCATCGCCGCGCCGCGCCTGACCGGCAGCGGGGCCGGGCCATTCCTCATGACGGTGGCGGCCGCCGCCTCCTGGGGCGTGGCCAATATCGTCTCCAAGCGCGCGGGCCGGGTGGACATGCTGGGCTACATCGTCTGGGCAAGCCTCGTCGCGCCGCTGCCGCTGCTCGCTTTGTCCCTGCTCATCGATGGGCCGGCACAAGTCATCACGGCGCTCACGACCATGAGCGCGGGCACGTGGTGGGCCGTGGCCTATCTCGCCTATCCCACCACCATCTTCGCCTTCGGAATCTGGGCTTATCTTTTGTCCCGCCATCCGGCGGCGACGGTCACGCCCTTTGCCCTGCTGGTGCCGGTAGCCGGCATCCTCGGCTCGGCGCTGATCCTGGGCGAGGAAATGCACCCCGTCGAAATCGTCGGCGGGGCGGTAATCGTGGTGGGACTGGCCCTGAACGTGTTCGGGGCCCGCGTCGTGAGCCGCCGGAAAGCCGCTTGAGGCTTCAGGCGCGGATCAGGCCGAACCCGACCAGCGCATAGGCGATCAGGAAGATCGCCACGAAGATGTTGAGGAAGCGCGGCGCCACGATGGAGGCGATGCCGAGGATCAGGGCGAGGATGGGAAGGAGCTTGAAGCTCAGATTGATGGACATGGGGTCGAATCCAGAAATCACGAATGATACCTCGTTACTAACCGAGCATTCCTTGCCAAATCGGAAAGACTTGGCCAAATCGGAAAGACCTGTCTCTCCGCCTTATTCGATCTGTTCGTTGGGATAGACGCCCCAGAGCTTTTCCTGCTGCACATAGCCGTCGAGATCGCGGGCATTGTCCATGCTGATCATGACGCGGCACCATTTGCCGTCGCAGGCCCTCACATTGGTGATCACGCCCGGCTGCATCTGGGCGATGACACCCGCCTTCGCGTCGGCGCGGTCGAGCAGGCTGATCGGCGGCTCGCCGGGCTTGGCCCAGGGCATCACGAGGGCGGTGCGTCTCCCTGAGAGCAGGGAGTGCAGCACCCAGCCTTCCGTGCCTTCCGAATCGCGGATGCGCCGCCAGGTCTCGTATTCGGCGATGATCTCGACCGGCAGGCCCGCGCGCTGGAACACCCAGGCGGTGCGGTGGTCCTTGGAGGGGCCTTCGCGCAGGTTCACGCGGTCGGTCTTGAGGCTCACATAGCGGGGAACCGGCAGGCCGGTGCCGAGGCGCCCGCCCGGAGGCTGCTGCTGCTGCGCGAGGGCCGGCATTGCGCCTAAAAGCAAAGCGGCAATGGCGACGACGATCTTGCGCATGGAACCCCTCTCGGCGACTTTGTGTCTGCTCAAAGCCTCTGATACAGAAGCTTGGCAGGTGCCGCCACGCGGCGGCTCGTCGCCATTACTTGCCGAAACAGGGTTAAAGGAGCGTGAAAACTCCGCAAATCCAGCAGTTTTCATGCGGGGAGGTCGCTGAAAGCCGATGAAAAAGAGACCTGTCGTCGTCGTCACCCGCCGCCTGCCCGATGCCATTGAGACGCGCCTGCGCGAATTGTTCGACACGCGCCTGAACCTCGAGGACAAGGCCCTCTCCCGCGAGGAACTGACCGAGGCCGTCCGCAATGCGGACGTGCTCGTGCCCACCATCACGGACGAGATCGACGCCGCGCTCCTGGAACAGGCAGGCCCGAACCTCAAGCTCATCGCCAATTTCGGCAACGGCGTCGACAACATCGACGTGGCGGCGGCGGTGGCCAAGGGCATCACCGTCACCAACACGCCAGGCGTGCTCACCGAGGATACGGCGGACATGACCATGGCGTTGATCCTCGCCGTCGCGCGCCGCATTACGGAAGGCGCCAAGGTGATCCCGGACGGGGATTGGGCCGGCTGGTCGCCCACCTGGATGCTGGGGCGGCGCATTACCGGCAAACGGCTCGGCATCGTGGGCATGGGCCGCATCGGCCAGGCGCTCGCCCGCCGCGCGCGGGCTTTCGGCCTGTCGATCCATTACCATAACCGCCGCCACGTTCCGCCGAAGGTGGAGGCGGAACTCGAGGCGACCTATTGGGAATCCCTCGACCAGATGCTGGCGCGCATGGACGTCGTGTCCGTCAATTGCCCGCACACGCCCGCCACCTACCATCTGCTCTCGGCGCGGCGGCTGAAGCTCATGAAGCCCGACGCCATTCTCGTGAACACGGCGCGCGGCGAGATCATCGATGAGGGCGCGCTCACCAAGCTCATCGAGTCCGGCGCCATCGCGGGCGCGGGCCTCGACGTGTTCGAGGAGGAGCCCGCCGTCAATCCGCGCCTTGTAAGGCTCGCGAAGCAAGGCAAGGTGGTTCTGCTGCCGCATATGGGCTCGGCCACGCATGAGGGCCGCGTTGCCATGGGCGAGAAGGTGATCGTCAACATCAAGACCTTCATCGACGGCCACAAGCCGCCGGATCGCGTGCTGCCGAGCATGCTGTGATGGTTGATCTAGTTCATGAGATCTGGGTTGGCCCAGACGAAGATGGGCAACAGCTATCGGGGCTTTGTCTTGCTGGTCCTGATGGAGACGGTTTTAGATCGCTCTGCAGTCCCGACTGGCATCTTGTCCATACCTTCAAAGCCGGAAGCCATTTCGAGGCAATGACCAAGTACTACGAGTGGGAAAAGCGACCTTATCCCTACACGACAGATCAAGCCTGGGATTTCGAGCCGTACCCTGAAGAGCGGTCTCAGAGGCAATCGTCGAGATATTGATATATCTCAGCGTAATACGCAGCAGGGCCCATCTCGCCGAGGCCAAAAGGGGACAATGCCCTTCCATATAACATATGTGAGTGCAGGCTAAGGCTTGGAACAGCCAGAAGGGTTTTTCGTTTCTTCTCTGAAAAGCCTTCATGCCGAATCCCTTGGTTCTCAAACTCGAACAACGCGACCGCCTCTCGGACGACGAGAAGCGTGTGCTCGAAAGCGCAATTTCGCGCGTTCGCGTCGTCGAAGCGGACGAGGACATCGTGCATGAGGGAGAGCATCCCTCCGAGAGCAGCCTGCTGCTTGATGGATATGCCGCGCGCTACAAGATCTTCTCCAACGGGCGCCGGCAGATCACGGCGATTCATGTGCCCGGCGACTTCGTCGATCTTCACAGCTTCCTCTTGAAAGTCATGGATCACGGCGTGCTGGCATTGACGCCCTGCCGCGTCGCCGTGGTGCCGCATGTGGCGCTCGAGCGGATCACCGACGAGCATCCGCATCTCACGCGCCTGTTGTGGCTCAGCACGCTTGTCGACGGCGCGATCCATCGCGAATGGCTCACCACCATGGGCCGTCTCTCGGCGACGGCTCAGATGGCGCATTTCATCTGCGAGCTGTTCCTGCGGTTGAAAGCCGTCGGGCGCACGGACGGCGACACGATTCAGCTGCCGCTGACGCAGGCGGAACTCGGCGACACGCTCGGGCTTTCTACCGTGCATGTGAACCGCGTGCTGCAGGAGCTGCGGAAAGAGGGGCTCATTCGCTGGCAAGGCGATGCGCTCACCATTCTCGATTGGGAACGTTTGGAAAAAGTGGGCGAGTTCACCCCGACCTATCTCAACCTCCAGCATGAGCACCGCTGAATGACTGAGACAGCCGATCCGAACATCACTCTTCAGCCCATCTCCGTTCTGAGCGACGGCGGCAGCCACGAGGGGCGGCTGGTCTTTTCCGGCAACGATCTCGTCGCTGTTCTCACCAGGGTCTCCGCCGAGGAAACCGCCGGCGGCCACAACGGCAATGGCGGCTGGTTTTTGGAGGCAGGCTTCGGCCCCTGCAGCATTCTCATGACGCCGAGCCAGCCGGTTTTCCCGACGCTCGAAAAGGCCGTGGAATGGGTGCGAGAGCGGCTCGCATCTGACCTTCCTTCAGCGTGAAGCTCTGAGCGTCTCCGCAATCTCGCCCGCCGCGCGCTCGCCTTCCTCCCAGGCCCCTCCGGCCGTGCCCCATTGCGCACGTGACAAGGCCTCGCCCGCAAACCAGATCCGCTCGCCCACGGGTGCTTTCAGGCTGTCGCGGATCGCGGCAAGGCCCGGCGGGATCACCGCCCAGGAGGCGCGCGACCACGGATCGTGACGCCATGTGGTGGCGTGCATGACGCTCACATTCCGCAAGGCCCGATGCCCGAAATGCTCCGCCAGCACCTCGCGCGCGAAACGTGCCGGAGCATGCGGATCGCGCTTGTCGAACCGTGCCGCATGCGGTTGATCGATCTCGAAGAAATGGAACGGCGTGCCGTCGATGCGCGTGAGCAGGCCGGGCGGCGAGCGATGCGTGCCGATCAGCGTCGCAAGCCGGTCGGAACCTTTGAAAGGCGCATCCGGCCAATGCAGGATCACGTGCTCGTAGACGCCCTGCGTGAAGCCGTGGATCGCCTGCTGCACTTCGTTCGGCAAGGCGGGCGCGAAGCGGATCGCATCCGCCTGCAGCACCGCCATCGGCGTGGTCACGATGGCGGCTTTCGCGCGCAAAGTACCGATGGAACTCTCGATCGTCACGCCCTGTCCCGACCAGTCGATGCTGTGAACCGCCGCCCCGAGACGGATCGGAAGGTTCCTGCCGAGTCGTGCTACGTAGCCGCCGAGCCCACCTGCGATGAACAGGTTGTCGGCATATTCCATGCTCGGAAAATCGTGCAGGCTCACCTCGTCGAGCGGCCGTCCCGAGACGAGCCCGTGAATGTCCGCCACGCGGTGGCCCAGCATTCCCATGCCGGCCGGCAGGGCTTTCGACGCAGACTGGTCCTCGCGCGCTTTCGCGGCCTGCGTCATGGCCCGGTCGGCCATGGCGAAGGCCCGGTCGAGAGAAGCCCTCTGGGCCAGGTTTCCGGGCTTCCCGCGCAGATAGAAATGCCCATCCGTCGGCGCACGGCGTAAGGGCTCGCGCCTTTCGAAACCGAGCTTCACGAGCGGATTGATGGGTCCCGCATGAAGCCAATGGGCTCCCAGATCCAGCGGATGCCCGCGAAACGGGCGCGTCACCGTGCGTCCGCCGATCCGGTTCCGCGCTTCCAGCAAAGTCACCGTGAGTCCTTGCGCGAGAAGCCGCCGCGCCGCCGCGATGCCGGCGCTTCCCGCGCCGACGATCACTACATCCGGTTCTCCGGTGGACGAGCTTTCAGGCGTCATGGAACAGGCCCCCCTCTCGCGGTCTCGACGATTCGATCATAAGTAAAGGCCACGTTGGCCCCTGACGAGCGGGCTAAAAGCAGAAAGACGGTTCGAGACATGCTGATCCAGACGGTCATTGCCGCCGCCCGCGATGTTTTCTCTCCTGCGCTCAGGCGCATCCTGTGGAAGTCGGTCGGACTGACGGTGGCGCTCCTGGTGCTGGTCTGGGCCGGCCTCACGAAGTTTCTCGACCTCTTCCTCAACGATCATCACTTGAGCGAGAGCTATCCGCTTATCGATACGCTGGCGATTTTTCTGGCAGGGTTCGGCCTGTTCATCGGGCTTGTCTATCTGCTGCCCGCGATCTCGGCCATCGTGGCGGGCTATTTCCTCGACGACGTCGCCGAAGTGGTGGAGCGCGACAGCTATCCCGCCGACGCGCCGGGCCGGGCGCTGCCCTTCGGCAAGGCCATTTTCTACGGCCTGCGCTTTGCGGCATTGTCGCTGGGCGTGAATCTCGTCGCGCTGATGCTGCTCTTCGTGCCGGGCATCAATATCGGCGTGTTCTTCGCAGCCAACGCCTATCTTCTGAGCCGGGAATATTTCGAGTTGGCGGCGGGCCGCTTCTGGTCGCCGGAAGAGGTCAAGCAATTGCGCATCGAGCACCGGGGCACGGTGCTCGCCGCGGGCGCGGTTCTGGCGGGTCTTGTTCTGGTGCCTGTCGTGAACCTCATCACCCCGGTCTTTGGCGCGGCGATGATGGTTCACCTGCACAAGCGCTTAATGGCTCGACGTCTGGCCGACGGCCGGGCCGGAAGCCCGCTCCGGGTGGAAGTCGGACGCCGCGCCTCCTGAGGTCGGAGCAAGCAGGTCCGGCGTCGTGGTGGTGGCGTTGCGCTTGAGATCGAACTGGCCGGTCTTGCGGAAGCGCACGAGATAGGAAGGCACGATAGCCTCGATGGTGGTGGGCGTGATGCCCAGGCCCTGCAGGGTGCGGCCCTCCGTGATGGCGGCGTCCGACACCACGTTGTCCGTCTCGAGCAGGATCGCCTGGTCGTGGGTGGTGACGATCTCGTTCGGCAGAAGGCCCAGGGTGAGCTTGTCGAGAGCGCCCATGACCGTGCCCTGGAAGCGGGCGACGGCATTCGGCACGGGCACGATCACGCGCCTGCGCTCCGTGACCTCGCAGACGAATTCCATCATCTCACGCATGGTGCGGATTTCCGGGCCGCCGAGTTCGTAGGTGCCCGGCTTCACCGCGCCGTCCACCGCGCACACGATGGCCTCGGCCACGTCGCCCGCATAGACCGGCTGAAAGCGGGTGTCGCAGCCCGGCAGCGGCAGCACGGGCAGCATGCGGGCGAGAGACGCGAAGCGGTTGAAGGAATTGTCACCCGGTCCGAAGAGAAGGGAGGGGCGCAGGATCACCGCATCCGGGCGCACCTTCAGGAGAGCTTCCTCGCCGGCGGCCTTCGAGCGGGCATAGGCCGATTCGGAATTGGGATTAGCGCCGATGGCCGAGACCTGAATGAAGGACACGGCCTTCTGGGCCGCTTCCGCGATCAGGCGCGGGGCCTCGGCATGGACCGCATCGAAAGTCTGGCGGCCGCTCTCCTGCAGGATGCCCGTGAGGTTGATCACGTGGTCGGCCCGCATGACGGCGTGCTTGATGGAATCCGGATAGCGGATATTGGCCTGGATCGCGTGCACCTGGCCGACCTTGCCCATGGGCAGGAAGCTCGTCCGGTTCGGCTGGCGGGTGGCAACCAGCACCCGGTAGCCGCGCTTGGCGAGGCAGCTCACCACAAAGCGGCCGAGGAAGCCCGATCCGCCGAAGACCGTGACGATTTGCTGCTCAGGCGTGCGAAGCGCACCGATCATGAAAAGCCTCCTGTCCGCCAAAGGCTTGCAAAGGACTTGCAAAGGGACTTGCAAGGTGAGCCTGGGGGTGAATTTGGAATGTCTCTAGTCAAACGCCGTTCCCCTGTGAAGGGGCCTGCGGCGAAGAAAGCGCAGGAACCGCATTTTCAGTGATTGACGGAAAGCCCCAAGCACCGTAAACGAACCCTCGCCGAACAGGCATGCCCAGGTGGCGGAATTGGTAGACGCACTGCTTTCAGGTAGCAGCGGGTAACACCGTGGAGGTTCGAGTCCTCTCCTGGGCACCATCTTTCCTAGATGGTATAGAGTTATCAAGCACTTAGCTTGACCACGATCTCAAAAATGCAGGGTGCTTAAGGACAGGTGCTTAAAAAGCGTCTCCTTATGTTCTTGGTTTGCTAGACCTTCGGTTCGAGGATCGTTCTCCCGGAAGTATAAAAAAAGGCCACCCGAAGGCGGCCTTTGTTCAAGCGCTGACGGATTAAGCTGCATCCGCCATTCCAAGTGTCGCTGCGGTTTTGGCTGCCGCTTTGCTCCACTTATCATAGACTTCGACCTTCTTCTTTTGACGGAAGTAGGCTTTGGCATATCGGTCAATTTCTTTCAGGGTTTGGTGACCTGTAACGGCCATTACCTCATGAGGATTGCAGCCCCGCTCAATAAGCCTACAAACACAAAGCTTCCGCAGTCCGTGCAAGCTATATCCCTTTGGGATGCCAGCATCATCAAGCCACCTCCGAACCCTGTTACCAAAACTCTCCTTTGTGTAGGGAATGTCCTTTCGGTCCTGCTTGATTAAGAATCTGGAACCAAGGATACCAGCCGCTCTCGCCGCTTCGATACTCTCGTGAAGTTCGCCCACGACAGGAATGTGAGCTACACTTGGATTCCAGCTTCTTCCCTTTTCCTGCGTTACTTCGAAGGAGCCATGAGGAAGTCCTTTTTCAGGTGACTTCAATTGATCCCATCCGAGGAGATAAACGTCACCACGACGCTGGGCGGTATAACCTGCGAGATCAAACGTAAGACGTTCTTTCGTCCCCAGAGGATATCGAGCGGTCATGCGGTTCCACATCTCGTCGGTCCACATCTTGTATCCGCCGCTCCTGATCTGCTCCTTCTCGACAAAATGCGCATAGTTGATTTTCACCAGCTTGCGCTTGATGCCGAGCTTAAGGACGGCCTTGATCCACTTGATGAGGTTGTTTTTCTGTGACCCGCCAATAGTTTTCGGAATCAACTTCTGTTCCCCAGACCGATCAACCATCTCGCTTTCGATAACCTTGATCTTCCGATCCACGAGGGTCTGGATTGCCTCGGTATCGAAACGCTCTACGGGCATATCTCCATAACGGCGGCCATCGGGATCAGAAGCCTTTACAGGTTGGCTCCAAGTCCACCGCAACTGCCCCTCGATTGCACGGCGGTTTTTGAGCGTCTTAAACTTATCCGTCGCCATGTAATCGATGCACAGTTTGCCCCATGAGCCTTCGGCAAACCGAGTGAGCGATCTTTCCTGCGTCAGGCCCTTCTGAGCAACACCAGTGGCGTGGGGCTTAGCCTTCTCATTTGCCTCGTCGCCCGGATATGGATGTTGACCTGCGAGGAAGCGAGCATACGCAGCTTGGAATTCTTGACCGTGGATGATGTCGCCTTTCACCCGGTACTGGCGATCTCCTTTTTTACCGAACCAAAAATACCAGCGGGTGCGGCCATGTCGGTTGGGAAGATTGTAGACATACTCCCATCCGCTCTGTGTATTTTTTGGCCCCTTTTTGGACTTCGCCATCAATCCACGCTCCACTCATCAGCGTTGGAATCGTCATCTTCCCACATTGGAAGTTGATGGAATTTTTCCTCAGCTTCAATCCGTGAGTAAACCTTGCGATTGTTCAAGCGCCTTGGCTTAGGAAACAGGTGGGGGCTTTCGCGCCGAAGCTTTGCGAACAGGTTGGGGGAGATGCCCCAGTTTCTAGCGACTTGCTCTTCAGACAAACCAATAGCCTGAACGCCATGGGGAAGTTGAATGTCCTTTTTGCTCTTAGACATTGTAAACACATTGGAGTGTACCGGGCCTGCACTCCGTAGTCTTGATATCCGGTACCCACCTCAAAGGGCGGCGTGTTTGAGAGCAGAAGTATCCTGCTGCGTACAAAATAAGAAAGAGATGTCTTAATCTCCTAAATTAAAATGAGCCCATATGAGATCATAATTCGGCAGAAACTAACTTTCTGAGGTTTGTCTTTCCCGAAGGAACTGTCAGTTTTTATCGACTTTTCCCGCTCTAATCTGCGATACTAAATAGGCTCGATGGGTTTCCCCATCGGTAGGCTCAGGAGTTAAAGGGGCGACTCCACCCCACACCGTAATCCGGGACAATATACGAGGCGAGCCCAGGTGAAGCTGGACGCCGCAGACCGGCAAACATGAGGCAGAGCCGCCGACCGAGACGGACATCATCGCAAAATTGCGGATGAGTAACGGCTGCTCGGCAAGGGACTGAAAAGTCGCTTTGCAAGAAGGCACTTCAAAAAGAGGACAGTTGTGTCTTGGTCATTTGACCGCTGTCCGCATGCACCGATTCCCCAACTGTGTGGTGCATGTGCTTCGATTTCCAATCGATAACCGTTAGACTTACAAGAACTACCCGAGGCGGCACGGCCCGGCGAATGAAAAAGGGCGTTAGGCCACATTCAGCCGATCAGTCGAACCCTTCATCCACTAGGTGAGTTCTGTCGAGATAGGGCTGCTATAAGCAGGTTTGCGGGTAACCGCCTGCTGCCGATAAAACTCGGCTACGTGGCTTGTTGGGCACTTATAGCGATGGAAGTGAATACCTCTCCTTGTTCTGGACCACCTCAATCCTTCATTTCGTCCAGAACAGGGGGAGAAAGCACATTCGCTCCGAAAGTGAATGAACCAAGAATGCCTTGAGAACTCTGGGCAGGCAAAGAGATGGAAAACGCTGATGGCCTGGAATGCGATCAATCACGAGGGAAGCGAGTGATTGAGAGAGATGAAGGGCATCAGCAGGGCTGGAGGCATTAGCCTCCGGCTCTCAAAAACTTAGTTTCTGGGTACCCAACCACGGATTTGCACTGGCTCTTGGAGAATCCCGAACTGCCCAAACTAACTTTGGAAAGTTAGTTTGGGTCCCATTATGCGGCCTCTGCCGACCTCATAGCTTCGCGTTGCCCAGCCCGAAGAGCCGTATAATAGCTTGATTTGCTGATCCCCAGGACACGGCAAGTCTCCGGAATCGTGGTGTTCGGATCATCATGGGCAAGCAGCACCTGCCGGATCAGAGACGGGGTGATCTTAGGAGTCCTACCAAATTTAACTCCCCGTTCGCGAGCGAGAGCTACCCCAGCCTTGGTTCTCTCGATGATCAGTTCTCGCTCCATGGCAGCAAGGCTGCCCAGCACCCCTACAAAAAACCGACCCATTGGAGAGGAGGTGTCGATATTCTCGCGCAAGGAAACTAACTTTCCACCCTTAGCCTCGATCTCCTCGACAATTTGAAGCAAATGAAGCTGAGAGCGGGCAAGTCGGTCGAGTGCATACACGTAGAGCCGATCATTCTCCCGAATCAAATCGAGTACCTTACGCAGTTCGGTACGATCCCTCTTCACGCCCGAGGCGGTCTCTCGGAAGATGTCTCGGTCGTCGACTCCTACCTTGGTCAATGCATCAAGCTGGATGTCCCAGTCTTGAGATGAAGTTGAGCAACGCGAATAGCCGTATGACCTTCCTGCCATCGTGCGAAAACCCCCGTCTGAATCATTGGAATTCTCGCACGGACTTTTTTTACGTCAAACACTTTGGATTCCCGTCACTTGATCAACAGTCCAGAATCTGAAGAGTTGTTAGACTAATAGAAAAGAGGGTCTAACGCACATGGCCTTCAACTGGACGCCCCGCATCTACCAAGTCCGAAAGGCTCTTATGTAGGGCTACAAGAGCTTCAAGCTGAAATTCTGTTGAATGAGATGCAACTGAACCTTGACCTTAGATAGGTAGCGAACGGAGCATTGCATGCCAAGAGTTGCGGTGTCCACTTGGGATATGAGTGATTAAGTCATGGATGAAGAATACGAGCGCCGTCTTCGCCACCGTCTTGGCCTACTTAAGGAGCATCTGGCCGCAGGGCAGCTGTATTTGCCTCACGATGACGAGCTTGAAGCCAGCTTGCTGGCAATTCGGGCAGGTGCAGACGGCAAAGTTGATTTATCGACTGTAGACGGAAGGGTTCGAGCACTTGCACTCGCAATTGAAGCCTCAGAGCATGTAAACGCACTGAAGAGCAGTATTTCTCTGAGAGAGATTCAAGACGTTTATTTTCAATTCGTAGAGAGGAATTTCGGGCCGCTTTACAGAGGGATGCTAAAGGAGAAGGCAACTCCTGCGGAAATGGCAGCGGCTATATCCCGTGATCCAGAAGCTGTCGTTCGGTTTGTAAAAGGCATCCCTGGCTTTATGAGCGACATCGTAGAATTATGGTCCAGTACCTACGAAATTGCTCATTTCCACGCTACGGACCTTCAGGGTCTAAAAACGGTTTTTGGAGGTGAGATATTTCCTGAAGGGACCAAGAATGTAGCCTCTTCGTGTGGCGTTTATGTGGACACTATTGTACTGCCTGAGCCCTTCATTCGCTCTCGGATGTTTATCGAATCGGGGCCTGACGATCAGCGGGTTTATTGGCTTATCAAGCACGCTCTGAGCGTTCTTCAGTATAAGGACCTTGCTCTCACCGATCTTGAAACTCCTATTGCCGTCATTATCCCAGACACAATTTGGTTTGACGAGCGCGACCTCGACTACGTTCAGGTACAGGCTGAAAGAGATTTAAACAGTCATC
This sequence comes from Microvirga solisilvae, assembly GCF_022808595.1. Taxonomy (GTDB): domain Bacteria; phylum Pseudomonadota; class Alphaproteobacteria; order Rhizobiales; family Beijerinckiaceae; genus Microvirga; species Microvirga solisilvae. Next base: position 113,594 of record NZ_JAKUCN010000002.1, read on the forward strand.
TCCAGCTTCTATTTGGCCGGTCTTTTCATGATGCCGATGAAGTCACATCGTTCTTAAAAAGATTTCATGCTCCGGATGATGTGATTGCTGCCCTTAAGGATAAGTCACGCCTGCTCTTCGAGGTAGGTGCACCTGAGCCGCTGGCTATACAGCTACGCGATTATATCAACGAGTGGACGAGGGACAGGGGTATAAAACATGCCGGTCAAGCCGTGCTGACAGCCATTCATGGTCGAATGATGCAGGCAAATGACCTGTTAGTGAGGAGCCAGCGAATAGGCGGCCCCCCTCTGATTGAAGCACCTACGTCATGGCGATACCTAAATTGGAAACTCGAATATACTGCGCGTGAGTTCAGCCCAGATGAATCCCTAAACCTTCATCTCATAAGAGGGCTCCAATCTGCCGCAGCAGCGGAAATGGCATGGCTCGGCAATGTACCAGTAAAAACCCTCATAGAAATGCGTCAGACGGGTGCTTTAGCTGAGCTTCGCGGGGTGCTGTCCAAAGGGGTCGCTGAGATGGTAGAGGCTCGACCCGACAATTTTTTTAGGACTGGCGATAAGATTGTCGACAACATTCAAAGTGCCTTTGACGAGCATAAAAACAAACTTACTCAATTGACAGGGAAGAAATGGCGATTTGCAGGCGTCGAACTGGCAAGCTGTGTTGTACATGGCGCAATTGAGATCGCATCTGCGTGCGGAGTTCCTTTGGTTAGCCTTGTGAACTCTGCAATGGATCAGGTGATCGATGTTCCTAAGTTTCGCGATATTCCCGGCAAGTTCAAAAGTCTCAAAGACGAAGGCCGAGCCTTGGCACGCTCACCAGTTGGACTCCTTTTTCAGGAATCGAACCGCAAAAAGTGAGAGACTTTAGGCGTTCTCAAGGGTCGCAGGCTTCACTGGTGAAGAAATCTTAGAGACTATTAGCTAAATCACAAAAAAATCCTTGGAAGTCATCTGGAGACCCTTGGCGAGTTGCACAAACTTGGTTTGTGCGGCCCTGCCAAACCCATCCGGATCGTAATAGAGTGCCCCGCTCTTGCTGTCGTATATAATCCGGTCACTGGAGTCGTGGGCCTTTGTGCCGATCCAGAAGCAACCAGACTTCAGGGCTCCATTCTTACCAACTTTGGTGAAGATGGCATTCTCAAGGTAGACCGTATCGTACTTCACGCTGAAGTCGGTGATCGTATCCACGTTCGTCCGTTTGTTCAGCGCTGTGCTGAACACGAACTTGTCAGAGCCCGATCCACCGGTCAGACGGTCGTTACCAAGGCCACCGTTGATTGTGTCGTTACCGGAGCCAGCGTTGATCCTGTTATTCCCTGTATTGCCAGTGATTGTGTTGCTGAGGCTGTTGCCGTTGAGCGTGATCGCACCGGCTCCGGAGCCGTAGAGACGCTCGACGTAAGATGCCAAGGTCAGGCCGACACTGCTGTAAACGGTATCAGCAGTACCTCCTGCCTTGGTCTCGACCACGCGATCTCCGGCATTGTCCACGTAGTACGTGTCATTGCCGATCCCGCCGTCCATCCGGTCAGCGCCTGCGCCGCCATTAAGAGTATCGTTCCCGGCCTGACTATAAAGGGTATTGGCAGCAGCATTCCCGGTGACGGTGTTGTTCAGATCATTGCCGATGAGGCTGATCGTAGCGGACCCCTGCGCAAAGAGCCGCTCAACATAAGCCCCCAAAGTGTAGCTGATAGTCGTGTACACAGTATCGGCGTTTCCAATGGTCGCGGTCTCAACCACCTGATCCCCGGCGCTATCGACATAATAGATGTCATCGCCGAGGCCACCTTCGAGATAGTCGTTCCCTGCACCCCCATTCAGGATGTTCTTTCCGCCGTCTCCAACAAGAACATCAGCAAACGAGCTACCAAGCAAGTTCTCAATGCTGATGTACTGATCGCCAGCCGCATCCCCAGTGTTGGCAGCCGAGTTGGACAGGTTGGCCGTCACGCCCGCAGCGGCCCTAGCATAAGAGGCTGTGTCGCTTCCAGAGCCACCATTGAGGGTATCGGCCCCGGCAAGGCCCAAAAGGGTGTCGTTTCCCGCCCATCCGGTGAGGCGGTCGCCTCCAGCCGTGCCGGTCGCGGTAATAGCAGTCGTAAAGTCGTTATGGAAATTAATGTTCGTGCTCAAAGTACCATGGATGCTTGACCGCGTTCCGTCCGATAGGAAGACGTTGTCGCGCAGGACCTGGAAGTTCACTGTCCCGTTCGCGGTCAAGTACGGGATGAAACGCGGGATGTTACCAAGCCAAACATCTTTTGCGGCGTTCTGGAAGGTGTTCGCCCATGTCAGGTACTCATCTCGAATAGCAAGATGTAGGCGTCCCGATCCATCATTGAGGAAGATCGCATTGCCGTGGCCGGTGCTAGACCCTTCTGCGGCAATAGCGAGGTCAATCGTACCATTACCGTCGAAATCCCGGACCTGAAGGCTGTAGTCGGCAGCCCAGGTGGTCTGGTACTCGGGCAGCCAATTTTCTGTCATATCGGTAAAGTTGAAGCTGCCTTGGTTCTTGTAGATGCGGATGGATGAAGCATTCTCGCCAAGCGAATAGTTGGTGCTTAGGGTTAGAATATCGTTCAGGCCATCGCCGTCGAAATCCGCAATCATGGTGCGGACATCATGGCTATACGTCTCTTGAAACTTGCTTCCATCCCCGAAGTCGATTGGCGATAGACCGTCATGGTGAGTCTCGAAATATGGGGTGATCTTGGCAACCTTTGTGCCGTTGACCATTCCAGTTCCATTGCCCTTCATCACGAGGATGTCGGCACGCTGGAAATATCCATGCTCGTCAAAGAGAGGAACAGAGGTGTCGATAGCGTCACCGATTACGAAGTCCACATAGCCATCGTTGTCGAGGTCACCTGCCGCTACCGCCGATCCTCCGGGCGAGCGATTGACCGGGTTGGCATCAGGAGTGTTCCAGACAGCAATAGGATTTGCGCCATTCTGGCCAAGAAAATACTGGTCTGACGTGCGGGGCGCTCCGGTTGCCAAGTCAATCGCGCTGTATGTTGCCGTTACGACATCCATCAGGCCATCACCGTTGATGTCGGCGAGGTTCGCGCCATGGGCGGCGATGCGGTCCTCATAGTCCACCCGCGTATATCCGGACGCGCCGGACATGAGAAAGGTTGAACGAACCGGCGTAACTGGGAAGTCGGTGAATCCAGCAATGCCGATATCGCCCCTGCCATCCCCGTTGAAATCAGCGATCAGCGGCTGCCACGTCCCGGCAATCACAGTGCCTGAAAGGCCGCTAAACTCCGTGAAACCACCTGATGCATCCTGCTTCAGCACCAGAAGCCGGGTGGCGGCGTTGTCCGGACCAGTCGGGTCGCTGCCATAAGCCCATCCGCCGATCACCATGTCTAGCCGACCATCTCCATCGAGATCGCCAAAGTGATAGCCCGAGTTGATCTGATCGCCCGCAAATGTGGTGAACCGGAAGAGGCCGACCGAGGTTACGCTAGGAGACTTCGTGATCATTGCCCCTCCAGAAATGTCGCCCTTTTATTCTGCTAGGGCTCGGCTAGGTGCTTTATATAGCACCTTATAACGTGCAATATATAGCGTCGCAATAAAGCGCACGAGCCCGTCACATCCGGACATGGATGTACGGCGAAAACTCGGTGAAAACGTTAGGCTACTGCGCCTGCAAGCTAACCTGACCCAGCAAGAGGTCGCGGATCGGATCGGTGTAGACCGGGCTCACGTCAGTGCCCTCGAAGCGGGAACCCGGAATCCAACGCTCCTCACCCTCTGGCATCTAGCCCTGGCCCTTGGCGTTGAGATTACAGACCTTCTTCGGGACTTTCCTTCCCAAGCCAATGGCACCACGATTAGGAAGCGCGCCAGCAAGCGCAGGGGACCAAGAGGGACGCAGGCTGGCGAATAAGGGAATGCTTACGCTGCGTAGGACGCATCGAAAGCAAGTTTGTCGGCCAACTCATCGTCCTCATCGATCACCCCAAAATCATCACGGCTGAAGTCGTAAATTGAAGCCAATCGTGCAACACGATTGTAGTGAGCCGCTCGAAAGTGACGGGCTGGGATGCGAATTCCCGCCGAATGCAATTTCTTGAGCACCTGCCGCGTGATTGAAGGGCTGACTGGAAGGTTGGACTTCCCATGGATTGCATGGAAAACCCAACCAGAGTCGAGGCTCTCAAGCTCAATGATGCAGGGATGAGGGCGATACTCCACAAACAGGGTGCGTCCGAGGGCTACAAAAGCAACTTTTGTCTCCAAGCAATTCTCGAAACGGCGACCCGCGTCCCGCATTGCATCAGCATTGGCAAGCAAAGTGAATTCAGCGCTGTTCAATGAAGGTGGCTCGACCCATAAATGCGACGCGCGCTCAAGCCAACGCTGAACCCAGCTTCCAAGATTGCTCCCGGCTTCCATGCTTTCAAGTGAAGCGATGAGCACACCATCGCTGGCCGTCGGTACAACGCGCTTAATCAACTCAATAGAGCACAGAAAGTCTTTGGCCTGATGGACTGAAGCAAGCTGCTTCACCAGCTTCATCGAAACATACGGAGGCTCAAGGGCCATCAGGATGGCAAATGCCCGAGCAGGAACTCGCGGCATATATCGCAAAGCGGAAAGGCGAGCGCGATGCTGTGGCTTCGTGTGGAGTTCAATCATGAGACGGTAATTCTCTTCAGAAAGAGGTTCGTCTCCGATCTTTGAAAGGATTCCGACGAGTCCTTCGGATGTCGGATAGAGGTGCCGGACAATATCCCGAACCCGGCGGTGCAGAATTGTGTAAGCGATAGGAGCAAGGGGGTTAGTGAATGCCAATCCCGTCAGGCTGCTCAGGGAATGAAGGCGTGATGCGAGAAGGTCCGGGCGAGCCAAATCAAGTTCGCACAGTACGAGGGCGATGAGTTGCGCACGAAGGGGCGAAGCTGTGATGTAACGCCGGAGGGTGCTTGGAAACGCCTCGTCGCAGGCAATGAGCTTACTCAGAATCCACCCTTCTACGGGACGTTGTCGAAGGAGGGGATTATGCGACAGCAGTCGAACCAAGAGCGTCTCCGATGCAATTGCACACCAGACGACGATCTCACGGAACCGGAATCTGTCAAATAATATTTGAGCTGAGGACTGATTCCCCACCCCTGGCTCAAAGGTCTAACATTCTTCAAGAAGGTCTTATGTTTAGGGAACGATGATAGGCTCGCCGCCTCCATCAAACTTTGCAACAGGCGTCTCTCCAGGAAGAGAGCCAATATCTTCTCCATCAAACCCAAGTAGCTTGTTGGCTGCCGCGCCATCAGGCAGCTTCTCAACATCCCTAAGTTTCCGGTTCATGGCTCTCGTGCGCGTACCAAGGTTTTCAACGGATTTCGCAGCGGTATTAAGCTGTGAAGCCAGCCTCTCCACCACGCCGTTGTACTTCTCAAACTCACCTTGAACGGCACCGAGGATTTTCCAAACCTCACTGGATCGCTTCTCGATGGCCAATGATCGGAAGCCCATCTGGAAGGCGTTCAGAATGGCCGACAGCGTGGTCGGGCCTGCCAACGTCACCTTGAAATCGCGCTGTATGCCCTCAAACACGCCGACCTGCCTGAGAACCTCTGCATAGAGCCCTTCAGTAGGGAGGAACAGGATTGCGAAATCAGTGGTCACAGTCGGATTGATGTACTTAGTACAAATCTCTTTGGCACATGCACGCACTTGAGACTCAAGCTGCTTTCGGCAGGCTTTTACCGCATCCTCATCACCTGCCTCAGAGGCTTCGAGCAGGCGGTCGTATACCTCTCGGGGAAACTTGGCATCGATAGGGAGGAGAACCTCAGACCCATCTTCCTTCCCCGGCAAGCGGATAGCAAACTCAACTCTTTCAGAGGAATTTTCCCTGACACGGGCATCTTTGACAAACTGCTCACGCGTAAGGAATTGCTCCAGGATCATTTCGAGCTGAACCTCGCCGAAGGTGCCCCGTACCTTCACATTTGTCAGGACATTCTTGAGGTCGCCGACATTGGAGGCAAGGCTCTTCATTTCGCCGAGGCCCTCATGCACTCGGTTGAGTTGCTCGACGACCCGGTTGAATGACTCGCCCAGGCGCGTCTCCAGGGTCGATTGGAGCTTTTCATCCACGGTCTGCCGCATTTCATCGAGCTTCGCGGAGTTTTCCTGACGGAGAGCATCGAGGCGAGCTTCCACGGCCTGTTTCAGTGCCTCACTTGAGCGTTCGTTCTTCTCGGTCAGGATGTTTAGAGACTGCGTCGTCTTTTCAAGCCGCTCCTTCTGCCGCTCGCCCATTTCAGTAAGCGTCTGACTCATATTGCCGCCCAAGCGCTGAAAGTTTTGGCTTAGTTCCTCGCGAAGGTGCTTAGCCTCTTCCGTCTGCTTGGCGGCAGCACCATCCAGCCTCGCCTCAATCAGCACGCGGAGGTTTTCCCGATTGCGTTCCGCGCTCTCGCCCATCTGGGCAATGTCTGCATCGAGCTTCTCGCCGATCACCTGTGTCCTAAGCTCGATTGCCTTGATGCCCGTATCGAGCCTCTCTCCGAAGGAACGGATTTGCGTGTTCACCCCCTCGAAGAGGGTCGAAAAGGTCCTCGTGGTATTCTCCTGAAAGTCCCGGACCCGCTCGGCCAGTTCGTCGCGGATGCCTCTAGCCTGCTCATCGCCAGAGCGCCTGATGGCCTCGGATTCCGCACGCAGAAGCTGTCCAAGTACGTCGCGGTTCAAGGGCTCAAAGCCTGTGATGCGACTAAGTTTGGTCAGGATAAACAGACCTAACAACAGCGTGATAGCAACAAGCGCGGTTAAGATCGCAAGCAGCACGTCAACCATTCTGCCCCCCGGCATCAGACGTAAGTCCTACAACTCTAAGGGGTGTTCATTAAAGCCCGCAATCCGAACAAATCATGAACTTTAAGGAAGCTTTCTAGTATATCAACTTGAGGTATTGTTCAGGTTCAGCAGTTTGGTACTTTCGCCGTTTTAGTGCCTCTTGTTGGACCGCGTACCATGTCAGCCTTGACCCTCGATAAGCTCGAAAGCCATCTCTGGAAGGCTGCCGATATCCTTCGGGGTGCCATCGATGCCGCCGATTACAAGCACTACATTTTCGGCCTGCTCTTCTTCAAACGCCTCTGTGACGTATGGGAAGAAGAGTATGAGGAACGCCTGAAAAAGTATGGCGATGCCGAGCTTGCCGCTGATCCGGACGAACACCGCTTCAACATTCCTAAAGGGCACTTCTGGGCGGATGTCCGTAAGCACACCACCAATATCGGTGAGTACCTGAACGACGCCTTCCGGGCGGTTGAAGACGCGAACCTGCGGCTTCGGGGCGTTTTCCAGGACGTGGACTTCAACAACAAGGCTCGCTTTCCGGACGCCACCCTCGAAAAGCTGCTTCAGCATTTCGAGACCTACCGGCTCCGGAACGCGGATGTGGAGCCAGATGTTCTTGGGCAGGCTTACGAGTATCTGATCGCCCAGTTTGCGGATGATGCGGGCAAAAGAGGCGGCGAGTTCTATACGCCAAAGATGGTCGTGCGGCTGATCGTGGAATGCCTGCGGCCTGAAGAAGGCATATCGATCTACGACCCGACCTGCGGTTCGGGCGGCATGCTGCTGGAGGCGGTGCATCACCTGGAGCGGCAGGGCAAGAATCCCAAGAGCCTGTCGCTGTTCGGCCAGGAGCGGAACCTCAACACCTGGGCGATCTGCCAGATGAACCTGTTCCTCCACGACATCGACGATGCCTCTATTGCTCGTGGGGACACCCTGCTCGATCCGAAGCACTTGACTGGGGACGGCACTAAGGCCATCCGCACCTTCGACCGGGTTCTCGCCAATCCGCCTTTCTCGTTAAAGGAATGGGGCCACGACACCTGGAGCAAGGGCGATCCCTTCGGGCGCGACCGGTTCGGCTGCCCGCCCAAGTCCTATGGCGATTTGGCTTTCGTCCAACACATGATCGCAAGCCTCAAGTCTGATGGCATGCTGGGCGTGGTTCTCCCGCATGGCGTTCTGTTCCGGGGTGGGGCCGAGGGACGCATCCGTGAAGGCTTGCTGAAGGAAGACCTGATCGAGGCGGTGATCGGCCTTGCCACGAACCTGTTCTATGGCGCGGGCATTCCGGCCTGCATCCTCATCGTCCGCAAGAACAAGCCCGCTGTGCGGAAGGGCAAGGTGCTGTTCATCAACGGCGTCGAGCACTTCGTTGAGGGGAAGGCTCAGAACCATCTCTCGGATGAGAATGTCGCCGCCTTGGCGAAAGTGTTCCATGACTATACGGATGTGGCGCGTCTGGCACGCGTGGTGCCGATTTCCGAGATCGCCGCGAACGACCACAATCTCAATATCAGCCGGTACGTCCATGTCGGCGAGGAGGCAGAAGACCTCGACGTGGCCGAAGAGGTCGAGAAGCTGATTGAACTCCAGGCGCAGCGTGATGCTGCTGCGGCGAAGATGATGAGCTTCCTGAAGGAACTTGGCTATGTCGGGTGAGAAGCCTGACGGTTGGCGGGTAGGTAGCCTGGGCGATTTGATCTTGCTTGAATACGGGAAGTCCCTTCCTGAAGCAAAGCGAGTTCCTGGACCATTTCCTGTATATGGATCAAGCGGCATTGTAGGCTTCAATGAGCGTGCGCTGGTTAGTGCGCCTGGAATCATCATCGGTCGAAAAGGGACTGTTGGTTCAGTCATCTTTGCCGATAGCGATTTCTGGCCGATAGACACGACCTATTTTGTTTCACGGCGAGGAGATTTTGATCTCCGCTGGATTTACTACCTGTTGCAGCACGTCGATCTTGCACAACTGAACGAGGCAACTGGCGTCCCTGGTCTCAATCGCGACAAAGCTGCCAAGGTCTCTGTCGTCATTCCCCCATTATCCGAGCAGCGCCGCATCGCGGAAGTCCTCTCCAGCGTAGACGAGGCCATTCAGGCGGCGCAGGCGGTCATTGAGCAGACTCGCAAGGTCAAGCAGGGCGTCCTGACACGCCTTTTAACCAAAGGCGTTGGTCACACTCGGTTCAAGCAAACAGAAATCGGGGAAATACCCGAGGAGTGGGAGGCGTTATCTCTCGAACACTGCGGCGTGAGCATTATCGATGGAGATCGAGGCAAAGAGTATCCGAAAGCAGCCGATTACTCGGATACCGGACATTGTCTGTTCTTGAGCGCTCAGAACGTTACCAAGAGAGGATTTTCGTTCGACACCGCTCAATTCATTTCGCGTGAAAGGCATGAAAAACTCCGGAAAGGAGTGGTTGAACGTGGTGATGTTGTAATTACAACGCGCGGCACTGTTGGAAATCTTGCCTATTATGATCAGAGCATTCCGCATGACCTAATGCGTATAAATTCCGGCATGGCGATTTTGCGCACCGATGGACGCAAGGTTTATCCTCGCTACCTGTATGCGGCCCTGACTTCTCCCGTTGTCGAAAAACAGATTGAGAAACTTACATTTGGCAGTGCTCAACCGCAGCTAACAATCAAGATCATCAAGGGATTGGTAATTCCAGTGCCGAGCGGCGAGGAACAAGAGCTTGTTGCTCGGCGATGCGCCGAGTTGGCTCAAGCCGTCCAAGAGGGTGAGCAGCATCTTGCAGCGCTCCATTCCTTCAAGTCCGCTCTCATGGCCGACCTCCTCACAGGCCGGAAGCGGGTCTTCACCGACCTTCCCATGGCCGCAGAGTAAAGAATAGGGGCACGACGTGGCAGGCATGGAATGGCATATGGTCGAGAAGCCGACCCTCGAATGCCTGAAGGGCATGGGCTATGCCTTTGTGCCGCCTGCCGATCACCCGTCCTTACGCGACGGTGACAATCAGGTTCTATTCCGATCCCATCTCGTCGCCGCGATCCAACGGGTCAACGGCGTCTCCGAAGCCGACGCCCAGGCGGCTTATGCGGAACTCGCATCCGTCTCCGATGACGAGGCATGGCTTTCGATCCTGCGCGGCAATTTCAGCCGCGTAGTGCAGGGCGAGGCCACGCACCGGACCCTGCGGGTCATCGATTTCCTGAAACCCGAGAACAACCTCTTCAGCGTCACCCATCAATTCCGGGTCAAGGCCGAGAAGACCCGGATCGCCGACGTGGTGATCCATGTGAACGGCATTCCCCTGGTGGTGATCGAGTGCAAGAGCCCGATCAATGCCAAGGACAAAACCGGCGAAGCCTTTGAGCAGATCAAACAATACGAACAGGAGATTCCTCGCCTGTTCCTTTCGAACTGCTTCAACATCGTCACGGACGGCACCAACTGCCTCTATGGCTCTACCGGCAGCCCCTCGAAGTTCTGGGCCGAATGGCGCGATCCATGGCCCAGGTCAGAAACTGAGTTTTCGGATAAGCTTTCGAAGGGGTTGTGGAGTCTTCTGGAGCCCTCCCGGCTTCTCGACCTGATCGCCCATTTCATCGTCTTCGAGAAAACCGAAGATGGCACGATCAAGAAGATGTGCCGCTATCAGCAGTTCCGGGCGGTCAACAAGCTCGTTAGCCGAGTGATCGAGAACGAGCATCGGCGTGGCCTGATCTGGCATACACAAGGCTCGGGCAAGTCGCTCACCATGGTGTTCGCGGCCCTGAAGTTGAAGACGCACCTAACCGTATCCTCGCCAGAACTGTCCAATCCCAACATCATGGTGTTGACGGATCGCGTGGACCTGCACGACCAGATCAGCGGCACCTTTACCGCCTGCGGCCTGCCGAACCCGGTTGCGGTGAACAGCATTTCCGAGCTTCGCACCCTCATCAGCAAGGGCACGGACGGCCTGACGGTCCTCTCCACGATTTTCAAATTCCAGGGCTCGCAGGAGCCGATCCCGAATTCGAAGAACTGGATCGTCATGGTGGACGAATGCCACCGCACCCAAGAAAAAGACCTCGGGGCCTATCTGCGAAAGACCCTGCCGGACGCCAGGTTCTTCGGTTTCACGGGCACTCCGATCAAGAAGAACGACAAGGACACCTATGCCAATTTCGGCGTGGTGGGCGAAGGCTATCTCGACAAATACGGGATCGACGACGCCGTGGCCGATGGGGCGACAGTGCCGATCTACTACACAGGCCGCAAGACCGACTGGCACGTTGACGACGCCAAGATCGATATCCTCTTCGACCAATGGTTCGCCTATCTGCCGGATGAGAAATCGGACGAGGTCAAGAAGCGGAGCGTCAATGTCGCCGATCTGCTGAAGCATCCCAAGCGGATCGAACTGATCGCCTACGACATCTGGACCCATTTTAAGGAATATGCCCGGCCCGATGGCTTCAAGGCTCAGATCGTCGCCATCGACCGCGAGGCGGTCATTCTCTACAAGCGGGCGCTCGACCGTGTCATCGCCGACGAACTGATAGCGCAGGGAATTTCCGCCGAGGACGCCATGGCTCAGGCCACCGTCCTATCCGCCTGCGTGTATTCCTCGACCCAGGAGGACGGAAAGCCGAGCGAGGATGAGCACATCCAGAGCATCCGCAATGACCTCAAAGCCCACTACCTCGACCAGGATGCCGAGACCACGATCAAGAAGGCTTTCAGCGCCAAGGGGAAGAACCCGGAATTCTTGATTGTCTGCGACAAGCTCCTGACCGGGTTCGATGCGCCCATCGAATCCGTGATGTACCTGGACAAACCGCTGAAAGAGCATGGACTCCTCCAGGCCATTGCTCGCACCAACCGCGTCTCCAACGCCCAAAAGAAGAACGGCCTGATCGTCGATTACATCGGCGTCTCGGTGAAGCTGGAGGAAGCGCTTTCCTCCTATCGGGCGGACGATGTCAAAAACGCGATGCGGAACCTCGACGACCTGAGAAACCAACTTCGGGCTGCTCATGCCCTCGTCATGGCAATGATGAAGTGGCTGAAGCGGCAGGAGGGGCTCTCGAAGAATGGCCTGAAGGCTGAGTTCGACCAGTTCGTGAACCTGCTCAAGACTGAGGACAAGTGGTTCGAGTTCCGGAACAAGGCGCGGGAGTTCATCGGCCTGTATGAGGCCGTGAGCCCCGATCCAAGTATTCTGGAGTTCACCGCCAATCTCAAATGGATCGCGACCTTCCTGCCCTATGGCACCCAGGTTTTCGAGAAGCGGGAAGCCTTCGATCAGCAGACCTATAGCCGCAAGATTAGGGACATGCTGGCTCAGCATCTCGATGCCACGGGCCTGAGCGTCACGGTCAAACTGCGCCACATTACTGACCCTGACTTCTGGGAAGATTTCGAGATCGAGGGAAAGACCGAGAGCGACCTGAAAACGGCGGCGATCCGCAAGACCACCGAACTGCGTAAAGTGGTGAGCGAGCGGCTGGCCCAGAATCATCACCAATACGCCAAGTTCTCAGATCGCCTGCGCGAGTTGCTCGGAAAGCTCGACGGAGCCCAACTCTCCTGGGCCGACAAGCTGAAGATCGCCGAGGAGCTTGCCAAGGACCTGGATGCCGAGGCGAAAGCCCATGAGGGCACGGGCCTGTCGGCGGGAGCCTATGGTATCCTCCAAGTGCTGAAGGCATTCGGAGCAGATGGGGAAGCCGAGGATTTGGCAATCCGGATCGAAGGGCTCTACACCGATGACGCGACCGCACCTCCGAGATGGCAGGAGAAGGACGGCCTGCGGAGAACATTGCGCCAAGAGGTCCGTGGCATGGCCCACGAATTTGGTTTGAAGGACCTCAAAGCCATCCCCGAGCACGTGGAAGAGTTTGCCATCAAGCACTTCGCCAAGGTGTGACCATGCCAGTTCTGATGGTTGGCGAGACGCAGGTTTCCTACACACTCAAGCGCTCGGGCAAGACGAAGAGCGCCCGCATCACCGTGACTCCAGAGACGGTGGAAGTGGTTGTGCCAGCAGCGGCCTCGGACGAGGAGATTGCTGGCGTTCTCCATCGCCGCCGTGAATGGCTGGTCGAGCAGACCCGCCACATGGCAGGTCGCGTGGCAGCGGCTCCGAAGGTCGCCAACTTCGTCAGTGGGGCGAAAATTCCTTACCGGGGCAGGCTCATACGGCTCAAAGTCGAGCCATCAGATGGAACATTGGTTGAGGTGTCCTTCCGAAACGGCTTTGTCGTCCATTACCCACGCACCCTCTCAGAAGCCTCAAGAGACATCCTGATCGAGGATGCCCTGCGCCTTTGGCTGCGCAAGCGTTTAAGAGAGGACGTAAACGCCTTCATCCGCCAGCACGGCGAGCCCAATGGGCTGAAACCCAGGCGCGTCGAGATCAAGGATCAGAAGCACCTCTGGGGAAGCTGCGGCCAGGATCGGGTGGTGAACCTCAACTGGCATCTGATCTTCGCCCCTAAGACTGTGCTCGAATACGCCGTGGTCCATGAACTCTGCCATCTCCGGCACCGGACCCATGATCGCGAGTTCTGGGGATTGGTCGGCAGCATTCTGCCCGATTGGGAGGCGCGGAAGGAATGGCTAGACCGGAACGAGCATTTCCTGAACCTTCAGAAAATCAGCACAAGCTGAACAAGGTATGCTTATCTCACAAATGATAGATTTAAATACAACGACACTAATAGCTTTTTGGGGGGCGGGCATCTCCACAGCACTGGCAATTATTAAGCTGGTGGAGTTCAAGCGTACCTTTACGCGAGTTGAAGCAAGCTGGGTTCTTCGAGGGCATGAGGAAATTGGGCATGATGTGCTCATCCTCAACAACTCGGCACAGCCAATCTTCATCACGAGTTTCGACGTAGTTCGAGCTAAAAGAAAATGGCTCAAGCGAACTATTACAAAGGTAGAGTTCTCGCTGGAATACCAGCATGCAGCATACCGGATAGAGTCTTTTGGGGCCAAAGAACTCAATTTTTCTGAGGGGGATTATTTCCCAACTACCTCGAAACGGACAGAGAAGTTTGGGCCGCTTTATCTTCGGATTTGGCTAGGTGGTAGCAAAAAACCGGTTTGGTTGGGACTAGGATAGAAAGGCCGGTCTGCTCCACATGTATGGGAAGGTGCTAAATTGGAGGGGCATTATCCTGGGGTTAGGTGGGGTTTAAAGCCATTAAGCACGCAAGCTATGTGACTGTAATATAAGCGTTATGTTACCTCTCTCCTGGGCACCATCAACCCTTTAAGTGGTTGATCCGCAAACGAATCCAGATCAAGACATCAGACCATCCGGGTCGTCTAAGCTGATCGGTCGTAATCCTCAAAAGCCTTATTCGCCTTTGTGTTAAAGCCAGAGCGATCATGCTGAACTGGGCGATACCCTTTTTGGATTCGATACTCCAGTCGTTCAAAAGCCAACGCTTGTCGAGACTTCGAAACTGACATTGCTTCATTTGCTGATAGTAAACAGCGCTTTGGGCACTGAAGGCGGGTTGGCGCAATCTGGCCTCTCGGCCAAAGGTTAAAGCACGGAACCAAATCAAAGCTTGACGGTTAACGGGGGCCATTACCGCCAGGGCCGACCATGCTGTTTAGAATTGCCTGGTTCATTTTTGCGCTGGTCATCTCTGGGCCAATTTTTGCGCAAGAGAGCCACCTCATCAGAGTTGGTGTGCTCAGGTTCGGTACCGTCGCCTGGGAAATCGACACGCTCCGTCACGAAGGTCTCGACCGTAAGCATGGGATCGCCCTTGCGCCGGTAGAACTCGCCTCGAATGAAGCTGCCAAGGTCGCGTTGCAGGCCGGCGCAGTGGATATGATCGTCACCGATTGGCCTTGGGTGGCCCGCCAAAGAAGTGAAGGAGCCTCGTTCAGCTTCATTCCCTACTCGAAAGCGGTCGGCGTGCTGATGGTCCCTCGGGATTCGCGTATCAAGAGTGTTGAGGATCTCAAGGGTTCGCGAATTGGAGTTGCTGGCGGAGCCCTCGACAAAAGTTGGCTTCTTCTCAGAGCCTACGCACAGAAAGAGTTTGGTATCGACCCGGCGCAAGCAATGGAGCCCGTTTTCGGTGCCCCTCCGTTGTTGAACGAGGAATTGGCACGTGGGCGCATCGGTGCCGTTCTGACCTATTGGCACTATGCCGCTCGGCTTGAGGCCGAGGGCGCGCGTCCGCTGCTCACGGTAGCAGATATGATCCGCCATCTCGGCATCGACAGCGATGTACCGATGCTCGGCTATGCGTTTCGTGACGATTGGGCAGAGCGTGAACAAGCTGCGCTGAAAGGCTTCGTCGCGGCATCGCGGGAGACCAAGATGCTGCTTGCGACTTCAGGGGAAGCATGGACACGTCTGGCGCCTCAGATCGGAACTGATGACCCAGCTGTCCTGGCATCTCTGAGAGCAAACTTTCGCGCCGGAATCCCGGAGCATTGGGGGGATGCCGAGCGAAAGGCATGTGCCGATCTTTATGCTATCTTGGCCAGTATTGGAGGGGAGAAGTTGGTCGGAAAGGCCAAGGTCCTGGATCCGAAGACCTTTTGGCTTTCCGTATCCTATTGAGGCTGCCGATGCGCGCTGCTGACATCCGGAGCGGAGGAAGCTGGCAGGCAATTGCCTCCGTTCTGCTGTTCATCGGGTTGTGGCAGATCGGGGCTGTTTTCGCCGACAGCCGTCTCTTGCCAGGGCCTGCTGCCGTTCTGGCAAGCCTCATCGGCGAGGCGCGAAATGGCGCTCTGTTCCATCACCTCGGCATCACGCTTGCGCGCGTGGGTGTCAGCTTCACCGTCGCCATGGTGATCGGGGCCGCGCTCGGCATCGCGCTCGGCCTTTGGCGCCCGCTCGACCGCTGGCTCAATCCATGGCTCGTGATCCTGCTCAACGTGCCGGCGCTCGTCGTCATCATCCTCACTTACATCTGGCTCGGTCTGGTGGAGACGGCCTTGCTCGTGGCGGTGGCGCTCAACAAGATCCCCAATGTGGCGGTGACTCTTCGCGAAGGCGCGCGGGCGCTCGACCGGGATTACGCGGAGGTAGCGCAGGTCTATAGGCTCAGTCCCTGGATGACATTGCGGAACGTCATTGTTCCGCAGCTGGCGCCATATCTCCTGGGCGCCGCGCGCAACGGGCTCGCCCTCATCTGGAAGATCGTGCTCGTGGTGGAGCTTCTGGGACGATCCAACGGTGTCGGCTTTCAGCTGCAGAGCTATTTCCAGCTTTTCGACGTGCCCCGCGTGATAGCCTATGCGGCAGCGTTTATCGCCTGCGTCTTGCTGATCGAGCTTCTGCTCTTCGCGCCGCTCGACCGCCGCATGGAGGCGTGGCGGCGATGACCATGCGCATTCTCATTCAACGAAAGGTTTTTCCTGCGCGCGCGCAAGCTCCTGCTCACATTGTCTTCGAGCGTTTTTCGCTCGATCTCGCGGAAGGGGAAATCTGCGCCATCGTCGGCCCGTCCGGCATCGGAAAGACGAGCCTTCTCCACATCGTCGCCGGTCTCGACAATGATTTTTCCGGTTCCGTCGAAGGGCGGCCGCGCGGGATCGGCTATGTATTCCAGCAGCCGCGCCTTCTGCCATGGCGAACCGCCCGGCAGAATCTGCAACTCGTGATTCCCGATTGCCCCGAGCGGGCAGGCGACTGGCTTGCGCAGGTCGGGCTTGCAGGCTCCGAGAATGTCTATCCGCAGCGCCTGTCTCTCGGCATGGCGCGGCGCGTATCGCTGGCGCGGGCCTTGGCCGTCGAGCCGAAACTGCTGCTGCTCGATGAGCCCTTCTCCGCTCTCGACGAGGCTACCGCGAAGAGCATGCAGGATCTCGTATCGGCACAGCTGAAGAGATTGCGTCCGACCACTCTTCTGGTAACGCATCATTGGCACGAGGCGGCAGCCCTTGCCGATCGGGTGATCACGCTCGACGGTTCTCCCGCGCGGATCGTGGACGACAGGTCGATCCGGCCCGCGAGGGCTGCGGAATGAAGCTGCTTCTCGCCTTTATCGCATTGTTTCTGGCGAGCCCTGTTCTTGGTCAGGAAAAAACCATCGCCATCGGCGTTGTCACGCAAACGCGTGATCCCGTGCAGCCTGTCTCTCCTCTCGACCAGGAGATCAGAGACGAGGGCCTTGCAGGTGCGCGCCTCGGCATTGCCGACAATGCCACCACCGGCCGTTTCACCAAGCAGCGTTTCACGCTCGTGGAACAAACGCTAGCGAAGGATGCCAAGCCGGCAGATGCCATCCGCGATCTGGCAAAGGAGGGCATCAGGTTCGTGGTGACCGATCTCGACGCGCCCCTTCTCACGGCGGCAGCCTCCGCTCCGGAGGCGCGTGAGATGCTTTTTCTCAACGCGCGCGCGCCTGACGATGCGCTGCGTAACGAATCCTGCCGCGCCAATATGCTTCATACCATCCCGAGCCGTGCCATGCTGGCCGATGCCCTGGCACAGTATCTGATGACGAAACACTGGCGGCGCTGGTTTCTCGTGACCGGCAGCGCTCCCGGCGACAAGCTGCAGGCGCAAGCCTTTCGCCGCGCAGCGATGCGATTTGGTGCCGAGATCGTTGGCGAAAAAGAATGGACCTTCAAGCCGGGGCATGCGCGTACCGATACCGGCCACGTGACCCTGCAAAGCGAGATCCCGGCTTTGACGCAAGTGACTGACCATGACGTCCTCGTCGTTGCGGATGAAACGAACGAATTCGGGGATTACCTCTCCTACCGCACGGCAAGGCCCCGTCCCGTCGCGGGCACCCATGGGCTCGTCACCACGGGCTGGAGCGAGGTGTCCGAACAATGGGGCGCAACGCAGCTTCAAGCCCGGTTCGAGACCTTATCGGGCCGCAAAATGACTGCCGTCGATTACGCTGCCTGGGCCGCGATCCGCGCCGTTGGTGAGGCCGCCACCCGCTCGCGCAGCAATGACCCTGCCGCCATCATGGCCTATCTGCGCGGATCCGATTTCATCCTCTCCGGCTTCAAGGGCCAGGGGCAGAGCTTCCGCGTCTGGGACGGGCAGATGCGCCAGCCGATCCTGATCGCAGGGCCTCGGCTCCTCGTTTCCGTCTCACCGCAGGCAGGCTATCTGCATCGGGGCTCCGAACTCGACACGCTGGGATTCGACCAGGGAGAGAGCCGATGCCGGTTCTGATAGCCTTTTTCTTGCTCGCACTGACCCTGCAGGCTGCATCTGCTGAAACGATCTATGTGTCGAACGAGCAGGACAACACGATCTCCGTAATCGACGGGCAATCCCTGAGCCTTGCAGCCACGATCCCGGTAGGACGGCGCCCGCGCGGGATCGGCCTGAGCGCGGACAGGCAGAAGCTCTATGTGGCAGCAGGCGACGACAATCGCATTGATGTGGTCGATCTGAAAACCCAGAAGGTGGAAGGCTCGCTTCCCTCCGGCGAAGACCCGGAATTGTTCGTGCTGCATCCGGACGGGCGCCGTCTGTTCGTGGCGAACGAGAACGACAATCTCGTGTCCGTTCTCGATATCCCTGAAAAACGCATCGTCAGTGAAGTCGAGGTCGGCGTGGAGCCGGAGGGCATGGGAGCAAGCCCCGATGGCCGTATCGTGGTGAACACGTCCGAGACCACGAGCATGCTCCATGTCATCGATGCCGCGAGCCTCGAACTGATCGACAATATCCTGGTGGATACTCGCCCTCGTGTCGCACAGATCTCTGCCGACAGCAGGCAGATCTGGGTCTCGTCCGAGTTACGTGGAACGGTGGAGGTGTTCGACGCCGACACGCGAGAATCCTTGGCGAAGATCGTTTTCGAAGTACCCGGCGTTCCACGCGAACTCGTGCAGGCGGTCGGCATCCAACTGACAGCCGATGGATCGCGGGCTTATGTCGCCCTGGGTCCCGCCAATCGCGTCGCCGAGATCGATGCGAAGAGCTTCAAGGTGCTGCGCACTTATCTGGTGGGGCAGCGTGTCTGGCACATTGCGCTCTCGCCGGACGATAAACGGCTTTATACGGCCAACGGCAATTCGAGCGATGTGTCCGTCATCGATCTCGCGGGCCAGGAGGTGGCGAAGACCATTGGCGTCGGCCGTTCGCCATGGGGAATCATGGTCGCGCCATGACGGCTCTTGTCATCGAGAACCTCAGTCATGGGTTCGGGCGACGCAAGGCTCTTTCCGATGTGAGCCTCACCATCGATCCGGGCGCCTTCATGGTGTTGCTCGGCCCCAACGGGGCGGGGAAGACCACGCTCGTCTCGCTCGCCACCGGTTTATACAATGCACAACAGGGCGATATCCGCATCTTCGGACATTCGATCAGCCGCGATCCGCTGCCGGCACTCGCCGATCTCGGCGTCGTCTTCCAGATGCCGACCCTCGACCTCGACCTGACCGTTATGGACAACCTCGCTTATCACGCAGCTTTGCGTGGGCTTTCCCGCGCAAAGGGTCTGGAACGGGCTTCCGTCGAGCTGGAACGGCTCGGCATTGCCGAGCGAGCCCACGACAAGGTACGCGCCCTGTCGGGAGGATTGCGGCGGCGCGTCGAGATCGCCCGCGCCCTCCTGCACGATCCCCGTCTTCTGATCGTCGACGAGGCGACCGCCGGTCTCGATGTGGCGGGGCGGCACATGTTGCTCACGCATGTGCGCTCCTTATGCGGGGAGGGAATCAGCGTGCTGTGGGCCACACACATGCTGGACGAGATCGAGCCCGCAGACAGGCTTGCGGTGCTGCATCGGGGATCGCTGCGATGGACGGGGGCGGCGAGCGAACTCGCATCTCCGGAAAATCTTGAAGCTGCATTCCTGCAGCTTATGGGAGAAGCGGCATGAGCATGCGTCATGCCGCTTTGGCCTTCTCAGGCATCATGCGCCGGGAAATGCTGCGCTTCATCGGCCAGCATGGGCGCTTCGCGGCAGCAATCGTGCGGCCTCTCGTATGGCTCGGCATCTTCGCAGCGGGCTTTCGCTCCGTGCTGGGGCTTTCCATCATCCCACCTTACCAGACCTACATTCTCTATGAGGTCTATATCGTACCAGGACTTGCCGGGATGATGCTGCTCTTCCACGGCATGCAGAATTCCCTCTCCATGGTCTACGATCGCGAAATGGGCTCGATGCGCGTTCTCCTGACCGCACCCCTGCCGCGATGGTGGCTTTTGGGCGCGCGGCTACTTGCCAGCACGATTACGGTTCTGCCGGTCGTATACGGCTTCCTGCTGCTGGCCCGCTTCTGGGAGGTGCGCCCGCCGGCTTTCGGCTATGCGGCGGCCTTGCCTGCTTTGGTTCTGGCGGGCCTCATGCTCGGTGCTTTCGGCCTGGCTCTTTCCTCCCTCATCCGCCAGCTTGAGAATTTCGCGGGCGTGATGAACTTCGTCATCTTCCCGGCCTTCTTTGCTTCGACCGCGCTCTATCCCCTCTGGCGGCTGGAAGAAGTCAGTCCCGTTCTGGCGGCTTTTGCCTGGGCCAATCCTTTCTCGCATGCGGTCGAGCTGATCCGTTTCGCGCTTTATGGACAGCTGGAGCCTTTCTCCCTCCTTGTCTGTAGTGTCTCTCTCATCGTCTTCTTCAGCCTTGCCGTCTGGGGTTACGATCCGGGACGAGGTTTCTGGGCCCGCCGAGCCGTCGAATGAAAGGGAACAGGTCAATTCGCTTCATCGTTGCTGTTGCATGGCAAAGCCGCAGAACAGTTCCTTGAAGAAAGACCTCCGGGTTTTCGGCGACCCAGGTTTTCTGGTGGCCTTGCTGATCATTGGAATTCTATGCGCCATAGGCGCAGGCATCTTGTTCTACGCCACGGATAAGTATGGCATCTCCGTTCGCGAGTACTGGCGCTGATCGGTTCCCGGACGCTGCGTAACAATATTGAAAATCGTGATCACGATTTCGGGAACATAGCCAAAGCTGAACAGTTGGAGTCGAGCCGCCGATGATGCGGCGCGTCCTCGCGTTCCGGAGAACACATCGTGGGTCTCACGCGCCTCGTTTGTGCCTTGGCTGCTTTTTTGCTGGTTTGGCCGTCCTCCCTGATTCTTGGTCAAACTCAGCCGCAGCCGTCGGCTCCGTCCTTTGCCGCCACCCCTGAAGACGGACAATGGGCGATTCCGCAAAAGAATTACGCCAATACCCGCTACAGCGATCTGGCCGAGATCAACACGGGTAATGTGAAGAATCTCCAGGTCGCCTTCACCTTCTCGACAGGTGTGAACAAGGGCCAGGAATCAGCCCCGCTCGTCGTCGGCACGATGATGTATGTGCTCTCGCCTTATCCGAACATTCTCTACGCGCTCGACCTGACGCAAGCAGGCGCGCCGATGAAATGGCAGTACAACCCGAAACCCGCCGCCGCGGCGCAGGGTGTTGCCTGCTGCGATGTGGTCAATCGCGGCCCCACTTTCTCCAATGGCAAAGTCTTCTTCACGACGCTCGATGCGCATGTGGTGGCAGTAAACGCGGAAACGGGCGAGGAGGTCTGGAAGACCAAGCTCGGTGACATCAACAGGGGCGAGACCATGACGATGGCCCCGCTCGTGGCGAAGGACAAGGTGTTCGTCGGAATTTCGGGCGGTGAATACGGCGTGCGCGGCTGGATCCAGGCGCTTGATATCAACTCGGGGCAAAGCGTCTGGAAGGCCTATAATACCGGGCCCGATCAGGACGTGAAGATCGGCCCGAACTTCAAGCCTTTTTACGACAGTGACAAGGGCAAGGATCTCGGCACCACCACCTGGCCTGCGGATGCCTGGCAGCAGGGCGGCGGCACGGTGTGGGGCTGGCTGTCCTACGATCCCGATCTGAACCTGCTCTATCACGGCACCGGCAATCCAGGCCCGTGGAATCCCAATCAACGTCCTGGCGATAACAAGTGGACGGCGGGAATCTTTGCGCGCGATCCTGACACGGGCGAGGCACGTTGGTTCTACCAGACCGCACCGCATGACATTCACGATTGGGACACCATCAACGAGATGATCCTGCTCGACATGGAGTGGGAGGGAAAGCCCCGGAAAGTGTTGGTCCATCCAGGGCGCACCGGCTACCTCTATGTCATCGATCGGACCACCGGCGAGGTGCTTTCCGCAAAGCCATTTCACGCACTTACCGCCTCGACTGGCTTTGACCTGAAGACGGGACGGATGCAGGTGAACGCCGAAAAGGAGCCGGTGAACAACCGCGTGGTGCGCGACATCTGCCCGACCGCACCGGGCGCGAAGGATTGGAACCCAAGCGCCTTCTCGCACAAGACCGGCCTTCTCTACATCCCGCACATGAACATGTGCATGGATTGGGAAAGCGTGGAGCCGAACTACATCGCCGGAACGCCTTATGTGGGCGCCGAGGTGCGCATGTATCCCGGTCCTGGCGGGCATATGGGCGAATTCACCGCCTGGGATATTCGCGAAGGCAAGGAACTCTGGACCATCAACGAGCGCTTCCCGCTCTGGAGCGGCGCGCTCGCGACGGCGGGTGACGTGGTCTTCTACGGAACCATGGATGGATGGTTCAAGGCCGTGCACGCCCGGTCCGGCGAGGTGCTGTGGCAGTTCAAGCTCGATTCCGGAATCATCGGCCAGCCCACCACCTATCGCGGGCCTGATGGCAAGCAATATGTGGCCATTCTCTCCGGCGTCGGCGGTTGGGCGGGCTCCATCGTGTCTAATGATCTCGACCCACGCGACGGCACGAGCGCAAAGGGTTTCGTGAACGCCATGCGCGAATTGAAGAACGTCACCACGAAGGGAGGCACACTCTATGTGTTCAAGCTTCCTTAAAGGGGGAGTTCTTGCAGCGTTTCTCGTGCTGGCAGGTGGCGTGCAGGCGCGCGAGCTTCGTGTCTGCGCCGATCCCAACAACATGCCTTTGTCCAACGAAGCGGGCGAAGGTTTCGAGAACAAGATCGTCGAGTTGATCGCGCAGGATCTCGGGGCGGAAGTTCGCTACACCTGGTGGGCGCAAAGGCGCGGCTTCCTGCGCAACACGTTGAAGGCCGGAACCTGCGATCTCGTCCCCGGCCTTCCCGCCAATCTCGAAGGCGTTCGCACGACCGCGCCCTATTATCGCTCGGCCTATGTGTTCGTGACACGCGCCAGCGGGCCCGAGGTATCGTCCTTCAACGATCCTGTCCTTCGCCAAGCGAAGGTGGGTGTACACCTGATCGGCGATGACGGTTCCAATACGCCGCCGGCTCATGCCCTGGCCCGCAGAGGCATTGTCGAGAATGTACGCGGCTACATGATCTATGGCGATTACAGCCAGCCGAACCCGCCCGCGCGCATTCTCCACGATCTTGCCGAAGGTGAGATCGATATCGCAATCGTCTGGGGCGCTTTAGGCAGTTATTTCGCACAGCATGAGAAGATTCCGCTGAAAGTCACGCCCGTGAGACCAGCCTTCGATGGACCACAGCTTCCCATGGTGTTCGATATTTCCATGGCCGTGCGCAAGGAGGACGAGGCGCTGCGCCAGGAAATCGACGCAGCGCTCTCCCGCCGTCGCGCCGATATCGATGCCATCTTGTCGGCTTACAATGTTCCGCGTCTCGATGGTGGCCTGAAGCAGGCGGAGCACAGGCCATGAGAACGCTTCTGATCCTGCCGCTCTTAGCCTTCACACTCGCCGCCTGCGAACGCGAGGATCGGGAATATCGATCCAATCCCGTAACAGCTGAGTCTCAGGAAAAGATTGCGCTCGTGCCTCTCTCAGCGGGCCCCGGCGGTCCGACGGAGCAGCGCTCCGGTCTCGGCAAGGAATACGAGGAGAACGCCTTTCACATCTCGCAGGGCCAGCGATTCTATGTCTGGTTCAACTGCAATGGCTGCCACGCCAATGGCGGCGGCGATTCAGGCCCCGCATTGATGGACGACCGCTGGATCTATGGCGGGCAGATCGAGAATATCGTGCAGACGATCCGTGAGGGCCGCCCAAACGGCATGCCGTCTTTTCGCGGGAAGATCCCCGACGATCAGATCTGGCAGATCGCAGCCTATATCCGCTCCATGGGCCGCAACGTGCCGAAGCCCGCTGCACCCGGGCGCAAGGATGACATGAGCCCAGGCCCGGCCGAGCAGCGCCGTCCGCCAGGCGAGGTCATCGATGGCGGCCAGGTGCCTCCGTCCGCGCAGATGCCGCAATGAGGCGATCATGAAGAGGGCTTTTTCTATCCTTCTTCTGAGCCTGCCCCTCGCAGGATGCCAGGGCTGGCAATCGGCGCTCGATGCGCAGGGGCCCTCGGCGCAGGCGCTTGCGGAGATGTTCTGGATCTTCGTGGCGGTGCTGGGCATCGTCTGGGTATTGACCATGACGGCGCTTCTCCTGGCTTTGCGCAGAAGGCGGCCTGCCGATGCGGACCCGCTTTCGACGGATCCCGGCACGGAGCGGCGCATGACGATCACGGTGTCTGTTGCCGTTGCTCTGACGCTCGTCACCGTGATCGCCCTCACAGGCTTGAGCTATGCCGCTCAGAAGGTGCTCTTCTCGCATAAGGATGGCGCGCTGACCCTGTTGGTGACGGGTCAGCAATGGTGGTGGAAGATCACTTACGAGAATGAGCAGCCGAACCTTGTCTTCACCACCGCGAACGAGATCCATATTCCCGTCGGCAAGCCGGTTCTGATCAAGCTCGAATCGGCAGACGTGATCCATTCCTTCTGGGTTCCCAACCTCACAGGCAAGATGGACGCGATTCCCGGGCGTCAGAACCAGCTTCAGATCCAGGCGGATCGGCCGGGAATTTATCGCGCGCAATGCGCGGAGTTCTGCGGCCTTCAGCATGCGCATATGGGCATGCTCGTCGTTGCTGAACCGAAGGAGGATTTCGAACGCTGGCGCAACCACCAGGTCTCGTCCGCCATTCCGCCGAACGATCCCGAGCGCCAGCGCGGCATGGAGGTCTTTCTCTCGAAGCCCTGCATCATGTGCCATCAGGTGCGCGGCACGGATGCGGGCGGCAAGGTTGCCCCGGATCTCACCCATGTGGGAAGCCGCCGCTATATCGGCGCCGGGACGCTCGAGACCACACGCGGCAATATCGCGGCCTGGATCATCGATCCGCATGGCATCAAGCCGGGCGTGAACATGCCGACGATCCAGCTCGAACCTGACGAGGTGCAACCGCTTGCAAGCTATCTGGAGGGGTTGAAGTGACGAAAGCCATCACTCCTCACGAGCTCGATGCGGTCCCTGAAGTCACGCGTCTCGCCACGGGCGAACGTGGTGGCGTTTCCGGAGCAAGGAGCGAGGCGGATTATTCGCCGGATCCGAAGGAGCTTCGTGACGATCAGGTGGATGGCCCCGAGCTCACGGCGCGGCTCGCCAAGACCTGGGGCACGCAGAAAGGCTTGATCGGCGCGCTTTCCACAGTCGACCACAAGGTCATCGGCCGCCGGTACATCATCACTGCTCTTTTCTTCCTCTTTTTGGGCGGGTTGTCGGCGGTCGCCATGCGCCTGCAGCTGGCAAGGCCCGAGAGCAGCCTGATCGGGCCTGATCTCTACAATCAACTCTTCACCATGCACGGCACGACGATGATGTTTCTCTTCGGCGTGCCCATCGGCGAGGCTTTCGCGGTCTATCTGGTGCCGCTCATGGTCGGCACGCGCAACATCGCCTTTCCCCGCCTGAACGCCTTTTCCTATTACGTCTATCTGTTCGGCGGCCTCATGATCTGGCTGGCCTTCATGCTGAATATCGGGCCGGATGTGGGCTGGTTCGCCTATGTACCGTTGTCGGGGCCTGAATTCTCGCCGGGCAAGCGGGCGGATATCTGGGCGCAGATGATCACGTTCACGGAGGTCGCGGGCATCTCTGTCGCGATCTCGGTCATCGTGACGGTCTTCAAGCTGCGTGCGCCTGGCATGACGCTCGACCGGATCCCGCTTTTCGTCTGGGCCGAGCTGATCAATTCCTTCGTGATCATCTTCGCGATGCCCGCCGTGGTCACAGCCTCCGCCCTGCTGCTCATGGACCGGCTCGTGGGTACCCACATCTTCAATCCGGCGGAAGGCGGCGACGCGCTGCTGTACCAGCATCTGTTCTGGTTCTTCGGCCACCCGGAGGTCTACATCATCTTCCTTCCGGCAACGGGCTGGGTGTCGGCCATCGTCGTCACCTTCGCGCGCCGACAGGCCTTCGGCTATATCGCGCTCGTTCTTTCGCTCATCGCCACAGGCTTCTTGTCGTTCGGGCTCTGGGTGCACCACATGTTCACCACGGGTTTGCCGCAGCTTGGCGCCAGCTTCTTCACGGCATCGAGCATGCTCATCGCCATTCCCAACGGCATTCAGATCTTCTGCTGGATCGCAACGCTCTGGGATGGGCGGCCCGTGTTCCGCACGCCGCTCCTCTTCGTCATCGGCTTCTTCTTCATCTTCGTGGCGGGCGGGCTTTCCGGCATCATGCTGGCCTCCGTGCCGCTCGATGCCCAAGTGCACGACACGTTCTTCGTGGTGGCGCATTTCCACTATGTGCTCATCGGCGGCAACGTCTTTCCGCTGATCGGCGCGATCTATTACTGGTTCCCGAAATTCACCGGTCGGATGATGAACGAGCGCCTCGGAAAATGGCATTTCGGGCTCGCCTTCATAGGCTTCAACGTGGCCTTCTTCCCCATGCACATCACAGGCCTCATGGGCATGCCGCGGCGCGTCTATACCTATCTGCCGGAGATGGGCTGGGGGAACCTGAACATGATCTCCACCATCGGCGCGGCTGTCTTCTTCGGGAGCTTCCTGCTCTTCCTCTACAACATCGTCACGAGCGCACGCCGCGGCCCCTTGGCTGGCCCCAATCCCTGGAATGCCGGCACCCTCGAATGGGCTTCCGCCTCGCCGCCGATGCCGCAGAATTTTGACCGCATTCCCATCGTGACCAATCGCGAGCCACTCTGGGCCCATCGCGATAGCCTGCCGGTGGCAGCGGGCTTGAGCGTGGAGAACCGGGAGCAGATCGTTTCCACCGTCACCGCCGGTCGCGCGGATCTGCGCGAGAGCACGCCCGAGCCTTCGATCTGGCCCTTCCTGTCGGCGGTGGCGATCACGATCCTGTTCGTCGGTTCGATGTTCACGCCCTGGGCTCTGGTGTGGGGCACGCCGCCCCTGGCTCTCGCTTTGATCGGCTGGTTCTGGCCGAAGGCCGGCACAGAGGACGAGCGATGACGAAAGCCTCTTTTCAGCCGCAGGACAGCGAAGAGCTGTTGCCTCATCGGATCGTCCTCAACGTGCGATCGATGCCGAGCTACGCTTACGGCCATCGCAGCCCGATCTGGTGGGGAACAGTGGCTTTCGCCGCTGCCGAAGGCATGGGCTTTGCCATGGCCATCGGAGTCTATTTCTACCTCGTCTTCATCAACGGAAACTGGCCCCTCAGCGCGCCGCCGCCGGATCTCTTCTGGCCGAGCCTCTTCACCGTTGTTCTGCTCGTCAGCGCATGGCCGAATGCCCGGGCCAAGCGAGATGGCGAGCAGGAGAACCTTTCCGCGACGCGCCGCAATCTCGTGATCATGAGCCTTGCCGGAATCGTTCTCCTGGTGATCCGCATCATGGAATTCAACGGACTCCATGTGCGCTGGGATCAGAACGCCTACGGATCGGCCGTGTGGCTGCTGCTCGGCCTTCACACCCTGCATCTTCTGACCGATCTTGGTGACACTGTCGTTCTCACGGTGCTCATGTTCACGCGCCACGGTCACGGCAAGCGCTTTTCTGATGTGGGCGACAATGCCTTCTATTGGTATTTCGTCGTCGCCTCATGGTTGCCGATCTATCTGATCCTCTACTGGTTCCCGAGATGGTGGTGAGCCCATGGCAGGATGGTTCTCACGAGGTCTTCCATCCGCCGGCATTTATGCCGGCCCTGCGGCATGGCTCGTCGACACACAGTTCAATTATGCGGCCGTGCCGTGGGTCTGCGCTCATCAGGTTCCGCTCGTTCCGATCTTCGCGCTCGTCATGGTAGTGTGCAGTCTCTTCGGAGGGTTTCTCTCCTGGCGCGGCTATGTCACAGCAGCACCGACGCCCTTGCCCGACTCGACGGGAGCCGGACGGCCGCATCGTTTCGTGGCCCTGATGGGCATGGCGATCGCAGCGCTTTTCACCGTCGTCATCCTGCTTCACGGCGCAGCTGGCCTCGTCTTCCATGGGTGCGAGCGATGAAGGCGCTGATTGTCCTCATCACACTTTTTGCCGCCGGTGAGGCCCAGGCTCATGCGGGCCATGTGCACTGGCTCGAAGGCGGCACGACCTGGACGTGGGATCCGCAGGTCACGTTGCCGCTCGCATTGTCGGGCGGGCTTTATCTCATCGGCACATTGCGCCTATGGCGCCGGGCAGGGATGGGGCGCGGCGTGCGTATCTGGCAGGCATCCTGCTTCATGCTCGGATGGGGACTTCTCGTTTTTGCTCTCGTCACGCCGCTTCATTGGCTCGGTGAACGGCTGTTCTTCGCGCATATGATCGAGCATGAGATTCTCATGGCGTTGGCCGCGCCGCTTCTCGTCGTGGGAAATCCGGTCGCCATGCTGTGGGCTGTGCCGGCGGGCTTGCGCCGTCGGATCGGCGGGATCGGACAAGTTCCGCTTGTCGCGCGCTCATGGGCGTGGCTCACCCATCCTCTTGTCGCCACGCTGATTCATGGAGGCGCTGTTTGGTTGTGGCACGCTCCGCCCCTCTATGAGGCGGCCCTGTCCGATCCTTGGATTCACTGGCTGCAGCATCTCAGCTTTTTCATCACCGCTCTTCTGTTCTGGCGTGCCCTGCTGCAGGGGCCGGAGCGAGAGCGTGGTTACGGCGTGGCCGTGTTCTATCTCTTCGTCACCTCCCTCCACACAGGCTTCCTCGGCATCCTGCTCTCCCTCATGCGGCGCAGCATCTATCCGACGCAGACATCGGGGGCCGCCGAATGGGGACTGACGCCTCTGGAGGATCAGCAGCTCGCTGGCCTGTTCATGTGGATTCCGGCGGGCCTCATTTACGCGGGTGCTGCGTTGATCCTCGCAGGATTCTGGATCGTCCGCTCAGGATCAACCCGCTCCAGGGGAGGGCACCATGCCCATGCGGCGCGCTAGAAGTTGGACTCCCATCGCGGTGACATTGCTCGCCGGTGTGGCCGGAGCACTCCTCGGTTTCGGAAAGGGCGCACATGCAGGCAGAAGCGGGAAGGCACCGCGTCCCGCCTTCGATCCGCAAGCGCATCTGACCGGGATCCACATTCCCACGCCGGTCCGCTTGCAGCGGCAATCCGTTGTCATCGGGTTCATTCTCGTGTTGCTGGCAGGGGCCGGTATCTATGCCGGATACGCGATCAAGTTTACGCAGGACGCGCGCCAGCGCGCCATTGCCCTCACGGGAGGCGATCCTGATCTCGGACGCGATCTCACGAAGCGCTATGGCTGCGCGGGGTGCCACACAATTCCCGGCGTTCCGGGCGCTCAGGGAAAGGTGGGGCCGACCCTCGAAGGCTTCGCCGCCCGCGTCTATATCGGTGGCGTGGCCGCCAATTCGCCCGACACCCTGATTCAATGGATCGAAGACCCTAAATCCATTGATCCCAAAACCGCAATGCCAGTGACGGGGATCTCGCGACGCGAGGCCAGACATGTGGCAGCCTATCTCTATTCGCTGCGATAAATAAGGAATGAAAGCAGCTTCGTAGGCTCGACGGTGGTCCAAATACTTCCAGATCAATCAAGGCTGAGAGGCCGCCCGAGTGGTCCACGCAAGCGGGACACATGGCCCTTTCGATGCCTCGTCCCTGGAAACATCCCGAGACCGGAATTTATTGGCCGCAGGCGCGGTCATCGAGCACTTGTAGCCACTCGCTTCAAGTCCAGGTGATGCTGCCGGGTGTCCGCGTAACCGTCGTACCGTCGTCCAGGAAACGGAGGCCGATGCCTTCAACGGCTACCTCGTGCAGCGTACCATCGTCCACGAACGGCATGCGGTCGCCGACACGTAGACCGAGAAGCGCCGTTCCCAAAGGTGTCGTCACGGAGATTTCTGCGCCGGGCCACAGCATGTCTTCAGGATGGACGAGCAAGTGCGCTCGCGACTTCGGTTCATCATCGATGCGGAAGATCACGCGGCAGTTCGTCGATACGACATCCTCCGGCAATTCCGACGGACGGCAAATTCTTGCGCGGCGCAACTCATCGAGCAGGAATTCGTATGCGTTGGAATTGTCTTTCTGCCGGATTCTCGCGGTGAGCAGCAGGCGGTTGTAGTCATTCTCCGAGAGGGTGATCGGGGGAAGTTCGTGTTGCGCGTTCATGAAAGCCTCCTCAAGGCGGTCACTGCAGGACGCGCAGCTGCGCGTTCTCGTGAGACAGACGGATGTGGCGTGCCGACACGCGCCTGAAGGGCGCATGCGACGGCTCAATGCTGCTGTGAGAGAGACTGGATGCCCCGGAGCGTCGGCGACCATATCGGGTCACGCCGACTTCTGGGGCTTACTTGCCTGCTTTGAGGCAACCCGCATGAACAAAGAGGCGAAGGTTTTTCATGAGCGTGATCATGACACTCATAAGGTAGCTCAGTTGCCTGCAAATGCAAGCTTTCAGGCGATGTCGGCACTCGTTCAAAAGCGGTATGAGTCAGTTGGAGTTGCCGGATCATGCGCAAGATGAAGCCCTTGGCCAACAAGGCTGGAAAGTCGCTTCCTGCATGACTTCAAACGTATTATCGCCAGTTGAGTGTAAGGCCTCAGGCCCCTTTGCGGTTTGTCGCAGTTGAAACTCAACTTTTAATGCTTACGTTTGTATTGTCATGATTACCTCGCACCATATCCTTATTCTCCGCGGAGGCCGCCTCCTGGCAGGTCGCTGATCCCCGAACCAGGCAGGCGCATTGCGCCGCCATTGTTCGGGGACATGACACATCTTGCAAAGTCGAATTCAGCAAGCCCGATCCTGGGCCTGTGAACGCTTGCCTCAAGGCAATGCATCCGCAGGCCTGAATCGGCACCGCAAAGGAGGATTCCATGAACGGAACCATGCGCCTGCCGCCGGTCACCGTTGCAACGCACGATTACAACCGCCTCATGTCCGTCGCGGCCTTGGAAAACTATCGGCGTCGTCCGCATCGCGAATTCCTGCTGTCGGAATTGCGTCGGGCATCGCTGTGCCATCCCGATGCATTGCCCGAGGACGTGGTCTCGACCAGCGCGAAGGTCACATACCGCCTTGACGGTGAAGGACATTCGCGAGCACACATCCTGGTCTATCCGGAGGATCTGCACTGGCCGGGCGCGGAACTGTCCGTGCTGACACCCTTGGGGATCGCCCTGCTGGGGCTTCGTGTTGGCGATCGCATGCCGTTCCGAACGAATCCGAACGGGCCAGTGCATGAGGTCGTGGTGGAAGATGTCCGGTTCAGGCTCTTGCCGGATGAAGCCGAACCTGCCCGCGATGCACCTGATCGATTGAATCACGAGCACGTCAATTCGCGGGACATTCTCGAGCGTCGGCTTGACGAAGCCTTGATGGAAACATTCCCGGCCAGCGATCCGATTTCGATCATCGTCTGCGGACGGTCCTGATCGCGGCCATTATGATGCCTGCTGCCTTCCCATGCGCAGCGACACATTGGAGACGACAATGAAACAGGAAACTCTTCCACCCATCACGATCACCACGGTCGATTACGCGCGGCTGGCCTGGATCGCGAATGCCGGCATCAACGGCCAATCCTACACTGTCGCCGAGATGCTGGCTGATGAACTCGATCGCGCGATGGTCGCAGCGCCCGGCACCATCCGCCCCGACATCGTGACGATGTATTCGGACGTCGAGTACCGGGACGAGGTCACGGGCGACGTGCGTCGCGCCACGCTCGTGTATCCGGGCGAAGAGGATCTGGACGCTAAGCGGATCTCGGTTCTGACGCCGGTCGGTGCGGCCCTGATCGGCCTCTCGGAGGGACAAACGATGGAATGGCTGGGACCGACGGGCGGACGGCGCAAGATAACGGTGCAACGGGTGCGTTTCCAGCCTCAGCGCATGGCTGGGCTCGACGCCTGACACTGCAAACACAACAGGCCGCAGGGAGATGCTTCCGAGCAGCCAAGGAGAAGAAACATGAAAGTCACAGACAAGATTACCGCTAAGAGCAAAGTTGCGGTCCCCAAGCAGCCGCACGAGTCTCGGCCACCGAATGCAAAGGTGGTCATGCTC
Organism: Microvirga solisilvae; assembly: GCF_022808595.1. Classification (GTDB taxonomy): domain Bacteria; phylum Pseudomonadota; class Alphaproteobacteria; order Rhizobiales; family Beijerinckiaceae; genus Microvirga; species Microvirga solisilvae. The sequence continues at coordinate 145,568 of NZ_JAKUCN010000002.1, forward strand.
TCGGAATGGGCTCCGCAGCCCAGCACGCTGACCCGCGAGGAAATCCGTAAGATCGTGATCGACCAGATCGGGTAGCGGCGGCCCCTGCCGCTACCCTGCCACGGACATGTACCAACCTCCGATTCCGAAACACGGGAGATGAATCCATGCACATCCTGGCAGCGACGGACTTCTCGACCCGCTCGCAGCGGGCCGTACGGCGGGCTGGCTTGTTGGCGCGGAGCAAGGGCGCCGAAATCACGCTCGTGCATGTAGTGGACGATGACCAGCCGCCGGAGCTGATCGCACTCGAGACGCGCGAGGCTGAGCGTATCCTCGGCGAGCAGATCGATGCGGTGGCCGAATTGCGCGGAATCCCGTCGCGGGCGCTCGTCGTCGCGGGCGATCCGTTCGACGGCATCCTGCGCGCCGCAGCATCGATGGGCGCGGATCTTATCGTCATGGGAGCGCCGCGTAAGCAGCTCCTGCGCGATATCCTCGTCGGGACGACCGTCGAGCGCGTGATCCGCACGGGCTCGGTTCCGGTGCTGATGGTGAACGGAGAGGTGGAGCGGTCCTACCAGACGGCCCTGGTTCCCGTCGACCTGTCCGAACCCTCCATGAAAGCCATCAGATCAGGCATGAGCCTGGGGCTTCCCGTCGGTGCGCGGCTTTCGATCGTTCATGCCTTCGTGCCGCTGGCGAAAGGCCAGATGTTCTATTCCGGCCTGAGCCAGGAGACCATTGACGGATACGTGGCCGAGGAGCGCATTCGGGCCACCAAGGAGCTGATCGCGTTTCTGAAGGAAAACGGACTCGCCGATCATGGGCAGCCCGTGCGCGTGGAGGAAGGCACTCCGTTCGAGGTGATCTCCAACGCCGTGGAGCAATCGAGCCCGGACGTTTTGATCATGGGGACGCATGGGCGCTCGGGCATCGCCAAGGCACTTCTGGGAAGCGTGACTGAGGAGGTTCTGCGGTCTCTCGACGTCGACATCCTCGCCGTCCCGCCAACCCGCTAAGCCTGTCCGATCTTAATCCTGAGGGATTGAGTGTTCCGCTGCATCTGCGGCGGGAACTTCCTTACTGCCCTCGATGCGGTCGCGATACAAAGCGGCCCGGACGAGCAGCATCAGGGTTACCGGCGTGGTCAATCCAACGAACACGGCGATCAGAATCTCGTGCACGACCGGGCGCGCCTCGAGCATGCTGAAGAACAGGGCTGATCCGGCCAGAATGCTGGCCATGCCCAGTGTCGTGCCAAGCGTGGGCGCATGTACACGGGCATAGAAGGTGCCGAGCCGCAGCAGCCCGAGCGAACCGATCAAGGTGGCAGCCGCACCGACCAGCACGAGAAGAGCGGTCAGCAGCGCAGCCCAAGTTGGAAGATTTCCTGCTGCGTTCATTCGATGACCTCGCCGCGCATGAGAAATTTGGCGAGCGCCAAGGTCGAGACGAAGCCGAGGAGGCCGATCACCAGCGCGGCCTCGAAGAACAGCGTACTACCGATGCGGATTCCGAACGTGACCAACAGGAGCATCGCGTTCACGTAGAGGGTGTCCAGACCAAGAATGCGATCCTGCGCTCGCGGCCCCGCAACGAGGCGGTAGACGGCGCAGCACATCGCCAGGGCGAGCATGATTTGAGCGCCGATGATGGCCCACGAGAGAATGGCGAGAGCATTCATTCGAAGATCTCCATCAGCAAACGTTCGTAGCGATGCTTGATCGTCTGGATCCAGATCGTCTCGTCGACGAGGTCGAGAACGTGCAGCAGCAATGTGCCCTTGGCAGCATCGTAGTTCACCCAGATCGTGCCGGGCGTCGAGGTGATGATGATGGAAAGGACGGCAAGTCCATGGCGGTCCCGCAGGTCGAGCGGGATGGTCAGGAAGCCCGCATTCACGCCCGGCTGCCTGGAGCGCACGATGATGCGTCCGACCGCGAGGTTGGAACGGAGGATATCGATCAGCACCATGCCGGCGAGACGCAAGGCCGCGCCGGGACGACGGATGCGCGGCTTCTCGGGCCGCAGGGCCGCCATGGCCCAGGAGGCCAGCACGGCAAGCACGCTTCCAAGGATGATGTGACCAGCCGAGACCGATTGATTAAGCAGTAGCCACAGAATCAGCAGGGCCAGCGAAAGGAGGGGATAGGGCAGGATACCGCTCATGGGCGTGATCTCCCTTCAGCGGCTTCTGCAGACAACACGCCTGTGATGTAGCCCCGTGGAGTCTGGAGAGCCTGCGTGGTCGCCTCCATGTAGCGCATCGCCGGGCCGCCAGCGATGGTCAGGCCCAGGGCGAGCAGCAGAAGGGCGAGCACCGGGGTCATCTCGATGATCCGCACTCGTGGAATGCTGTCGTCCATGCGGGCCCAGAAAGAGCTGATGCCGCTGCGTGTCATGGCGATGAGGGTCGCCAATCCCGACACGATCAGGAGCCCGATCAGCATCCAGGTCGAGGCCTGGACCGCAGTGCCGTCCGTCTTCAGCATCGCCGCCATCATGGCGAATTTGGCGATGAAGCCCGAGAAGGGCGGCAACCCTGCGAGGAGCAGGGTACAGGCGACGAAGCTGCCGCCGAGGGTCGCGATCGTCGCCGGAATGGCGATGCCGATCTCGTCCGCCAAGCCGTCCTCGTCATCACCTTCGCCATAGGCCTCCATGGTGACGGCGAGCACATCGGCTCCGGGATCGCGAATGCGCTCGACCAACTCGACGAGCAGGAAGAGGGCAGCAATCCCGAGGGTGGAGCTGACAAGGTAGAACAACGTGGCGCCGATGACTTCGCCGCCACCAGTGCCGAGGGCGGCAATGAGAGTTCCTGACGAAATGAGCACGCTGCACCCGGCAAGTCGCGACAGGGTCTGAGAGGCCAGGACGCCAATCGTGCCGAACAAGATCGTCAGCATGCCGCCAAGGAGCAGCCAGTCGCTGCCAAATTCGGCCAGCGGACCCGCCTGTGGGCCGAACACCAGCGTCCACAAGCGCAGGATGACGTAGATGCCGAGCTTGCTCATGATCGCGAACATGGCCGCAGCCGGCGCCGAGGCGGCCGCATAGGTCGTCGGGAGCCAGAAATTGAGCGGCCAAGTTCCGGCTTTCATCAGGAAGGCCGTGCCGAGGATCGCAGCTGCAGCGGCGAACAAGGCTGCATCTCCCGCCGAGAGAGTGGGAACGCGGGCGGCGAGATCCGCCATGTTGAGGGTGCCGGTGACGCCGTAGGCCAGGCTGGCGCCGATGAGAAACAGAAACGAGCCCGTCAGGTTGATAGCGATGTAGGAAAGACCCGCCCTGACCCGGACGATACCGTCACCGTGAAGCACAAGGCCGTAGGATGCCGCCAGCAGCACCTCGAAAAACACGAAGAGGTTGAACAGATCTCCGGTCAGGAAGGCGCCGTTGAGGCCCATGAGCTGCAGCTGGAAGATCGTGTGAAAGCGCGGTCCCGCGCGATGCCACCGTGCAAGCGAATACAGCAATGACGCGATGCCGAGCACGCTCGTCAGCACCAGCATGAGGGCTGAGAGCCGATCCAGCACGAGCACGATCCCGAAGGGAGCCGGCCAGTTGCCGAGTTGGTACGTCGTCACGCCCGATCCCGGAGGCGTCATGTCCGCCTGTCGCATCAGGATGATGGCGACGATCAGCAACGCAAAGGTGCTCGCGATCCCGATCGCACCCTTGAGAACGCGGCGGCGCTCCGCGAGGAGCAGCATCACGGCGCCCGAGATGAGCGGGAGCAGGATCGGCACGATGACCAGATGGTTGAGCATACCCGTCATTGCGCGTCCTCACGGCCGTCGACATGATCGGTGCCCGTCAAGCCGCGCGAGGCGAGCAGGACGACGAGGAACAGAGCCGTCATCGCGAAGCTGATGACGATGGCGGTGAGAACCAGCGCCTGCGGCAGCGGATCGGCGTAGAGCGCCGGGTCGATGGATTCGGTGTTTTCGAGAACAGGCGGCGCGCCAATTCGAAGGCGGCCCATGCCGAAGATGAACAGGTTCACCGCATAGGACAGCAGGGACAGGCCGATGATGACCTGGAATGTGCGGGGCCGCAGCAGGAGCCACACGCCGGAAGCGGTCAGGATGCCGATCGCGAGCGCGAAAATCAGTTCCATCATGCGTTCTCCTTTGCCACCACAGGCGGTTCGGTGAGTGTCGTTGGAGAACGCGTCGAACGAGGTGCGCGAACGGATTGGTGCGCCAAGGCGATCAGGATGAGTACGGTGGCGCCCACTACGACGGCGAAGACGCCCAGGTCGAACAGCAGCGCGGTGGCGGCCGGCACCTTGCCGATCAGAGGAAGATCCAGATAGCGGAAATGCGACGTCAGGAACGGATAACCGAAGAGCCAGGCGCCCATTCCGGTGAAGGCCGCGCAAAGCAGCCCAAGGCCCGTCCAGCTCATGGGCCGGATGCGCACCCGCGCCTCGATCCAGCGCGTTCCGCCCGCCATGTATTGCAGAATGAGCGCAATCGACATCGTGACCCCGGCTGCGAAGCCGCCGCCCGGCAGATCGTGCCCGCGCAGGAACAGGAAGATCGCGACCACGATGATCACGGGGAACAGCCATTGCATGATCAGCGCGGGGATCGTGATGTAATCGGACAGGGTGTCGCCTATCGCGCGGTCGGGCTTGGCCTCATCATAGGCATCCTGCACCCGCTGCTGCTCCGGAGCTCCGACACTTTCCTGCGCAGGGCGGAAGCGCCGCAGCAGGGAGAACACGGTGATCGCGACGATGGCGAGCACCACGATCTCGCCGAATGTGTCAAAGCCGCGGAAGTCGACCAGGATGACGTTGACGATGTTGCGGCCGCCCGCCTCCGAGTACGCGTTCTCGACGAAGTAGCGCGAGATGGTGTCGGGAAGCGGGCGCGTGAGCATGGCATAGACGATCAGCGTCATGCCTGTTCCTGCTGCGACGGCCAGCATCAGGTCTCGTGCGCGCCGCATCCTGTCATGAACTCCCATAGAGAGGCCGTCACCCACGGTCGCGATCCGCTTCGGCAGCCAGCGCAGGCCAAGCAGGATCAGCACCGACGTGACGATCTCGACCAGAAGCTGGGTGATGGCGAGATCAGGGGCCGAGAACCAGACGAAGGTGATGCAGGTGACGAGCCCCGCCCCGCCCATCAGCACCATGGCCGCCAACCGGTGATACTTCGCCTGATAGGCCGCACCGACGGCGCACAAACCGCCGACGATCCAGAGCAGGAGGAATACGGGGTCGAAGTTCGAGGCTGGCTGGAAGCCTGCCTCGAGCCCATGCCGATAGAGCGGCCAGAGCGTTGCGAGGACCGCGAAGGACACCAGAAGTCGCAATTGCGGCTGAAGCCGTTGCGTACCGAATATACGCTCCGCGGAACGTGCCCATTTCCATGACAGGGTGACGAGCACGCGCTCGAAGATGCGTTGGCCCTTGAGACGACGCATGATCGGAGGGCCATCGATTCCCTTCGCAAGGTATCCCTGCAACAGCCAGTACAGAAGCACGCCGCCACTCAGGGCGATCAGGCTCATGACCAGAACCTCGTTGAAGCCGTGCCACACGGCGAGGCTGTAATAGGGGGTGTCGGGACCGAGGACCGCGCGCACCGCCGTGGCGAGGAGTGGCTTGATCGTCATCGCCGGGAGAATGCCGACGAGCAGGCAGGCCAGAACCAGGAACTCGACGGGAAACCGCATCCAGTGCGGCGGTTCATGCGGCGTGCGCGGCAGACCGGTTGCGGGCGGCCCGAAGAACACGCCGTGGATGAACCGCAGAGAGTAGGCGACGCTGAAGGCGCTTGCCAGCATTGCGAAGTAGGGCAGGGAGTGGTCGAGAATCGAGTCGACGTGGAACGCCGCCGCCTCGGCGAAGAACATCTCCTTGGAGAGAAATCCGTTGAGCAGGGGCACGCCGGCCATGGCTGCGGCCGCGACCATGGCAAGCGTGGCGGTGATCGGCATATATCGGAACAGCCCGCTCAGGCGCCGGATGTCGCGGGTGCCGGATTCGTGATCGATGATACCGGCGGCCATGAACAGCGATGCCTTGAAGGTCGCATGGTTCATCGTATGGAAAATCGCCGCGACGGTGGCGAGCGGGCTGCCAAGGCCGAGCAGGAGCGTGATCAGGCCGAGGTGGCTGATGGTGGAATAGGCCAGCAAGCCCTTGAGGTCCTGCTGAAAGATCGCCGCATAGGCCCCAATGACCAGGGTGCAGAGGCCCGCCGACACCACGATGTAGAACCAAGCCTCCGTTCCGGACAGCACGGGCCAGAGCAGGATGAGCAGGAACACGCCGGCCTTCACCATCGTGGCCGAGTGGAGATAGGCCGACACAGGGGTCGGCGCTGCCATGGCATGGGGCAGCCAGAAATGGAACGGGAACTGCGCGCTCTTGGTCAAGGCACCGAGCAGCACCAGGATCAGCGCAGGCAGGTAAAGGCCGCTGGTACGGACTTTGTCGCCCGATGCCAGCACTTGGTCGAGGTCGTAGCTGCCGACGATGTGGCCGATCAGCAGGATGCCGGCGAACAGGCACAATCCGCCTGCGGCCGTGACCGTAAGCGCCATGCGCGCGCCATCGCGGGCGCTGGCATTGTGATGCCAGTAGCCGATGAGGAGGAAGGAGAACAGGCTGGTCAGCTCCCAGAAGAAGACCAGCTGGATAAGGTTGCCCGAAAGTACGATGCCGAGCATTGCGCCCATGAAGGCGAGCAGGAACGAGAAGAAGCGCGGCACCGGATCGGCCGGCGACATGTAGTAGCGGGCGTAGAGCGTGACCAGGAAGCCAATGCCGGCGACCAGCATGGAAAACAGCCAGGTGAAACCATCCATGCGCAAAGTGAAGTCGAGGCCGAGGGTCGGCAGCCACTCGATGCCGATGCGCAATACACCCCCCTGGTGGACCGCCGGAAATTGAAACGCGGTTAGGACGGTGGCGCAGAGGGCGATGGTTCCGGCCAGGACGGCGGCGCCATTCCTGGCATCCTGACGTAGAACGGCAGCAACGAGGCTTCCAAGGAAAGGAAGGATGACGATGGCCAGGAGGGACATGCCACTGGACATGGTTTCAGTAATCTCCTTCCGGGTGGGGAGCGCGGATGAAACTCCAATTGGGGGCTATGCCGTTCAATATGGTTGACGGGCCCGCGCGACGCAACGGCAGATCGGGTAAAACGTCGCTTGAAGCCTTGAGCGCCTGTACCGGGTGATGTGTCTGGCAACTTCCCTCAATGGAGGGAGCCGGGAACCTGCTGGTCGATTCCAATGTGAACACGGCATCGCGCGTGATGGATGCCCTGTGAGGCCAACCCCAGCTCGTCTTCTTTATCCTGCTTCACGAAGTCCGGCCGAAACGGGTGATAGAAGACAAGGATTATCCACGCACCTCGCCAGCCATCTTACTGAGGCGCGCGACGCAGATTGCGAAGCAGGGTCAGGTCCGTTGTGGCTTTGGCGGGACCGTTCGTCCCGATGCGGTCCGTGACCACAATTCGAAAGCGATCCTGGTCGAGGCTTGCAACCTTCATCTGCGCCGTCGTATCGCCGTAAAGAGGTTTCGGCCATTCGATCGTCAGGTCGAAATCCGCTCCTGTCTGTCGCCCGGTGAGACGGGCGGTTCCGACCCGCGAACCGGTATAGGTGCCGGTGACCTGGCCGGATCCGGGATCCCAAGCGAGATTGGCGCTGATGGAGCGTGAGATGATCAGATAGGCCCGGCACGTTCCCTGAAGGGACAGGCTGGTTGCGCCCCGCTCCAGGATGGTGAAGCGGCAGCGGACCTGATGGGATGTCGCATCGGGTCCTTCCAGGATGGTGCCGGAGCCCGAGAAGGAGCCGACATAGCGCTCGAGCGCAGTGGTTGCGGCGCCCGCAGTTCCAGCCAGGAGGCCGAGCAGGGGAATGACACTCCAAGGCAGCCGGCGGGAACGGTAATCCATCAATTCACCCGTTTGCATGTCGACCCGGCTGGGCCGTCTTCGATTATGCCCTCACTCTGTCGGCCGAAGGCCGTCCTGCGTCATAGCCTTCGGCCCGAGCAGGACTTCAATACCGCGCCGGTACGACGTGTCCCGCGTGCAAGCCTTCCTTGACGCCCTTGGGTCTGGGCTCCGCCTTCGGCACCTTCGGCAGGTCGACCTTGACCTTGCCGTAAGGGATTTGGCTGAGCATGTGCGAGATCAGGTTGAGCCGCGCCCGGCGCTTGTCGTCGGACGGGACGATGTGCCAGGGGCAAGCCCGCGTATCGGTGGCCTGCAGCATGTCCTGATAGGCGAGCGTGTAGTCCCACCAACGACGCACCGACTCGGTATCCATTGGGCTGAGCTTCCAATGCTTCATCGGATCCTCGATCCGGTCGGCGAAGCGTCGGCGCTGTTCGTCCTGGCTGACGTCGAGAAAGTACTTGAGCAGGATGATTCCGTTGTCGACGATTTCCTGCTCGAACGAGGGCACGAGGCGCATGAAACGTTCGTACTCGTCGTCGGTGCAGAAACCCATCACGCGTTCCACCCCGGCGCGGTTGTACCAGGAGCGGTCGAACAACGCGATTTCTCCGGCGGCTGGGAAATGCGCGATGTAACGTTGGATGTAGAGCTGGCTTTTCTCGCGCTCGGTCGGCGCCGGAAGGGCGATGTGTCTGAACACGCGCGGGCTCACGCGCTGAGTGATGCGGCTGATCACACCGCCCTTGCCGGCTGTGTCGCGGCCTTCGAATACCACGATGATCCGGGCGCCCGTTGCTTTGACCCAGGTTTGCAGGCGGACGAGTTCGACCTGGAGCTTTCTCAGCTCGCTTTCGAATTCCTTGCGCTTCATCGGCTCGGCAGCTTCGGCCTCCGCTCGCTTGGCTGTCATGGTGTCTTGTCTGCTCATTGCAGGCTCCTCTCAAATTTTGCGGCCTCGGCCGCATCACTGTGTCTTCGTTTGGCCATCCGCTTGGACTCTCGCTATCAATGGGCCGCGTCGCCACCACAGCGCCAGCAGGAACGATCCGAGCAGCTGCACGAGCCCATAGACGAGGACCGCAGCAGTGGCCGGTGTGCCGGGGAAGGCATCGGTCGTGATCACCAGGCCCAAGCCGACATTGCGGTTCGCGGTCGTGAGCGCCATTGCCTTGTGGTCTGCGCTGCTTTGCCCGCCCGCTATCCAGCCGGCTCCGATGCTGATGCTGAGCAGGACGAGCATGGCCAGGATTCCGCCGGGCCGCATGATCGCCATGATGTCTGAAAACTGGGATGTGATGATGAGCGCCAGCGCTGCCGCGTTGAGGACCTTGCCGAGCGCAACCGCAGGGCTGAGCCACCGCGCCGCCAGATCAGGCCGTCGATGGTGGATGGCGAGTCCGCAGCAGAGCGGCAGGAGCTGGATCACGACGATGGCCGTCAGCATCCCGAGCGGGTCGACCTGCAGGTCTGCTCCTCCGGTCATGAGAGGCAGGAGCAGGAAGAGGAGCAGCGGCGCCAGCATCACCGATGAACCGGCCAGGATCACCATCAGCCCGACCGATTTCGCCGTGGCTCCGCGGGCGAGGGCTGTCAGGGGGGGACCGTACGGAGCGCCCGGACAGATGGCGAGGATCAGGATTCCGGCCGCGACCAGCGGCTTCTCGCCCACGAGAAGAATGAGCGCCACGGCCGCCGCCGGGACGACCACGTAATTGGCGAGGCCCGCGCCAAGGAGCAACTGCCTGTCGGTCGCAGCATCGATCACGTCCGCCAGCCGGACGCTAAGTCCCGTGGCGAAGCTCATCTCGATCAGTGTGACGGCAACGAGAAGGCTGATCACCTGGTCCAAGTTCATGCAAGATCCCTCCATCATGCCGGGAGGAAACTCATCATTGCGCCGATTGCATCGCTTGGCTTGACGGTTCAGGACAGGTGCTTGACTGGATTGGACAGCGAGAGCGGATGGACCGCCGCACTTCAGCGAGAAGATATTCGACGATCATGCGCATGGCCGAGCGATCAGGCGCGCCCGTGGAAGCGGGCATGATGTTTTTTTGTCTCTTACGAACAAGCAGCTGCTGGCCTCATTGCGACATGAGTTTGCGCGCCAGCGCCAGCGCCGCGGCATCGGTGGAATCCCCCCGCGCCGTCGGCATCAGCTTTCCGGCTTTGATCGTGAGCTCGGTCATGACGGTGAGGATGCGCGTGTCCGACTCGACCACGCCCGCATCGGCGAAGTCCTTGCGAATCTTGCTGAGCACATCGCTGCGCGCCGGATCGACCGCATCCCTGGCGAGAGTGTCAGAATAGACGTCCGCATCGCGGCCGGTGAGCCCCAGCTTCTCGGCGGCCCACCGTCCGAGCAGCTTGTTGCGGAGGATCGTCTTCTGCACATCGTCGGAGCTGGACATTGGAAAGCCTCCGATTGCCGGTGTTTGAGCGCGTCTTTTGTCAATGGCTCAATAGCTGACGCGAGTTACGCCTCTGACGAAGTGGTCGATTGTGAGGCCATCTCTCGCCTGCACCATAGATTCCCGGTTTTCGACACGGCCTCCCGACGCCGATATCCGGCATAGTCAGGCGGCCATGGACTTTCTCAATAGCGCCGGCGGTAGGCTACGCGAGGAGCAGCATAGCGCGCGCCGTAATAGCGAGGCCCGTAATAGACGCGCCGCGGATAATAGCGAGGCCCGTAATAGACCGGACGCGCGTAATAGTAGCTGGGAGCATAATAGCCCGGCGAACCGTAATATCCGTAACCATAGGCCGGATAGCCATAACCGTAACCATAGCCGTATCCCGGATATCCGTAGCCATACCCATAGGCGGGGGCCGTTGCGGCGGCGGTGAGCAATCCGCCGAGGAGCGCCCCGCCAATGAATCCGGCAGCAACCGCGCCGCCGTTCCAGCCACCGTGCCGGTAGTAGCCGCCGTAATGGCCGCCACGCCAGTATTGTGCGTTTGCCGACCCGACGCTGCCGGTTACGATCAACGCGGCTGCGGCAAGTGTTGCGAGTTTCTTCATGACAGCCTCCAATGACAGGGTCCAAATCCCTGCTGCTTTCGGAGCGCCCCTATCTTCACGTTGTGTGGCTCATCGACATCTTACGATACCTGTCGCCGTCTGTCGTCTGACCATTCAACGTCGACATCGCGGCTACCGTTTCAACCGCGATTTCTGCGCCGAGCCGGATTTGTCGCTGTCTGCGGGAATGGTGTTGAGGCAAAGCCTGACCTGGTTTTCCTCGGTGTCGTGCATGGTCAGGCAGACCTCCGCTTCCTCCAGGCAATCGGCTGGATTGCCATAGCGCAGGCAAAGCTCCTCGCTTTGGGCGCGGATGGTGTCGATGATTCCGTAGACGAAGTTGCCGGCTCCGTCGGGCTTACGCGCCGGTTCCTGCGCCTGGGGCTTCGCGGGAGCTGGTCGCTTGGATGGCGCTCCGGTCGCCTTCGAGCCGTTCCCTTGCACCCGCTCGAGCGTGGCCTCGTTTGCCAAAGCCGCATTTGCCGAAAAAGAAAGGCCCAACCAAGCCACGGCTAAGAGGACCTGCGGGTTTCCAAACGCTCCCAGAAATGTCGCCATCGCTCTCCCCTGCGATTGTCCGGGAGATGGTTCGTGCGAGCAGGCCTCTCCCGGCTGAGAGACGGACCAATGCTGCAAACGCGATCGCAATCACATCGTGTTTTCGCAGGATTTCCGTCGCCCGATCCGAGCCAATGTACTTCGCTCGGGCCGTCGTGCTTGATCGGATGGGACACGGCGTTGACAGTTTTGGCTATGGGCTTGCCGCTGCAGGGATTCAAAGCCAATCATGCGCTGGCGCCAGTGCTCACGCAGGGTCTAGTTGCTGGCGACAAACACGGCGACGTACCGAGCCCCAAAGTGTCAAAGGATTGTCTCTATCGGTCAAGCATAGGATCGCGGCACGGCTAGAAAGAGTCTCGCAGGGCGGAGGAGGCCATGATGCTCGTCCTGGCGTGAGCCTCATCTGGCGTGTGTCGCCCGGCAGGGTTTGAAACGCCGCGTACTCAAAGAGACGGCTCGCCCGACTCGGGAAAGAGCAATTCATCTAAGCTCGGGGTCGTGATCGCCCGGGCTGGGGGCTCAGCGATAAGGAGCCGGCCATGCCATTTTCACTGACACGCAGGTCCATTCTCCAACAGGTTGGCGCAGCCGCGGCTTTCGCGGCCGGCAGCGGCGCCCTCCAAAACATCGCACGTGCGCAAACAACGGGCGGGGAGGATTATTGGGAGCTCGTCCGTCGCCAGTTCATCTTTCCAGAGAGCGCCGTTCCGATGAACTGCGCCAACCTGTGCCCGTCCTTCCAGTCCGTTACGGACAAGGTCGAGACGCTGACCCGGGTCGAGGATTATGACGTGTCCTTCAACAACCGGGCGCAATTCAACGACACTCTGAAGGCATCGCGAGCGAAGGTGGCAGCCCAGATCGGCGTAGAGCCGGAAGAGATTGCGCTCACCCGCAACACGTCTGAAGGCAACAGCATCATTACCAACGGCCTCAACTTCAAACCCGGCGACGAGATCGTGATCTGGGATCAGAACCACGTCACCAACAACGAGGCCTGGGACATCCGCGCCAGGCGCTTCGGCTTGAAGATCGTCCGGGTCTCGCTCCCGCGACTACCGGAGAGCGACGAACAGATCGTGGACCTGTTCGCCAAGGCCTGCACGAATCGCACGACGGTGCTCACGTTCACCGAGGTTTCCAACGTCAGCGGGCTGAAGCTGCCGGCGAAGAAGCTCGCCGCGATGGCGCGCGAACGAGGCATCTATTGCCACGTGGATGGTGCGCAGAGTTGGGGGGTGTTGGCTCTCGATCTTCATGACAAGGGCTGCGACTCACTCGCCGCCAGCGCCCATAAATGGTTCATGGGCCCGAAAGAGATCGGTATCCTCTACGTCCGCAATGGCCGAGCTCCGGACATCTGGCCCAACACCATCGGCTATACCGGCGACATCAAGGTCGAGCTTGACCTCAAGAACGCGCTGAAATTCGAAACGTTGGGTCAACGGGACGATGCCGCCGTCGCTGCCCTTGGCGAAACAGCCGACCTGCACGCACAGATCCGTCCCGAGCGGATTCAGGCGCGTATCACTGAACTGGCAAGTCTGTTGAAAGCGGGGTTGAAGGATGCGGGCGCAACGCTGGTCACGCCGGAATCTCCGGTAATGAGCGGCGGCGTCGTGGTCATCGAGGTCCCGAAGGACAACCAGAAAACCGTTGCCGATACCCTGTACACGAAGTTTGGCATCGCCGCTTCGACCAGCGGTGGATTGCGGCTGTGCCCACACATCTACAACACCCGCGCGCATATCCAGCGAGCCATCGACGGCGTCGCTTCGATGCGGGACCTGATCAAGGTTTAAGGCGAGAGATACGGGAGGAAGCAATGGCCAGAACCATGAAGGCAGCCGTGGTCCGTGAGTTCAAGAAGCCCTTGGTGATCGACGAAATTCCGGTCCCGGAGGTCGGTCCTGGCCAGATCCTCGTCAAGATCGAAGCATGCGGTGTGTGCCATACGGACCTGCATGCCGCAGACGGCGACTGGCCCGTGAAGCCGAGCCCGCCTTTCATCCCAGGCCATGAAGGCGTCGGCAGCGTTGTCGCCCTGGGTGCCGGCGTGACGGCGGTGAAGGAAGGGGATCGTGTCGGCGTGCCATGGCTGCATACGGCCTGTGGCCATTGCCGCCATTGCCTCGGCAGCTGGGAAACCCTGTGCGATGGACAGCAGAACACCGGCTACTCGGTCAATGGCGGCTTCGCCGAGTATGTTCTCGCCGACCCGAACTATGTCGGTCATCTGCCCGACCGTCTCGACTGGAACATGGCGGCGCCGATCCTTTGTGCGGGGGTCACGGTCTACAAGGGATTAAAGGAGACCGACACCAAGCCCGGCGACACGGTCGTGATCTCCGGCATCGGCGGCCTCGGCCATGTTGCCGTGCAATACGCGAAGGCGATGGGCCGCAACGTGATCGCCGTCGACATTTCCGACGAGAAGATGGCGCTTGCCCGCGAGATGGGTGCGGATGTCACGATCAACGCGAAGACGACGGACCCGGTCGCCGAGGTCAAGAAACTCTGCGGCGGCGCGCAGGGCGTACTCGTGACGGCCGTATCGCCTCAAGCCTTCAGCCAGGGGCTCGGCATGCTCGCGAAGGGAGGCACGATGTCTCTTGTCGGGCTTCCGCCCGGTTCGTTCGCGCTCGACATCTTCGAGACGGTCCTCATGCGTAAGACCATCCGTGGATCGATCGTCGGCACCCGGTTGGATCTCGCCGAATGCCTGCAATTCGCGGGCGAGGGCAAGGTGAAGGTTCATTACTCACTCGAGCCTCTGGAAGCGATCAACGACATCTTCGGCCGGATGCGTGAGAACAAAATCGACGGTCGTGTCGTGATGAAGATCTAGCTCTAGAGGACCGTCAATGTGGATTTTGATTTACATCTTCTCCTACTCGGTGAGCCCTGCCGCGACGAATGACAAGGCCGAATGGAGATTGCTGCCAACGGTCGAGTTTCAGGAGTTCACCAGCGAGGATCGATGCATAGCCGCAAAGGCAAAGATTGAGGATACGCTGAAGGAAGCAGGAACCAAGCTTAGAGGCGGCCTAGAAGACCTGAAACGGGCAGGCGCGGCGGACCCGGCGCAAATCATCATTGCCTATAACGTCGAGTGCCTGCCCAAATGATGAAACCGCAAGTGCGAAGGTGCGGTACTAGCTCCTGAGTTCGGGCTTGGTCTTCAATTCATGGCGCAAATAGCGGCGCCATCCCTCGCGGCGACGGGCCGCCACGGGCTCGTCGTACTCGCTCGGCAGCATGACTGGCACGAACAGGCAGACGCTCTGGGTCGGCAGGACCTCGCGCCATTGGGAGAGAAGCGTCTTGAAGGCTTTCCCCACGGGCCGGATGTTGCGGTCGAGATCGTAGAGCCCGCGCGGATTCACCTTTCCCCGCTGCTCACGGAGTGCGATGTCCCAATCGATCTGGTCGGTGAGCGAATACCAGGTGAAGCCCACGATGGGCACGCGGTTGTTGCGCACCCGCAGCACGTTGGCCCATTGCTTCCAGAGCCAATCGACGGCCTCGTCTCCCCCGTGGCCTTGGTCGAAATTGGTCTCGGTGTGCATGACGGGTAGACCGTATCGGTCGTGATACTGGCGCGTGATCTCGTCATATCCGAAAACCTCGCCGGCCGTCCGGATCTCGCCGCCTGCGCCCACCCGGTGCTCGTTGGAGTGATAGAAGTCGTTGCCCATGATGCAGTGGTGGCGCAGGGTGTTGTCGAGGAAGAAATGGTATTCCTCGCGCGTCATGCCGTTATCCAAAAGATACTCGTGCATATGCGAGTTGACCGGATATCCGTAGTTCAAGTCGAGTGAGAGGAACCGGCGGGCGTTGTAAAACTCCGCGGACTTGATCGCACTGGGGTTATCGGCATGGAAGTACTCGGTCGACTCGCTCTGAATGAAGATCGCGTCGGGGCGTTCTTCCAGAATGGCGTACATCGCCAGCACGTTCGCCTTGGCCATATGCTTGAGCGCGGTAACGAAGGCCCGGTCGCTCTTCAGCTGCTCGTTCCACCAGCCGAATGCTGCCGAGAACTGGGCGCAGATGAACATCTCGTTGACGGGCGTATAGAACTGGACCCACGGGTAGCGGTGCGCGAAGGCCCTGGCATATTCGGCAAAGAGCGCCGGGAAGTCCGGATTCTGGAAATCGCCGATCCAGTCCGGCACGCCGAAATGACACAGATCGACGATGGGAATCACATCGTGTTCCCTTAGCCACGCGAATGTCAGGTCCGAGAATTCCCAGTCGTAGCGGCCTGGGCCGAGGAAGGTCTTGTGTATCGGGGGGCCGTACCGCAGGAAGCGGATGTTCAGATCCTCCAGCAGTTCGAAGTCGCGCTGCCATTGCTGATAATGGCCGCATTCCTCCATCTGATCCCGGCGCACGCGGCCGTTCTGGATCGTGGGATAGCTGTTCTCGATGCCCGTCGCGAACAGGAAGAGGGTGACCCGGGCCGGTTGGCGGTCGCCGTCGTTGCGCGAATGATCTCTCATGATGTCGCTCGTCCATTTCTCTGCCAGGGCTTGCGGGATTCTTGATCCGGGCCGTGGGGCGGCAGTGACGTGATCGATGGGATGCCGGGTAAGTCCGGCAGTCGACTGGCATCCTTCGTCCGTCGCGAGTCTCGCATCGCGTGCGCAGTTTGCTTGACCGAATAGGTCACTCGCTTGGCAGGTTGGGACAAGGGCCTTTCAGGGCAGCGGATATATTTCGCAAAACGGGCGCCTCATCCTCTGCAAGTCACGGGCAGCTGAGCCGGTGGGCATGTTGGCGATTCCATGGCCACAAATGCCAAGCGCTTGTCCCAAACAATCAAGCATGATCGTGCGACGTGATCACAATCCATCCGGCCTGACGCAGATTGCGCGGTTCGAAGCAGCATGTCGGGCATGAAGAGGGAGGATCCTGCAGCGGCGGGCCTACACGGCACCGTGCAGTGACCCCGTCGCGCCGGTGGCGGAAATTTTCCGATGCCGGATTTTGCAGGAGTGACTTCTGATGCGCCACGTCATCGCGCTTGCTCTCATCCCGGTCATTGTCACATCGCCGCTGCTCGCCGCTCCGGGCGTGACGACGAGCAGCGTCAATTTCCGCTCGGGGCCCGGTACGAATTATTCGACTATTCGAACCTTACCGGCCGGCACTGCCGTCGACATGGGCGAGTGCGAGGATTCCGGAAGCTGGTGCGCGGTCACCGTCAATGGGAAAAACGGCTTCGTCAGCGGACGCTATCTCGAAGAAAGTCAGGAGAAAGAAGGCTGGCCGCGCAGCTACGATGTCGGCCAGGGCCGCATGGTTCTTTTCCAGCCGCAATTCACCGAATGGACCGACTTCAAAACCATCGAGGCCCTGGTGGCGGCCCAATACCTGAAAACGCCTGACAGCAATCCGGTCTTCGGCGTGATCGGACTCAAGGGCGCGACCTCATACGATGACGAAGCCGATGAGATTGTCATCAGCGATATCACCGTCACCGACCTGAACTTCTCCAGTCTCGGCCGCGACGATCTGAAGGCACTTGCGGTTGAGACCGGCAAGATCCTGCCGACGGGGCCGATCACCGTGGCAGAAACGCGCGTGACCGCAAGCCTCGCCGAGCAGAAGCGCATGACCGACGTGACGGGGCTCAAGGCCGATCCGCCGCAGATTGTAGTGTCGAAGACGCCCGCGATCCTGGTGCAGACCGATGGCGAGGCCGCCTTTGCTCCCGTGAAGGGCAAGCAGGGTCTGAGCTTCCTGGTCAACACCAACTGGGATCTTTTCAAGGTGGATGAGGGCGGCGCTCTCTATCTGCGCGACGACACGCATTGGCTGACCGCGAGCGCGATCGGCGGTCCGTGGACGCCCGTCACCGAACTGCCGGCGCTATTGAAGGAACTGCCCGACGACGACAACTGGGCCGATGCCCGCGCCGCCATGCCGCCCGAAGCCTATGAGGGTGGCGTGGTTCCGAAGGTGATCACCACGGACAATCCTGCGGAGATGCTGCTGTTCAACGGCGAGCCCAAGCTCGAGGATGTTCCCAAGACCTCGCTTCAATGGGCTTCCAACACCGAGGCCGATGTGTTCTTCGACAAGGCCGGGAAGCAATGGTACGTGCTTCTGGCGGGACGCTGGTTCCGCGCAGCCTCGCTCGAAGGCCCGTGGACATTCGCCACGCCCGATCTGCCCGACGATTTCCGAAACATTCCCGAAGACGCGCCGTACTATGCCGTGCGCTCCTCAGTGCCTGGCACGTCGGAGGCCGCCGAGGCGCGGCTCAAGGCCAGCATTCCGACGACTGCGCGCGTCAAGGAGGGTTCCATCACGCCTGTGGTGGCCTATGCGGGCGATGCTCAATTCGCGCCCATCGAGACGACCGATTTGTCTTACGCGACGAACACGAGCGCCACCGTCATCAAGGTCGGGGCGCAATACTTCCTGCTTCAGGATGGCGTCTGGTTCGTGTCCGACAATCCGAACGGACCCTGGCAGCTCGCCCGCGCGGTGCCTGATGCCATCTATGCGATCCCGCCATCCTCGCCGCTGTACAACGTCACCTACGTTCGTGTGTACGACACCGAGCCCGACGCGGTCTGGTACGGCTACACCCCGGGTTACCTGTACGGGTTCCTGGCCTGGGGCACCTATGTCTACGGCACCGGCTGGCGTTATCCGCCCTACTGGTACAGCTGGCCCGGCTACGGCTATCCGATCTATTACCCGCGGCCGCTGACCTGGGGTCTCGCGGCCTATTACAACCCGCTCCGGGGCGCATATGGCCGCTACGGCTACGCCTACGGGCCCTATCGCGGCATCGCGGGGGTGCGGGCCTGGAATCCGGTGACCGGCGCCTATGGCCGGGCAGGCGCGGCCTGGGGACCGCGCGGATCGGCGGGCTTCGTCGGAGCCTATAATCCTCGCACGGACGGGGCAGGATACATTGCCGGCGGGCGCAACGTGTATGGCGCGTGGAAATCGGCTGGCGTCAGCCGCGGATCCGAATGGGCGCGGGTGACGGCCCGATCGACGGCGGCCGGCGGCGACGCGCTTCGCTGGAACACCTCGAACGGACAGGGCTTCATCCGCGAAGGCCGCCGCGGCGACGTCTATGCGGGGCGGGACGGCAATGTCTATCGCAACACCGGCGATGGGTGGCAGCGCTGGAATGGCGGCTGGCAGGATGTGTCCCGGCCGGAATCACGAGACCTTCTCCAAGGCGGCGAGGGACGCGAGCGGCTGCAGGAGCGTGCCGGTGGTGGCGAGGGACTTCGAGGGCTTGCGGGAGCAGGCGCGGCCGGTGCGGCCGGAGCCGCACTCGGCCAGCGGCTGTCGGGTGGAAACAACCGGACGCCCGCGCGGGATCGCGTCGAAGGCGGGGCCAATCGGGGTGAGAGGGCACAGCAGCGTCCATCTGCCCAGCAGCGTCCATCGGCATCGACGCGTCCGGCCGGTCAGGAACGGGCAAGGGCCGAACAGCGGCCTGCCTCGCAGCAACGTCCGGCGACAAGGGACCGCCAAACCGCGCAGCAGCGCCCGGCGGCGAAGCCCCGCCCCGCCGCGCAAAGGCCTGCCCAGCGCCCGGCATCTGCGCAGTCTCTGCCGTCGAACCTGGGACGTGACTACCAGGCGCGCAACCTCGGAAACCAGCGTCACATCGCCAACCGGCAGGCTTACCGGCCACCGCCGCAATTCTCCCGCTCGTCGGGATCCTTCTCGCCCCAACGCAGCTTCGCGCCGCGAGGTGGTGGTGGCGGATTCAGGGGTGGCGGCGGACGGCGTCGTTAGAGCATTGGTTTGAGAAATAGTCAGCGGGTCTGCAGAGGCTGGCATTTCCATCCGACCCGAAGATGCTGGAATCCTCGGCATCTTCGGGTTTTGTTTTCAAGATCGTCACGCAATGATCGATCCTGATGCGAGCGCATAACAACAACCCGCTTTGCCTCTCGCGCCGGCTCCCATGGTCAACAGCGATGCTCGTCCTAGAATCCGCAAGCTGTGGCAGTCGTCATTGAATTGGAGGAGAGCGATGGAAACTGATGAATTGCATCGTGGCCGGTTGATCGATCATATCCAACTCGTCGTCCGCGATCTGTCGGCCAGCCGCCGATTCTACGAGGCGGTGTTTCAGGTGCTCGGTATTCCTCTAGGCGGCAGCGCCGACGATTACTTCTGGGCCGACGAGCTCTTCATCTCCACAGCCGATAGCGATGCCGCCGAGGGTAAGCTGACCGGACGCCATCATCTCGCCTTCCAGGCGCGCGACCGCGCGATGGTCGACGCGTTCTATCGCGCAGCTCTCGACAATGGCGGCACGGATAATGGCGGACCCGGCGAGCGTTCTTATCATCCCGGCTATTATGCCGCCTTCGTGCTCGATCCCGACGGCAACAACATCGAGGCTGTCTATCACGGTCCGTCCGAGCGAAGCGCGCCCTCGGTCCGCATCACGTTTTAGAAAACGTTACTCCATCGGATTGCAGCGTTCTTGCTGATGCACGTGGTGCGTCGCAGATGTCGCAGTTCGTGATCGCCGAGATGGCAACCGCGTCATGAAAGGGCGCGTCTATCGTAGCTCCGGCAGAAAGTTGCCCTATCCCGTTTAGTTCTTGACGATCGAAGCACCCGTATGGTTCGCTTCAGCTTCGTTTAGCCTCGAAACTGTCTCAAAAGCGAAAGTTCGGGCCATGGATCAGATGCTTTCCCCGCGGCAGCAGGAGATCATCGGGATCGCGCGCCTCCAGGGACGCGTCAACGTGGACGAGCTGGCTTCCCGGCTCGATGTGACCCAGCAGACCATCCGCAAGGATCTGAACGATCTCTGCGAACAGCGCCTGATGACCCGCGTTCATGGCGGAGCCGTCATCGCCTCGGGCGTTGAGAACGTGGCTTACGAGGCACGGCGCCTTATCGCTCAGGCCGAGAAGCAGGCCATCGGCGCGGCGACTGCCAAGCTCATTCCCAACAACAGCTCACTCTTCATCAATATCGGCACGACCACGGAGGAAGTGGCGCGCGCGCTCCAAGATCACGAGGGGCTGCTCGTCATCACCAACAACCTCAATGTGGCGACCATTCTTTACCGCCATCCCAGGATCGAAGTCATCATGACCGGCGGGCCGGTGCGGCGCGCGGACGGAGCCGTGATCGGTGGCGCGGCTGTCGATTTCGTGCGCCAGTTCAAGGTGGATTACGCAGTGATCGGCACCTCGGCCATCGACGAGGACGGCTCGCTGCTCGACTTCGACGTGCGCGAGGTTCGCGTGTCACGGGCGATTATCGACAATGCCCGGAAAGTCGTTCTCGTGGCCGATCATCTCAAGGCGGAGCGTTCCGCGCCCGTGCGCATCGGACATCTGAGGGAGATCGACATCTTCGTCACCGACACGCTCGCATCGGCACAATTGCGGGATATCTGCGAGACGTCGCAGATCCAGGTCGTCGAGGTGGGGAGCTTTGGCGAATAGGCTGTCGTTTGTCGGAATGTCGACGTAAGAAAGATTATAATATTATACTTTCGCCCTAGAGCAATGAATCCCCCTTTTGCAACTCTTGCTTTCGTTTTGGGGACTGAGTAGCCTCAAACGAAAGTAAAAAAGAAAAAATAGAATCCGGGGCCGGAGGGACGCCGATGAACGCGCTTGATGAAGCGACGTTCGACGTTGCGATCGTCGGTGGTGGCGTGAACGGGTGCGGAATCGCCCGTGACGCGGCCGGGCGAGGCGGTTCGGTGATCCTCTTTGAGCAGAACGATCTGGCCAGCGGCACGTCATCCGCTTCGACCAAGCTCATCCATGGCGGTTTGCGCTATCTGGAACATTACGAATTCCGTCTTGTGCGGGAGGCGCTCATGGAGCGCGAGGTCTTGTGGCGCATGGCGCCGCATATCGTCTGGCCTCTGCGTTTCGTGCTGCCCTACAGCAAGGGCCTGCGCCCGCGCTGGCTGCTGCGTTTAGGTCTGGCGCTCTATGACAATATCGGCGGCCGCAAGCTCCTGCCGCCGACCCGCACGCTCGATTTGAAAAGCGATCCGGCCGGCGCGCCTCTCAGATCCGATCTGTCGTCAGGCTTCGAATATTCCGATTGCTGGGTGGAGGATTCCCGTCTCGTCGTTCTCAATGCGCGCGATGCGGCGGAGCGCGGGGCGCAGATCCGCACCCGTACCCGCGTCGTCGGCGCTGAGCGCTCCGGCGATCACTGGGTCGTCACCTCGGAAGATCTGCGCACGGGCTTGCAGGAGCGCATTCGGGCCAAGGTGCTGGTCAACGCGGCAGGGCCTTGGGTGGAGAAGGTTCTCAACGGTGTCGCCCGCTCCAACAGCAACGCATCGGTTCGTCTGGTCCAGGGCAGCCACATCGTCGTGAACAAGCTCTTCGCGCATGACCGCGCCTATATCTTCCAGAACGCCGACAACCGCATCATCTTCGCGATCCCCTACCAGAACGATTTCACGCTGATCGGCACCACGGATCGCGACTACAAGGGTGACCCGGTGGAGGTGAAGGCGAGCGAGGAGGAGATCGCCTATCTCTGCGCTGCGGCGAGCGAGTATTTCAAGGAGCCCATTCACCGCGAGGATGTGGTCTGGACCTATTCAGGCGTGCGGCCGCTTTACAATGACGGCGCATCGAAAGCGCAGGAAGCCACCCGCGATTATGTGCTGATGCTCGATGCGCCTGAGGGGCAGCCGCCCATGCTGTCGATCTTCGGCGGCAAGATCACCACCTATCGCCGTCTTGCTGAGGCAGCGTTGGACAAGCTCAAAGGTCATCTTCCCGCCGCGCGCAAGCCCGCCTGGACCGGCGGCGCGTCCCTGCCGGGCGGTGATTTTCCGCAGACGGGATACGAGGCTTTGGTCGCCGCGTTGAGCGAGGCCTATCCGTTCCTGGACAAGCCGCTCGTCGCGCGCCTCGTGCGGGCCTACGGCACCCGGACGCGGGACCTTCTGGGCAACGCCCGTTCCATGAACGATCTCGGCCAGAATTTCGGGGCGGATCTCACGGAACGCGAGGTGCTCTATCTCATCAGTCAGGAATGGGCGCTGTCCGCCGCCGATGTGCTCTGGCGCCGCAGCAAGCTCGGGTTGCGGTTGTCACCGGCCCAGGTGGAGGCGCTCGACATGTTCATGCGCGATGCCGTGACATCGAACGCGGCGTAAAAGGAGAAGCGATGACCCTTGTTCTCGAAAGCGTATCGAAGAAAGTGGGGGCATCGGTTCACATCGGTGATGTTTCCCTGACGCTGGAACGAGGCTCCCTCAACGTGCTGCTCGGTGCGACGCTCGCCGGCAAGACCTCCCTCATGCGCCTCATGGCGGGGCTCGATGTTCCGACAAGCGGACGCGTTCTCGTCGACGACAAGGACGTGACTGGTTGGCCCGTGCAGAAGCGCAGCGTCGCCATGGTCTATCAGCAGTTCATCAATTACCCGTCCCTCAGCGTCTACGAAAACATCGCCTCCCCCCTGCGCGTGGCGGGTCTGGCCTCGTCCGAGATCGAGACGCGGGTGCGTGACGCTGCCAAACTCCTGAAGCTCGAGTCCTATCTCGACCGCAAGCCCCTGAACCTCTCGGGCGGCCAGCAGCAGCGCACCGCCATCGCCCGTGCCTTGGTGAAGCGGGCCGACCTCGTGCTGCTCGACGAGCCGCTGGCTAATCTCGATTACAAGCTGCGCGAGGAACTGCGCGAGGAGCTGCCGCGCGTCTTCGCGGCCTCTGGCGCGATCTTCGTCTACGCCACCACGGAGCCCTCTGAAGCACTGCTGCTCGGTGGCAACACGGCAACCCTGTTCGAGGGCCGGATCACGCAGTTCGGCCCGACGCCGCAAGTCTATCGCAAACCGCAGAATCTCGTGACGGCGCGCGTGTTCTCCGACCCGCCGCTCAACACGCTGACGATCCGCAAATCCGGTGGCATGGCGACTTTGAGCACGGGAGGGCAGGCGCGCGCAACGGATGTGCTCGCGAGCGTTCCCGATGGGGATTACACCATGGGCTTTCGCGCGCATCACTTAGGCCTTGAGCCGATAGGCAGCGATGAGATCGCCATTCCGGCTACCGTCTCCGTGGCGGAGATCACGGGCTCGGAAAGCTATGTGCATCTCGATGCCGGAGGGCACCGCTTCGTGTCCCTTGTTCCGGGCGTGAGGCGGCTGGAGCCGGGGACGTCCATCACCGCCTATCTCGATCCGCGTCATCTCTTCCTGTTCGATCAGGATGGCCGCCTCGCCGCGGCCAGCACGACGCAGAAAGCCGCGTGAGGAGAGATTGAATGGCCCGCATCACCCTCGACCATCTCGCCCACGCCTACAAGCCGAACCCGCAAGGCCCGCATGACTACGCCTTGAAGGAGATCAACCACGTATGGAGCCAGGGCGGCGCCTATGCGCTGCTCGGTCCCTCGGGCTGCGGCAAGACCACGCTTCTCAACATCATCTCGGGATTGGTGCGCCCGACGCGTGGACGCATCCTGTTCGACGACAGGGACGTGACGGATCTGCCCACGGAAGCCCGCAACATCGCCCAGGTGTTCCAGTTCCCTGTGGTCTACGACACCATGACGGTGCGCGAGAATCTCGCCTTCCCGCTCAAGAACCGACACGTGCCGCGAGATAAGACGGCGCAGCGGGTGGAGGAGATTGCACGGCTTCTCGATCTCACCTCCGTTCTCGACCGCAAGGCGAGCAACCTGACGGCGGACATGAAGCAGAAGATTTCCCTCGGGCGCGGTCTCGTGCGGCCCGACGTGGCGGCGATCCTCTTCGACGAGCCGCTCACCGTGATCGATCCGCATCTCAAGTGGCAATTGCGCTCGACCCTCAAGGAGATTCACCGGGCACTCGACATCACCATGATCTACGTGACGCACGACCAGACCGAGGCGCTGACCTTTGCCGACAAGGTGGTGGTCATGCATGACGGCGCGGTGGTGCAGACCGGCACGCCCGACGAGCTCTTCGAGCGCCCGGCCCATACCTTCGTCGGCCATTTCATCGGCTCGCCGGGCATGAACATCCTGCCGTGCCAGGTCGAGGGAGCGACAGCCTTTCTCGGCAGCGAGACAATCTCCCTGCAGCGCCGCTACCGCACCTTGAACCACAAGGAGCAGGTGGAACTCGGCATCAGGCCCGAATTCGTGCAGATACAGCCGAAAGGAGCGGGCCTGCCGGTGCGCATCCGGCGCATCGACGATATCGGGCGCGCGCGCATCGCGAGGGTGGAGATGAACGGGCGCATGATGGCCGCAAGCGTTCCCGAGAACCTCTCCGTCAGCGGCGACGAGGCTTCGCTTCGGCTCGATCCGCGCCACATTCATATCTATGCCGACGGGCATCTGGTCGCCGGCGAGGCTTTGGGAGGGCAGGCGGCATGACGAAAACCCTCAACAACAAGGCCTGGCTCCTGGTCCTGCCGGTGTTTCTCATCGTGGCCTTCTCGGCGGTGCTGCCGCTGATGACCGTGGTGAACTATTCCGTGCAGGATACCTTCGGCAACAACCAGTTCTTCTGGAACGGCGTCGGCTGGTTCCAGGAGCTGCTCGATCCCTCGACCGATCTCGGCGGGCGCTTCTTCGATTCGTTGTGGCGCACGCTTCTGTTCTCTGCGATCATCCTTCTCATCGAGGTGCCGCTTGGCATCGCCGTGGCACTCGCCATGCCGCGCGAGGGTTGGACCGTGGCATTGAGCCTCGTGCTGATGGCCCTGCCGCTGCTGATTCCGTGGAACGTGGTCGGCACGATCTGGCAGGTTTTCGCCCGTGGCGATATCGGCCTGCTCGGCTGGGTCGTGAACCATCTCGGCATCGACTACAATTACACCGGCGATCCGCTGGATGCGTGGATTACCATCGTTGTCATGGATGTGTGGCACTGGACGAGCCTTGTCGCGCTCCTGTGCTATGCAGGCCTGAAGTCGATTCCGGACGCATATTACCAGGCGGCCCGCATCGACGGCGCCTCGCGCTGGGCGGTGTTCCGCACCATCCAGCTGCCGAAGATGCGCCGTGTCCTGCTCATCGCCGTGCTCCTGCGCTTCATGGACTCGTTCATGATCTACACGGAGCCCTTCGTGCTCACCGGCGGCGGGCCGGGCAATGCCACCACGTTCCTGTCCATCGATCTGGTGAAACTGGCGCTCGGACAGTTCGATCTCGGCAAGGCGGCCGCCATGTCACTGGTCTACAACCTGATCATCCTCGCCATCTGCTGGGTCTTCTACACCATCATGACCCATGGAGACGCGCGCAAAGAGGGAGTTGAGGCATGACCGATTCCGTCGCCATCCGGCCCTCCGACGTCAAGGCATCGGCTGCGCCCCTTGCCGCCAACAAGGCTGTGGCGGGCCCACGTGTGAACGGGCGCGTGATCGTCATGACGCTCTATCTTCTGTTCCTGATGCTGCCGATCTATTGGCTCGTGAACATGAGCCTGAAGACGAACACGGAGATCACGTCGGGCCTTACCCTCTGGCCGCAGAACATCACCTTCGATAATTACATCACCATCTTCACGGACCGAAGCTGGTATTCCGGCTACATCAACTCGCTCACCTACGTGCTGATCAACACGGTGCTGTCAATCTCCTTCGCTTTGCCAGCGGCCTATGCGTTCTCGCGCTACCGTTTCCTGGGCGACAAGCACCTGTTCTTCTGGCTGCTCACCAATCGCATGGCGCCGCCGGCTGTGTTCGCGCTGCCTTTCTTCAATCTCTACTCGGCCATCGGTCTCTTCGACACGCCCTGGGCGGTCGCTCTGGCGCATTGCCTCTTCAACGTGCCGCTCGCCGTGTGGATTCTCGAAGGCTTCATGTCGGGCGTGCCGCGCGAGATCGACGAGACGGCGGCCATCGACGGCTATTCGTTCCCGCGCTTCTTCGTGAAGATCTTCATGCCGCTGATCGCATCGGGCGTGGGTGTCGCAGCCTTCTTCTGCTTCATGTTCTCCTGGGTCGAGCTGCTTCTCGCACGCACGCTCACGTCGGTGGCCGCAAAGCCGATTTCCGCCACCATGACACGCACCGTGTCGGCGTCGGGCATGGATTGGGGACTGCTCGCGGCTGCGGGCGTGCTCACCATCATCCCCGGTGCGCTCGTGATCTGGTTCGTCCGCAACTACATCGCCAAGGGCTTTGCCCTGGGCCGCGTTTAAGGAGGACCGCATGCCTGATCTCGCTTGGATGGCCTGGACCTGGCAGACGGGGCTGTTCTTCGTCGGCATCGCGAGCCTGCTCGTCGTCATGACCCTGCTTGCGATCTATCGCCCGGAAACGGAGCGGGTCGGGATCTTGCGTATTCCGACCACGCGCGGCGACCGAATTTTCATTTCTCTGTTGGGCTCGGCCTTCATCCACCTTGCGTGGCTGGGTCTTGTCGGGCCCGACCTGTGGTGGGCCTCGGGCCTGTCTCTCCTTTACGCCGCGTTGGTGTTCCGCACGGTGTGAGGGAGGGACAGACTCCAAAATTCCTCGGATTGCCCAGGCCGAGGAAGACAAGGGCGAAAAGCCTCAAGGGCATCATTCGGGAGGAAGCAATGAAGCACACCCAATCTCACCGGCGCCTGAAGCTCTTCGTCACGACGAGCGTCCTTGCCATGGCGCTCGGCTCCAGCGCCGCTCTCGCGGGCATGGAGGAAGCCCGCCGCTGGATCGACAGCGAATTCCAGCCCTCGACGCTCTCCAAGGACGATCAGCTGAAGGAGATGGAATGGTTCGTGAATGCGGCGAAGCCCTTCGCCGGCATGGAGATCAACGTGGTCTCCGAGACCATCACGACCCATGAATACGAGGCCAAGACGCTCGCCAAGGCGTTCTCCGAAATCACCGGCATCAAGCTCACCCACGACCTGATCCAGGAAGGCGACGTGGTGGAGAAGATCCAGACGCAGATGCAGTCCGGCCGCAACATCTACGATGCCTGGGTCAACGATTCCGATCTCATCGGCACCCATTTCCGCTACAAGCAGGCCATCGCCCTCGACGACTGGATGGCAGGCGAAGGCAAGGACGTGACCTCGCCGACGCTGGACATCGCCGATTTCATCGGCAAGTCCTTCACCACCGCGCCCGACGGCAAGATGTATCAGCTGCCGGACCAGCAATTCGCGAATGTCTATTGGTTCCGCTATGATTGGTTCCAGCGCCCCGACCTGAAGGAGAAGTTCAAGGCCAAGTACGGCTACGATCTCGGCGTGCCGGTGAACTGGTCGGCCTATGAGGACATCGCCGAATTCTTCACCAACGACGTGAAGGAGATCGACGGCGTCAAGGTCTATGGCCACATGGATTACGGCAAGAAGGACCCGTCGCTCGGCTGGCGCTTCACCGATGCCTGGCTCTCCATGGCCGGCAACGGCGACAAGGGCATTCCGAACGGCCTGCCGGTGGACGAATGGGGCATCCGCATGGAAGGCTGCCGTCCGGTCGGATCGTCGGTGGACCGTGGCGGTGACACCAACGGAGCCGCCGCCGTCTACTCGATCACGAAATATCTCGACTGGATGAAGAAATATGCCCCGCCCCAGGCGAACGGCATGAACTTCTCCGAGTCGGGTCCTGTTCCGGCTCAAGGAAACATCGCCCAGCAGATCTTCTGGTACACGGCGTTTACCGCCGACATGGTGAAGCCCGGCCTGCCGGTCATGAACCAGGATGGCACGCCGAAATGGCGCATGGCTCCTTCGCCGCATGGCTCCTACTGGAAGGAGGGCATGAAGCTCGGTTACCAGGATGCGGGTTCCTGGACGCTTCTGAAGTCCACGCCGGTCGATCGCCGCAAGGCGGCTTGGCTCTATGCTCAGTTCGTGACATCGAAGACGGTCTCGCTGAAGAAAAGCCATGTGGGTCTCACCTTCATCCGCGAAAGCGATATTTGGGACAAGAGCTTCACCGAGCGTGCGCCGAAGCTCGGCGGCCTCGTCGAGTTCTATCGCTCGCCCGCCCGCGTGCAATGGACCCCGACCGGCAACAACATCCCCGACTATCCCAAGCTCGCACAGCTCTGGTGGCAGAACATCGGCGATGCGGCTTCCGGCGCGAAGACTCCGCAGCAGGCGATGGACTCGCTTGCCGCCGCGCAGGATGAAGTGCTCGGCCGTCTCGAACGCGCCAATGTGCAGGGTGAATGCGGTCCGAAGCTGAATCCGAAAACCTCTGCTGAGGAATGGATCAAGAAGGCCGCAGCCTCCGGCAACATCGCGCCCCAGCCGAAGCTGGCGAACGAGAAGCCGAAAGGTGAGACTGTGGATTACGACACGCTCATCAAGAGCTGGCCCGCTTCTCCGCCCAAGCGCAGCTAAGTGATCGAGGCCCCGCTCTCAAAGGGCGGGGCCTTTCTTTTTTGGAAGGCAGAAAGAGGTTCTGGCGATGATGGCCGTGATATTCGAGGTCTGGCCCGCCAGCGGGCGCAAGGACGATTACTTGAAAATGGCCGCCGCCTTGCGCGCCGAAGTCGAAAAGATCGACGGATTCATTTCCGTCGAGCGGTTCGAGAGTCTCTATGAGGAAGGCAAGCTCCTCTCGCTGCAATTCTGGCGCGACGAGGAATCCATCCGCCAATGGCGCCATCATCTCAAGCATCGGCAAGCGCAAGCAGCCGGACGAAGTGAGATGTTCGCCGATTACCGTCTGCGCATCGCCGAGGTGGTGCGCGATTACGGGCCGACGGATCGCGTCCAGGCGCCCGACGTTGCAGAAACTCTCTAGCTTTACGCCGTCAGCCGCCACGGGTTCGGCGGGAGGGCAGGCGAAATCAGGCTCACGCCGAAGACCTCTGACAGGCGGTTCGAACTTAGAACATCATCGGCCGACCCACGCGCAACGAGCCGGCCTGAATGCAGGAGCACCAGCCCATCACCGAACTCTGCGGCGAGCTGGAGATCGTGCAGCACGGCGATCACGGTCAGCCCGCCTTGCGCGAGGCTCTTGGCTTTGTTGAGCAGGGCAAGCTGGTGCTTCAGGTCGAGGCTTGCGATGGGCTCGTCGAGAAACAGCACCTGACGCGGCTCGACGGTTCGCCCTGCCGCGAGCTGCGCGAGAACGCGCGCGAAATGGACGCGCTGCCGCTCGCCGCCCGACAAGGTCTGATAGTTGCGGCGCGCGAGATGCCCCACATCGGCCTGATCAAGAGCATCGATGACCATGCGTTGACGATCATTGCGGCTCAGGCCTTGTCCGATTCCTTCGACACCGAGGGAAGCGACTTCGAAAGCGGTGAAAGGAAAGCCGAGCTCGGATGCTTGGGGCATGACGGCGCGGCGATGGGCGAGACGCCAGGCGGGAATCGTACGCAGCGGCTCATGGTTGAACAGAACCTCTCCCTGCGTCGGTGCAAGCTCGCCACAGAGCACGCGTAGCAGCGTCGACTTTCCGGCGCCGTTGGGGCCGACAATGATGGTCAGCGCACCACTGTCGATGGAGAGATCGATTCTCTCGATCAGCGCTCGACCGCCGACCTGGTATGTGACGTTCTTGGCTTCGATCATCACAGTCATAGGGAAAACCCTCC
This sequence comes from Microvirga solisilvae, assembly GCF_022808595.1. Taxonomy (GTDB): domain Bacteria; phylum Pseudomonadota; class Alphaproteobacteria; order Rhizobiales; family Beijerinckiaceae; genus Microvirga; species Microvirga solisilvae. Next base: position 175,567 of record NZ_JAKUCN010000002.1, read on the forward strand.
CTGGCGGCGCAGCAGGAGCCACAGGAAGAATGGCGCACCGAAGATGGCGGTCAGAATGCCGATGGGCAGTTCCGCAGGTGCCACGATAGTGCGCGCTACTGTATCAGCCGCAACCAGCAAAGCCGCGCCGAGAAGGCTTGAGGCGGGAAGCAGCATGCGGTGATCGGGGCCTGCGCTAAGGCGCAGCACATGCGGCACGACGATGCCGATGAAGCCGATCATGCCGGCGCAGGCGACCGATACGCCCACCGCCACGGCCACGAGTAGAATCGCCAAGGCCTTCACCCGCTGCACCGGCACGCCGAGATGAAAGGCTTCCGCCTCGCCTAGCGCGAGCGCGTTGAGCCCGCGCGCGAGAAACGGCGTGACGAGAAGAACGGGCAGGATCAGGGGCGTTGCCACCGCGACCTTGGTCCAGGTGGCGCCGCTGAGCGAGCCGAGGGACCAGAAGGAGAGATCGCGCAATTGCCGGTCGTCGCTCAAATACGAGAGGAAGCCCATGAGCGCGCCGGAGAGTGCGCCGAAGGCGACGCCTGCAAGCAGCATCGTGGCAATCGATGTGCGGCCCTGGCGCGTGGCGACGAGATAGAGCGCAAAGGTCGTGAGCAATCCGCCGATGAACGCGCCGATGGGAAGCGCGGTAAAGGGCAACGGTCCGATAAGCGGAGACAGCAGCGCATCGCCGACGACGATTGTGGCGGCTGCCGCAAGCGCCGCGCCCGCCGATACGCCCACGAGGCCCGGATCGGCGAGCGGATTGCGGAAGAGGCCCTGCATCAGCGCGCCCGAGCAGGCGAGCGCCGCGCCGATCAGGAGCCCGAGCATCACACGCGGTAAACGCACCTGCAGGATGACGAGCGCATCGCCGGAGGGCTGTGCCGCCTGCTCGGTGATGATGCCGAGAACGCGCGACAGGGGCACGCCTGTTGCACCCAAACTCATGGCGACGAGGCTGACGATGACGACGAGACAGGCGAGGCCCAGCATCAGCAGGGGCCTGCGGTCACGAAACAGAGAGCTACGCTCTTCACCTTCCAAAGCGGCGGCGATCATGGCTGTCAGCCCTTGCCGATCTGGTCGGGATGGAGAGCCGTCATCAATTCGCGCGCGGCGGCCGGCGTACGGGGACCGAAGCCGAGCAGATAAAGCGAATCCATCACCACCAGCCTGCGCTTGGCGGCAGCCGGTGTTGCCGCAAGAGCTGGGTAGGTGAACGGATCCGACGCCGCGCCGCCGGGGCCGTGATCCATCATCACGATGGCTTCGGGTGCAGCGGCGATGAGGCCTTCATCCGAGAGCGGCTTCCAGCCGTTGAGCGAGGACGCCACATTGGTGGCGCCTGCAAGGGCCAGCATCGCATCTGCTGTGGTGCCTGTTCCGCCGACGAGCGGACGGCCGTTCTGGAACGAGAGCACGAAGAGCGTCTTCGCAGGCTGCGTGATCCGCGCCTTCATTGTATTCAGCTCGGCGAAGCCGCGCTCGATCTCCTGGATCAGGGCGTTGCCTCGTTCGTCGGCACCAAGGGTCTTCGCAACAACCTTCACCCGTTCCACAATTCCCGCAGCGCTCGGTTGATCGGTCACGCGGACGATGCTGACGCCCGCCTGCTCGATCAGGCGTAGCGCATCGGGAGGCCCTGCGCCCTCCGCCGCGATCACGAGAGTAGGATTGAGCGAGAGTACCCCCTCGGCGCCCAGCGCGCGAATGTAGCCTACATTGGCCTTCGTCTTGAGGGCCTCCACCGGGTAGAGGCTGGTGGAATCGACGCCGACGATCTCAGCGTCGAGCCCGAGGCGATAGAGGATCTCGGTGATCGCTCCGCCGACGCTGACGATCCGGCGGGCGGGGGCGGCCTTGGCATGGCGCGCGGCGAGCATCAGCGCGGGGCTGAGCATGAGTGCGCGGCGGGAGAGCAGCGTCATGGCGGGGTCCTTACTTGGTGAGAATGAGTTTGCCGTTGGCCGTGACCCGCAGGCGGTAACGCTCGCCCCGATGCAGCAGCACCACTTCACGTCCCGTTCCGATCAGGCTCGCCACATCGACCTCCTTGGTGGATGCGGCTCTGTCGCCCTTGATTTCCGGGGGTGGCGGGGGGTTAAGCACGGCAATCTCCAGTTTTTACGCGTTCTAAAGTAGATGTTCTGAAAGTTGTTTATGTATTCGCAGTTTAGAATGATGTAAAACTAGCGAATGACGAGTCTCTATTGACGCGGTTACTTGATTTGGATATCGGATGTAAAGCCTCTTCCGTCAGATGGGGAGGCGATAGCCAGCCAGCGTGAATTCGTTTCTGCGCGAGCCAGCCAGTCATCAAGAAAAACATCATTAAAGACTGGGATCGTCAGGATGATTACCTTCCTGCGCGAAGGCCTTCGCGCGTCTACCTCGCCTCTTGCTCTTCTCCTCCTCGCCCCTCTCGCGGGCGTCTCGCTGGCCTCGCAGGCCGGCGCGCAGACCACTTCTTCTCCGACGACCCTGGACGACATCACGGTCACGGCCGAGCGCGTGCCGACGACCGTCTATGACAGCCCGTCGACGGTGAGCGTCACCGATCAGCAGGATATCGACCGCCGCAACATCAATACGCCGCGCGACCTTGCCCGCGAGGAGCCCGGCGTTGCTGTCGGCAACCAGCCGAACCGGGGTGGCGCGACGAACTACGTGATCCGCGGCATCGGCGAGAACCGCGTGCGCGTGCAGGTCGATGGCATCAAGATTCCGGATTTCCCCGAGACCAATATCGGCGCCGGCACCTACACCCGCGACTTCGTGGATTTCGACAGCCTCAAGCAGATCGAAATCATCCGCGGCCCGTCCTCTGCGCTTTACGGCAGCGACGCCATCGGCGGCGTGGTCTCCTACGTGACGAAGGATCCTTCCGATTACCTGAACTTCATCGGCAAGGATTGGTATCTCTCTTCCAAGACCGGCTACGACAGCGAGAACCACAGCTTCCTGCAGACCGCGACGGGGGCCTGGCGCTGGGGTGCGTGGGAATCGCTCATCCTCTACACGCATCGTCAGGGTCATGAGACTCAGCCGAACCTGGACGATGACTCGACGCTTGAGCCAAACCCGCAGGACTTCACCACCGACAACGTTCTCGCCAAGCTCATCTACAATGGTGGCGAGGCGGGGCAGTTCAAGCTCACCGGCGAGTTCCTGAGAAAGCAGGTCGACACGACCCTTCTCAACGACATCACGAGCACGCCCGGCGGCTTCGGCATGCCGTTCTCCCGCGTTTTCAGCTCCGATGCGGAAGACACCACCACCCGTCCGCGCCTCAGCTTCGACTGGACGAAGCCGCTCTCCTGGGCGATCGCCGACACGGTGCGCACGAGCGTGTACTGGACTGAAGTGGATCGCACCGAGAAGACCACGCAGATGCGCGGCCGCTCCTTCTTCGGTGAGCCGACGGAACCCAACCGCGTGCGCTTCTCCGATTTCGGCTTCAAGCAGGAAATCTATGGCGCCGAGATGCAGTTTGCTGGCATTCGCCAGTGGGGCGATTGGGAGCACGCCTTCACCTATGGCATGTCGGTCGATTCCACCTCGACCTCGCGTCCCCGCTACCGGACCGAGACCGATCTCATCACGGGTGACGTGATCAATGTGATTTCGGGCGAGACCTTCCCGAACAAGAACTTCCCCGACACCGACACGGTGCAGGCGGGCTTCTATGTCCAGGATATCGCGAAGTATGGAAGACTTCGCCTCATCCCGGCCGTGCGCTTCGACTATTACCACTTGCAGCCGAACCCGGATCAGGAATTCGCGAATTCCAACCAGAGCGACTTCACGGTGGAAGAGCAGAACGAGTTCGCGGTCTCGCCGAAATTCGGCGTCACCTACGATCTCACCGAGAGCCTTCGCCTGGTCGGTCAATATGCACGCGGCTTCCGCGCACCGCCTTACGACACGGCGAATTTCGGCTTCTCGAACCCGGTCTTCTTCTACGAGATCCTGCCGAACGGAAACCTGAAACCCGAGACCAGCGACGGCTTCGAGTTGGGCCTGCGCGGCCGCGCCACTGACGGCTCCAGCTTCCAGGTGACCGGCTTCTATAACCTCTACAACGATTTCATCGAGACGGTGACGGTGGGCACCTCGCCGGCTGGCCTCACCCAGTTCCAGTATCAGAACCTCTCGAACGTGCGGATCTGGGGTGTCGAGGCGAAGGGCGATTGGCGCTTTGCTCCGGGCTGGTCTCTCTTCGGCTCGCTGGCCTATGCGCAGGGCGAGGACGAGGAGACGGGCGATCCGATCGATTCCGTCGAGCCGTTCACCGGCATGGCCGGCATCCGCTATGAGGATGTGGCTGGCTGGGGCGCGGAGGTTCGCCTGCGCGGAGCCGCGGCGAAGAACGAGACGAGCGATCCGTCCTACTTCAAGCCGGATTCCTACGCCACGGTCGACGCGATCCTGTTCTACAACCCGACGCAGAACGTTTCGCTGAACTTCAGCGCCTACAACCTCCTCGACGTCGAGTACTTCAATGCTCAGGACGTGGTGGGCGTGCCGGCCTCCAGCCGCAGTCTCGATCTGCTGCGCGCTCCCGGCCGCACCTTCGCGGTCAACGCCACGTTCCGCTGGTAAGACATGCGGGCGGTGGCACAGATGCGGCGTGTCTATCGGCCCGGCGGCAGGCGGTTACGCCTGCCGCCGGCTCGTGCGCGCACGATTCCGTCACTGGCCGCCTCCCGTGCCATGCCTCCATCCCGTCCCCGACAGGATGAGGCGCTCAATCCCGAATTGTCCGCTGCGCCCATCGATGCGCGTTGGCATTCTTCCGAGCCGCGCCGTTGTTCCTGGCGCGGAACGCTGCTCTCATGTGGCCTTCATGTCGGCACGGCGGCGATCGCCATCGTTCTGATGCTTCAGTTTTCGGATGGTGGTTCTTCTCCTGCTGCGGAAGAGCAATCCATCGCTGTCGAGATCGTCGGCGCCGATGCTTTCGATCAGGCCTTCAGCGCGTCCGGCGCGCAGCCGCAGCCCGAGACGAAATCCGTCGAGGCGCCCCTTCCCGATATTCCGCTTCCCCCCGATCTGCCGCAGCCGATGGAGCGTGACCTTGTGGCTGAAGCCGCAGAGCCCACGCTTCCTCCTCTGCCCCAGGAGCCGATGCCTGATCCCATGGAAGTGCTCAAACGCGAGATTGCGCAGACAGAGCCGCAAGAGCAGCCTCCTGTTCGCCAGGAGCCCAAGCCCGAGCCGCAAAAAACATTGGCCAAAGTCGAGCCGCCCCAAAAGATTAAGCCAGAGAAGCCAATTCCCAAAGCGCCCGCCAAGCCCAAGCGTGACATGGCGCGCGGACAGAGCGAAAGCGGCAAGGATGCTGATGCGACGTCTTCGCTCGCCGCAACGCGCGGTGCTCAAGGCCGCGCGGGGAGCGCGGGCGGCAATCCGGCTGCCAATCCGAGCTTCCGCGCCAGTGTGATGGCGCATCTGGCGCGCTACAAACGCTATCCTGAGGCTGCGCGCATCCAGCGCATGCGCGGGCGTGTGATGGTCACGTTCTCGCTGGATGCGTCCGGGACGGTTACGGGCGTTTCGCTCGCAGGCTCTTCCGGCCTCTCGCTTCTCGATACGGAGGCGCTCGCCATGGTGCGCCGCGCCTCGCCCTTCCCGCGCATTCCGCCCGAAACCGGGCAAGCCAGTGCGAGCTTCACCGCTCCCATCGTCTACGACATGAATTGATAAGGAGATATCCATGTTCATTGCCATGAATCGCTTCAAGGTCCTGAAGGACGCGACGGAAGAATTCGAACAGCGCTGGTTGACGCGCGAAAGCTATCTTCACGAGCTCGACGGCTTCATGGAATTTCACATGCTGCGCGGACCCGAGCGCGAGGATCACGTGCTCTATTCCTCGCAGACGCTCTGGGCATCGAAGGCGCATTTCGAGGCCTGGACGCGTTCCGAGCAGTTCCGCACATCGCATACCCGCGCCAGCACCGGCTCCAACAAGCCGTTGACTCTCGGCCATCCGGAATTCGAGGGCTTCGAGGTGTTTCAGACGATCCACAATACCTCGAAGGCCGCCTGATGAACATGAGTGCGATGCCGAATATGCAGGATGTCGAAGCCCTCATCCGCGAGGATCTAGCAGTTCGTCCCGATGGCGTGCTGGAGACAATCGCGGAAGCCCGCAACGTGCCGCTGCAGAAGGTGCTCGATTGCCTCGATCCTGCATCTGCCATGCGGGTGAAGGGCAATCTGTTTGAAGAGATCTGGAGCGACCTGACCATCTGGGGCGAGATCACCTTCGTCGTGCATACCCGCGACGGCGTGTTCGAGTGCAAGGGCAGCGTGCCGCCGGGCACCGCAGGTCGTGGCTATTTCAACATCCATGGCGAGAGCCCGATCGGCGGGCATCTGCGCATGGATCGCTGCCGCGCGATCTATTTCATCGACCGCCTGTTCTTCGGCAAACGCTCCTGCTCGGTGCAGTTCGTCAATGAGGAGGGCGGTGTGATGTTCAAGATCTTCGTGGGCCGCAACGAGGACCGGAGCCTGAAAGAAGATCAACTCGTTCGGTTCGAGGCTCTGCGCACACGGTTTGCGGGACAGGCGTAAAAGGCATAAACATGAAGGCCATGGAGAAGAAAGAACCGATCCTGCCGGTGGATGACGAGGCGCGGCTTTTGTCGAAGAAGCTCATCCGCACCGCCCGCTCCGGAGCGCTTGCCACCAACGGTGCCGAGGACGGCATGCCGTTCTCGAGCCTCGTGTCGGTCGGCACCGATCTCGACGGCACGCCTGTGATCCTGACATCCCAGCTCTCGGTTCATACGCGTCTGCTTGCCGCCGATCCGCGCTGCTCGCTGCTGCTCTCCGCCATCGGCAAGGGCGATCCGCTGGCCCATCCCCGCCTGACTTTGCTCGCTGAAGCCGAGCGGCTGGAGCCCGGTTCGGAAAAGGCTCAAGCCGTGCGCGGGCGCTATCTGCGTCAGCACCCCAAGGCCGCGCTCTATGTGGACTTTCCCGATTTCGCATTCTGGAGGCTGAATGTTGCCTGGGGCAGCCTCAATGGCGGCTTCGGGCGTGCCTATCGCATGGCGCGGGAAGACCTGCTCATCGATCTTTCCGCCTTCCCCGATTTCGCGGATTTCGAGGCCGGCGCCGTGGAGCACATGAACGAGGACCATGCCGAAGCGGTGGCGCTTTATGCAACGCGGCTGTGCGGGGGCAAGGAGGGAGCCTGGCGGCTCACCGGAATCGACCCGGAGGGAATGCAGATGGCGCTCGGCGACGAGTTGCTGCGGCTGACCTTTGACAAGCCTCTTTCGGGACCGGGAGAGCTTCGTTCGCTGCTCGTCCAGCTCGCGCAGGAAGCTCGCAGCAAACCCGCTGCGTCCGCCTAAGCTCAATTTCGATTGTTAGGCGTTTCGCACGATTCCCGGCAAGGCCTGGGCGAGAACATCCGGGTTGAACGGCTTCTCCCACCGCGGGATCGCTGCGTAAGCCGGCGGAACCGAGGATGCGTCGTAGCCTGTGGCGAACACTACAGGGATGCGACGCGCGATCAGGGCATCGGCGACAGGGAAGATCTCTTTTCCGCGCAGATTGATGTCGAGGATGGCGGCATCGATTCGCTCGTCGGAGGAGAGCAGCGCCAATGCGTTGTCCGTTTCCGGAATGGGCCCGATCACTTCCGCGCCAAGCTTCTCGAGCGCCTTGGCTATGTCGTCGGCCATGAAATACTCATCCTCCACCACGAGAACCCGGCATCGCGCGAGCGATTCTTGCACGGCGGAATTCGTCATGCCCGTCCTCCTTGCCCAGGCGACCTGGAGCTTTAGCTTTCTTAAATAAGCCTGAGATGTGGCCCTTATGATAACATAGGTTAAGCAGGCGCCGTTCCGGCACCTGTTGGTGAAATCTCCAGAGGGACACCGCACAGATGGCGATCTATCTGATCCGCAAGCTGGAGCATTTCACAAAACTGTCCAGTGAGGAGAAGCGGGCTCTCGAGCAAGCAACCTCCTTGAAAAGACGTCACCTCAACCCCCGGGAAGACCTTATCTACGAGGGTGAGAAGCCGGATAGCGTCAATTTGATCAATGATGGATGGGCCTGCCGCTACAAGGTATTGGAGGATGGACGACGGCAAATCCTGGGCTTTCTCGTCCCCGGCGATGTCTGTGACATGCGCATGTTCATCCTCAAGGAGATGGACCATTCCATCGGAGCCATCTCGCCGGTATCCGTGTCCGAGATTCCAAAAGATACCATCATCGAGCTGACGGATACCTATCCGCGTCTCAGCCGGGCTTTCTGGTGGAACTCGCTGGTCGAGGATTCGATCTCGCGGGAATGGGTCGTCAATAACAGCCAGCGCGATGCCGTCGAGCGCATGGCTCACCTTTTCTGCGAATTGTTCGTTCGCCTGCGGATGGTCGGGCTCACGAATGGCGACAGCTGCGAGTTTCCCCTCACTCAGGCCGAGCTTGGCGAGACGCTGGGACTCTCGACGGTTCATGTGAACCGCACGCTCCAGGAGATGCGCGCTGCTAATCTCGTCGTCTTGAAGGGAAAGTCTCTCACCATTCCGAACCTCGAAGCCCTGCAGGAAGTTGGATTGTTCAATGACAATTACCTGCACCTCGAGCGGAACGGTCATGAGATGGATGCCAATGAGTAGAAGGAGACCGAAGCCTACCGCAGCGAGGCGTTTTCGGACCGTTTGCTCAAGGTAGGCGTATGGAGCAAGTTTCTCCTCACAAGAATGCGTGGCCCTTCGGATCCGGCAGGATGGTGGAGCGAATCCGTGCGTTCGATTGGGCGGCGACACCGCTCGGGCCCATCGAGACTTGGCCTGCGGAACTGAAATCGGCGGCAGGCCTTGTTCTGGAATCCGGCTTTCCGGCGGCCCTGGTGTGGGGGCCAAGCCTCGTCACAATCTACAATGATGCCTTCCGCCCCATCCTGGGTGCCAAGCCCGAGGCGCTCGGCCGCTCCTTTGCGGATGTCTGGAGCGAAATCTGGCACGAGATCGGGCCGCTCGTGGAGAATGCTTTCGCCGGCCAAGCGACGTTCATCGAAGATTATCCGCTCGTCATCAACAGACGGGGCGAGCCCGAGCAGACCTATTTCACCTTCTCCTACAGCCCCGTTCGGGCTGCCGACGGAACCATCCTCGGCATGATCGACACGGTGATGGAAACAACCGACAAGATGCAGGTCGCCCGGCGACAGATTGAAGAAGCCTTGCGCGAAAGCGAAGAACGCTATCGCACTCTCTTCAACTCGATGGATGAGGCTTATGCCGTTGTCGAGGTGATCCGTGACGATGCAGGCCAATGGAGCGATTTCCTGTTCCTGGAGGTGAACCCCGCCTTCATGGTGCATACCGGGATGCCTTATCCCGTCGGGCGCACGGCGGCGCAAATCCTGAAAACCCCCAACCCGCGCTGGGCCGAAATCTATGGCCGTGTCGCCGAGACCGGTCAATCGATCCGTATCGAGGAAACGGAATGGACGCTCGGCCGGGTTTTCGATCTGAACATCTTCCGCCTCGGCGGACCGGAAAGCCAACGCGTGGCGGTGCTCTTCACGAACATCACGCAACGAAAGCAAGCGGAAGAGGCCCTGCGGGACAGCGAGCGCCATGCCCAGCTCCTGCTGGCCGAGCTTCAGCATCGCGTGCGAAACACGCTCGGCGTCATTCGCTCCATTGCTCGGAGAACGGCGGCGACTAGCGAGACGGCGGAGGATTACGCCATGCATCTCGAAGGCCGCATCGATGCTTTTGCCCGAGTGCAGGCAGCCGTAACCCGCGATCCCGAAGCCGGTCTCGATCTCGAAATGCTCGTGGCCGATGAGCTGCGTGCCGTGGCCGCTCACGAAGGCGATCAGGTGAAAAGCATCTCCGGCCCCGAAATCCGCCTTCGCGCCAAGTCTGCGGAAACGCTTGCGCTGGCCATCCATGAGCTTGGGACGAATGCTGTGAAATATGGGGCGCTCTCATCCGAGAGGGGTCGCATTCAGGTGAAGTGGGCGGTCGGGCGGAGAGGCGATGACCCGCAGCTGGTCTTCGAATGGATCGAGACGGGGGTGTCGCTCTCCAATGACACGCCGAGGCGTCGCGGCTTCGGCACCGAGCTGATCGAGAAAGTCTTGAGCTATGAGCTTGGCGGTGAGGCAGTGCTGGATTTCACACCGGACGGCCTCTGCTGCACCATGAGATTTCCCATGGACGATCAGGTTTTCGTGCTCGGCGAGGATCGACGTTCTTATAACCCCTAATGCTAGACTCTGAGGCCCATTCACGACGGCTGGGGCATCTTGGGTCTTGCCATGCGCCTTTTCGGATAGCATCAAGGGATGGTGTTTCATCCCTCGTCCGCCATGCTCCTCGCCATCATCCCCTCCCGTCTTCGCTCAGCTCTCGCCATCATCGCCGATGCGGGAAGGAGCTTTGCGCGTAATGACGGCTTGGCCATGGCGAGCCATGTGGCGCTCTCCCTCGTGATCGCGCTGTTTCCGTTTCTGATCTGCGTGGCGGCGCTCGCTGCCTTCCTCGGCGCGGGGCGCATTTCCACCCATATCGTTCATCTGCTCTTCGATTTCTGGCCCGAAGGTGTGGCGGGTGCGCTGGCGAGCGAGGCGGACAAGGTTCTCGTGCCCAGGCGCAACGTGCTGACGATTTCCATCGCCATCACGCTTCTGGTGGCGACGAACGGCGTCGAGAGCCTGCGCGTGGCGCTCTGCCGAGCTTATGGCGTCACGCGCTTCCGGCCCTGGTGGCAGGCACGCCTGATCGGCATCGGCTTCGTGATCGTGGGTGCGGCTGCGCTGGTGGCGGCCTCCGTGCTCGTGGTGCTGTGGCCTTCGATTTGGCGCACCACCGTATCCTACGTGACGGATCTGAGATCCGTTCGCCTCACCTACGATCTCGTGCGCTATGCGCTTGCTTCCCTGGTGCTCGTCATCGGACTGACGGCCACGCATTTGTGGCTCTCGGATGTAAGGCCGAACCTGCGCGACGTGATTCCCGGCGTCGTGGCGACGCTGGTGCTCTGGCTTGCAGGCGCGACGCTTTATGGCGAGTTTCTCGCCAATGTCACCCATGTGAAGGCAACCTATGCAGGGCTTGCCGGAATTCTCACCGCGCTGATCTTCCTGCAGATCTCCGCGGCGATCTTCATTTTCGGCGCGGAACTCAATGCGGCTTTGCGCCGCCGCGAGCCCGCGGCAGATGAGGCTGTGTCACCTGTAATCGAGATGGAAGCCGCGTCCGCGCCGCAGCCGGAAATCAGCTGACGCCTTCCTCGTGCTTCTTCTCGCAATCCCGCTTCTGCGTTTGCGGAGGCTGTTGCTGTTGTTGAGCAACGACGGTTTTTTCGGAGCTCGGCTCTGCGAAAGACGGGGCGGTGATGACGGTCATCAGGACGGCAAGGGAGATGGCGCGCAGCATGATCTGTCGTTCCTTCATCGATGCTAGATCATGCTAACGACCTGGGGATTGCATGGCCAGCCCGTTCCGGTGCCAATCGCGTGATCGCCGTAGGTGCGTGCCTTCCCGCGTCACACCGCGATGTGCATGAAGAGAGCGGCCTTGACGAGGCGGTCGGGGCCGAGATCGTCATCCGCCTCGAAGTTCATCAGTTCTGCCAGACGCCTGCGCGCGCGATTGATGCGGCTCTTGATGGTGCCGATATTCGTGCCGCAGATCCGGGCTGCATCCTCGTAGGTCAGCCCTTCGGCCGTGACGAGAAGAAGCGCCTCGCGCTGGTCGAAGGGCAAGTGGCTCAAGGCCTTGAGCATGTCGTTGAAATCGAGCCGGGCTCCCTGTTCGGGCATCACGGCCACGCGCTCGGCCCATGCACCCTCCGGATCCTCGACTTCGCGCTTGCGGCGTCGGGCCTGCGTGAGGAAATCGTTGCGCAGGATCGTGAACAACCAGGCCTGCATGCTGGTGCCGGGCTGGAACTTGTCGAGATTACTCAATCCCTTCAGCAGAGCGCCTTGCACGAGATCGTCGGCGCGATCCACGCTGCCGCAGAGAGAGATGGCGAAAGCGCGCAGATGCGGAATGGCGGCGAGCATCTGGTCTTTCATTGGGGTATCAGCCGCCATTCTGTATCCCTTCCGACTCTCACGAACGTGAAAGCAAACGTCTCCTTTGCGAAGGGTGCATTAACCTATGTAAAGCGTAACTGCTGTCATAGGGGTAATATCACGTGCTGGAAATAAGATTCGAGTGGTCTGAACCGAACACGAGCGCTTGCGTATTCTAGAATTCGATCTGTGCGTCTTTGACTAAAAAGAATCTTGATGCAGCTGTGATGACCCAAGATTTCGGCGCCTCTTAAGGCAAAGATTTACATGAGTGAATGTGCGGTGTCCGTCGACGGACAATATTTTATTTGATTGTAAAGATGATTCGTTTGCTTGCGGCGAATATCTCCCGTTCCCGATTTTGACAGGAAAAGAAGGTGATGGCTCAAACGCGCTGCATGATCGTCGAGGATCAGGCTCTGATCGGTATGTCGCTTGAGGCTTCCCTCGAAGAGGCGGGCTTCAATGTCGAGGGGCCATTCATGAGCAATGCCCAGGCCCTGCATAGGCTTGAAAGCGATACGCCGGATATCGCGCTTCTCGACATCATGATCAAGGATGGAACATCCATTGAAATTGCGCGGACCTTGAAGGATCGTGGAGTTCCGTTCGCGGTCTACTCGGGATTACCTCCGAAGGAGGACGGACCACCCGAGCTGCAGAACGTGCTGTGGCTGGAAAAACCCATCAGCCGGGAAACACTGATGGCTACCTTGAACGAGCTTGCCCAGAGGCAGCAGCAAGTGCCGGTTGATAACGGCAAGTCCGTTGATAGTGGCAGGTCTTTTGCGCAAATCCAGAGACATGTCTGAGGATCAGGAAAGGGCGTCGCTGCCTGAGATGATGCTTAAGACTTGGCGGTATCTGCCCCTCCAGCCTTAAGCGGAACATCAAGACACGACATACCGTTGTTCATGCATCATGTGTCCTGGAGGGCTCTATGGGCATGTCGTTCAAAGTTATGTTGGCCACAGTCTGTGTGTTCGGGAGTGCCGCCGCGATACAGCCGAGTCCCGCCTCGGCTCAGACTGGAGAACGTGATTATTACTTCTCCAACCGTGGTGGAATATCCGTGCCCAACTACAGAAGCGGCGGCTACGGCTATCGGCCGTATAATCGCTATTACGGCAATCGTTACTATCGTAACCGTTATTATGGCGGGCGTTATTACGGTCGTGGTTATTATCGCCCGTCCTATTACGGTTATCGAGGCTATGGTTATCCCTATTACGGTGGTGGCTATTATGGTGGCGGCGCTGCCGTAGCCGGGCTCATCGGCGGCCTCGCCCTCGGAACCATCGCCAGCGCCGCAGCGAATCCTCACTATGGCTATGGACCTCGTTGTGCGCTCGAATCCCGGCGTGTGATCAACCGTTACGGACGCCCGGTCTGGCGGCGGGTTCAGGTCTGCTACTAGCCGGCAAAGGTACTATGCTAAAAGCCCCGCTCCGAGCGGGGCTTTTTCTGATCGTTGAAGCGGGGCACAATACAGGCTAGAGCCGATCCAATGGCTTTTCAGGTGATGTTCCTTCCATGACCACGCGCTTCCATCGCGGCGACCTGCCCGCAGATTATCAGCCCGGTTCCGCGATCGCGATCGATACCGAGACGCTCGGGCTCAACCCGCACCGGGATCGGCTCTGCGTGGTGCAGATCTCGAAAGGCGACGGGGATGCGGATGTGGTGCAGATCCTGAAGGACGGGCCGCGCCCTGAGAACCTGATCCGCGTTCTCTCCGACGAGAGCGTGCTCAAGATCTTCCATTATGCCCGCTTCGATCTCGCCGTGCTCTTCCACGCCTTCGCCGTGATGCCGAGGCCCGTCTACTGCACCAAGGTGGCCTCGCGGCTGGTGCGCACCTATACGGACAGGCATGGTCTGAAGGACCTCGTGCGGGAATTCCTCGGGGTCGAGATCTCCAAGCAGCAGCAATCCTCCGATTGGGGTGCCGAGACCTTGAGCACGGCCCAGCTCGACTATGCGGCCTCCGATGTGCTGCACTTGCATGCCCTTAAGGAAAAGCTCGATCAGCGGCTGGAGCGGGAGAACCGGCTCGGCATTGCCCATCAATGCTTCTCGTTCCTGCCCACCAGGGCGCAGCTTGACCTCCTGGGCTGGCCCGAGACCGATATCTTTGCGCATAGTTGACGCAGGCTTAAACTTTCCAGCATAAAACCCATATCCGTCATAACATCGCCATCACCGACGGGCATGGCGCCGGGTCGGGTGAGACGGAAGGGATTGGATCGAAAGTGGCGGGATTCCAGGGCACCACACTCCAAGGTAGCCCGGCTGCGAGGCCGGTTGCGCGCGCGCGCGCCTTCACCAAGGCCCGCCGGCATTCCCGCTGGGTGCGCTTTGCCAAGATCGCCATTCCCCTGGGTTCGCTCCTCGCTGTCGCCGCGGTCAGCCTGTTCGCCTATCTCGAGCCCTTCAGGAAGGTCGAGAACCTGAGCTTCGGCTCCATCGGCGTCAGCGGTACCAACGTGACCATGGAAGCGCCCAAGCTTACCGGGTTCAAGAACGACAACCGGCCCTATGAGGTGACCGCAAGCGCCGCCACCCAGGATGTGAAAAACCCTGATTTCGTGGAATTGAAGGATTTGCGCGCCCGGCTCGTCACCGACGACAAGGGCAGCACCGCCCGGCTCGAGGCCAATGTCGGCATTCTCGACACCAAGAAGGAGCGGATGAACCTGCGCCAGAACGTCCGCGTCAGAACCGATGCGGGCCAGGAGGTCCAGATGCGCTCCGCCCAGGTGGACTTCAAGAGCGGCCTCGTCGTCTCCAACGAGCCCGTCACCGTGATCCTCGGCGGCAATGGCCACATCGAAGCGGAAGGCCTCCGGGTGACAGAGAACGGCAAGGTCATGAGCTTCAAGGGCCGCGTGCGCACCACGTTCCTGCCCGCTTCCGGATCCGATTCATCCTCTCCTGTCGCCCCATCCCAGGCGGCCCAACCTACAAGTGTTCGTCCATGATGAGTTTCGCACGCAACGCGCTCGCCCTCGCGCTTCTCCTGCCGGCGGCAACAACCGCCGCCTGGGCTCAAAAGGCTCAGCAAGCCGAGAAGGAGCGGGCCGTCGGCTTCGGCAATTTCGGCTCCAGCAAGGAGCCGATCAAGATCGACGCCAACAAGCTCGACGTGTTCGACAAGGAAGGGCGCGCGGTCTTCTCCGGCGATGTGGTGGCCGTTCAGGGCGAGAGCACCATGAAGTGCACGGCCATGACCGTCTTTTACGAGCAGCAGAACCGCGAAGGCGGCGCACAGCCTGCCGCTGCTCCGGCGGGACAGGGCCCCAGTGAAAGCGCGATCAAGAAGATCGATTGCCAGGGGCCAGTCACCATCGTGTCGCGCACCCAGGTCGCCACCGGCGACAACGCCACTTTCGACCGGGGCGCCAACAAGATCCTCTTGAACGGCAACGCCGCCTTGAGCGACGGCCCCAACGTGACCCGTGGCGAGCGCGTGGTCTATGACATCAACACAGGCGTGGCGAGCATCGATACCAAGCCCGGCGGCCGCGTGCGGGCGCTGTTCGTGCCGGGACAAGGCGCACCGGCCCCGACCGGCGCCGGCAACGCCAAACCGAAGCCTTAAACACCGATAGGCTAAGCCGGTTTTCTCACCGGCTCTGTCCCGTTGTGCTCTGACGATGGAATTTTCGTGAAATCCCTGTTCAACCGTGCCCCATCCGCTCCGGCGGACACGACGACCTTAAGCCGCCATCAAGGCGGACCGGCGCCGCATGTCTTCGGCCGCTCCGATGAGAAGGGCGTCTTCGGCGGCCCCGGTATCCTGGCCGTGAAAGGCCTTCAGAAGAGCTATCGCGGCCGCACGGTGGTGCAGGATGCGGGCCTGAATGTCCGCGCCGGCGAGGCGGTGGGTCTGCTCGGCCCGAACGGCGCGGGCAAGACCACCATCTTCTACATGATCACCGGCCTCGTTCAGGCGGATCGCGGCCTCATCAGTCTCGACGGGCATGATGTGACGGGCCTGCCCATGTATCGCCGCGCGCGTCTGGGCATCGGCTACCTCCCGCAGGAAGCCTCGATTTTCCGTGGCCTCACCGTCGAGGACAATATCCGCGCCGTGCTCGAGATCGTGGAGCCGAGCCGCAAGGAGCGCGATCGCAAGCTCGATGCTCTGCTCGACGAGTTCAACATCACGCGCCTGCGCAAGGCTCCCTCCATCGCTCTCTCGGGCGGTGAGCGTCGCCGCTGCGAGATTGCCCGCGCTCTCGCGGGCGAGCCCACCTTCATGCTGCTCGACGAGCCTTTCGCGGGCATCGATCCGATTGCCGTGGGCGACATTCAGAATCTCGTGCGACACCTGACCCGGCGTGGTCTCGGCGTGCTGATCACCGACCACAATGTGCGCGAGACGCTCGGTCTCATCGACCGCGCCTACATCATCCATTCCGGCCGCGTGCTCACGGAAGGCGCACCGGACGCCATCGTCGCCAACGAGGATGTGCGCCGTCTCTATCTGGGTGAAGATTTCCGTCTCTAACATTCAAAGGTTGGGACGATCTGCCTTTTGACGGCACGGCAAACGGCGCAGTAAAACAATCGGGCATGCAAGAAGCATGCCCGCAACGCGTTGGGTGCCGTCATGAGTTCGATGCAACGGCTTGAGATGCGCCAGGGTCAGTCCCTGACGATGACTCCCCAGCTCGTTCAATCCATCAAGTTACTGCAGCTCTCCCACGCGGAACTCGTGGCCTATGTCGAGGCCGAACTCGAGCGCAATCCGCTCCTTCAGGAAGCGGAGAAGCAAGGCGATGCGCCGCCGCCGAGCCTCGCTGATTTTCTGCGCGCCAAGGAACGGTATGCGCAGGCCGGCGGAAGAATGATCCCCGGCCCGCCGCCATCGCGCGGGGAGGGCGGAGCCGTGTCCTCGCAAGCCGCATCTTCCGCCCATTCCGAACTGAAACCGGAGCTTGAAGCAACATTGGCGGGCGCGCAGAGCCTGACCGATTATCTCGAGGCGCAGCTCGATCTCACTTCTGTCGAAGGCTCCCTGCGCGAGATTGCTCGGTATCTCATCCACAATCTCGACGAGGCCGGCTATCTGACCGAGGCGCTGGAGCAGATCGCGGACCGTCTCGGCATCCCGCTCGTCCAGGTCGAGACGGCTTTGAGGCTCGTCCAGACTTTCGAGCCGTCCGGCATCGGCGCCCGAAACTTGCGGGAGTGCCTGGAAATCCAGCTGCGCGACCGCGACCGGCTCGATCCCGCCATGCAGGCCCTGCTGGCGCGTCTCGATCTGGTGGCGCGCCAGGATTTCGCGGCGCTCGAGAGGATCTGCGGCGTCGACCGGGACGATCTCATCGACATGCTGGCTGAGATCCGCCGCCTGGAGCCCAAGCCGGGACTTGCTTTCACCGCCGCGCCCATCGAAGTGCTCGTGCCCGACGTGCTGGTGCAGCCTTCCGCCGAGGGCAGCTTCATCGTCGAGCTCAACCCCGACACCCTGCCGCGCATCCTTCTCGATCGCACCTATTATGCCGAGGTGGCGAAGGCGGTTCGCAAGGCCGAGGACAAGAGCTTCCTCTCCGATTGCCTGCAGGTGGCGAGCTGGCTCACCCGCAGCCTCGACCAACGGGCTAGGACGATCCTCACGGTGGCGACCGAGATCGTGCGCCAGCAGGAGGGCTTCTTCCGCGATGGCGTCGCCTCCTTGAGGCCCATGACCCTCAGGAGTGTGGCCGAGGCCATCGGCATGCATGAATCCACCATCTCCCGCGTGGTGGCGAACAAGGCCATCGGGGCCGGCGGCGTGACTTACCCGATGAAGTTCTTCCTGAACGCGGCGACAGGCGAGGGCGAGCACGCGGCTAAAGCGGTGCGTCACCGCATCCGGCAGCTGATCGAGGCCGAGAAGCCCGATGCGGTGCTCTCGGATGAGGCACTTGCACAAGTCTTGAGAAGCGAGGGCATCGATGTTGCCCGCCGAACCATCGCCAAATACCGGGAAGCCCTGCGGATCCCCTCCTCCTCCGAGCGCCGCAGGCACCATCGATTCAGAGCGTCATGACATAGCGCAATGAGGCTTGCTTTGCCCGTGCGTAAGCTCATGATGCTTGAAGTCAGTCCCAGGCAAATGGGCGCATAAAAGGGAGGTCTCCATGACGCTGAGGGTTTCGGGAAAGAATCTCGATATCGGGGAGGCCCTTCGAGCCCAGGTGACGGACCGTGTCGCGGGCGCCATGGGGAAATATTTCGACGGAGGCTATTCCGGCCATGTGACGGTGGCCAAGGACGGCACAGGCTTCCGCACCGATTGCGTGCTCCATCTGACCTCCGGCATCACCATCGAAGCCTCGGGTGCAGCCCAGGACGCTTATTCCAGCTTCGACCAGTCGGCGATTCGCATCGAAAAGCGCCTGCGCCGCTACAAGCAGCGGCTCAAGGAGCACGCCAATCCCGGAAATGGGCGGGAAAACAGCCTCGAAGCACCCTATGCGGTTTTCGAGGCGCCTACCGACGAGATGGTCGGGGGGGAGGGCTATCATCCTGTTGTCATTGCGGAAACCACGAAACCCCTTCATCGCTTATCCGTCAGCGATGCGGTGATGCGGCTTGATCTGACCGGCGTGCCCGCTCTCGTGTTCATCCACGCTAGCACCAGCCGCGTGAACGTCGTATACCGCCGCGGCGACGGAGCGATCGGTTGGGTCGACCCGCCACCCGCTCAGCCTTGATGGGGGTTACCTCTCTTGGCCTGGTTTTTGCCTGGAACGGTGCGAGGCCTTGAAGGCTTCTCACTCTAATGCAGCGTGATCGATGCCCTTGCTGGATTTCCTAGACCCCCAGGCGGTTCTTCCCGCCCTGCGCGTGAGCGGCAAGAAGCAGGCTCTTCAGGAGCTGGCTATCCATGCGGCCAAACTCACGACTTTGCCCGAAGGCGCCATTTACGAGGCGCTGCTTCAGCGCGAGCGCCTCGGCTCTACCGGGATCGGTGAGGGGATTGCCATCCCCCACGGCAAACTGGCCGGCCTCACCCGTATCTTCGGGCTTGTGGCGCGCCTCGATAAGCCGGTCGATTTCGAGGCCCTCGACGGCCAGCCGGTGGACGTTCTCTTCCTGCTCCTGGCGCCGGAAGGCGCAGGAGCGGACCACCTGAAGGCGCTCGCCCGGGTAGCCCGAGTGCTGCGCGAACCCGGCCTGATCGAGCGGGTGCGCGCCACGAAGGACGCCACCGCCCTCTATGCAATCATGACCGAGCTGCCGAAGGCCGCCTGATCTTCAGTCTGTCCCGACGCCAACTTCGCGCAAGCAAGCTTGGCTAGCGTTCCCCAAAAATGAGGGAGAATCGGGACAATGGCGTCTCTTTCTGGCTTGCGTTGGCCGTCTGTCAGGGTGCGTGTTGCTGCTTTGAGCGGCATCATGGGGATTGGGTTCGCGGTGATCGCCGGCGTGTTTCAAACCGGCCGGGGCGAGGTCGAGGGCGCTCTTCATACGCAGCAGATCTACTTCAACTTGGCCGAGAAGGCCTATCAGTTCCGCGGCCGCGCCGATGCCTTGAAGGCGGTGACCCTCGAATGGACCTCAACCCGCCAGGGTCATCACGGCCAGGCCTTTCTCGATCAGCAGAAGGCCCTTGCCGCCCAGCTCGACGAGATCGCCTCCGCTCCCGGGGCTGCCCTGATCGAAGCCGAGGTGAAAGAGCTCAAAGGGCGTGCCGGCACCCTGAGCGAGCAGGGCACGGCACTCGACAAGCTCTATACGGCCATCGGCTACAAGGCTGACGAGGGAGCCTTGGGGCAATTGCTGTCCACCGAGGAGCATCTGGAACGAACGGTCAGGCCGCTTGCCGGAAATGGCGAGGCGGCCACCATCCGCCTGTGGGCTGCGACACTTGGCATGTTCAGGCAGGAGGCTCGCGCCCGTCTCGTGCTCGACGAGAGCCTGCTGGGCGCCTTCGATGTCGATCAGGGCCGTTTCACTCGCGCGCTGGCTCAGCTCTCCGGCGAGGCGGAAGCCGAAAAGCCGAATGTGCAGCAGGCAGGCGAAGCCTATCAGACAGCCTTCCAGTCCTGGGCAGCGTTGGAGCAGCAGGTGGCGGGTCAGGGCGAGAAGCTCAAAGGCCAGTTCGATCTGCTCGTGCCGATCCTCGATCAACTCCTGTCCAAGGTGGAAAACGAGGCTGCAAGAACCGCCGAGGCCCTGACGGCCTCGCAGCAGCGCACCTTCACGCTCATTCTCTGGGCGATGGGCCTGACGCTGGTTCTGGGCCTGGCGCTGAACTTCCTCGTCGGGCGTTCGATCTCGCTGCCCTTGGGCCGTCTTCAGCAAGCCATGAAACGTCTGGCCGATGGCGATGCTGGCGTGGAGATTCCCTCCACCGCCGCGTCGGATGAAATCGGCGCCATGGCGCGCACAGTTCTGGTCTTCCGCGACAATGCCCGCGAACGCGAGCGGCTGACGCAGGAGCGCGAGGGCCAGGCGGCCTTCGAGGCCCGGCGCGCTCAAGCCATCGCGGAAGCGATCGCCAGTTTCGATGCCTCCGTGGAGCAGATTCTCGGCGAGGTGCGTCGCGCCACGGGTGATCTCACCACGGCTTCCGGCGAACTGGAGGGCTCGGCCAATCAGGTCACGCAGCAGGCTCAAGTTGCGGGCTCCGCTTCGTCGCGCACCTCGCAGAACATGGCGGCGGTGGCGAGTGCGGCGGAAGAGCTCGATGCATCGCTCGCCGAGGTCGCTTCGCAGACGCAGGCCTCGACGCAAGCTTCCGAGCGCGCTGTAACGGAAGCGCGGGGCGCATCCGGCAGCATGACGGTTCTGGCGGAGGCCACGTCCCATATCGGGCAGGTGGCCGACCTCATCCGCTCCATCGCGGCGCAGACCAATCTGCTGGCGCTCAACGCCACTATCGAGGCGGCGCGCGCGGGCGAAGCCGGCAAGGGCTTTGCCGTGGTCGCTAGCGAGGTGAAGGACCTGGCGGGGCAAACGTCGAAAGCTACCGAGGAAATTGCGCGGCAGATCGAGGCGGTGCAGGCTGCCTCGCGCGAGACGCTTGTGGCTCTGGGTTCAGTCCAG
This sequence comes from Microvirga solisilvae, assembly GCF_022808595.1. GTDB lineage: Bacteria > Pseudomonadota > Alphaproteobacteria > Rhizobiales > Beijerinckiaceae > Microvirga > Microvirga solisilvae. The sequence continues at coordinate 196,675 of NZ_JAKUCN010000002.1, forward strand.
GTTTCGGTGGACGATCTCGCAGGCGTAGTGTCGGGCGTTGCCGGAACCATCAGCCAGCAGACGGTGGCGGTGTCCGAGATTGCCCGCTCCGTGGCCCAGGTTTCGACGGAAGCGCAGGCCGGGGCCTCCGCCATCGAGACCACCGAGAATGTGGCGGTGCGCTCTCTCGATGCGGCACGCACGGTTGCTCATCTCTCCGCCGCTCTGGACGCCCAGGCAGAACGTCTCGGACGCGAGATCCATCAGTTTCTCACCAGTGTCAGGGCCGCCTGATTCTGGTCGAGAAAGCGCGTCGGGGAAACGCTTATTCCTGCATCGGGCGGTTCTGGTCGAGCGGTTGGATGCGCGCCCGGCCATGGCCTGTGGGCTCTTCCGATCCTTCGGAAATTCCGGAGGCGCGCTGCTCGTCGAGATCCAGCATGCCCTCGTCGTCGAGGATATGGACCACCCGGTCGACCTCGTCGTCGGGGCAGCTCACGATGACCACGGAGCCGCCGTTGAGAACGCCCTCCATATAGGCTTCCGTGTCGGACCATGACACGCCTGCATCCGCCAGCATGGGGCCGAGGTTGATCGAACTGGACCAGATGTCGATGCCATCCTTCGGGATGCCAGCCTGTTCCAGGCGGCTCGCTGCTGTCGCGGCGTGCTGCCCGCTATGGAAGAGGGAGGTGACGGTCTTCGTCATCGGGTCGATCTCCTGCAAGGTGTTCTGGCCTTGCCTGCAAAGAGATGAGCCGGTCCTGCTCGACGGCAGGCATCCTCGTGAGCATGGGCGGGACGACCGGATGAAGGGTCCCGGTCGTCCAGGCTGATCGGCTCAATTGACGATTTCGCCAATCTACCACGATGCGCCGGTCTTGCCGAGGCTACTGCGCCAGCTCCCAGACGAGCTGCACGTTGGCGATGTAGCGGATCGTGGCGGGGGGCACGAGCGGCACCTCTTCAGGGCCCTTCGCGGCAGCCATGCGCATGCGCATCATCTCGGGCTGCGGCTCGACGGGCTGGGCAGAGCCGTCACGGATCTCGATCAGCTTGCCCAGCGTGACACCAGCCGCATTGGCATAAACCCCGGCCTGGCGCTTGGCATCGCGCACGGCGGCCTCGCGCGCCTTGTCGCCGCCTTCCTCCTGGCGGTCGAGACCGAAGGAGACGGATTGGAAAGTCATGTCGCCGCTGGCGAGGATTTCGCCTGCGAGCTTACCGACGCCGGCAAGATCGCGGGTCTTGATCCGCAGTCGGTGATTGGCACCGAACTTCAGCGCGTCCTTGTCTGCGGAATTGAGCTTTTCCTCAGGCGGCTCGATCTTGAAGACCTGGAAATTCACCGTCTGAATATCCTCGCGCTTGATGCCGAGGCTCTGGATGCGCGCCAGCACCCGCTCCGTGGCGGTATTGTTGGCGGCGGAAGCCTGCGCGACGGTCGGCGCTTCGGTCTGAACGCTGACGAAGAGATTGGCGAAATCCGGCTTCAGCTCGGCCTCGCCCGTTCCCATGACGCTGATCGTCGGCTGGCGGGGAGCGGGTGTCTGGGCGAGAGCCGGAGCGGCAAGAGCAAGCGCAAGAGCGGCTGCGAGGGCGAGGCGCATGATGGAACGTCCTTCTTTCAAAAGACAACTCCGCCCGTAGGCGGAGTTGAAAGGGCGTAACATCTTTGCCGGATGAAACCTGAGCGGGCGATTAACGGCCCGTCTTCACCCGGGTCCACAGGCGGGTGACGGTGCGCTGCGAGCGCTCGTCATAGGCCGTGTTGGTGAAGAGGCGCTTCATGGTGGCCTCGTCGGGATAGATGCCGGGATCGTTGAGGATCGCGGGATCGATGTCCTTCTTGGCGGCGAGGTTGCCCGATGCGTAGGACACGTAGTTCGTGTTCATGGCGGCGATCTCGGGCTTCATCATGAAGTTGATGAACTCGTGTGCCTCGTTCACGTTCTTGGCATCCGCCGGGATCACGAAGCTGTCGAACCACATGAGCGCGCCTTCGCGCGGAATCACGTAGGCGATCTCCACATTGTTCTTGGCTTCCTCGGCGCGCTTCTTCGCCTGCACCATGTCGCCCGAATAGCCCACCGCCACGCAGATATCGCCGTTGGCGAGCGCGTTGATGTATTCGGAGGAGTGGAACTTCTGGATGTTGCCGCGGATGCGGAACAGGGCATCGCCCGCCTTGGTCAGATCCTCGTTCTTCTTGGAATCCGGGTTGAGGCCGAGATAGGCCATCACGCCGGGGAAGAGGTCTTCGGGGCTATCCAGCATGTAGATGCCGCAAGCCTTGAGCTTGGAGGCGACCTCGGGCTTGAGCACCAGATCCCAGGTGTTGAGCGGCATGTCGCCGAGGATCTCTTTCACCTTCTTCACGTTCACGCCGATGCCGGTGGTGCCCCACATGTAGTTGACGGCATATTCGTTGCCCGGATCGAACACGGCGAGGCGCTGCGTCACCTCCGGCCACTGGTTCGACAGGTTCGGCAGCTTCGCCTTGTCGAGCTTCCGGAACACCTTGGCGCCTATAAGGCGCTGCACGAACGGGCCCGAGGGCACCACGATGTCGTAGCCCGACTTGCCGGCGAGCAGCTTCGTCTCGACGATCTCGTTGTTGTCGTAGGTGTCGTAAACCACCTTGATGCCGGTCTGTTTCGTGAACTCGTCCAGCGCCTTGGGGTCCACATAATCGGACCAGTTATAGACGTTGACCACACGCTCTTGAGCGGCGGCGGCGGTGACAAGGCCAAGGCCCAAAGCAACCGAAGCGAGGAGACGGATCATCAGGGGAGGGAACTCCTATAAGGTTAGGTATTATCGATGCTAAACGCATCCTAAACTCAGAATAAAGTCAAAGGGATAATTAGCAAGAATGAGTGACAGGCATTTAGTTTATAAGCTCCTGGCCCGTGCATTGCTGGATATGCGGGTCGCCGCCTATCAGGAGAAAAACAAAGGGATTTTTGATTTAGCGGATCTCTTCCATAACATCCCCTATCATTTGGATAAGGCGCAGACCGAGCACGAATTCAAAGAAATCGTCGAGTTTCTCGAAGCCAGAGCCCAGCAAAAGGGAATGGCTGCATGGTTGAACCATGCACGGTCAGAAATCTCCAGCAACGAGGCTTAGCTTTCTACGCCGCCCGCTTCACCACATCCGCCAGCCGTTCCAGGCCTGCGTCCAGCGTCGAATCCTTCTTCGCGAAGCAGAAGCGCACCACGTTCTTCACCGCGCCTTCCGCATAGAAGGCTGAGACCGGGATCGCGGCGACGCCGTGCTCCATGACGAGGCGGCGGCAGAAGGCGACGTCGTCGGTCTCGCCCAGGGCTGAGATGTCGATGTTGAGGAAGTAGGTGCCCTGGCTCGGGATCACGTCGAAACCGAGCGTCTTCAGGCCGTCGGTGAAGCGGTCGCGGCTGCGGGCGAAATTCTTGCGCATGTCCTCGAAATAGCTGTCGTCCTTGGCAAGCCCATAGGCGACCGCCGTTTGCAGATTGGGCGCGGTGGTGAAGGTGAGGAACTGGTGCGATTTCGCCAGCACCTTCATGATGTGGGGGGCGGCGCAGACGAAGCCCACCTTCCAGCCCGTGAGGCTGAAGATTTTTCCGGCCGATCCGATTTTCACCGAGCGGTCGCGCATCCCATCCAAGCCCAGCACCGGCTGATGCTTGATGCCGTCGAACACCACGTGCTCCCACACCTCGTCGGAGATCGCGATGGCGTCGAACTTGCGGCAGAAATCCGCGAGCAACGCGAGGTCTTCGTTCGAGAACACGGTCGCCGTGGGATTGAGAGGATTGTTGAACACGACAGCCTTGGTCTTCGGCGAGAAGGCTTTTGCGAGCGCTTCCTCCGTCAGACGGAAATGCGGCGGCTGGAGCGTGACGAATTTCGGAACGCCGCCGGCCAATCGCACGAGCGGCAGATAGGCGTCGTACATGGGCTCGAACAGAACCACCTCGTCGCCCGGCTCCACGATGCCGAGGATCGCGCCGGCAAGAGCTTCCGTCGCGCCTGACGTCACCATGACTTCCGTGTTCGCATCGAGATCGAGACCCTGCCAGTGCTTGTAATGCGCGGCGATCCCGGAGCGCAGCTCAGGCAGACCCATCATCGACGGATATTGGTTGTAGCCGTTGAGCACCGCCTCGGCGGCTGCGCGCCGCACGTCCTCCGGACCCGGATCGTCCGGGAAGCCCTGGCCGAGATTGATCGCGCCGGTTTCGCGGGCGAGGCTCGACATGACTTCGAAGACGGTGGTGGGCAGGTTGGCGAACAAACGGTTCATGCCGGCTCCTCAAGCAATCGCAGCAATCTGAATGGGGCTTCGTATCATGGCGGGAGCCAAGATCGAACATCAACTGAAGAGGAATAAGCGCAGCTATGTTTCGGATTGTGCAAGTGGCGCTTGTGAGATGTCAAAGAGCGAGCGGGAATGGCCTCGCGGCTTGTGTGGCCCGAGGTATGGGGTGAGGGAGGCGCGAGAGGCCGTCCGGTTCGCTTGTGAGAGTGAGAAGAACCTGACGGCCCCTCGCGCACGGTTCTTTTAGGCGGACATCGTGTCTTGCAACGATGGGCCTCCCGGCCCGGCTTGCGAGACCGAACCGGGACCGTTCCCGGCTCCGACACATGCGACGCCTCGCGAGCGCGCCCCTCATCGAGCCAGGACACCAACACATATAGCCCAGCTTAGGACCACAGTCAAGAACAAAAGCGGAACATGCCTCATAGGGCGTCCTCCCGGACGGCGCAGCCGAGCCGGGATCGCGAGCCGAATAAGGCGCTGGAATACCTCTCCCGGGCGGGAGAGGTCGACGCGCGCCAGCGCGGCGGGTGAGGGTCACCGCCTTTCCGGAAAGACCCGTAACCCGTCACCCCAGGCCTCTCCCTCAGGGAGAGGGAGAACCCGCGCCATTCTCGTCACGCGATCCCGGATCTTCGCTATGCTTCGTCCGGGATGACGCCAGTCGTTTTCCGTCATGGCCGGTCCTGTCTCGGCCATCCCGATTATGAAAAGCGCTGCGCGTCACGAACCGATCACCGGCTCAAGGCCGGGAATGACACCGTAGTGGTTCAAGCGTCATTCTCGTCTTGCGATTCCCAACCTCACTCCCGCAGCTCCAGGATGACAACGCAGAGCAGGGTTGCTATCGCGGAGGCGACAACATCGAAACTTGCATGCGTTCGCCCCGGCCTCTCCTCATCTCAAGCCTCATTCTCCTCATCGGAGCCTTGAGCCTTGCCTCGCTCGTGGTCGGTCCCGCGCCGATCGGGCCGTGGCAGGCGCTGACCGCGCTCGTGTCGGATCAGGGCAGCGCCACCATCGTTGTGCGCGACATCCGTCTGCCGCGCACGCTGCTCGCCATTCTCATCGGCTGGATCTTCGGGCTCACAGGCGCAGGCTTGCAGGGCCTGCTGCGCAATCCGCTGGCTGATACGGCGGTGTTCGGCGCGCCGCAGGCCGCCGCCTTCGGGGCGGTGATCGTGCTCTATTCGGGCCTCGTGGGAGCCTTGTCCTGGGTGCTGCCGGTGACTGCGATTCTCGGGGCGCTCATCTCGGTCGCCCTCGTCGTGGCGGTGGCGGGACGCCGGGCCACCGTGGTGGTGCTCGTTCTCTCCGGTCTCGCGGTGGGAAGCCTCGCGGGGGCGGGCACGTCGCTCGCCATCAGCCTCTCGCCCAATCCCTTCGCCGTCACCGAGATCGTGTTCTGGCTGCTCGGCTCCTTCGAGGATCGTTCCATCGTCCATGTGGGGCTCGCCAGCCCCTTCATTCTTCTCGCCTCGCTCCTCGTCCTCTCCGCCTCGACCGGGCTTCGAGCGCTCGCTCTCGGCGAGGAGACCGCGCGCAGCCTCGGCATCAACCTCATGCGCCTGCGCTTCCTGCTGGTGGCGGGAGCGGCCATTGGCACGGGCGCGTCGGTGGCGGTGGCGGGCTCCATCGGCTTCGTCGGCCTCGTCGCGCCGCATCTGGTGCGCCCCTTCGCGGGCTATGATCCCGCCCGTACCCTCGTGCCTTCGGGGCTGGCGGGCGCGGCCCTGCTGCTCGCCGCCGATTGTGCGGTCCGGCTCATCCCGTCGCAGACGGAGATCAAGGTCGGCGTGCTCACCGCCATTCTTGGGGTGCCGTTCTTTCTCTGGGTGATCGCGCGCCGCAAGGCCGAACTCGCGGAGATGCCCGTATGAGCGAGCTCTGCGCCCACGACCTCGCCGTCGATCTCGGCCGCCGCCATGCGCTCTCGCGGGTCGATCTGACGATACCGTCCGGTCGCCTCACGGTGATCGTGGGGCCCAACGGCGCGGGCAAGACCACGCTGATGCGCAGTCTCGCAGGCCTCCTGCCGCCCACCAGCGGGCAGGTGACCCTCGACGGGCATCCGGTGGCGCGCATGAATGCCGGCGACCGGGCGCGCGCCATCGCCTATCTGCCCCAGGGCGGAAACGTCGCCTGGCCTCTGCCGGTGGCCCAAGTGGTCGCTCTCGGCCGTCTGCCCCATGGCGAGAAGCCCGATAGCCTCTCGCAAAAGGGCGAAGAGGCCGTGGCCGAAGCCATTCGGGCCGTGGGACTCAAAGGTTTCGAGGCGAGGCCCGCCACGGAATTGTCCGGCGGCGAGCGGGCGCGGGTTCTGCTCGCCCGCGCTCTGGCGACGCAGGCCCCGGTGCTCTTGGCGGACGAGCCCGTCGCCGCGCTCGATCCGCGCCATCAGCTCATCGTGCTCGACGTGCTCAAGGATCAGGTGCGTTCGGGACGGACGGTTGCCGTCATCATGCACGATCTCACCTTGGCGGCACGCTTCGCAGATGAGATCATCCTTCTCGATAAGGGCGTTGTGGCAGCCTCCGGAACTCCTGCGGCCGTTCTGACGGAGAAGAGGATTGCCGCCCATTTTGGAATTCAGGCGCATGTGGCCCATGACGGCGGCTACCTCATCGTCGTGGCGGATCGTCCCTTGCTGGAAGAGCAGGGAGAGTAAGTCGCGGATCGAGGTGACTTTACTACATTGACAAAGGGTTGGGCCGGGCCGATACCCCCGGTTCAAGTGATGGCAGAGCAATGAATCGGCAGGATTTCAAGAAGACGGCGATCGTGTTGCACGACCTCGCGATGACGGCCATTGCCGTCGCCGTGACCTTTGCCGTGCGCTTCGAAGGAGCGCAGCTGAACGAGCGGCTGTTCTATCTGCCGCGTTTCCTGCCGTTCTTCGTCGTCTTCGCGGGCGTGGTTTACTGGGTCTTCCACCTCTACCGCTCCAAGTGGCGCTTCGCCTCCCTGCCTGACCTCTTCAATATTTTCCGCGCCACGACGGTTCTCGCGCTGTCGCTTCTCGTCGCCGATTACGTGCTGCTCTCGCCGCAGCTCTTCGGTTCGTTCTTCTTCGGCAAGATCACGATCGCGCTCTACTGGCTGATCCAGATGTTCCTGTTGGGCGGCCCGCGTCTTGCCTTCCGCTATGTGAAATATGCCCGCTCCCGCCATACGCTCGACCGCGACTCGAACACGCCGACCCTGATCCTGGGACGCGGCAACGATATCGAGGTGATCCTGCGCGCCATCGAATCCGGCACGGTCAAGAAGATGCGCCCGCTCGGCATCCTCTCCTACCGCGCCGACGATCAGGGACAGTCGATCCGCGGCGTGCCGGTTCTGGGCACCTTCGCCGATCTCGATCAGGTGGTGCAGGATTTCCAGGAACGCGCCCAAACGATCCGCCGTCTCGTGGCGACGCCGAGCGCCTTAGCGTCGGAAGCCAATCCCGACATGCTGCTGGCGCGCGCGCGCCGTCTCGGCCTGCCGCTGGTGCGCGTGACGAGCCTCGGCGAAGGCATGCGCGATGCCGAGCTGGCGCCGCTGGAGATCGAGGATCTTCTCCTGCGCCCCACGGTGCAGATCGACCGGCAGCGTCTCGAAAACTTCATCCGCGGCAAGCGCGTGCTCGTGACCGGCGGCGGCGGCTCCATCGGTTCGGAAATCTGCACCCGCGTCGTGGCCTTCGGCGCCAGCGATCTCATGGTCCTGGAGAGCTCCGAGCCGTCGCTCCATCACATCCTGGAACATCCCTCGCTCAACACCGGCGACACGAATGTAGACGGCGTCATCGCCGACGTGCGTGACCGCGTGCGCGTGCAGGAGGTGATGAACGAGTTCCGGCCCGATGTGGTTTTCCACGCCGCAGCCCTCAAGCACGTGCCCTATCTCGAGCGTAACTGGACGGAAGGCATCAAGACCAATGTCTTCGGTTCCGTGAACGTGGCCGATGCGGCCGTGGAAGCGGGCGTGTCCGAGATCGTGATGATCTCCACCGACAAGGCCATCGATCCCGTCTCCATGCTCGGCGCCACGAAGCGTCTGGCAGAAATGTACGGTCAGGCGCTCGATGCGGAATTCATGGGCCGCAACGGTGCGACCCGCATCATCGCCGTGCGCTTCGGCAACGTGCTGGGCTCGGTGGGCTCGGTGGTGCCGAAGTTCAAGGCGCAGATCGCGCGCGGTGGTCCCGTCACCGTCACGCATCCCGACATGGTGCGCTATTTCATGACGACCCGCGAGGCTGCCGATCTGGTGCTCACCTCGGCTTCACACGCGGGCGAGAGCCGCCCCAGCATCGAGGTGTCGAACAACGACGAGCGCGTCTCCGTCTATGTGCTGAAGATGGGCCAGCCGGTGCGCATCTACGATCTCGCCGAGCGCATGATCCGCCTTGCCGGATACGAGCCCGGCGAGGATATCGAGATCTCCGTCACCGGCACGCGCCCCGGCGAGCGCCTGCACGAAATTCTCTTCGCCCGCGAAGAGCCGCGCATGGAGATCGGCATCGACGGCGTCATGGCCGCAAAGCCCATCTTCGCGGACCGCGCCAAGGTCGATCTGTGGCTCGATGCGCTCGACAAGGCCATCGCGGCGGGCGACCGCGCGGCGGCGGAGCGGGTGTTCGAGGATGCGATCCCCGAATTCAAGCGCCGGCACCAGACTCCGAAACCTGCCGCGCCAGCCGAGCCAGCCCGTCTCGCGTCTCATTGACCGCCTGCCAGCCCAAGCCCTTGAGGGCCGCGGGGCTTGCGACCAGCGAGCCCGACAGGCGCTCATAGACTTCCGCCTTTCCCATCATCGCTGCCGCCGCGCCGAGCGCGAAGGGCGGCACCGGGATGAGGCCGGGGCCGCGCCCGAAACCCTTGCGCAGGGCGGCGATGATCTCCGGCACGGTCATCGGCTCCGGATCGGCGGCGATGAACGGACGCCGCAAGGAACCTTGCGCCTTCAGCAGCGTGTCGAGAGCAGCTGTCAGATTATCGAGAGACAGAAGTGAGCGCTTTGCTTTCAGTCCGCCGAGCGGCAGCGGCCAGGGCGATTGCGCGAGCTTTAAAAGCGCTGCCATGTTGCCCTTCACGCCGGGGCCGTAGACGAGCACCGGGCGAAGCGCCGCCCAGTCGAGCCCGAGTTCGCCTAAGCCCTTCTCCGCTTCAAGCTTCGAGCGCCCATAGGCATCGGTCGGATGCGGCTCCATCTCTTCATTGAGCACTCCCTGCGCGGACGGGCCGCTCTGCGCGCGGATGGAGGAGAGGAACACGAAGCGCTTCACGCCCGCGCGCTCGGCGGCCTGCGCGAGCTTGATCGTCGCCTCGGTGTTGATGCTGCGGTAATCGTCCTCGGGCTTGCCCGACATGGCATGCGCGAGACCCGCGGAATGGATCACCATGTCCACATCGCGCAAGGCGGCCGCCATGTTGTGCGGCGAGGCAATGTCGCCGATCACCGCGCTCGATGCGCCCTCCGGCACCTCCGAGGGGCGGCGCAGCAGAACGCGCACGCGATAACCGCGCTTCGGGAGTTCGCTCAGGATGTGACGGCCGATGAAACCCGTTGAACCGGTGAGCGCGATCAAGGGTGCATTCATCGGGAAACCTCCAGGGGAACTGACACACGGGGCTGGGAGAAGCGCCGGAGAACGAGGGCGACGAGAACGAAGCCTGCAGCCAGGGCCGCAATCTGCATGATCTCCGAGGTCCACACGATCGTCACGCCAGCCAGCGCTGCGAGCGCGAGATTGAGCACGAAGACATGGGTGACGACGGACATGACGGAGAAGCCGTTATCCGTGGCACGCTGATAGAAATGGCTGCGATGCGCCTCCCACACCCGCTCGCGTTTCGCGAGGCGGCGGAACAGCGTGATGGTGGCATCCATCAGATAATAGAGCGGCAGCAGGAGCGCAGCGGCGAGTGCGTCGGAGCCAGCCAGCTGCAGCAGCATCCAGCCTACGAGGAGGCCGATGGGAAGCGAGCCCACATCGCCGAGAAACAGGCGCGCGACGGGCTTGTTGAACGGCGCGAAGCCGAGAAAGGCGCCGCAGAGCGCAGCCGACGTAATCGCTGCCTGTGTCGGCATGTCGGCAAACCACAGCAGGGCAAGGAAGGCCGTGACCGGCACCATCTCCGCCACCGTGATCCAATCGAGCCCGTCCATGAAATTCACGAGATTCACGAACCAGACGCCGCCGAAGATCAGTAGGGCCTGCTCGAGGCTCAAGGGAATCCATTCGGGAAGGATGCGCAGCTCATTCGTCAGAACGACAGCAGCGACGGCGATGATCTGAAGCAGAAGCCGCAAGGCTGCCGGCAGAGGCCGGATGTCGTCGACGGCGCCGACGACGGCAAGCCCTAGAGCTGCTGCGGCAACGATCAGAAAGGAGCCGAGAGGAAAGCCTGTGCCGACAAGCACGATTCCCGCCACGATGAGACCTGCCCCGACAACGGCGATGCCGCCGCCTTGAGGTGTCGGCACCTTGTGGCTCGAGCGCGCATTCGGACGCGCGAGCGCATAGCGCACCAGAAGGGGCTTCAGAATCACGATCAGACAGGCGCTGAACAGCGCCCCGCCGAGCAAAGCCACCGCGAGAACGGTGAGCATGAAGGGTACGAAATTGAACATCTCAAGTTCCGTGATACGCGCGATACCATTCAACGAACCGATCCACGCCGTCCTTCAGCGATGTCGAGGGTGCGAAGCCCACATCGCGGCGCAGATCCGTCACGTCCGCGCGCGTCTCCAGCACGTCGCCGGGAGGCAGGGGCACGTCCACGCGGTTCGCCTTTTTGCCGAGCGCGTTCTCGATCAGCGCGACGAGATCGTTCACCTCTTCCGGTGAATCGTTGCCGATATTGTAGACCCGGTGCGGCGCGGCGCTGGTGGCGGGATCGGGGTTTTCCGCGTTCCAGTTCGGATCGCCCGCGGGCGCCTTCTCCACGAGGCGCACGATACCTTCCACGATGTCGTCGACATAGGTGAAGTCGCGCCATACCTTGCCGCCATTCGCCACCTCGATGGTGCGTCCCTCAGAGATGGCGTGAGTGAACTTGTAGACCGCCATATCGGGCCGGCCCCAGGGACCGTAGACGGTGAAGAAGCGCAGGCCCGTGCAGGGCAGGCCGAAGAGCGAGGCGTAGGAATGCGCCATCATCTCGTTCGCCTTCTTGGTGGCGGCATAGAGGCTGATCGGATGCTCGGTGCCGTCATGCTCGGAGAAAGGCAGCTTGCGGTTGGCGCCGTAGACCGAGCTCGAAGAGGCATAGACGAGATGCTGGATGCCGCCGTGGCGGCAGGCTTCCAGCATGTTCATGAAGCCCATGAGGTTCGACGAGGCATAGGGCATCGGATCGGTAAAGCGCACGCCGGGCTGGGCGGCGAGATGGATCACGCGCTCGAAGCGATGGCGCTTGAACAGATCGCGCGTGGCTTCAGGATCGGAAAGATCGACACGCTCGCCCTGAAAGCTGTTGCGGGGCGCAAGCCTCGCGAAGCGGGCTTCTTTCAGGCTGACGTCGTAATAGGGGGTGAAACAATCGACACCGACCACCTGATGGCCCAAGGCCAGTAAGCGTTCGACCACGTGGTAGCCGATGAAACCGGCCGCGCCGGTTACGAGAATCGGTGAGGACATCAAAAAAAGCCCGCATATGATTGTGTTGAAGCATTACCTTATCGGCGAACCGGCAGCCACTTCGCCGGGCAATGCTCTAGACGGCGGGCACCTTAACGGCCTTGGGGCAATCCGCAACTGCCAGCTTTTCAGACGTATCGAGAATGATGGATTGGCGCTCGCGGGCGACGAAGGCGGAGGGCATTATCGTCTGCATCTCGGCTTCCTGGGCACGGATGAAGGCGTCGTCGTGGCCCGGATAAAGATGGAAGATGGCCAGGGACTTCACCCCTGCATTCTGGGCGAGATCCACGCCCTTCTGCCAGGTGGAATGGCCCCAGCCCCGGCATCGCGGATATTCGGCCTCCGAGAACATTCCGTCATAGATCATGAGATCGGCGTCGCGGACGAATTCGGTCAGCGATGCATCCGGCCAGGCTTCGCTGTGCTCCACGTCGCTGATGTAGCAGACGCTGCGGTTGCCATGCCGGAAACGATAGCCGGTCGCTCCACCCGGATGGTTCAGGGAATGGGTTTCCACGCTGGCGCCGTCGTCGAAGGTCAGTGTCTCGCCGGCCTTGAAGCCCACATGCTCGAAGCGGGCGGGAAACTGTCCGAGGCGCACCGGAAAGAGCGGCGGCGAAAACAGCTTATCCAGCGAATCCATCGCGCTTTCGCCGTCGAGGTTGCCGCAATAGGTGCGCACCAGCCGTTCCTTGGTGAGCGCAGGCTTGAAGAAGGGCAGGCCGCCCACATGGTCGAGGTGGAGATGGCTGAGGAGAATGTCGATGGTATCGGGGACGTCGTCGCCCAGCGCCATACCGAGCGCCGAGATGCCCGTTCCGGCATCCACGATGAAAAGGCGCTCGCCGCAGCGGATCTCGACGCAGGCGGTATGGCCGCCGAACTCCACGAACTGAGGCCCAGATGCGCAAGTGGAGCCGCGAATGCCCCAGAAGCGGACCTGTAGCTCGTCGGAAGATGCAACTCGGCTTACCATCGATGGACCATGCCCGATTGAAAACCCCGTCTCTGTGCGATAGCGCACATCCGGGAGAAGACCCCAGGCGCCGCCGGATGGCAAGTAAGGCCTTTCACGGTCATCAGGCCCTCAAGGCTTCCAGCTGCCTCTCGCGAGGAACCATCACCGGTTCGCCCCGCTCGAAACGGATAACGGCGTCGAAGGGCGGATGATCCATGGCGGGGGAAATCGTCGGCGTGACGATGATCAGGCCGCGTCCCACCATGGAGCGCCGCAGGGCTGTCACCAGCCTGTCGGCGGCGGGGCCGGGCAGGCCGTCGAGGGCGCGCTGAACCACCAGGATGCTCGGACGGCGCACGAGGCAGCGCACCAGATCGACGGCGGCGATATCGGTCAGGCTCAAATCGTCACCCTGCGGATCGATGGGCAGGTCGAGGCCGATGCGGGAGACCTGACCATCGAGGCCGCGCTCGGTGAGCACACGGCGGATCACGCCCTGCACGGCCTCCGCCGCGCCGGCCTGATCGGCGGCGATGCGCCCGAAAAGCAGATTGTCCTGCACGCTCGCCGCCGAGCAGAAGAGCGCCTGATCGTAGAACTCGATGGCGGGCTTCAGGCTCACCGGCAGCATGCGGGCGAAATCGGCGCGGGCGACGAGAATGCGTTGTTCGAGGGCCTCATCGAGAAGGCCCAGGCGGTGACGGCTTTCGTTGTAGCGCAAAGCGAGGCCGATCAGGCGCTCCTGATCGCGCCCAGGCCGACGCTGCTCGCTCTGGCGCTCCACGAGATCCTGGAAGTAAGCGCGGTCGGCTGCGGAGAAGAACGAGAACCGCTCGAACAGCGGATGCCCGTCCGGGATGTCGGTGAAGATCTCCACCATGCTGGTGGCGATGGACAGGCCGATCCGGCTCAACGTCTTGGTGAGGTCGTTGGCTTCGAGGAGGGCGCGTACATAGGGATGCGCCGACAGCCTGTCCTCATGGAACGTGTCGCCGACGGGTTTTCCGAACAGCAGGTTCTCGCCGATCGTGGCGTAGCGGTTGTAGCGCGTGGCATCGAACGGATCGACGAAGCGGTCGAGCTCTTCCCGCGCCAGTGCTGCCTGCACGAAGCGGCGCGCTTCCACGATGGCGGCGGCAATCGCGGGCTCGCGCTTCGGGTCGAGTGTGCCGGAGAGGCCGCGCGCATGGGTCAGGCGGTCGAGGCCCGTCACCGCGATGGCGTCCGACAGGCGATGCTCCAGCTCTTCCGCCGACGCCTGACAGCCATAGAGCAGGTTGTCCTTGAGGCTGCCTTCGATCAGCACCGTATCTCCTGCAAGAGCAAGCCGCTGGCTGCGCTCGAGGGGATTGGCCTCGATCAGATTCACGCCGCCATAGGTCAGGTGCCCGACGGAGGGATGAATCTGCCCGGCCATCAAAGCGGCGAGCAGGCGCGGACCCGCATCGCCATCTCCGATGAGCGCCACATGGGAGGGAAAGGCGAGGTTCAGGTTCACGGAAGCGATGCGCGCGCCACTCGCGGGATCGTAAGCCGAGACGCCTTGAGCCACGAGCGCGCCGTTTTCGGGCAGCGAGGCCTTGCCCTTCTTGATGTCGCGAGGCTTGAGCGCGGCGAGGCTGCGCGCCACGTCCGTGAGCAGGGCGCGGGCGCGCAGGGCCTGCCGTTGCCATTGCACGATCTCGCGCACGCCATAGGCCGCGAGCGCCGAAGCGAGCGCGCAGGCCGCCACCATGCCGGCGGTGAGCGGGCGCGATTGCGCGAACCATGCGCCCAGCGCCAGCACCGCGACGGGCGCCAGCATCAGCACGATGGCGGCAGTGGAATCGACGAGCGCGAGCCGGTACTCGCGCCTCGCGACGGGGCGATGGCCTTCGATCAGGAGATTGCGCACCCGGTCGCGCTCGTAGAAGCCCGTGCCGTGGGCACGCATGGCAGGGATGCGATGTTCGAGATCGGCGAGAATGCCTTCGGCGGTTTCGCCTTCCCGGTGGCGCGCGGCGGTGGCATCGAAGCGCAGAAGCGCGCGGCGCGCGTTGAGGATCGCGCCCATAGTCAGAACCACGGCAAGGACCGCGCCGAGATACCAGTCCATCACGAGCACATAGGCGAAGGCCAACCCGATCATGCCGCCGAGCTTGACCGGAACGAACAGGCTGAGGCCCAGAACCGAGTTCTCGCGGGCAAGGCCATGGGCGGCGAGCGCGGTTGCGGTCGATAGATCGTCCTGGGCCTGGGGCGGGGCCTTCAGGATGGCCTCCAGTGCCTGGGCGCGCAAAGCCGCGAGCGCCCGCGCGCCGATGCCGACCGCAATCGCATCGAGGGGGATCAAGAGAAGCGCAATCAGAACCGGAACGAGCAGGATGCTGCCGATGGAGGCGAGCGTGAAGCTTTGCGGGCCGAGCACGATCCCGGAGAACAGGACGATAGGCTGCGGCCAAAGCGCCGAAGGTGGCGTCAGGACGATAGGTAGAAGGGCCGCCGGTGCGGTGGCGTCTCCCGCCACGGCCCGGTCCACCACGATGCGGATCAGTTCGAGGCCGACAAGCAGGCACAATCCCGCCAGAACCAGCAGGCAAAAGCCAAGGGCATGGCGTAGCGGAGATGTCTTCCACGCCAGGCGCAACGGGTCGCGCTCCATGAATTCTCCCTTGGCAGTCTTCTCGAGGGTCGAGCTTTTGGGGATGAAACTAGCGAAGCACCCTGCGTCCGACCAGCCCAAACCTGAATTTGCCTCTCGCCGCCCCGGCCTTCGCCCCTATGTCACCCTGTACCTGTCCATTCTGAGAGGGTGTTCGGTCTAAGCGATGTCGTCGTCCCTGCCGGTCGATCCGGTTTTTCAGCTCATCCTCGAATCCCCCGGCCGCACGCCTTCGGCGGCGCTGCCGAGCCGTCTCGAGCGCCTCTTCAAGGAGCTATCCGACGCGGAGCCGGAGCGCTCTGCGGAAGAGATCGAGGATCAGATCTGGACGCTGTGGGGCTCGCATGAGGACCGGTTGGCGGAAGAAACCCTGGCGGCGGCCATCGAGGCCATCGCGTCCGGTGAATTGCAAAAGGCCAGGCCCTTGCTCGATCACCTCGTGATCAAGCACCCGGATTGGGCGGAGGCGTGGAACAAGCGCGCGACGCTCGCCTATATCGAGAAGCGCGATGCGGACAGCCTGCTCGACATCGCCCAGACCTTGCGGCTGGAGCCCCGCCATTTCGGCGCAATCTCCGGCTTCGGCAATGTGTGCCTGCGCAATGGCCATCTCAACGAGGCGCGCGCCGCCTTCCAGATCGCGCTTGCCATCAATCCGCATATGGACGAGCTGCGCGACATGCTCGATAACCTGTCGCCGCATAATCTGATGCTGCATTGAGCAAAATGGAATCATGACAATCGGGATGCGCTTGAAGGACTGGGCTCGCGCCATCAGGAAGGACGTGATTGCCCTCTACATCGCAGCCCGCGATCCGCGCGTTCCGTGGCATGTGAAGGCAGCAGCGATGGCGATTGCGGCTTACGCCCTCAGCCCCATCGATCTCATTCCGGATTTCATCCCGGTACTGGGTTATCTCGACGAGATCATCCTTCTGCCCGTGGCCATCGCCCTCGTGATCAGGATGATTCCAAGCCCGCTCATGGCGGAATTCCGCGAAGAGGCACAGAGACGTTCCGAGCGACCTGTCAGTCGTGCTGCTGCTGCCGTCATCGTTCTCCTCTGGATCATGGCTGCCGGATTTCTTCTCTGGGCTTTCTGGCCGAGATCGGCTGCCTAGAGATATCGCGACACGCGACATTCCTGCCGTTGCAGGCTTGGAGAGAGAGGGTACTCTGCCCCTCATGTCCGATTCGCCCGCAACTATCCGCTCCAGCATCGTCCTTCCCACCGATGGGCGGCAATCGCCTGTCGCCGCCGGCATCCAGCGCGGCGTGCGCCGGCTGTTTGCCGAACTCGGTCATGTGACGCTGCCGGAATTCACGCTCGCCAATGGCAGGCGCGCCGATCTCATTGCGCTCGCGCCGGATGGTGCGCTGACAATCATCGAGATCAAGTCGAGCGTGGCGGATTTTCGGGCCGACCGGAAATGGCCCGATTACGAGGATTTCTGCGACCGGTTCTATTTCGCGATTCCGGAAACGGTGCCTTTCGATCTGCTGCCGGAGGATCGCGGGCTCATCATCGCCGACAACTTCGGCGCGGCGGTGATGCGGGAATCCGCGCATCATCCGCTCGCCGGCGCGCGCCGCAAGGCGGTGACGTTGCGCTTTGCACATGCGGCGGCGTCAGCTCTTCACTTCCTTGCCGATCCGGACAGGATTGCAGACGGTCGTCTCTGACAGGCTCTAGCGCGGTGCGCGCTTGGCGAGGATGCGTTGCAGCGTGCGCCGATGCATGTTGAGGCGGCGCGCGGTTTCCGAGACATTGCGGCCGCACAATTCGTACACCCGTTGAATGTGCTCCCAGCGCACGCGGTCCGCCGACATGGGATTCTCCGGCGGCAACGCGCGCTCGCCCGGCTGCGCCATGAGGGCCGCATGAATCTCGTCCGCATCGGCGGGTTTGGCGAGATAGTCGAAGGCACCCATCTTCACCGCCGTGACGGCGGTGGCGATGTTGCCGTATCCGGTGAGAATGACGCCGCGCGCATCGGGACGGCGTGTCTTCAAACGCTCGATCACGTCGAGGCCGTTGCCGTCGCCGAGACGCATGTCGATGACTGCGAAGGCCGGAGGCTCGGTGTCGATAGCGGCGATGCCGTCGGCCACGCTTTCGGCCACGCGCACCAGATATCCGCGGCCTTCCATGGCGCGGGCGAGACGGGTCGAGAAGGGCCGATCGTCATCCACGATCAAGAGACTCTTGTCGGCACGGTCCTCGAACGCAACAGGCGCGTCGGCCATCAGAACATCTCCTTGCATTTGGGAACAATTCCTTCATGAAACAGGCCGTTACGGCCCATCCTGAATATGGGAATTCTTCCCCTGTTCTTTGAGAGACCCCTTGGATTCTCCCTGCGGCGAAATTGCCGCACCCTTTTCAAACGCATGACGCGGCCAAACGATCCGCGCGACCGCTCCCGTGGCGGGCGGAGCGGCATTGGTGAGGGTCAGTTCCGCACCGGATCGTTCGATCAAAGTCTTGGCAATGAAGAGGCCTAGGCCCAATCCACCTCCTTCGTCGTTGTCGGCTTCCGCGCGCTCCGCGGCGGAGCGCGTCGTCACATAGGGTTCGCCCACCCTCAGCAGAATATCGGGCGCATAGCCCGGCCCGTCATCGCGGATCTCGATGAAAACCTCGTGAGGCGACCAGCAGGCCTCGATGATCACCTGGGTCTCGGTAAAGTCGGTGGCGTTGTCGAGGATATTGGAGAGGCCATAGACCACGCCGGGATTGCGCCGCCCCATGGGCTCGGGGCCCTCGCCATGAGCACGTACGCGCACGTCGTAGCCCACTGCCCGCTGCGGTTCGACGATCTCCTCGACGAGGTGGCTCAGCGAAACGTTCTCCAGGAAGCCTTCCTCGTCTTCCTCCCCCATCGAGGTGAGCTTGGTGAGGATCGAGCGGCAGCGATCCACCTGCTCCTTCAGAAGCCGCAGGTCGTCTGCCACCGATCCCTCCTTCGGCAGCGCGTGGGCGAGTTCCTTCGACACGAGCGCGATGGTGGCGAGCGGCGTTCCGAGCTCATGGGCGGCGGCGGCGGCGAGGCCGTCGAGCTGCGAGAGATGCTGCTCGCGGGCGAGCACGAGCTCGGTGGCGGCCAGCGCCTGCGCGAGCTGGCGTGCTTCTTCCGCCACGCGCCAGGCATAGATGCCGGTGAACACGGTTCCGAGGAGGATCGCGGTCCAGATCCCCGACACGTAGAGAAACGGCAGGCTTAAGGATTGGCCCGGGAACCACGGCAGGGGCTGGTGGGAGAGCACGAGGAAGGTGGCGCAGCCGACGGCGAGAAGGCCGAGGCCCAATGTGCGCTCCGGCGTCAGGGCCGTCGCCGAGATCAGCACCGGCGCGAGAAACAGCATGGCGAAGGGGTTTTCGAGCCCGCCGGTGAGATAGAGCAGGGCCGCCAGCTGCAGGATGTCGAAGCCCAGCAGGGCGGTGGCCGCGTTCTCGCCGAGCCGATGGCTCGCCGGGTACTGGATGCGCAACATGAGGTTGGTCCAGACCGAGGCGGCGATGACGACGAAGCACAGCTCGAAGGGCAGGGGAAAGCCGAGGCCGAATCGCACCGCCGTCACGGCTGTGGCCTGCCCCGCGACCGCCAGCCAGCGAAGCCTCACCAGGGTGTCGAGGCGCATGTGATGCGGGAAGGTTTTGAGACTATTGGCTGGGATGGCGACCATACCCGAACAGAATAGGGTGACGAATCCGTTCGCCAAGCAACACAAGCAGGCAGAAAATCCTACAGCCGCAACGGCTCAATGCTTCCAAGGGGGTTAGAGCGCAAGGGATTTCGGCTAAAACGACAATGTTGTTGCAATAAACGAGAGGAACTTTAAGCTTAAAATTACGGTTGAGGATAAAGCCTACCCCGTGATGCGGGAGAAATGAGGCACCCGGCCTTTTGGGGACATGTAAATGAATTTTTCTTATTACTGGTACGATACCGCCCATTGGCTGTTGAGCCCCGCTCGCGCAGCATCCGACATCACGAAGCTTTTCTTCGACAATCCCGTCAATCCGCTCACCAATACGCCCTACGGCCGCACCGTTTCCGCTGCCTGCGAGCTTTTCGAGCGTACCACCCGCCGCTACACGAAACCCGATTTCGGACTGCCCACGACGACCCTCGGCAACGAGGAGGTCGCTGTGACCGAAGAGATCGTGTGGGAGCGCCCCTTCTGCCGCGTGATTTCGTTCAAGCGTGACCATGCGCTCGCCGCGAATCAGCCCAAGCTTCTCATCGTCGCTCCCATGTCCGGACACTATGCCACGCTGCTGCGCGGCACGGTGGAGGCTTTCCTTCCCACCCATCAGGTGATGATCACCGATTGGGCCGATGCGAGCATGGTGCCACTCTCGGAAGGCCGCTTCGATCTCGACGATTACATCGACTACCTGAAGGCCATGTTCCGTGATTTCGGGCCGGACCTTCACGTGATGGCCGTGTGCCAGCCGGCGGTGCCGGTGGCCGCCGCCGTGGCGCGGCTCGAGGCCGAGAACGATCCCGCCATCCCGCGTTCCATGATTCTCATGGGTGGTCCCATCGATACCCGCCGCTCGCCCACCGCCGTCAACCGGCTGGCGGAGGAGCGCGGCATCGACTGGTTCGAGCAGCATTGCATCGTGAAGGTGCCCCCATCCCATCCGGGCTTCTGGCGCGACGTCTATCCGGGCTTCCTGCAGCTTTCGGGCTTCATGGCCATGAATATCGACCGGCACCTGAGCGCCCATTGGGAGATGTTCAACCATCTCGTGGAAGGCGACGGCGATTCGGCCGAGAAGCACCGGGACTTCTATGACGAATATCTCGCCGTCATGGACCTGACCGCCGAGTTCTACCTGCAGACGGTGGAGACGGTATTCGTGAAGCATGCTTTGCCCAAGGGCGAGATGATGCATCGGGGCGAGAAGGTCGATCTCTCCGCCATCCGCCGCTGCGCCATCATGGCCATCGAGGGCGAGAAGGACGATATTTCGGGCGTTGGCCAGACCCTGGCGACCCTGGACTTGACCCCCAATCTGCCTTCGGACAAGAAACTCTATCACCTCCAGGCCGGGGTCGGTCACTATGGCGTCTTCAACGGTTCGCGCTTCAGGGCTCAAATCGCTCCTCGAATCGTTGAATTCATTCAGAATCAGGCCTGAGAACGAGCCTTCCGGAGCGCGTCAAGAGCCCAAGTCTGTTCTTGATGCGTTCTGGGGAGCGGCAAACGGCTGCGCTGACAGAATCGACGTAAACGGGCAGATTGCGGACATGAAATCCGCTCTGTTCCGCCGCGTTCCTGCGGACCCCATTCATTTGAAAGTTTCCCATGAGGGCCAGTCATTTAAGGTGGCTCTCAAGCGTCGTCCCACGGCCAAACGCATCACGTTGCGCGTCTCCCACGCGACCGGCGAGGTCGTGCTCACCATCCCCGAGCGCACCGATGTGGGCTTGGCGCAGAAATTCGCCGACAGCCACAGCGAATGGATCGCCAGCCGCCTTGCCAAGGTGCCAGACCGGGTGCTCTTCGAGCCCGGCGCCCATGTGCCCCTGCGTGGGGTGCTGCACCGGATCGTCCATTGGTCCTCGGTTCGCGGCGTCACCCAGGCGACCCGCGACAGCGAGGGCGAGCCGATCATCGCCGTGACGGGCGAGGCCGCCCATGTAGCCCGCCGGGTGCGCGACTTCTTGGAGGCCGAGGCGCGCCGCGATTTTACCGTGGCCGTGAAGAAGTACACGGCCCAGCTCGGCGTTCCGGCCCGGCGCATCACCGTGCGCGACACCAAGAGCCGCTGGGGCTCCTGCTCGGCCAATGGAGCGCTCAACTTCTCCTGGCGCCTCATCATGGCCCCGCACTTCGTGCTGGATTATCTCGCCGCGCACGAGGTGGCTCACCTGCGCGAGCTCAACCATTCCCCGCGCTTCTGGAAGATCACCTACCAGCTCTGCCCGCGCACGGATGATGCGGAGGCCTGGCTGAAGGATTACGGCAGCGCGCTGCACCGCATCGGTTAGGCTCGCATGAGATCAGCAGATGACAGGCACGGCTTTTACGCTTAGTGCCAGCCTGTCATCCGCCATCTTCCGAGCCGCTCCATGCTCAAGCCCGACACGCTCGCTCTCACCGTCGTCCTCGCGCTGCTCACTGCGCTCGGGCCGCTTTCGACCGACATGTATCTACCCTCGCTGCCGGCCATCGCGGCGGGGTTGCAGGCGACGACGGGGCAGGCGCAGCTCACCCTCTCGGCTTTCCTCTTCGGCTTCGCGGCGGGACAATTCTTCTACGGGCCGATTTCCGACAAAGTCGGACGCAAGCCGGTGCTGCTCTTCGGACTTGGGCTCTTCACCTTCGCCAGCCTTATCTGCGCGCTTGCACCCACTATCGAGGTGCTGATTGGGGCACGCTTCCTGCAGGCGCTTGGCGCGTCAGGCCCCATCGTGCTCGGGCGCGCCATCGTGCGCGACTTTTATGAGGGCCCGCGCGCCGGTAAGGAATTGTCGCGCATGGGCTCGATCATGGGCGTCGTTCCCGCCGTCGCGCCGGTCTTCGGCGGACTCATCGCGCAGTTCTACGAATGGCGCGTCACCTTCGGCGTGATGCTTCTCTGCGGCATCGCTCTCGCCGCAACCGTTTTCTTGCGGCTGCCCGAGAGCATCCGCGCGAAATCCGCAAACCCGATTTCCTTCGCCTCGATCCTGAAAGGCTTCGGATCGCTTCTGCGGCATCCGGGCTATCGCACCTATGTGAGCTTTTCCATGCTCGCCTATGGCGGGTTGTTTGCCTTCATCTCGGGCTCGTCCTTCGTGCTGCAGGGTGTCTATCAACTCGACGAATTGTCTTATGCCTTCTCCTTCGCCTTCATGGTCGTCGGCTATATCGGCGGCACGTTCCTGGCGCAGCGGCTTGTTGGAAAACGCGGCCTCGACGGCACGATCCGCATCGGCGTGATCAGCCTTGCCATCGGCGGCGCGCTGATGCTCGCGCTCGTCGTTTCCGGCGTGCCGTCCTCCTTCGCCATCACCGGGCCGATGGCGATCTACGCGATGGGCGTGGGGCTGACCATGCCGCAGGCCATGGCCTCGGCGCTGATGCCGTTTCCGGATCGCGCGGGCGCGGCCTCGTCCTTGCTCGGCATCTGCCAGATGACGTTTGCCGCCATTCTCGGAATCGTGCTGGGCCAGAATCTCGGCGGCTCCGCGCTGCCCTTGCCCATGGCCATTGCGGCGACCGGCCTGTCGGCGCTGATCGTGTTCGCCGCGACAGGCCAAACGCGAAAGAACTAGGCGCCTCTTACAAAACGTCCAGTGCCCGGCGGCACATCCTCAATCGATGGTGCAATGCTAGGTCGATCGTCATTCCAAAAGATCGACCCCATGCACATGTCCTATGAGTACCTTATCTTCCGGCCGACGCACCGGCTTTCGCATCACGACGAGATCAATGAGAGCAGCATCGTTCCTTTCGTGTCGAACGATGCGATCCTGAGGCTTCTGCGTCAGGCCTATCCCGATGCGCAGATCGACTCGAAGGGCTACGGTTGGCTCGATCCGGTCGCGTATGACGGCGAGCTGCGGTTCTCAAAAGGGAACCCGCTGACATTCTTTCTCGCTTATATCACGCGCGCGGACGTGCAGGCGCTCTGCACGTCTCTCGATCTGACCGCTCTCGATATTCAAACCAGAGAGTTGATCCATCCTGAGAAGGAGGACGCTCTCTGGTCAAAGGCCGAATAGCTTCTCGAAGAAGTTCTTCTCGCGGGAGCTGGCGCGGCGCTGCGGCTGCGGCGGAGCCCAGGCATCGCCGCCATTGCCCGCATTGGCATAGCGCGGATCACCGCCCGCACCGGCCACCGGCACGTCGTCACGGAAGCGTTCTCCGCCGGGCAGGCCGACGGGCTGCTTGTCCTTCAGCGCGACCTTCATGAAGTTGTGCCAGACTTCCGTCGGCAGGTTGCCGCCGGTGACACGCTTCGTCAGCTCACCGTCATCGTTACCGAGCCAGACGCCGGCCACGAGATTGCCCGTGAAGCCCACGAACCACGCATCCTTGTAATCGTCGGTGGTGCCGGTCTTGCCCG
This sequence comes from Microvirga solisilvae, assembly GCF_022808595.1. Taxonomy (GTDB): domain Bacteria; phylum Pseudomonadota; class Alphaproteobacteria; order Rhizobiales; family Beijerinckiaceae; genus Microvirga; species Microvirga solisilvae. The sequence goes on from NZ_JAKUCN010000002.1 coordinate 220,261, forward strand.
CCATGGGCCAGCCCGGAACCTGCGCCTTCTGCGCGGTGCCGATGACGAAGGTGTTGTGCATCATGTCGTTCATCATCGCGACCACGCTCGGGTCGATGACGCGGCCGAGGCCGCCCGCATTCGCCGGACGCTTGTAGATGATTTTGCCGTCGAGCGTCTTCACCTCGGAGATCACGTAAGGCGTCACGCCGATGCCGCCATTGGCGAAGGGAGCATAAGCGCTCACGAGTTCGAGCGGCGTCACTTCCGAGGTGCCGAGCGCGAGCGAACCGTTGGCCTGAAGCGGCGAGGTGATGCCGAGCCTCTGCGCCGTCTGCGCCACGGCCTTCGGCCCGACTTCCATGTTGAGCTTGACGGCGATGGTGTTGAGCGACAGCGCCAGCGCATCGCGCATCGCGATCGGTCCGCGATACTTGCGGTCGTAATTGTGCGGCGCCCAGCCCTTGTAGTTCACGGGGCCATCCTCGAGAACCATGTCGGGCGTGTAGCCCCGCTCCACGGCGGTGAGATACACGAAGGGCTTGAAGGACGAGCCGGGCTGACGGCGCGCCGCAGTCGCGCGGTTGAACTGGCTCGTCTCGTAATTGCGGCCGCCGACCAGAGCCTGCACGCCGCCATCCGGCTTCATGGCGACGAAGGCGCCCTGGCTCACGTTGAACTTCTGGCCCTTGGCGTTGAGCTCGTCCACGAGCGCACGCTCGGCGGCAGCCTGCATCATCGGGTCGATGGTGGTGAACACCGCCACGTCCGTGTCGATATTGCCGACGAAATCGTCGAGCACATCCATCACGTAATCGGCGGCGTAATTGGCGGATCCCGCGCCGTTCGGCTTGACCGCATCGGCGGGCTGGCCGAGGGCCGTCTTCGTCATGTCCGGCGTGATGAAGTTGAGCTCTTTCATCGCCGCGATCACGAGTTCGGCGCGCGCCTGCGCGGCCTTCGGATTGCGGTTGGGCGCAAGACGCGAGGGCGATTGCACGAGGCCCGCAAGGACGGCAGCTTCCGAGAGCGACACATGGCGCGCGGACTTGCCGTAATAGCGCTGGGAGGCAGCCTCGATGCCGTAGGCGCCCGCGCCGAAATAGACGCGGTTGAGATAGAGCTCGAGGATCTGGTCCTTCGAGTAGTTGCGTTCGAGCCAGAGCGCGAGGATCGCTTCCTGGATCTTACGCGAAGCCGTGCGCTCCTGCGTGAGGAAGAGGTTCTTGGCGAGCTGCTGCGTCAGCGTCGAGCCGCCCTGCAGGCCGCCGGAGCGGCTGAGATTGCGATAGACGGCACGGGCAATGCCCTGTGGGTCGATGCCGAAATGGTCGTAGAAGCGCCTGTCCTCGATGGCCACGAAGGCCTTCGGCAGATAGGGCGGCAATTCCTTCAAGGTGACCGTGCGTCCGCCGGTCTCGCCGCGATTGGTGATCAGCGAGCCGTCATTGGCCATGATGGCGATGTTCGGCGGGCGCTTGGGGACGGTGAGCTGGTCGATGGGCGGCAGCTGCGAGGCGTAATAGGCGACGATGCCGCCGACCGCGATGATGCCCCAGAGGCCCAGCACCACGCCCGCATAGACGAGCTTGCCCAGGAACGAGCGACCCTTGCGCTTGGATTTCTTCTTGGAGCGCGACGGACGGCGGGGCGGCCTGTCGTCGTCATCCTGCCTGGAAGCGCGCCGCCTTGCCATGGATCCCCCTGCCCGGTCCTCGGGCGAGAGGGTGAAATCCATCTCCCCCGCTTCCGCAGCGGGCGCATCGAAAACCGGCTCCCGCCGGCCACGTCCGTTCGCCACGATTCTTGAAACCCCGCATTGCCTGCCGGTGCTTCCGGCCTTTGATGTTCTGGAGCACCCTAATTGTGGCGGTTTAAGGGGCGGTTAAGCCCTCATAACACTGGAACTGCCAAGCCTGCACAGCGTTCGCAACCTTATGAGCGCCTATATCGTCGTGCTGGCCGGTTTCGGGGCCGTGGTTCTCCTCACGGCGTGGCTGCCCATGGTTCTCAAGGAATTGCCCCTCTCCCTGCCGATCTTCTGCGTGGGCCTGGGCGCTCTCATCTTCGCCATTCCGGACCTTCCGGGCGTCATTCCTCATCCCATCGAGGAACTCTCCCTCGTGGAGCGGGCAAGCGAATTCGTCGTGATCATCTCCCTCATGGGCGCAGGCCTGAAGATCGACCGGCCCTTCGGCTGGGACAGGTGGCGGCTGACCTGGCGGCTTCTCGGCATTTCCATGCCCCTGACCATTCTGGGCCTCGCCTGGCTCGGCTCCAGCATGCTGGGCTTGAGCCTTGCCGCCGCCCTCCTGCTCGCGGCGGCGCTCGCGCCCACCGATCCGGTGCTCGCCAGCGATGTGCAGGTGGGACCGCCCGGCGGCGGAGAGGAGGACGAGGTGCGCTTCACGCTGACCTCGGAGGCAGGCCTCAATGACGGCCTCGCCTTTCCCTTCGTCCTGCTCGCCATCGCCTTCACCCATGAGGTGACGCTGACGACGATAACCGAATGGTTCGCCTACGCGATGCTCTGGAAGATCGGCGCCGGTATCGCCATGGGCTATGTGGTGGGCCGCGCGCTCGGCTGGCTCACCTTTCATCTGCCTAACCGCGCCAAACTCTCACGCACCGGTTCGGGCTTCGTGGTGCTCGGCATCACCTGCCTTGCCTATGGCCTGACGGAGATGGTGAAGGGCTACGGATTTCTCGCGGTGTTCGTGGCGGCTCTTGCGCTGCGCGCGACGAAGCGGGAGGACAAATACCATCAGAAGCTCCACGATTTCGCGGAGGAATTGGAGCGCCTGCTCATGATGGTGCTGCTCGTGCTCCTCGGCGGCGCGATGACGGGCGGCTTGCTGTTTCGCGCCTTGAGCTGGGAGGCGGTTGCCTTCGGTCTTCTCGCGATCTTCGTCATTCGGCCTCTCGCCGGATGGATCGGCCTGATCGGCACCGATCCACCACCTGGCGAGAAACTGGCGATCAGCTTCTTCGGAATCCGTGGCATCGGCTCGCTCTATTATCTGGCTTACGCCATGAATCACGCAGCATTCGACAATGCGGATCTTCTCTGGAGTGCTGCGGGATTCATCATCCTCGTCTCCATCGTGCTGCATGGCATCACGGTCACGCCCGTGATGCGCCATCTCGATCAACGGCGTAAGTCCGTACTCGGGGCTTAAAGCTTATTCCGCCGCCAGCGGCAGCTCACCCGTATCGGGATCAGCTTCGGCCAGATCATGGATGCGGCGCAGGTCGGCGAGAAAAGCCTCATACGCCTCGCGCTTCGTCGCCTCGTCAGGCAGACGCAGCAGATAGCTCGGATGCACGGTGATATAGCCGCGATAGGGCCCGAACTGCGCATGGCCGCGCGAGCGGGAAATCGGCGTCGACTTGCCGGTGAGCGCCAGAAGAGCCGTTGCGCCGAGCGCCACCACGAGCTTGGGTCGCACGAGCTCCAATTCCTTCATCAGCCAGGGCCGATAATGCTTCACTTCGCCGTTTGTGGGTTTGGCGTGGATGCGGCGATGGCCGCGCTGCTCGAATTTGAAATGCTTCACCGCATTGGTGAGATAGGCCTTGGAGCGGTCGATGCCCACTTCCTGCATGGCCTTGGCGAGAAGCTTGCCCGCAGGCCCCACGAAGGGCTTTCCCTGCAGATCCTCCTGATCGCCCGGCTGTTCGCCCACGAACACGATATCCGCATGTTTCGGGCCTTCGCCAAACACGGCCTGCGTCGCGCCGGGCACCAGCGGCCCCGCTTTCGCGATGATGGCGTTGAGTTCGTCGAGGGTCTTAGGCTCCTGATCCCACATGGCCTCGAGGGCCCGTTCGGGCGTGCGTTTTGAGGGCATGGTCGCCTCCTGTTCGATCATGGCGTCAACGCGTTGGGAGGCGGTTTGGATCAAACCGGGAATGGAAGCGGTTTCCGGCAGGTTGCGCCAGTATTTCTTGGGCATCTCGGCGCGCATGGCGTTGGGATTGACCCGCGCCGGATTGAACACGCTCTCGTAATAGCCGCGCCAGCCCTCCTCGAAGCTGTCCTCGTCCGGCGCATCCTCGCGCTGCGCGGGCGGACCGAAGGTGAGGTCGCGCCGATCCCAACGCATGGAGCCAATGGGTGTCAGGATCGTCCAGTCGAGCGAGCGGAACCGGTCGATGAAGAACGGGGCCGCAGCTTCCAGGATGAAATGGTCCGGCTCGAACCAGGCGGCGAAGCGCTCAAGCTCGCCTTGCATGCGCCGGAAGCGCACGAAGGCATACATCTTGTGCAGGTCGCGCCTGACCGCGCGCGCCATCATGTCGATGCGGTGCACGAGCGGATCGCTCGCGATCTCCAGAAGATCGCGCTCGCCGTTCAGCACGCGCCAGATGAGCTGGTAGAGCAGGGCGTAGCGCTCGGAATCGCTGTGACACACGCCAAGCTCGATGAGGCGCGCCACGCTTCGCGGCAGCGAGACCGGCGGCGCATCGTGAAACTCATCGTCGCCGAACAGGCTCGGCGCCTCGTCGAGGGACCAGACCACATGCTGCGGCGCAAGCTCCTCGGCCATGAGCCAGCGCACGGCCCGGCGAAAACCGTCGAGATCTGCGCCGTTCTTCAAGGTGATGCGATGCAGGCTCATGCCAAGTCCCCCTCGTCATCCCGGACGAAGCGCAGCGCAGATCCGGGATCGTGTGCAGAACGAAGCGCCATCGTGTCTTGCGATCCCGGGTTCTGCTGCGCAGCCCCGGGATGACGGATTTGAAAACCGCTCATGCGAACAAGCTCAATTGCTGCGGTTTCTCGATCAGGCGCTCGCGCAGATTCTGCCGGTCGAGCCCCGCCTTCGGGTGATAATCGGCGGCGATCAGGAACGGCTTGGCGCGCTTGAGCCCCGAGGTGAGGCGCGCCACATCCTCCAGTCGCAACGTCGTGTGACGCCGCGCGGTCACGAGCTTGTCGACGGCGCGCGCACCGAGGCCCGGCACGCGCAGCAGCATCTCGCGCTCGGCATGGTTCACATCGACGGGAAAGAGATGGCGGTTCTTGAGCGCCCAGGCGAGCTTGGGGTCGACATCGAGATCGAGCATGCCTTGCTCGGAACTTTCCGCGATCTCCTCGACCTGGAAGCCGTAATAGCGCAGCAGCCAATCAGCCTGATAAAGCCTGCTTTCGCGCATGAGTGGTGGGGATTTCAGCGGCAGGATGGCGCTCGAATCCGGGATTGGGCTGAAGGCGGAGTAATAGACACGCTTCATGGCGTAATGCCCGTAGAGCTTGGCCGATTTGCGCAACACATCCGCGTCCGTCGTGTCGTCCGCGCCCACGATCATCTGCGTCGTCTGGCCTGCAGGCGAGAAATGGCGGCGCTCCTCACGTGCTTCCTCGATGCGCTCGAACATCTGCGCCATGGCGCCTTCGATGGAAGCGCCGTCCTTTTCCGGCGCGAGGCGCTCCAGGCTTCGCTCCGTCGGCAATTCGAGATTGATGGAGAGGCGATCCGCCCACAGCCCCGCTTCCTCGATGAGCCAGGGACTCGCTTCGGGAATCGTCTTCAGATGGATGTAGCCGTGAAAGCCGTGATCGCGACGCAGCTTCTTCGCCACCAGCAGCATCTGCTCCATGGTGTAGTCGGGCGAGCGGATGATGCCCGAGGACAGGAACAGGCCTTCGATATAGTTGCGCTTGTAGAACTCGATGGTGAGCGTCACCACCTCATCGACCGAGAACTTCGCCCGCTTCACATTCGACGAGCGCCGGTTCACGCAATAGGCGCAGTCGAACAGGCAATAATTTGTCAGCAGAATCTTGAGCAGGGAAACGCAGCGCCCATCCGGCGTATAGGCGTGGCAGATGCCCGACGCGGTGGTCGAGCCCAGGCCATCGATATCGGCCTTGCGCCCGCCTGCGCCGGAAGAGGAGCAGGAGGCATCGTATTTGGCCGCGTCAGCGAGGATGCGGAGCTTGCGGCTGAGCTTCTCGTCCATGGAATCAAAGGCCTTCCGCTGGATTGTTCGTGTTTTGTTCTAGCATGAAGATAGAAGAAAGGCGAGGCATGACGGCGGGGCGGGAGGTCGCATGGAAGAGGCTCAGGCCAAGGCGTCATCTCGGATGGCGCAGCCGAGCCGGGATCGTCGGACGAGAAGGGCGCTGGAATACCTCTCCCGTGCGGGAGAGGTCGGAGCGCAGCTCCGGGTGAGGGCATGCCCTTTCCGGATATGGCATTCCCTCACCCCTTCCCCTCTCCCACCCGGAAGAGGGGAAGCCCGCGCCATATCCTGCTCACGATCCCGGATCTGCGCTGCGCTCCGTCCGGGATGACCACTTGAAGCGTTCAGCCTGCAAGGCAGGCAATTGCCGAAACCACATGCACTAAAGCCTTAGGCTTCGGCACTGGAAATCGTCTGGACCCTTGTCCTATGCTTCCGCAGCGGTAATTTCGTAACGCGCCTCACGTGTGAGAGAAAAACACCCTGCATGATCCGCTCGTTTCTCGACGGCCTTTACCTTTTCGCCGGCTACCTCGCGGGCCTGTTTCTCCTCGTGATCTTCCTGCTGATGATGGGCCTGTCCATCGGACGCGGCATCGGCGTCAACATCCCGGCGGGCGATGATTTCGCTTCCTGGTCCATGGCGGCGATGGCTTTCTTAGGCCTCGCTCATACCTTCCGCTCCGGCGAGATGATCCGGGTCGGGCTGATCACCGACCGGCTCCACGGCAGAGCCCGCTGGTGGTTCGAGATGTTTTCCCTCGTGATCGGCCTCGGCTTCGTGGGCTTTTTCGCATGGCATGCGGTGCAGCTCACCTATGACAGCTATCGCTTCAACGACATGGCGCAGGGCGTGCTGGCGGTGCCGCTCTGGATTCCGCAGATCGGCTATGCGGCGGGCCTCGTCATTCTCTTCATCGCTTTCGTCGATGAGTTCATCCACGTGCTGCGCGGCGGCGATCCGCGTTACGAGAAGCCGCCTGCCACCACCGCCGAAGAGGTGGTGGAACGCGCGATCCAGAGCGGAGTGTAAGGCACTATGGAACTCATCGAGATTTCGGGCCTGCTGCTTCTGCTGCTTGCGGTGCTTCTTGCGGGCGGCGTGTGGATTGCGATTGCGCTCATGGCCTGCGGCTTCGTCGGCATGCAATTCGTGGGCGGCGGCATCCCGGCGGGCTCGGTGCTCGCCACCACGATCTGGGGCAATTCCGCATCCTGGACATTGGCGGCCTTGCCGCTCTTCATCTGGATGGGCGAGATCCTGTTCCGCACAAGGCTCTCAGAGGAGATGTTCCGCGGCCTCGCGCCCTGGCTCAACTGGCTTCCCGGAAGGCTGATGCATGTGAACGTGCTGGCCTGCGGCATCTTCGGTTCCGTTTCCGGCTCGTCCGCCGCAACTTGCGCGACGGTGGCGAAGATCGCGCTGCCGGAATTGAAAAAGCGCGGCTACAACGAGACGGTCAGTCTCGGTTCGCTTGCAGGCGCGGGCACGCTCGGCATTCTCATTCCGCCCTCGATCACCATGGTGGTCTATGCGGTGGCGGCCAATGTCTCGATCATCCAGATTTTTCTGGCGGGCTTTCTGCCGGGCCTTCTCGTGATGGCGCTCTATTCCGGCTACATCGCCGTGTGGTCGATGCTCAATCCGTCGAAGTCTCCGCCACCTGAGCCGAAGATGACGTTTCGCGAGAAATTGCGGGAATCGACCAATCTCATTCCCGTGGCCTTGCTCATCCTGCTCGTGTTCCTCACGTTGCTCCTCGGCTGGGCGACGGCGACGGAATGCGCGGCCTGGGGCGTGCTCGGCTCTCTCGCCATCGCCTGGTGGTCCGGCTCGCTGTCGTGGGAATCGTTCTGGGCGAGCGTGATGGGAACGACGCGCATCACCTGCATGATCATGCTGATTCTTGCGGGCGCGTCCTTCATGTCGACGTCGATGGCCTATACGGGCATCCCGCAGGCGCTCGCCACCTGGGTCGATGGCTTGCACCTCTCGCCCTATGCGCTCATCGCCGCGCTCACGATCATGTATATCCTGCTCGGCACCGCGCTCGACGGCATCTCGATGATCGTGCTTACCACGGCGGTGGTGATTCCCATGGTGAAGACGGCGGGGTTCGATCTCATCTGGTTCGGCATCTTCCTCATCCTCGTGGTCGAGATGGCGGAGGTCTCGCCGCCCGTCGGCTTCAATCTCTTCGTGCTTCAAACCATGTCGGGCAAGGATTCGAACACGGTGGCGCTCGCGGCCCTGCCGTTCTTCTTCCTGCTCGTCGTCGCGGTGGCGATCATCACGGTGTTTCCGGAGATCGTGATGCTGCTGCCGCAAATCGCCTTCCCGGATTCATAAAACCAAAACACCAGAGGAGAACCACCATGAAGTCCTGGACCCGCCTTTCGTTGAGCCTGGCAGGAGCCATGCTCCTGAGCGCTCCCGCTTTCGCGCAGACCAAATGGAACCTGCCCGCCGCCTATCCGCCGGACAACTTCCATACGGAGAATCTCAACGCCTTCGCCAAGGACGTGGCGGATGCGACCGGCGGCAAGCTGCAGATCACGGTTCACGGCAATGCCTCGCTCTTCAAGGCGCCGGAGATCAAGCGCGCGGTGCAGACCGGCCAGGCGCAGGCCGGCGAGGTGCTGATGTCGCTGCACGAGAACGAGGATCCCATCTACGGCCTCGACGTGGTGCCTTTCCTCGCCACCTCCTTCGACCAGTCGAAGAAGCTGTGGGATGTGCAGAAGCCCGCCATCGAGAAGAAGCTCGCAAGTCAGGGCCTGATGCTGCTCTATGCGGTTCCGTGGCCGCCGCAAGGTATCTTCGCCAAGAAGGACATCAACACGGTCGAAGATCTGAAGGGCTTGAAGTGGCGCTCCTATAATGTCGGCACCGCCCGGATCGCCGAGATCGTCGGCGCGCAGCCGGTGACCGTGCAGGCAGCCGACCTGCCGCAGGCGTTGGCAACCGGCGTGGTCAACGCCTTCATGACCTCGGGTGCGACCGGCTACGATTCGAAGGTATGGGAATCGCTGACCCACTTCTACGACACGCAGGCCTGGATTCCGAAGAACATCACCTTCGTGAACAAAGCCGCCTTCGACGCGCTCGACAAGCCGACGCAGGAGGCCGTTCTGAAGGCGGCGAAGACGGCGGAAGAGCGCGGCTGGAAGACGGCTCAGGAAAAGACCAAATGGTACACGGAGCAGATGGCCTCGAAAGGCATGAAGGTCCAGCCGCCGAGCGCCGAGCTGAAGTCGGGCCTGCAGAAGGTCGGCGAGCAGCTGACGCAGGATTGGCTGAAGAAGGCCGGCTCCGATGGCCAAGCGATCATCGACAGCTATAAGAAAGCCGCGATGTAAAAAAGGCGCGACACCAATCAGCAGAATCCCGGACGGCGCGAGCCGTTCCGGGATTTTTATTGAGTGTCGTATCGCGTGCTCAAGAAACCGGAATTTTGGGTCGCTCCCCTTAAGCTGAACGTGAGAAGAATGGATCGTTCAGCAATGGATTCGCGTTAAAGGCGTAGTTTGGGAATGCTGGGTTTCGAAGCCCGGATTGCCCAACCGAAGGAGGCTCCCATGAGGACATCTCACCTTTGTGCCTTGGCCGTTCTTAGCTCCCTGATCGTCTCTCCTGTCTTCGCGCAAACCACAGCGCCTGGCACCAGCGCGCCGGCGAAGCCGCCCATGAGCTCTGCCGCTCCCGCGGCGCCTGCCAAGCCGATGCCCGGCACGACATCATCGGTCAGCAAAATCATCGACATCAACACGGCGCCGAAGGACGAACTCGACAAGCTGCCGCAGATCGGCGAGGCGAGGGCCGAGGCCATCATCAAAGGCCGGCCTTATAAGGCGAAGGATGAATTGGTGGAGAAGAAGATCATTCCGCAAAGCGCATATGATGCCATCAAGGATCGCATCATTGCGCATCAGAAATCCTGAGAGATAAAAAAGAAAGGGGCCTTACCGGCCCCTTTCTCATGAGTGATGCCGTAAGGCTTAGCGAGTGTACTTGAACTCGGGCATGCCCTGAAGCTGTTCCTTGGTCATGCTGACCATGGCATGATCGGGAACCATGCGGTCCGCAGCGTTCGCATTGTTGGATGCCGTGGAGCCGGTGGTGCTGGGCGACGTGGTCGTCGTGGTGTTCGAAGCGGTGTTGCCGGTGCCGGCCGTGCCGGTCGTGGTCGTGTTGGAAGCGGTGGCGTTGGAACGCGGTTCCATCACGAATTTCACCTGATCGAACGGCAGAGCCACGTCGCGCTCGCCGATGCCGAGGAAGCCGCCGACGCCGACGACCACGGCCTGGATCTTGCCGCTCTGGTCGACCAGCATTTCGCTGATGTCGCCGATCTTCTCGTTGTTCTGGTTATAGACGTTCAGGCCTTCGAGCTTCGAAGCGCGCCACTGGCCGGCATGCATCTGGGTCATGGAGCTGCTGGAGCTGCTCGAAGTCGTGGCGCTGGGGTTCGTCGTGGTGGTGGACGAGCCGGAACCGGACGTCTGGGCGAGAGCCGGGGCGGCGATCAGGGCCGAACCGAGAAGAGCCATTGCAAGATGTTTCGCAACCATGTGTGTTCCTCCTAAGAAAGTTTGCGGCGCGGCGCACCGCTTGCCTTCTCAACGGACCAGCTGAGAATTGGTTCTCTCTTTCTTTTTCACAGGAGCGAGGGCAGATCTTCGTAACTGCGTATCATCAAAAGCAGATGGCCGGGCGAGCCCGGCCATTCCCGTCAAGAGCATCGGGCTTTGTCTCAAGCCAATGTAAAGTCCATCGAAATTTGCGCATTCAGCACTTTCGAAACCGGACAATTCTTCTCGGCGGCGCGGGCGAGCTCCTCGAATTTCGCGCGGTCGATACCCGGCACATTGGCGTTGAGCGTCAGCGCCGATTTCGTAATCGTGAAGCCGCCGCCATCCTGCTCGATGGAGACCGTCGCTTCGGTTGCGAGTTCCGTCGGCGTGAAGCCGGCATTCTGAAGCTGGAAGGCAAGGGCCATGGTGAAGCAGCCCGCATGCGCCGCAGCGATCAGCTCTTCGGGGTTCGTGCCCTTCTCGTTCTCGAAACGGGTCTTGAAGGAATAGGGCGTGGACGACAGCACCCCGGAATCGGAGGTGAGGTGGCCGGTTCCATCCTTGCCAGTGCCCTGCCAGACGGCTCTTGCCTTGCGATTCATCGTGATCTCCTTTGAAGGTGGAGTTGGGTGATGTAGGACAGGGCAGGCCGGGCTCCAGTTAAGGATGGCGCAAAACAAGTTTGCGCCATGCCAGCTCTGGCCGCCGAGACATGTCGATGATCCAACTCCCATCCCATTTGCGTCCCCGGTTTCTCATCTCGACCGTTCTGGCGTTTGCTACCTATGCTTTCTTGCCCGGTACCTGGACCTTGAATTCGCGGCTCCTGGTGTCCTGGGACATCGGAACAGCCTGTTTCCTGATTCTCGCCTGGATCATGGCGGCGCGCTCATCCACCGAGAGAATGCAGAAACGGGCGGCGTCGGAGGACGTGACGGCCGTGGCCTTCCTCATCCTGACCTTGCTGACGGCCTTCGTCAGTCTCGCCGCGATCGCCGTCGAACTCTCTGGGATCAAAGACGCCGGCAGCGAACAGGTTTTCCGCCTCTCCATCGCAGGCATCACCATCCTGTGTTCCTGGTTCTTCGTACATACGATCTACGCGATCCATTACGCCCATGAATATTACGGCGATCACGGTGAGCGGCGGGGCCTTGCCTTCCCGCATGACAATGCGCCAGATTATTTCGACTTCCTGTATTTCTCGTTCAATTTCGGTTCTGCCGCCCAGACATCGGATGTGGTGATTGTCTCCAAACGCATGCGACGCCTGTCGCTGGCCCACACGATCCTGGCCTTCCTGTTCAACACCACCATCCTGGCGCTCGCCGTGAATGTCGGCGCGGGGCTGCTCTAGCGATTGAAGAAAGACCGGCGCCGTTGCAAAGTCTCGCCATGACCACACTCTCCCATTCCGCTGCTCCAATCATCGAGACGGAGCGCCTCGTTCTTCGTGCGCATCGACAGGACGATTTTGAAGATTGTGTTGCTCTGTGGACGAATCCCGATGTCACGCGCTTCATCGGCGGCAAGCCTTCGACGCGTGAGGAGGTATGGGCGAGAATCCTGCGCTATGCCGGGCATTGGGCCCTTCTCGGCTTCGGCTATTGGGCGATCGAGGAAAAAGCGACGGGCAAGTTCGTCGGCGAAGTGGGCTTCGCGGATTTCCGGCGCGAGATCGAGCCGTCGCTCGCCGAGACGCCGGAGATCGGCTGGGTGCTCATGCCGTCGACGCATGGCAAGGGCTATGCCACGGAGGCCGCGCAAGCAGCCATCGCCTGGGGCGAGAAGCATTTCGGTCCCGTGCGCACCGCCTGCATCATCGCGCCGGAGAACGAGCCGTCGATCCGCGTGGCGCAGAAATGCGGCTATCGGGAATTTCAGCGCACGACATACAAGGGCAATCCCACGATCATGTTCGTGCGCTGAAGCGCCGTCTTTTTCGAAGCTAGCGATCCGATTCATCGAAGGCGCAGAGCGCCAGTGTTTCGGCGTGGTTGCGCAGATCATCCGGCCAGGCCCGCGTCTCCGTCAGGAAGCCCGCTTTATTGCCGGCGAAGAGGCATCGTGACGCTTCCTCGAAGCCGGGGAGGTTGCCGGCCATGGTCGACATGAAGCGATAGAGCGATTCCTGGCCTTCACGCTTTTGGTCCTTGGCTTCGTTCGCGCGCCTTGCCTCTTCCACGAGCTTGCGCAGGGCGACGGAGGCGCCGCCCGGCTGCGCGTTGAGCCAGTCCCAATGACGAGGCAGGAGGGTCACCTCGCGGGCAACGACGCCGAGCTTCGGCCGGCCGGGACCGCGGGGTGATGACGGCGCCGGAGTTCCAGGCGTCTCGCCCCGTGACTTCAGGCGTTGCAGCACATCCTCCGCGCTGCCGCGAAAATCCACTTCGACCACATGGCTGCTTTCATCGTCCAGGATCAGGACCGGGTCTTTCTCGCCGCTCTCGATCACGTCCTTCGTCTTGAGGGCGACATCGGCCAAGGGGCCGGACACGATGCGCCGGGGGCCCGCGAAGGCGGTGTAATGGCGGGGCTTTTCGATAGTCATGAGGGTCTCTCCTTGGAGAGGCCTTTTTACCCGGATTAAATTGGGAGTCAATATCGCCCGGGTAAAATTAGAGACCGCTATCCTCACGCTCTCCGTCCACCACCTGCCGCGCCACGTCGAAGCGAAAGCCCGCGCGGGCGAGCGCCGCGAGGTCCTTGTCGCGATAGGGCGCGCGTTCACCGGGGCGGTAGGGTCCGAGCTTGCGGCGACGGGCCAGCGCATGGGCCGCCTTTTCCTCGTCGTCCTCCTCACCGCCTTCGAGGGCTGCCGCGATAGTGGTGCGGTCGACGCCCTTGGCCGAGAGCTTCGCCTGGATCGCGCGGGCCGATCCGCCCCGACGGCGTAAGGTGGCAACGCGCGCCTCCGCATAGCGCGTGTCGTCGATGAGGCCGGTGCGCAGGCTTTTTGCCACCACCTCATCGATCATCTCGGAAAACTCCGCCGGATCCTCGCCGCGCAGGCGGCAGCGCTTGTCGACCTTGCGCTTCAGCACGCGCCTCAGGTTTTCGGCGGAGGAGGCATAGCGTTCGAGATAGGCGAGCGCCGCCCGCTGCAGATAGGCGGGCGTGACTTTTCGTGGCGGTTTCTTGACCGGTTTCTCGTCGTCGCTCATGCGCTGTCCGCTTCAGGCGGGAGCGATGTCTCGCCAGGCTTCTCCACCTGCCCGCGACGCTGTAATTGCAGGGCTGCGAACCAGCACAGGGCTGCCCAGGCCGCGCCCACGGACCAGCCAGCGAGAACGTCGCTCGGCCAGTGCACGCCGAGATAGACGCGGCTCGCGCCGACCAGCAGGGTCATGACGATGGCAAGCCCCATGATGAAAGCGCTGATGCGCCTGCTTTTCTCGACGCGGGCGAGCAACGCGCCGAGCGTCAGATAGGTGATCGCCGAGAGCATCGCATGGCCGCTCGGAAAGCTCGCCGTGTAGACGCGCGTGGCATGAGGCACGAGATCGGGACGGGGGCGCTCGAACCCCATCTTCAGACCCGTCGAGAGCAGTGCACCGCCGACGATGGAGACGAGCACGAGCAGAGCTGCGGCACGCTTTCCCGCCATCAGCAGATAGATCACCGTTGCCGCGGTCAGCATGGTGAGGATCGCGTATCCGCCAAGGCCGGTGAAGTCGCGCGCCGCTTCCTCCAGCCAGCTCGGCCCCAGCGGATTGGCGATATCCTGCGGATTGCGCAGTGAGAGCAGGATTGCGCTGTCGAGCGCATGCGTCTCGCCTTCAATCACCTCGTCGGCGATGGCGATGAAGGCCCAGGCGAAGAATCCGCAGGCGGCAAGGGAGAGAAGCGGGCCGATCTGGTTCAGCCGGAGGCCAACCCAGACATGGGCGATGGGCGCGAGATATTTGTTCATGAACAGCAGAGATAGAGACTTGGGAGTGATCTGGCGAGAGGAACGGGCCGGAGATCAAGAACCTACCACCGCAGCCACCGCCTCCCGATGAGCGCGCCGATCCCTGCCACTAGCAGGATCGCCGGGACGTGCCAGGCCGTGATGTAGAGAAGTGACGGCTCGGGGCAATGCAGCACATAGAGCGTCGATGTGATCCCTGCCGCCATGAAGCCTGCCGCTGCTCCTTGAAGCGAGGGATTGGCCGGGGCTCCTCGTTTGAGCACCCAAAAGGCTGCCAGGAGAATGGGGAGCGACAGGCTTGCAACCAAACCAAAACAGCGCAGCGGATCCTGCCCCATGAGCCGCGCCTGCCAGGATGAGGCGGGCTGCTGCATGAGCTCGATCGCGACGCCGATGAGCAGCACGAGGAGCGGAAAGGCAAAAGCCGCCATGTTGATGCGTGCTTCGGGATGCAGCATGCGAAGGGAGAGATAAAAGCCCAAGGCGGCAAGAATGACAGCGGCCGCGATGGTCACCGCATTCGCAAGAATGAGCCCATGCGCCAAATGCGGATTCGGCGCGAGAAGCAGAGCGATCATGCTGCCGACCAGAAGACCCGACAGCCCGATGGCGATGAGCAATTGCCGGCTCGGCGGATGACGATGTTTCGCGGCCGCATCAGGCAAATCCTTGGCGAGCGCGCGGATCAAGTTCTCCGTTTTCATGAGGTGCCTCCGAGCTTCCTTGCCAGCGCCGATAATCCACGATGCAGCGCGACGCGGACCGCGCCTTCACTCATCCTGAGCCGCTGCGCCGCTTCACGGATGCTGTTTCCATCGAGCGCCAAGGCTCGCAGCACCTCGCGCTGTCGGCGAGGCAATCGATCCAGAAACGGGCCGGCTCCTCCGATGATTGTTGGTTCCGGCTCCGGCGACGGCAAGAGTTCGGCCACGCTTTCAAGCGGCAGATTGGCCGGCTTTCGGTTCTTGCGCGCATGATCGAGCACCTTGTGACGTGCGATCGCCCGAACCCAGGGCACGATCGGACGCGTCTCGTCCCAGGTTTCCCGCTTCAGATGAATGGCCAGCAGAGCCTCCTGCAAAACGTCCTCTCCATCGCTGATGCTCAGACCAAGCCGGGACAGATCGGAGGCGATGACACGCCGCAAGGGGCCGGTCATCTGCTGGAGCAGATGCGCATAAGCCTCGGCGTCGCCGCGATTGGCGGCGCGCATGGCATCCGACCAGGCTTGCTCGTGTTCCGTCACACGATCCTCTTTTCCTCTTCGTGGCCGGATACGCTTCCGTTACAGCGCAATGCTTCACAAATAGGCGGCGTCACAAAAACGTGAAGCCCGTAACGATCCATCCTCTGCCTGCGAATAAGCCCTTGGACGACCGCGGCGGCAGAGCCGGAGCGGCGAAAAGATCCGTAAACGACAGCGGGGGACCTTCATCCCATGAAAGGATCTCGAATCATGAATCGCTCTCACATGCTCGCGGCTACTCTCGTCCTTGGCCTCGTTTCGACAACTGCAGCTCTGGCGCAATCAAAGCCCACATCGGATTCCATGAATGCCCCTGGCCAGGGCAAGCGTGTTCGCATCACCATCGAGAATCTGACCACCAGCCAAACCCTGTCGCCGCCCGTCTTCGTCAGCCACAATTCCAAAGCGCCGCCGCTTTTTAAGGAGGGCGAGGAAGCCTCCTTCGGCCTGATGCGCATTGCGGAGGAAGGGAATGCGGGTCCGCTTCTCTCGTCCGTGGTCACGAAGAATATCGGCGAGGAATTCGGCGCCGTGGGTTCGGGAACAGCTATCCTGCCGGGCCAGAGCCGCGTGGTGGAACTCGAGGTCACCCGTGAGTTTCCCATGGTCTCCGGAGCGACCATGCTCGTGATGACCAATGACGGCTTCACCGGCATCAACGGCGTCAATGCCTATGAGCTGAGCGCACCGCGTCGCATGGACCTGATGGCTTACGATGCAGGTACCGAGAAGAACAACGAGCGCAAGTCGCATCTCATTGCGATGATGGGAACCGAGCGCGACCCTGAGAACGGCAAGGTTGAGATGCACACCGGTATTCGCGGCGATGCGGATGCTCCGGCCGATTGGAAGTTCGACCCGTCGAAGCCTGTCGCCCGCATCACCCTCACGCCGCTCGCCGGCATGGAGGCAACCGGCTCCGTCAATCGCCGCAACGACGGCATGATGAAGCCGGACACCATGATGCAGAAATAACCGCGCTCATCTGGCCTCCGCTCAAAGTGGAGGCCAGATGCCGTCAGACATTCAGCCGCTTGCGCCATGCCTTCGGCGCGGTGATGCTGCCGAGGCCCAGCCACTCGGCCATCAGGCGCAGCTCGTCGCCGAGCGCGGGTGCGATCTCCTCCGGCGTGACGGATGCTTCCGGATGGATCGAGTGCACGATGAGGTTACCCTCCACGCGGTCGGCTTTCAGATCGACGCGTGCGACGATCTTTTCGCCGAGCACGAAAGGCAGGCAGTAATAGCCGAATTCGCGCTTCTCGGCGGGCGTGTAGATTTCGATGCGATAGTGGAAATCGAACAGGCGCTCCGTGCGCGTGCGCTCCCAGACGATGGGATCGAAGGGCGAGACGAGCGCGCGCGCCTCGACGCGGCGCGGCATCTTCGCCTGCGGGTCGAGATAGACCGGCCCGCTCCATCCTTCGACGATGACGGGAACGAGATCGCCTGCTTCCACGAGTTCCGGAATGCGCGCCTTCGCATCCTGCGGACTCAAGCGGAAGTAATCGCGCAGGCAACGCTCGGAGGCGATGCCGAGCGCGCGGATGGAACGGCGCAGCAATTCGCGCTGCGCCTCCTTCTCGTCGGGCGTCGGCTTATCTAAGACCTCGGAGGGCAGCACGCGCTCCGGCAGATCGTAGATGCGCTCGAAGCCGCGCCGCGTGGCGGTGGTGACCTCGCCCGCCCAGAACAGCCATTCGAGCGCGCGCTTGCCGTCGCTCCAGCCCCACCAGGAGCCCTGGCCCTTGCCGCCGATGGAGAGCTCGCCCGCGCCCATGGGGCCGCGCGTCTCGATCTCTTTGCGCACCTGTTCGATGAAGGCGCGCTTCTCCTTGCCGAAGCGGGCAAGCCCGCCATAGGTGCCTTCACCCTTCGCGGCCCGCGCCATGCGCCAACGGAAATGCGGATGCAAGTCGAGGGAGATCAGCGAGGCCTCGTGGCCCCAATATTCGAAGGTTCCGCGCTTTTTCGGATGATAGGCGATCGTCTTGAGCAGGTCGCGGTTATAGGCCCCAAGCCGCGAGAAGAGCGGCATGTAATGGGCGCGCACCAGCACGTTCACCGAATCGATCTGCAGCAGATGCGAGCGCTGCAGCTGACGCTTCACATGGCGAAGATTGGCGCCGTCCGGCCGCGCCTCGTGAAAACCTTGGGCGGCAAGGGCAATGCGGCGGGCCTGGGCGAGGGAGAGCTTGGTGCGAGGTGCCATAGCGCGAACAATACAGGAACAGTAATTCTTTGCATCAGGAGGCTGCAACGGGCCAGGCTTTGCCGGGACGGAACCTGTGGATCATCTCGTGTTTAGCTTTGTCACCAGCCAGAATGCATATCTGCTCTGCGCCGAAGAATGAGGCAAAACGAATCCGGTTCCTCTAGATGCGGCTTCCGGATTCTCGAAGGACCCCTATGGATCAGCCAGCCCATCACGCCACCGCCCCGGCCCTCAGCCATGCCGAGATCCGCATCATCATCATCGGCATCATGCTGGCCATGCTGCTGGCGGCCCTCGACCAGACCATCATCGCCACCGCGCTGCCCACCATCGGGCGCGAGCTCGGCGATCTGGAGCATCTGCCCTGGGTGGTGACGGTGTATCTGCTCACCTCGACGGCGGTGACGCCGCTCTACGGCAAGTTCAGCGACAGCCATGGCCGGCGCGTCACCATGCTCATCGGCATCGTGGTGTTCATCGTGGGCTCCATTGCCTGCGCGATGGCGCCGAACATGCTCGTGCTCGTTCTGGCGCGCGGGTTGCAGGGCATCGGCGGCGGCGGCCTGGTCGCGCTTGCGCAGACCATCGTGGCCGATCTCGTGCCGCCGAAGGAGCGCGGAAAATACCAGGTCTATTTCGCCAGCGTCTTCATGTCGGCGAGCCTTCTCGGCCCGGTGCTCGGCGGTTTCTTCGCGGAGCATCTGCACTGGTCTGTGATCTTCTGGATCAACCTGCCGCTCGGCCTCATCGCGCTCGCCATCACGTTCCACACCTTGAAGAAGCTGCCGCGTCACCACAGGCCGCACAGGCTCGATCTACTCGGCGCTTTGCTGATGGTCGCGGCAACCGTGTCGCTGCTGCTCGCCTTGAGCTGGGGCGGCCTGCGCTATCCGTGGTTCTCCGCCCCCATCATCGGCATCGTGGCATTCTCGCTTGTGCTGTGGGTGCTCTTCGCGCTGCGCATGAAGCTCGCGCCGGAACCGCTGATTCCGCCGGGCGTGCTGCACAATCCGGTGGTGCGCATGGGCGTGCTCTCCGCCTGTTTCGGCATGGGCACCTATATCGGCCTCACCATCTACCTGCCGGTCTATTTCGAGGCTGTTCGCGGCCTCTCGGCATCTTTGTCGGGCCTCGCGCTCATTCCGCTCATGGCGGGCACCGTCTGCGGCGCCACCATCTCCGGGCGCAGCATGACCAAGGCGAAGCATTACAAGCGCCTGCCCATGGGCGGCCTTCTCGTCGCGATGGTGGCCACAGGCGTTCTCGCAGCCTTCGCGCATACTCTCTCGATCACGCTGGTCGAGGTTCTGCTCGCCGTCATCAGCATCGGCCTCGGCACCCTTCTCCCCGTCTCGACGGTGGCGATCCAGAACGCGGTGAAGCCGCATGAACTCGGGACTGCTACGGGCACGGCGAATTTCTTCCGCTCGCTCGGCGGCGCGCTCATCGTCGCCATCTTCGGCGCCATCGTGCTCAGCGGCTCGGGACTTTCGAGCGCTGGAAGTTTCGAGACGCTGGCGCACACGGCGGCGCAGAGCGGCGTCGATCTCGCCGACATCTTCGCCTATGTGTTCGTGGCCGCCATGGTGGGCTTCGGCCTTGCACTCGCCTTCCTCGTCGCCATGAAGGAGCTGCCCCTGCGCGGCAGCGCCGTGAAGGCGGCGGAAGCGGCGATTGCCGATTGACGATCCTCAAAGCCGCTGCCGGATGAGAATCCAGGCGGCGGCAAGGGCGATCAGCAGAATCAGGACGATTCCCGTCGTCTCGAAGACGGTTTCGGCGCGGTCCGTCGCCGCTGGCGTCGGGCGTGTTTCCGCTTCTTCGCCGAAAGGGGAGCGCTCGCCCATCGCCCTGAGGGGCGGCGGGTCCGAGTCCCGGCCAGAATCGGGCAGGGCAGAAGGAAAAGCGCCAGAAACCAAGGGATTTGCGAGCATCGTTCCCTCCTCGGGCTTCCGAGAAAGATCGCGGCCTTGCCTGTCAATGGCTGGGAATTAGGGTTGTTTCCATCGAACCTGCGGCCTCATGCCTGGGGATAGCTGAGCCAAGCTGTGGAGGATTGCACCTTTTCCGGCACTTTCGCGAGCTTTGCCGTGTTAGGAACCGGGCAGTTTTTAAGAGCCTGCAAGAGGGAGGCTGATGAAGGTCGGCATCGACATGGGAGTGACGTCCTCCGCACCCGGCGGAGGCCAGAGGGCCGAGCTCAATCTGGAGGAGCTTCTGGCGACGCGTCTGCTCGTCCAGGGCAATTCCGGCTCCGGCAAGTCGCACCTCCTGCGCCGCCTTCTCGAGCAGAGCGCCAATCTCGTGCAGCAGGCCGTCATCGATCCCGAGGGCGATTTCGTCACGCTGGCCGACAAGTTCGGCCATGTGGTGGTGGATGCCTCCCGCTCCGAGGGCGACATTCAGCGCATCGCCGCCCGCGTGCGCCAGCACCGCGTGTCGGTGGTGCTCTCGCTGGAGGGCCTCGACGCGGAGCAGCAGATGCGCTGCGCCGCCGCCTTCCTCGGCGGCCTCTTCGATGCGGATCGCGATTTCTGGTATCCCATGCTCGTGGTGGTGGACGAGGCGCAGCTCTTCGCGCCCGCCGCCGCAGGCGAAGTCTCCGACGAGGCGCGTAAAGTCTCGCTCGGCGCGATGACGAACCTCATGTGCCGTGGACGCAAGCGCGGACTCGCGGGCATCATCGCGACCCAGCGTCTCGCGAAGCTCGCGAAGAACGTGGCGGCGGAAGCCTCGAACTTCCTCATGGGCCGCACCTTCCTCGACATCGACATGGCCCGCGCCGCCGACCTGCTCGGCATGGAGCGCCGCCAGGCCGAGATGTTCCGCGATCTCGAACGCGGACACTTCGTGGCGCTCGGCCCCGCGCTCTCGCGCCGTCCGCTTCCCATCCGCATCGGCGAGGTGGAAACCTCCACGCGCTCCGGCACCTTCAAGCTCATGCCGCTCCCTGAGCAGCAGAGGGAAGACGCGCGCGATCTCATCTTCACCGCGAGCGAGGAAGAGATTGCCGCCCGTCCCGTCGTGCAGCGCCGCGCGCCGCCTCCGCCGCCCGCGCCCTCCACCAACGATCTTCTGGCGCAACTCGCGCGCACCCGCGCTGCCGCAACGCCTGAAGCGCCGGTCGAGGCGACGGAAGAAACCAAGGCCGAGCGCGAGGCCGCGCTCGATGCGATCTTGCGCGAAATTCTCGACGATCCCGAAGCCGCCTTCCGCTCGGTCGCCGTTCTGTATCAGGATTTTCTCGTGCGCTGCCGCATCCGCCGCGTGTCGGGCGAGCCGTTGAACCTCAACGCCTTCCGCCGCCGTCTTGCTGTTGCGCGCGCAGGCGTCGACACTGCCACCGCCGAGGGCACCGAATGGGATCGCGCGGTGGCCTTCGCAAACGATCTCGAAGAGGACATCCAGGGCGTCTACCTGCTCCTCGCCCGCGCGGCGATGGAGAATTCCGCCTGCCCACCCGACGGCGAAATCGCCCGCGCCTGCGGCAGCCGTTCGCCGGGCCGCGCGCGCCGCCTCATCGCCTATATGGAAACCCGCAACATCGTCGTCACCCGCAACGACCCGCGCGGCCTGCGCATCATCGCGCTGCCGGATTTGGGTTGGGAGACAGGCCCCGGCGATCCGAACGCGTTCGAGGAGCCGGTGGCTTCAGCGGCTAGCGGGGATTTGTTTGCGGCGGGGTAGGTCGCGATGTCATTGAGGGCGCAAAGGCCTTAGATAAACTTTCATCAAGAATACACAGGGCACATGCTTAGTGCGCCCGCCAATAAGACTGTTCTAGTCTTGTGGATAGCTACCTTGCTTCATCTATCTTGATACAAAGGTGCTGCTAGTCTTTTGATTAGCGTTGCGAGGGATTTATGTCAGAAGAGAATTCTCCCGTATTCACTAATGTAACGGGTTTTTCCATTCAGCAGTCTTTGCGTGGGTATGATTTCGATGTCGATACCCTTCGTAGACTTTATCGGAATTTGTCACGCGTACTCGCGGAACATGCAGATTCTATCGTCAAAGGTCTCTCAAAGCCTGATGATGAAACGCAGGAAGAATGGGAAGTTCGAAAGCAAAGATTCAGAAGAGAGGCATTTCGAGTTACAGTCAGTGTGATATCTGATGACGGCGCAAATCATTTCGGTGACGATATTTCCATCTTCGACGCACTTAATATGCCGAGAGTAGTTAAGACTGTTTTTTACACGAACAACACAGCATATAAGGCCTTAGTGGGCACGGATGTACCAGATAAATTTGATATTCTGATTGACTTTTCAAAACCCCCCTTGCTTGACTGGTCGAACTTGCTCTCTGCTCCAACGCCGAACAACAGTAATGTTTCGGTTTCGAGCTTCAACTCTATGTTCAAAAATACAATTTTATCAGAAGTTATTAGCTCCCTTAGCGCTAAAAGAAAGTTATCTAGCGCCTTTCATCAGGCATTCATTTACGACGCGTTTTTGTATTTTGCAGCAGTTCCATACGCGTTTTATCTGACATCAAAACTATCGAATAGTGCGTGGATAAAGACCTATCCAATTGAGTGGAGGGTCCCTTTATATGTATATGCATTTTTGCTAATCGCCTCTGGTTACAGGTTTTTGTTTTCATATTTTAAGTGGGCATTTCCTATCAACACTCTCAAAGGAAATGATGACGCTTCATCAAAGCACCGAGGGTTTTTCACTTTTATAGTGGCGGCTTTATTGGGGGCGGCAGTGTATGATGCCGCAAAATGGATAATCGCAATCTGATTATCTTTCGTCATTTACATCGCTTGTTTCATAGCGAGACTTTGAAACGCCCTAAGTTAAAGAGAAAATAGCCCATGCAAAACGATCCCCTCAGCCTCGATGAAATCGCTCGTCGCGTCGACGCGAAGGCGTCAGACTATACCGCTTTGAGCGACCGCATTTGGGCGACGCCGGAATTGGCGTTCGAGGAGCATCGGTCGGTGGCGGAGCAGATTGCGATGCTGGAGCGCGAGGGGTTTCGCATCACGAAGAATGCGGGTGGCATGGCCACCGCGTTCGTTGCGGAATACGGCAAGGGCGGTCCCATCGTCGGCATTCTCGGCGAGTTCGATGCGCTGCCGGATCTCGCGCAGGTCTCGGGCGTGACCGAGCACAAGCCGACGCAGAAGGGCACGCCGGGCCATGGCTGCGGGCACAATCTTTTGGGCGCGGGCTCCGCGCTCGCAGCGGTTGCGTTGAAGGATGCGCTGGAATCTGAGGGCATTGCCGGCACCGTGCGCTATTACGGGTGCCCTGCGGAGGAGAGCGGATCGGGCAAGACCTTCATGGCGCGCGAAGGGTTGTTCGACGATCTCGACGCCGCCTTCTGCTGGCATCCGGAAGTGGTGAACGAGGTGCAGAGTTCATCCTCGCTCGCCTGCATCCAGGCTTATTTCCGCTTCACGGGCCGCCCGTCGCACGCGGCGGCATCGCCGGAGCTCGGGCGCAGCGCGCTCGACGCGGTGGAGCTGATGAATGTGGGCGTGAACTACATGCGCGAGCACATGCCCTCGGATGCGCGCGTGCATTACGCCATCACCAATAGCGGCGGCAATGCGCCGAACGTGGTGCAGGGCTTTGCGGAATCGCTCTATCTCGTGCGCTCACCCCATCTGCCGGATGCGGAGCGTCTGTTCGAGCGCGTGAAGAAGATCGCGGAGGGCGCGGCCCTCATGACGGAAACGTCTGTCAAGGTGCAGATCACGGACGCGACCTCCAACGTGCTGCTCAACAGGGCGCTGCAGGAAGCCATGTTCGAGAACATGAAGCGTCTCGGCGGTCCGGGCTTCGATGCGCAGGACCGGGCTTTCGCCGGAAAAATCCAGAAGGATGCGATCACGTCCGAGGATATCGTGGCGAGCATCAAGCATCATGACATGGCGCTGAAAACGGAAGTGCTGCACGACGGCGTGCTCGCCCTGCCGACCCGGGAGGACGTGATGATGGGCTCCACCGATGTGGGCGATGTGAGCTGGATCGTGCCCACCGTGCAATGCCACACGGCCTGCTTTGCCATCGGCACCCCGTTCCACACCTGGCAGCTCGTGGCGCAGGGCAACCTGCCCGCCGCCCACAAGGGCATGGTGCTCGCCGCGAAAGCCATGGCGGCAACGGCGGCCGATTGCCTGCGCAACCCCGATCTCGTCGCCCGCGCCAAGGCGGAGCTGAAGGAGCGCACGGGCGGGCGCAAATATGTCTGCCCGATCCCGCCGGACGTTACGCCCGACGACCTGCGCTCTGCGGCTTGAGGCGCGCACAGGTTTTCCCTCTTTAGGGCGGAGAGGCTGGGTTTATGTGAGACTTGTCCGAGTGAAGCGCAGTCCCACCTCTCCCGTGCGGGAGAGGTCGACGCGCTTCAGCGCGGCGGGTGAGGGATGCGCGTTATCCGGAAAGACCTGTAACCCCTCACCCTAGCCCTCTTCCATCGCAAATCGGGTGTTCCCGACTTGCGCAGGCAAAACTGATCTCGGGAACACCCGAGATCAGGGAGAGGGAGTATGCTGTAGCGGCCTTCATGCTTTGCTGAAGAACGCGCATTGCTTTGACTTTCAAGTTCTGCCTTCAGTTCTTACAATCTTGCGCCTAAGCAAAGTTTCCTTGGCGCTTGGCGGGGTCGCGCTTGCGCAGCCGCAAGCCTATCTTCCGGTCAACCTCATGGAGACAGCCATGCAACTGACCGGAATTCATCATCTCACCGCCGTCACCGCCGACGCGCCCCGCAACCACGATTTCTACACGAAGGCGCTTGGCATGCGCCTTGTGAAGAAAACCGTGAACCAGGACGATGTGAGCGCCTATCACCTGTTCTACGCGGACGGGAAGGCCTCGCCCGGCTCCGACCTCACCTTCTTCGACTGGCCCGTGGGCCGCGAGCGCCGCGGCACGCACAGCATCTCGCAGACCGCCTTGCGCGTGAATGGCGGCGCTGCCCTGGGCTGGTGGAAGGATCGTTTTGCTGCCCTC
The DNA here is from genome assembly GCF_022808595.1 of Microvirga solisilvae. Lineage (GTDB taxonomy): Bacteria > Pseudomonadota > Alphaproteobacteria > Rhizobiales > Beijerinckiaceae > Microvirga > Microvirga solisilvae. Next base: position 245,133 of record NZ_JAKUCN010000002.1, read on the forward strand.
AACATCGCGCATCAGGACATCAAGGAACGCAACGGCCGCCTCGTGCTCGATTTCGAGGATTTCGAGGGCCAGCGCCTGAGTCTCGTGGATGACGGCGGCAAGGGCGAGGCGCATCCGTGGGAGCGCAGCCCCGTGCCCGCGGAGTACCAGATCCGGGGCTTAGGCCCCATCACCATCAGCGTGCCGAAACTGGAACGCACCGCGCGGGTGCTGACCGAGGCGATGGATATGCGCGAGGCGGGCGAATACCGCATCGGCGACACGCCGGTGCATGTGTTCGCCATGGGCGAGGGCGGTCCTGCGGCGGAGCTGCATGTGGCCGTGGAGCCGGGCCTTCCTTTCGCGCAACAGGGCGCAGGCGGCGTGCATCACGTGGCCTTCCGCACGCCGAACGAGAAGACCTATCAGGAATGCTGGGAGCGGCTGCAATCCCTGCGCGCGCCGTCGAGCGGGCCGGTGGATCGCTATTACTTCCAGAGCCTCTATTTCCGCGAGCCCAACGGCATCCTGTTCGAGATCGCCACCGACGGGCCGGGCTTTGCCACCGACGAGCCCATGGACAAGCTCGGCGAGAGCCTCGCGCTGCCGCCCTTCCTGGAGCCGCGCCGGGCCGAGATCGAGGCTGGCCTGAAGCCGCTTTAAGGCCTCGCGCCGTTCAACATTGATCGGATCATGACGTGAGCCGTCCCGCCCCAAGGGTGAGGCGGCTTTATTGCGTTCGACTCAAAAAGACCGCCGATTGACCTGGAATGATCGGGCTCTATTAAGTATAGTAGCAGGGAATATTCATAGTTATATCGTAACAATTAGCTCTCTAGTGCCGGTTCTATTTAAATAAAGTTTTACCCGGCTCTGCAAACGTGTGTAACTACTGATTGTTACGATGGGGCAGATCATGTTTTTTACGGAAGCGAAGACCTTTCTCGTAAGCGCGTTCATTGCGCTTGCGGCCTTAGGCAGCACAACCCTTGCACAAGCAGCTCCGCTTCCGGCGCCGAAAGGCAGGCCGATCCTCACCGTGTCCGGCAAGATCTCCACCACCAACAAGGAGAATGCGGCAGAGCTGGACCGGGAGATGCTTGAAGGCATGGGTATGGAGTCATACACGACCTCCACGCCCTGGTATTCCGCCCCGACGAAATTCGAGGGCGTGCCCCTCGCCAAGCTCCTGGAGCGGCTCGGTGCCTCCGGCCAGACCCTCACGGTGGTGGCGCTCAACGATTACAGCAGCGACATCCCGGTCGAGGACATCAGGAAGTACAAGGTGCTGCTCGCGGTCAAAGTGAACGGCGACTACATGTCCGTTCGCGACAAGGGGCCGCTCTTCATCATCTATCCCTTCGACACCGATCCCGAACTGCAGCACCAGACCTATTACGGTCGCTCCGTGTGGCAGGTCTCCAAGATCGTCGTGAAGTAACGGGTCCCGAGCGCTCGGAGAAATTGCTTGTCGCTGCGCACGCTCAAAATGGTGCTTGCCGTCGTCATCGCCGGCTTCATCGTGTCGGCCGCCTATATCTCGATTCTCATCGTCGAGCGGCAGGAAATTCTCCGGCACGTGGCGCGCTACAACACGCCCTGGCATGCCGCACAGGCCGTGCACGAGTTCACGCGCCTCGAGCAGCGCCTGAGCGCTTTCCTGGCGCAGGATCCGTCCGTCGACAAGGATGAGGTGGGGCTGCGCTATGACATCGTCGTGAGCCGCAAGAACCTGATCTTCGCAGGCGACTTCAGGGAATTTCTCTACTCATCTCCGGAATGGCTGGAAACCGCCCGGGAACTCGATGCGGTGCTGACCAGGATCGAGCCTCTTATCGACGGTCTCGATAAGCCCGGCGCCGCGATGGAGGCGCTGAAAGCTCTGGAGCCCTTGGAGACCAGGCTCGCGGGATTGGCATCGGCGGCGAACCACTATGGCGGGCAACGGGCCGAGCAGGATCAGCACGATCTCATTCGCCTGCACTGGATGTTCTCGAGTTTGGCTGCGGGCCTCATCGTGTTCGGCCTCGTGCTTCTCGCGCTTCTAGGCTGGCATAACAGGCTGCTCGAAAAAGCGCATACGGAGCTTCGACTCTATGCCGACAATTTCGAGAGCATCTCCTTAAAGCTCGAGAAGACCAACAAGGCACTCAGCAGCGCCTATGAGGAGCTGCAGCTGCGCAACGAGTCCCTGCAATCGCAGGAGCATGAGCTCAGAACACAGAACGAGCGCTTCGACGCCGCGCTCAACAACATGTCGCACGGGTTGTGCATGGTGGACGGCTCCGAGAGCATCGTCGTCTACAACGCGCGCTTCGCGGAGCTTTTCGGCATCGACAAGACGGTGCAGTTCGGAGTGACGCTGAGCTGTCTCGTCGCGCAGGCGGAGGCGAACAACTGCAAGGGCGCCGAGCCGCTGCGGCAGATCGCGGCCGAGCAGCAGGAGCTCATGCGCAAGAAGCAGCAATTCGCCTTCATCCACGAGCAGCCGGGCGGACAGACCTACGCCATCTCCCACCAGCCCATGTTCGACGGCGGCTGGGTGGCGACCTACGAGGACATCACGGAGCGCCGGCAGGCGGAATCCCGCATCGCCTACATGGCGCATCACGATGCGCTCACCGATCTTGCCAACCGCGTGCTCTTCCGTCAGCAGATGGAGCACGCGCTGGAAGAGAGCGCACGCGAGCGGTTGAAGATGGCGGTGCTGTGCCTCGATCTCGACCGCTTCAAGGACGTGAACGACTCGCTCGGCCATGAGACCGGCGATTCTCTCCTCAAACTCGTCGCGGATCGTCTGCGCGGCTGCCTCCGACAGCAGGATATGGTGGCGCGCCTCGGCGGTGACGAATTCGCCATCCTGCAGCTTGCCATCGACGACCAACAGGATTGCGCGTCTCTCGCGACCCGCATCGTGGAGGCGATCAGCATGCCCTACGATCTCGACGGCCAGGAGATCGTCATCGGCACCAGCATCGGCATCGCGGTTGCGTCCGAGGGCAATCTGTCTCCCGACCAGCTGCTCAAGCAGGCGGATCTGGCGCTCTACCGCGCCAAGGCGGATGGACGCGCCACCTTCCGCTTCTTCGAGCCGGAAATGGATGCGGAGCTGCAAGCACGCCGTTCCGTCGAGACGGATCTGCGCAAGGCCTTGGCGAACCGCGAGTTCGAACTGTTCTTCCAGCCGCAGGTGAATGTGCGCGCCAACGAGATCAACGGTTTCGAGGCCCTGCTGCGCTGGCAACATCCCGAGCGCGGCCTTATCTCGCCCGGCGACTTCATCCCCATCGCGGAAGATATCGGGCACATTGCGGCCATGGGCGAATGGGTTCTCGAACAGGCCTGCATGGCTGCAACCGCTTGGCCGAAGCACATCAAGGTTGCCGTCAATCTTTCGCCCGTGCAGTTCCGCAACAGGAACCTCGTGCAGAGCGTGAGCCGCGCGCTGGCGCGCTCGGGCCTTGCGCCAGATCGCCTGGAGCTTGAAGTCACCGAGACCGTGCTGCTGCAGGACAACGAGCTGACGGTGGCGACGCTGCACCAGCTGCGCCGCATGGGCGTGCGTATCGCCATGGACGATTTCGGCACCGGCTATTCGTCGCTCAGCTATCTGCGCAGCTTTCCCTTCGACAAGATCAAGATCGACAAGAGCTTCGTGCGCGAGATGTCATCCCGCGCGGATTGTCTGGCGATCGTGCGTTCCATCGCGGGCCTCGGCACAAGCCTCGGCATGTCCACCGTCGCCGAGGGCGTCGAGACGGAGGACCAACTCCTCCAGGTAACGGCCGCCGGATGCACCGAAGTGCAGGGCTTCTATTTCGGGCAGCCGAAGCCGGCTTCCGAGCTGACTTACACGCTCAATTCGTTCAAGCGCACGGCTGAAGTGGCCTGACGTGCTCGACTCCTCTCAAGACCATATCCCGGAGACAAAGCGATGAAGACCTATTGCGAGTTCACGTTCGAAGCGGCGCATTCCGTGCATCCCTATTCGGGGCTGCATGGGCACACCTTCATCGCACGCCTTACCTTCGGCGGGCCCGTGGACGAGGTCTATAACTGGCCGGTGAATCTCTACGATGTCGAAAACTACATCAGGGAGCTGAAGGGCGATCACCACGGCTCCGGGCTCGACCACACCAATCTCGATCTCAAGCAGAACGAGATCGGCCTCGCCTCGCTCGAAAACATCACGATCTACATCTGGAAGAAGGTGAAGGAGCGCTTCCCCAATCTCGAGGAAGTGGAGCTTAAGCGCGGCCTGACGGGATCGTCCGAGGGCTGCATCTATCGCGGCGAGCCGCTGACGAGCGCAAGCCTCGCAGCCTGAATAAAAAAGCGCCTGGAGTCTCGCGAGACTCCAGGCGCTTTTGTTTTCATGAAGTGACTGATCAGTTGATGCCGAAGGAATAAGACACGGTCAATCCGAGGCCGAATTGATGTTCGGAGCCGAATTCCCGCACGATCGGGCTGTCGGCCGCATCGCCCACCAGGTGCTTGTAGGACACGAAGGCGGTCGACGACCATTGCTCCGACCACTTGTAGGAGGCGCTCGCAAGCGCCCCGACGGAAGTGATGCCACCCGATGGGCTGTAGGCCTCGACCTGTCCGTTCAGCGCAGCCTCGAGCGGCGTCACACCGAAATAGGTTTCGGTGAAGTCGTCGTCGCCCAGCGACAGGCGTGGGCCGGCGGAGACGGTGAGTGCGCCGAAGCTCTGCACCACATCGAGGCCGAGATCGGCCACGAAGCCATGGTGCCCGTTGACGCCGTGACGAAGTTCGGCGCGAGCGCGCAGGAATTCCACGGGCCAGTATTCCACGAAGACACCCGGCTCCAGCGCCCAGTCGATCTTTCTGAGACCGATCAATTCTTCGTTGTCTTCATAATAGCGTCCGCCCTGGAAGCGGCCGACGACGCCGATGCGAAACGCGGAATCGTCGAGGAAGGAGAAGCTCAGGCCGTCATCAGGAGCGCTGAAGCGCTCGACCGTGCCGACGCGGCGGAAGCTCAAGGACGGATAGCCGATGAAGCCCATGTCGTCGGCGCCGGGATAGGTCGGCCGCACGCCCACATTCGCCTTGAGCGTCACGATCCAGCCGGAGGGGAGGGCAGGCACCTGCGTGAAGGTGGGATCCGCCGCCATAGCCGAGACCGACGCCGAGCCTGCAAGCAACAATGTGGCAAGAGCGAGAGATTTCGGAAAGCGCATCGTTTGTCACCTTGTGCGAGGATTAGACAATCTCTCGTGACGGTAAATGCAGGAGAGGTCAAGTCACAGAACAGGAACACTCCGATTGAGGTCAAGGAGGAGTGAACGTGAGATCGCAGGAAGAACTTTTCATCGGCTCGGGCGATTAACCATGAAATGATGAGGAGCGGTTTCCTTGACTTTGATCGCCAGCGGCCGTCCGCAACCTGACGAGTTCTACCCTAAGCCGCCTCCCACGGAGCCGGTGCCCACCATGCCGATTCCACCCGAGACGCCGGTGCCTCCGGTGCCGCCCGGCGTGCCGTCATCGATGCCCGAGCAGCCGCCGGAGCCCGACAAGCCGGTCGCGCATCCGATGCCCCCGCCCGAAGTTCCTTAAACCAGCAGACTCGCGGCGAAGCGCGCGCAGACGAGCAGCAGGAAGATACCGAAAGCCACTTCCAGCCGGCGCTTCGAGAGACGATGCGCGAGGCGCGCGCCGACGGGCGCCATCCAGGTGCTGGTGGGAATGAACAGCAGAAGACCGAGCAGTGAGACATAACCCAGCGCCAGCGGCGGCTGGAATGCCGTGACATTCGGATAATCCGCCATGTGCGGCCAGCCCGCATAAATGTAGCCGAAGAGGCCGGGGATCGAGATCAGGATGCCGAGGCCTGAAGAGGTCGCCACCGCTTGATGGATCGGGCGGTTGTAGAAGGTCATGAACAAGTTGGAGAGCTGGCCGCCGCCGATGCCCATGAGCGCCGAGAGCACACCGATGAGCCAGCCATAGGCCACCATGATGGGCTTGGCGGGCATGTCGAGGCCGAAGCGCCAGGTATCCTTGCCGAAGAGCAGACGGATCGCCGAGATGCCGGCCACCACCACGAACACGCCCTTGAACAGATCTGCCGGCGCGAAACGCGCGATGACGCTGCCCATGATGACGCCGACCACGACCGGCACGGCCCAGACCTTCAGGATCGACATGTCCACCGCGCCCTTGGCCCGGTGCGCGTTGAAGGAGCGGATCGAGGTCGGCACGATGATGGCGAGTGATGTGCCCACGCAAAGCGGCATGCGCACCTCGTCCGGCACTTCGAGGAAGCGGAAGAGCTCGTAGAGGATCGGCACGGCCACCGCGCCGCCGCCGACACCGAAAACGCCCGCGAGAAGGCCCGTGATAGCCCCGGCTGCCAGAAGAGCGACAATGAGCCAGGCCAGATCGAAGAGGGGAATACCGAACATGAGACGATCACCAGGAGAGGGGCGAGAAAATGCCAGCTCCAGGGTCATCGGACGTTTGGGGTGATAAGGCAAGAGGCCCTTAGTCGGAGGCCTCTGCCTGTCAGTGCATGGCTATACGGCGCTTTCGACACGCAGGTTGTTCTGCACGTGCCGTACGCCGGAAGCGAGTTCCGCCAGATCCTCGGCACGATGCTTGAGGCCGCGGCTCGCGACCGTGCCGGATAGCGTGACCTCGCCGTCCTTCACCGCGACCTCCACGTTGGAGGCATCGATGAAGCGGTCTTCCGTCAGGCGTTCGCAGACATCCTCATGGATGCGTTCGTCGGAGCGTTTGTAGCCCTTCGGACCACGGCCGCGATGAGGCCCCGATCGGTCGCGTGTATCGCTGAGATCGGGATCGTTTGGGTCGCGATCACCCAAGGCTCCAAGCCCCGAGCGGCGATAGGCATAACCCGGCGCAAATCCTTCGTCGTCTGGCGGGCCGCCGTGACCATCCTCAATCACGCCGCCGTGGAATTCATCTGCGTCTCTGCCGTAGCCGCCGCGAAAGCCCACGGCACCGCTCGGAGCGTTGCTGTTGCCGTTATCATCTCGGGAGAGGTTGCGGTTCCTGCGCCGGGTATCGACCATGGCTTTCAGCTCCTGCTTGTGCCATGAGCAACATCTCCATGTGCCTGTGGTTCCGTTCATGAAAGCAGCTCAACGCATCAAGCTCTTCGAGAGCATCTTTGCCCGCGACGGCGGGCGCTGCGTCTATTGCGGCGTGGAAACGCACCGGCTCGCGAAGGGCCTGAGCCGCTCGCCTGCTCTCGCGACGCTCGACCATGTGCTGCCGCGCTCTCAAGGTGGCCCGCTTACGCCTGCGAATCTCGTTCTTGCCTGCCAAGCCTGCAACAACCAGCGCGGCATCATGGATGCGGACGAGTTCCGCGCGCTCAAGCAGCGGCAGCCTTTGTCCTGATCGCGGAACGCTCCCTCTTCATCGAACGTTCGGCAGGCATCGAAAGATCGTGAGGATGGAGACAATCATGAATCTCGAAGACAAGGTCCGCGACGCCATCATTGCCGAGCTTCGTCGCCAAGCGGAAGCGGGACAGCAGGGTCTGCGCGTCGATGCGAAGGCATCCGAGATGATGACCATCGAGGGCCGCGTGAATCTCGACGAACTTGCGATGGCTATCGTCGGCTCGCTTGCCGGTGGTCCTTAAACCTTATCGCGACACTTTCGGCGGCAGCGGGAACAGGCCGATGAAGCGTTGCGCTAAAGCTCTGTCACCCTCGATCGCGATGACGCCCGCGCTCTCCAGCGCTTCCAGGGGCTGGCCGCCATAGATCGCGCCTGCGAGCATCGGCGGTGCTCCGGACAGAATCAGGTCCGCGCCCTCGACGCTTCCGCGCACGATCTCGATCCGGCCGTCATGGAGATGGCCGATGAAGCTTTCCTCGTTCAGGCGGAAGCCGATCCGCGCATCGAGACCTTTCGCGCGCTCAGTATCCAACATCGTGCGCAGGGACAGGATGAAGGAGGCGGCGCTGAAGGGCAGGGTCGGGTCGTGATGGGGCGAGCGGGCGGCCCAGCGGCCCAGAGCCTGGAAGATCGGCTCGCTCTCGTAGCCCCATTCCGTCAGTTCGTAGACCTGGGCGGAGACGGGCGGCGGCAGCTTGCGGCGGGTGAGAACGCCAGCGGATTCCAGCCCCTCGAGACGTTGTGTCAGGACATTCGCGCTGATGCCGGGCAGGCTCTCGCGTAGGTCGCTGAAGCGCTTGGGGCCCAGCATAAGCTCCCGCATGACCAGGAGCGCCCAGCGTTCCCCGACGAGGTCGAGCGCATGGGCGGCGGCGCAGGCATCGTCGTAATGCCGCCGAGACCGGGCTTCCTTATGTTGAGTTATTTTTTCTAACTTCATAGTTGCTATTTATAACTTTATCTGGAATCAATGTCAAAACTGAACAGGGAGGAAGCCATGCAAAAACTCGTTTTCATCAATCTGCCGGTCGCCGATCTCGACCGCGCCAATGCGTTCTACGAGGCCATCGGCGCCGTCAAGAACCCGCAATTCAGCGATCACACCGCCACCTGCATGGTCTTCTCCGAGACCATCCATGCGATGCTGCTCACTCACGACAAGTTCCGCGGGTTCACGCCGAAGAAGATCGCCGATGCCCGCGAGACCACCGAGGTGCTGATCTGCCTTTCCGCCGACAGCCGCGACGAGGTGGACGGCACGGTGGCGAAGGCGGCGAGCGCCGGTGGGCGCGCCGATCCCGGTCCGAAGCAGGATTACGGCTTCATGTATGGCCGCAGCTTCGAGGACCCGGACGGGCATATCTGGGAGATCATGTGGATGGATCTCGAAGCCGCGAAGGCCGCGATGTGCGACACTGCCAACGCCTGATGGGAGAACGACGATGCGCGTGATGGTTCTCGTGAAGGCGACGAAGGACAGCGAAGCGGGCCTCATGCCCTCGGCTGAGCTGTTCGAGGCCATGGGCAAGTTCAACGAGGAGCTGGTGAAGGCCGGCATCATGCAGGCGGGCGATGGTTTGAAGCCGTCGTCGCAAGGCAAGCGCGTGGCCTTCGATGGCGCAAGCCGCACCGTGATCGACGGGCCGTTCTCCGCGACCAACGAACTGGTCGCCGGTTTCTGGCTCTGGGAGGTCAAGGATCTGGCAGAAGCTGTCGAATGGGTGAAGCGCTGCCCCAACCCGATGCCGGGCCCAAGCGAGATCGAGATCCGTCCGCTCTACGAGATGGCCGATTTCGCCGAACTTCTCGCGCCGCAATCAGCCTGAAACACGATCAGCAAGGAGATAGCCATGAGCTATGTCGAAGGATTCGTCATTCCCGTTCCCGCCGGCAATCGCGAGGCTTACCGCGAGCTCGCGGCAAAGGCCGCGCCGGTCTTCAAGGAACATGGTGCGCTGCGCGTCGTCGAATGCTGGGGCAATGACATCCCGAATGGCGAGCACACCGACTTCCGGAAGGCGGTGAAGGCTGAAGCGTCGGAGAATGTCGTGTTCTCATGGATCATCTGGCCCTCGAAGGAAGCGCGCGACGCGGGCAACAAGAAGGTGATGGCGGATCCGCGCCTTGCCATGAGCGACATGCCCTTCGATGGCAAGCGCATGTTCTGGGGCGGATTCGAGATTCTTCTCGATACGGATGAAGAGGAAAAGCAGAAATGAGCCGTGCCATTGATATCGCCGCGCCGAATGCAGTGACTTCTTCCGCCATTAATCCCGCCAGCCTCTGGGCCGGCAGGATCCTCGGTGGGCTCGTCATCCTGTTCCTCGTCATGGACAGTGTGATCAAGCTGGTGCCGCTTCAGGTCGTGGCCGAGACGACCGCACAGCTCGGTTGGCCGACGGATGATGTCACGTTGCGGCTGTTGGGCGTGATCCTTCTCGCCTGCACGCTTCTCTATGCTTATCCGCGCACTTCCGTTCTCGGCGCCCTGCTGCTCACCGCCTATCTCGGCGGCGCGGTTGCCACCCATGCGCGGATTGGAAGCCCTCTGTTCACCCATACCTTGTTCGGCGTCTATGTCGGTCTTGCGGCCTGGGGCAGCCTGTGGCTGCGCAATCCTCATCTGCGCCGCCTGCTGATCCCAGGACTTTGATCGCTTCATCGAGGAGAAACCTCATGTCGACAATCGCACCCTGCCTGTGGTTCGACGGCAAGGCGGAAGAAGCGGCGAGATATTATGTCTCGCTGCTGCCGGATTCCCGCATCGATGCCGTGCTGCCCTACACGGTCGAGACGCCCGGCGGAAAGCTGGGCGACGTGATGCTGGTGGAGTTAACGCTGGCGGGCTCACCCTATCTGGCGCTGAACGGCGGGCCGAACTTCCAGTTCACTCCCGCGATTTCGTTCTTCGTGAATTGTGTCGATCAGGCGGAAGTCGACCGGTTGTGGAACACGTTGCTGGATGGCGGAACGCCCATGGCCTGCGGCTGGATCACGGACCGCTATGGCATCTCCTGGCAGATCGTGCCGGAAGCGATGACCCGCATGATCAAGGACAAGGATCCCGCGAAAGTGCGCCGCGTGATGGAAGCGATGATGACGATGGTGAAGCTCGATCTGGCTGCGCTGGAGCGTGCGTATCGCGGTTAATTGTCCAGCCGCAATTTCGGCTCCGGACTGACGCTTGGAACCGACATGAAGAATGTCGGTACGGATACGAGATTTCGCGCATCGGCCGGATCGGGCATCAGGATGGTCTCGATCATGCGTCCACGCGCGAAGCGCGAGGCGAGGTCCGGATAGGAAAGCTCGATCGGGAAGACGCAAGAGAGATCAAAGCTAAGAGGAGAGCCCGTCTTCACGCGCTCTTTACCTTTGAAGATGCTGCGGACGATAACTCTCAATTTGGCGCAGCCCGAATGGCCCGTTCCGCTTGTGCGCCGCGCTGAGACGATCTCTGCCTGAATGTGCAAGGGAGCGTTGCGTCCTGCGCGCCTGACAGCGGCGGCTTCTTCAGGCGTCAAAGGCGCCATCGCGAAACCGGCTGTGCCGGTAATCAGCAGCGCGCCGACAATCGCCGGAGCGAGCTTCAAGAAACGCCTGCGATCAATCATCCTGCTTTCGCGTTCGTTTTCTGATGCTCTTCGAGATAACGGCGCAAGGACTCGCCTGCGCCCTCAATATGCGCCTTCAGAAGCGTGCAGGCTGCCGCGATCTTTCCTTCTGAACACAGCTTGAGAAGCTCCGCATGCTCTGCCGCCGCGCGCTCCATGCCTTGGGTCAGGGAGAGCTGGAGTCGCGTATGGCGGTCGCTTTCCTGCAAAAGGTTCGCGACGATGGCGAGGGATCGCGGCTGCTTGGCGTGCTGATAGAGCACCATGTGGAATTCGTTGTTCAGCTCGCCCCAGCGGCCGATATGCATGGCCTGCAGTTCCGACGCATATTCCTGCAGGATCCCGTTCAGCCGCTCGTAATCGGCCTGCGTGAGGCGAGGGGCCGAGGCTTTCAAGAGGCGCGGCTCAAGGAGCGCGCGCAGCTCGAACAGCTCGCCGATCTCGTCCGTCGACAGCTCCGAGACGATGGCGCCCCGATGGGGGTGGATCTTCACCAGCCCCTCCGCTTCGAGCTGCATCAGCGCCTCGCGCACGGGGATGCGGCTCACGCCGAACTCGGCAGCCAGCGCATCCTGGCGCAGCTGGAAGCCCGACTTGAATTCCCCGTCCACGATCCGGCGGCGCAACTCCTCCGCCACGGCCGAGGAGATCGTCCGATGCTGGAGGGATTTGCGGGCGGGGCTGGCGGGCGGCATGGCGTTCACGATGATCTAAAAACGAAGCGGGACTTTATAACCCTATAGCAGGGCCGGGAGAGAATGGCTTGACTCTGCAGATTTTATACAATCTACAATAACGGCATTCAACAGCGATTCCGGGAGCTAAGGATCCAATGGCGAAGAAAATCGGCTGGGAAGGCGTCTTTCCCGCAGTGACCACCCAGTTCAAGCCGAATTACGAGCTTGATCTCGATGCTACCGCCAAGGTGCTGGACGGGCTGATCCGGGACGGCGTCTCCGGCCTCATCGTCTGCGGCACGGTAGGCGAGAACACCTCGCTCTCCCGCTCGGAGAAGGTGGCCGTGATGGAGACCGCGAAGGCGGTGTCCAAGGGCCGTGTGCCGGTGATCGCCGGGATCGCCGAATTCACCACCCAGTTCGCCTCGGAAGTGGCCAAGGAAGCCGCCCGCGTCGGCCTCGACGGCGTGATGGTGATGCCCGCTCTCGTCTATTCCTCGAAGCCGCACGAGACGGCGGCGCATTTCCGCGGCGTCGCCAAGGCCACCGACCTGCCGGTCATGGTCTACAACAACCCGCCGATCTACAAGAACGACGTGACGCCGGACATTCTCGCCTCGCTCGCCGATTGCGAGACCATCGTCTGCTTCAAGGATTCCTCCGGCGATACCCGCCGCTTCACCGACACCCGCAACATGGTGGGCGACCGTTTCGTGCTCTTCGCCGGCCTCGACGACGTGGTGGTCGAGAGCGTGATGCTGGGTGCTGCGGGCTGGATCTCCGGCATGTCGAACGCCTTCCCGCAGGAGGGCGAGACCCTGTTCCGCCTGGCGAAGGCGGGCCGCTATCAGGAGGCGCAGGCGCTCTATGATTGGTTCATGCCGCTCCTCCATCTCGATGCGCGCCCGGACCTCGTGCAATGCATCAAGCTCTGCGAGGAAATCATGGGCCGCGGCTCCGCGCTCACCCGTCCGCCGCGCCTCGCGCTCGAAGGTAAGGACCGCGCGCATGTGGAGGAAGTCATGGCCAAGGCGTTGAAGAACCGGCCCAAGCTTCCCGATGTGGGATTGAAGCCTGCCGCTTAATGCAGCTTAATGACGATGGCGGAGGGGTGATCGCTTCTCCGCCTCTTTCGATTCACGACATTTCGTTTTGAAGAGCGAAGCCATGGCGCGCCACACCTTTTTCTGCATCGACGGTCACACCTGCGGCAATCCGGTCCGCGTGGTCGGCGGCGGCAGCATTCCCCAACTCAAAGGGGAGACGATGTTCGAGCGCCGCCAGCACTTCCTGGCGGAATACGACTGGATCCGCACGGGCCTCATGTTCGAGCCGCGCGGCCACGACATGATGTCGGGCTCGATCCTCTATCCGCCGACGCGCCCCGATTGCGACGTGGGCATTCTCTTCATCGAGACATCGGGCTGCCTTCCCATGTGCGGCCACGGCACCATCGGCACGGTGACCATCGCGCTCGAAAACGGTCTCATTCATCCAAAGACGCCGGGCCTGCTGCGCCTCGATACGCCCGCAGGCGTTGTCGAAGCGCGCTACGAGCAGAACGGTCCCTTCATCGAGCGCGTGCGCATCACCAACATTCCATCGTTCCTCTATGGCACCGGCTACGAGGTCGAGGTGGAGGGGCTTGGAACGCTCATGGTCGATGTGGCCTATGGCGGCAATTTCTACGCCATCGTTGAGCCGCAGAAACTCTACTCGGATCTTGCGGACATCAACCCGTCCGACGTGCTGCGCTGGAGCCCGAAGCTGCGCGAGGCGTTCAATGCGCGCTACCAGATCGCTCACCCTGAGAATCCGAGCATCAATCGCCTCACGCACGTGCTCTGGACCGGCAAGGCGCAGACGCCGGAAGGCACCGCGCGCAATGCGGTGTTCTACGGCGACAAGGCCATCGACCGCTCGCCCTGCGGCACGGGAACCTCCGCGCGCATGGCGCATCTTGCCGCGCGCGGCGCGTTGAAGGAGGGCGATGCCTTCGTGCATGAGAGCATCATCGGCTCTACCTTCACGGGCCGCATCGAAGGGCGTGCCAAGGTGGGCGACCGCGATGCGATCATCCCCTCCATCGAAGGCTGGGCGCGGGTGACGGGCTTCAATACGATCTTCATCGACGACCGCGACCCCTTCGCCATGGGCTTCCAGGTCGTGGATCAGGCGCTCTAGGCTTAAAAAGGTTTCACGATGCGGATCGCGATTGTCGGCGCAGGCATTGTCGGCCTCACCGCCGCCCATGCCCTTCTCGACCGGGGCCATCAGGTCACTCTCGTGGAACCCGGCAATAACGGGCAGCGACCCACCGATGGCAACGCGGGCTGGATCGCGCATACGGACATCATGCCGCTTGCCTCGCCCAAGGCATGGCGCAACATGCCGCGCTGGATGATGGACCCGCTCGGGCCACTGACCATTCGCCCAGGCTATCTGCCCGCGCTCGCGCCTTGGCTCCTGCGTTTCGTGCTGGCGTCCTCGCCTTCGCGCATCAAGTCCAGCATCGCGGCAATCCGCTCCATCAATGCCGAGGCGCTTCCCGCATGGAAGACGCTCCTCTCCTCGCTCCAGCTCGATTCCTTACGCGAGAAAGGCATTCTCTCGGTTTGGCGCGACGGCAATCACTTTGTCGGCGCCAAGGATGTGCTCGCCAAGCAGAAGGCGTTCGGCATTCCGTTCGAGGTCCTTTCCATGCAGGACCTCACAGCGATGGAGCCCGCGCTTCACAATGTGGAAGCGGCGGTTCTCTACACGGATGCCTGCCATGTCTCCGATCCCGCCTTGCTCGCCGCCGACCTGCTGCGGCTCGCGTTGGCGCGCGGCGCGGTTCATGTCCAGGCGAAAGCTCTCGCCGTTGAGCCTGAAGGTGATGCTGTCCGCCTCCGCACCGAGGGTGCACAGGATGTGACGGCGGATCGCGTGCTGATCTCCGCAGGCATCTGGTCGCGGGAGCTTGCCAGAAAGCTCGGCGACAATATCCCGCTCGACACCGAGCGCGGATATAACGCCACCTATGCCAGCGGCGCGTTCGGTCTCGGTCGTCCGGTCGCGTTCGAGGGCGAAGGTTTTGTCGTCTCGACGCTCGACACGGGCGACCGCGTCGGCGGCGCGGTGGAATTCGCAGGCACGCAAGCCGCGCCCAATCACGAGCGCACCTCCGCCATGATCACACGCCTGAAGTGCTTCCTGCCGCATCTCGACGAGACGCAACCGGCGAAACGCTGGATGGGTTTCCGTCCCTCGATCCCAGATTCGCTTCCTGTCATCGGGCGCGCCGGCCGCGACAAGCGCATCGTCTATGCTTTCGGTCATGGCCATTACGGTCTGACGCAGGCGGCCATCACGGCGCGTCTCGTCGCCGAACTGATGGATGATGCGCCTTCTTCCATCGACATCACGCCGTTCTCCGCGCAACGGTTCTGACCAAGAGATCGCAAAAGCATGAGCGAAGAAGTCTCCCTCTCGCTGGACGAGGTCCGGCGTCTGAGCATCGATGTTCTGGAAGCGGGCGGCTTGTCGCCTGACCATGCGAAGGCCATCGCCGCCGTCGTCTATGCGGGCCAGCGCGACGAATGCCATTCCCACGGCGTCTATCGCCTGCTCGGCTGCGTGCGCTCCGTGAAGGAGGGCAAGGTAAACCCGAATGCGGTGCCGGACGTGGTGGATCATGCGGCTGCCGTGGTGCGCGTGAACGCCCATTACGGTTTCTCGCCGCTCGCCTTCGAGCGCGGCAGGCCGCTTCTAATCGAGAAGGCGCGCAAGCTCGGTCTTGCGGCCATGGCGATCAACAATTGCTATCACTTCTCCGCGCTGTGGCCAGAGGTGGAGGCTATTGCAGCAGAGGGCCTCGTGGCGCTTGCCATGACGCCGAGCCACAGCTGGGTCGCGCCGGCCGGTGGTACGAAACCTGTCTTCGGCACGAATCCCATCGCCTTCGCATGGCCGCGTCCCGATGGTCCTCCCTTCGTGTTCGACTTCGCCACCAGCGCGATTGCGCGCGGCGAGATCGAGCTGCACCGCCGTGCGGGTAAGTCCATCCCCACCGGCTGGGCCATCGACAGCGAGGGTAATCCCACCACCGACCCGACGGCGGCGATGGCAGGAGCGATGCTCACCTTCGGCGGTCATAAGGGCTCGGCCCTCTCCGCTATGATCGAGCTGATGGCGGGTCCGCTCATCGGCGACATGACGAGCGCGGAATCCATGGCCTTCGACGAAGGCGTGGGCGCAGCGCCCTGTCATGGCGAGTTGATCCTCGCCTTCGATCCGAAGGTGTTTCTCGGCGCGGATGCCGCGCAGCATGTGGCGCGGGCCGAGACGATGTTCGATGCCATCGTCGGCCAAGGTGCGCGCCTGCCCTCGCAGCGCCGCTACGAGGCGCGCGAGCGCAGCGAGAGGCAGGGCGTGCGCATCCCGAAGGTGCTCTATGACGACCTGAAGGCGCTTCTGCCGCGCTAAGGCGTTAGCCGAAAGGCTTCGTGGGTGACGTGGAAGGCTGCGTGAACCAGCGCGGCCCGCTCTCCGTCATGACGATGTGATCCTCCAGCCGCACGCCGAACGCATCGGGCACGAGGATCATCGGCTCGTTGGAGAAGCACATGCCCGCTTCCAGCAGCGTGCCGTTGCCGCGCACGATGTAGGGCTCCTCATGGATGTCGAGACCCAAGCCATGTCCGGCGCGATGCGGCAGGCCGGGCACGCGGTAATCCGGCCCGAGGCCATGCGCCTCGATCACGCGGCGCGCGGCAGCATCCAGAGCCTCGCAGGGTGCGCCGATGCGGGCGGCATCGAACACCGCCTGCTGCGCCTCACGCTCGATGGCCCAGATGCGCGCGATTTCCGGTGAAGGCTCGTCCAGCGTGTAGGTGCGCGTGAGGTCGGAGCAATAGCCGTCGATATGGCAGCCGGTATCGACGAGGATGAGGTCACCTGCGTTCAGCACCTGATCGCCTTCCGCGCCATGGGGCAGGGAGGTGGCGGTTCCGAAGGACACGACGCAGAAGGACGAGCCGTCATCCGCGCCACGCTTCCGGTGCTCGGCATCGATGAGCGAGACGATCTCGGAGGTTTTCACCCCCGGCTTCATCGCGGCATGAGCCACGCGGTGCACGTCGAGCGTCAAGCCCATGGCGTATTGAATGAGCGCGATCTCGGCGGCGGATTTACGCATCCTCAGATTGGCGATCAGCGCGCTGCCATCCACGAGACGCTCGGGCCCAAGCGCCTCGGCCAGGCGATGATAAAGGAAGAGCGGCAATTGGCCGTCGAGGGCCAGCGTGCCCTTGGGTCCGAGTAGATCGGCGACGAGAGAGGCCGGCTCCTCGTCCTCCTCCCAGGTGGCGATCTCCGCGTCGAGGCGCGGTAGAGTCTCCACCCGCGAACGCTCGAAGCCGGGCACCACATAGATCAGGCGGTCCGCCGTCACGAGCGCACCGCAGAGCCGCTCGCTCGCGTGCCAAACGAGGCCTGTGAAGTAGCGAAGGCTCTGGGTCGAGCCGAGCAACAGGCCCGTAATGCCGGCAGAAGCCATGTTCCGGCGAAGCCGCTCGAGACGCTGGAGCCTCTCGGAATCGAGGATCGGCGGAACGGGATGACGCCAGGAAGAGGAGGCCGACATGGATGTGCCTTCAATGATGGTTCGGGCGCTGAGCCTTCCTCATGGCAGACACCGATGCCGCCCGCTCGTCAAGCAGGCACGAACCGTCTTTCACTGCTGTTGCGGGGCTACCGACCAACCGTGGACCTGGAAACTTTGATGCATGATCAGCCTCGCGCAAGCCAAGGCTGCGACAAGCAGGATTGGGAAAGTTCTCATCGGATCCAAGGCCGTCGCCATGGGAGCCGCGTGTCGACCTTCATCCTTATCCGATTTTCGCGGCAAGAAGCCTACAGCCATCCGATGACCACCAAGATCATTCCCACCCAGCGCGAGACCTTCTTCGATGCGGACACATTCATTGTCTCGAAGACGGATCTGAAGGGCCGCCTGACCTATGCGAACAAAACCTTCTGCGACATGGCAGGCTACACGGAGAAGGAAATCCTCGGTCAGCCGCACAGCCTGATCCGCCATCCGGACATGCCGCGCGCAGTCTTCAAGCTGTTGTGGGACTCGATCCAGGATGGCCGGGAAGTTTTCGCCTATGTGAAGAACATGGCGCGCAATGGCGATCATTATTGGGTCTTCGCCCATGTCACGCCGTCCTTCGACCGTAACCAGAAAGTCTGCGGCTTTCACTCCAATAGGCGTGTGCCCAAGCGCAGCGCCTTGGAAAGAGCCATCATCCCCTTTTATGCCGATCTGATGCGGATCGAGGCTTCCTATCGCAATGCCAAGGAAGGCCTGGCCGCGTCCTATCAGCACCTCATGAAAACCGCCACCGCGAGCAAGACCAGCTATGATGAATTTGTCTTCTCTCTCTAAGGCAAGCCTTGGTTTTGCTGTTGCGGCGCTCGCTGTCACGGGACATGCCGTTGCAGCGCTCGTCCAGGGTTCGATGCCGCCCGTCGCGATGCTGATCGCCGATGCGGGCTTTATCTTCGGTGGCCTGATGCTGCTACGGACGTACCGCGCGATTGCGAGCGCGACCGATATTCTCGACCGGATCGGACATGGCGATTTCGAGGCTCGCCTTGTCGGCAGCAGAGAAGGCGGAGCGCTCGGCGAACTCAACGGCACCATCAATGATGCGACCGACAGGATCGACGCCTATATCCGGGAGTCGTCGGCTGCGATGGACGCGATCCGCAACAACCAGTATTTTCGGCGCATCCTGCCCGATGGATTGCAAGGGTCTCTGCTCAACGGCGCGATCATCATCAATGAAGCGTCGGAGGTCATCGAAGGTCGGCTGGCGGCGTTCAATCATTCGACGGCGGAGTTCGAGCAGGCGATCAGCACCATCGTGCAGACGCTCTCTGAATCATCCACGAACATGAGCACCATGGCATCGGTTCTGCAGGAAGGTGCGATTCTCACCGATGATCGCACAAGCCTCGTCGCGTCGACGGCATCCGACATGGCGGCCAACGTGCAGACTGTCGCCGCCGCCGTGACGCAATTGGCAGCCTCCGCACAGGAGATCGGCACCGAGGCCGATCATTCGGCCACGCGTGCCCGGCAGGCGGCTCAGGAGGCGCAATCCACGGGAGAGATCGTCAATAGCCTCAACAACGCAGTCGAGCGGATCAGCGCCGTTGTAGGGCTGATCACCACCATCGCCGAGCAGACCAACCTTTTGGCGCTCAACGCGACTATCGAGGCCGCACGCGCAGGCGAAGCCGGGCGCGGCTTTGCCGTGGTGGCGCAGGAGGTCAAGGCGTTGGCGACCCAGACCGCTAAGGCAACAGAAGAGATCACCGGCGAGATCGCGGAACTGCGTTCCGCCTCCAACGCCGCCGTTTCCGCCGTGTCGGAGATTTCCACCATCGTGGCGGATATCGATCACGCGACCTCTCGCATCGCGGAGAGCATTGCAGGCCAGACCGCCGCCACCGCCGAGATCGCGCGCAGCGTGGAGCAGACGTCGGCGGGAACGCAAGGCGTGACAGACAACATTCGGAGCGTGAGCCAGAACACGGCGGAGACCAAGCATCTCGCGGGCTCGGTGCTCGATACCTCGCGACAGGTCGCTGGTCAGGGTGACCATCTGGCGGATGTGGTCCGCAAATTCCTGGTCTCACTGCGTCGCGGACCCATGGAGCGGCAGCAGAACGAGGTGGTCGCCTACAGAGGCGTCGAGCGGCGTAGCACCAACTTGCTCAAGGCCGCTTGAGGTTTCATTCGCGCAAGAAAAACCCCGCTCTCGCGAGCGGGGTTTTGTCGTTTGAGGATGCTCTCGACAGTCTTAGACGTCGAGGTTTGCAACCGAGAGCGCGTTCTCCTGGATGAACTCGCGGCGGGGTTCCACCACGTCGCCCATCAGCTTGACGAACAGGTCGTCGGCGTCGGTGGTGTCCTTCACCTTCACCTGCAGGAGCGAGCGGATGTCGCGATCCAGCGTCGTTTCCCAGAGCTGCTGAGCGGTCATCTCGCCGAGGCCTTTATAGCGCTGCAGTTGCAGGCCCTTGCGGCCGGAGGCGATCACCGCGTCGAACAGCGAGAGCGGACCGTCGATCTGGAGCTCATCGTTCTTGCGGATGAGCTTGGCGGGTTTGGCATAAACGTCCTGCAGCGACTTGGCGCGTTCGTCCAGCTTCTTGGCTTCTTGGCTGGCGATCAGCGCCTGATCGAGAACGGTCGTCTGCGTCACGCCGCGCACGGTCCGCGAGAAGACATAGCCGCCTTCGCGCACTTCACCCGTCCAGCCGCGTTCGAGTTCTTCCGAAATCGCATCGAGCCGCGTGGCGATATAGGCGGCGGCCTTGGGGCCGCGCTCAGCATCCTCGGCCACGTCGGGACGCAGGGCATCCGCGATCGCAGCCTGCTCCACGGCCTTACGGTTGTAGCGCGTATGCAGGTTGTTCAGCACCTGACGCACAAGACGGGCCTCGTCGATCAGGCCTTTGAGCTGATCGCCCTGGAACTCGACGCCGGTTTCGAGACGCAGCGATGCGCTCTCGATGCCTGCATCGATCAGGTAATCTTCCAGCGCGCGCTCGTCCTTCAGATAGATCGAGGATTTGCCGCGGGTTGCCTTGTAGAGCGGCGGCTGCGCGATGTAGAGGTGCCCGCGCTCGATCAGCTCCGGCATCTGACGGAAGAAGAACGTGAGCAGCAGCGTGCGAATGTGCGAGCCGTCCACGTCCGCGTCGGTCATGATGATGATGCGGTGATAGCGCAGCTTGTCGAGGTTGAACTCCTCGCGGCCGATGCCCGTGCCGAGTGCGGTGATCAGCGTGCCGATCTCCTGCGACGAGAGCATCTTGTCGAAGCGCGCGCGCTCCACGTTGAGGATCTTACCACGCAGCGGCAGCACGGCCTGGAAGGCGCGGTCGCGGCCCTGCTTGGCGGAACCACCGGCCGAGTCACCCTCCACGAGGATGAGCTCGCATTTCGACGGATCGCGCTCCTGGCAGTCGGCGAGCTTGCCGGGCAGCGACGCGATGTCGAGCGCGCCTTTGCGGCGGGTGAGCTCGCGCGCCTTACGGGCGGCCTCGCGGGCTGCTGCTGCTTCCACAACCTTGCCGACGAGCGTGCGGGCTTCCGCCGGATGCTCTTCGAGCCAGTTGTTGAGAGCCTCGTTCATCACGTTTTCGACGACGGGGCGAACCTCGGAGGAGACGAGCTTGTCCTTCGTCTGCGAGGAGAATTTGGGGTCGGGCACCTTCACGGAGACGACGGCGGTCAGGCCCTCACGGCAATCGTCGCCGGTGAGCGAAACCTTTTCCTTCTTGGTCAGGCCAGATGATTCCGCATAGCCGTTCACTTGGCGCGTCAATGCCGCGCGGAAGCCCGCGAGGTGCGTGCCGCCATCGCGCTGCGGGATGTTGTTGGTGAAGCAGAGCACGTTCTCGTGGTACGAGTCGTTCCACCACAGAGCGACCTCGACGCCGATGCCGTCCTTCTCGGAGCGGATCATCACCGGCTGCTGGATCAACGGCGACTTGGCGCGGTCGAGATAGCGCACGAAGGCTTCCACGCCGCCCTCGTACATCAGCTCCTCGCGCTTGTGCTCCGCATGGCGCTTGTCGGTGAGGATGATGCGCACGCCCGAGTTCAGGAACGCGAGCTCGCGCAGGCGGTGCTCCAGCGTGCCGTAATCGAACTCCACCATGGTGAAGGTTTCGGGCGAGGGCGTAAACGTCACTTCCGTGCCGCGCTTGTCTGGCGCGTCGCCGACGACAGCGAGCGGAGCCACTGCATCGCCGTGGCGGAACTCCATGAAGTGTTCCTTGCCGCTGCGATAGATGCGGAGTTTCAACGAGGTCGAGAGCGCGTTCACCACGGACACGCCCACACCGTGCAGGCCGCCCGAGACCTTGTACGAGTTCTGGTCGAACTTACCGCCCGCGTGCAGCTGGGTCATGATGACCTCGGCCGCCGAGACGCCTTCGCCCGGATGGATGTCGGTAGGAATGCCGCGGCCGTTGTCAGTGACGGTCACCGAGCCGTCCGCATTGAGCGTGACCGTGACTTCAGTCGCGTGACCGGCGAGGGCCTCGTCGATGGCGTTGTCCACCACCTCGTAGACCATGTGATGAAGGCCCGAGCCGTCATCGGTATCGCCGATATACATGCCCGGCCGCTTGCGTACCGCATCAAGGCCCTTGAGCACCTTGATCGATTCCGCGCCATAGGCGTCGGCATTCACGTTGATAGCAGGTTCGGCCATTGAGGATCCTTGCAAGGCGCAGGCATCCGAAAACGGGTGCGCCAGGGTTTTGATTCGTCAGATCAGATATTTAGTGACGATTGGTTGAAATTTCACCCCCACGCGCATACGCGCGCGTGAGAAAGGGGGCCAAAATCCACGGAAAAATGCCCATTCGGGGGTTTTGGGGAGCGGTCCTTTGCCTCAGGGCCTGCAAGGGCCCCTCAGCAGGTGGTATCGGCGGTTCATGTGCCTCTCATCCGGGCAGGAACTTTTGCTCAATGCCGGTGGTTGCGACAGGACAGCAACTTGGAGTTCAGCGATGCGAGCCATCAACATCATCACGCTTATTCTTTTGATTATCGGCGGAATCAACTGGGGCCTCATGGGCCTGGCTCAGTTCGATCTCGTCGCCACCCTGTTCGGCGGTCCCGACTCGGCCCTCTCTCGCATCGTCTACATTCTCGTCGGCTTGTCTGCCCTCTGGCAGTTGATCCCCCTGTTCCAGGACCTCTCCGGCGGCGACACCCGTCTCGATCGATACTGACTGAGGATGGTGGCGGTCCGCTCAGCGGGCCGCCACGGCCGCCGCGGCACCCGCCATGACCGTACCGGTGGTGCGATTGAGGATGCGGATCGCCTTGGGGCTGGTGAAAAGCCTCCGTGCCCGGGCCGCGAGCACGATATAGCCGCCGAACACCACCGCCAGAACGGCCAAGGTCGCCACGGCCAGTTCCAGATAGCCCAGCATTGTGATCTTCGTCAGATCGAGGAAGGTGGGCAGAAGGGCCAGGTAGAACACAATGGTCTTGGGATTGCCCAAGGTCAGCGCTAGCCCACCCAGCAACAGCTTCAACGGATGCTCCGTCTTCTCCTCCGCCGCAACGTCCCGTGCTTCAACGGGCGTCGTCCAGAGCTTGTAGGCGATGTAGAGCAGATAGGCCGCGCCTGCATATTTCACGACCAGGAAGACCCCATGGAAGGTCTGCGCCAGGGCCGCCAGGCCCAACACGGCGAAGGTGAGCCACACCACGTCGCCGAACGCGATGCCGATGCTGAAGGGAATGGCTCCCTTCGGGCCACGCCCCAGCACCCGCGCCACGATGGCGGCGATGCCTGGGCCCGGCGATGCGGCGGCGATGAAGAGGGCGGACGAGAACAGGATGAGGCCTGCGGGTTCCATGGCGATCCATCGGGCAGAGGTACTTTATTGCGATCAAGTATAATCTGACGGACGATGCCAAACTATCCATGATTGTTGATGTGTTCGGTCACACCTGATGATCGGTCGGCCCGTATCCGCGCCGCGATAGGCGCTAGGACACGAGGATCGTCAGAAGAAAACCGAGGCCGATGCTCATGGCGTTGACGATCACATGCGCCAGAATGGCGTGCTCCAATGTTCTGGACACGTAAAGCCAGCCATGGAAGCACCCTAAAGCGATCCCGGTCGCATGATGAAAGACAACCGGAAGCGAGATCGCGCCGGTTTGGGCCATCGAGATCGCAGAGGAACATAAACTGGGCATCAGAACAGCCGCCCAGATCAGGGCAGGAGGCCTCTGACCTCTCAGCAGGATCATTCCCAGCCAAAGAACGAGAGTAACCCCTCCGAAGCGCAGAGCCAGCTCGGTCGAGACGCCTGCATGAAGGCTCAAAGCCGTCTCGAGCCAGGGTGTCTCATAGGGTGTCAGTTCCTGCTGGTGCAACAGGATCGTGTCATAGGCTCCCGGAAGATATCGCCAGAGCACCAAGTTGATCCCATAGGAGAGAGCGCCGACGATCGCGGCAAGATCGATCGTTCGCCGCCAGTTCTGCGGATGGACCGAGTGCAATTCGCCACGCAACCGGCGCAGCATCAGGGAGACGAGTCCCGTCTGCTCCGCCAGCGCCACGCCGACCGCGATCATGCAAAGCAGAATGAGGCTCGTCGCACCGAACCACGGGCTGAAGAACGATGGACTCTCCTGCACATCGGTGAGCCCGCTCACAGCCTTCGGGCTCGCCATCAAGGCGAGGCTTTCCAGGAGGGTGCCGAGGAACCCAAGGGCACTCAGCGCGAGGAAGGGGCGTGTGAATGACATGAAGGAAAAGCTGACTGCAGGAGAGGAGCGAACCTAACGAGAGGTTGCTCCCCTTCAAACTCCCTGAAAGAGGAGGCGAGAAGAAGCATTCTTCAGACAGGCTGAATCGAGCCCGGCTGCACCTGCAGGACATCCGCACGGCCTTCGAGTTCCGCGAAGAGACTCGGGTCCGCGCCTGTCATCCAGACTTGGCCACCTAAGGATTCCAGCGCGGCGAACAGACCCGCACGGCGGCGCGGGTCGAGATGGGCTGCGACCTCGTCGAGGAGCACGAAGGGCGCAATGCCGCTCATGCTGGCGACGAGGCGCGCATGGGCGAGAACGAGGCCGATGAGAAGCGCCTTCTGCTCGCCGGTAGAAGCGGTGTTGGCGGGAATGTCCTTCGGCCCATGTCGCACGAGAAGGTCGGAAGCCTGCGGGCCAATGAGCGTGCGCCCCGCCGCGCGGTCGCGGGCGCGGTAATCGCGCAAGGTGGCGCGGTAGCGGTCTTCCGCATCGACGGCGGGCAGGGTGGCGACGAGCGTGTCGAGCTCGCCTTCCAGGCCCATCGTGGCGAAGGGAAAGGGCGATTCCTCCTCGCGCGTTTCGAGGATGAGCGAGGCAAGACGCTCCACGGTCTCGCGCCGCGCGGCGGCGACCGCGATGGCAAGCTCCGCCACCTCGCGCTCCAGCGCATCGAGCCAGAGACGATTGTCCGGGTTTTCCTCCAGCACGCGGTTGCGGGAGCGCAGCGCGCGCTCGAGCGCGTTCACCCGCGTGCCATGCTCCGCATCGACCGCGAGCACGAGGCGGTCGAGAAAGCGGCGGCGGTCGCCGGCGGGGCCGCGAAATAGCGCATCGAGATCGGGCGTCAGCCAGACCACGCGCAGGTATTCGGCAAAGGCCGTCGGCGACGATGCGGTCGATCCGTCGATGCGGCAGATGCGCGAGGCGCGGGCATTCTCGGCAGCCGGTTCGAGGCCCGTACCGAGGCGGTGCTCGCCGAAGGGCGCATCGAGGGTGACCGAGACGGCGAAGGAGCCCGGGCCGCCCTGGCGTGCCATCTCGCCCAGCTCCGCGCGGCGCAGGCCGCGTCCCGGCATGAAGAGGGAGATCGCCTCCAGCACATTCGTCTTGCCTGCGCCGTTCTCGCCCACGAGCGCCACGAGCGGACGCGACACGGACAAGTCCAGGCTCGCATAGGTGCGAAAATCCTGAAGGATCAGACGGACGATTCGGGAGGCAATGACGGGAGCGGAGGACATGCGCTCCCTTCTTTGAGGAGCGGGCGCGAAAGATCAAGCGTTGCGGCTGCAGAAGTCCCGCCAAAAGAAAAACGCTGCGGCGAGCGCAGCGTTTTCAAGAGGTCACGATGATCGCGATCCTTACACGCGCATCGGCATCAGCACGTAGAGCGCGGGCGCGCCCTCGCGGTCCTGGATCACCGTGGGCGAGCCGGGATCTGCGAGCTTGAACAGGGCGGTGTCGCCGTCGAGTTGGGACGTGATGTCGAGGAGATAGCGGGCGTTGAAGCCGATATCGATGGGAGCGTTGTCGTAATCGACCTCGATCTCTTCCGTAGCACTTCCCGAATCCGGGTTGTTGACGGTGAGCGTCAGGCGTCCGTCGGCCAAAGCCAGCTTCACCGCGCGGCCACGCTCCGAGGAGATGGTGGAGACGCGGTCTACGGCCTTGGCGAAATCGCCGCGCTCGACCACGAGCACCTTGTCGTTTCCGGCGGGAATGACGCGCTGGTAATCGGGGAAGGTGCCATCGATGAGCTTCGAGGTGAGCACCACGCCGTCAAAGGTCAGACGCACCTTGGCGGAAGACAATTCGACGGTGACGTTTTCGGAGCCGTCCTCGACGAGCTTCACGATCTCGGCCACGGCCTTGCGCGGAATGATCACGCCGGGCATGCCTTCCGAGCCGTTGGGAGCGGGAAGCTCCACGCGGGCAAGGCGATGGCCGTCGGTGGCGACGGCGCGCATGACGAGCGATCCGCCGGCATCGATAGTGTGGAGATAGATGCCGTTGAGATAATAGCGTGTCTCTTCCGTCGAGATCGCGAACTGCGTCTTCTCGATCAGCTTCTTGAGATCGGCGGCGGCAAGCGTGAAGCGATGCGGCAGGTCGCCTGCAGCGAGATCCGGGAAGTCGCTCTCCGGCAGGGCCTGCAGCATGAAGCGCGAACGGCCCGAGCGGATCTGCATCTGGCCCATATCGGCCGTCATTTCCAGCGAGACCTGCGCGCCGTCGGGCAGCTTACGCACGATGTCGTAGATCATGTAGGCGGGCACCGTGGTGGAGCCGGCTTCCGTGATGTCGGCGGGAATGGTCTCCGTCACCTCGATGTCGAGGTCGGTCGCGCGCAGGCGCAAGGAGCCGTCCTCGGCGCGCAGCAGCACGTTCGACAGGATCGGAATGGTGTTGCGGCGCTCGACGACGCGGTGCACATGCCCCAGCGCCTTCAGAAGAGCGGCGCGCTCAACAGTAACTCTCATAACGCGACACCTATTGTCGGTAAAATTCTTGGGCCTGCCGCCGAGGGCAGCAAGCGAGGCGGCAAGATTGGCTTTTGTTGCCCGAGAAAGCAAGCCGTAGGCCGGCTTGCTTCAAAGAGGCTCCTAAAACCGCCTCAGGAGGGGTTTATGCTGGAGGTTTTATTCCTGCAGCATCCGCTTGAGGAGCTCGACCTCGTCGGAAAGGGCGTGATCCTCGCCCAAAGCCTTCTCGATCTTGCGCACCGCATGGAGCACGGTGGTGTGATCGCGCCCGCCGAAGCGGCGCCCGATCTCCGGCAGGGAGCGCAGGGTCAGCACCTTGGACAGATACATGGCGATCTGGCGCGGACGCACCACGGCGGCGGTGCGGCGCTCGGAGAGGATGTCCGAGCGGGAGACGTTGTAGCGCGAGGCCACCAGCTTCTGGATGTCCTCGATCTTCACGCGCTTGGGCTCGCGGTTGCGCACCAGGTCGCGGATCGCGGTCTCGGCGGTCTCCAGCGTGATGGCCGAGCCCGTCAGCGTGGCATGCGCCAGGAGGCGGTTCACCGCGCCTTCGAGATCGCGGCCATTCGCCGTGATCGAACGGGCCACATAGGAGATGACGTTCGGTCCTACCTCGAAGGTGGGGTGAATGGTCTTCAGGGCCTCGATGCGTGTCGAGAGGATCGAGGTGCGAAGCGCCTCGTCGAGCGCCGTGACCTCGACCACGAGGCCGCCGGCCAGGCGTGAACGCACGCGCTCGTCGAGGTTTTCAAGATCCGCCGGCGGACGGTCGGCGGCGATCACGATCTGGCGGCCCGCATCGATGAGGGCGTTGAGCGTGTGGCCGAATTCCTGCTGAATCTGCTTGCCTTGAATGAACTGCACGTCGTCGATGATGAGCAGGTCGATGCCGCGCAGGCGCTCCTTGAAGGCAAGCGACGTCTGGGCTTTGAGGGAGGCCACGAAGCCGTACATGAAACGGTCGGCGGTGAGATAGATAACGCGGCGGCCTTGCGCGCGCATCTCATGGCCGATGGCGTGAAGCAGATGGGTCTTGCCGAGGCCCACGCCCGCATGGAGATAAAGCGGGTTGTAGATCACCTGGCCGTTCGGCGCGTGAGCCACGCGGTCGGCGGCGGCATGGGCCAGCGCATTGGAGCGGCCGACGATGAAGCTCTCGAAGGTGAGGCGCGGATCGAGCGGCGCGCCGCCGAGATCGGCATTCTCGCCGCGCTCTTCCTGCGGCAGGGAAAGAGAAGGAGTCTTGGGCTCGCTGATCGCGCTTGCGGATTGCAAGGGAGCGGATGCGTTGGGACGCGGAGCCTCGTTGGGACGGCGCTGGGGAGATGCTTCGCGGCCAAGAGAGTTGCGTACGCCGATCACCACACGCTCCACATCCTTCGTCTCGGAGCGATACACCGAGAGAACGCGGTCCGCGTAATGGGACTCGATCCAGCTCTTCAGAAAGCGGGTGGGCACCGTCAGATAGGCGCAGCCTTCCACCACCGAATCCACTTCCAGGCGGCCGAACCAGCTGGCGAAGATGTCCTCGCCCAGTTCGGCGCGCAGGCGGCGCTTCACGCGTGCCCAGACATCCGCTGCCGATTGCTCGCCGGAAGAATCCATGCCGCTTTCATTGGCAGCGGCAAAGGTTCGGTGGTCCTCACTGCGATACATCAAATTCCCTCCACGAGGTTTCGCCAGAAATTGGCCGAAACCCCCACGCATGACCCGCCATGAACAAGAAAAGCGAACCCGCTTCACAGGTTGTTCAAGACGTGGCGCCCCCAATTGTACAGAAGATTATCAAACCGTTTTTAAGGTGAGACGATCTGAAAACGTCGCCTCTTGTGCATCCCATCAAGCTCTATCAAGTTTACCCCTAGGTAAGGGGCACACTTTCGCTTGCTTCTTGTTGTTATGAAACAAAGCTCGAACCCCGTGATAGTGTTGTATAGCTTGTGACTTGAGTGGATGACTTAACGGCAAACCGTTGAAGTAGGTTGACCATATACAGGCGGGGTGAGGCTGCGCAACATGGTCGAGTCAACAGGGATGCCATCACGATCCCCAAAACGGCTCCACAGACCCGTCCACAGCTTTTAGGTCGCGGCGATAAAGCCCTGACTCTTCAACCGATTCACAGCTCCGTGACAGGCCGCGTCGACCCCTCGAAAAAAGCTTTTCCTGCAACCTTGATTCAGGTTCGATTCGGGGTGCGTGGGGGTGTGATTCAGATGCTTCACGAACCTTTGCCTGCTAAGCTCTTGAATAAACTTACTCTTTTATGTGCAATTTGAATCTGTGTTGCGTATCTCCTCACCCCGTTTTTTGACCTTAAAGTCAAGCTGTTGTGTGGATAAAAAGAGCCCAAAAAACTTGTCGAAACGAGACGATCTTTTGCCTCTCGAAATCGTTGTCACAATCGTGCCGAGACTGCGTCGGGAGTGACTGCAGGACTTCTTCGAGTGTCTTGGAAGAGAGCAATGGATCAGACCGCTCGGAAGGCCTCTAACGTTAGCCATCGCGGTGCGAGTTCGTGACATTGTCCCTGATGGCGGATGAAGGATTCCGCGCAACAAAAAACCCGGCCGTGAGGCCGGGTTTTCTAAATTTTGGTCGTGCCGTGAAGCTTTAAGCGCTCAGAGCCTTGATGCGGCTGGTGAGGCGCGAAACCTTGCGGGACGCGGTGTTCTTGTGAACGATGCCCTTCTGGGCAGCGCGCATCATTTCCGGCTCGGCGGCGCGGAGAGCGGCAAGAGCCTCGTTCTGGTTGCCGGAAGCGATGGCTTCCTCGACCTTGCGCACGAAGGTCCGCATGCGGCTGCGGCGCGACTTGTTGACCGCGGTGCGCTTCGCAATCTTGCGGGTCATCTTCTTGGCGGAAACGGTATTGGCCATGGCCAAAGCCTCGTTCTTTTAAATCCCGACGCGACGAAGCGGCTAGAGCCCTGTCAGCAATCGGATGATGAATGGAAACCGAAGAGCCCGCGGGACGCGCGGGCTCGTGTGAGGCGGCTTATAGACGTGATCCTTCAGATCGTCAACGAGAGTCAGCCTTTGCGCGTCAAAAAAGCGCCGCGAGGCCTTTTTCGACCCCTGACGAGAGCATCTGGCGCCAGGGATTGGCGGGATCCAGGAGCAGTCTCAAGGCCATCGCCGCCGAAACCAGGACCAGGAGGGGACGGATAAGCTTAACCCCCAGACGCATGGCGAGCCGCGATCCCACCTGTGCGCCGAGAAACGATGCGCCCGCCATCACGAGGCCCAGTGGCCAGAGAACGGCCCCGGTGGCCGCATAGAGAAGGAGGGAGCCGAGGTTGCTCGCGAGATTCAGGAGCTTGGTATGGGCGGTCGCCCGCAGCACCCCGTAGCCGAGCAGGGTCACGAAGGCGAGCATATAGAAGGAGCCGGCGCCAGGCCCGAAGATGCCATCATAGAATCCCACCGCCACCGGGGCGGTGAGCCCGAAGGTAAGGGTGGTCATGCGGGCATGGGCATCCTCGTCCTTGAGCTTCCGCGACAGGGCGAAATAGACCGCGATGGCGATGAGCAGAACTGGGATCAGGGTCTGGAGAACGGTGGGCGGCAGGAATTGGACACAGAGCGCGCCTGCGATCCCGCTGGCGAAGGCGATGCCTGCGAAGCCCCAGGCCTTGCTCCACTCGATCAGTTCCCGGCGTCCGAAGGTATAGGTGGCGGAGGCTGCTGCGAAGGCGCCTTGTACCTTATTCGTCGCGATGGCTTCCGCGGGGCCGAGGCCTGCGAGCAGGAGGGCGGGTACGGTGAGCAACCCGCCGCCTCCGGCGATGGAATCCACGAAGCCTGCGAAAAAAGAGATCGCGGCGAGCGCCGCGATCATGTCGAAACCGATATCGGGCAATTGACTGGTCTTTGAGCTTTACTGGTCTTTGAACTCGGCCGCGCGCTTCTCCACGAAGGCGGCCATGCCTTCCTTCTGGTCGGCGGTGGCGAACATGGCGTGGAACACGCGCCGCTCGAAGCGGATGCCTTCGGAGAGGGAAATCTCATCGGCGCGGTTGATGGTTTCCTTCGTCATCATGGCGATCGGCAGGGACATGGAGGCAATAGTCTCCGCCGTCTTCATGGCTTCCGTCATGAGATCGGCCAGCGGCACCACGCGGGCCACGAGGCCAGAGCGCTCGGCCTCCTCGGCTCCCATCATGCGTCCCGTGAGGCACATCTCCATGGCCTTGGCCTTGCCGATGAGGCGGGTGAGCCGCTGCGTGCCGCCCATGCCGGGCATCACGCCGAGCTTGATCTCGGGCTGGCCGAACTTGGCGTTGTCGGCGGCGATGATGAAGTCGCACATCATGGCGAACTCGCAGCCGCCGCCCAGCGCAAAGCCCGCCACCGCCGCGATCATGGGCTTGCGCCGCCCCGCCACTTTCTCCCAGCCGGAGAAAAGGTTGTCGAGATAGATCTGCGGATAGGCAAGCGAGGCCATTTCCTTGATGTCGGCGCCGGCGGCAAAGGCCTTCTCGGAGCCGGTGATTACGATGCAGCCGATCTTCGGATCGGCCTCGAAGCCGTCGAGGGCTTCGTTTACCTCGTTCAGGAGTTGCGAATTGAGGGCGTTCAGGGCCTGGGGCCGGTTGAGGGTGATGAGCCCCACCTTGCCGCGCGTTTCAATGAGGATCGTTTCATAGGCCATGGCGCCACCTCCGCTGTTCTGACCCCTTGGGTACGGGAGGCAGCGGGGCTCGGCAAGATCAAAGTGCCTACGCCTATCGTCATCCCGGACGGCGTAGCCGAGCCGGGATCGTCAGCAGAACAGGGTGCTATTTTCGGCAGGCGATCCCGGGTTCTGCTCCGCAGCCCCGGGATGACACTCGCGTTCAGCTCACTCCACCACCTTGCGATAAAGGTGCCAGGTGGCATGCCCGAGGATCGGCAGCATCAATGCGAGCCCGATGAAGAGCGGAATGAAGCCGATCACCAGCATTCCGGCGACGATGAGAGCCCAGACCAGCATGGGGCCGGGATTGGCGGCGACCGCGCGGAACGAGGTGAGGATCGCGGGCATCGCGCCCACGTCCCGGTCGAGCAGGAGCGGGAACGAAATCACGCTCAGGCAGAAGACCACGGCGCTGAAGACGAAGCCCAGCACATTGCCGAGGACGATCAGGGCCCAGCCGTGCCGGGTGGTGAACACCTCGTGGAGGAAGGCGCTCAAGGATGTGGGCGCGTGCCAGCCAAAGAGGGATTGATAGAGCATCTGCGCCGTCATGAGCCAGGCGATGAAGATCACCATCAGCAGAACGCCCAAAGCGGCGATGGAGCCGACCGAATGCGAACGGAAGACGTTGGAGACGCTGCTCACGGACACGTCCTGTCCGCGTTCGCGTTCGCGGCTGATTTCATAAAGCCCCACGGCGGCAATGGGACCGACCAGGGCAAAGCCCGACATGAGAGGGAAAAGGAGAGGCAGCATGTTGTTGCCGAAGGCGAGGCCTGCGAAGAACACGCCCAGCACCGGATACATGAGGCAGATGAAGAAGAGATGCGTCGGAGCAGCCCAGAAATCCGCAGCGCCCTGCCTCAAGGCATCGATCAGATCGTGGGTGCGGATCCGGCGGATGGTGAGATGCTCCGAGACCGGGTCTCGCTGAACGTGGGAAAAGACATCGAGTCTGGCCATGGCGGTCCCTCCTGAACCTTCAGTTCAAGCGGTCGCGAGCCTGTCATGCGAAGGATGCCGACGGTAATGGTCGCAACCTGCAGAACAATAGATTTGACGCCTTTTCGGGTTTTTTCGAGGAGGGGCCGAAAAATAAAGGGCTCACGTTATCGAGCGCGGGATCGTTTTTGGCAGGTGGGGCAATAGAAGGTGGAACGTCCGGACTGGACGAGCCGCTCCACCACGCCGGTGCATTGAGGTGTCACGCAGGGCTTTCCCTCCCGGTCATAGACCTTGAAGGAATGCTGAAAATAACCCAGCGAGCCGTCAACCTGGGCGTGATCGCGAAGGGTGGAGCCGCCCGCCGTCACGGCTTCCGACAGAACGTCCCGGATCACGTCGGCGAGCTGATGTGCCTTCTCGGTGGGCTTGCCCGCCTTGGTGACAAGCGAGCCCGCCGGAGCCTCGGGGTGAAGGCCGGTGCGGAACAGCGCCTCGCACACATAGATATTGCCGAGACCCGCGATCAGGCGCTGGTCGAGGAGGGCGGCTTTGAGCGGTGTGCGCTTGCCCGCGAACAGGGTGGCGATAGTCTCGCCCGAGAGCTCGTTGCCCAAGGGCTCGATGCCCATCGCGGCAAAGTGCTTGCAGGTCTCGATCTCGGAGCGGGGCACGAGATCCATGAAGCCGAAGCGACGGGCGTCATTGTAAGTGACGCTCGCCCCGTTGGAGAGCTGGAACACCACGTGGTCGTGGGCTCCCAGGCCCCCATGCTCGTGGTGGAACTCCCCCGGCATGCGGGTCTCGCCTCCTTTCGTCACCAGGAAGCGTCCGGACATACCCAGATGCATGATCAGCACCTCCCCGGAAGAGAGATCGGCGAGCAGATACTTGGCCCGACGGCCGAGAGCCCTAACCTCCTGGCCTTCCAGGCGCTCCGCGAACTTCTCGGGAAACGGAAAGCGCAGGTCCGGGCGGCGCTGCATCACCTTGGTGAAGCGTGCGCCTACCATGGCAGGCTCCAGGCCCCGGCGCACGGTTTCGACTTCGGGCAGTTCGGGCATCAACCATCTCTCGGGTTCTTGAGCTTCCTTACATAGCCTTTGGGCCCCGCTTCCGCTATGGATCGCGTCAGTATGTGACATGAGGGTGAAAGAGTATGACCGACGAGAACACCCATTTCGGGTTTCAGTCCGTGCCCTTGGGGGAGAAGCAGGGTCGCGTGAACGAGGTCTTCCGTTCCGTAGCTGGCCGCTACGACCTCATGAACGACCTCATGTCCGCAGGTCTCCACCGGCTCTGGAAGGGCGATCTCGTCGCCTCCTTGCGCCCGCCGAAGGACCGGGCCTTCCGTCATCTGGATGTGGCCGGCGGCACGGGCGACATCGCCTTCCGCATTCTCGAGGCGGGTGGCCCGCAGACCCGCGTGACGGTTCTCGACATCAATGGCGAGATGCTCAAAGTCGGCGCCGAGCGCGCCGGTGACCGCTATGGCGAGCGCATCGATTTCGTCGAGGCGAATGCGGAGGAGCTGCCGCTCGAATCCAACACCTATGACGCCTACACGATCGCTTTCGGCATCCGCAACGTGCCGCGCATCGATGCGGCGCTCCGTGAGGCGCACCGGGTGTTGAAGCCCGGCGGGCGTTTCATGTGCCTCGAATTCTCGAAGGTGGACGTGCCGCTCCTCGACAAGATCTATGACGCCTATTCCTTCAACGTCATCCCGCGCATGGGCCAGATGGTGACGGGGGATGCCGAGTCCTATCAATATCTCGTGGAATCGATCCGCAAGTTCCCGACGCCTGCAGCCTTCGCGCGGATGATCGAGGAGGCGGGCTTCAAGCGCGTCACCTATCGCCAGCTCACGGCAGGCGTCGTCGCCATTCACTCGGGCTGGAAGATCTAAGACGTGATCGGCAGCATCGTCCATCTCGCGCGCAACCTGCGCGCCGGCTTCATCCTCGCCCGAGAAGGCGCGCTCGGTCTTTTCGATCCGAGCGGTCTGCCGCCATCCGCGCGGTTGGGTTTGCGCATGGCGCGCATCATCGAGCGGCGACAGAGCGAGGACGGCGCGGCGCGTCTTTCGAAGGCGTTGACGCGGCTCGGTCCGTCCTATGTGAAGTTCGGACAGTTTCTTGCCACCCGTCCCGATATCGTGGGCGTCGCTGCGGCGCGCGATCTCGAGCGCCTGCAGGACCGCATGCCTCCGTTCCCGCGTGCCCAGGCCGTCGCCACCATCGAGGCGGCGTTGGGCCGTCCCATCGACGACCTCTTCATCGAGTTCAGCGAGCCCTTGGCCGCCGCCTCCATCGCGCAGGTGCACAAGGCACGCATCCGCACACCTGAAGGCGAGGAAATCGTCGCCGTGAAGGTGGTGCGCCCCGGCGTGCGCGAGGGCTTTGCCCGCGACCTGCAGGCGATGCGTGCGGCAGCCCGTCTCTTCGAGCGCATGGTGCCGGACTTGCGTCGCCTGAAGCCGATGGAGGTTGTGGAAACGCTTGCGCGTTCCGTCGCCGTCGAGATGGATCTGCGCTTGGAAGCAGCGGCTGTCTCGGAATTGGCCGAGAACACCAAGGACGATCCCGATTTCCGCGTGCCGAAGCCTGAATGGGATCTCACCGCCCGCGATGTGCTCACCACCACCTGGATCGACGGCATTCGCCTCAACGATGTCGAGGCCATCGAGCACGCGGGCTTCGACCGGGCTGCCTTGGGCCGTACGGTGATCCAGTCCTTCCTGCGCCATGCGATCCGCGACGGCTATTTCCACGCGGACATGCATCCCGGCAATCTGTTTATCGATGCCGAAGGTCGCCTGGTTGCCGTCGATTTCGGCATCATGGGCCGTCTCGGCATGAAGGAGCGCCGCTTCCTCGCCGAAATCCTTCTGGGCTTCATCCGCCGCGATTATCTGCGTGTGGCGCAGGTGCATTTCGAGGCGGGCTACGTGCCGCCGCATCATTCGGTGGAGGATTTTGCGCAGGCCATCCGCGCCATCGGCGAGCCGATCCATGACCGGCGCGCAGACGAAATCTCGATGGCGAAACTGCTTACGCTTCTCTTCGAGATCACATCGCTCTTCGACATGGCGACGCGCACCGAACTGGTGATGCTGCAGAAGACCATGGTCGTTGTGGAGGGCGTAGCTCGTAACCTCGACCCCAAGCTCGACATGTGGACCACCTCCGAGCCCGTGGTGCGCGAATGGATCGAGCGCAATCTCGGGCCTCTCGGCCGCGTCGAGCAGGCGGGCCGAGGGCTTTGGACGCTTGCAGGCGTGATTGGCGACCTGCCGGAGCTGGCGCTGCGCGCCGAGCGCGTGCTCAACCAGATGGAGGAGGTGACGGCGAAAGGTGTCTCCCTCAACCAGGAGAGCGTCGCCGCCATCGGACGCGCCGAGGCTCGCGGCAACCGCTGGGGCGTGGCGGCCTTGTGGATCATCGCCGTCTCGTTGATGATCATGCTGCTGAGAGGTTTTGCATGACGCTTTCGGGAAAACGCATCCTCCTCGTCATCGGCGGCGGGATCGCGGCCTACAAGTCCCTCGACCTGATCCGGCGCCTGCGCGAGCGCGGCGCCTCGGTGCGCTGCATCCTCACCAATGGGGCGCAGCAATTCATTACACCGCTTGCAGCGTCCGCTCTTACCGGACAGCGTACTCATACCGATCTCTTCGACCGCGAGGACGAGGCGGATATCGGCCATATCAAGCTCGCGCGTGATGCTGATCTCGTCGTGGTTGCACCTGCTACCGCCAATCTGATGGCGAAGATGGCGGGCGGTCATGCGGACGATCTCGCATCGACCGTGCTTCTCGCCACCACGCTTCCCATTCTGATCGCACCGGCAATGAATGTGCGCATGTGGCTGCATCCGGCAACCCAGCGCAATCTGAAGATGCTGCAGGATGCCGGCGTCCACACCGTGGGCCCCAACGACGGTGCGATGGCAGAGGCCGAGTTCGGCCCCGGCCGCATGTCCGAGCCGTTGGAGATCGCAGCCGCCGTCGAGCACTTGATCGCGCCGTCCGGCCCGCTCGTGGGCAAGCATGTGATCGTGACCTCGGGGCCGACCCATGAGCCCATCGATCCGGTGCGCTACATCGCCAACCGTTCTTCCGGCAAACAAGGACATGCCATCGCGAAAGCCGCTGCCGCGGCAGGCGCGCGTGTCACGCTGATCTCCGGTCCCGTCGATCTGCCCGATCCTCAGGGCGTCACGACTGTACGTGTCGAGAGCGCGCGAGAGATGCTCGAAGCAACCGAGAAGGCGCTGCCTGCCGATATCGGCATCTTCGCCGCCGCCGTCGCCGATTGGCGCGTGGCCAATGCGGGCGAGCAGAAGATCAAGAAGAAGGATGGCGCATTGCCGAACCTTTCCTTGACCGAGAATCCCGATATCCTCGCCACGATCTCGAAAGCGGCGCAGAACCGTCCCGCGCTCATGGTGGGCTTTGCCGCCGAGACTGAGAACGTGATCGAGCATGCCAAGCAGAAGCTCGTGAAAAAGGGCTGCGATCTCATTGTCGCCAACGATGTGTCGCCCGCAACGGGTGTGATGGGCGGTGAGAGCAACACGGTGCATCTCGTCACTAAGACAGGCGTCGAAACCTGGCCAACGCTCTCCAAGGCGGAAGTCGCGCAAAAGCTGATTGCCCATGTGGGCGCGCTGATCGGAGGCGCAAAGCCATGACGCATGTGTTGCGCGTCCAGCGCCTTCCCCACAATGCGGATCTACCGTTGCCGCGCTACGAGACAGCGGGCGCTGCGGGCATGGATCTTCTTGCCGCCAATCCGGTCGATGCGCCCGTGGTGCTCGCACCCATGGAGCGCAAGCTCGTGCCCACGGGCCTCGTCATTCAGCTGGAACAGGGATACGAGGCGCAGGTGCGGCCCCGTTCGGGCCTTGCCTTCAAGAATGGTGTGACGGTGCTCAACGCACCGGGCACCATCGATGCGGATTATCGCGGCGAGGTGCAGGTGCTGCTGGTCAATTTGGGAACGGAGTCTTTCACGATCACACGCGGCATGCGCATCGCGCAGATGATCGTCGCACCCGTGACCACGGTCTCGCTGGTGGAAGTGAACGTCGTCGATGAGACGGCACGCGCCGCAGGCGGCTTCGGATCGACAGGTTTGGGGTAGAGAAGACGATGAACTTTCTCTCGCGCCGCTCGCTGCTCGCCATCGCCGCCGTCACCGACATCGCGCTCCATGCGCGCCCCATGCCGGTTTCGGCCAAGGCTCTCGCCTCGCGCCACAACCTGCCCCCGCGCTACCTGGAGCCGGTGCTGCAGGCGCTGGTGCGCCAGGGCGTTTTGAAGGGCGTGCGCGGTCCGCGCGGGGGCTATGAACTCGCCCGCGAACGGCGGCGCATCACGGCAGGCGATATCGTGCGCATTGCCATGTCGGCCCAGGACGATGAGAGCGCATCGCCCGTGCCTGAATCGCGCCTTGCGGAAGTGGTGGTGGCGCCGCTTGTCCTGAGAGGAACCGAGGCCTTCCTGTCCGAGCTCGACAAGGTGACGGTGGAGGAGCTGTGCAACAAGGCGCAGGCAGCGGCCGTTATCGAGACAGCCAATCCCGTCGATTTCACGATTTGAATTTGTGAAATAAGGCAATTATCGACAATTCTTGCGAAAAGGATTAAGGTCCTCCCATCTTCACGGAGGATCTTATGGCTGACACCATCAATGCCCAGGGCGCCCAGACAAAGCCCGGCCGCGGCCGCATCTACGGTTCGATCACGGAAACCATCGGCAACACCCCGCTCGTGCGCCTCAACCGGCTGCCGAAGGAGCACGGGGTGGATGCGGAAATCCTCCTCAAGCTCGAATTCTTCAACCCGATTTCCAGCGTAAAGGACCGTATCGGCGTCAACATGGTCGATGCCATGGAAGCGGCTGGCCACATCAAGCCGGGTGCCACGCTGATCGAGCCGACCTCCGGCAATACCGGCATCGCGCTCGCCTTCGTCGCGGCTGCGCGTGGCTACCGGCTGATCCTCGTGATGCCTGAGACCATGTCCGTTGAGCGCCGCAAGATGCTGGCCTTCCTCGGAGCTGAACTCGAACTCACGCCCGGTCCTCAGGGCATGAAGGGCGCGATTGCACGCGCGGAGGAATTGCTCAACGAGATCCCGAATTCGGTGATCCCGCAGCAATTCAAGAATCCGGCGAATCCCGAGATCCACCGCAAGACCACGGCGGAGGAGATCTGGAACGACACCAACGGACAGTTCGATGCCTTCGTGGCTGGCGTCGGCACCGGCGGCACGATCACGGGCGTGGCCCAGGTCATCAAGCCGCGCCTGCCCAACATGAAGGTCTTCGCCGTGGAGCCGGAAGATTCCCCGGTTCTCTCCGGTGGCCAGCCCGGCCCGCACAAGATCCAGGGCATCGGCGCAGGCTTCGTGCCGGATGTGCTCGACCGCTCGCTCATCGACGGTGTCGTGACCATCGGCAACCAGACGGCCTTCGACACGTCGCGCAGGCTTGCCAAGCTCGAGGGCATTCCGGGCGGTATCTCCACCGGCGCGAATGTGGCCGCAGCGCTGGAAATCGCCTCGCGTCCCGAATTCAAGGGCAAGCGCATCATCACCGTCGCGCCGTCCTTCGCCGAGCGCTATCTGTCGACAGCCCTGTTCGAAGGTCTCTGAGACCGCCACCATCAATCATTCAAAGGGCGGCTTTCGAGCCGCCCTTTTTGTTTGCCTCTCGTCCAAGCTTAACCAGAACTTCCCCTCAGCCCTTGGGTTCTCCTTGCAAGCAACGATACCTGTTTCTTGTTTCAAGGAGTTCATCATGGCGGAGCGCAAAGCGCCTCATTCATTGAAAGATCAAGATGCCGCCCAAATCCGCAATGAGCAGCGTGGCGGCATTGATAGCCCCATCGATCCGAACCGCGACGGCGGCCCCGAGGGCAATGCCACCATGCGCAAGGTGTGGGATGAACCCGGCGGTGAGGCTTATGCCTATCGCCAATCGAGAGGCGGCGCCGGCAACCGCGACGAAGACCATTCCGATCTCACCGCCGCCGAAACGCCCGAAGCCACCAAGCACTTAAGCGACGCGACTCTCTCGCCGGACGACAAGGATGCGACGGCGGAAGCCATCGAGCGGGCGACTGCGGTCAACGGTAAAGACAAGCGCTGACAGGAGAGCCTCATGGGTAATGCAGGTTACGGCAATCACACCGAAGACACGAAGCAGCATGTGGACTCCAAGCGGGCGGATCAAAATGCCGGTCGTAAGGATGCGGCGAAGAACAAGTTCGGCGATGCGCCTCCCGCAGCCGGTCCGCACAGCAAGCCGTCACTGACGAATCCTGATGCAACACCCGGCACGGGTGCCTTGCCAGATGTCGGTGATCGTGACGCAACCGATTCCACCAGCTCGTAAAAGGAAACTCATCATGGCGCAGAACCAGAATTCCGGGCCTCGCGCTTCGAACGAGCGGCCCGTTCCGAAAGACGCAGCGCGCAATCCGCGATCCGGATCTCAGGATCGTCCGGGTCCCAGCAGCCCGCTTTCTCAAGGCAATGAAGGCGATACCGGTCCCAAGACCGGTGGTGTCACGGACGGCACCAATGGTCCCGCGTGAATTCAAGCAAGGTGACAACGATGGCTCAATCCGACAAGAAATCGAACCAGGCGACCGAAGCCGATATCGACGCCCCGCGTCTCACGCCTCAGGGCCGTGAAAATCCTGACGCTTCCGGCGAGGATTCCACCAACCCCATGGGTGAGGGTGCGAAGAAAGGCCAGAGCAGCAAGGCTGAAGGCTGACACGTGGTCATCCCGGACGAAGCGTAGCGGAGATCCGGGATCGTGTTCAGGATGAAGCGCTAATCTCGTCTTGCGATCCCGGATCGGCTACGCCGTCCGGGATGACGCTTTGCACATAGAAAAAGCGGCCTTTTTCCATCACACGCCGCCGTCGCGGCCATACACTCGAAAACCTTCGCGCTCGCAGAGGCGTTCGTAATAGCGCTCGACGGATGCAAAACTGCGCCGCTCCAGTGGAATGCTCTTCCAACGATGGATCGACAGGCCGATCACGATATCGGCGCAGGTGAAGGCCGAGCCGGTGATATAGGCGCCGGTGCGCGACAGCTCTTTATCGATCACGCCGACCGCGGCGCAGAATTTGTCCCACGACGCTGCAATCTGTTGCTCGTCCTGAAAGTTCGTATTCTTGCGCACGGTACCCATGAACACATAGCGCCACGTGTTGTTGAAGTCGGAGACCTGCCAGTCCATCCACTTCTCGACATGCGCACGCTCGGCGGGCGTGTTCGGCAACAAATCATGGCGGCCTTCACGCGCCGCGAGATAGCGCACGATGCTGTTCGATTCCCAGAAGATCTGGCCCGCATCCTCCAGCACCGGAATCATGCCGACGGGGGTGAGCTTTTGAAATTCGGGGTCGGTGACAGGACGGGTATCGCCACCCCAATCGATTCTTTCGAAGGGCAGGTCGAGCTCCGCGCAGGTCCAGAGTACCTTCCTCACATTTATGGATTTCGGCTGGCCGTAGATCTTCAGCATCGTGATCCCCATATGAAAGAGGCCGCCCATTGGGCGGCCTTTTGATTGGCTTAAGCGCTCAGCGCTTCCTTCTGCTTCTCGGCGCGCTTGCGATCGTTCGGGTCGAGGATCGCCTTGCGGATGCGGATCGACTTCGGCGTCACTTCCACGAGCTCGTCGTCCTCGATCCAGGCGAGCGAGCGCTCGAGGGTCATGCGGATCGGCGGCGTGAGGCGCACCGCTTCGTCCTTCGAGGTCGTGCGGATGTTGGTGAGCTTCTTGCCCTTCAGCACGTTCACTTCGAGATCGTTCTCGCGGTTATGCTCGCCGATGATCATACCCTGATAGACCTTCCAGCCGGGCTCGATCATCATCGGGCCGCGATCTTCGAGGTTCCACAGCGCGTAAGCGACAGCCTCGCCTGCGTCGTTCGAGATCAGCACGCCGTTGCGGCGACCGGCGATCTCGCCCTTGTAGGGCTCATAGGCGTGGAACAGGCGGTTCATGATCGCCGTGCCGCGCGTGTCGGTCAGAAGCTCGCTCTGGTAGCCGATGAGGCCACGGGTCGGAGCGTAGAACACGAGGCGCTGGCGGTTGCCGCCCGACGGCTTCATCTCGACCATCTCGGCGCGGCGCTCGGACATCTTCTGGACGACGACGCCGGAATGCTCCTCGTCCACGTCGATCACCACTTCCTCGATGGGCTCGAGGAGGTTGCCGGCCTCGTCCTTCTCGAAGACGACGCGCGGACGCGACACGGCGAGTTCGAAGCCCTCGCGGCGCATGGTCTCGATCAGGATCGCGAGCTGCAATTCGCCACGGCCGGACACGAAGAACGAATCCTTGTCGGAGGCTTCCTCGATCTTCAGCGTCACGTTGCCTTCCGCTTCCTTGAACAGGCGGTCGCGGATCATGCGGCTCGTCACCTTGTCGCCTTCGGTGCCCGCGAGCGGGCTGTCGTTGACGATGAAGGACATGGTCACGGTCGGCGGATCGATGGGCTGGGCCTGGATCGGAATGTCGTTCTCGGGCGCGCAGAAGGTATCGGCCACCGAGCCCTTCACGAGGCCTGCGATGGAGACGATGTCGCCGGCCTCACCCACGTCGATGGGCTGGCGCTCAAGGCCACGGAAAGCGAGGATCTTGGACACGCGGCCGGTCTCGACCACGTTGCCCTCACGGTCGAGAACCTTGATCGACTGGTTTGGCTTCACCGAGCCCGAGGCGATGCGGCCCGTGACGATGCGGCCCAGGAAGGGGTTGGACTCGAGGAGCGTGCCGAGCATGCGGAACGGGCCTTCCTCGGTCTTGGCCGGGGGCACGTGCTCGAGCACGAGATCGAACAGGGGCGCAAGACCCTGGTCCTGCGGACCTTCCGGGGACTTCGCCATCCAGCCGTTACGGCCCGAACCGTAGAGGATCGGGAAGTCGAGCTGCTCGTCGGTGGCGTCGAGCGCCGCGAAGAGGTCGAACACCTCGTTGATCACTTCCTGATGGCGGCCATCGGGACGGTCGATTTTGTTGATGGCCACGATGGGGCGCAGGCCGATCTTGAGGGCCTTGGACACCACGAACTTGGTCTGGGGCATCGGGCCCTCGGCGGCGTCCACGAGAACGATGGCACCGTCCACCATGCTCAGGATACGCTCCACCTCGCCGCCGAAATCGGCGTGGCCGGGGGTGTCCACGATGTTGATGCGGGTGTCCTTCCAGACGACCGAGGTCGCCTTGGCCAGGATGGTGATGCCGCGTTCCTTTTCCAGGTCGTTGGAATCCATGGCGCGCTCTTCCACGCGCTGGTTCTCGCGGAAGGCACCGGATTGCTGGAGCAGCTTGTC
Source organism: Microvirga solisilvae (assembly GCF_022808595.1). Classification (GTDB taxonomy): domain Bacteria; phylum Pseudomonadota; class Alphaproteobacteria; order Rhizobiales; family Beijerinckiaceae; genus Microvirga; species Microvirga solisilvae. Next base: position 287,627 of record NZ_JAKUCN010000002.1, read on the forward strand.
GACGAGGGTGGTCTTGCCATGGTCGACGTGCGCGATGATGGCGATATTGCGTAGTTTCATTGGGGTCTTTCAAAGCAAAGCAGCCCGGCACGCGGCAAGCGTGGCCGCGCCCCTGGCTCGTACCGGGCGGAAATCTGATGCGCTGCAATATAATGATTACTCTGCGGCGGCAATAGGGCGGGGCAACTCTTCTGCCCGGCTTAGCGCACGAGATGCTCCATTGGGACGGTCATCTGCATGACCAGCCCCTCGCGGAGCCATTGATATTCTATGGTCCCGTAGAACTGGTTCTTGATGCTGCGCTCCACCAGCCGGCTGCCGAACCCACGCCGTGTGGGAGGTTCGGCGATGGTGGGGCCGCCCTTCTCTTCCCATCGGAGATCCAGATTGTCGTTACGGATGGCCCAGCTGATCCGGACCTGGCCGGAGCTGTTCGAAAGGGCTCCGTACTTCATGGCATTGGCAGCGGATTCGTAGAATACCAGGGCGAGGCTCGTGACGGCGCTCTCGCCGATCGGCACGGTTGGGCCTTCGAGAAAGATGGGGGATGCCTCTAGCCTTTCGAGATAAGGTCTGAGCACGGCCTGGAGCAGGTCACTCAAGGTCGTGCCCCTCAGCTCCTGGTTGTTGCCTTGCTCGGTGTCCTCGCCACGGTCCGGAAGGATTAGGTCGTTGGCGCGGGCCATGGCGCTGATCTGCCCTTCGAGCGTGCGGGCGAGTTCCTGCGGATCCTTCGCCGAACGGGCGCTCATAGCCACGAGGCTGCCGGTGACGGAGAACAGGTTTTTGACCCGGTGGTTGAGCTCGTGCAGGAGCAGGCTCTGGAACTGCTCCGCCGCCTTACGATGCGTGATGTCGATCACCGAACCCACATAGCCGAGAAAGGCGCCGTCCTCGCTGAAGCGGGGCGCCGCGGCATCGATGGACCAGCGATAGGTGCCGTCATGCCGGCGCAGGCGGTATTCGAGCTGGAAAGCCTCCCGCTTGGCATTGGCCTTGAGAAACACGTCTCCAGACCATTCGCGATCCTCCGGATGGACGGCATCGAGCCAACCGAAGCCTAAGGCCTTCTCCGGAACCTGACCCGTGAACTCGTACCAGGAGCGAGACAGATAGGTGCAGGTGCCGTCAGGCTCCGTCACCCAGATCATCACCGGTGCATTATCGGCGAGGTTGCGGAAGCGCGCCTCGCTTTCGCGGATCGCCAGATCGGCCTGCTTAGCTTTTGTGATATCGACGGCCGCGCCTGGAAACCGCAGCGGCTTGCCTGTCTCATCATAAAGGCACTGTCCCTGCGCTTCGACCCAGCGGATCGTACCGTCCTTGTGCAGGAGGCGGTATTGCTGGGTGTATTTCTCGCCCGTCGCGATGGCGTGGTCGATGGCTTTCTCGATCCGGCCGACGTCCTCGGGATGAATGCCGGCAAGATAATCGGCGAGGTGCGCGCCTGCTTCCGCCTTATCCGGATCAACCGAGAACATCACCGCGAACCGTGCGTCCGAGTAGAACGTGTCCGTGGGGATATGCCAGTCCCAGGTTCCGATCATGCCGGAGGCGGACAGCGCGTGGGACAGGCGCTCCTGCGTCCGGACCAAGGCGCGCTGAGCCAAAACCTGCTGCGTGGTTTCCGTGCAGGCGCAGAACATACCGGCCACCTGGCCGGATTCGTCCCGCACGGGCGTATAGCTGAAGGCGAAATGGGTTTCTTCCGGGTAGCCGTTGCGATGCATCACGTAGGTGATGTCGTCCATCTGAATGGGCTCGCCCGCATAGGCCCTGTCGAGAATGGGTCCGATCGTATCCAGAATATCGTACCAGACATCCGCGAAGGATTTGCCGAGTGCTGCCGGATGACGCTGTCCGCACATCGGGGCATAGCCGTTGTTGTAGAGCATGACGCGCTCAGGGCCCCATGCAACGAACATGGGCTGCTGCGAGCCGAGCATGAGCGCGACCAGGGTGCGCAGCGGCTGCGGCCATGTTTCCGGACAGCCCAGGGGCGAGGTCGACCAATCATAGGCGCGCATGCGCTCGCCCATCTCGCCGCCGCCTTGGAGGAAGCTCATCGGCTCTGATGTCGGAGGGGCGCTCGGCGAAGATAGGGACGGCAAGACAGCGACCTCCATCAGGCGCGAGGCTTCCGCATCCTCCATGGACGGTGCGGAACCACTTAGCAGGCTTGGCCGCGGAGGTCATGCAAGCCGCTCCCAAAGAGAGGCGCAGGCTCGGTGCTCAACGGTAGGACGAACAATGGATATAGGGCATATCTGTTTTCGTTTCACCCGGCTTGTCGAGCCCGCGCCGCGCATCACCCAAGCTCGAATGTCGTTATGCCGTAGGTTCGCGAGAGAGGCAGATCGGGACGCGGGCCGCGATACATGCGGGCTGTCTCGAAGACCGGCGACAGGCCGTAGCGCGTGGCGAGGCTGACAGCAGCCTTGTTCGGTTCAGGAACGTCCAGAAAGACCGGGACGCCTTTGGTCTTCGCGGCGAGTGCGCGAAACAGGAGATCGGCTACGTTGCCTTCATCGGCGAAGAGCGGCCCGATCTAGAAGCCATTCCTCCAAGTTGCGGTCAAACCGGCGCAAGCCGGCGATGCGGCTCAGTGGGCAGCGTGACGGTGATCGCATCGCCCACGCGAATCTCTCCGCCTGCGAGAACGATTCCCATCACGCCGGATTTACGGACGAGCTCACCTTCGCTGTCACGGCCGAGCACGGCCTTCATGAGGCCTTTCTGAAAGCGGTCGATCTGGACGCAAGGGTTGCGCAGGCCCGTCACTTCCACCACGGCGGATGTGCCGATGTGAAGCTGCGTGCCGACAGGAAGTGACAGCAGATCGATGCCGTGCGTGGTGATGTTCTCGCCCATCTCGCCGGCTGTGACGGTGAAGCCTTTCGCTTCGAGTTCATCGAAGAGTTCGGCATGGATGAGATGAACCTGGCGCAGGTTCGGTTGCGTGGGATCAGCCTTCACGCGGGAGCGGTGCTTCACCGTTTCTCCCGCATGCGCATCGCCCTCGATGCCGAGCCCGGCAAGAAGCCGGATGCTTTCCCTATTCGTTTTCGAAAAGGAATGCGTCGCGCTGCGGCTGACGGCGATGACGGATGCGTTCATATTTGCTTTCTATCGAATGGTTTGCCGGAGTTCGACTGCATTCAGGCCGGATTTCTCATTTTCCATTCCGCGAAATCCTCCTCGAATTCCTTTGCGTCGATGGAATATCCCTCATTGTAATATTTGGTGCCGCAGCGTCCGAACGGCCCCTCGATCACCTCGAACTTTGCCGGATCAGCGCCGCGAACAACCGTACCATAGGCATAGACGCGATCTTTGTCGCGGGCATAGCAGATGCCCAACTGCTCGAAAGTGGCGGCATCCATCTTCTTCACTTCGTTGAACCGATAGATGTGCGCCTTGTCCCGCGCCCATACGCCGGCCTTATCCGCCCCTGTGCTATCACGGTAGCCTTCCAGCACGTGGAAGGTTTCGGGGTCGGCTTTGTTCAGCTTGCGGCCGCAGCAGAAGATGGTGCTGTTGTCTCGTGCGTAAATTTTGCTGAGCACGACGAAGCTCGCCGGATCGGCCTTGATGGGAACATCCGACGTGCGTGTCATGTCGTTGCCTCGCTCACGCCAACACGGCTGACCATCAATGATCACATGTCCCCATGCGATCTCAGGTGCGACTTCAGGACGAGGGTCGGGCTCCTCCGCATGCGGTTTGTTCCACCAGCGCTCGGGATCGGGATCATGCTGGCGAAGCGCGGTGCGATCCGCTTCGCGGCGCGGATCGGTGAGGAACCTCTCACGATCTTTGGCCGAACTCCGCGATGTTCTCCAGTAGAGGCCTGTTGAGTCTGCTGCTACGTAATTGTCGTTCAACACGACGAAGGTTGCTGGATCAGAATCGAACAACTCTGTTGTTTCGAAATAGACCGCGCGCTTGTCGCAGCTGTAGGACACGGGCGTCTCCGGGCCGAGGACAGGAGCGGGGCGCCACGTTGCGGGGTCCGCGCCTTTGATCGGCTGGCCCATGTAATAGATATGATTGGCATCCCTCGCGATGTAGCGTGAACCGCTGACGATCTCGAAGGTGAGAACATCCGCGCCTTGAAGCAGCGTGCCGTTGAAGGCAACGCGCTTGGCGTCGCAAGCATAAGCGCCATCGAGAAGGCGCGTCGTCTTCGGATCGAAGCGCGCGACCTTCACCAGCTCAAGCGTTTTCGAGCGCAGATTGAAGCGCCGCGCCCAGACGGAATTTCTGTCGACAGCATAGCGGGGGCGCAGCCAAGGATCATCGTTTTCCGAATAGCCGATCCACCTGAAACTCGCCGGATCGGCGTCCGCGACCGGCTCGTCATACATGTAGATCGCTTCTTTATCGCGCCCGAGATTCTTGTCGATGGCCTCGAACGCATCGAGATCGCGGAGGGTGAGGGGCCAGAGCTTGTCGCCCGTTCCACGAAGAACAATTCCCTCCGCCGTGCGGAAATAATGGCTGGGCTCTCCGTCGACGGTAAGGATGGGCTGCATAGGTTTCTCTTTGCTGGACGCAACAGGTGCCTACGGTAGCGTGTGGCTTGGCTCTCATGCAACACTATCCTCATCCTGAGGAGCAGACGCAGTCTGCGTCTCGAAGGAGGCTCCAGCGTTCTCTGAAACATCCTTCGAGACGCCGCTACGCGGCTCCTCAGGATGAGGGCAGAGGGTTGTTTTGAGTCGTGTCCTCAAAACAAGAATGGCCGGGACGAGCCCGGCCATTCCGCAATCGCGATTATTCGAGACTTAAAGCCCGAGTTTCTTCTTGCGCTGGGCGAGTGTGCGCAAGCGCAGCGCGTTGAGCTTGATGAAGCCCGCGGCGTCGCGGTGGTCGTAGGCGACGGCGCCTTCCTCGAAGGTCACGAGGTCCTGGTCGTAGAGCGTGTAGGGGCTCTGGCGGCCGATGAGGTGGACGCCGCCCTTGTAGAGCTTCAGCGTCACTTCGCCGGTGACGAATTCCTGGGACTTGTCGATCATGGCCTGCAGCATCTCGCGCTCCGGCGAGAACCAGAAGCCGTTATAGATGAGCTCGGCATATTTCGGCATGAGCTCGTCCTTCAGATGCGCTGCGCCGCGATCGAGCGTGATCGACTCGATGCCGCGATGGGCGAGGTGAAGGATCGTGCCGCCGGGCGTCTCGTACATGCCGCGACTCTTCATGCCCACGAAGCGGTTCTCGACGAGATCGAGACGGCCGATGCCGTTGATCTTGCCGAGCTCGTTGAGCTTCGCGAGCAGGTCGGCGGGGCCCATCTTCTTGCCATCGATGGCGACGGGATCGCCCTTCTGGAACTCGATCTTGATCACGGTCGGCTTGTCGGGCGCAGACTCGGGATCGTTGGTGCGCGAATAGACGTAATCCGGCACGTCGAGCGCGGGATCTTCCAGCACCTTGCCCTCGGAAGAGGCGTGCAGGAGGTTGGCGTCGACGGAGAACGGAGCCTCGCCGCGCTTGTCCTTGGCGATCGGAATCTGGTGCTGTTCGGCAAACGCGATCAGCTGCTCGCGGGAGCGCAGGTCCCATTCGCGCCAGGGGGCGATAACCGTCACGTCGGGCTTCAAGGCATAGTAGCCGAGCTCGAAGCGCACCTGGTCGTTGCCCTTGCCGGTGGCGCCATGCGAGACGGCGTCCGCGCCGACCTTCTCGGCGATCTCGATCTGCTTCTTGGCGATCAGCGGGCGGGCGATGGAGGTGCCGAGCAGGTACAGGCCCTCGTATTGCGCGTTGGCGCGGAACATCGGGAACACGTAATCGCGCACGAATTCGTCGCGCAGGTCCTCGATGAAGATGTTTTCCGGCTTGATGCCGAGAAGTTCGGCCTTCTTGCGGGCGGGCTCCAGCTCCTCGCCCTGGCCGAGATCGGCGGTGAAGGTCACCACCTCGCAGCCATAGGTGGTCTGCAGCCACTTGAGGATGATGGAGGTGTCGAGGCCGCCGGAATAGGCGAGCACGACCTTGTTCACGCGCTTGTCAGCCATGGTCGAAGTTCCAATGAGAAAGGTGCTCGCGACTTAGCCGGGAAGGCTTTTCAGCGCAACGGCAAAAACTTAAGCGCGATATGCTTTGGCGGCATTGCTGCTCGTCCAAAGGGATGCCTGTCCAAGCGGCACGGGGTACCTTAGCTCTTCAACGGAGTGTACAGAGAGAAATGTCCATGCTCCGCCGTCCGATCTTCGAGTTCTGGTACGAATTCGCGTCCACCTATTCCTACCTCGCCGCCATGCGCATCGAGCAGCTGGCGGAGGAGGCAGGCGTGGAGGTTGTGTGGCGGCCGTTCCTGCTCGGGCCCATCTTCCAGGCGCAGGGCTTGGAAAACTCACCCTTCAACGTCTATCCCGACAAGGGCCGCTACATGTGGCGCGACATGGAGCGGGAGGCGGTGCGTATCGGGCTGCCGTTCTACCGGCCCAAGAGCTTTCCCCAGAACAGCCTGCTGGCCGCCCGCATCGCCGCCCTCGGCACGGAGACCGGCTGGACGCCGATTTTCACCAAGGCCGTCTACATGGCCGAATTCGGGGAGGGGCGGGATATCTCCGACCGGGAGGTGCTTGTCGGCATCCTCGACGGCCTCGGGCTCGATCCGGAAGACATCATCGCCGAGGCTCAATCCGACGCCAACAAGACCCGTCTGCGCCGCTTGAGCGAGGAGGCGCAATCCCGCGGCATCTTCGGCGCGCCCACCTTCTTCGCCGAGGACGGCGAGATGTTCTGGGGCAACGACCGCCTGGAGCAGGCCCTCGACTGGGCCGTCACCCAGGCGAAGCGCTCGGAGATTCCCCTTTAAGGGGCTTCGTTGATCCGCTCCACATCGGCCTTCGACAGGCCGAGATCGGCGAGAGCCGCGTCGTCCAGGCGATAGAGCGCCCGGCGGCTTGCCCGGTCGTCGAACAGGGCCTCGACCTTCATCAGAAGCTGCAGCCAGGGGATCGTCTTCGGGGTCCGGTGCGTCGCCGGCAAAAGATTTTCTACGGAAAGGGTGGCGGCCATGGAAATCTCCTCCAAAGCGTGATTTGCTAGGGGGAGAAATGCTCCTCTCCGGGGCCGTTTTCAAACGAGAAGTCCTTGCGCTTTGCCCAAGCAGAACTTGGGCATTAACCTTTGAGAAACCATGTCCCGCCGCCGCCTTCCGCCGCTCAACGCCTTGCGCGCCTTCGAGGCCGCCGCCCGCCACCTGAGCTTCGAAAAGGCGGGCGACGAGATCGCCGTGACCGCGAGCGCCGTGGGTCAGCAGGTGAAGCAGCTCGAGGCCTGGCTCGGAAAACCGCTTTTCACGCGCCTGCCCAGCAAGGGCGTTGTCCTCACGGCCTTGGGCGCTCGCTATGCGGCCTCGCTCACCGAGGCCCTCGACATCCTGCACGAGGCCACCGGCCGGGCCCTCAAGCCCGAAACGTCCCGGTCGATTACGGTGAGCACGATCCCGAGCTTCGCCACCGCCTGGCTGATCCCGCGCCTCGGCTCCTTGAGGGAACGCCATCCGGAGCTGGAAATCCGGGTGTCCATCTCCATGGAGCGCACCGATTTCGCCCATGACGACGTGGATATCGTGATCCGTCTCGGCAAAGGGCATTATCCGGGCCTGCGCACGGATCTCCTGGTGGAGGAGATGTTCTTTCCGGTCTGCAGCGCGAGCCTCGTGAACGATGCGAAACATCCTCTGCGCGAGCCGGCGGATCTCCTGCATCAGACCTTGCTGCATGAAAGCGCCGAGCTGCCCGATTACGTGACCTGGGAGCGCTGGCTCGCCGCCATCGGCGTCAAAGGGGTGGATACCAGCCACGGTCCGCGCTTCTCGCACACCTTCCTGGCCCTTCAGGCGGCCGCGTCCGGCCAGGGCGTAGCGCTCGCCACCAACGTGCTGATCGGCGATTATCTGCAGGCCGGGCGGCTCGTGCGGCCTTTCCCGCAGGAGGTGAGGGGCAGCAATCAGTATTACGTCGTCTGCCCCGAGACGACGGCCGACCGGCCCGACCTCGCGGCCTTCCGCACCTGGCTTCTCGACGAGGCGGCGGAGCAGAACCGGGTGCAGGCGAGATAGGGGGAAAGTCTTGAGAATGAACTGGATTTATTCGCTCGCAGCGGCATTCGGGTTAATGATGATCACCTCCGCTCAGGCCCAAAGAACCCCCGAGGCAACCCATTGCCGATCCGACGAGGTCACCGTTTTCACATGCCCCGTGGGTAAGAAAACCGTGTCGCTCTGCGCCTCGCCCGACCGCTCGTTTTCCTCCGGCTCTCTGCAGTACAGATTCGGAAGAATAGGGGCGGTCGAGTTGAGCTATCCCGAGAAGCCCTTGCCACCACGGGAAGCCTTTACCGGCGGCCTTTTCGGAGGGCACAGCTACGTCCGCTTCACAAATGCCGGAGCAACCTACACGGTTTATCGGTACAGCTGGGTCGGCTCCCAAGCAGACGGTCTTGCCGTCAGCAGAGGGGGCAAGAAGCTTTTCGACGTGGAATGCCCGAACTTTGCCGATGTCGACACCAAATGGTGGGTTGCCATCGACAAGGACGCCCTGCCCAACGATCCGGACGAAACCACCATTCCCTGAGCAAATCCTTGAAAGCCTTTTTGATCGCAGGCCGTTTCGACGGGGCGACCGATAGTAACGATGCGATGGATGACATTGAAGGAGCGCTCGATCATGGAACGAATTGAGGTGTCCGATCTGTTGACGAAGGTCGCATGGGCTTCTCTGCCCCAGCCGGGCAGTAACGCTCCCGATGAGGCTCCAAAGGCGCTCCTGGCTGTTGCCAATGCCGCCGATAAACAGAGCGCAGAGCGCGCATATCACAAGCTGCTCTATGCAGCGGGGAATAATCACGATGGAAGCTATTATCCTATCGTGCTTTTCATGCTTCCCGTTCTAGAGAGGATCATACGAGACCAAGCCAATTGGCCTGCCTTTGCGGCTCTCAATGCCCTGATTGATCTCTATTGCAGCTTTAGCCCACACTCCGGATACGAGGCTTTCGTCGATTCAAGCGGAGCAGTCAAAGAAGTTGAGCCTGCCTTGAGAAGCGCAGTTCTCCGGCTCAGACCACTTCTCGAAGAGATTGTCGCCGATACCGAGACAGGGGTTGAAAGGCGCGCCGCCGCTCAGGAATTGCTTGAAACCATTTCCGGCCCATGACCGAAATCCCAATATCCTTGAAAGCCTTGTGATCCAAGGCCATTTGGGCTAAAGGAACGCCTATCCGACAGACATTGACGGTCAGCGTTCATGTGAGGGTGCGTGATCCGCACCCTTGAGGCGTTCCGCTAAAGTCTTGACGATAAAAGCGTTTCCATCCGCCGGCACTACGCCGGCCCGCTGATAAAGCGGTATGCCTTGGACATGGCCCTAAAGGGGCGTCCCGGGCAGCGGCGGAGGGGAGCGATCCATTAACACCAGCCGCCGGCGTTGCCCCTTGAACGAGGGCCATTCAGGAGAACCTATGTCTGCAGCTTTCCAGCAGCCGAGCCGTGAAGATTTCGCCGCTCTGCTCGAAGAATCCTTCCGCACGTCCGAGATCAGCGAAGGCTCGGTTGTGAAGGGTAAGGTGGTCGCCATCGAGAAGGATGTCGCGGTCATCGATATCGGCGCCAAGACCGAAGGTCGCGTCGCTCTGAAAGAATTCACCGGCCCCAATCGCGAGCGTGAACTGAACGTCGGCGATGAGGTCGAAGTCTATGTCGAGCGCATCGAGAATGCGCTGGGCGAAGCCGTCATCTCGCGCGACAAGGCTCGCCGCGAAGAGTCGTGGGTGAAGCTCGAGAAGGCCTTCGAGGCCCAGGAGCGCGTCAACGGCACCATCTTCAACCAGGTCAAGGGCGGCTACACGGTCGACCTCGACGGCGCCGTGGCGTTCCTGCCCCGCTCGCAGGTCGATATCCGCCCGGTTCGCGACGTCACCCCGCTCATGGGCGTGGCTCAGCCGTTCCAGATCCTCAAGATGGACCGCCGCCGCGGCAACATCGTCGTGTCGCGCCGTACGGTTCTCGAAGAGAGCCGCGCCGAGCAGCGCTCCGAGCTCGTGGCCAACCTCGAAGAGGGTCAGGTCATCGACGGCGTGGTCAAGAACATCACCGAGTACGGTGCGTTCGTTGATCTCGGCGGCATCGACGGCCTCCTGCACGTCACCGACATGGCATGGCGCCGCGTGAACCATCCGTCCGAGGTCGTAACCATCGGCCAGACGGTGAAGGTGAAGATCATCAAGATCAACCACGACACGCACCGCATCTCGCTCGGCATCAAGCAGCTGCTCGCCGATCCGTGGGAGGGCATCGCCGCCCGCTACCCGGTTCAGGCCAAGCTGAAGGGCCGCGTCACGAACATCACCGATTACGGTGCGTTCGTTGAGCTGGAGCCGGGCATCGAAGGCCTGATCCACGTCTCCGAGATGTCCTGGACGAAGAAGAACGTTCACCCCGGCAAGATCATCTCCACCTCGCAAGAGGTTGAGGTCGTGATCCTCGAAGTCGATCAGGTGAAGCGCCGCATCTCGCTGGGTCTGAAGCAGACGCTGCAGAACCCGTGGGAAGCCTTCGCCGAGAAGCACCCTGTCGGCTCCGAAGTCGAAGGCGAGGTGAAGAACAAGACCGAGTTCGGTCTCTTCATCGGCCTCGAGAACGACGTCGACGGCATGGTCCACCTCTCCGATCTCGACTGGAACCGTCCGGGCGAGCAGGTCATCGACGAGTTCAAGAAGGGCGACATGGTTCGCGCTCAGGTTCTCGACGTTGACGTGGAGAAGGAGCGCATCTCGCTCGGCATCAAGCAGCTGGCCGGCGATCCCTTCGCCGAAGCCGGTGAGTTCAAGAAGAACCAGGTCGTCACCTGCGAGATTCTCGAGGTGAAGGACGGCGGTCTCGAAGTGAAGATCGTCGATACCGACCTGACCACGTTCATCAAGCGCTCCGAGCTTGCTCGCGATCGCGGCGATCAGCGTCCGGAGCGTTTCGCTGCCGGTGAGAAGATCGACGCCCGCGTCACGCAGTTCGACCGCAAGGCTCGCCGCGTCACCCTCTCCATCAAGGCCCTCGAGGTCGCTGAGGAGAAGGAAGCCATGGCTCAGTACGGCTCGGCCGATTCGGGTGCGTCGCTCGGCGACATCCTCGGCGCCGCCCTGAACAAGGCTGGCAAGAAGTAATCTCGCTCCGACATTCGGAGTGTGATGGATCCCCGGGCTGAAAAGCCCGGGGATTTTTTGTTTTGGGGGTCATGAAGCGCCGCTTCCTCCCTCTCCCCTTTGCGGGAGAGGGTGCCCTGCGAAGCAGGGTGGGAGAGGGGGCGTCTTTCCGAGCACGGCCCCTCTCCCGGCTCGCGCTGCTCGCCACCCTCTCCCGCAGAGGGGAGAGGGTGCGCGCACATCGCGTAGGTTTTTTATTGGTCGCATGTCTTGCCGCCCTATCTGCCTTCGCAATAGGGTGCTGCCTCCGCACATCAGTGAACCGAGTGAGTGACGAACCGATGTCCATCGATGCCGAAGCCATTGCCGATCGTCGCCGGCTGCGCCGCAAGCTCTCCTTCTGGCGCATCGCCGGGTTCTCCGGCCTGATCGCCGCCGTTGCCGCCTTGGGTTATGCCGCGGCCGACCGGATGGGCTACGGGGCCGTGCAGCAGCAGATCGCCCGCATCTCCATCGACGGGGTGATCACGGGCAATCAGCGTCTGGCCGATCTCATGCAGCGGGTGGGGGATTCGAGCCTCGTGTCAGGCGTCGTGATCTCCATCAACAGCCCCGGCGGCACCACGACGGGCTCCGAAGAGCTGTTCCGCAACATCCGCCGCCTGGCCGAGAAGAAGCCCGTGGTGACCTTCGTCGACGGCACGGCGGCCTCCGGCGGCTACATCACGGCGATTGCCTCCGACTACATCGTCGCCCGCGAAACCTCGCTCGTCGGCTCCATCGGCGTCCTGTTCCAGTACCCGGACGTGTCCGGCCTGCTCGGCAATGTGGGCGTGAAGGTGGAGACGATCAAATCCGCTCCCCTTAAAGCGGAGCCGAACCCGTTCACGCCGACGAGCCCTGAGGCCCGCGCGGCCATGCAATCCGTCGTCGGCGATACCTATGACTGGTTCAAGACGCTCGTGCGCGAGCGCCGCCGCATGAACGAGGCCGAGCTGACCTCAGCCTCCACGGGCCAGGTGTTCAGCGGTCGCCAGGGCGTGCCGATGAAGCTCGTCGACAAGCTCGGCAACGAGCGCGATGCGGTCGCCTGGCTCGAGCAGGAAAAGAAGGTTCCCAAGGACCTGCCGATTCGCGATTGGAAGCCCCGTTCCGACCGGGAGTTCTCCGTTCTCGCCATGACGGCGACGGCGGTGGATCTCTTAGGCTTCGAAGGTGCTGCAGAGGTCCTCCGAAGGAGTGAGGCTCATGCGGAAATCGCCCGGCTTGACGGTCTGCTGGCTGTCTGGCAACCTTCCGAAAAATAAAGCTCCATCAAAGATATAGCTGTCCATGATCAAGTCAGAACTCGTGCTCAAGATCGCCGAGCAGAACCCGCATTTGTATCAACGCGACGTGGAGAAGATCGTGAATGCGATCCTCGACACCATCGCCGATGCGCTCGCCCGAGGCGACCGGGTAGAGCTGCGCGGCTTCGGAGCCTTCTCCGTGAAGAAGCGCGATGCGCGCACGGGCCGCAACCCGCGCACGGGTGCATCCGTTTCCATCTCCGAGAAGGTCGTTCCCGTGTTCAAGACGGGCAAGGAAATGCGCCAGCGCCTCAATGCTCCGGCTTCCAAGGTGCTGAAGGCAGCCGCTGCCCAATAACCATTGAAGAGGTGCTCGTGATTCGCTTCCTGAAGGCGCTCATTCTCCTGCCGATCGCGATCGTGGTGGTTCTGCTGGCGGTCGCAAACCGCGCGCCGGTGACCCTGTCGCTGGATCCGTTCTCGCAGGACGCGCCGGAATTCGCGATGCAGGTGCCGCTCTTCGCCGTGATCTTCGCGGCTGTCGCTTTGGGCATCGTCATCGGCGGCACCGCAAGCTGGCTTGCTCAGGGCAAGACGCGGAAGGCCCGCCGCCGTTATCGCCGCGAGGCGGATCAACTGCGCCACGAGACCGAACGTCTGCGCAGCCAGAATTCGGCTGCAGGCCTGCCCGCGACGCTGCCGTCCCCGCAATCGTCGGGCTTCTAGTTCCTCAAAGTTTTTCCTTAAGCCATGCGCGTCATTTCCTCCGCCGAGATCGATCGGGCTCTCACCTTTCCTGCTCTGGTCGATGCGCTGGCGGAAGCCTTTCGCAGCGACATGGTCACGCCGGTTCGGCACCACCACGAGATCGAGCGCGCGGGTGCGCACGGCACGCTGCTGCTCATGCCCGCATGGACAGGGCCTGCCACGCAGGACAGCTTCGTCGGCGTGAAGGTGGTCTCCGTGTTTCCCGAGAACGGGGCCAGGAATCTTCCGAGCGTCATGGGTTCGTATCTGCTCATGAACGGCGAAACGGGCGCGCCCGTCGCCGTGCTCGACGGCACACGCCTCACCGTCTGGCGCACCGCCGCCGCATCGGCGCTGGCGGCGCGTCATCTCGCTCGCGCGGATGCAAGCCGCATGGTGATGGTGGGTTCGGGCGCACTCGCGCCTTTCCTCATCCGCGCCCATATGAGCCAGCGTCCCATCCGCGAAGTGTCGCTGTGGAATCATCGCTCTGAGAAGGCCGAGGAACTGGCGGCTCAGCTTCGCGCCGAGGGCTTGCCCGTCACGGCGGTGGCGGATCTCGAAGCGGCGGTGCGCGAGGCCGATCTCGTCTCCTGCGCCACGCTTTCCACCGCGCCCATCGTGAAGGGCGCTTGGCTGAAGGAAGGCGCGCATCTCGATCTCGTAGGCGCGTTCAACCTGAAAATGCGCGAGGCCGACGACGAGGCGCTGCGTCGCGGCCAAGTTTATGTCGATACCGACGCGGCCAAATCCGAGGGCGGAGACGTGGCCGTATCGATTCAGAAGGGCGCGATCTCGGAAGGCCATGTGCGCGGCACGCTTTTCGACCTCTGCCGCAACCCGCCGGTGCGGAACGACAAGGTGATCACCGTGTTCAAGTCGGTAGGCACCGCTTTGGAGGATCTGGCTGCGGCAATGCTGGTATGGCGCTCGACAGCCGATCCGTCGTAAAATGCAACAATGGACAACCTGATCAAGATCTGCGGGCTCTCGACGCCTGAAACCCTGGAGGCTGCGCTGGAGGCCGGTGCGGACATGGTGGGCTTCGTGCGTTTTCCGAAGAGCCCGCGCCACGTCACCCTCGATCTCGGCCATCGCCTGTCGCTGCAGGCGAAGGGCCGCGCGCAGCGCGTCGTGCTCTTCGTCGATCCGAGCGACGAGGACATCGCGCAGGCGGTCGAGGCCATCAACCCTGACCTGATCCAGCTGCATGGGAGCGAAAGCCCGGAGCGCGTCGCCGAGATCCGCTCCATGGCGGGCCGCCCGGTCATGAAGGCTTTCGGCATCGCCGAGAAGAGCGATCTGCAGGCGCTTACGCCCTATGCGGAGACCTCCGAGCATCTGCTGCTCGACGCCAAGCCGCCCCGCACGGCGCAAGGCTTACCCGGCGGCAACGGCGTCTCGTTCGACTGGAAGCTCCTGAACGGGCTTGACCCGGCTCTCCCCATCATGTTGTCAGGAGGGCTCAATCCCGACAACGTGGCGGAGGCGATCAGGCTCACGAAGCCGAAAGCCGTCGATGTGTCGTCGGGAGTGGAAAGCTCACCGGGCTTGAAGGACGCAGCCAAGATCAAGGCCTTCGTTCAGGCGGCCCGGACGGCATTCGCCGCGCAGCATTAAATTTTTAGGACAGCCCGTGTCAGCTCAAGCCCAGCCCAATTCCTTCCGCAACGGTCCCGACGAGCGCGGGCATTTCGGTCAGTTCGGCGGACGCTTCGTCGCCGAAACCCTGATGCCGAATATCCTGGAGCTGCAAAAGGCGTATGAGGAGGCCAAGAACGATCCGGCTTTCCATGCGGACATGGCGTATTTCTCCACGCATTACATTGGCCGTCCGAGCCCGCTTTATTTCGCGGAGCGCATGACCGAGCATCTGGGTGGCGCGAAGATTTACTTCAAGCGCGAAGAGCTGAACCACACCGGCGCGCACAAGGTGAACAACGTGCTGGGTCAGATCCTTCTCGCCCGCCGCATGGGCAAGAAGCGCATCATCGCGGAGACCGGCGCGGGCCAACACGGCGTTGCCACCGCCACGCTCTGCGCGCGCTTTGGCCTTGAGTGCATCGTCTATATGGGCGCGGTGGACGTGGAGCGTCAGAAGCCCAACGTGTTCCGCATGAACATGCTGGGCGCGAAGGTGGTGCCGGTCGAATCCGGCACGAAGACGCTCAAAGACGCCATGAACGAGGCACTGCGCGATTGGGTCACGAACGTGGCCGATACCTTCTACTGCATCGGCACGGTGGCGGGCCCGCATCCCTATCCCGCCATGGTACGCGACTTCCAATGCGTCATCGGCGATGAGACCCGCAAGCAGATGATGGAAGCGGAAGGCCGCCTGCCGGATTCGCTCGTCGCCTGCATCGGCGGCGGCTCAAATGCGATCGGCCTGTTCCATCCGTTCCTCGACGACAAGGGCGTGGAGATCTACGGCGTGGAAGCCGCGGGCCACGGCCTCGACAAGTTGCATGCGGCATCCCTCACGGGCGGACGCCCCGGCGTGCTGCACGGCAACCGCACTTATCTTCTCATGAACGAGGATGGGCAGATCGCCGACGCGCATTCGATCTCGGCGGGCCTCGATTATCCCGGCATCGGTCCGGAGCATGCGTGGCTGCACGAGATGGGCCGCGTGAATTACATCTCCGCCACCGACGATGAGGCGCTGGAAGCCTTCCAGCTCTGCTCGCGTCTCGAGGGCATCCTGCCCGCGCTCGAGCCCAGCCACGCGCTCGCTAAGGTCATCGAACTCGCGCCCAAGAAGCCGAAGGATCACCTGATGGTGGTCAACATCTCAGGCCGCGGCGACAAGGATCTGTTCCAGATCGCGGAGCATCTGGGGAATAAGCTGTGAATCCCAAGTACCGAGTTCTCCAGTCAGCCATCGGTGCTGTAATCGGGTTCGGAGTTACAGCTTCGCTAGAAATATTGCTTGTTGCTATAATCAGCGGGCTATTTGACGCGAGAATTACAGTTCGCGGCTTAGGGTGGCTTGTGCTTCCTATAGCTGGCGCTTGTTTCGGGTGGAAGGTTGGCAGGGATGTGGGTGTAGAAAGTCTCTTGCTTGCTTTGAGAAAGGCACTGGATGGCCTTAGCTATCATTCAAGGATTTGGGTTTCTGCATCCATTTTGTGGCTAATAAGCTCTTCTACTTTTATGTTGCTCGTTAACCCATTCGGGCGCTACTGGAACTCAAAAGATTGGCAGACATTCTGGCTAGTTCTCATCCTTCCATTAGCAGTTGGTGCATTGGCTTTGAAACTGCTGCACTGGGTGAACAAAGCCAATCGTAATCAGGCTATGGACGATAAATGATCTCCCGCATCGAAGCCCGTTTTGAACAATGCCGTGCGGAAGGCCGCGCCGCTCTCGTCACCTACATCATGGCGGGCGACCCGGACCCGGAGACCTCGCTCGCGATCCTGAAAAGCCTGCCCAAGGCCGGCGCGGATATCGTCGAGTTCGGCCTGCCCTTCACCGATCCTATGGCCGACGGCCCGGCGATCCAAGCAGCGGGCCTGCGGGCCCTCAAAGTGGGGCAGGATACGGTCAAGACCCTCGACCTCATCCGCCGCTTCCGTGCCGAGGACCAGACCACGCCCGTGATCCTCATGGGCTATTTCAACCCGATCTTCGTCTACGGCGTCGACCGCTTCCTCGTTGACGCTAAGGAAGCTGGGGTCGACGGCCTGATCGTGGTGGACCTGCCGCCGGAAGAGGACGATGAGCTCTGCCTGCCGGCGCTCAAGGCTGGCCTCGCCTTCATCCGTCTGGCCACCCCGACCACGGACGATGCCCGCCTGCCGGCGGTGCTCGCCAACACGGCCGGGTTCGTTTATTACGTTTCCATCACCGGCATCACGGGTGCTGCGACCCCCGATTTCGGCAAGGTCGCCTCGGCGGTGGAGCGCATCAAGCATCACACGCCTCTGCCCGTCGTGGTGGGCTTCGGCGTGAAGAGCGGCGCCCATGCGGCGGCGGTGGCCAAGGGCGCCGACGGTGTGGTGGTGGGCTCGGCCCTCATCGATGCGCTGAAGGGCACGCTCGATGCAGAAGGCCGCGCCACCTCGCGCTCGGTCGAGGCCGTCACCACATTGGTGAAGGAATTGAGCGAAGGCGTGCGCTCGGTATCGAAGCGCGCGGCTGCGTAAGGAATAGAGAAGGACCTCATCCTGAGGAGCCGCGAAGCGGCGTCTCGAAGGAGGGTCCAGAAGGCGCTGGAGACGCCTCGTCCTTCGAGACGGCCTGACGGCCTCCTTAAGGCGAGGCTTTCGAAGGATGCCCCTGAAAAGGAAGTAAAGCGATGAACTGGATTTCCGAAGTCGTCCGTCCGAAGATCAAGACGCTCTTCAAGCGCGAAACGCCGGACAATCTCTGGATCAAGTGCCCGGATACGGGACAGGTGGTGTTCCACAAGGATGTGGAAGCCAACCAGTGGGTGATCCCCGGCTCCAACCATCACATGCGCATCTCGGCGACGCAGCGTCTTCAGCTGATGTTCGACGGCGGCACGTGGCTCGATGTGGCGCTGCCGGAAGTGGCCATCGATCCGCTGAAGTTCCGCGACGAGAAGAAGTATATCGACCGCCTGAAGGATGCCCGTGCTAAGACCGGCCAGCAGGACGCCTTCAAGGTCGGCTACGGCCGCGTCGAAGAACTGCCGATGACGATCGCCGTGCAGGATTTCGGCTTCATGGGCGGCTCGCTCGGCATGGCCGCAGGTGAGGCCTTCGTGAAGGGCGCCGAGACCGCACTCGACAAGAAGACGCCTTACGTGCTCTTCGCCGGTTCCGGCGGCGCGCGCATGCAGGAGGGCATTCTCTCGCTCATGCAGATGCCGCGCACCACGGTCGCCATCCGCCGCCTGCGCGATGCGAAGCTGCCCTATATCGTCGTGCTCACGAACCCCACCACCGGCGGCGTCACCGCGTCCTATGCGATGCTGGGCGATGTGCATCTCGCCGAGCCTGGCGCGCTCATCGGCTTTGCCGGCCCGCGCGTGATCGAGCAGACCATCCGCGAGAAGCTTCCCGATGGCTTCCAGCGCTCCGAATATCTGAAGGAGCACGGCATGGTGGACATGGTGGTGCATCGCCACGACCTGAAATCGACGGTTGCCCGCCTGTCGCGCTTGTTCACCAAGGCCCCTGCGGCCGCTGCTTAATTGAAGGTCAGGGCGAGATGGAATCCTCCGATGCGCTGATCGCGCGCTTTCTCGCCCTGCACCCGAAGACCATCGATCTGTCGCTCGGGCGCATCCAGCGCCTGCTCGCGCAGCTCGGGCACCCCGAGCGCCGCCTGCCGCCCGTGATTCATGTGGCAGGAACTAACGGCAAAGGCTCCACCATCGCCTTCATGCGCGCGATCCTCGAAAGCGCGGGGCTTGCCGTTCACGTCTATACTTCGCCCCATCTCGTGCGCTTCCATGAGCGCATTCGCCTCGGCCGCTTGAATGGCGGGCAATACGTGACGGAGGATCGTCTCGTCGAAGCCTTCCGCCGCTGCGAGGCGGTGAATGCGGGCGAGCCGATCACCGTGTTCGAGATCACAACCGCAGCCGCGATCCTTCTCTTCGCGGAAGAGCCCGCCGACGTGCTGCTGCTCGAAGTGGGGTTGGGCGGACGCTTCGACGCAACGAACGTCATCGACAAGCCAGCCGCTGCCGTGGTTACGCCCATCGGGCACGATCACGCGGAATATCTCGGCACGACCCTGCAGGCGATTGCGAAGGAGAAGGCGGGCATCTTCAAGCGCGGCTGCCCGGCGATCATCGCGCCGCAGGATTACGTGGAAGCGGATCAGACGCTCGTCGCCGAGGCGGAGCGCATCGGCGCATCGCCGCTTCTCGTCGGCCAGCAGGATTTCTCCGTGCATGAGGAGGGCGGCCGTCTCGTCTATCAGGACGAGAAAGGTTTGCTCGACCTGCCGCGCCCAAAGCTCATTGGGCGGCATCAATTCATCAATGCGGGCACGGCGATTGCGGCCTTGCGCGCCGCGGGTTTCGAGAAATTTGAAACCTCGGCTTTCGAGGCGGGTCTTACCCGCGCCGAATGGCCGGGACGTTTGCAGCGTCTGTCGAAAGGTCGCCTGCCGGCGATCGCACCGCAGGATTGCGAGCTGTGGCTCGATGGCGGCCATAACGCCGATGGCGGGCGCGTGCTCGCCGCCGCCATGGCCGACCAGGGCGAGCGTAACGATGCACCGCTCGTGCTGATCGCGGGCATGCTCGGTACCAAGGATGCGCAGGCCTTCTTCAAGAATTTCTCCGGCCTCGCGCGGGAGGTGATCGCGGTGCCCATCGCAGGCCAGATCGCCGCTCGTCCGGCGGAGGAAGTCGCGGCCATTGCGGGAAGCGTGGGGCTCACCACTACCATCGCAACGAGTGTCGAATCCGCACTCGCCTCGCTCCACAATTACGTCTGGGATCGCCCGCCCCGTGTCCTGATCTGCGGATCGCTCTATCTGGCAGGTGAGGTGCTGGCAGCCAACGGGACGCTGCCTGAATAGGATAAGCGGCCATGGCCACCAAAATCTTCGTCAACCTGCCGGTGAAGGACCTTCAGCGGTCGGTGCGCTTCTTCAAAGGCTTGGGCTTTTCCTACGATCCGCAGCTCAGCGACGACAGCACCGCCTGCATCGCGATCTCGGACAGCATCTTCGCCATGCTGCTCACGGAGACGAAGTTCCGCGAGATCGTCCGCAGGCCCATCGCCGACACGAGCCGCACAACCGAGATCCTCACCTGCCTCTCGGTGGAGAGCAGGGCGAGCGTGAACTGGCTGGTCGACAAGGCCCTGGCGCAGGGCGGCCAGGAGGTGCGCGAGCCGGAGGATCACGGCGTCATGTTCGGCCGCAGCTTCAGCGATCTCGACGGGCATATCTGGGAGATCATCACCATGTCTTCCGATGCCGTCGCTTGAGACATTGCTGCATTCGATCCCTTAACCCATTTGCGCATTTGCGAATCCTGACGGCGAGGCAGAACCTTCGTGCGCCTGGAATCGATCCGGTCTTTAAAGGAGGCGCCGGCATGTCCGGCGACAAGCGCATGCCTCAATTCGTGATCGAGCGAAACATGCCCGGTGTCGGCAACTCATCCGCAGCGGATCTGAAGGGAGCATCTCAGACTTCGTGCAACGTTCTGCGGGAGCTTGGGCCCGAGATCCAATGGGTCCACAGCTACGTGACGGACGACAAGATCTACTGCGTCTACCGTGCGCCAAGCGAGGGCATCATCCGCGACCACGCCCAGCGTGCAGGTTTTCCCGCAGACCGAATTTCGCAGGTTCGTACCATCATCGATCCGACGACGTCCGAGTGAGGCGCGCCGGTTCTAGTCGGTGTCGAATGCGGGATCGGGAAGATTGTATCTCTCCCAATCTCGTTTCGGGATTGCATTGCCGACAGTGAACTCGAACGCTTGCACGTTCCGCCGGTTCGCGCCGAACTCGCATGTGAATTTCACCTCATGCCACTCCCGGCCGCTGCGGAACGCAGCGCCGTCGGCGATGAGGATGTTTCTGGCAAGCCGCACATCCGCTTTCGCATAGGCGACGATTCGATCCGGCTTGAAAGCCTGGAGATGGGCCGCGATCTGCGCCATCGCCTCGATGCCGCAGAGTTGCTCCAAGCGCGTTTCCTCGTCCATCCGTTCGAGAGCGGTCCGCATGGCGCGGCTCTGCGGATGCGCTAAGGCTGCAGAGGAAAGCATCGTCGTAGCGCGGATCGGATCTGGGCTTTGAGGCATGGGCGCCCCAGGCTGCGCCAAGGCTGGCGTGGCCTCACGCATCTCGGAGGGAACACTTTCGGACGAAGGCGTGCCGACGATGGCCCAATCCTCGGGCGACCAGATTTCGACAGGGATGCTCTCGATGAGCGCGGGCAAGATTCTGGGGGCGAGGAGACTGCCCAGAGCAAGCAGCAACAAGGCGTGCAAAAGCAGGGATGCCGGGAAAATCCAAGGATCATCCCCGAACAGAATCGAGACGGCTCTGGTCGCCTTGGAGCCCACCATACTCTCTTTCATCACACGGCCTCTTCAGGGCCTTTGAAGTGTGATGAGATTTCATTCCGGCAAGAGCGTGGCAGATACGAAAAAGGGGCCTTCGAGGCCCCTTCGTGTTCTTTCGCACCTGAAAAGGATCAGGCTGAGGCCTGGATCCAGCGGGCGAGGTCGCCCTTGGGGGCAGCGCCGATCTTCTGGGAGACGACCTGGCCACCCTTGAACAGCATGAGGGCCGGGATAGAGCGGATGCCGAATTGCGAGGCGACCTGCGGATTCTCGTCCACGTTGATCTTCACGATCTTCACCTTGCCCTCCATCTCGTTGGAGATTTCTTCCAGGGCCGGGCCGATCATGCGGCAGGGACCGCACCATTCGGCCCAGAAATCGACCACGACGGGCTCGGAGGATTGCAGGACGTCCTGCGCGAAGCTTGCGTCGGTTACCTTCACGGTCGCCATCACATCACCTTTGAACTTTTGAAACAGCGACTCACTTCGAGCCGCACAACGATAGAGCCAAGGTAAGAACGGCGGTTTGGGGAATCAAGCAAGGGCTATTTCCATCACGCCGCTTTGATGAGGGTCAGTGCCTCCTCCAACTCCGGTTCCATGAGTTCATGGATGACCGGTCCCGCCGTCCAGACCAGGAAGGTGCGGATGCGCTTGTCCGGATAGATTTCGGAAAGCAGCATCCGGTAGAGCGCGAGCTGGGCCACATAGGATCGCGGTGGCGTCTGGCCTGGTTTGGGGGCACGGGCGGTGGTCTTGAAATCGGCCACCAGCACCTCGTTCTCCAGCACGGCCAGACGGTCGATCTGACCGGAGACCATGAGTTCTCCCTGATCCGTCAGCACCTTGCCGG
The DNA here is from genome assembly GCF_022808595.1 of Microvirga solisilvae. GTDB lineage: Bacteria > Pseudomonadota > Alphaproteobacteria > Rhizobiales > Beijerinckiaceae > Microvirga > Microvirga solisilvae. The sequence goes on from NZ_JAKUCN010000002.1 coordinate 309,683, forward strand.
CAATCGGAGCCTCAGGCCTTGAGCCGGGGCCGAACAGGGCCTTGAGGCCTTCGTGCTCCAGCACGTCGCGGGCATTGGCGATCACCGCCTCGCGAACCTCTTGGGCCAAGCGCGGCGCGCGGGCCTGCACATAGGCGCGGGCCATGGTCTCGCGATGCTCAGGTGCCAAGGCAGGCAGGCGCTCCAGCAGAGCATGGACCAGGGTGCCACGCAGCCGCGCATCCGGCGCATAGGGGCCATCGCCCGGACGCGTCATGCGCTCCGCCGCGCCGAGCGCGCTTGACGGGCGGATCGGGGGCAGGGGTTCAGGCTCGGGCCGGGCGGGCAGGGTGAGCCAGGCCGGGACCTCGAAAGGCTCGAGCGGAGCCACATCCGATTCGGCGGCAAGGGTGCGCGCGAGCGGCGAACCCTCGCGCCAGAGCTCGATGGGGCCGTAAGGTGCCTCGGAGCGCTCCAGGCCGCCCGCCTTCTCCACGAGGCCGTGGCGGATCATCTCGCACCACGCTTCCTGCGGCGAATCCTTGCGGCCCGTCAGATAGGGCGCGATCACGAGACGATCCTTGGCGCGCGTCATCGCCACATAGAGCAGGCGGTTGTGCTCCTCGTAGCCCTTCGCGTGCAGGAGATCGCGCGCCTCTTCCATGGCGCCGCAATCGGAGTTCTTGCCCGGAGACCAGACGGGAATCGTGCCGCCGGTCGTCGTCCTGATCTGCAACAGCGGCGGATCGCGGCCCAGCACCTCGCAGCCGTCGATGAGAATGACGATGGGCGCTTCGAGACCTTTCGCGCCATGCACCGTCATCACGCGCACTTCGTTGTTCACCGAGTCGAGATCGCGCTTGATGGTGTGTGAAGCGGATTCGAAACGATTGAGAAAGACGGTGAGCGATGGCGTCTCCGTCATTTCCGATTGCTGCGCGAAGCACAGGAAAGCGTCGATGGCATCGCCCGCTTCGCTGCCGAGACGCGCGACAAGCTGCGAGCGCCCGCCGCGCGGCCCGAGCAGGGTGGCGAAGAAGCCGAAGGGGCCGTGCGATGCGGCAAGCTCGCGCCATGCCTGCAAGGCCTCGCAGCTGCGTTGTGCCTTTGCATCGCCCGCTTCCGCATGGCGCGTGAGAGCCGCGTGCAGTGACTCGTCATCGGCGCGGTATGCCGCGATGCGAATGAGATCGTCGTCGGTGAGGCCGACGAGCGGCGATTTCAGCGCGGTCGCGAGCGTGAGATCGTCATCCGGCAGAAGCGCCGCGCGGCCCGCTGCCACGAGATCGAGCACGGCGATATGCTCGCCGATATTGAGCCGGTCCGCGCCCGCCACCGGCACGCCTGCCTCCTTCAACGCGCGGATCACCGCCTCGAAGGCGGCGCCGCGCTTGCGCACGAGAACGAGCACGTCGCCTGCCGTCCACACGCGACCCTGCTCGTCCCCCTTGGTGGTCCAGCATTGCACGGCCTTTGCAATGCGGCGTGCGATGACGACCGGAGGCGATTGCTGTTCGGGTTCATCGACGGGCAGAACCCAGGCTTCCGGCTCCTCCTCGGCGGCAGGCGTTTCCGTCGGCCACAATTCCACGAGGCCCGGCGCATGCGGGCGCGCGCTTTCATGCACGGTGCCGATAGCCTTGTCCTCGAAGGAGAGGCCCTTGAAGTTCTTCTCCACCGCGAAGGTGGCATCCACCGCCGAGAGCACCGCTTTCGCGGAGCGGAACGACATGGTGAGCGACACGTCCTCGAACAGAAGCTCGGCCTCGCGCACCTTTCTTGACCAGTCGCGGCGGGTGGATTCGAATTCCTGCGGAGCGGCTCCTTGAAAGCCATAGATCGACTGCTTGGGATCGCCCACGGCGAAGAGCGTGCGGATGCGCATGCCCGCTGAACCTGCACCTGCCGTGAAGTCCTCCGTGATCTTGCGCAGGATTTCCCATTGCTGCGGATTCGTGTCCTGCGCCTCGTCGATCAGCACATGGTCGATGCCGCGATCGAGCTTGTAGAGAACCCAAGCCGTGTCGCCGCGCGAGAGAAGCGCGAGCGTCTTGTCGATCAGGTCCTGGAAGTCGAGCGCACCGAGGCGCATCTTCTGGCTCTCGACCCGGTCGTGAATCTCTGCGGCAATCAGGAAAAGAGCCTGCGTACGCTCGACGGCACGCGCCGCCTTCTGCTTGTCGATGAGGTTCCAGATACGGCTCTGCTCGTCGAGCAGCCTCTCCTTCAACCCTTCGTCGATATCCTTTGTCAGGAAGGCTGACCCCTTGCGGGGCGTTCCGGTATCCGTGAGGAAGACCGAAAGATAATGTTCGAGCCTGGCGGCAGGATCGGTCGCTTCAGCAGCGGCGATCAGCGATGCAGCGCGCTTCTGATCGGTTGCCTTTCCCGCCATCAATTCCTGCGCGATGGCAGGCCAGTTCTCAGGCTTCAGGCCTCCTTCCAGCATCGCCAATTCAATGCTTGCAAGCGTCTCGTCGGGTTTCAGCCCCAGCTCCTGACGCAGGCGCGCGATGCCGGTGACATCACGCAGCGCATCCTTGCACCGCAGAGCGGCGTTCAAGGCATTCATCAGCGCATCGCCCACCGCATCGACGCTGATGATGTCGAGGGCCTCTTTCAGATGCGGGAAGTTGCCGTTCGACGCGTCGGCCAGCACGTTCTTCACGGCCTGCGCCAGCAACTCGTCAGTCTGGCTCTCGTCCAGCACCGCGAAACGCGCGGGCACATTGGCCTCGAAGGGCACGAGATGTAAAAGCCGTTCGCAGAAGGCGTGAATGGTGTCGATCTTCAAACCGCCCGGCGTTTCGACGGCACGTGCGAAGAGCGTGCGCGCCAGCTTCACTTGGGCGCGCGTGGGCTTTTGGCCTTCGAGTTCGGTGAGCTCCGCAACGAGGCTGTCCTCGTCCATTGTCACCCATTTCCCCAAGCGCTCGAAGACGCGGATCGCCATGTTGGCGGCAGCGGCCTTGGTGAAGGTCAGACACAGAATTCGTCCGGGGAGCGAACCTGCGAGCAGCAGGCGCACCACGCGGTCGGTAAGCACCTTTGTCTTGCCCGCGCCTGCATTGGCGGACACCCACGCGGAAGCGCGCGGGTTCGCGGCGCGGCGCTGCGCCTGCTTGGTATAATCGGGAATGACGAGATCGTTGCTCATTCGCCGCCCTCACCACCGCCGGCGCTCGCCAGCGACCATTCCTTCACCCGCGCCAGGTGATCGTATTCGGAGAAGCGCCGCGCATATTTCGGGAAGGGCCGCGACACGTAAGCCGATTCGCCCTTCACGAAACGCGCGATCATGCCCTCGAAGCGGCGGCGGTGCTCTTCCACGATCTCGGCCACCGAGCGCTCCTCGTTGCGCCCCGGCTCGATGAGACGCGGCTTGATCGGCTCGCGTCCGCCGGTGGTGTGAACGTAGAGAAGATGCGGCGTCTCCTTCGCCATGGGGAGGCCCTTGAAGGCGCCTTTCATCAGCATCATCGCTTCCAGTGTCAGCTGCGGCGAGAAGCCGGCATAGACCTCGCGCAATCCGGGCGGTTGGCCGGTCTTGAAATCGACGATGGTGAAGCCGCCATCGCGGCGATGCTCGATGCGGTCGGCACGAGCGCGCAGATTGAAGATCGAACCGTCGGGAAGCGGAATCGAGAGACGGCCCGAGCGCTCGGCATGAACTTCAACGAGGGCAGGGCGGCGCTCGATTTCCCAGTCGAGAAACGCGATGGCGAGACGCTCGAAGCGCGGCCACCATTCCGCATAGAGTTCGGGATAGGCTTCGCGGATTTCGGCGAAGGCTTCCTCGCCGAGACCGAGCAGGATTTCATCCGCATGGGCCGGAATCTCTTTCGGGAAGCGCTCGGCGAATGTTCCAACCACGTCGTGAATGATCGTGCCGCGCTCGGCGGCGCTCGGCGCAACCGCGATAGCCTCCAGCGCATCGAGCTTCAACACATGGCGTGCGAAGATGGAATAGGGATCGCGCACCAGCGTTTCCACTTCCGTCACGCTCAAGGAACGCGGGAAGAGAGCTGGATCGGGCTTCGGACGCGGACGCGGCAGAGCGGGTGCAGGTTCCGGTGTGTCGAGAGTGCGCGCGAGGCGGCGGTAGTGCTCGCCTGCTTTCGTCATGCGCTCCCACACATCCTTGCCGGTAAAAGCCTTGAGGCGTTGCAGGAAGCGCGAGGGCACCATGGGCGAGCCGTCGCGCTTGTGGGCGCGGGTGATCACCACGTCGTGCGTGCCGAGCGCCTGCACGAAATCGTGCGCGGTCTGACCGATACGCCGCTCCGGCGGCATCAGGCCGACGCGGGCGCGCATGGGTCGATTGAGGAATGCATCCGTCACCGTGCGCGGCGGCCATGTGCCCTCATCCAAGCCGCCGAGCACCACGCGATCCACGGAGAGAAGGCGCGCTTCGAGCAAGCCTAAGATCTTCAAGCGACGATGGGTGGAGCGCGGCGACGGGCTCAACGTCTGTTGTTTGGCAAGCGCGGTAAAGAAAGCCGGATAATCGACGAAGCGGCCTTCGAGTGGATGCCCGCCTTCCTTGCGGATATCCGAGTTCGTCAGATCATCGAACAAAGCGGCAAGAGGCTCGAAAGATTGTTCGCTTTCGCTCTCCTCTTCCTCGGGCGTCGCGCAGAGATATTCGAAAGCGCGGCGGTGGTGCTCCACCAGCGCCATCAGATCGATGCGCTCCTCGCCGTGCGCGGCAGGCGTGAAGGTCTGGAAGGCGAGATCGAGCCGCTGCAGCAGCGTGTCGGCAAGATCCCAATCTTCTTCCGTAAGGCGCGCGCGGGGACGCGGCGTGCGATGATCCTTGCCTGCGCGGCGGGCGGCGAGCGCGGCACGCATGCCCTCGATGCCGGGAGAGGGCGCAGGGCCGCGCAGCACGCCGATTTCGAGCACGCTCGCCGCATGTTCCACGGTTGCGCGCGGGAAGCCGAGGCGTACGAGGGGGTGTGCGAGCAGCGAGAGCAGGCGCACGGGGCTCAAATCGTCGGCTGCTGCTTCCGCCGCAAGACGCGCGAGGCGGCCTGCGGGCGTGTCGGCCAGCGGAATGCCCGCCGAGTCCTCCACGCTCAATCCCCAGCGCGCGAGTTCCGCCGTCACGCGCGCGGCAAGCGAGCGATCCGGCGTAACGAGAGCTGCGGTCTTGTCGGGATGCTGAAGCGTTTCGCGCAAGGCAATCGCGATGGAAAGCGCCTCCTCGCGCTCGTCCATCGCCTCGATGATGGTGAGGCCCTCGCAGCCCTTGCTGCTCATCGCAAGACGGTCTTCGGACGTGATCGATGCCCAGCGGTCAGTGGTGTCGGCGGGGCGCAACGCTTCCGAGAGCAGATGGTTGCGTGCCTGCGCCTGGCCCGATAGCTCGCCGAGGATGGTGACGTCGGAACGCGTGATGCGCAGATGTCTGTCGATCAGACGGCGCAGTGACGCCTGCGGATGGCTGTGAACGGGGTCGCTCTCTTCGTCGCCAGCGCCGCCGATGGTGGACCAGCTTTCCTCGTCGAGATCCGTGTCGAGGCCGGGAAGCACGATGGCGCCGCGCGGCAGGCGCGCGATGGTGGCCATCAGGTTCGCGGTGGCGGGCACGGAGCCGGTGGAGCCCGCGACGATGATGGGATTATCCGGTCGCTCGCGGGTGAGGCGGCGTGCTTCCGCTTCGATGAGAGCGGTGCGGCGCTGCGCCGGATCGCTCGCAGCGCGCTCGGCGAGAATCTTCGGCCAGTTCTCGCTCGCGATCTGCACGAAATGGCGCGTGATCTCGAAATATCGCGAATAGTCGGAATCGACCGCCAGTTCGAGGGCATGCCAGTCGATACCTTCCGTGGTTAAGGCATCCATCAGCGTTTCGAGATCGCCCGCAAGGTTCACCGCATCGGCGGGTGATGCAGGCACCATGAACGGCACCTCGGGCCCAAGCTGCAACAGCGCACGGTCCACTTCCGCCGACCAGCGCTGCACGAGGCGGGTGAGGATGAGGCGGCGCTCCAGGGGTGGAATGGGCGGCTTCAGGCTCGCCGCTTCCGCGAAGGGCGTGCCTTCCAATCCCGTCAATTCAAATTCGGCTTCATCCGTCTCGCCGAGCGGCACGATGCGCGGCAGCAATTGCGCGCGGCCCGCGCCGCGTTCCGCCAGAAGCGCGATCAGCGCGCGCGTGGCGCGGCGGGTCGGGACGTAGATGGTGATGTCGGAAAGAGCGGTGGGATCGTCGGAAAGCGGGCCGACGAGGCGTCCGTCAAGCAGCGCCTCCACCAGGGTCGGCAGAAAGGCGCAACCCGGGGGAATTGAGAAAACGCGCGGCGTGCTCGACAAGATAAAACCTCATCGCTTAACGGCGGCAAGGCACTTTTCTGCCTCACCGATGGTGTGAGGCTCTCCAACATGCAGCCATTGGCCTTCCAGAGGCAAGCCATGGAGGCGGCCATTGGCGATGGCGCGATTGTAGAAGGCGTTGGCCGAGAAGGCGCCGTCGGGTGATCCTTCAACCATCTCGGGCTTCACGATCGCGACGCCCGCGTAGACAAAATCCGAACTCGGATCGTCGCCGCGACGGCGCAAGGTGCCATCCGCATCGCGGTGAAAATCGCCTTTTCCTTCATAACCGACACTTGTGGATAACGGCGCGACGAGCATGAGAATGTCCATGCGCTCCGCATCCCAGGCTTCCACGAGGCGCTTGAGATTCGGGTTATCGCCTTCGATCCACATGGAATCGGAATTGAAGGTGATGAAGGGATCTTGTCCTAGAAACGGCAAAGCTTTCTTCACGCCGCCGCCGGTCTCAAGCAATTGATCGCGCTCATCCGACACCACGATCTTCGGGAAAGCGCGCGTGCGCAGATGCGCTTCCAGCATGTCCGCGAAATGGTGAACGTTCACTACCACCGTGCCGATGCCGGCTTCGTGCAGCTTGTCGAGCGCGAAGTCGATCAGGCTCTGCCCTGCCACCTTCACGAGGGGCTTGGGCATGCTCGCCGTGATCGGCAACATGCGCGTGCCGAGACCCGCTGCGAGAACGATGGCGGTGTGAGGCTTGCGCTGAGACAAATGAGACACTGAAAAAACTCAAACAGAAGGCGGCGCTTCATCCTCGAGCGGAATGAGGCGCGGCAGATAGGTTTCGTACCAGACCTTGAGCTTCGCCAAGGCCGGGTGCGCGAGATTGCGGGCGAGATAGGCTTCGATGCGCGGCAGATGCTTCAGGTAATGCGGCTTGCCGTCCCGACGGTCGAGACGTGCGAAGATGCCGAGGATCTTGGTGGCGCGCTGTGCCGCCATGATCGCATAGGCGCGCGCGAAAGCCGACACGTCGAAATCGGGATCGAGGGCTTTGCGGTCGCGGGCGTAGAGCCCGATGAGCTTGAGTTCGAGATCGGCCGGAACGGTCACGCGCGCATCCTGCAGGAGCGAGGCGACGTCGTAGGCGGGCGAGCCGAGAGTTGCGTCCTGGAAATCGATGAGACCCACGCGCTGCAGGCCTTCACGCTCGCCCATCCAGATAAGGTTGGGCGAATGGAAGTCGCGCAACGTCCAGGTGACAGGACCTGCGAGGATTTCACCGAGCGTGTCTGTCCAGGTATTGACGAATTCCGCGCGGGCGGAGCCGGAAAGCTGCGTGCCGATGATGTGCGGCACATACCAATCGGCGAGAAGCTCCACCTCGATCAGCATCGCTTCGAGGTCGTAGGCAGGGATTGCGTGCTCGATGTCGTCCGAGACCGGCAGAACCTGCGGCAGCTCGGTGCTGTGGAGCTTCACGAGAAGGCGCGTGGCCTCCGCGTAGCGCTCCGGAATCGGGCCGTTCTCATCGATCACAGGCTCGGCGCCGAGATCCTCGATGAGAAGAAGGCCCGTATCGAGATCCTCGCCGTAGATGTAAGGCGCGCTGAAGCCGAGCGCGCGCAAGCCCTTGTCCATCGCCACGAATGCGTGAACGGTCTCCGCCAGCTTCGCGATGGTGGTATAGGGCTTGCCGCGCCGCACAGGCGGGCCGACGGGGCGCGGCGGCGAGATCATGAGAAGTGCGGTTTCGCCGTTCGGCTTCACCAGGCGCTCGTAGGAGCGAATGACGGAGGCATCGCTTTGCATCGGCAGGCGCGCGGCATCAGACCAGCCGCAACGATCAACCAGATTGCGGAAGGCCTTGATGCGCTGGAGGCGCGAGGCGAAAGCGCCGGTGCCAGTGAGCATGGCGATACGGCCGCGGCCGCCGGGTGCCATGTCGAGGCGGATATCGAGATGTTCCGGGTTCAGCGCTTCCTCGGCGCGCTCGGGCCACTCGACGAGGGTGATGGCGTTTTCCGTGATCTCCTCCCAGCCCAGCTCCACCAGCTCGTAGCCACCGGAGAGGCGGTAGAAATCCGCATGGACGATGGGGCAGGCGAGGCCGTCATAGACCTGCATCAGGGTGAAGGTGGGGCTTGGAACCTCAAGTTCGGGATCGTTCGCCAGCGTGCGCACGAGGGCGCGGGCGAAGGTGGTCTTGCCGGCACCGAGGCCGCCCGAGAGCGTCACGAGGTCGCCGGCTTTGAGTTCTTCCGCGAGCCTGCGCGCGAAATTCTCCGTGGCCTCGTGATCGGGAAGCGTCACGATCCATGCGGCTTGGGAGACATCCTGCTCGGACATGAGGGCCAATCCATTCACCATGGGCAATCCTACTCGGCAGCCATAGGAGTTAGCGCGGAGGGGCCGGATCGGCCATCGGAGGGTGTTTCCTGCCGTTCGCTCGGAAATATGCAGGTCACGGTCGTGCCTTCGCCCGGCGCGGAGGTGAGATCGATGCGCCCGCCATGCAGCTCCACGAAGGAGCGCACGATGGACAGGCCAAGCCCCACGCCCCGGTGGCGGGTGCCGAGCGTGTGGCTCTCGAAGCGCTCGAAGATGCGCGCCTTGATCTCAGGCGGAATGCCGCGGCCCTGATCCTTCACGTCGAAGATCACCTCGCCGTTACGCTTGCGCGCAGCAACCGTGATGGTCTGCCCCGGCGAGGAGAAGCCGACCGCGTTTGAGAGCAGGTTGAACAGGATCTGCCGCACGCGCTTGCCGTCCGCCACGAAGGTGCCGATGTCGTCCGGCGTGTCGATGACGAGATGAAGCGAGGATTCCGCAAGCCTGTCTTCCAGGCCTCGCATGGCGGCCTCGATGGTGGAGCGGATATCCACGATCTCGGGCGTGAGTTCCAGCGAGCCGGTATCGATGGAGGCGAGATCGAGAATATCGTTGAGCATCGTCAGTAGCGCCTTGGAGGAGCGCTCGATGTGATCGGTATATTCCTTCTGGCGCGGATTGAGCTCGCCAGCGGTGCCATCGTCGAGCAGATGCGCGAAGCCGATGATGTTGGTGAGCGGCGAGCGCAGCTCGTAGGACACGTGATGCACGAACTCGTCGCGCAGACGTGAGGCGCGCTCCAGCGCGTCGTTGCGCTCGGTGAGCGCGCGCTCCACGTTCACGCTCGCGGTCACGTCGGTGAAGCTCAGGAGAGTCGCGCCGTCGGGCAGGGGTTGCGCCGTGCAATCGAGCGCCGAGCCATCAGGGCGCTCGATGCGGCAGGAGAGGCCCATGCGCATGTCGGCAAGGCCGACCACCGCGCCGCGAATGTCGATCCAGGCATCGTCCTGCGGCGCGAGCAGTCGGCAGGCCTTGATGATGGTTTCCACATGCGGATTCTGCGCCATCAGTTCGGGCGAGAGGTTCCACATGTCGGAGAAGGCGCGGTTATGCAGCTTGAGGCGTCCGTCGGAGCCGAACACCGCCACACCTTCCTTCAGCGTATTCAGCGTCTCGCCCTGCACCTGCGTTAGCGAATTGACCTGCGAGGCAAGCTCGAAGCGCTCGCTCACGTCGTCGAAGAGATAGGTCACGCCGCCCTGCGGATTGGGGTTGATGACGACGCGCAAGGTGCGTCGATCCGGCAGGTGCCACCAGGTCTCCTGCTGCTCCACCGATTGATAGCCGTTGAGGAAATCCGCCTTCCAGGCGCGGAAATCCGCCTGCTCCGGCAATTTGCGCGCGGCGCGCAGGCGGTCGAGCACCTCGCTGTCCGTCGGGCGCGAGGAGAGGAAGGCGGCATCGAGATTCCAGAGATTCTGGTAGGCGGCGTTGCTGAAGATCAGGTTCTGCGATCCGTCGAAGATCGCAACCGCCGTGGGCAGCTGATCCAGCGTGCGCACATGCGCATCCATCTGCCGCTGCAGATCGGTGCGCACGGCTTCGAGTTCCGACACGTCGACGGCGATGCCCGCGCTGCCGCCGGCGGTGGGGCGCTCGATCACGTCGAGCACGGCGCGCTGGCCTGCGACGAAAGCCGTCACGCGCGCCGCATAAGTTGCGCCGCTCTTGCGCTGGCGGCGCGCATCCTCGCGGGTGCGCTCGTTGAGCAATTCGACGGAGCGAAGGATCGCCTCATCGAGGTTCGATGCTTCGACGGCGCGCAAATAGGCCTGGTTCGCCCAGAGCAGCTTGTCGTCCGCGTCGCGGATCCAGAGCGGATAGGCGACATCGTCCAGCAATAGGGTCATGGAGCGAAGATCGCTGCGGGCGGTGGCAAGCTCCGCGCGGGTCTTCAACAGATCGGCGCGTTCGCCCGTGACGTCGCGCAGGCGCAGGATCGCGCGGCCGCCGATGGTGCGGCCTTCCACGTCGATGAAGCGCTCGGAGAGCGTGCGCGACACTTGGCGGAAGGCTTCGCCGCGCTGCTTGAGCTGTTCGAGAGAGGCTTCCGCGGAAGCGGCATCGACGGGCTGCATCCAGGTGCCGAAGGCGAGCGCGCGTTGCGCGGGCGCGCCGTCGGCGATGATGGAAGGATCGCCCTGGAAACGAGGCTCGCTGTTCCGGCCCTGCCAGCTCACGAGCAGCTGGCGCTCGGAGCCCATGAGCAGGGTCGCGAGATCGTCCGAACCGCGAAGGGCCGCGAGTTCCTTACGCAGCGCCCGCTCCGTCCTGGCAGCGCGGCGACGCTCGACCATCAACAGCAGGGACGTGATGGTGGTGAGCGAGACCAGCCCCATGAAGACGCCGAAGGCGGCAGCGCTGTGCAGTTGGAAGCCGGAGAGATAGGCGAGGATGTCGGAGGCCTGCTCCATCAGATGAGCAGGCGTGTCGGCGGCAAGCGCCGCCCGGGATGTTCCGGACAGCAGCGCCAGGCTTAAGGAGGCGCGGGCAAAGCCTGCGAGGGCGCCTGTTTCGCCCCGGCTGCCGATCTGTCGCTCTCCATGCCCGGCCATGCCGTGCGGTCCTCCCCGATGCCGATGGCCCTTTAGCAGGCCAAGTGAATTCATGCCTCAGGACCATTCTTGGTGCCCCCAAGGAGATACCGCCTACGCATGAACGGAACTGCCGGCATGGTTTTGCATAAAACCGCGGTATCGCCGGTCGATTCGCGCCCACCTTAGACCACCCCTGACTCCGCCAGGAAGAGGGTTAATACCGGCTTAATCTTCCTTTGGAGAAGCTGTGCGCAATTGGTGGAAAGCTATTGCATTTGCGACACATGCATGACGCTGGGGAACGTGCGCGATTCGACCGCACCACCATGAAAAAAGCCCGGCGCGAGGCCGGGCTTTCTTGCGATCTTCCGTAGGGGAAGATGAATATCAGTAACGGTAGTGATCCGGCTTGAACGGACCCTTCTCCGACACGCCGATATAGGAAGCCTGATCGGGACGCAGCTTGGTGAGCTTCACGCCGATCTTTTCCAGGTGCAGCGAGGCGACCTTCTCGTCGAGGTGCTTCGGCAGCGTGTAGACCTTCTTCTCGTACTTGCCGGCGTTGTTCCAGAGCTCGATCTGGGCGAGGGTCTGGTTCGTGAAGGAAGCCGACATCACGAAGGACGGGTGACCCATGGCGTTGCCGAGGTTCACGAGACGGCCTTCCGAGAGCAGGATGATGCGGTGGCCGTCGGGGAAGGTGATCTCGTCCACCTGCGGCTTCACGTTGTCCCACTTCAGGTTCTTGAGAGCCGCAACCTGGATCTCGTTGTCGAAGTGGCCGATGTTGCAGACGATGGCGCGGTCCTTCATCGCACGCATGTGCTCGATGGTGATCACGTCCTTGTTGCCGGTGGCGGTGACGAAGATGTCGGCGCGCGGAGCGGCGTCTTCCATCGTCGTGACCTCATAGCCTTCCATGGCGGCCTGAAGTGCGCAGATCGGATCGACTTCCGAAACCAGCACGCGGCAGCCGGCCTGGCGGAGCGAAGCGGCCGAGCCCTTGCCCACGTCGCCGAAGCCCGCGACCATGGCGACCTTGCCGGCCATCATCACGTCCGTGCCGCGACGGATGCCGTCGACCAGCGACTCGCGGCAGCCATAGAGGTTGTCGAACTTCGACTTCGTCACCGAGTCGTTCACGTTGATCGCCGGGAAGAGCAGCTTGCCTTCCTTGGCCATGATGTAGAGGCGGTGAACGCCCGTGGTGGTCTCTTCCGAGACGCCCTTGATCGAGGCGGCGACTTCGGCGAACCAGCCCTTCGGCTTTTCCTTCAGTAGGCGCTTGATCAGCGCGAAGAGAACTTCTTCTTCCTCTGCGCCCGGCTTCTCGAGGAAGGCCACGTCGCCCTGCTCGGCGCGCAGGCCGAGGTGAACGAGCATGGTGGCATCGCCGCCGTCGTCGAGGATCATGTTCGGCACGCCGCCGCCATGCCAGTCGAACAGCTTCGCGGTGTAATCCCAGTACTCGACCAGCGTCTCGCCCTTATAGGCGAAGACCGGGATGCCGGCGGCGGCAATCGCAGCGGCGGCGTGGTCCTGGGTGGAATAGATGTTGCAGGACACCCAGCGGATGTCGGCGCCGAGAGCCTTGAGCGTCTCGATCAGCACTGCGGTCTGGATGGTCATGTGGAGCGAGCCGGCGATGCGCGCGCCCTTCAGGGGCTGCTTCGGGCCGTATTCCTCGCGAACGGCCATGAGGCCCGGCATTTCGGTTTCGGCGATCGAAATTTCCTTGCGGCCGAAATCGGCAAGGCCGATGTCCTTAACGATATAGTCCTGAGCCATGCTGGCCTCCTGCACCCGTAAGATTTGAATTTTGGGGTTTCGATTGGCGCTGTCTCTAGCAGAGAGCTGCTCGGGAGGCAATCAAGATATAAAGATGTCTTTATATGCTTTGAAGGGACAGGGTTAAACGACGCTGAGTATTGGAAAAACCTAGCCCTCACCCTGAGGAGCGTAGTGCCTCGAAGGGCGAGGGCGCCTCCAGGGCGCGCTGGATCCTCCTTCGAGACGCAGCCGCCTTGCGGCTGCTCCTCAGGATGAGGGCGGTGATTGTGAGAAGGCAGAAAAGAAGTTTTACTCCTCCTCGCCGAACCTATTGGCGAGAAGGTCGTCGATGGCCTGGAGGCAATCCGTTGCGTCCTGACCCTTGGCGGTGACGGTGATCGTCGTGCCCTGGGCAGCGGCCAGGGTCAGGAGGCCCATGATCGAGCGCCCGCCCACGGTTTCCCCGCAGCGGGTCACGGTGACGTCGGAATTGAAGCGTTCGACGGTCTGCACGAACTTGGCGGAGGCGCGGGCATGGAGGCCGCGCTTGTTGATGATGGGAAGTTCCCGGGCCTCGGCTCCCTCTGGCACAGGAGCCGGGGGACAATCCTGGTCGAGGGGCTGGTCCATTTTTCTTATTTTCCCGACAGAACGCGCGAGGCGATGTTGATGTATTTCCGCCCGGCCTCCTGCGCATGGAAGACCGCATCGCCAAGGCCTTCCTCGTCGCGGACGGAGGCCAGTTTGATCAGCATGGGCAGGTTGATGCCGGCGACCACCTCGACGGAGCCGCCGTTCATGCAGGAAAGCGCCAGATTCGAGGGCGTGCCCCCGAACATGTCGGTCAAAACCACGACGCCTTCGCCCGAATTGACCCGGCACACGGCGGCCATGATGTCCTTGCGCCGTGTTTCCATGTCATCGTCAGGGCCGATCGTGATCGTCTCGAGCTGCTCTTGAGGCCCCACGACATGCTCAAGCGCGGCTTTGAATTCCGTCGCGAGCTGCCCGTGGGTGACGAGCACCATTCCAATCATAATGTTCCAGGTCCAAACGCTCCGAGAGCGGAGCCGCTATTTTGTGCAGCGCGAAGCCGAGCGCAAGAGCATTGAGAGGAAAAGTTCATCACAGTGTCAAGATCGTGTCGCAAACGCCGCTCAGGCGGCCCAGCGCGATGCTTGCAAAACTTGCCCCCGCCCGCATCCGGATGCGAGGGATCATGACGCCGCATAGAACAATGTTACCATCTTCGGCCTCAGGAAAGCGTGGCGGGTCCTCGGAGAGGTCGATCACCAAGCGGATGACAGCGGAAGGCTCGTAAGGTTGGCGGACAATCCCCAAGCCATGGATTTCCAGATGACCAGCAAGCGGCTCCACGGGACCTCCTAGCAGTCGGCCATGCTCGGCGCGCAGGCGGGTCCGGTCGTCGCTCACGAGGCAGCCGAAGCGGCCTGCCTGTAGGGTATGGAGCACCATTTCCCGCGCCAGTGTCGACTTGCCGGAGCCGGAGCGGCCCCGGATCAGGACACCGGCCTCCCCGATGACGACGCAGGAGGCGTGGATGGTTTCCTCAGGGCCGCTCAAGACGCCTTCGCTCCCTGGGCCTTCTTGGCTTGTTCCTTCTTGCCTTGGTCCTTTTTGCCTTTGGGGCTCTCGGGCGTGGGCAGGCGGATGATGAAGCGGGCGCCTAGGCGCGTCGGCTCGCCGGTTTCCTCATCCAGGGGGCCGGGGAGATTCTCGGCGCGGATTGTGCCGCGATGGGCCTCGATGATCTGGCGGGAGATGGAGAGGCCGAGGCCCGAATTCTGGCCGAAGCCCTGCTCGGGACGGTCGGTGTAGAAGCGCTCGAAGATCCGGTCGAGGGCATCGGGCTCGATGCCAGGCCCGCTGTCCTCCACCAGGATCTCGACCTCTACCTTACGCCGCCGCAGGGTCACGCGCACCGATGCATCGGGCGGCGAGAAGGAGCGGGCATTGTCGATGAGGTTGTTGAACACCTGGCCCAAGCGGCTGTCGTGGCCGATCACCAGAAACGCGTCGCGCCCGCGCGGGTGGTTTTCGATGGAGAGCGCGATCAGCGGATCGCGCTCCTGGCGGCGCTCGTTCGCCACCGACACCACCGCTTCGAGCAGGCGCGCCATGTCCACCGGCTCCGCATCGGCGCGTGCCAATTCCGCATCGAGGCGCGAAGCGTCGGAGATGTCGCTGATGAGACGGTCGAGACGCCTCACATCGTGCTGGATGATCGACATGAGACGGCCGCGCGACTCGTCGCTGCGGGCGAGCGGCAGCGTTTCCACGGCGCTGCGCAAGGATGTGAGCGGATTTTTCAATTCGTGCGCCACATCGGCGGCAAAGCTTTCGATGGCATCGATGCGGTTGTAGAGCGCTTTCGTCATGTCGCGCAGCGCGCCGGAGAGGTGGCCGATCTCGTCGGAGCGATTGGTGAAGTCCGGAATTTCCTGGCGCGATTTGGTGCCCCAGCGTACGCGCTCGGCGGCTTCCGCAAGACGTCGCACGGGACCGGCGATGGCGCCTGCGAGAAAGAGCGACAGCACGATCATCACCACTGCTGCCACGAGGAAGACCTGCAGCAATGCGAAACGCTCGGACGCGATGATGGCATCGATGTCGCCTTCCTGCGTCGAGAGCAGCAGCACGCCCTGTACAGTGCGGAAACGCTGAATCGGCACGGCGACCGACACGATGGTCTCGCCGCGCGTATTCACGCGCACCACGCTCGATTGTTGGCCCGAATAGGCTTGCTGCACCTCCGCAAGAGACCTGCCATTCGCAGGGCCCGCCTCTTCCAGAACAGGTCGCCTCGTGCGTCGGAACATCTTGCGGATGGAGTTCCAGGTGCGCTCCATGAAGCTCGTGGTGTCTTCCACATTCGCCACAGGCGGCAGTTCCATGCGCAGGATGTCGCCGCGGGAATAGAAGCTGCGGGAATCGAGCAGCAGAAGGCCGTCCCGGTCGAAGATGCGCGCGCGGGTCTGCGTGGGCGTGACGAGGCGGCGCAGCAGCGGTGCCACGCGCTCCGGATTGATGGAGAATTCGAGAGAGGTCAGGCTCTCGTCGTTGAGCCGTTCGGTCTCGCCCGCCTGCATCTGCAGAAGCTGGTCCGGATCGAGAGTGATGGTGTTGGTTTCAACAGTGGCGGAACTGGCGATGGCGCCGGCGATGATCTCGCCCTGCGTCAGAAGACTCTGCACCCGCGCTTCGATGAGGCCTTCGCGGAACTGATTGAGATAGAGAAAGCCCACGAGCAGGGCGACGAGGCCAGCGAGATTGAGCACGACGATGCGGCGTGTGAGGCTCGACGAGGCGCGCTGCGAGAGCATGCGGCCGAAATTCTTCAGCCGTGCGAGGAGGCCGCGAGGCTCGGGCGGATCGTCGGTCACCGCCTCGGCGTGGATGGGATCAGCCTTCATGCCACTCATTCGGACGCGGCCCGGCATCGCTCGGCCCGCGTCATGTGTCCCGGTTGTCTGTTGCCTCTACAAGGCTAGGCTTCATGCTTCCTTGAAGCGATAGCCGACGCCGTAAAGGGTCTCGATCATTTCGAAACTCTGGTCAACCGCCTTGAACTTCTTGCGCAGGCGCTTGATGTGGCTGTCGATGGTGCGGTCGTCCACATAGACCTGATCGTCATAGGCCGCGTCCATGAGCGCGTTGCGGCTCTTGACCACGCCGGGACGGGTGGCAAGGGCCTGCAGGATCAGGAACTCGGTGACGGTGAGCGTCACGGGCTCGCCCTTCCAAGTGCAGGCGTGGCGCTCCGGGTCCATCTTCAGCTGGCCGCGCTCCAGGGCCTTGGCATCGGCTTCTTTGGTGGGGCCGGCATTCTGGTCCTTGGGGGCGAAGCGGCGCAAAACCGCCTTCACGCGCTCGACCAGAAGGCGCTGCGAGAAAGGTTTGCGGATGAAGTCGTCCGCGCCCATCTTGAGGCCGAACAATTCGTCGATCTCCTCATCCTTCGAGGTCAGGAAGATCACCGGCAGGTCGGATTTCTGCCGCAGACGGCGCAGAAGCTCCATGCCATCCATGCGCGGCATCTTGATGTCGAAGATGGCAAGATCCGGCGGCGCATGCTTCAGGCCGTCGAGGGCCGAAGCCCCGTCGGTATAGGTCTGGATGCGGTAGCCTTCCGCCTCGAGAGCGATCGAGACGGAGGTCAGGATGTTGCGATCGTCATCGACAAGGGCGATCGTGGGCATGAACTCTTCCCTGCTAAAGCTTTGACACGAACGATGGTCGCGAGACGTATCGTTCGATAACGCAGTCGGCCTCAAAGTGTGCCCAACTGCGCCTTACTCGTGGCATAAATATGGTTGCCCACAGCCGCTTACCAGGGCTTGGGCCTTCCGATAGTGGTGCTTAAGGGGCTTCGGTTCAACCGGGGATGAACGGGGCTGAGCAATTTGCTGCCTCCGAAAAATGCCGAGACGGCTATCCATCAGCCCGAGCCTGGAAGCATTGCACGAGGGAAGGCGGTTCCGTCAATTCGCCTAAAGAACCCTGCGGGAAAGGCCGGAAATCCAGGTGGAGCACCCCCGTTGGTCTAGCGCCGGCTAAAATAGAATGCCATGGAATGCGCCGGTTGACGGCAAAGCCTGCTGACCTAAAAAACCTTAATTCAGGCGGGTTTGCGGGGCGGTGCCCGGCTCAGCCTGACGGCAACACCATGACGGCCATCGCGAAGCGGCCTATCCGCCCGAGAGGTCGTCGACCAGGAGAAGTCTTCCGTGGATAACATCGGCGTCTTCAACAGCGCTCAAGGCGCGGAGGCTATCGGCTTCCGCAATCTCAAAAAGGTCTACTGGAATTTTGAGGCTCCTGCCCTCTACGAACAATCCCTGCAACGGGCCGAGACCCAGCTCGTGAAGGGCGGCGCTCTCCTGGCCGAAACAGGCATCCATACGGGCCGTTCGCCCAAGGACAAGTTCGTGGTCCGGGATGAGGCCACGGAAAGCACCGTGTGGTGGGACAATAACGGCTCCATCACCCCCGGCCATTTCGACACCCTGCTGCAGGACTTCCTGGCCCATGCCGAGGGCAAGGAGCTGTTCGCGCAGGATCTCTATGGCGGCGCCGACCCGGCTTACCGGGTCAAGGCGCGCGTGTTCACGGAATTCGCTTGGCATTCGCTCTTCATCCGCAACCTGCTCATCCGCCCCGAGGCAGGCGAGCTGAAGGATTACGTGCCGGGCCTCACCATCATCGACCTGCCGTCCTTCAAGGCCGATCCGGCCCGTCACGGCTGCCGCTCGGAGACGGTGATCGCCTGCGACTTTTCCCGCAAGATCGTGCTCATCGGCGGCACGTCCTATGCCGGCGAGATGAAGAAGTCGGTCTTCACCTATCTCAACTACGTTCTGCCGGCGCAAAAAGTCATGCCCATGCATTGCTCCGCCAATGTGGGCCATGACGGCGATGTGGCCGTGTTCTTCGGTCTCTCCGGCACCGGCAAGACGACGCTTTCCGCCGATCCGAACCGCATCCTGCTCGGCGACGACGAGCATGGCTGGGGCCCGAACGGCGTGTTCAATTTCGAGGGCGGCTGCTACGCCAAGACCATCCGCCTGTCGCGCGAAGCGGAGCCGGAAATCTTCTCCACCACAGAGCGCTTCGGCACGGTGCTGGAAAACGTGATCATCGATCCCGTTACCCGCGTGCCGAATTTCGACGATGCGTCACGCACGGAGAATACGCGCTGCGCTTATCCGCTCGACTTCATCCCGAATGCGAGCGCCACAGGTCGCGCGGGCATTCCGAAGAACATCGTGATGCTCACCTGCGATGCCTTCGGCGTTCTGCCTCCCATCGCCAAGCTCACGCCGGCGGAAGCCATGTATCACTTCCTCTCCGGCTACACCGCGAAGGTGGCGGGTACGGAGAAGGGCGTGAAGGATCCGGAGGCCACGTTCTCCACCTGCTTCGGCGCGCCCTTCATGCCGCGTCATCCGTCGGAATACGGCAACCTGCTGCGCGATCTCATCGCCAAGCACCATGTTGACTGCTGGCTCGTGAACACGGGCTGGACTGGAGGCAAGTATGGTGTCGGCCGCCGCATGCCGATCCGCGTCACGCGCCGCCTGCTGACGGCTGCGCTTGACGGTTCGCTCAACCGCGCCGACTTCCGCCGCGATCCTTATTTCGGCTTCGCGGTGCCGACCTCGGTGCCCGGCGTCGAGCCACATATTCTGTATCCGGTGAAGACCTGGCAGAACAAAGCGGACTTCGCCGAGACGGCCAAGCGCCTGATCGACATGTTCAACCAGAACTTCAAGCGCTTCGAGAACCATGTCGATTCCGACGTGCGCTCGGCCGCGCCGCAGATGTCGATTGCGGCTTAAACCAACGCTTCTGCTCGAATAAAAGAACGGCGGCTCTTGGGCCGCCGTTTTGCTTTTAATCGATGAAAATGGATCGGCCCTTTTTCAAGTGCTCTAGAATGAGCAGACCCGTCGGCATCTCATCCTCCATGACTTCCGGTACCAGTGCTTCTTCCCAGATCGTTTCCTCGAAATCATGATAGGCGCCCTCTATGCCCTTTCGCGCATGAACGTCATGATCAATTGAAAGAGTTGCCTGAGCTTCGATGCGGCCGCCTACTCTGATCACACCGTCATTGTATTCGCCGACAACGATCCCCTGCGCCTGAAGATCGCCAAGCACCAGGATATAGCTGCCGCCTTTGATGAGGTTGTGCGCCTGAAGCGTTCCTGTCACGAACAGCATGGGTCCGTCGTTCAGGTTCAAGTTCAAGAGATTACCATGGATGGTGAGGTCGCCTTCGACCACGATTGCCGTGACATCCCCATTGCTGTTCCATGGCGCGTCGTTATTCAGCACGAGATCGCCTGCTACTTCGGTATTTGCTGGGAGGACGATAACCTTGCCTGGAGAGCGGCTCAGATGTGTTCTCACAAACTCGGAGAAGTAATCTGGATAGGAGGAGGCAGAAGGATCGAGCGGGATCGCTTCAGCGATCTGCTGATGCAGCTGGGTAGAAATCTCCGCGAGATCGGTAACGATACCGGCAGGGAGCATCGAGATCGGATTTGTCATAAGAGCCTGGATGAGGATGGCATAGGAATATAGAGCCTTATCGATGTCTTGTAACGAGTCAATGAACGGACTTGAGTGTAATAAGCATCTCCCACACTTCCTTTTCACTTAGACAAGCAATGAGCATGGACATTCTCGTCATCGGTGCCGGCGTTGTGGGATTGGCGATTGCCCGCGCTCTTGCGTTGCGCGGTCATAGCGTGATCGTGGCTGAGAAGACCGGCGGCATCGGCAATGGCGTGTCCTCGCGCAACAGCGAGGTGATCCATGCGGGCATGTATTACCCGACCGAATCGCTGCGGGCGCGCCACTGCGTCACCGGGCGGCGCATGCTTTACGAATTCTGCGAGAGCCACGGTGTGCCGCACAAAAAGTGCGGCAAGCTCATCGTGGCGACGAACGATCTCGAACAGGCAAAGATCGAGGGCATCTACGAACAGGGCCTCGCCAATAGCGTCGAAGGCTTGTCTTTCCTGAGTGGCGAAGAGGCGAGGGCGCTGGAGCCGAACCTCTTCTGCACCGGCGCAGTGCTCTCGCGCGAAACCGGCATCGTCGATTCCCATGCCCTGATGCTGGCATTGCAAGGCGATCTCGAAGATGCAGGTGGTATGATCGGGTTTCATGCCCCTGTCGAGCGGATCGCGCGGAATGGATCGGGATGGAATGTGCATGTGGGCGGCGCGGAGCCCTCGGAGATCGCTGTCGATGCGGTGGTGAATGCAGCGGGCTTGGGTGCGCAAGTCATTGCGAGGTCAACGGAGGGCTATGCGTACGAGCGTGTGCCGCCGCTCGTGCTCGCCAAGGGCAATTATTTCGGCTGTCTCGGAAAGCCTGCCTTCTCACGCCTCATCTATCCCGCGCCGGTCGATGGTGGCCTTGGTACGCATGTGACGCTCGATCTTGCGGGACGCATGCGCTTCGGCCCCGATGTGGAATGGGTCGAGGCCGAGGTTTACGAAGTCGAGCCATCACGCGCGGAAAGCTTCTACGCCTTCATCCGCCGCTACTGGCCGGGGCTGCCGGATGGTGCATTGATGCCGGATTACTCAGGTATCCGCCCAAAGCTCTCAGGCCCCGGCGAAAAGGCCGCGGATTTCATGATCGACGGGCCGACGGAGCATGGACTTGCCGGCCTCGTGCATCTCTTCGGCATCGAAAGCCCAGGGCTGACATCCTGTCTGTCGATTGCTGAGGATGTGGTGGAGCGGTTGGGTGCTTGAAGAAAGGCGTCATCCCGGACGGTGAAGCCGATCCGGGATCGCGTGACGAGAATAGCGCCTTATTCGGAGGACGATCCCGGATCGCCTTATAGGCGTCCGGGATGATACATTTCAATTACGCCCTGAAGAACAGCAGCGTCGTGATCAGGAAGACCGGTATCAGAATGCCGCCCGACCACAGCAGGTAGCCGAAGAAGCTCGGCATCTTCACGCCGCCTTCGCGGGCAATCGCATAGACCATGAAGTTGGGCGCGTTGCCGATATAGGAGTTCGCGCCCATGAACACGGCGCCGGCCGAAACGGCGGTGAGCGTCAGTGCGCCCGTGGTCATCAGCGCCTGCGGATTGCCGCCGGCGAGCTCGAAGAACACAAGATAGGTCGGCGCATTGTCGAGGAACGAGGACAGGCCGCCCGTGAGCCAGAAATAGGCAGCGTTGTTCGCCGTGCCATCCGGGTTCGTCACAAGGGCGACGAGTGGCGCGAAGGCTCCGTTCGCACCTGCCTTCAGCATGGCGAGAACCGGGATGATGGTGATGAAGATGCCGGCAAACAGCTTCGCCACTTCCTTGATCGGCCCCCAGGAGAAGCCGTTTTCCGCGCGGTTCGCCTTTGGCGTGAGCTTGAGCGAGGTGACCGTCACCGCGATCATGATGAGATCGCGAAGCGCGTTGGCGAGTTCGATCTCCGAGCCCAGCACGGTGAGGCGGCCGAGGTCCACCGTGGCGCTCATGAGAATGGCGGCGATGATGACGAGAATGAGCAGGAAGTTGATGCCGCCCGTCACGCGTACCGGATTGTCGGGCGTCGGGTCCGGTTTCACGTGGCCTTCTCTGCGGTAGATCACTGTATCGACCACGAAGAACAGCGCGAGCAGGATGCCGCTCACGAACAGTGTCTCGGGGAAGAGATGCGTGGTGGTCCAGAAGAAGTCGACACCGCGCAGGAAGCCGAGGAAGAGCGGCGGATCGCCCAGCGGCGTGAGCGAGCCGCCGATATTCGAGACCAGGAAGATGAAGAACACGATCACATGCACATTGTGCCTGCGGTCGTCGTTGGCGCGCAGCACGGGGCGGATCATCACCATGGAGGCGCCGGTAGTGCCGATGAAGCTTGCGAGTACCGTGCCGATGGCCAGCAGCATCGTGTTGGTGCCGGGTGAGCCGTGCAGGTTGCCGCGCACCAGGATGCCGCCCGCGACCGTGAAGAGCGCAAGCAGCAGCAGGATGAAGGGAACGTATTCAAGCAGCGCCGTGTGGGTGAGGGCCTGGACCGCTGTCGATGGTCCAAGGAGCGCCGCCATCGGCAAAAGCACCAGCAGGCCCCATACGGCGGCGATCTTGCCCTGGTGATGCTCCCAGAAATGGGAGGCGAGCAGCGGGAAGAGCGCGATGGAGAGCAGGATGCCCGCGAAAGGCAGCGCCCAGAGGGTGCTCAAGGCCGCGCCGTCGAGTTCGGCGGCGAAGGCTGCCTGGGGCAGAAGGGTCAGGGCGGCGGCGAGCGCCGTGCTCGAGATGCGAAGCATGATCTGGTTTCCCCCCGGCCGGCTCTCCGGCGGCTCTGTGATGTTATGGACACGGTTTAAGGGAAGGTTTTTCTCCTCGCAATGGCTAGAGCGTTAACCGGCTATTCACCTTGAACGAAAGAAGATACAACAAGATTACAAAATCTTGCTTGGCCTGGGGTTGTGAGCCGATGTGCCGCTTTCTCGCCTACCGGGGAGAGCCGATCTTCCTCGATGAACTCGTCTGCGCTCCCGCGCATTCGCTGGTCCACCAGTCGCTCCATGCAACGGAAGCGAAGACGGAGACCAATGGCGACGGCTTCGGGATCGGCTGGTACGGCGAACGGAGCGAGCCCGGCATCTACCGCGAGGTGCGCCCCGCCTGGTCCGACGAAAACCTGAGGAGCCTCTGCGAGCAGGTGCGCTCCGGCCTTTTCTTCGCCCATGTGCGCGCCTCCACCGGCACGTCGACGACACGGGCGAACTGCCACCCCTTCTCCCATGGCCGCTACCTCTTCATGCATAACGGCCAGATCGGCGGCTATCACCGCATCAAGCGCAAGCTCGAAGCCATGATCCCGGACGAGCTCTATGACCGTCGCCAGGGCACCACGGATTCGGAGGCGATCTTCCTCGTGGCTTTGTCCAATGGCCTCGCCAATGAGCCGGTGAGCGCGATGGCGCGCACTCTCAAGCAGATCCGCGGCCTCATGGAAGAGGCCAGCATCGACGAGGCGCTTCGCTTCACGGCGGCCTTTACCGACGGCGAGAACCTTTGGGCCTATCGCTGGGCCTGCGATGCCAAGCCGCCGACGCTCTACTTCCGCGAGGAGAAGGGCAGCCTGCTCGTGGTCTCCGAGCCCATCGACGACAAGACGCGCGGCTGGCGCGAGGTGCCGAAGGGCTGCAGCCTCGTGGCGCGCGCAGGCCAGCCCGTTGCCGTGCATTGCCTCAACGAGGCGATGGCGCAGCTCGCGGCCTGATCGAACTCACCATTCGAAAGTTTTCATCTATCCTGCCGAAGCGCTCGTGAGCTGGTCTTCCAGTTGATCGCGCTTGTCGCGGGCTTGTTCGACCCATTCCATCACCAAGGCATGATCGAGGAAGAAATCGTCGAGCTTTCCTTCCTGATGCGCTTTCAGAAACGCGGTGAGAGACGCAAGCTCGATCTGACGATCTTTCTGCGAATACCAGACGCCAAGCCGCTCTTCCGCATGCTCTTCGGCCAGGAAGTAATGGGCTGGCGCAAAATCGGGATGTTCCTTCACAAGGGCCCTGAGTTTCGCCTCCCGCTCCATCGCATCGAATTGCAGCGCATGCAATAAGGCGGTGGCGCGGGTGGGCGCATCCTCATGCAGTTCGGCATAGACCTGGCGCGCCATGGCCGGGCCTTCATGCTCGCGCACGAGGGCGGCATAGCGCAGGTGAGGATCGATGAATTCCAGGCCCATGCGGGCGAGGTTGTAATAGGCGCGATGAGCCCCGGAGATTTCGCCCTTCGCCTCGAAGAGCAGAGCTTTGTAATAAAGACCCGGCGCGGATTTTGCATCCTCGACCAGACCGCCCTTCTGCGAGACCTTGGAGAAAGTTTCCGCAGGATTGGTCGACAGCACGAGCCCTTGCGCGACCTGTTGAGCGGGAGAAGGATTGGCCATAGAGGCAACCGGGTGCGCGGCGGACAAGGCGAGATGCCTGCCGATCAGGCCCGCTCCGGCCAGCAGGATCAGAGCAAGGCATGCGCCGCCGAGCCAAAGAGCCGTCTTTCGATTCATGAACGGTACCGGGCGCGCCGCTTCCGCCTCGATCTCCGTTCCCGGCCATGCGATGGCGAAGGTGTGTATCGGGGCGGGAATGTTTTTCACCGCCCGCTCGCCGAGATCGACGAAGGGCACCGAAACCTCGCTTGCAACCGCCTCGTGGACAGCTCGCGAAACGCAAACACCGCCGGGCTTCGCGAGCGTTTCGAGGCGAGAGGCAAGATTGACCGCCATGCCGAGAAGGTCGCCGTTGCGCTCAGTGACCTCGCCCATGGAAATGCCGATGCGAAGCTGAAGCCAGCGATGGGGCGGGTGGGACAGGTTGCGTGCTCTGATCGCCTCCTGGATGTCGATGGCGGCGAGGACGGCCTTCAAGGGCGTTTCGAACTCGCACATGATCGAGTCGCCCGCCGTATTGAAGATCCTCCCGCCATGGCGGGCGATAAAGGTTTCGCAAGCCCGGTGATAGGCTGTCAGCCTCCGGAGCGTGCCCTCCTCATCCTCAGCGACCAGCCGTGAGAAGCTCACGACGTCGCTGGCCAGGATTGTCGCCGTTCTGCGTCTCATCCGTGACCCCGCTTCCCGAAAGGACCTTCTGCGAGTCCTTGTCCGAAACCGGCGGCTTCGAACCTATGGAAACTGACCCAGGGTCAATATGTTATACAGTTTCTGATGAAATCAAGATGAAGCTGAAGGTTTTTGGACGCAAAGGAGGTATTTTCTTCTTGTAGGCGCACTCTGCCAGCAAAGCGGCTAAAGCCTTAGTTCACCGAATTGTTGCCCTCCGACAGAAGCGGCAGAAGCGCGTCCTTCAGGGCCTTCATCTGCAGCTGCGTCTCGGCCTGGGCCTGAGGGCCGTCCGAATCCGGGTTGAGGAGCGCGCGCAGTCGGGCATTCTCGGCAATGAGACGGTCATTCTCCGCCATGAGGATAGAGGCCTTCTCCTCCGCGATCCGCAGGCGGGCCTGCGCCTCGTTGCGCTCCTGCTCGCGCAGCTGAACCCGGTCGCGCCAGAGGCGGTTGGCTACGGTGTCCGTTCTATTCAGCATCAATGGCTCCTTGCGCGATATCTCCGAGGCTTTCCATCGCGCAGAGCTGTTTAAGGGATCGTTGCCGGATAAGGTTAACCGTCGAGTTCCGGATAGCGCCGGAAGATGCCGTCCTCATTGAAGGGGATGCGGCGCGGGCTTTCGAGATAGGCTTTGATCCGGGGGCGCCGGGCGACAGCTTCGTGAAGGGCCGCGACCTTCGGTGTCTGCTTGAGCACGCGCTTCGTCGCCTTGGGAAAGGCGTAGAGCAGACCTTCCACGACCTGGAACAACGACAGGTCGGCATAAGTGAGCGAGCGCCCGACGAGATATCCGCTGCCGGACGGATTGCGCGCGATGATCGTCTCGAACCAGTCGAAGAATTTCGGGATGCGCTCTTTGCGGTATTCGGCGGAGCGCCTCAGCGCCTCTTCTTTCTGATCCTCGTAATAGAGGCCGATGCCGATGGGATGATGCGTGTCGTGAGCCTCCGCCACGATATCGGCGATGGTGAGCTGGATCTGATGCGTCCACAATCCGCCCGCCGGATCCTTCGGCGCCAAGCCATGCCGTGCGCCGAGATAGAGCAGAATCGCCGCCATCTGTCCGATGATGGTGTCGCCATCCTTCAGGAAGGGAGCGGCAAAGGGCGGCTGCTCTACCTCGTCCATGAGCTTCATCAGCGCATCCATGCCACGAGGCTGGCGCGCCACATCAATGTAATCGGCTCCCGCCTCTTCGAGCGCCAACCGCACGAACTCGCCGCGTCCCGGAATCGTCGGCCAGTAGTAGAGTTCGTAGGCCATGTGCTGCTCCCGCTCTCTTTGTTGTTCCGTCGCACGAAAAGAGTGGAGCGCTGATTGAGGATTTCAAACGCCGTCTTGCGCCAACCGATCCAAGGCTTCGCCTTCGAGCCTGTAATGTCTGTGGTGGAGATCGCGCATGCCGATGGATTCGTAGAAGCGGATGGCGGGGCGGCCTTCTTCGACGAAAAGCTCGATGCGAATCCAGCTACGTTCTTGCGCGATCCGCGCAACGGCCGCCATAAGCAAGCGCGCCGCGCCGGAGCGGCGCTCTTCCGGCAGAATATAAAGTGCATGAACGATGCCCATGGGCTTGCCGCGCCAGCCCGCATAGCCGCGAAAGAACGAGACGAAGCCGACAGGTTGTCCCTCGCGCTCGGCAATCAGAGCCTCGAATAGAGGATCGGCGCCGAAGCCTTTCTCTTCGATATCCTTCACTGAGACCCAAGGCGTCTGACCGGGAAGGTGATCCTCGATCAGGCCGGATGTGAAGCGAAAGAGCGTTTCGGCATCCTCAGCGGCCGCCCTGCGCACGCGAAGCGGCGAGCGCTCCATATCAGCAGCTTCCGTCTTAATGTGCCTCGTCCCAGTTCTGCGCGGCACGGGCTTCCACGGCGAGCGGGACTTTCAGGGTCACTGCGGGGAAGGGGGCTTCCGTCATCACGCGGGAGATCACGGGCAGTGTTGCCTCCACCTCGTCGTCGGGCGCTTCGAATACCAATTCGTCGTGCACCTGAAGCAGCATGCGTGCGGAGAGGCGCTCGGCCTTGAGCGCCTCTTCCATGCGGATCATGGCGCGGCGGATAATGTCGGCGGCGGTGCCTTGGATTGGGGCGTTGATCGCCTGACGCTCCACGCCCGCGCGCTCGGACGGGTTCGACGACTTGATCTGCGGGTAATGGCACACGCGCCCAAACAGCGTGGTGACGAAGCCTTTCTCCTTACAGAACCGCTTCGTCTCGTCCATGTAGTTGCGGATGCCGGGGAACTGCTCGAAGTACTGCTTGATGAACGCGGAGGCTTCCGCGTTGCCGATGCCGAGGCGGTTGGCGAGGCCGAAAGCGGAGATGCCGTAGATGATGCCGAAATTGATGGTCTTAGCCTGACGGCGCAGATCCGACGTCATCTGGTCGAGCGGCACGCCGAACATGGCCGACGCCGTTGCCGCGTGAATGTCGACGCCATTCGCGAACGCTTCCTGTAATTGCGGAATGTCGGCGATGTGGGCGAGCAGGCGCAGCTCGATCTGGCTGTAATCCGCCGAGATGATCTTGTGTCCCTCGGGCGCGACGAAAGCCTTGCGGATCTTGCGGCCCGCTTCTGTCCGGATCGGGATGTTCTGCAGGTTGGGATCGGACGAGGAAAGACGTCCCGTGGTGGTGGCTGCAAGCGAGAAGGACGTATGCACCCGCTTGGTCTCAGGGTGCATGTGGTCCTGCAATGTATCCGTATAGGTCGATTTCAGTTTCGAGAGCTGACGCCATTCGAGGATTTTCGCGGGCAGCTCATGACCGGCCTGCGCCAACTCGTCGAGGAGGGTCGCGGGCGTCGCCCATTGGCCGGACGGCGTTTTCTTCGCGCCGGGCAAGCCCATCTTGCCGAACAGAATGTCGCCGATCTGCTTCGGTGAACCGAGCGCGAATTTCTCGCCCGCCATCTCGTGGATCTCGTCTTCGAGACGCGCAAGCGTCTGCGCGAAATCGCCTGAGAGGCGGCTCAGGATCTGCCGGTCCACGAGAATGCCGCGCATCTCCATGCGCGCGATCACATCGACGAGCGGACGCTCCAGCGTCTCATAGACGGTGGCGCGATGCTCCGCGACGAGGCGGGGTTTCAGAACCTGCCAGAGACGCAGCGTGACGTCGGCGTCTTCCGCCGCGTAGGCTGTCGCCTTGGAAATCTCCACCTTGTCGAAGGTCACCTTGTTGCGGCCTGTGCCGGCAACATCCGAGAAGCTGATCGGCGCGTGGCCGAGATGGCGCCGGGACAATTCGTCCATGCCGTGCGAGCCCTTGCCGGCATCGAGCACGTAGGAGATCAGCATCGTGTCGTCGATGGGACGCACATCGATGTTGTGGCGCTTGAACACGATCCAATCGTATTTCAGGTTCTGCCCGATCTTCAGAATCGATGCATCCTCCAGCATCGGACGGATCGCATCGAGCGCGTCGGTGACGGGGATCTGTCCCTTCACGAGACCGCCGCCGAAGAGATCGGATTCATCGCGGTGCTGCAGCGGCACATAACAGGCTTTGCCGGGCTCGAGCGCAAGAGAGAAGCCGACCATGTCCGCGCGGTTCGCATCGAGGTCGCTCGTCTCCGTGTCGACGGCGACATAACCCTGCGCGGTTGCCTGCGCGACCCATTCCTTCAGGCGCGCGAGATCCGTGATCGTCTCATAGGACGATGTGTCGATGGGAACGGATGCCGCTTCCGTCGCGCGCTTGCCCGCAAGCTGCGACGGCGTGCCGACGCCCTCAACAGGCTTGCGCGCAGCGCCCGTCTCCGGAAGATCCATGCCCGCGAAGGGATCGACATCGCCCGAAACCGCATCGCCCTTCTCGAAGAGCGGAGGTTCAGCCGCCGCCCCGGCAAATCCGCCGCTGCGCTCCCACTTGATCGCCTCGCCGCCCGGCATCAAGCGCGGGTCCGGCTCGATCGCGGCGGGATCAGCATCGTAGATTTCAGCGATGCGGCGCGTGAGCGTGCTGAACTCCATGGCTTTCAGGAAGCCGACGAGCGTCTTGGCATCGGGCTCGGGCATGCGCAGATCGTCGAGCGGCACGGGCACCGGCGCTTCGCAATCGAGCGTCACGAGCTTCTTGGAGAGGCGCGCGGCCTCCGCGTTGTTGATCAGCGTTTCGCGGCGCTTGGGCTGCTTGATCTCGTTCGCGCGCTCCAAGAGCGTCTCGAGATCGCCGTATTCCTTGATCAGCTGGGCTGCGGTCTTGAGACCGATGCCGGGCACGCCCGGCACATTGTCGGAGGTGTCGCCCATGAGCGCGAGAACGTCGCCGATCTTTTCCGGCGGGATGCCCTCCCACTTCTCGGTGACGGCGGCTTCATCGAGATTACGCTCGGGGCGGTAGCCCGGCTTGCCCTTGGAGCCGGATTCGAAATCGTAGAAGCAGACCTTCGGGCCCACGAGCTGCATTAGATCCTTGTCGGAGGAGATGATGAGCACGTCCGCGCCGCGCGCCTTCGCCTGCTGCGTATAGGTGGCGATGAGATCGTCCGCTTCGTAGCGCTGCAACTCCACAGGCTCCAGGCCGAAGGCGCGGATCGCCTCGCGCATGAGTGGCATCTGCACCTTCAGGTCTTCCGGCGCGTCGGGGCGGTGGCCCTTGTAATCCTCGTAGAGTTCCTTGCGGAACGAGCCCTCGGACTTGTCGAGCACGATGGCGAGATGCGTGGGCTTCAATCCCGCTGCGCCGTCGCGCATGAATTGCAGCAGCTTGGTGACGAACAGGCGCACGGCCCCCGTCGGCATGCCGTCCGAGCTGCGGGTATTGTACTTCTGGTCCTGGTTCATGGACTGGAAGTAGGCCCGGAAGATGAAGGAGGAGCCGTCGACGAGGAAGATGTGGTCGCCGGCTTGGACGGGACGGGAGGAAGCCATGGGTCTCGGAGCTTGAGAGAATTCGACCCGCTACAAATAGTGTTTTCAGGGCCCGATGGCTACGTCCACGGCTTCGTTATGCAGCCTTGAGGCGCGCCAAATCGAGATCGAGTTCCCTCAGCGCCTGCATCACCACACCCTCGGTGAGGAGATCCAGGGAGGATTCGACCACGTGGATGGCGGCGAGCGCCCGGAGTTCCGGAATGGTCTGCGATTCGAGGGCGGCCTCGAAGGAGGGGCGCAGCAGGTCCATGGCCCGGGTGCCGGGGCCGCAGATCACGATATGGTCGGGCTCCAGAGTCTGGATCAGGATGGCCACCGCATCGCCCAGAACCTCGCCGGCTTCCTGGAAGAGATGGAGCAGGGCGGGTTCGCCCGCGCGGGCCTGCTCGACGATGGTGCCCATGGCCTCCTCGCCCGGCAGCAGCAGGGTCGGGGCGGGGCGGTGGTCGATAAGCTGCGCGTCCCGGTGCAGGGCATAATCGGCAAGATAGGCCTCGATGCAGCCGCGCCCGCCGCAGCGGCATTGCGGTCCGCTCCGGCGCAGGCGCACATGGCCGAACTCGCTGCCGCCGAAGCGCGCGCCGCGATACAACTCGCCCTGGATGAGAAATCCCATGCCGACACCGTCGCCCACCATCAGGCAGGCGGTGCGGCCTGAGCGAAAATCGGGATTGAGCTGGGCGATGGCAAATGCCATGGCGCTGGCGTCATTCTCGATCAGCACCGGCTTACCGAGCCGTTCGCTTAAGCCTGACGCAAGGGGCAAGTCGCGGGTGCCTAGCACCGGGCTCCAGGCTACGACACCATCGCGGGTATCCACATAGCCCTGGCACGCAAGGCCGATGGCCTTCACGTTGGTTGCGCCGGTCTCGCTGGCGAAAGCGGTGATGGTCTGCGCCAGAACATCCATCAGCTCTTCGGCCCCGAGGCTGCGCAGGGGCCGCTCGATATGGCGGCTCGCCCGGTTGCGGCCGGCGCTATCCACGAGGCGCAGTTCGATGCGGTTGAAGCCGGTCCAGACGCCGATCACACAGCCGAGCGAATCGGCAAAGAACAGGCGTGTCTTGGGGCGGCCTCGGATGAGGCCTGGGCTCTGATCCGCCGCCTCGTCCGCCACCAGGATGCCCTCATCCAGCAGGCTCGCCGTCAGCTCCGAGACGCTCGCCGGGCTCATGCCGATATGCTGGCCGATCTCCACCCGCGCCATGGGTCCTTCCCGGCGCAAAGCGTCCAGAAGGCGCCGCCGGGCGGTTTCGCGGGGGGAGAGGGACAATGTGGTCATGGCGCTTATTTATTCACGCAACGAATAAATCACCGTGGGATAAAAAGGCTATCCGACCAAATAATGAGAGAGGGGCCGCTTGAACGCAAGGTTGAGTGGGATAATTATTTCCCCGCTCGAAATATAACGCATGGCAGCGTGAGCCAACGTTCGTTGATCCGCCAAGGAGAGACAGCCTGCCATAAGCACAGGGCCTTGCAGGGAATTCCGGGCCCAGGAGGAAATCTATGTCGTTCAAGAAGCACGCTCTCATCAGCCTTGCCGCCTTGGCCCTTTCGACTTCTGCCGCCCTCGCGCAGGCCAAGGGTCCGGTCGTTGGCGTCAGCTGGTCGAACTTCCAGGAAGAGCGCTGGAAGACCGACGAAGCCGCCATCAAGGCTGCGGTCGAGAAGGCCGGCGGCACCTATGTGTCGGCCGACGCCCAGTCTTCGCCTGCCAAGCAGCTCACCGATATCGAAAGCCTGATCTCCCGCGGCGCCAAGGCGCTGATCATTCTGGCGCAGGACGCGGACGCCGTTCGCCCCGCCGTCGAGAAGGCCGTGGCTGAGGGCATCGCGGTCGTGGGCTATGACCGCCTCATCGAAATCCCGCAGGCCTTCTATCTCACCTTCGACAACGTCGAGGTGGGTCGTCTCCAGGCTCGTGAAGTGCTGAAGCTGAAGCCCGAGGGCAACTATGCCTTCATCAAGGGCTCGGGTGCTGATCCGAATGCCAACTTCCTGTTCCAGGGCTCGATGGAAGTGCTGAAGCCCGCCATCGATTCCGGCAAGATCAAGAATGTCGGGGAGGCCTACACGGATGGCTGGCTCCCGGCCAACGCGCAGCGGAACATGGAGCAGTTCCTCACCAAGAACAACAACAAGATCGACGCCGTGATCGCCGCCAATGACGGCACTGCCGGTGGCGCGATCGCAGCTCTGAGCGCACAGGGCCTCGCAGGCACCGTGCCGGTCTCCGGCCAGGACGCCGACAAGGCCGCTCTGAACCGCGTCGCGCTCGGCACGCAGACCGTGACCGTGTTCAAGGACGCTCGCGAACTCGGCCGCAACGCCGCCGAAATCGCGGTGCAGCTCGCCAGCGGCAAGAAGCTCGCCGATATCCAGGGCGCGAAGCCGTGGAACCTCGGCCCGAAGAAGCAGAACATGACTGCTCTCTTCCTCACCCCCGTGGCGATCACGAAGGACAACCTCGATGTGGTCATCAAGGCCGGCTGGGCTTCCAAGGAAGTCGTCTGCCAGGGCGTGAAGGCCGGCTCGGTTGCAGCTTGCAACTAAGACAGCTTAGTCCTCGATCAGCCCTTCCCGGCAAGCCTGCCGGGAAGGGTCTTTCTCATTGAACTTCTTTTTTGCGTGACGTCATGAACGCACCTGTTGCCACAACCGCGCCGCCGCCCAGCAGCACATCCGGCTCGCTTCTCTCGAAGCTCGAGATCGATGTACGCATGCTCGGCATGCTGGCGGCCCTCGCCGTGATCTGGCTCGGTTTCGATCTTCTCTCCGGCGGCGTTTTTCTGACGCCGCGCAATCTCTGGAATCTGTCGGTGCAGACCGCCTCGGTCGCCATCATGGCAACGGGCATGGTGCTCGTGATCGTGACCCGCAACATCGACCTGTCGGTCGGTGCGATCCTTGGCGTCACGGGCATGATCATCGGCGTCGCGCAGGTGCAGTGGCTGCCCGCCTATCTCGGGCTCGAGCACTGGCTCACCGCGCCGCTCGCGGTGCTGCTCGCCATCGCTGTCGGTGGAGCCATCGGTCTCTTCCAAGGCTGGCTCATCGCCTATCTCGGCATTCCCTCCTTCATCGTCACGCTCGGCGGCCTGCTCGTGTGGCGTGGCGCGGCCTGGTGGGTCACGACCGGTCAGACCGTCGCGCCGATGGATACGCGCTTCAAGGCGTTCGGCGGCGGTGTCGAAGGCGCGCTCGGCGCGACCGCCACATGGGTGATCGCGGCCATTGCCTGCGGCCTCATCATCATCGGGCTCGGGCTCTCGCGCCGCCGTCGCCTGCGCTTCGGCTTTCCTGTGCGTCCGGGCTGGGCCGATGCGGTGATCGCCTTCGTTGCCTGCGGCGCGGTGCTGGCGGCTGCCACCATCGCCAATTCCTATCCCATGCCCATGGGCACGGCCCGCGCCTGGGCCGAGGCTCGCGGCATCACATGGCCCGAAGGCGGATTGTTCATCCCGCAGGGCGTCGCGCTGCCGGTGCTGATCGCCGTGATCGTCGGTCTGGTGATGACCTTCATCGCTACACGCCGCCGCTTCGGCCGCTATGTCTTCGCCATCGGCGGCAATCCGGAAGCGGCTGAACTGTCAGGCATCAATACCCGCTGGACGCTGATGAAGGTGTTCGGCCTCATGGGTCTGCTCTGCGGCATCTCCGCGTGCATTTCCACCGCGCGCCTGAATGCTGCCACCAACGCAGCCGGCACGCTCGACGAGCTTTACGTGATCGCCTCTGCCGTGATCGGGGGCACGTCGCTTGCTGGCGGCATCGGCACGATTGCCGGTGCGATGCTCGGCGCGCTCGTCATGCAGTCGCTGCAATCAGGCATGGTGCTGCTCGGTGTCGATACGCCGCTCCAAAACATCGTCGTCGGCGCGGTTCTCGTGCTGGCGGTGTGGGTCGACGGTCTCTATCGCCGTCGCATCAAGTAAGAGAGGACGCGTATCATGCACAACAATGGAACGACGC
Source organism: Microvirga solisilvae (assembly GCF_022808595.1). Lineage (GTDB taxonomy): Bacteria > Pseudomonadota > Alphaproteobacteria > Rhizobiales > Beijerinckiaceae > Microvirga > Microvirga solisilvae. The sequence goes on from NZ_JAKUCN010000002.1 coordinate 343,619, forward strand.
CTCTCGTCGAGATGCGCAACATCTCCATCGCCTTCGGCGGCATCAAGGCCGTGGACGACGTGTCCATCGATCTGCGCCCCGGCGAAGTGGTGGGCCTGCTCGGCCACAATGGCGCTGGCAAGTCGACGCTGATCAAGATCCTCTCCGGCGCCTACAAGCCGGATGCGGGCGAGATCTATGTCAACGGCCAGCACGCGGATATTTCCACCCCGCGCGATGCCAAGAAGTTCGGCATCGAAACGATCTATCAGACGCTGGCGCTCGCCGATAACATCGATGCGGCGGGAAACATCTTCCTTGGCCGCGAGGTTCTGACGCCCTACGGCACGCTCGACGATGCGACGATGGAGTCGGAAACACGCAAGGTGATGGCGCGTCTCAACCCACATTTCCGCCGTTTCAAGGAGCCGGTGAAAGCGCTCTCCGGCGGTCAGCGTCAATCGGTGGCGATTGCGCGCGCGATCTACTTCAATGCCCGAGTACTGATCATGGACGAGCCGACAGCCGCACTCGGCCCCGCCGAGACGCAGCAGGTGGCCGATCTCGTGCTGCAGCTGAAGAAGGAAGGCATCGGCATCTTCCTCATCAGCCACGACATCCATGATGTGTTCGGCCTCGCCGACCGCGTGAGCGTGATGAAGAACGGCAAGCTCGTGGGATCCGCCAAGGTGCAGGACGTCACGCAGGACGAAGTGCTCGGCATGATCATCCTCGGCAAATGCCCGCCCAGTGCAACGCCGGGACCGGGCGCGAGTTGAAGAAGGCGGTCATCCCGGGGCTGCATAGCAGAACCCGGGACGACAGTCTGGTTAAGCCCTAGACCCCAGGGCGACTTGAGCGGAGGCTTCGGCTTCCGCTTCTTTTTTTCGGACCGAGTCCATCGTGTCCCGTCGCACGATCAGGCAGAGGATCACGAGCGGAATGCCGAGCGCCGCCGTTCCGGTAAACAGCAGCGGATAGCCATAAGCATCCACCACTGCGCCCGACGCGCCGCCGATCAGTTTTCCGGGCAAAGCATAGAGCGAGCTGAGCAGCGCGTATTGCGTGGCGGCGAAACCCGGCGATGTGAGGCCCGACATGTAGGCGACGAGCGCCGCGCCCGCGAAGCCTTGCGCGAAATTGTCGATGCTGATGGTAAGCGTGAGGCCCGTCAGCGTGGCGTTGCCGGCCGCGAGCCAGGAGAACATCGCATTCGATCCGGCGGCGATGCTCGCACCGATCAGCAGGCTCCACCAGAGGCCAATGCGCGTGAGCGCGAGGCCGCCGGCAAAGGCGCCGATGATGCCGATCCACACGCCATAGAGCTTCGAGATATTGGCGATATCGGCCTTCGAGAATCCGAGATCGATATAGAGCGGGTTCGCCATGATGCCCGCCATGAAATCGGGCAGGCGATAGCAGGCGATGAGCGCCAGGATCGGGATCAGCATCATCCGCTTGCGCTGGAAGAGATCGGCCAGCGGTTCGATGATGGCCTGCGCGAAGGGCATGTTCTTGCGCACCTGGAACTCGTCGATGCGTGGGGCGAGCATCGTGCCGATGAGGCCGACGAGCATAAGCGCCGCCATTGCGAGATAGGCGGAATGCCAGTTTACGATCTCGGCGATGTAGAGCGCGCCCGCGCCGGCGCAGATGAGGGCGAGGCGGTAGCCCAGCAGGAGGGCCGCCGCCATCATGCCCTGCCGCTCGGTAGGGGCGGCATCGATGCGCCAGCCGTCGATCACCACATCCTGCGTGGCCGAGAAGAAGGCGATCATCACGGCGGAAACGACGGTGAGCGGCAGGCTTACCTGCGGCCCCGTCAGCGCCATACCAATCAGACCAGCCATGACGCCGAGCTGCGCCAGCGCCATCCATCCGCGGCGGCGGCCGAGAAGACGCGCGAGCACCGGCACGTCATAGCGGTCGACGATGGGGGCCCAGAGAAACTTGAAGGAGTAGGCGAGGCCCACCCAGCTCATCAGGCCGATGACGGTGAGCGAGATGCCCGCCTCCCTGAGCCAGGTAGACAGCGTGCTGAACACGAGGAGGAAGGGAAGACCCGAGGAAAAGCCCAAGGGCAGCATGAGTGCGATGCGCCCATCGGTCAGGACGTCTTTGAGGGACAGGCGGCGTTTGGCTTGGACCATGGCAGGCTCGATGAATGTTGCAGGCTCAAGAACCCCTTAGGGGCTTCAAGCCTGAAGCTGGCACCTGAGCCCTTGTAGAGATGTTAACGCGCTGTTGCCAGCTGCGTTGCCGGACCACCAGAGGACGCCACCGGCTGCTGCGCCAGGGTCTCGATGGCATCGGCCAGATGATTGGCGAGGCAGTCGTAGCCCTTGTCGCTCATATGGAAGCCGTCCGCCGAGAGCATGGAGCGCAGCTCCTCCACGGAGCGGCTGTTCCAATCCTGCATCAAGGCATAGCGGGAGAACACCGAGACCTTCCGTTCCTGCCCGAGGGTGCTGACCGCCTGGACGAAGCGCTCGTAGCGGCCCATGTCCTTGATCGCCGGGAAATATTGCTGGTCGAGGAGGATTAGGCTCGATCCCGAAGCTTTCACGGCAGCAATGCCGCGCTCCAAAAGCGCGCGGAACGCATCCTCGTTCACGCCCTTGATCGCATCGTTCGTGCCAACCTGCCAGATCACGAGGTCGAAGCTCTGGGCTTTAAGGGATGACTCAAGCCGCTCGATGGTCTCGATGACTGTCTCACCGCCCTTGCCCGCGTTCACGACGGTGACACTGTCTTTCCAGCTGTCGTCCAGTTCGTCTTCGAGCTGCGCCGGGTAAGCACGGTCCGGCGAGGAGGCGCCAGCGCCTTCCGTCGAGGATGATCCGATGGCGAGAATGCGAACCGGTTCATGGCGCGCGATCTTCCGGGTGAGGGAAGGCACGGTGTCGTTGATGGTGAAAACCTTGCGCTTCGTCGCGCAAGCCATGTTCTCCGAGCTTGCCGCAGCAGGCAGGCCGGTCAATGCCAAGCTTAGGAAGAGAGCCGTCCCGGTGAAGCCGACAAATCGAGCCCCTTTGCCTGCTCTTTTTGGCGGGCAGGCACCTTTTGTTTGTTCCATTCGAGATATCGCGCCAGTGCAACAAGACCAATGATACCAAGAATGGTGAATACCATGCCGATCAATTGCGGACTAGCGGAGGATTTAACGGTTGCCAGCGTCATGATGACCTGCCCGGCCGCACTCAGAAGAGAACCCGCAGCAAAGATCGTGAGGGCGTTCTGCCCCAGGCGGATCAGGTCCGGTCCAATGGGCGTCCTCTTGAAGGCGTCCCCGATATGGAACTGGGCCAGGAGATAGGCGAGCGCCAGGAAGTGCAGAACGCGGGCAAGCCCCAGATCGTGCTTCACGAGATCGAACTTCGTCCCGGCAAATTCAGGTAGCGCAGGCATCAAGCCGAAACCTGCGGTGACGGCGAGGGCAGAGAAGACGATGAAAGCGAGAGAGGCAATCGCCAAGCCACGCTTGTAGGGAACAGGCCTCTCCAGCATCAGCAATCCCGTCAGGATGCCGAGCGTGAACAGGAACTGCCAGGCAAAGGGATTGAAGAACCAGGTTCCGGGCTCAGGCCAGCTGTGCAGGGTGAGAACGCCCATGCGCGCCAGGGCATAGACGCCGCCGGACACCAGAAGGGCGAGGCCCGCATGGATGCGCGCCAGGATGAGTGCGACCGGCGCCCACAGCATGAGGGTGACGTAGAGCGGGAGAATATTGAAATAGCCAAGCTGGTGCCCGAGCAGAATGATGCCCGTGATGCCCTTGGCTGTGTCGCCGAACACGGCATTGCGGCCATGCTCCTCGATGAGCCCGATCTCTTCGCTCAGCTCATAGCCGATCGAGAAGAGAACGATGGCGCCTGCCGTCAGTGCGAGGTGGACGCGGTAGAGTTCGAAAGCGCGCTTGAGGCAGCGCTTCACCACGCCGAACAGATCGCCCTGCGGAAGCTTGGGGCCATAGACGAGCGCAACGGAGAGGCCCGAGATGAAAATGAAGGCTTCGGTCGAATCGGAGAATCCGAAATTGCGCGGCGTGATGTGTTCGATCAGGTTGCCCGGAATATGATTGACGAAAATGATCACGAGGACGAGGCCCCGCCAGAAATCAATCGTCATGTTTCGCTTTTGGGCAGCCATCGATCTGTTCTTCAATCCTCAATGCATAATGAAACGCCAAGGTGGCAAAGGGGTTGCCTTGGCAAATCGCAAAGGCGGATGCAGCCGCGTGCACCGAAACAACTCAAACTATCATTGTGAGAACGGCGGACCGAATTACAAAAAATTCATGTTTGCGCAAGCCTAGCAGGCGGAACCGTTTTCAGTTTCTTGGATACCTTTGAAGAGCTTGGATAAAAAGACTTCGAGGGCCTGTTCGGGTGGACAATCCTTTTCTGTGAGAACACGAAGGCCCCATTGTTCGAGAACCGTTTGCTCCACCGGATTGGGGCGTAACATAAAAACATATGACGCCGGGCGATCACGCTCGTAGCCCGAGCCTGCCCAAGTTTTCCAGAGCCGATGCATGAGAAAGCGGATGTTGAGGTCGCTCATGCTGTAACCGATGAAGAGAATGGTTTTGCCGAGCGAATCCGAGCGGAACTTGATGTCGAGCGGTGATTCGAAGGAGAGCCGATCAAGATAATCCGTTTCCGTGATCACGATGGAGCCGTCATCGTCGAAGTCGCCATGGAACTTCACGATCTGTGTCATGCCTTCGCGCACGCGGGCAATGTCCTTGGCGCTCACGATCTTCACGTAATCCTTGCCCTGAAGATCGAAGGCGGCTTCCAGGTTCCGGTCGAAATTGGTGGTGTAGATGATGGGAAAGTCGAGCTTGCAGATCAGCTCATGGACCTTCGAAGCCTTGAGCTTATCATCAGGGATCGTCCAGTTCCGGTCCATCCAGCTGCGCAAGGGGCCGATACTGCCCTGCTTGATGCGGTAATATTCCGCCAGCGTCAGGTAGTTCAGGTCGTCTTCCTTGAAGTCGGAAGGATCGATGGCAAGCTCGTCGGTGATATGCTCGATCAGAGTGCTCCAGGACGGCAGGCCCACGGTCATGGAGACGCCGGCTCCGGCAAACAGAATGGCCTGCCTCTTCCGAATCGCGGCGACCAGGTCTTCCAGCACAACAAACTCCTCACAACAAACTCCCGTCCATAACGCTCGAAACCGCCGGTCGGGCTCAACGGGTGGATAAGTTTGGCCGTTTGGTGTGTTGTTGAGAGAATGAGCCGCCAGCAGGAGGGAGTCGCACGTGACAGCCTACCGGATCAAGCAGATCGACACCGTCTATGAAGGATGGCGCAAGATCCTCAAGATGACCGTCCAAATGCCGGACGGGCGGACCATGATCCGCGAGGTGCTGAACAGCGGCGATGCCGCCGCCGTGCTGCCCTACGACCTGGAGCGGCGCAAGGCGATCCTCGTCCGGCAGTTCCGCGCGCCCGTCATGCACCGCGAGGGGCATCCGGATTTTCTGGAGGCCGTGGCAGGACTGCTCGACGAGGACGAGCCCGAGGCCTGCGCAAGGCGCGAGACCATGGAGGAGGCGGGCATCCGCGTGGAGCGCCTGGAACCTTTAGGTCATTTCTGGTCGGCGCCCGGCATCACGACCGAACGGCTGCACCTGTTCCTCGCGCCCTATACGCAGGCCGACCGCGTTGCCGAAGGCGGTGGGCTGGCGCACGAGCATGAAGACATCGAGGTGCTGGAGGTGAGCTTCGAGGAATTGGCGAACCTCGTCGCCTCCAACACCATCGCCGATATGAAGACCATGATCCTCGTGCAGGCCCTGCGGATGAAGCACCCGCAGGCTTTTGAAGGTTAGCCGAGCCGCTCGGCGTGCCAGCGCAAATGATCCTCAATAAAGGTTGCGATGAAGAAATAGGAATGGTCGTAACCTTCCTGGCGGCGCAGGGTGAGCGGCTGTCCTGCTTTCGCGCAAGCCTCTTCCAATAAATGCGGCTTCAGCTGGTTCTCGAGGAAGCCATCGGCGGTTCCCTGATCGACGAGGATATGATCCACACGCGCTCCGCCCTGGATCAATGCGCAGGCATCGTAGTCATGCCACGCTGAACGGTCCGCTCCGATATAGTTCGACAGTGCTTTCTCGCCCCATGGGCAATTCATCGGCGAGGCGATGGGTGCGAAGGCCGAGACGGCCTTGAAGCGTTCCGGATTGCGCAGGGCGATGGTGAGTGCACCATGGCCGCCCATGGAATGACCGGTAATGCCTTGCCGCGACATGTCGGCGGGCAGGTTCTCGGCCACGAGCGCCGGCAGTTCGCGCTCGATATAGGAGCGCATGCGATAGTTCTTCGCCCAGGGCTCTTGCACGGCATCCACGTAGAAGCCCGCGCCGAGACCGAAATCATAGGCGCCGTCCGCATCATCCGGAACGCCATCACCGCGCGGGCTCGTATCCGGCGCGATGAGGATGAGACCGAGTTCCGAGGCAACACGTTGCGCGCCTGCTTTGACGGTAAAATTCTCCTCCGTGCAGGTCAGCCCCGAGAGGAACCACACCACCGGCACCTTGCCCTTCGCAGCTTGCGGCGGAACATAGGCCGCAAAGCGCATGGGCGTGCCGGTTTCCTGCGAGAAATGGCGATAGACGAATTGCGTGCCGCCAAAGCAGCTCGCCTGCGAGACGATTTCGAAACTCAAAACGCTCTCCCGATCAGTAGATCACGACCGAGCGGATCGACTTGCCCTCGTGCATGAGGTCGAAGGCGGTGTTGATCTCGTCGAGCGGCATGGTGTGGGTGATGAGATCGTCGATATTGATCTTGCCCTCCATGTACCAATCCACGATCTTCGGCACATCCGTGCGCCCGCGCGCGCCGCCGAAAGCGGTTCCCTTCCACACACGGCCGGTGACGAGCTGGAACGGGCGCGTCGCGATCTCCTTACCGGCTTCCGCCACGCCGATGATGATGCTCTCGCCCCAGCCGCGATGGCAGCATTCCAGCGCCTGGCGCATCACATCCGTGTTGCCGGTGGCATCGAACGAGAAATCCGCGCCGCCGCCAGTGAGATCGACGATGGCCTGCACCACCTTGTCGTTGCCGATCTCCTTCGGGTTGATGAAGTCGGTCATGCCGAACTTCTTCGCCATCTCCACCTTGGCGGGGTTGATGTCGACGCCGATGATCTTGTCCGCGCCCACCATGCGCGCGCCTTGAATCACGTTGAGGCCAATGCCGCCGAGACCGAACACGACGACATTCGCGCCTGGCCACACCTTCGCGGTGTAGATCACTGCGCCGATGCCGGTGGTGACGCCGCAACCGATGTAGCAGATCTTGTCGAAGGGCGCGTCCTCACGCACCTTGGCTAGAGCGATCTCGGGCAGCACGGTGAAATTCGCGAAGGTCGAGCAGCCCATGTAGTGGAACACGGTGTCGCCGTCGCAGCGGAAGCGGCTGGTGCCGTCGGGCATCAGGCCCTGGCCTTGCGTGGAGCGGATCGCGGTGCAGAGATTTGTGCGGCGCGACAGGCAGGATTTGCAGTTGCGACATTCGGGCGTGTAGAGCGGGATCACGTGATCGCCGGGCTTCAGCGTCGTCACGCCAGGGCCGACCTCGCGCACGATGCCCGCGCCCTCATGACCGAGGATGGCCGGGAACTTGCCTTCGGAATCGAGGCCGGAGAGCGTATAGGCATCCGTGTGGCAAACACCCGTGGCCATAACTTCGACGAGCACTTCGCCAGCCTTCGGGCCCTCCAAGCGGATGGTCTCGATGGTGAGAGGCTTGCCGGCCTCCCATGCAACTGCGGCCCTGGTTTCCATGCTCGTCTCTCCTCTGATTCGATGAGGTGGACTATGTGAAGTGCCATGACCCAAGGTCAATGGAGGCAAGCTGCTCTTCTCAGGCTTTCCAGAAGCACTTGCCGGGCATATGTGTCTCTTCGACAATCAAAGGATCAGCCTGTGCCCAACGTTCGCGCCGCTATCATTCCCGTCACGCCGTTCCAGCAGAACTGCACGTTACTCTGGTGCGAAAAGACCAAGAAGGCGGCAGTGATCGACCCCGGCGGCGATCTGGAGAGCATTCGCGATGCGATCGCGCAGAGCGGCGTGAGCGTGGAGAAGATCATTCTCACCCATGGCCATATCGATCATGCGGCAGGCGCGGCGGAGTTGCGCGAGGAGCTTGGCGTCACAATCGAAGGCCCGCACAAGGCGGATGACTTCATGCTTCAGCGTCTGGCCGAGCAGGGGCAGGCTTATGGAATTCCCGCGCGTCCGGTCACGCCGGATCGCTGGCTCGACGAGGGCGATACCGTCACCGTTGGCGAGCTGACACTCGACGTTCTGCATTGCCCTGGTCATTCGCCGGGCAGCGTCGTGCTGGTGTCGAAGGCGGAGCGCTTCGCTATCGTGGGCGACGTGATCTTCCAGGGCTCCGTCGGTCGCGTGGATTTACCCGGCGGCGACGGCAAGGCGCTCATCGCTTCGATCAAGGACAAGCTCCTGCCGCTCGGCGACGACATTGCCTTCATCTGCGGCCACGGCCCCATGAGCACGCTCGGCCAGGAGCGGCAGAGCAATCCGTTCCTCCAAGGTGAAGGATTGCTCTGAGAGCGCTGCATCGGTCTGATATTCCAGGGCTCAGATGACACGAGCCCTGGAATTCATCTCTTAGCTTTTGCGATGGCTGGGCTTAGGCCTGTCACCCGTTCCGTCGTACGCCGATAACGACGGGCGACTTGTCACGCTCCAAAGTGCTTCGAGAAATTTCCTCGTTGAACTGCACGATGGCCAAGGCCTCATTCAAAGCACGGACATACCGCGTGCGGCTGGTATGGCGGTCCATGGCCCAATGATAGCGGACCTCATAGGTCTTCGGCGTATTAGCTTCCTTGAGTGCGGCGGCTTGTCGTGCCTCATCCTGACGACGGCGGCTTTCGGCCTCCATGTCACGGCGACGATCTGCCAGCTCCCGATCGCGGTCTGCCTGCTTGCGGTCGCGTTCTCGCCGCTCGTTGTCGCGGCGCTCCTGATATTCACGATCATAATCCCGGGCAGAAGAGGTCGTGTCCGTTTCATAGACGCCTGAGCTCTCCGAGTATTCACGTGAATCCTCTCTCTGCGGCACTCCGAATGCTGAGATCCAGAATGCGGCAACAGAAATTCCAGCAACTTCCGCAGAACTATCCGCCCACATACATGCGATGATGATGAAGAACGTTGCCCACCAGCGATGCTGATACAACCAGGACACGATGGGGATGTTTTCGACAATGCCCCATACGAATGCTCCAATGCTATAAAGAAGCGCCTTTCCGATAAAATACGCGAGGATCAGGCCTACGATCGTCAGGCCTGCAATCAATGTGTCCATAATGCCCCCCGGCGGACGAGTTTTTAGGATGCGAATTCTTGAGGATGGTTGTGGTGATCCCACCCGAAACATACTGCAGCCGCAGTGTAAAAAGCAGGTAAAGCGGCCAAGGGAAAATCCCCTGGCCGCTTCATTCTAGTCGCTCAGACGCATTGCTTATTCCGCAGCCTGGATCATGACGGCGCCCTTGAGGCCCATGCGTTCCGCGACGCCGAGGCCATAGGCCTTGTCGGCGAGGTAGAAGTGGATGATCTGGCGCTTCACGATCTCCTCCGGCACGCCCTGCATCGCTTCCGCGATGTTGTCCATGAGACGGCTCTGCTCCTCCGGCGTCATGAGGCGGAAGAGGTTGCCGGGCTGCGTGTAGTCGTCATTGCCGGCGCGGTGGTCGTAGCGGTCCGCATTCCCTGAAATCTTCAATGGCGGCTCGGTGGCGCGCTGCGTCTGAACCGGGCCGTTGAAGGAATTCGGCTCGTAATAGGCATCGCCGCGATTGGGCGCGTCGAAGAGCATCGCGCCATCCGCATGGTAGTGATGCACGGGGCAACGCGGGCGGTTGACGGGAAGCGCCTCGTAATGCGTGCCGACGCGATAGCGGTGCGCATCCGCATAGGCGAAGATGCGGCCCTGCAGCATCTTGTCGGGTGAGAAGCCGATGCCGGGCACGATGTTCGACGGCGAGAACGAGGATTGCTCCACCTCCGCGAAATAGTGGGCGGCGTTGCGGTTGAGCTCGAGCACGCCGACTTCGATCAGCGGATAATCCGCATGCGGCCACACCTTGGTCACGTCGAAAGGGTTGTAGGAGGTCTTGTCCGCATCCGTCTCCGGCATGATCTGCACGCAGAACTTCCAGCGCGGGAAGTCGCCGCCCTCAATAGCCTCGTAGAGATCGCGCTGGGCGCTCTCACGATCCTTGGCGATCATGTCCGCGCCTTCGGCGTTCGTCCAGGTCTTGATGCCCTGCATGGACTTGAAGTGGAACTTCACCCAGAAGCGCTCACCTGCCTCGTTGATGAACGAATAGGTGTGCGAGCCGAAACCGTGCATGAAGCGGTAGCCCTGCGGCAGGCCGCGATCCGAGAACAGGATCGTCACCTGATGCAGGCTCTCGGGGCTGAGAGACCAGAAATCCCACATGGCTTTCGGCGAACGCAGATTCGTGGCGGGGTGGCGCTTCTGCGTGCGGATGAAGTCGGGGAATTTCAGCGGATCGCGGATGAAGAACACCGGCGTGTTGTTGCCGACGATGTCCCAGTTGCCCTCTTCCGTATAAACCTTCAGCGCGAAGCCGCGCACGTCGCGCTCGGCGTCAGCCGCGCCGCGCTCGCCGGCGACGGTGGAAAAGCGCAGGAAGACCTCCGTCTGCTTGCCGACTTCGGAGAACACCTTCGCCTTGGAATATTTCGTGATGTCGTTGGTGATGGTGAGCGTGCCATAGGCGGCAGAACCCTTGGCGTGCACCACGCGCTCCGGGATGCGCTCGCGGTTCTGGTGTGCCAGCTTCTCGACGAGCTGGTAATCCTGCAGCAGAAGCGGGCCGCGCTCGCCTGCGGAGAGGCTGTTCTGGTTGTCGGCAATCGGCGCACCGGCCGTGGTCGTCATCGTGGTCTTGGTCATGGTCGTCCCCATTGAGTGGAGGCACCATGCCGGGGCGTGGCAATAAGGTCCAATTGGATTGATTACAAAGAGCGATCAGATATTCTTATCGCCGTCATGATCACCCTTCGACAGTTACGATATTTCGAGGCGCTCGCGCGCACGCAGCATTTCGGGATGGCGGCCGACCAATGCGCCGTGACCCAGCCTGCGCTTTCCATGCAGATCAAGGAACTGGAGCGGGAACTCGGCATCGAGCTCGTGGAGCGGCGCGGCAATTCCGTGGTGCTGACCTTGGCGGGGCAGGAGATTGCCGCGCGGGCGGAGACAATCCTGGGTCAGGTGCGGGAATTGTCGGAGTTGGCGCGCCAACATCAGGGTGTGCTCTCCGGCCCCATGCGGCTCGGCATCATTCCCTCGGTCGCGCCTTATCTCCTGCCTGCGATCCTGACGGAAGTGCAGCAGCATTATCAGGCGCTCGATCTGCAGATCCGCGAGACGCAGACCGACACATTGGTAGATGAGCTGTCACGGGGCGCTCTGGATGTGATCCTGATCGCGCTACCGACTCAGAACACACAGCTTGAAGCCATGCCGCTCTTTGATGATCGCTTCCTCGTGGCGGTGCAGGCTCAGGCTGCCGATCAATGGGCCTCGAAGGATCTGCTGGAATGGATCGGGCAGGAACGTCTGCTTCTGCTGGAGGAGGGCCATTGCCTGCGCGACCAGGCGCTTCACTATTGCCAGATTGCCAACAGGCAGGCGCGACAATCTCTCGGTGCGGCATCGCTCACCACCATCATGCAGATGGTGGCAGCGGGCCATGGCATCACGCTCTTGCCTGAACTCTGCGCGGAAGCGGAAGTCGACCGCCAGCGCGTGGCGCTCATTCCATTTCCCAGCGATCCGCCGAAACGCAGCTTGGGCCTTGTGTGGCGGAAGTCATCGGGGAGGAAGAAAGATTTCGCGGCTCTGGCCGATCTCATCAGAAGCGTGCGCCAAGCGCAGGCGGCATGACAAAAGAAAAGGCTCCCCGACTCTCGTCGGGAAGCCTCTTAAGATCAGGAGCGATTGGCTTTAGCAGCCCGTGAGCTTCACACGCTCCACTTCGAGGCCGAAGAGCGGGCGCACGCGTGTGCCTATCACATTGCCCGCGAAGGCCGCGACGAGCCACACCCAGCCGTGGAAGCTGCCGGATGCGATGCCGGAGAAATATGCGCCGATATTACAGCCATAAGCCAGGCGCGCGCCGTAGCCGAGAAGCAGGCCGCCGACGATGGCGGCAGCAGCCGAGCGCAGCGGGATCTTCCAGGTGGGTGCGAAACGTCCGGCGAGCGATGAGGCAAACTGAGCGCCGAGGATGATACCGAAATCCATCACCGTCGTGATGTCATTGAAGATGCTGCTGTTCAATGCGGCCTGATTGGCGGGGCTCGACCAATAGGGCCAGCTTGCCACGTCGAAGCCGATGAAAGCGGCGATCTTCGAGCCCCAGAGGGCGAAGGCCGAAGTGACACCCCAGGGACGGCCCGCGAGATAGAGCGTGACGAAGTTCAACAGCGCCAACGCCACCGCACCCGCAACGATCGGCCAAGGGCCGCGCGTGAAGCGTGCCAAGCCATGACGCGGCGAGGGCGCGGATTCGATGAGCCTGCCGTGGCGGCGCTTCTCGAACACCACGGTGATGGCGGCAATGAGCGCGAAGACGGTGAGCTGCACGGCGAGCGCCGTCCAGGGGCCCCAGAGCTCGATGATGGAGATCTTGGGCAGGCTCGGCAGCGCCGTCCACCAATGCAGATGCGCTGCGCCGATGGCGGAGCCTGCGATGAAGGCAGCAAGCGTGATCACCATGCGCGTCGAGCCGCCACCGACAGTGTAGAGCGTGCCGGAGGCGCAGCCGCCGCCGAGCTGCATGCCGATGCCGAAGATGAAGGCGCCGAACACCACGCCGATGCCGGCGGGCGAGACGTTGCCGGCGACCGGCTGGCCGAAGAGAGTGCCGGAGGCGAGCACGGGGAAGAAGAGGATGGAGGCAATCGCCAGCATCACCATCTGCGCGCGCAGACCCTCGCCACGCCTGTCTGCGATGAAGACGCGCCAGGCGGAGGTAAAGCCGAAAGCTGCATGATAGAGCACAAGGCCAAGCGCCGCGCCGAGCACGTAGAGGGCAGCCTGCTTCGGATTGATGATGGCCCCCAGAAGGGCCGCGCCGCCAATGATGCCTGTGGCGGCAGCCAGGGACGCCGGAGCATTGATGGTCGAGCTTGTCCGGTTTCCGACGGAAAGAGGTGAAGCCACTGCCGAGCTGGACATTGACGTCTTCCTTGATTGCATAGGTGGAAGAGAAAGGCCTTTGTGGCCTGCGCCATGAACATGTGGTTCTTTTTAAAGAACGTCAATAGTTGTATTATTTAATAAATGCGCATTTAAATAATGTGAAATAGGGCGGGATTGCCTATCCCGCTCCCCCATCCGATGTTTCCTTCACATCCCAAGGATCGACCTTAAGCATGTCCATCAAGCCCGACCTCCCCGCCGCCATCGGCAACACGCCGCTCATCAAGCTCCGCCAAGCCTCCGAGGCGACCGGCTGCACGATCTTGGGCAAAGCCGAGTTCATGAATCCCGGCCAGTCTGTGAAGGACAGGGCGGCGCTGTTCATCATTCAGGATGCGGTGAAGCGCGGAGCGCTCCGTCCGGGCGGCGTGATCGTGGAGGGAACGGCGGGCAATACGGGCATCGGCCTGGCACTCGTCGCCAATGCGCTCGGTTTTCGCACGGTGATCGTAATCCCCGAGACGCAGAGCCAGGAGAAGAAGGACATGCTGCGGCTCGCAGGCGCCGAACTCATCGAGGTGCCTGCCGTGCCTTATGCGAACCCGAACAACTACGTGAAGGTCTCGGGACGTATTGCGGAGCGCCTCGCCACTTCCGAGCCCAACGGCGCGATCTGGGCGAACCAGTTCGACAACGTGGCGAACCGTCAGGCGCATATCGAAACCACCGGTCCGGAAATCTGGGAGCAGATGGGCGGAAAGGTGGATGGCTTCGTGTCGGCCGTTGGCACCGGCGGCACGCTCGCCGGCGTGGGCATGGCGCTGAAGGAGCGCAATTCCCGCATCCAGGTGGCGCTCGCCGATCCCATGGGTTCTGCCATTGCGAGCTGGGTCACGACAGGCGAGCTGAAGGCCACGGGCACATCGATCACGGAAGGCATCGGTCAGGGGCGCGTCACGAAGAATCTCGAGGGTGCACCTATCGATATCGCATTCCAGATTCCCGACGAGGAAGCACTACCGATCGTATTCGATCTTCTCGAATATGAAGGCCTGTGTGTGGGCGGCTCGTCCGGCATCAACGTGGCGGGCGCGATCCGCCTCGCCAAGCATCTGGGTCCGGGGCATACCATCGTGACGGTGTTGTGCGATTACGGCACGCGCTATCAGTCCAAGCTTTTCAATCCGGCCTTCCTGCGCGAAAAGAACCTGCCCGTGCCCGCATGGCTGGAACGCACGTCGCAGATCGATCCCGGTCTCGTGTAACAAAAAACGCCGCGCTCACTGACACGGGCGCGGCGCATGCATGAAGCGAAAGGCTGTTACGCTGCGGACGGCGTTTCCGTTTCTGTCGTGTCTGTCTCATCTGCCCGCATCTGATTCGAGCGGGAGAAATGGACCTGCGTGCGCGGCGCCTGCACGGTCTCGGCTCTTGCTACAACGTTCTGAAGATCCGCTTGAATGCTGTCGAGAAGATCGATCATCCATAGTTCGCTGGAATCGATCTTGTCGCGCAAAGCCGATTTGGCGATGTCCACTTTCGCGGAAATTTCCATGGGGCTGCGGGATTGCAGGGTGCTGAAATCCTGCTCGACGGTCGTGAGCTCGACGAGAAGCTCGTCGCGCAAGGCGCGCTGCTCGTCCGCGGTGATCAGGGGCGAATTCAGCATTCCGCGCAGGGCCGCCCACCGCAGGCCGAGCGCGCTCACGGATTGAGTGCTGCTGAGTTCTGCGAGCTTTTCATTTTCTGCCACGGGATCATCCTTCTTGAAATCAACTGAATGGAACCGTGACAGAAAGCGCGATGGTTGTGGCGTGAATCGGGCAGAGGCTCGAGAAATGCATGAACCGCGCGCGAAAACAGCACGCGCGGTTAACGAATTCAGCGAATAAAGAAATACAGTGTCAGCACGACGCCGACTCCGATCACGAGCCAGCGGATGACGTTGGTCGGGAGGCGACGGCCGAACACGACGCCGAGATAGCCGCCGATGACCGATGCCGCGCCGACGATGAGCGTCTCGGGCCAGCTCACGAGACCGGCGGCGATGAAGAGCACGACGGCCACGAGCTGGATCAGCGTTGAGCAGAGATGCTTCGCCGCGTTGATGAGATGAAAATCGTCGCCTTCGGTGATGGCCAGCGCTGCCAGCATCACGATGCCCATGCCCGCGCCGAAGAAGCCGCCATAGACGGCAACACCCGTTTGAAAGGCGAGGCCCCCAGCCCAGGCGCGCGTGGACGGATGCTGTCCCTCGCTTTTCCCGATGCGCCGGGCGAGCGCCACGATGCGCGGGCTTGCGGCAAAGAGCAGAGTCGCGAACAGCAGAAGCCACGGCACGAGCTGCCGGAAGGCTTCGTTGTTCGTGACCGTCAGGATGTAAGCGCCACCCAAACCGCCGATCAGACTCACGATGCCTAGAGCCGCGAAGCGGCGTATGTTGGCAGCGAGCTCTTTTCTGTAGGCCCAGGCGCTCGACAGGTTCGCGGGCGTGACCGCTACCGCGCTGGTGGCATTGGCGACCACCGGCGGCAGACCCGTCGCCACGAGAGCCGAGAAGGTGAAGAAGGTGCCGCCACCCGCAATGGCGTTGACGAGTCCCGCCGCGAGACCCGAAGCGGCAAGAAGCGCCGCAGAGGAGAGTTCCATGATCCGATCAGTCTGCCGAGATGAGAAGACAAGGTGGGAGCTTGGACATAGCACCTAAGGCTCCCCCCGCCCATTGAGCGAACGTCTAGCCAAGATAATGGGACAAAAAACCGCTGCCTAGCTTCGGAAAGCGCTCGCTTTCCTGTGGATCGCAGCTTGGGCGTCCATTGCTCTCAAGGCCTGGAAGGCGGATTTTAGAACACATGTCGAACATCATTCCCCTCGCCCCGCGCCTGAAACAGGCCAAGGCCCCCGCCTCCGAGGCGGAGGAGCGGGCGGCGCTGGCGGCTGATCTTATCGATCTGGTCGAGCGTGTGCGGGAAATGACCGAGCATGTGGCTGCTCTCTCCGGCCCTTCTCTTCAGATCCAGCAGACGGCCCAACATCTGCTGGATGCCGGTACCGCGCTGGAGCGCGCCGTCGAGTCCCTGACCGAGAACGGCGAGTGGGTGCCGTTCTGAAAGCCGCGACGGCTTCCCTCTATTTCAGCGCCTCCATCCGCTCTTGCGCCTGAGCCATCCCGAGATCGCGGGCGCGCGCATAAAATTCCTGCGCCTTTGCCGCATCCCCCCTGATGCCGAGAACATGCAGGCGCGAGAGGACATTCGGATCGAAGGTTTCCGCCATCAGGAAAGCCGCGCGGGGATTGCCGCCGGCCAGCGAGCGTTCGAGCAGAAGCCGGGCGCCGCTCACATCGCCCTTGCCGAACAGTTCTTCCGCTCGGATGACCAAGCGATCCTCAGTCTTCACAGGCTCCGCAGGTTTCGGCTGAGCAGGCAGCGGCTGCACGGCGCCGGGCAGGGAGGCGACCACGACGGAAGAGGGTTGAGCGGCTGGCACAGCCGATGTGACGTCCGGTGCCGCAGGCTCGATTAGCGGCAGGGCGGGCTCGACAGCTTGAGCCATCGCTTCGGCTTTCGGGAGCGGTGCATCCGCTCCCTTCTCGGTGATCCTGAACACGAGCGGCGTCGGGTTCGGCTCGAAGGGCTCGCGCAAGGCGCGCAACTCCCCAAAAGCATCGCTCAGTTCCTGAACCAGCATTTCGCTGCGCATGGTTTCCTGCGCCAGTGCCTTCTCCATCTCTGCTATGTGGGCCGATGCCGCTGCAGCTTCGCTCTTGGATGATTGCAATGCGCGCAATTCCTGCGTCACGGCGGCGAGCTGACGGGTAGCATCGTCGCTTCTCGCCTGCTCCTGACGCAGGCGCGCTTCCAGTTCCGCATTATTGTCCGACGGCGCCGCCGGCACTTGACCGCGTGCTTCCAGAAGGATGCGGTAATCGTTCTGCAGGGTCGCCAGCTCGCGGGTGGCCGCCTCGCGCAGCTCCTGCTCTCGCTGCAGGGCTTGCTGCATGTCGAGGACGGTTGTCGTCTGCGAAGACGAATCCGTTTCAAGGCGCGTTTTCAGCTCATTGTTCTCCTGCATGAGATCCGTGAGCGTCTGCGCGATCAAGCCGCTATAGGCTTGCTCCCGTTCGAGAGCCCGCTGCAGTTCGGAATCGGCGGCGCTGCAGGCTGAAGGTGTGGTCGCCTGCTCCGCTAAGCTGGGAGTTTTTGCACCTGGTGCCTGCGCATAGGCGGGAGCAAGAGGTGCAAGGCCGATCAATGTGCCGATGAGCAGTTCGGCGGTGAGGCGTTTCGATGACGATGGATATTGCCCATTCATGGCGGACCTCCTTCGGGGTGCCGAAGGCTGCCGAGAGCCTTCGGCTTAGGGTCCAGATTTGGGATGGATCAGTCCTGCCGGACGGCTCTGCGGGTCAAACGCTGGCGGTCGCTTTGCCAGGCGAGGAACTCGCGAAAGAGGGCTTCCCGCTGCTCCGCCGTTACGGTGATCCCACGGCTGTTCATGAAGCTCTCGAAGCTTTGGCCCTGGGGGAACGTGCTACTGGTCGTCGCCGCGCGATCGAGCCAATCCTGCGCCGGTTTCACACGCTCCCAGCCGGGCACGTCGGCTGCAAGATTGACCTCCTTCCATTTCGGATGCCGGCCCGGCTGCAGGAATTCATCGAAGCGGGAGAAGAAAGCGTTCACGAAGCGCCGGACGCGATTGTAGCGGTCGGAATTCTCGGGCCAGTTGAAGACGGCGAGCAAGCTGCCGACCGCGAGCGTGTCGATGGCTGTTCCGGAATCGACGAGCTGCGGATAATCCTTGGTCTCGAATTTGGCCGGGAAGTAGGATTCCGCGATCTCACCCTCGAAGGGGATCGGGAGAAGATGGAAGCGCCCTTCGGTCTGGAATTCCGCAATCGCCCGGACAGGGCGGCCCGCCACATAGACGGCGGCCTGGATCTCTCCCGATTTCAGCTTCGCGTAGGACGAGGCCTGATCGAAAGTCGCGACCTCAGGCTTGATCCCGAGCTTTTCGAAAATCAGGCGTGATGTCAGGTTCGTGCCGCTGCCGGCCTTGTCGATATTCACCTTCTTGCCGTCGAGCTGGCGGATATCCGTGATGTCACGGTTTGCGATGATGTGGACCTCCTCGTTGTAGAGGCGGGTGATGTAGCGCAGGTGCTTCACCGCATTGTCCTGCAATTTGTCGGCCTTCAGCTGCTCGCGCGCATCCATCTGCACGATGCCGATATCGACGCCGCGCAAGAACATGATGTCGCGCAGGTTCTGCAGGGAGCCGCGCCCGATCATCGGCAGGACGCGAAGCTCGTCGCCGTCGAGCACATTGGCGAGATCGGCAGCGATGCGGATATAGGTGCCGTCGGCGCCGCCCGAAATGATCCCGAGCGTGCCGGTATTGGCGCGGGAAGGGTTGAAATCAGACGCGGTCTGCGCCGAGCTGCCGACGAGACTCGAGGCGAGAAAAGCTGCGGCAATCACAGCCTGACGCGACAGGCGATTGAAAAAAGGGCGTGCCGGGAAAGCGGCGGCAGAAACTCGATTCGACATTCTTGTCCTCCCAAGACTCCATTGCCTGGACGGCCTTGCGGCTTTTTTGTCGATCGTTCTGTCTTCGCAAACTGGATCTATGAAAATAATCTTCACAATTCAGAAAACAAAACGAAGGAAGACAAATCCTATGCTTCTCAAAAGCATGGTCAATTGAGCGTCTCTTATTTGTTAATACGCAAGAAGTGCTAGTCACTACTCACAAAGGGATAGATTTTATCTTTATATTCCTTGCGGAAGTTCAATTTCTTATTCGCTGAGCGCGTCCAGCGCCCCACGAGATGGGCCTGCCCACATCAAAGTTTAAGAAAATTCTTCGCATCGGGCGGGTCCTTTAACGGTCCATTAACCATAACCGTTCGAAATCAGAGGGTATTAAAGGAATTTGAACTCCCGTGACCATCGCCGTTCGCCCCCGTCCCGCTCTTCGCTTCCGTGGCAGGTCCTTTCTGGCCCTGGTCCTCGCGCCTGAAGTGCCGTTGAGGGACTGGCTCGAGGATCTCGACGCCGTGTCGGAGCGTTCGCCCGGATTTTTCTCCGGCCGCCCGATCATTGCCGACGTCTCCAACCTCAAGCCCTCGAAATCCGAGCTGAAATTTCTGCTGGCCGCCTTCAAGATGCGCAACATCCGCATCATTGGCCTGGAAGGCGCCGCACCTGAGAACGTCGAACCCGACATGCCGCCGCAGATCAATGGCGGCAAGCCTGCGGGAGAGATCGACATCAACGAGGCAGCCGAGAATGCAGTCGCGGCCGCGTCACCGGCAGCCCATTCTCCCGCCGACGACAAGACGCTGATGATCGAAGGCTCGGTTCGTTCAGGTCAGTCGATCCTGCATCCGGAAGGCGACGTGACGGTTCTCGGCTCCGTCGCCTCGGGTGCCGAAATCGTGGCGGGCGGTTCCATCCACGTTTACGGCGCGCTGCGCGGCCGCGCGATCGCCGGCTGCACGGGCAACAGCCGCGCGCGTATTTTCTGCAGAAAGTTCGAGGCAGAGCTCATCGCCGTCGATGGACTCTACAAGACCGCCGACGATCTCGGCACGAAATTCCACGGTCAACCCGTCCAGGTGAACCTGGATGGCGATTCGATCATCCTGAAAACCCTGGATTGATAACAGAGAAAGAGAGACGACAATGGCCAAAGTCTTGGTCGTAACTTCCGGCAAAGGTGGCGTTGGCAAGACCACGTCCTCGGCAGCTTTGGGCGCGGCGCTCGCACATGGCGGCGACAAGGTCGTCGTTATCGATTTCGACGTCGGCCTGCGCAATCTCGATCTCGTCATGGGCGCCGAACGCCGCGTGGTGTTCGACCTCATCAACGTGGTGCAGGGTGATGCAAAGCTCTCTCAGGCTCTCATTCGTGACAAGCGTCTCGAGAACCTCTCGCTTCTTCCCGCCTCGCAGACCCGCGACAAGGATGCGCTGACGGAAGAAGGCGTCGCAAAGGTCCTCAACGAACTGCGCGAGAAGTTCGACTGGATCATCTGCGACAGCCCGGCCGGCATTGAGCGCGGCGCCACGATGGCCATGCGCCATGCGGATGTGGCCGTCGTCGTCACGAACCCGGAAGTGTCGTCGGTGCGCGATTCCGACCGCATCATCGGCCTCCTCGATTCCAAGACCGAGAAGGCTGAGAAGGGCGACCGCATCGAGAAGCACCTGCTGCTGACCCGCTACGATCCCGCCCGCGCCGAGCGCGGCGAGATGCTGAAGGTCGACGACGTGCTCGAAATCCTCTCCATCCCGCTCATCGGCATCATTCCGGAGAGCGAGGAGGTGCTGAAGGCATCCAACATGGGTTCGCCTGTCACCCTCAACAATCCCGCGAGCGCGCCGGGCCGGGCCTATTTCGACGCCGCGCGCCGCCTCAAGGGCGAGACCGTCGAAATGACGATCCCGAACGACAAGAAGGGCCTGCTCGGCAAATTGTTCGGACGGAGGGCTGCATGAGCCTCATGAGTTTCTTCAATCGGCGCAGCTCCGCGCCCGTGGCGCGAGAGCGCCTGCAGATCCTGCTGGCGCATGAGCGCGGCATTGTCGGCGGTCAGCCTGACTTGGTGGCAAAGCTGCGTGAGGAAATCCTCGCCGTCGTCCGTCGCCATGTGATGGTCGAACACGACAACGTTCAGGTGAAGATGAACCGCGATGCGGACATCTCGACCCTGGAGATCGAGGTCGAGATTCCGGCTCCGGTCGGGGCTCGCTGAACCGCGCATCACTGACAATCAAGCGGCCCTTTGCTGAAGCAGAGGGCCGCTTTGTTTTAAGGCTGATTGCTCCACACGCCGATCTTCGCCTCGCGCGCGTGATTGGCCGCGGCCTTCAGTTCCGGCGTCGCCTCCGCCGTCGGCTGGCCGCCGCCGTTGAACAGAATGACCCGCGAAAGGTCCTGCTCGCCGACGCGGCAGCGATAGGTGTCGGTGCCGCCCGCAGGTTGGCAGGTGACCTCGCGTCCTTGAAGATAGGTGGTGAGGTCTTCCGGCTTGCCTGCGCCCGGCGCCCACTCGACGCCGAAGAGGCGCACCACTTCGCCCTCCAGCGACAGGGTCGCGGTGTCGATCACATCCGGCACGCCTTTCAGGCTGCGTCCGCCGGACGAGCGCGGCGCTGCAGCCAATGTATTCGCAGTTTGATTAGAGGCGAGAGCACCCGTCTCAGACGGGCCTTCGGTGCTCGCCTGCGTGGTGTTGTCCGGACGAAGGAGGAGGAAAGCGCCAATGCCTAGGATCACGAGAACGACCGCCACCACGCTCAGAGCAAAGCCGGGGCGACGTGAGACTGGCTTATCCTGGAGATTATCGTGCAGATTATCAAAGAAGGCCTGCGCTCGATCGGCCGAGGCCGACAACCCCTTGCGGACATCCGCGAGGGGAGCCGCGTTTAGAACACTGGATGTCTTCAATCGCTTCGACATCCGTCTGGACCAGCTATGGAAGCGAACCTTGCCCTTGTTCCAGCGGGCGAGGGCGTGCGTTTCGCGTGATGGCTTCGCAGGATGCTCGGATTTCGGCGCGCCGGAATCGAGCGTTAACCAATCCCGCTTCAGCTCCTGCGTCGAAGGTGGTGTCTCGCGATGGTTCGTCTCGCTGGCAGTCATCTGAGGTTTCGGCGAGGTCTTGAACAGCACCGGGTGAAGGTTGCGCAGTTCGTTGATGAGATCGGCCAGGGTGAAAGGAACCTGTTTGCCCTCCCTCTCGATCACGCGCGGCTGGCCGCTCCCATCGATCACGGTGAGCTTCAGGTGGCCGTCGACGCTGGAGGGGCGTAGCGAAGACTCGATGATGAGTTCGAGGGCGCGGCGCGCATCGTCGGTCGGATTGATCCTGTCGACTTCGGCATGGATGAGAGCGCGCATGCGCTCACGCAATTGAACCGCATTCCCGACAGGGGTGTTGCCGAGGTCGTGAGATGTGTTGCGAGATGAGACGACATCACTCATGCGATGAGCCCTCTGACGCAAGAATGCGCCTGCGGCTTTGCGTGAGCAAGGTGCTGTGCTCCGCGACGATCACAGGCTTCTGGCCGATGAATTCCACGATAAGCTGCAACGCTCCCGATCCCTCCGAAATGCGCCGACGCTTGGGATTCGTGGCGCTGTAATCGAAAACAGCATGGATCGTGCAGATTGTTCCATCAGGATTGCATTGCGTGCCGATCGCATCCTCGCGGGGGCGGTATTCGCGTTCGGGCCAGCGCTGGATGAAACGCTGCTTCTCCTTGTAGAGACGCTCCAGGCTCACCGTGCGGCCATGATAGAGGATACGTGGGGCATAAAGCTCGGCCGTGGCGCTGAGCGCGATGTCGTTCCGCGCGGACCAACTTGCCAGGTAATCGATGGCGAAGTCCTTGGCCGAGGCGGCCCGTGACCGACGCTTCTCATCCTGCGGAGCGGATGGCCGCTCAGCTGATTTCGGCTGCGTGTCGGATGACGCGGGCGGTGATGCTGCCTGTGGAGGCTGCGCTTGTTGGGGCGGTGCAGGCGCAGGCGTGGGTGAGACCGGAGGCAGCTTGAGGGGCTGTGCTTGAGAAGGCGTCGGGGACGAGCGGCCTGTCTCGCTCGGAGGGTCAATCCACGGCCTTGCACCTTGCGCGAGAGCCATAGTGCCGCCCGCGCAAAGCGCGACAATGAATGATACCGATGTCAGCAGCCGACCAGCCTGCATGGGATGTTCCGAACAGCTTTCTCACAATGAAAAATGCTCGGGGAAAAGCAGGCTGGAGGGCTCCAGGTTCCATCACGCGCCATATGGGCGCGGGCTTGCTTAGAGCTCCGCGACACTCACGGGCGCAACACCCGACAGGCCGATGGCTTGAGCGGAAGCACGGGAGAGATCAATCACGCGTCCATGGGCATAAGGACCACGATCATTGATGCGCACGACGACGGACTTGCCGGTTTTCTTGTTGACCACCCGTACCTTGGTGCCGAAGGGCAGGGTGCGATGGGCGGCGGTGAGCTCGTTGGTGTCGAAGGTTTCGCCGCTTGCGGTTTTCCGCCCCTGGAAGCCAGGGCCGTACCAGGAGGCGCGGCCGCTCTGAACGATTTTTCCGGAGGCTTCCTGCGGCTGTGCGTGTGCCATGGAGATTGGGAGAAAGGCGGCAGCCGATAGAATAGTGGTTGCCAGTGCGAGGGTTACCTTTCGTTGATCCACAATGCATTCCCTTGTTGTTGTAGAAGGGCGTGCAAAATGGAGGCTAATGAGGCAAGAATAAGACCTTCAGTCAGACTGATAGATTATCGCTAATATTGCATTTACTGAATATTTGTTCAGTTTAATGACAGGATAATGTAGCGATGGTCTCATTGTAGCCTGAGCGATGCAGCGCAGTCTTCTCGTGATTGGCGGATGTCCAGCACTTCGCTTGGATGATCCATTCAGCAAAAGCATGGTTCGGGTGCGGTCTTTGCACTTCTCATTTCCCGCAAAACGAACTTTTAGTGGCTTCCATAATTGCCTCCAGGCCCGCAGCGCCCGCATGCGGGCCTCTTTTTTGAGTCATTCATGACCCCCGTTACCAGAACAGCTGATGAAGAGGCGTTACCCCAGGCAACTGGGCAAGCTCCTCACGCTCATGCCGCTCCCTCGCAGGTGACGGGCATTCTTCTTCTCATCGCGTCCACGGTCGTCTTTTCCGTCTGCGACATCATTACGAAGCATCTCGCGGCCACGCTGCCGGCGTCTGAAATCGCCTGGATCCGCTACGCTACGTTTTCCTGCCTCGTCGTTCCCGTGGTCCTGCTCGTTGGCGGCAAGGGCCTGCTCCGCGCCAAGCGTCCAGGACTCCAGGTGTTGAGAAGCCTTGGCATGATCGGCTCGACCATCTTCTTCACGATGGGGCTTCGCTATCTGCCCGTGGCAGAATCCACGGCGATCTATTTCATCTC
Source organism: Microvirga solisilvae (assembly GCF_022808595.1). GTDB lineage: Bacteria > Pseudomonadota > Alphaproteobacteria > Rhizobiales > Beijerinckiaceae > Microvirga > Microvirga solisilvae. The sequence goes on from NZ_JAKUCN010000002.1 coordinate 367,774, forward strand.
GCCGATTCTCATCATGGCCCTGTCGATTCTTTTCCTGGGTGAATCGGTGGGCTGGCGGCGCTGGGTTGCTGCCCTCGTCGGGCTGACCGGCGTGCTCGTGGTCATTCGCCCCGGCACGGAGGCCTTCCAGGCAACGGCCCTGTTTCCGCTGCTCGGTGCCACAAGCTGGGCCGCGGGCGCGGTGGTGACGCGCAAGATGAGTGGCAGCGATCATCCGCTCACGACGCTCGCCTATTCGGCCGTCGTCGGCTGCCTGATCTTGAGCGTGACAATTCCCTTCACCTGGGTGACGCCATCCTTGAGCGAGATTGGCTTCGCGTTGCTGATGGGCCTGTTCTTCGCCATCGGACAATGGTTCGTAGTGCTGGCCTATCGCCACGGCAATGCGTCGGTGATCGCGCCGTTTTCCTATGTGCAGCTGCTCTGGGCAGGGGCGCTCGGTTATTGGGTCTTCGGCGCGGTACCCGATGGCTGGACCATCGTGGGCGCCTGCATCATCGCGGCGAGCGGCCTCTACACGGCCTATCGGGAGCGTGTGCGCATGCAGCAGAAAAAGGCGGGTGCCTGAAAGGGTCAGGCTCCCGCTGAATGCACGACGCGCAGGCGCGGTCGCGCGGCGCGGCTGTAGAAAGTGAGGGTGATGGAATCCTCGGCCTCTTCGCCTTCCACGAGGCGATAGCCGAACTGGTCAGCGACAGCACGGACCTGTCCGACATTGGCCTTCGAGATGCGGCGGCTGAATTCCGAGATGTCCTGGCTCATGAGCGCCGCCAGCATGCCGACCTCGACGCCCTGGTCGAAATCTGCGCTGCGCGCCGGAAAGCGAAGCCGCAACCCCTCGGCAAGGTGGATGTGATGCATGTGATCCCGTTCACTTCACAACGTGTCGAAGGGGGTTATGGCCCACAAGATCCTACCGCTTGTTTAAAGCCGCCCCGGATCGGGCCACCTGTGGAAAGGGCGGACAAGGTCCCTTCGGATCCGAAAGCCGCTTTGCGCATTTATTCTTCCGCAGGCTTTGCCGTTGGTTGCGGGCTAGGGAGGGTTCCAGCATGAAGCTTCAGATGATGGGGATTGCGCTTGTCGCGACTGGCCTTCTGGCTCAGGGAGCTCTAGCCGCCGACATGGCCCGGGTGACTGTGACCCGGACCGCCCGTATCACGCCTGTCGTGCCTGAGCGGGCCATCGCCCGCCTGGCGGATCAGGATCTCGGCTATTCCGTCCTGCACGCGCCCATCGGCGCCGCGCCGGTGCGGGGCTACCGGGTGCATGTCACCTGCACGATCACGGAAACCTTCCGACAAACCTATTGTCCGACCCAGGCCTATATTGCCATCTGCCCGAGCGCGACGATCATCTGCCGCTAAGATTACGGTTAAATTGCACCGTAAATGCATGCTGTAGAAGGGATTATCGTAAGTTCAGGAAAAGTCGTCTCAGTGAAATAGCATGCCTTTCCCGCTTTGGTGGGCGAAGAAATATTCATTAAATTCGCCGAACGCCTTGTATTTGCCTCATCAGGGCACTAGGTCATTCTTATCGACATTTGGCCGGACAATCGGGCCGTTACGCCTTGGCATGCCAGGCGCACGTTCAGACAGCCTTCCCAAACATCGACGAACCCGAGCAAGGGCGCGCTGTCGCTCGCCTCACGCTCACGTGCACTGACGCATACAAACCAAGGATACTCCCATGATTTCGGGTACCGTTAAGTTCTACAACGACCAGAAGGGCTTCGGCTTCATTCAGCCTGACAACGGCGACAAGGACGTCTTCGTCCACGCCACGGCTCTCGAGCGCGCCGGCATCCGCGGCCTCCGCGAAGGCCAGAAGGTCACCTTCGACACGGCTGAAGACCGCCGCTCCGGCAAGGTTGCCGTGAACAACATCCAGACGGCCTAAAAACCTGTCTCTATCAGGCGGCGCAGCTCCCTGCGCCGCTTGGCAAAGCCGCCCTTCGGGAGCGGCTTTTTTGTTTTCAGCAAAGGATTTTCTCAATGGCCAAGGAAGAACTGATCACATTCGAAGGCGAAGTCGTAGAGATCCTGCCGGACGCCCGTTATCGGGTGAAGCTGGAGAGCGGGCACGAAATCGTCGCCTATACGGCCGGTAAGATGAAGAAGAACCGCATCAAGACGCTCGCGGGCGACCGCGTGACCGTCGAGATGTCCCCTTATGATCTCGACAAGGGCCGGCTCATCTTCCGTCACAAGGACAGCGGCTCGGGTGCTCCCCGCCCGGCAGGCGCACGCCGTCCGCAGTTTCGCCGCCGATAAACGCCGCGGGGGCTGAGAGCCTCAGTCCGCGAAAGGTTCGCAATGCCAGACAAAACTTGGACTTTCGAAGCCGGCGATTTGGTGCCGGAATGGCTGATGCGCCAGACCAACTGCGTTCTGCGCTTCGGTCGTGACGCTATCGTCGTCGAGAGCAACAGCGAGTTTCAGATCTATCCGGCCAGCGCCATGAAGGCCGAGGACACCATGGTTCTGGCGGAGATCATCGATCAGGGCATGGATGCCGAAGTCGAGCATACCCTGCCGATCAAGGCACACACGCTGCCCCGCTCGACATCTCTCAACTGATCACGCCACAGGAAGCTTTCATGAGCCACAAATTTTCGCTGGGCCAACTGGTCCATTCTTCCGGATCTCGCTTCGCCGACCGGACGGACGGCGTTTACGAGATCGTCCGCCTCATGCCGGAAGCGACCAATGGCGAGTTCGGCTACAGGATCCGGCATACCACGATGGGCACACAGCGTGCCGTCGGCGAATCCGAGATCCGGGCCGTTGCCGCGAAGCCGGAACGGCTTTCAGCTCACTAGTCCTAGACGAAGAGCAGGGCTTTCAGGTTTACGTTCCAGGCCTCGGCATAATAAGAACACGACTTGTTCAGTATGGATCGAGCAGCCTTGCCAGACATCATATCGACCGGAATCTATGGAACGCCTCCGACGGAACTGGCAGAGCAGCCTTCCGGCAGCACCCAGTTCTCGCCCCTCATCCCCGGCTCTGGAAAGCTCGAGGATTTGGCGGAAGGCTCCCTGACTGAGATGGTGCTGCTGGCGCCACCCGGCACGGTCGAGCGCCGCTACGCGACCGCCCTGGCCCTGAAGGCGCTCGCACCCGAAGGCGTGCTCACGGCTCTCGCCCCCAAGGACAAGGGCGGCTCGCGATTGGCCAAGGAGCTGAAGAGTTTCGGATGCGCCGTCGACGAGACTTCCAAGCGCCATTACCGGATCTGCATCTGCAGGCAGCCCGTACAGCTTGCAAGTATTGAAGAGGCTTTGAGCGAGGGCGCGCCGCGTTTCGACGAGGCAATCGGATTCTGGACACAGCCCGGTGTGTTCAGTTGGAACCGTCTCGATCCCGGCAGCGCGCTGCTGGAGCAGCACCTGCCTGCGCTCAGCGGCAAGGGAGCGGATTTCGGCTGCGGTATCGGCATCCTGTCGGGCACGATCCTCAAATCTTCTAAGGTCACGCATCTCACCCTTATCGACATCGATCGCCGTGCGACCGAGATGACCGCACGCAACGTCGAGGATGCGCGCGTGGAAATCCGCTGGGCGGATGTGCGCAACCTGCGCCTTGCCGGTCTTGATTTCGTGGTAATGAATCCGCCGTTCCACGATGGTGGCGCGGAAGATCAGAGCCTCGGCCAGAGCTTCATCCGCAAGGCAGCGGAATCCCTGCGTCCGGGCGGCGTGCTCTGGCTCGTCGCCAATCGGCACCTACCTTACGAGGGCGTTCTGAAGCCGCTCTTCAAACGCGTGACGCTTCACGCGGAAGCATCCGGCTACAAGATTTATGAGGCGCAAAAATGAGCAAGGTGCCAACGCTTCGCCTCGACCGATTGCTCGCCAATATGGGCTACGGCTCACGCCGCGAAGTGCAGCAGCTTGTCTATGCCGGCCTCGTCACGCTCGATGGTGAAGTGATCGAAGACGAGGATCAGCGTATCGTCATCACACGTGATCTTTCGGAGCGCATGATCGTGCGCGGCAAGCCGCTCGATCCGCCGCCGGGCCTCGCGCTGATGCTGCACAAACCCTTGGGAGTCACATGCTCGCACAAGGAGGCGGGACCTCTCGTCTATAGCCTTCTGCCCGAACGCTGGCGCCGCCGCGATCCGGCGATCTCCACCATTGGGCGTCTCGACAAGGAAACGTCGGGTCTGCTGCTCATGACCGATGACGGCAACCTGCTGCATCGGATCATCTCGCCTCGCGCCAACATCTCGAAGCGCTACCGCGTGACTCTCGATCGGCCCTTGCGCGGTGACGAGGCGGAGATCTTTGCTGCCGGCACCCTGATGCTCGAAGGCGAGGACAAGCCGCTTCTGCCGGCCGCTATGGAAAAGATCTCGGAGACAAGCGCCACGCTTACATTGACCGAGGGACGCTACCATCAGGTCCGCCGCATGTTCGCGGCCGTAGGCAACCACGTGACAGCCCTTCACCGCGACAGGATGGGCGATCTTGTTCTGCCGGAGGATTTGAAGGCTGGAGAGTACAGGCTCCTCACCGAAGCCGATCTGGCCTTGATTCTGCCGCCTGCGAAAAGCGTTTGAATTTGCTGCTCAGGTTGCTCCTGCAACCTCGATCAGGTACTCAAGATCGGGCCGGGCGCTATCGGAATTCGCAGCCCGGCTGGGTAGAGCCTTGATCCGTTCGCGCATGTCCCGTGTGATCCTGCAAACTTTGTTGGGACTTCTGTTCCTGGCATGGTTGCCCGCATGCGCGAATGCATCTCCCGAGAGTCCGTTCCTCCTCCAGCTTGAGGAAACGCTTTCGCTGTCGGATCTCTCCGATGGAGGAGAACCGGATTGGGGCGAGGAAGGCGACTTCGATGCTCTCATTCCGCCGCGCGACGTCTGCTGCTCGCGGATCGGCGAGATCGGTGGAAGCGTTCGTCCAAGCGCGGCCGATACGCTTAGCCTCGCCACCTTCATGTCGCGCCGGCATGCTACAGGGCCTCCTGCCATCTGAGATCGGCTTGCGCCAGGGACGCTTCATGCGGATCTCCGGGCGATCATCGCGCGCTTGAACAACAGCGTCATTTTTTATTTCAGAAGCAGCTTCGAATCCTTGGGCTCAATCGTTGCAGCTCTTCGTCCATGATCCCCATGGAATTGAGATTCATGCTTCTTCCGAACACCAAGCAAGTTCTCAAAATCATGGAAGCTCTCCTCCCTCAACTTCTCAAAATTCTCGGTATCATCTGGATCAATGTCATTCTGTCCGGCGACAATGCAGTGGTGATCGCCATGGCCTGTCGCGGCCTGCCGGACGACAAGCGTCGCCTCGGCATGATCCTCGGCGCGGGCGTGGCGGTTGTGCTGCGCATCGTGTTCACGATTCTCGTTGCGGCGCTCCTCTCGACGCCATTCCTCAAGATCATCGGCGGCGCTCTCCTGCTTTGGATCGCCGTGAAGCTTCTCTCCGGCGATGACGAGGAAGGGTCGGTGAAGGAAACGGATCGCCTGCTGCACGCCGTGTGGACGGTTGCCGTGGCTGATGCGGTTATGAGCCTCGACAACGTTCTGGCCATTGCGGCCGTGGCGCAGGATTCGACTTTCCTGCTCGTCATGGGCCTTGCGATTTCGATTCCCCTCATCGTGGCGGGCGCAGCGCTCATCATGATGCTCATGGACCGGATGCCCCTTTTGGTCTGGGCTGGCGCGGCGCTCCTCGGTTGGGTCGCCGGTGAGATGCTGATCTCCGATCCCTGGCTTATCGGAAAACTCGGCCAGGAGTTCGGCCATAAGGCGGAAATCCCGAGCGCCGTCATAGGAGCGCTTCTGGTCGTAGCGACGGGCTACATCGTGCGCCGCCGGACTGCCGGTGAAGAGGCCTAAGGGATAAGGCCTTAGAAAGGGCTATGATCGGCCTGTCGCTCCTTGCTGGAGCGGCAAGGCCTCGCTAGTGGGCTTGTGGTCCGAGCAGAAGGCCCGCCGTCAGAGGTTGTCTTGAGAGCCCCGATCAGGTAGGGAAGAGTCAGGCCCAAGGCCCCACGCACCCGTAGCTCAGCTGGATAGAGCGTTGCCCTCCGAAGGCAAAGGTCACACGTTCGAATCGTGTCGGGTGCGCCAATTTCCCAAGACAGCGTTTCCCAAGACAATCGAATCAGGACGCTGCCGGAACGAGTTGTTTCTGTTGGCCCCGCACCGCAATCACGGCGAGCGATGCAACGATGCAGAGCAGACCGGCGATGAAGAAGGCGGGCAGGTAGGTTTCGTAGGCGGTACGGATGGCGCCGGCTCCGAAAGCCGCGAAGGCGGCACCCATCTGATGGCCGGCGAAGACCCAACCGAAAACCAGATTGGCCCGCTCGCCGAAGCGATCGGCGGCGAGCTTCACCGTCGGGGGTACGGTTGCGACCCAGTCGAGGCCGTAGAAGATGGCGAAGAGCGACAATTCGTAGAAATTGAAGTCGGTGAACGGAAGATAGATGAGCGAAAGACCGCGCAGGCCGTAATACCAGAAGAGCAGCTTTCGGCTGTCGAACCGGTCGGAAAGCCAGCCGGAGCCGACGGTACCGACGAAGTCGAAGACGCCGATGAGGGCGAGCACGCCCGCCGCCGCAACCGCCGCGATGCCGAAATCGCCGCACAGCGACACGAAATGTGTCTGAACCAGCCCGTTGGTGCTGGCGCCGCAGATGAAGAACGTCCCGAACAGCACCCAGAATATTCCGGTGCGGCTTGCATCGCGCAGGGCGATCAGCGGCGAGGCGAGCATGGCCTTGAGCGTGGTCGGTTGGGCCGGTGCGGGCGCGCCTGATGCCTCCACTGCGCCGTAGGGAACAAGGCCCACATCGGAAGGCCGGTCGCGCAGCAGCAGAAGCGTGGTCAATGCGGCGATGAACAGCATGACGAGCATGAAGGCGAGTGCGCCGCGCCAGCCCAATCGGTCCGTCAACGCAGCCAACAGTGGCAGGAAGACAAGCTGACCCGTTGCCGTGCTCGCGGTCAGCAAGCCGATCACGAAGCCGCGCCGCTGCGAAAACCAACGGGTTGCGACCGTTGCACCGAGCACCATCGCCGTCAGCCCCGTTCCGAAACCGACGACGACACCCCAGAGCAGCATCAGCTGCCAAATTTCCCTCATGAAGAACGAGCCGAAAATGCCGGCTGCGATCAACCCAAGGGCGACAGTCGCGACGGGGCGTAGTCCGAAGCGATTCATGAAGGCTGCCGCGAAGGGGCCCATCAGCCCGAAAAGCACGAGGCGGATGGCGAAGGCCGAGGAAATGTCCGATGTCGCCCAGCCGAATTCCGTCTGCAATGGGCCCATCAGCACACCGGGAGTGCCGACGGCTCCTGCAGTCACAAGCATGGTCAGGAAGGTCGCGGCAGCGACTACCCAACCGTAATGCACGCCGCGACGGGCGAAGAAAGCGGGAATGGCGGCCCCGCTGAAAGCGGCGATAGGTTGCATGCTCTTATCCTTGTTAAGGGTATATGCCCGTTTCGTGCCAAAAAATGCAGAAACTAGAGGAGTGAGAGAAGCTCGCCGATTGTGTCGAGGCGATCCTGGCCAAGACGCTTGGCCATGTCGTCCTGACACGCCTCCCATAGCGGTAAGGCTCTTGCCAGCAAGACTTCCCCGGCCGTCGTCAGCTTGACCACGGCTTCACGCTGATCTTCACCTTTTCCCATCTCTACGAGCCCCATCTTTTCGATCACGCGCACGTTGCGGCCCATGGTCGAGCGGTCCAGCTCGAGCCGTCGGGCGAGATCGGTCAGGCTGATGGGCTGACTCCGCGCGATGTTACGAAGCATGGCGAATTGCGCGACGTTGATCCCTTCTGATGCAAGGGCAGCGTCGTAAAGTGCGGAGATCTTCCGCGTAACCATGCGAAGGCGGGTGCAGTGGCAAGGTGAACTCATGAAGCGTGTATATGCCCGCATATCACCGGAATCAAGTGGCACCTCATTTGGATATGATGCAGGCCTCACAGTCGAAGAGCGCACGCCTGAATCTGCCGGGATCTCCCTTCAAGCGGACATTTCCCTGCTACCAACATTCTTCCAAGATGAGTTCCAGAGGTAACGCTAGAAAATTCAGCGCGTATGAAGTAGCCCGCAGGAGCCTTTATGGGGGAGCAACAACTGGACGGAAAAGGGCTTATATTCTTCGTGCCAGGAGCATGAAGATGCGTGTTGTTACTGTTGCCTTATTGAGCTTGAGCAGCCTGATCGCCACAGGGGCCTTCGCCCAGGATTGGAGTGGCCTCATGGCCAGCGATCACGAGGCCCGCTGGAATGCCTGCTATAAGGAAACCAGGTTGCTTCATCGGACCCGTAACATGTCCGAAGACTATTACCGGATCCTCATCAAGGACGCCCGGCGTGTTCATATGCAGGAATGTATGGCGAGAAGCGTGCCGCCTCGTCCGACGGCCATTCCCAACATTGCCGAGAAGAAGCGCCCGGCTCAGATTGCGGGCTGGTCGGCCAACCCCTGAGCGCAATTATGCAAGTAACCTTTGAATAAATGCCACGTCAGGTTGTCAAAACATAGGTTACTGTATTACCCATTAAGGCCGGGCTTTGTGATGCCTGTCTGCGTGGGCGTTGCAGTCTCGGCCAAACGGTCTAGAAAAAATGGCCGACTAGGTTTGTCCCGCCTTCTGCTGCCATATAGCGGGACATGACAAGGGGGACTTATGAATCCGCTGGAGCAGCGTCGCGCGTCTCCGCGCTCGCGCACTCTTCTTGAGGGGCATATCGTCTACAACAATCGTCTGTCGCGGATGGAATGCACCGTGCGGGATCTCTCCGATGCCGGCGCGCGGATCGTCTTCGCCCAGCCGGTCAAAGTTCCCGCCGAGTTCGAGCTGCAGATCCCCAAGAAGAAGATCGTCCGCCGCGCCCAGGTCATGTGGTATGACGGCCAGCATCATGGCGTCATGTTCCTCGACGAGTCGAACACCGCGATCAATGCTCCTGCCGAGACCGGCAAGCCTGTGACCTTCGACAAGGAGGACTCGAGCGTGCCGGAGATTCTGGATGAAACCCGTCATCGCATCGCGCGGCTTCTCGGAATCTCAGCTGACGTTATTCAGCTGAAGATCGAAATCGAGAAGTAAGGACGGCTTCGGATCTGATCCCATGAGAGATCAGATCCTATCTTCTCGGGTGGCCGAAGCCACGTTGCCGTAAATGCTCTAGGCGGTCTTCAGCATCCATTCGTGGTCCGGATCGTTGTGGAATTTCCAGACCCGCTTCGGGCCCGCCATCACATTCAGGTAATACAGCTCATATCCATGCGGCGCGCCGACGGGATGATAGCCCTTCGGCACCAGCACTACGTCGCCGTTGCTGGCGGCGAGCGTCTCGTCGAGCGAGCGGTCATCCGTGTAGACCCGCTGCAGCGCGAAGCCTGTTGGCGGATTGAGACGGTGGTAATAGGTTTCTTCCAGCAGCGACTCGTTCGGCAGCATGTCCCGATCGTGCTTATGGGGCGGATAGCTCGACCAATGGCCGGACGGCGTGATCACTTCCACCACCAACAGGCTCTCGGCAGGTTCCGTTTCGGGCAGGATGTTGCGCACATGGCGCGTGTTGGTGCCCTTGCCTCGCGTTTCCTGGCCGACCTGGTCGGGACGGATCACACGTGCCGGAAGCTTGCCTTCCGCAGGTGCGGTGCAGACAGCGATCTCGCAATCTGTCTCCGCTCTCAAGAACCATTCGGATTGGGCAGGCGCGTAAAGCGACCACGGATCCGGCTCGAAGGGCGAGTTACGCCCACCGATCGTACCGAAATCCTCACCGGCCGCGCCCACATGTGCGCGACCTGAAAGCATCACGATGCAAGCTTCCTGACTCCCCGTCTGCTGCTTCAAGCTCTGACCGCTTTTCAGCTGGTAGACCTCGAAACCCACATAGGTCCATCCGGCGGATTCCGGCGTGATGGCGTGGATACGCCCGGTTGAATCGGGCTTCGACGGTTTGACGAGAAGCTTGGACATTAGATCGATCCTTTAGCGCAGGCCGGCTTCCTTCAGGAAGCGGGTGAGATTGGCATAGCCCATCTTGGCATAGGTGAGCGGATGAGCCTTCTTCGGATCCTGCTCCGCCTCGATCACCACCCAGCCGCTATAGCCCGGCAGTTCCTTGAACACGGAAACGAAATCCACCATGCCGTCGCCCGGCACCGTGTAAACGCCTTCGATGACCGAATCGAGGAAGCTCCAGCCTTCCGCCTTCGACTTTTCCATCACGCTCTTGCGCACGTCCTTCGTGTGCACATGGCTGATGCGGCTGCGGTAGCGGCGAGCAAGCGCTGCAGGGTCCGCCCCACCCCAGGTGGCATGGCCGGTGTCGAGCAGCAGGTGAACTGCTTCGCCAGTGGAGCGCATGAAGGCGTCGATATCGGCCTCCGATTCCACGATGGTGCCCATATGGTGGTGGTACACCACGCGCACGCCTTCCTGCAGCGTGCGCTCGGCCACTTCAGTGATGCGACGGCCAAACTCGGCCCAGTCGCCATCCTGCATCACAGGGCGCTGCGATAGAGGCTTCGAGCGGTCGCCGTGGATGGCGTTCGAGGTCTCGGCAAACACGAGTACGTTCGAGCCCATGGCTTTCAGGAGATCGAGATGCGGGCGCAGGGCCTTCATCTCCGCATCGGCATCGCGCTTGAGAAGCTCTGCAGAGTACCAGCCCGACACGCAGGCCATGTTGAAGGGCGCGAGCGCCTTCTTCAGGGCTTCCGGCTCGCGCGGGAACTTGTTTCCGAGCTCCATGCCCTCGAAGCCGGCTTCCTTGGCCTCAGCCAGGCACACCTCCAGCGGCGTCTCGCCGCCGAGTTCCGGCATGTCGTCGTTGGACCAGCCGATGGGGTTCGCCCCGATACGGATCGTCATGGCTCTTATTCCTTCTGTTTCAATCAATCGCCCACGCGCTGCGCGCCGAGAGCCGTTTCGTAATTCTTGCGGGCGGTGTTCACCTGTTCGCGCACGGAAACTTCCGGCACCGCCACATCCCACCAATGGCCGCCTTCATCGGTGGAGATGAGGGGATCAGTATCGATGACGATGACGGTGCTGCAATCCGCACTGCGTGCCTTCTTAAGCGCATCTTCCAGCTCCGCAATGCTCTTCACCTTCAGCGATTGCGCGCCAAGACTCGCCGCATGGGCGGCGAAGTCGATGTCGGGCAGCGTCACGTGGTTCGTATGCTGCAGCAGGTTGTTGAAGCTCTCGCCGCCGGTGGCGCGCTGCAGGCGGTTGATGCAGCCGTAACCGCGGTTGTCGAGAAGAACGACGGTGAGTTTCTGACCGAGCATCACAGAGGTGGCGAGTTCCGAGTTCATCATGAGATAGGAACCGTCGCCCACCATCACGATCACCTCGCGCTTCGGATCTGCCATCTTCACGCCGAGTCCGCCCGCAATCTCGTAGCCCATACAGGAATAACCGTATTCCATGTGGTATCCCAGCGCAGAGCTCGCCTTCCAATGCTTGTGCAACTCGCCCGGCAGACCGCCCGCCGCGCAGACCACTACGTCGGTTGGAGAGGAGGTGCGCTGCACCGCGCCGATGACCTGCGCATCGGAGGGAAGTTCCACATTGGTCGGATCAGTAAAGCGAGCAGATGAGTCGAACCAGCGCGATTTCTCCTCGCGACCCTTCGAGACCCACGCATCGGACGCCTTCCAGCTGCCGAGCGCACGGCTCAGCTCTTCGAGACCCACACGTGCATCGGAGACGAGCGGCAGCGCGCTGTGCTTGGTGGCATCGAAGGGCTGCACGTTGAGGCCGACGATCTTGCGGCTCGGGTTCTTGAACAGCGCCCAGGAGCCGGTGGTGAAATCCTGAAGGCGCGTGCCGACCGCGATCACCACGTCTGCATCTTCTGCCAGCGCATTCGCGGCACCCGTGCCGGTCACGCCGACAGCGCCGAGGTTGGCTTGGTGGTCATGAGGCAGGCTCGACTTGCCGGCCTGCGTTTCGCCGACGAAGAGGCCGTGCTTCTGCGCGAAGTCGGCCAGCACTTTCTCCGCTCCGGAAAAGAGCACGCCGCCGCCCGCCACGATGAAAGGCTTCTTGGCATTGCGGATAAGGTTGGCGGCTTCCGCGAGTTCGGTCTCGTCGGGACGAATACGGCGCGGTGTCCACACCTTCTCCGCGAAGAAGCTCTCGGGATAATCGTAAGCCTCGGCCTGCGTGTCTTGGCAGAGCGCCAGCGTCACCGGTCCGCAATCGGCGGGGTCGGTGAGCACGGCCATGGCGCGCTGGAGCGCGGGAATGATCTGCTCAGGGCGCGTGATGCGGTCGAAATAGCGGGAGACGGGCTTGAAGCAATCGTTTGCCGACACCGTACCATCGGAAAAATTCTCGATCTGCTGCAACACCGGATCGGGCCTGCGATTGGCGAAGACGTCGCCGGGCAGAAGCAGCACGGGAATACGGTTCACATGCGCCACGGCTGCCGCCGTCACCATGTTCGTCGCACCGGGGCCGATGGAGGTGGTGCAGGCCATCATGCGGCGACGGCGCGAAGCTTTCGCAAACGCAACGGCGGCATGGGCCATGCCCTGCTCGTTATGGGCGCGGAAGGTGGGAAGCTGGTCGCGCACGCCGTGCAGCGCCTCGCCCATACCCGCCACGTTGCCGTGGCCGAAGATGGCCCAGACTCCGCCGAAAAGCGGCAGGATTTGTCCATCGATCTCCGTCTTCTGCGCGGTGAGGAACCGGGCGACGGCTTGCGCCATGGTGAGGCGGATCGTGCTCATGAGCGTTTCTCTCAAAATGCGCCGAATGATGTCGGCAGCGTTCTCAGGTTTTGTTTGTCATGAAAAGAGGACGAAACCGGTGATCGGCTCCGCCCTTCGTCTTAGGCAGCCTTGGCTTGGCCGGACACGCGCTGCCAGCAATCGACGAGGCGCTGGAAGCGGCCGGCCATATCGGCAATTGCAGCTTCGTCCGACATCTCGCCCTTCAGCCAGCGTCGCGCGGCATCGTTGAAGATCGTACGCCCGACCGCGAAACCCTTTACCTGCGGCTCGCTGGCGGCGGCGGCAAAGGCCATCTCCAACTCATCTTCCGGTGCTTCGAGGCCGAGCAGCACGATACCACGGCAATAGGGGTCGTTTTTGGTGATGACCTTGCCGATAGCGTTCCAAGCAGCCTTGTCCTGCTGCGGCTCAAGCTTCCACCAATCGGGCTTGATGCCGAGATCGTAGAGATGCTGCACGATGCCGGCGACCGTATCTGTCTTCAGCGGCCCATGCTTGCCGGCGATGATCTCGACCAGCAATTCGCGGCCGATGCGGCGCGCGGCGTCGTGGATGCGAAGCAGTTCACGCTCCTGGCGCTGCTTCAATTCCGGCGGATCGTCGGGATGGTAGAAGCACAGGCACTTGATGGTGTGGCCGACCGGCCATTCCACGAGCTTCGCGCCGATGCTGCCGCCGCCTTCGAAATCGAGCGGGCGGGAACCCGGCAATTCGACAGGACGCCCGATCCAGAACGGATGATCGGCGGCGCGGAACAGGGCTTCGCGACCATAAGTGCCGTCGATCAGCATGCCGAAACCTTCGCGCCCATTCGCCACCTTCGCAGCGGCTTGAACGGCGAGCACCTTGAAATCGGGAATGCGGTCGATAGAGGCGTCAACCTCTTTCGCCATCACCTCCAGCTGCATGCGGTGATCGATGGCGAGCGCCATAAGCGTATCGGAAGCAGGGCGGCGGGTCGTCGACCAATGGATGTGGTTGATCTTTTCATCGAAGCGCAGTGCCTTGTGACGGCTGCCCTCCTTCAGAAAGTGCTGTAGTTCGGGGAAGGTCGGAATCTCCGGCGAGCAGAGCAGGCGAGAGACGGCAAAAGCACCGCTCGCATTGGCATAGGCGCAGCAGGTCTCGAGCTTCTCGTCCTTCAGCCATCCACGCAGGAAGCCGGAGAGAAACGCATCGCCCGCGCCGAGCACATTGTAGACTTCAACCGGGAAGCCGGGGCCTTTCACGCCGTCATCAAGCGAGGCAGGAATATCGCCGGGGAACACCACGCAACCCATGGGGCCGCGCTTGCAAACGATGGTGGCTTTCGAGATCGAGCGGATGGTGCGGATCGCCTGCAGCGTATCCTCCGAGCCACCTGCGATATGCAGTTCTTCCTCCGTGCCGACGATGAGATCGCAATCGGTGAGAATGGGCTTCAAATGCTCGGTGACCGCATCCGAGCGCACATAGCGGGACTCGCCCGCGCCATGTCCGAGAAGACCCCAGAGATTGGGGCGGTAATCCACGTCGAGCACGACCTTGCGTCCGTTCGCCTTGGCGATGCGGATCGCCTTCTTCTGTGCGGCGGCGGTGGTTTCGCGAGAGAAATGCGTACCGGTCACGACGATGGCAGCAGAGGACGCCACGAAGCTCTCGTCGATATCGTCCTCGGTCAGCGCCATGTCGGCGCAATCGGCGCGGTAGAAGATCAGTGGAAATGAATCCTCATCCCTCACACCGAGGATCACGAGCGCGGTGAGACGCTGCTTGTCGGTGACGATGCCCTCCGTGGAGACACCCTCGCGCTCCATTTGCTCGCGAATGAAACGGCCCATGGCCTCGTCGCCGACGCGGGTGATGAGGCCCGACTTCAGGCCAAGGCGCGCCGTACCGATGGCGATATTGGCCGGGCAGCCACCGACGGCCTTCGAGAAGGAGGCCATGTCCTCTAGCCGTCCGCCTACCTGCTGGCCGTACAAATCGACCGAGGCGCGTCCAATGGTGATCACATCCAGGGCTGGCTTCATGCTATTCCTCCCGCGCCGGTCCTCGGACCGTGCCAGGGCTCTGTTCTGGCCCTTGCAGTTATAGAACGTTTATTCTATTAGCATCATATCCTGGAATATCAATTCCAAACTTGCCGATAGCCGGCAAACAACATCGGGGGAAACATGATCAGGATCGCCGTTCTGGGCGCCGGCCGCATCGGTCGCATTCATGGGCGCAATGCCGCCAATCATCCCGACGCCCGCCTCGTGGCGGTCGCCGATCCGCATGCTCCCTCTGCGCAGGAGCTGGCGGCGGCCACGGGAGCCGAGGTTGCCTCGCTGGAGGAGATCGTCGAGCGCTCGGACGTGGATGCCATTCTCATCTGCACGCCGACCACGACGCATGCCGATCTCATCGAGCGCGGCGCGAAGGCGGGCAAGGCTGTGTTCTGCGAGAAGCCGGTGGATCTGTCGAGCGAGCGCATCGTGAGCTGCCTTGCGACCGTGGAGAAGGCGGGCACGCCGCTGATGATCGGCTTTAACCGCCGCTTCGATCCGAACTTTGCTTCTCTTCGCAAGCGTCTTGCCGATGGTGAGGTGGGCGACGTGGAACTGGTGACGATTCTCTCCCGCGATCCCGGCCCGCCGCCGGTGAGCTACATCAAGACCTCGGGCGGTTTGTTCCGCGACATGATGATTCACGATCTCGACATGGCGCGCTTCCTGTTGCTCGGCGACGAGCCGGTGGAAGTGCATGCGGTTGGCTCCTCGCTGGTCGACAAGGCTATCGGCGAGGCGGGTGATGTGGACACGGCCGCCGTGCTGCTGAAGACGGCGAAGGGCAAGATCGTGCAGATCTCGTGCTCGCGCCGCGCGACTTACGGCTACGATCAGCGTATCGAAGTGCATGGCTCGAAGGGCATGATCCGTGCGGGCAACATCCACCGCACCACGGTCGAAGTAGCGAATGCATCGGGCGTCACCGCCGATCCAGTGCAGGACTTCTTCCTGGAGCGTTATGCGGATGCCTATCGCGACGAGCTCACCACGTTCCTCAATGCGATCCGTGACGGCAAGCCATGCAACCCGACGGGCCGCGACGGTCTGATGGCGCAGCGCCTCGCGGATGCTGCGACGGAATCGGCGCAGACCGGAAAGCCGGTAAGAGTCTAAAGAAAGGGCGCTTCGGCGCCCTTTTTCATGTCCGGATGAAGAGTGTTTTTACCCTTCCGCCCGTTTCTCCGCCGTGCCGACGGCGAGCGCCATGGCGAGCGCGAACGATGCGGACAATGAACGGAACGCGCCGAAATCGGCCTCCGCCACTTCGATCCACACATCAGCGCTCGTCACCAGCGGGCTGAAGGCGGAATCCGTGATTGCCACCACGGGGATGTTGCTGCGTGCCGCCGATGCCGCGAGATCGGCGGTGACGGGTGCATAAGGTGTAAAGCTTATGGCGAGAACCGCATCACGCGGTGTTGCGGTGGCGAGCTGCTCGGGACCTAGCTGCGCCACATGGTCGATCAGGATTGCGCGCACACCGAGCTTGCCGAAGGCATAGGCGCAATAGGCGGCGATCGGAAATACCCGGCGCGCGCCGAGCAGATAGATCGTATCGGCCTTGGCCAAAGTCTCGATGGCGCGGGAGAGTTCTTCCGGCCGCACGGAATCGCGCATCTTCTCGAGCGAGATCGCGGCGGCGTTGGCGAAACCTTCGAGAAGCGAGGCCGCATGCACGTGCTCTCCTTCGAGATCGCGCAATCCCTTCAGGCGTTCGCGGTAATCGGGAAAGCGCTCGCGCAGCCGGTCGCGGAAGATCTGCTGGAGATGGGAGAAGCCGTCATAGCCCAGGCTTTTGGCGAAGCGCACCAGGGTCGAAGGCTGCACGCCCGCGTGCTCGGCGATGCCGGCGACGGTACCGAAGGCGACCTCTTCCGGGTGGTCCATGGCGAAGGCGGCCAGCTGCTTCAGGCGCTTGGGCATCGAGTCGCGACGGCTCAGCAGAAGCGCCCGCAGACCGTCGTAGTCGCCTGGCACTTCTCCGGTAGGTTCTGCCACCTCGATGCTTTTCCCGGTTTCCATGCCTTCCACCTTAAGCCTCAGATCGGGGACCTTGACACCGATCCTTGATAAATGGAATGAATATTCCACTATATAAACAAAAAGGTTCTGGCGTTCTATATCTAGAGACGACCGGATCGACAGAGGAAGCGCCAACAACAGCCGGTGATTCGGCTTAAAACCAATTTGCTTCCTTCTGCTCTCACGTGGGGGCTTCGGGCCTACGCCCTGCGCATCGGGATCCTGATGCGCAGGGCGTCAAAGAACCCATTCGGGAGGAAGCCATGAAGTCTTTTGTTACCGGTCTCGTTGCCGCAGCAGCCCTGACCATCGCCGCCGCCGCACCCGCCGCGGCCCAAAGCAACCGCATCATCGTCGTCACCCATGGCCAGGCCAACGACCCGTTCTGGTCGGTGGTGAAGAACGGCGTCTCTGAGGCCGGCAAGGACATGAATGTCCAGGTCGATTACCGCGCGCCGGAAACCTTCGACATGGTGGCCATGAGCCAGCTCATCGACGCGGCAGTGAACCAGAAACCCGCGGGCCTCGTGGTGTCGATCCCCGACGCCTCGGCGCTCACCGCCTCGATCCAGAAGGCGGTCGCCGCCGGCATTCCGGTGATCTCCATGAATTCCGGCTCCGACGTGTCGAAGAAACTCGGCGCCATGCTCCATGTGGGCCAGGATGAGGTCGAGGCCGGACGCATCGCCGGCGCGAAGCTCAAGGAGATGGGCGGCAAGACCGGCATCTGCGTCAACCAGGAAGTCGGCAACGTGTCGCTCGATCTGCGCTGCAAAGGCTTCACGGAAGGCTTCGGCGGCAAGGTGACGGTGCTGCCGGTCTCGAACGACCCCACCGACATTCGCGCCAAGGTGAAGGCGGCGCTGGCGGCTGACGGCTCCATCGACACGATCCTCGCGCTCGGCGCAGGCACGGCGGGCGAGCCGAGTGTCGCGGCGGTGAAGGATGCGGGCAAGACGGGCGCGGTGCGCGTTGCCACCTTCGATATGTCGGCGGGCTTCCTCAAGTCGATTGCGGCGGGCGAAGCGGTCTTCGCCATCGACCAGCAGCAATATCTGCAGGGCTACCTCCCGGTGGCCTTCCTCGCGCTCAACGCGAAATACGGCCTGATGCCCGGCGGCAACGTGCCTTCCGGCCCGAACCTGGTCACGAAGGAAAAGGCCAATCAGGTGATCGATCTCTCCGCGAAGGGCATTCGCTAAACGTCATCTCAAGCCCGCGCTCCCGATGGAGTGCGGGCTTTTCGTTCTCATGCGTTTTCAAGAGGGGAGGTGCTCATGGTGAACACCACACAGCCCGTCGCCGATCTGACACCGGCTCCCGCCGTCAAGAAACTTCAGGATGAGCGGCTGAAAGAGGTTTCCCTCCTGACGAAGATCATGCGCCGTCCCGAACTCGGCGCGCTCGCAGGTTTGATCCTCGTCACGATCTTCTTCTTCTCCACCGCCGATTCATCCATGTTCACACTCGCTGGCGTGATGAACATTCTCTCGCCTGCGGCGCAGCTCGGCATTCTCGCGATTGCCGCGGCGCTTCTCATGATCGGCGGGGAGTTCGATCTCTCCATCGGCTCCATGGTGGCCTTCACGGGCCTCGTCTTCGGTGCCTTCATTACCTTGAGCGGATTGCCGCTGATCGTCGCGATCGCGGCCACTTTCGTCGTCGCGGCGTTTCTCGGCGCGGTGAATGGGCAGATCGTCATTCGCACGCGCCTGCCATCCTTCATCGTCACGCTCGCCTTCCTGTTCATCCTGCGAGGCCTCTCGCTGGTCGGTCTCAAATGGGCGACAGGCGGCTCCACGCAGATGCGCGGCATCGGTGCGCAATCGGGCGAGGACTGGGTGCGCGAGATCTTTTCCGGCACGGCGCTCGAAGGCCTGTTCTCGTGGCTCGCCGCGCATGACCTCATCGCCAAATTCCCCAATGGCACGCCCACCGTCACCGGTGTTCCGGTATCGATCCTCTGGTTCATCGGCATGGCGCTCGCCGCCACGTGGCTGCTGCTGCGCACCCGCGCGGGCAACTGGATCTTTGCGGCAGGCGGTGACGCCAATGCGGCGCGCAATTCCGGTGTGCCGGTGGATCGCGTAAAGACAAGCCTCTTCATGCTCACCGCCTGTGCTGCGGCGCTGGTTGCCATCCTCACCGTGCTCGACGCAGGCTCCACCGATGCGCGGCGCGGCTTCCAGAAAGAGTTCGAGGCGATCATCGCCGCCGTGATCGGCGGATGCCTTCTCACCGGCGGCTACGGCTCGGCCATCGGCGCGTTCTTCGGCGCCATCATCTTTGGCATGGTCTCCATCGGCCTCACCTATACCCGCTTCGATTCCGATTGGTTCCAGGTGTTCCTCGGGGCCATGCTACTGCTCGCTGTTCTCTTCAACAACTTCATCCGCCGGAAAGTCACGGGAGAGCGCTGATGGAACGAGACAATCCGCTCATCGAGATCCGCAATCTCGTCAAGCATTTCGGCTCGGTCATCGCGCTGTCCGGCGTGTCGCTCTCCGTTCATCGCGGCGAGGTGATGTGCCTGCTCGGCGACAACGGCGCGGGCAAGTCGACGCTGATCAAGACATTGGCCGGCGTGCACAAGCCTACATCCGGCGAGTTCATGGTGGAAGGCCGGCCCGTCACCTTCACCAGTCCGCGCGATGCATTGGATGCGGGCATCGCCACGGTCTATCAGGATCTCGCGATGATTCCGCTCATGTCGGTGACGCGCAATTTCTTCATGGGCCGAGAGCCGGTGAAGGGCGTGTGGCCTTTCCGCCGGGTGGATTTCGACCATTGCGATGCGGTGACCCGCGAGGAGATGCACAAGATCGGAATCGACGTGCGCGATCCGCATCAGGCGGTGGGCACGCTCTCCGGCGGCGAGCGGCAATGCGTGGCGATTGCCCGCGCGGTCTATTTCGGCGCGAAGGTACTGATCCTCGACGAGCCCACATCCGCGCTCGGCGTGGCGCAGACCTCCATGGTGCTGAAATACATCCATCAGGTGCGCAGCAAGGGGCTGGGCGTGATCTTCATCACCCACAATGTGCGCCATGCCTATGCGGTGGGCGACCGCTTCACGGTGCTCAATCGCGGCAAGACGCTCGGCACCTATCGGAAGGACGAAATCCAGATCGAGGAACTGCAGAACCTCATGGCCGGCGGCAAGGAATTGCAGGCGGTGTCGGAGGAATTGGGCGGGATGGTTTGAAATGTCAGACCGCATCATTCTTCCAGCGAGCACAACACTCATACATTGAACCCCTCTCCCGTGTGGGAGAGGGGTAGGGGAGAGGGAATGCCGGTGCAGAATAAAGAACACCCTTCGCCCTCTCCCCTTTGCGGGAGAGGGTTCAAGGCGCGGTTGATGATGACGGCGCCAGTTCGGTCAGCACCTTCCCTCACCCCTTACCCCTCTCCCACACGGGAGAGGGGGGTGGAGTCGTCGCGCCTTTCTAGTCGGAACAAGTCGGGCCATGACGTGTGAGGTTTTCCGAAGGAAGCTGTCTGCCGTTTCAGGAGCATCGCGAATGAAGTCTCTAAGTATAGGCCTCATCGGCACCGGCTATATGGGCAAGTGCCATGCGCTGGCCTGGAATGCGGTGGCATCCGTGTTCGGGGATGTGGAGCGACCGCGTCTGGCGATGCTGGCAGAGGCTTCTCAGGATTTGGCTGAGAGAAAAGCGCATGAGCTTGGTTTCGAGCGCGCAACCGGCGATTGGCGCATCCTCATGAACGATCCCGCCATCGACGTTGTGTCGATCACCACGCCCAATGCCTTCCATCCAGATATGGCGATTGCAGCGCTCGAAGCCGGCAAGCACGTGTGGTGTGAGAAGCCCATGGCCACAAAGATCGCCGATGCGGAACGCATGTTGGCCGCGGCGCGCGCTTCAGGAAAAGTGGCGGCACTCGGCTACAACTATATTCAGAATCCGGTGATGCGCTTGATCCGCCGCATTCTCGACGAAGGTCAGATCGGCGAGGTCAACCATGTGCGCCTCGAGATGGACGAGGATTTCATGGCGAACCCGGAAGACTTCTTCTATTGGAAGAGCGAGGCATCGTCGGGCCACGGCGCGCTCGACGATTTCGGCGTGCATCCGTTGAGCCTGCTCTGGGTTCTGCTCGGCGGCGTGCGCCGCGTGTGCGGCCACATGGCGAAGCCTTACACGGATCGTCCGGTGCAGGGTGCAGGACGACGCGCGGTGGAAACCTACGACATCGCCAGCGTGCTGATGGAGCTGGAAAACGGCGCTTCCGGATTGCTCGCGCTCAACCGCTCCGCCTGGGGCCGCAAGGGCCGCATCTTCATGCAGATCTTCGGGTCGAGGGGCACCATCGTTTTCGATCAGGAGCGCATGAACGAGGTGCAGCTCTACACGGTGGATGGCGCGCGTGATCGCCAAGGCTTCCGTACCATCCTCACCGGCCCGCAGCATCCGCCTTACGACAAGTTCATCCCCGCGCCCGGTCACGGTCTCGGCTTCAACGATCTCAAGGTCATCGAATGCCGCGAGCTGATGCGCCGTATCGCGAGCGAGAAAGCGCATCTCATCGAGTTCGAGGACGGCATCCGCATCGAGCGCACGGTGGATGCGATGGCGCGCAGCGCGCATGAGGGGCGCTGGGTGGAGGTGTGACCATCTAGCGTCATCCCGGGGCTGCGGAGCAGAACCCGGGATCGTATGACAAGAGTGGCGCGGAACCATCCCCTCTCCCGAGTGGGAGAGGGGCAGGGGTGAGGGAATGCCATATCCGGAAAGGGCATGCCCTCACCCGTCGCGCTGACGCGCGTCGACCTCTCCCGCCCGGGAGAGGTGATCAGAGACCCATCCGGATCGCGATCCCTGCTCGGCTTTCGCCATCCGGGATGACGGCGTGTGTTTGCTCTTAAGCCGCGTGCGCCTTCAGCACATCGAGGAACGCATCCGCATAGCGGTCGAGCTTGGCCTGGCCGACACCGTGGACCTCGCCGAAAGCATAGACGGTCGTGGGGCGCTTCGCCGCCATGTCGATGAGGCTGCGATCGGAGAAGATGACATAGGCCGGGACGCCTTCTTCCTTTGCGAGCTTTGTGCGCAGCGCTTTCAGATCGAGCAGCAGCGGATCGTCGGAGGGCACGACCGATTCCGCTTCCATGCGCGAACGGCGACGGCGACGGTCGGCGGGCTTCATCAGAACGTCTGAGCGAAGCTCGATGGTCTCCTGGCCTTTGAGCACCGCAACGCCCTTGTCGGTGAGCGTCCAGCGGCCGTATTCGGCGAGTTCAAGACTCACCAAGCCTGCGGCGTAGATCTGGCGCAGGAGCGAACGCCATTCGTTCTTCGAGCGGTCCTTGCCGACGCCGAAGGTTTTCAGCTTGTCGTGGCCGAAGCGGAGAATGGAATCGGTCTCATCGCCCACGAGAATGCTGATGAGGTGCTCGGTGCCGAAGCGCTCGCCGGTGCGGACGATGGCGGAGAGAAGCTTCTGGGCCTCGATGGTGCCGTCGAAGGACATGACGCCGTCGATGCACAGATCGCAATTGCCGCAGGGCTCGGTGGTCTCGCCGAAATAGGCAAGCAGCGTCTGGCGGCGGCAGCGCGGTGCTTCGCAGAGCGCGACGAGCGCGTTGAGGCGCTGGCGCTCCACGCGCTTCTGCTCGTCGGAGGCATCGCTTTGCTCGATCTGCAGGCGGCGCAGGCGCATGTCGTCGAGACCGTAGAGGGTCAGCGTGTCGGCGGGCGCGCCGTCACGGCCCGCGCGGCCGATCTCCTGGTAATAGGCTTCGATGGATTTCGGCAAAGCGGCATGCGCCACGAAGCGCACGTCCGGCTTGTCGATGCCCATGCCGAAGGCGACGGTCGCCACCATCACCACGCCGTCCTCCTGCAGGAAGATGTCCTGGTTCTTGGAGCGCTCCGCCTGCGGCATGCCCGCGTGATAGGGCATGGCGCGATAGCCTGCCTGGCTCAACGAATCCGCGAGCTTTTCCGTCGCGTCGCGCGAGGAGCAATAGACGATGCCGCTCTCGTGCCGGTGCTTGTCGAGAAACGAGAAGAGCTGGCGCCTGGATTGCTCCTTCGCCTGCATGGCAAGCCGCAGGTTCGGGCGGTCGAAGCCGTGGATGAAGAGGCGCGGCTCCTCCTCGAACAGGCGATGCATGATGTCGCCGCGCGTTGCCACATCCGCAGTGGCGGTGAGCGCGATGGTCTGCACGTTGCCGAGACGGCGGCGCACCTCGCCGAGCATGGCGTATTCGGGGCGGAAATCGTGGCCCCATTGCGAGACGCAATGCGCCTCGTCGATGGCAAGCAGGTTCACGCCGGAGCGTCCGAGCCATTCGGTGGTGCCGGTATTGGCGAGGCGCTCGGGCGAGGCGTAGAGCAGGCGCATGCGGCCATCGCGCACCGCGTCGACCACGCGGCGGTTCTCGTCCGGATCGTTGGCGGAGTTGAGGCTTCCCGCCTCGATGCCGAAATGGCGGAGCGCCGCCACCTGATCGCGCATGAGTGCGATGAGCGGCGAGACCACGACGGTCAGACCCTCGCGGGCGAGCGTCGGCAGCTGATAGCAGAGCGACTTGCCGGCACCCGTGGGCATGACGGCCAGAACGTCCTCACCGCTTAAGACGGCGCGCACGATCTCCTCCTGTCCTTCGCGGAAGGAGGGGAAGCCGAAAACATCATGGAGAATCTTGGCGGGGTCGATCACGTTGGGGGTGTGGCCGATCACGGATTCGAGGTCAATGCGGCATCGGGAATCTGGAGCAAGGAAAGCACGCCCCGGGCCGCAGCCAAGCCGGTGGCGAAGGTGGCCTGGAGCAGGTAGCCACCGGTCGGGGCCTCCCAATCCAGCATCTCACCCGCCGCGAAAACGCTGGCTAAGCGCTTGAGCATGAGATTGCCGTCGAGCTCAGTGAAGGGGATGCCGCCTGCCGTGGAAATGGCCCGGTCCAGCGGCTTCGTACCCGTGAGCCTCAGCGGCACGGCCTTGATGAGGCGGGCCAGAGGGCCGGGTTCCAGGGGGAGCTGGGGTGCTGATTCGCGCATCAAGGCGATGCCGAGAGGCGTCAGGCCCGCCGCCTTGCGCAGGAAGGTGGAGGTGGATTGGCCTTTTCGCGGGGCGCTCAGGCGCTTTTCCAGCGCCTCCGGGGAAAGATCGGGGCGGAGATCCACATGAAGCGTGGCGTGGCCATGCCGCTCGATGGCGTTGCGCAGGGGGCCGGAGAGGGCATAGACCGCGCCGCCCTCGATCCCGTCCGCCGTCACGATGGCTTCGCCCTTCACGGTTCGGCCCTCGAAGGTCAGAGCAATGCGCTTCAAGGGCTCACCCTCGAAGCGGCCTCGCATGACTTCCGACCAGGGAAGCGTGAAGCCCATATTGGCTGGGCGCAGGGGAGCGATGGCGATTCCCTTGTCGGCGAGGAGGCCCGTCCACGACCCGTCCGAGCCCAGCCGCGGCCAGCTCGCGCCGCCGAGCGCCAGGATCGTGGCATCGGGCTTGGACGTCACCGTCCGGCCCGCTGCATCGGCGAAAACGAGAGCGCCATCCGCATCCCAGCCCTGCCATGTGTGGCGAAGGGCGAAGCGCACGCCGAGACTTTCTAGCCGGGTCACCCAGGCCCGCAGGAGGGGAGAGGCCTTGAAGGCCTTCGGGAATACACGTCCGCTGGAGCCCACGAAGGTCTCCTGGCCCAAGCCCTCGCACCAGGCCCGCAGATCCTCGGGCCGGAAGGCCTCGATGAGGGGCTTCAGAACCGGCTCGGCCTCCGCATAGCGGGAGACGAAGCGTGCGAAATCTTCCGAATGGGTGAGGTTCAGCCCGCCCCGTCCGGCCATCAGGAACTTGCGCCCGAGGGAGGGCATCCGGTCGTAGACGGTCACGGCAAGCCCTGCGCGGGCCAGCTTTTCCGCCGCGATCAGGCCGGCGGGACCGCCGCCGATGATGGCGGCCTGATGGGTGGAGGAGGGCGGGGACATGCGCTCAGCTGACGCGGGAAAGGACGATTCGGTGGTATGGACCCCCACGCTTCGCCATGGCATTCAGCGCTTCAGGTCGTGGCTTGCACATGACCACCACAGGACTTTTTTGCAAGGGGAACGGCATCTCAAGCCGTTTTAAGGGGATTCTCGATGCGTGCTCTTTCGTTCTGCGCCCTGATCGCGCTGGCGCTTGCGGGCTGTGCCAGCGATGCGTCGCTCGTGGGAGGCGATACGGTTCTCGCCAGCTCCACCAAGGATGCGACCGAGGCCGCGAAGCTCATTTCCGCCTATCGCGTCTCCCGGGGCCTGAGCCCGGTGACGGTCGATTCGAAGCTCAACGAGGCGGCGGAATACCAGGCCCGTGTGGTGGCGGCTGCGGGCAAGCTCAGCCACGGCAATTTCGGCGGCCGCATGGATCAGTTCGGCGTCATCGGCTATTCCGCCGAAAACCTCTCGGCCGGCGCGGATACGGTGGACGGCACCATCGAGCGCTGGAAGAGATCTTCCGGCCACAACGTGAATCTGCTCATGCCCCAGGCCCGCAAGATCGGCTTCGCCCGGGCGGATGCCAACAACCGCTATGGCCGCTACTGGGCCCTGGTGCTGGGTCAATAAGTCTCCGACGGCTTGAAACGCCAGCACAGCCTCACCCTGAGGAGCGCAGCGTCTCGAAGGGCGAGGCGTCTCCAGTGCCATCTGGGCCCTCCTTCGAGACGCCGCTTCGCAGCTCCTCAGGATGAGGGGCTTCGCGAGACTCATGAAGCTGTAGCGGCACAAAGCCCGACGGTTGCGCGTTAGAGAGCAAGGTCCTCTCTTTCGCGCACCCCTGATGACACAGCCTCAAATTCTTTCCTTCGCCATCGTCGCCGGGATGATGGCGCTCTTCGTGTGGGGACGCTTCCGCTACGATCTCGTCGCCGCCCTGGCCCTGCTGGCGGCGGTGCTTGTCGGCATCGTGCCGGCGGACAAGGCGTTCACCGGCTTCAGCGACGACATCGTGATCATCGTCGCCAGCGCGCTTCTGGTGAGCGCCGCAGTGGCGAAATCGGGGGTGCTGGAAGTCGCGCTCAACCGGGTTGCGCCTTATCTTCGCAGCGAACAATCCCAGGTGATCGTGCTTGTCGCTGCCGTCACCGTTCTCTCCGCCTTCGTGAAGAATATCGGCGCGCTCGCGATGATGATCCCCGTCGCGTTCCAGATCGCGCGGCGCACCAACACGCCGCCTTCAAGCTTTCTCATGCCCATGGCCTTCGGCTCGCTTTTGGGCGGCATCGTCACTCTGGTAGGAACGTCTCCCAACATCATCGTGTCGCGGATGCGGGGCGAATTGCTGGGCGAGCCTTTCGG
The DNA here is from genome assembly GCF_022808595.1 of Microvirga solisilvae. GTDB lineage: Bacteria > Pseudomonadota > Alphaproteobacteria > Rhizobiales > Beijerinckiaceae > Microvirga > Microvirga solisilvae. The sequence continues at coordinate 393,882 of NZ_JAKUCN010000002.1, forward strand.
CATGTTCGACTTTACGCCTGTCGGCATCGGTGTGGCGCTCGCCGGCGTGGCGTTCCTCGCCTTCGGCTATCGCATGCTGCCGAAGGGACGAAAGGGTGCTGCTTCGCTCGATGAAGCCCTCAACATCAAGGATTACATCACCGAGGCCCGCGTCATTCCCGAATCCGATGTGGTCGGCCAGACGGTGGCGGACCTGCACACCCTCGCCAATGGCGAGGTGAAGGTGGCAGCCATCATCCGCAACGAGACCCGCAGCTCAAGTCCGCTGCCGGATGCGATGATCCGCGAGAATGACGTGCTCATGCTGGAGGGCGAACCCGATGCCTTGGAAAGCGCCGTCGCGCGTGCCGGGCTCAAGCTGTCGCGCGAACATCGTCAGCCCGAGATGGAAGAAGCGACCGACGAGATCGGCGTGATCGAAGCCATCGTCGGACCCAGCTCTTCGCTGGCAGGATATTCTGCGGAGAACCTCGAACTCTACGAACGCTTCGGGGTCAACCTCATCGCAGTCAGCCGCAGCGGCGAGCGTTTCAAGGAGCGTCTGCGGACCATCGTTCTGCGCCCCGGCGATGTCATCGTGCTTCAGGGCAATCTCAAGAAGATGCCGGACACGCTGCGCCATCTCGGCTGCCTGCCTCTCGCGGCGCGCGCCATTCGCCTCGGCAATGCGCGCCGCAGTCTCATTCCCATCGCGGTTCTCGCCGCCACCATGGTGCTGGTGGCGTTCAACCTGTTGCCTGTCTCCATCGCCTTCTTCGGCGCGGGCGTGCTGCTCATCCTGTTCGGATCGCTCACCTTGCGCGAGGCTTATGAGACCATCGAATGGCCGATCATCGTCATGCTCGGCGCGCTCATCCCGGTCAGTGAATCCATCCGCACCACGGGCGGAACGGATCTGATCGCGGGCTGGCTTTCAGCTGCCGCCAACATGCTGCCGCCCACCGGTGCGCTCGTGCTCATCATGGTGGCGGCGATGGCGGTGACGCCGTTCCTGAACAATGCCGCGACCGTGTTGGTGATGGCGCCGATCGCCGCGAGCTTCGCCACGCAGCTCGGCTTCAGGCCGGATGCGTTCCTCATGGCAGTGGCGATTGGCGCGGCCTGCGATTTCCTCACGCCCATCGGGCACCAATGCAACACACTGGTGATGGGCCCGGGCGGTTATCGCTTCGGCGATTACTGGCGGCTCGGCCTGCCGCTCTCGATCATCGTAGTGGTGGTGGGGACGCCACTGATCATGCTGTTCTGGCCGCTGTGATAGGCATCGGGCGCAAAAGTGGGTACCGGTTTTGCGCGAAAAGATGCTTCAAGCCGAAAGATCAACGCAGCATGGCGGTGAGCAGAAGCGTAGTGCCTGCGGCGGAAGAGGCCAGCGCGATCACCATGGACCAGCAATGCAGGCGGTCTCGCTGCGCCTGGTTGAGCAGGGGGCGAATGCGTGAATCCGAGCGACCGAAGACGAAGCTGGTGCTGCGATCCGGGCCGTGAACATGCGGCATGATGCAAAAGCTAGACCGCACTTGAGCGCGCGACGGAGCATAGCCGTGGTGGCCGGCGCCGTAAGACGGATGATGTGAGCTCTGCGGGTTCATGCTGGAGGCTTCCGAGGCGTGTGAGGCCTCTAAACTCGCCGCAAGGCGTGAACGAGCGGTAAAGGTTCGAAACTACCCACAATCGTCGTAAACCAATTCTTTCCGAGGCTTTGCTGGAATGAGCGATGGTTCATGAAGCGCTACGTGCGTTCCCTCCCCCTTGCGGGGAGTGGCAGGGGTGGGGGTGGTTTGGCTGGGTGAGTGGATCCATCAGTGAGACGCAGGCCCACCTCTCCCCGGTGGGGAGAGGTCGAGCGTAGCGAGGGTGAGGGGGGGAGACCTCTCCGGATGGACCTGTAACCCCTCACCCCAACCCTCTCCCTCAGGGAGAGGGAGGACGCTGTAGCGCTCTGTGCATGCACTGGAATTCGCGCAGCGCTCTGACTTTGCGAACCCTACCCTTCATCTCTCCCTGCAAGGAGGAGGGAAACACGCGCGTCTCATTTTTCTGAAGGCAGTCAGCCGCGCGATAATAAGGAGCGCTTATGACGCCCATCACAGGAATCGTGTCGCGCAACGGTGCTGCCCGTGGCATGAGTGAGCCCAACGTTCGGGACCCTGCTCATGATTCAAGCGCCCATCCAGAAAACCATCGCGGCGTCCGATTGGGCGCTGCTCGGCCTGCTCTCCGTCATCTGGGGCGGCTCGTTCCTGTTCATCGGCGTGGCCGTGAAGGAATTGCCGCCGCTCGTCATCGTGGCGTTGCGCGTGTCGCTGGCGGCGATTGCGCTTCAGATCGTGCTGCGCGTCATGGGTCTCACGCTGCCCCGCGAGCGTCAGGCCTGGGCTGCCTTCTTCGGCATGGGCATTCTCAACAACGTCATTCCCTTCAGCCTGATCGTCTGGGGACAGAGCCATATCGCGAGCGGGCTCGCCTCGATCCTCAACGCCACCACGCCGCTCTTCACGGTGATCGTCGCGCATTATCTCACGACGGATGAGAAGCTCACGGGCTCGCGGCTCGGCGGTGTGGTCGTCGGTTTCGTCGGTGTGGCGGTGATGATCGGCTCCGCCGCACTCACATCGCTGAACGCCAATGTTCTCGCGCAGCTCGCCATTCTGGGGGCGGCCTTGTCCTATGGCTTCTCGGGCGTGTTCGGGCGACGCTTCAAGACACTCGGCATTCCGCCGCTCGTGGCCGCTGCCGGGCAGGTTACTGCATCGAGCTGCATGCTGCTCCCTGTGAGCCTCATCGTCGACAGGCCGTGGACGCTGACGATGCCGAGCCTCGCCACCATTCTGTCGATTCTCGCGCTGGCGCTCGTCTCGACGGCCGTTGCCTATCTCATCTTCTTCCGCCTGCTCGCGCGGGCAGGGGCGACGAATGCGGGTCTCGTCACGTTTCTCATTCCGGTCAGCGCCGTTTTCTTCGGCGTGCTGCTGCTCGGAGAGACGCTGGAGCCGCGCCACATGGCCGGCATGGCGTTGATCGCGGCGGGGCTGATGCTGATCGACGGGCGGCCCGCCGCCGCGCTCGGAAGATACGTTAGCGAGAAGCGCCCAGCGGCCCGCGGAAATGGTTGAACATCATGTCCGGCGCGCTGGTGTTGTGACGTGAGGGGACGAGACGCCCCATCCACGCATCCGTCGCCGTGGCGTCGCGGAAATTCATGATCATCTCTTCGCGCCAGGAGCGGGCCTTCTGCTCGCGAACGGCAATGCGCGCCACATCCGCGTTGAATTCGGTCACGTACATGGAGCGCAGGGTCGCGAAAGGCATGCCGGTCACGGGCTGATCGAACTCCACATCGAGGGTCATGCGTTCCTCGTTGAGGTTCGCGACTGCGACATGGGCCTTGCCGCCCTTGGCGAGCGTGAGAGCGAACGTCATGGTCTTCGGATCGAAGGCCACGTCTTTCAGGTTCGCGATGGGGCGCTGATCGAACTCGATGGGACCGACGATGAAGGACGACCCATAGGCCGTCCATTCCAGATGCTGCGGCGGCAGCGGCTTGATGCGCCAATAGCCGTCGCCCGGATACATCGCGATCACCTCTTCCGCCTTGCCCTTGTGCTTCTTCAGAAGCTGCATCAGGTGGATGTTGCGCGTGACTTTGCCGCCGATGGTGACGGTGGTCTCCATGGGGCGCCAGAACTCGCTGAACGAGAGGCCCATGATGCGCACCTGGTCATCCTCGTAGAGCGTGTGCATCACCGGATGCGGCTTGGTGGAGGTGGCCTCCGAGATGTCCTCGCAGGCCGTCCAATCCGGCTCCCAGCGGTCCTGCTTCAGGCTGCCCATATAGGCCGGGTGCACGGCCTCGATGCGGAAGCTCTTCACCTCCGGCGAGGCGAAGTTGATGGCCACATTGTCCTTCTCCGCGCAGAGCACCGGCTCGCTCGTATTCGTCACCTGGACGGCCAGGCCATCGAGGGTCGCGGCCTGAGCGGTCGCGGCGAATCCGAGGATACCAAGGGCAAGAAGCCGGGAAAGGAGCGTGCGGGCCATCGAAACCGTCTCTGGTTGGGCTTGAGTGAGGCGCACAGATAGCCCGCTCCGAAGGCTCCGTCGAGCGGGGCTGTTGATACGGCATGGCTGCCATCCCATCTAGAGGATTAGGGATCGCCCATAGCCTGTGATAAGGTGCGCTCGACCGGCAAGCGTGGCTTTAACGGCCTGCGCGCCTCAGATTTTCCATCGCGAGAAGGGCCTCCCTTAGAGTTCATCGATGATGCGCCTCTCTTTAAGCCTGTCCGACAACCCCGCCACGACCTCCGTCGAGCGGGCGATCATGGAGTTCCGCAGCGCCCGTCCCGTCGTGATCGACGGGGCGCAAGGCAGCGCGCTCGTGGTCGGCGTGGAGGATTGGGACGAGACCCGCAGCACGGAGATCGAGGCCTTGGCCGGAGGGCATGCCCATCTCGTTCTTCCTGCGGCACGCCTGCGCCGCCTCGGTCTCGACCGCGAGGCTCCCGGCCGCGTAGCCCTGCCCGTGGTGGAACGGGAGCGCATCGAGGTTCTGGCGCTCAAGCTCGACGGGCGCATCGACGCGCCGGTAAGGTCCATCGACGTCCTCGACGAAGAGGCTCTGGAGTTGGCCCGCCTGTCTCTCGTGCTGCCCGCCGTGATCGTGGTGCCGCTCTCATCCGGCATCGAGATCGATGCGTCGCTGGTGCGCGTCTCGGGCGCGGCCATCCGCGATTATCGCCGCGCGAAGGCCGCGGACCTCTCCCTCGTCAGCCGCGCTCCGGTGCCGCTGGAAGGCGCACCCACGAGCGAGTTCGTTGTGTTCCGTGGCGGTGAGGGCCTGCGCGATCAGGTGGCGATCATCGTCGGCAAGCCGGACCTGTCGAAGCCTGTCACCGTGCGGCTGCACTCGGCCTGCCTGACGGGCGACCTCTTCGGCAGCCTCAAATGCGATTGCGGCGATCAGCTGCGTGAAACCGTGCGCTTCATGGCGCAAAACGAAGGCGGCATCCTGCTCTATCTCGATCAGGAAGGACGCGGGAACGGCATCGCCAACAAGATCCGCGCCTACAAGCTCCAGTCTCAGGGCTACGACACCTACGAGGCCGACGAGGTTCTCGGCTTCGAAGCGGATCAGCGCCGTTTCGATTTCGCCGCCGTGATGCTCAAAAAACTCGGCGTGAGCGCGGTGCGTCTCATGACCAACAATCCGGAAAAGATCAAAGCTCTCTCGGAAGCGGGCCTGCAAGTGATCTCCGATCACCGCGTGCTCGGCCGTCCGACGGCGGAGAACGTAAGCTACCTCGCCGCCAAGCGTGACCGTGCCGGCCATTACATCGATCTCGAAGGCCTGCTCGCCTGTTCCAACAAGGATTGAGCGCCAGCCGGCGTTCAAGATTCCTCTTAAGACCATATTGCCGCGATAGATTAGACTCCTAGCTTCCCTCGGGCGGCCCGACCGCTTCGGCCTGACCGTTGTCATGCGTGCGCCAGCATGCGCTGGCGGGTTCAGGGGAAACGCTCATGTGGAGCCAAGTCTACGACCCATTCGGCAGCCCGGCGCTGTCGACGCTTGCCGCCGCCATTCCGGTGGTGCTGCTTCTGGTGATGATCGCCTCCGGTAAAGTGAAGGCGCATATCGCCGCCGTGATCGCCCTTCTGGCGGCGGTCGCCGTTTCGATCTTCCTGTTCACGATGCCTGCCGGACTTGCCATCCGCGCCGCCCTGTTCGGCGTCGTCACTGGCATGTTTCCTATCGGCTGGATCATCCTGAACGTCATTTTCCTCTACCGGCTCACGGTGGAGAGAGGGTACTTCGCGACCCTTCAGCAATCGGTGGGCGGCCTCACGACGGATCGCCGCCTGCAATTGCTTCTTGTCGCCTTCGCGTTCGGCGCGTTCTTCGAGGGCGCGGGCGGCTTCGGCACGCCGGTTGCTGTAACGGGCGCGATCCTCATCGGCCTCGGCTTCTCGCCACTCGCCGCCTCCGGCCTCTCGCTCATCGCCAACACCGCGCCGGTGGCTTACGGCGCGCTCGGCGCGCCGATCCAGGGCCTCGCATCGGTGACGGGCTTCGATCCTTACGTGCTCGGCGCGATGGTCGGCCGTCAGCTGCCGTTCTTCTCGCTGATCGTGCCGTTCTGGCTGATCTGGGTCTTCGCGGGATTCCGCGGCATGATGCAGGTGTGGCCGGCGATCCTGGTCTGCGCCGTATCCTTCGCGATCCCGCAATTCCTGATCTCGAACTACATCAATCCGTGGATCGTCGATATCGGCGCGTCTCTCATCTCCATGGCCTGCCTCGTGGGCTTCATGCGCATCTGGCATCCGAAGGAGATCTGGACCTCGCCCGCTCTGCGCACGCGCGACGACTCCGCCGCGACGCTTGCACGTCCCGCGCCGCTCGGCGCCGGCACCGCCGACATCACGCCGCGGCGTGCCTCCCGCGAAGAGGTCATCCGCGCCTGGGTGCCGTGGATCATTCTCTCGATCATCGTGGCGATCTGGGGCACGGGCTGGTTCAAGGCGCTGGTCAATCCGATCTTCACCTGGAGCTATCCGATCCCGGGCCTGCACAACATGGTGCAGAAGGTGGCCCCCATCGTCGCCAAGCCGACGGCGGAGGCTGCGGTCTTCGCCTTCACCTACATGTCCTATACGGGCACGGGCGTGCTGATCGCGGCGATCATCTCCGGCCTCGTCATGGGCTTCTCGCCGTTGCGGCTCATCACCGCCTGGTTCGAGACGATCTGGGTGCTGCGCTACTCGCTCATCACCATCGCCGCGATGCTCGCCATCGGGACGCTCACGCGCTTCTCCGGCGTCGATGCGACGTTGGGCTTGGCCTTCGCTGGAACGGGTATCCTCTATCCGTTCTTCGGCACGCTGCTCGGTTGGTTGGGTGTTGCGTTGACGGGTTCTGACACGGCGTCCAACGTGCTGTTCGGCGGCTTGCAGAAGATCACGTCGGAGCAGCTCGGCTTGTCGCCGATCCTGATGGCGGCAGCCAACTCATCCGGCGGCGTGATGGGCAAGATGATCGATGCGCAATCCATCGTTGTGGCTTCGACCGCGACGAACTGGTTCGGACACGAGGGCAGCATCCTGCGTTTCGTGTTCTGGCATTCCATCGTGCTTGCATGCCTGGTGGGCTGCCTCGTGATGCTTCAGGCTTATGTCTCACCCTTCACGTCGATGGTTCTGCACTGACTTCATCGATGCAAAAGAAAACCGCCGCCGGATCGTTCCCGGCGGCGCTTTCATTGTGATCACGTTTATCGCGCGGGCATTCCCGTCTCGATGATCTTTGCCCAGAGCGACACACCATAGGGCGTGGCTGCGTCGTTGAAGTCGTAGGCCGGGTGATGCACGCCTGCCGTGTCGCCGTTGCCGACGAAGATGTAGGCGCCGGGGCGCTTCTCGAGCATGTAGGAGAAATCCTCCGCGCCCATTTCCGGCGGGAATTCCGTGGCAACCGCGTTCTCGCCCGCAACCGCCTTCGCGACGGAGGCGACGAAGTCGGTCTTCTCCGCATCGTTCACGGTGACGGGGTATCCGCGATTATACTCGATGGTGGCCCTCGCGCCGAAGGCCGCGCAGGTATTCTCGATGATGGTGCGGATGCGCGCTTCGGCCAGATCGCGGACGGTCGACGACAACGTGCGCACGGTGCCGAGCATGGTGACCGTTTGCGGGATCACGTTGAAGGCGTCGCCGCCTTTGACCGAGCAGACTGACACCACAACCGATTCCAGCGGATCGACGCTGCGCGAGGAAACCGTCTGCAAAGCGGTGATCACATGTGCGCTCACCACGACAGGGTCGATGCAATTGTGCGGATAAGCCGCGTGACCGCCCTTGCCTTCGATGGTGATCGTGAAGCGGTCGGCTGCCGCCATGACGGGACCTTTGCGCATGGCGAAATGGCCGATCGGCACGCCCGGCCAGTTGTGCATGCCGTAGACCTCCTGGATGCCGAAGCGCTCCATGAGGCCGTCCTTCACCATCGCGTCGCCGCCGCCGCCGCCTTCTTCGGCGGGCTGGAAGATCATGATGGCGGTACCGTCGAAATTGCGCGTCTCGGCGAGATATTTCGCGGCGCCAAGAAGCATCGCCGTGTGGCCGTCATGGCCGCAGGCATGCATCTTGCCGGGCGTCTTGGACTTGTAGGGCACGTCGGTGGCTTCCAGGATCGGCAACGCATCCATGTCGGCGCGCAGGCCGATGACTTTGCCTGACGTATTCGTGCGTCCCTTGATGACGCCGACGACGCCCGTGCGGCCGATGCCCGTCACCACTTCGTCGCAGCCGAACTCCTTCAGCTTCTCGGCGACGATGCCCGCGGTGCGGTGCACGTCGTATCCGAGCTCCGGGTTCTCGTGGAAATCCCGGCGCCAGGCGGTGACCTCATCGGCCAGATCGGCAACGCGGTTGATGATGGGCATGGGATGTCCTTCTCATGAATCGAGCAAGTTGCTCTAGCAAGGGAGCAACGGATTGATCCCAAAAGTGCATTCCACTTTTGGGTCCTATGCTCCAGCGAACCAGATGCGGGGTGGTCCGGTCAATGCCGCTCTCGGAATAGCTGCTCTTCAGCGCAGGCGGCGCAGGATCGCCTTGGGCCGCTTCGTGCGAAACTGGCCGCGCTCGACCGCCACGAAAACCAGCACCAGCACGACAAGCGACGTGAACCACCAGACCTGGGCCGTGCCGATGCCGCAGGCGCCGAGTGCAAAGGCCGAGGCGAAGGCCGCCATGATGCCTGGTCCCAGAATGGGCCGGCTTCCGCCCGCGCTGGAGGCCGCCTGGAAGAGCAAAGCCGCAGCGGACAGGGCGCCGACTACGCCAAGCTCGTACCAGATCTCGAACAGAATGCTGAAGGGCACGGCTGCAGGCACGAGGCCGAACATACGTCCGCGCCAGGAGGTCTCCAACCCATGGCCGGTCACGAGGCGCAGGGGTTCTTTGAGAATCAGCGCCTGCCAGGCATCGAGCCCGGCAACGAGGGAGGACGGAGAGCCCAGGATTTCGCTGGCGAGGGGCTTGAGCAGGAAAGGCAGGGCTGGAGCCGCCACCAGCAGGAGGGCCATGAGAAGGCCGATGAGGCGGCTGCCGGTTTTCGGGCTTGTCGCGGTGAGGACGAAGGCCACGGCGCCGACTGTAAGACCGATGAGAGGCAGCACGCTCGCTGTCAGGAAAGCGCTCAGGCCCACGGCCAGCGCAAGCGCCGCCGCCTCCACGTTGCGTCCACGGGAATGGAGCCAGGTTACGGCGGGCCAGAGCAGGAGAACGAGCAGGACGATGCCGCGCTCCACGCCGAGGCCGTCGGGCTCAAGATGGCCGCCTTCGCGGATGAGCATGGGAATGCCGATCAGGGCGGCGAGGCCCACGCCCACGGGCAGCAGATAAAGGTTGGCCGAGCGCATCCGCTCCGGCAGGGCGAGATATCCTGCGATTGCCATCAGACCCATGGCGACGATGTTGAAGAGGCGCTCCGAGGCCTGGGGCATGAACGGCGTCCAGACCAGTGACAAGGCTGCCCAGAGTACCAGCACGAGGCCGGCGATGCCGGCCCTGGAAGTCACGACACCGATCGCCTTCTGCCAAGGGTCCCTGGCCATGCCGTCGAGAAAGGCCGCCAGCACGATGAGGCCCACAGCCAGAGGAGCCATCACCACCAGGGCGCGACGCGTGAAGAGCGCGGCCAAGGGAATTGCGAAGAAAAGGATCGCGAATCCCAAGCGCCGCAGCAGGGCGGCGGCGTCTGCGGAGAGATTGGCCGTGGGAAGAGCGGAGCGGACCATACGGGCGAACAACCAGGGATTGAGCGGGCAGGGGCGGGTTACGCTAATGGACCGGTCGCGTAAAAGCTGTAGGTGCAATGCAACACATGCCGAAGCTTTGCTTCACTTTTGTCGTCACCGGCCTTGCGCGCCTCCTCAGGATGAGGCTTGCGGTTCCAGAATGGCGTAGCCGGTACAAGCCCGGCCATGACGGGTATCAATCACCCCGTCTGCCCGCGCAGGAAGTTGATAATGCCGGAGAAGTCGTCACCCTCATGTCCCGCGCCGTTGAAGAGGGCATAGAGCTGAGCTGCTTCCGCACCCAGCGGCGTCGATGCGCCGGAGGCGAGCGCTGCTTCCTGGGCGAGCTTGAGGTCCTTGAGCATCAGCGCCGCCGCGAAGCCCGGCTTGTAGTCGTTGTTGGCGGGTGAGGTCGGCACCGGGCCGGGGACCGGGCAATAGGTGGTGAGCGACCAGCACTGGCCCGAGGAGGTGGAGGCCACATCGAACAGGGCCTGATGCGAGAGCCCGAGCTTTTCGCCGAGCACGAAGGCTTCCGCCACGCCGATCATCGAGATGCCGAGGATCATGTTGTTGCAGATCTTCGCCGCCTGGCCCGCGCCTGGCTCGCCGCAATGCACGACCTTCTTGCCCATCTTCGAGAGAATGGGTTCAGCGCGATCGAACGCGCCCTTCTCGCCGCCCGCCATGAAGGTGAGCGTTGCGCCCTTCGCGCCGCCGACGCCGCCGGAGACCGGTGCGTCGAGGCTCATCAGGTTGCGCTCCCGCGCCAGGTCATGGGCCTTGCGCGCGCTCTCCACGTCGATGGTGGAGCAATCGATGAGCAGCGCGCCTTCCTTCACTGAGGAGACGAGATTGGCATAGACCGAGAGCACATGCTTGCCGGCGGGCAGCATAGTGATCACGACATCCGCCTCACGCACCGCGTCCGTCGCGGAGTCGGAGATGGTCACGCCGTCGTTGCGCGCCTGATCGCAGGAGGCAGCCGAGAGATCGAAACCTGTGACGGCGTGTCCCGCCTTGACGAGATTGGCGGCCATGGGGCCGCCCATGTTGCCGAGGCCGATGAAGGCGATGTTGGTCATGATGCGATCCTATGCCTTGGGAATGGGACGGACACCGAAAATGCGCCGCCAGATCGTGCCACCGAGGTGATTGCCGATGACGAAATAGGCGATCAGGCAGATGAAGAACAACAGCGCTGGCCATCCGTTGATTTGAAAACCGTTCTCCGTCGTCTGGTCCGTCAGGTTGGCGATGATCATGCCAAGGACGATGAAGGCAGTCAGAAGGTCGAGAAGGAAGGACAGGACCGCCTTCCAGTAAGGAGCCGGTCCCGTTGCAGTTGCCACGTCAGTCACTTCACGTTCCCCCGTCCGACAAGATCGCGCGCCACGATGAGGCGCATGATCTCGTTGGTGCCTTCAAGAATTTGATGCACGCGCAAATCGCGCACGATCTTCTCTACGCCGTAATCGGCAAGATACCCATAACCGCCATGAATCTGGAGCGCGGCATTCGCCACCTCGAAGCCTGTGTCGGTGGCCATGCGCTTGGCCATGGCGCAGAGCTTCGTGGCATCCATCGCCTTCGCATCGAGCGCGGAGGCCGCGCGCCACAGGAAGGTGCGCGCCGCTTCGAGTTCGGTCGCCATGTCGGCGAGCTTGAATTGCAGCGCCTGAAAATCGGCGATGCGCTTGCCGAAAGCCTTTCGGTCATTCGCGTAGGACAGCGCTTTATCGAGCGCCGATTGCGCACCGCCGAGCGAACATGCGCCGATATTGAGGCGTCCGCCGTCGAGGCCCGACATGGCGATCTTGAAGCCCATGCCTTCATCAGCGAGACGGTTCGCCACAGGCACGCGCACGTCCTCGAAGATCACGGCGGCGGTGGGCTGCGCGTTCCAGCCCATCTTCTTTTCCTGCGCGCCGAAGGACACGCCCTTCATGTTCTTGTCGATGATCAGCGTGGAGATGCCGGAAGGCCCGTCCTCGCCCGTGCGGACCATCGTGACATAGAGATCGGAGGTGCCCGCGCCCGAGATGAACTGCTTCACGCCGTTGACGATGTAATGATCGCCGTCGCGCACCGCGCGGGTTTTCAGCGCAGCCGCATCGGAACCCGAGCCCGGCTCGGTGAGGCAATAGCTGCCGATCAGCTCCATCGTGCAGAGAGACGGCAGGAAGCGCTGGCGTTGCTCCTCCGAGCCGTAACGGTCGATCATCCACGCGACCATGTTGTGAATGGAGAGGAATGCCGAGATGGCGGGGCAGCCGGTGGCCAGCGCTTCGAAGATGAGCGCCGCATCGAGCCGCGTCATGCCCGATCCGCCGACATCGTCGCGGGTATAGATCCCGGCCATGCCGAGGGAAGCGGCCTCCCGCAGCACATCCACGGGAAAATGCTTTGTCTCGTCCCATTCGAGGGCATGGGGGGCGAGGTTGTCCGCGGCGAAGGCAAGGGCCATGTCGCGGATTGCGATCTGGTCTTCGGTCAAAGAGAACTGGGTCATGGCGCTATCGTCACGCTCGAGGGCCTTCGGGCAAGCATGACTTTCGATCTAGAGCAAGGAGGAGACAGGCCAAGGCCATTGAGAACCTGCAGATCAGCCGTTCCGAAGGATGACAGACTGTCCAGCTTCCAGAAGCTCTAAAACTCGTGTGCGATTCAGGGTTGGACTGTCATCCACTTCAATGACGCAATTGGCAGGAAAGAGCTCGTTAAGGGTCGTAAGATCGAGGCTCTGCCACCGTCCATGCGCATCCCATTGGCTCAACCTTTGTCGCACCTCGGCCTCGCCGTTGAGTTTCACAACATATCCATCCGTATCCATGAGGACTTGAGCGGATGTCCCTTCCATGACGACGAGGTCGCCATGATTATAGTCGCCCCAAAAGAGTTCTTCGACTCGGAGGGCGCCAGTCACATAGATGGTCTGTCCTCCGACGACCATATTGCGAGCCTGTAGGTCACCCAGAACGTACAACTCGGTTGCGCCATCCGTATCATGATTGCTGATATGGTGATCGACCCGCAGATGCCCATCGACCAGGATTAGAAAGATGAAATCCGAACCGTCCTCATCGCTTGATGAGGCTTCGAAGGCCAAAGGAATATCGAGGTTCAGGTTCTTCAGATGCAAATCGCCCGCATGATAAAGAACACGTTCGTTCTCGAATTCTCCGGCGTTTCTCTCGTTTCGAGAATAGGCCCAGCTCTCTTTTGGAAGCTTATGTTTTATGTCGCTAAAGCGTACTTCCTGAAAAGGAAAGTAGCCATTCATAGAGTGCCCCTTACGATTGCATCTGAGTTAGGAATGGCTTTTTAATGTAAAAATGGCCGGGAGCGAAGTCCCGGCCATCATGATCATTCTTACTTCATCGTCGGAATGGAGAATTCCGCGCCTTCCTTGATGCCGGACGGCCAGCGGGAGGTGACCGTCTTCGTCTTGGTGTAGAAGCGCACCGCATCCGGGCCGTGCTGGTTGAGATCGCCGAAGCCGGAGGCCTTCCAGCCGCCGAAGGTGTAATAGGCGAGCGGAACCGGGATCGGCACGTTGATGCCGACCATGCCCACATTCACGCGCGAGGCGAAGTCGCGGGCGGCGTCGCCGTCGCGGGTGTAGATCGCAACGCCGTTGCCGTATTCGTGATCGGACGGAAGACGCAGCGCCTCGTCGTAGTTCTTGGCGCGAACGACCGACAGCACGGGGCCGAAGATTTCTTCCTTGTAGATGCGCATGTCGGAGGTCACCTCGTCGAAGAGGCAGCCGCCCATGTAGAAGCCGTTCTCGTAGCCCTGCATCTTGAAGTTACGGCCGTCGACCACGAGCTTCGCGCCTTCCTTCACGCCGAGATCGACGTAGCCGCGCACCTTCTCCATATGCGCCTTCGTGACCATCGGGCCGAAATCGGCGGACGGATCGGTGGACGGGCCGACCTTCAGGCTTTCCACGCGCGGGATCAGCTTGTCCATCAGCGCGTCAGCCGTTGCCTTGCCGACCGGCACCGCGACGGAGACGGCCATGCAGCGCTCGCCCGCCGAGCCGTAGCCTGCGCCGATGAGGGCGTCGGCGGCCTGGTCGAGATCGGCATCGGGCATGATGATCATGTGGTTCTTCGCGCCGCCGAAGCAATGCGCACGCTTGCCGTTGGCGGTAGCGCGGGAATAGACGTATTGCGCGATCGGCGAGGAGCCGACGAAGCCCACGGCCTTGATGTCCGGATCGTCGAGGATCGCGTCCACCACTTCCTTGTCGCCGTTGACCACGTTGAGAACGCCTGCGGGCAGACCTGCCTCGATCATCAATTCGGCAAGACGCATCGGCACGCCCGGATCGCGCTCGGAAGGCTTCAGGATGAAGGCGTTGCCGCAGGCGATGGCGGGCGCGAACTTCCACATCGGGATCATGGCCGGGAAGTTGAACGGCGTGATGCCGGCCACGACGCCGAGCGGCTGGCGGATCGAATACATGTCGATGCCGGGGCCGGCGCCTTCCGTGAACTCGCCCTTCAGAAGATGAGGGATGCCGCAGGCGAATTCCACCACCTCGACGCCGCGCTGGATGTCGCCCTTGGCATCGGGAATGGTCTTGCCGTGCTCGCGGGCGAGCAGCTCGGCCAGCGAATCGGTTTCCTTGGCGATGAGTTCGAGGAACTTCATCATGACGCGGGCGCGGCGCTGCGGGTTGGTGGCGGCCCAGCCGATCTGGGCGGCCTTGGCGTTCTCGACCGCCTGGCGCAGCTCGTCCTTGGAAGCCAACGCGACGCGGCCGATCACTTCTCCGGTCATGGGCTGGAAGAATTCGGTGGTACGGCCCGACTTGCCGGGGACCTGCTTGCCGCCGATGAAATGTCCGACTTCGCGCATGGCGTTTCTCTCCTGATTTTAGGTGCCCTGTTCTAGCATTGTCGAAACTGCACGACTATGGGCGAAGATGAAGCCGCGTTGTGCAAAAATCCCAATATGCTAAAGCTCGCGCATGAGCGCTTTCGATTGGGACGATCTCCGCTTTTTCCTCGCCGTGGCAAGGGCCGGCCGCCTTACGGTCGCTGCCCGCCGCCTGGAGGCGGATCATACCACGGTTTCCCGCCGCATCTCGTCCCTTGAGAAGGCGCTGCAGGCCAAGCTCTTCGAGCGAAAGCCTCAAGGCTACACCCTCACCGAACAAGGCGAACGCTTGCTGGCCAAGGCCGAGAGCATGGAAAGCCAGGCGTTGGCGGTGGCGAGTGAGGTGGGAGGTTCGGATCTGGCTCTGTCCGGTACCGTACGCGTGGGCGCGCCGGACGGACTTGGCACCTATTTCCTCGCGGCGGAGCTGGGCACGCTCGCCGAGCAGCACCCGGATCTCACGATCCAGCTCGTGGCCCTGCCGCGCACCTTCTCGCTCTCGAAGCGCGAGGCCGACATCGCGGTGACCGTCGAGCAGCCGACGGAGGGGAGGCTCGTGTCGCGCAAGCTCACCGATTATCGCCTGCGGATGTATGCCTCGGACGATTACATTGAGCGGCATGGAATCCCTCAAACGCCTGAGGATCTCGCGGGCCGGATGCTCGTCACCTATGTGGCGGACCTCATCTACAGCCCCGCTCTCGAATATTTCTCCGGCCTCGAAAAATACGGCCCCCGACGTTTTGAATGCGCCAGCGTGGTGGCGCAGATGGAGGCCGTGAGGGCAGGGGTCGGCATCGGCATCCTGCACGATTACGCGGCCCGGCTTTATCCCGAGCTGAAGGTAGTGCTGCCGGAGATCGCGTTTACCCGCACCTATTGGATCGTCACCCACGCGGAGGTGCGCAACCTTCACCGCATCGCCGAGGTCCATGCCTTCATGCTGGACAGGGTGAAGGCGAACCGCAGCCTCTTCATGTGACGCATTTTCCCTTCACTCAGGGCGCTTAAACCCTTAAGTCTGGCGCAAACGAACCCCCAAGAACCCTTATGGAGCCCTCCATGCCCTCCAAGCTCGACCAATTGCGCGCCATGACGGTGGTCGTCGCCGATACCGGCGACCTCGACGCGGTGCGCCGCCTGAAGCCTCAGGACTGCACCACCAACCCGACCCTGCTGCTGAAAGCAGTCGAGACACCGGCCTATGGCCATATCGTCGAGGAGGCGCTGGCCTGGGGCCGCAAGCAGAGCGGTTCCGGCGAGGGCGTCGTGGCCGCGATCTGCGACCGTCTGGCTGTGGCCTTCGGCGCGGAACTCGCAGGCATCGTGCCGGGCCGCGTCTCGACGGAAGTGGACGCGGACTTGTCCTTCGACACGGAAGCGACGGTCGCCAAGGCGCGCGCCATCATCAAGGCTTATGAGGAGCGCGGCATCGGGCGCGACCGCATCCTGATCAAGATCGCCTCCACCTGGGAGGGCATCCGCGCAGCAGAAGTTCTCCAGAAGGAAGGCATCGATTGCAATCTCACGCTGCTCTTCGCGCAAGCCCAGGCGCAGGCCTGCGCGGAAGCGGGCGTGTTCCTCATCTCGCCCTTCGTGGGCCGCATCCTCGACTGGCACGTTAAGGCTAGCGGCGGTCCCTACACCGGCGAGACCGATCCGGGCGTGATTTCGGTGCGCAACATCTACGCCTCGTACAAGGCTCAAGGCATCAAGACTGTGGTGATGGGCGCGTCCTTCCGCAATATCGGCGAGATCGAAGCGCTCGCCGGCTGCGACCGTCTCACCATCTCGCCTGCACTTCTCGACGAGCTGGCGAATGCGCAAGGCGATCTGCCCCGCAAGCTCTCGGCTGATGATGTGCAGAAGATCGCGCCGCTGCCGCGCATGGACGAGAAGAGCTTCCGCTTCGCCATGAACGAAGATGCGATGGCGACCGAAAAGCTCTCCGAGGGCATCCGTTCCTTCGTGAAGGATCTGCGTTCGCTGCGTTCGCTCGTGGCAAAGCACCTCGACGAAGCCAAGGCAGCTTAAAGGACGATGACGAAAGCTCTCGTCATCATCGACGTGCAGGACGGCATCCTTCCTGAAAAGGGATCGGAACGTCCTGCTGTCAGACAGCTTTTCGATGAGGTGCGCAGCCGCATTGCTGGATTGGTGAGGGAGGCCAGAGTTCAGGGCCTTCCCATCATCTTCGTCCAACACGACGGAGAGGTGGGGCATCGTCTGGCGAAAGGCATGGCCGGATGGGAAATCTGCTCCGATCTTGGCCGAACTGACGAGGATGTCGTCGTCAACAAAACGGCCTGCGATTCATTCTACGAGACGAAGCTGCAGGATGTTCTCTCCACGCGTGGTATTCGTCACCTCGTCGTCGGCGGGCTCATGACGCAGTGGTGCATCGACACCACCTGCCGCCGTGCGGTCAGCCTCGGCTATGACGTGACACTCGTTGGCGATGCGCATACGACTTGCGATACACAAACGCTGACGGTCGAGCAGATCGTGGAGCACCATAATGCGCTGCTCGATGGGTTTGACGCAGGCAATGCCATTCTCAGGGTGAAGCCTGCGAGCGAGGCTTTCGCTGCGGCTTAATCCGCCCATCGTCATCCCGGACGCAGCGTAGCGAAGATCCGGGATCGTTATCAGGATAAAGCGCTATTCTCGTCTTGCGATCCCGGGTTCTGCTGCGCAGCCCCGGGATGACGTGTTTGTCAGTAAGCGTTCGCCTTACTTCTTGCTCTCAAACGCCTTGTCGCGGATTGCGGAGAGCGACATCGAGGGCGTGATCGCCTCGGGGTCGAGCAGGCAATGCAGGATCGCGGGCTTGCTTGAGGTCAGCGCGCGCTGGAGAGCGGCCGGGAAATCTTCCGTGCGCTCCACGCGCTCGCCATAGCCGCCGAAGGCCTTGGCGTAGGCGGCGAAGTCGGGATTCTTCAGCTCGGTGGCCGAGACGCGGCCCGGATATTCGCGCTCCTGATGCATGCGGATCGTGCCGTACATGCCGTTGTCGAGAAGCACCACGAGGATCGGCAGATCGTATTGCACGGCGGTTGCGAATTCCTGGCCGTTCATGAGGAAATCGCCGTCGCCGGCAAACACCACCACCGTGCTGTCGGGCTGCACGCGCTTTGCACCGACAGCGGCGGGAACGCCGTAGCCCATGGAGCCGGAAGTGGGCGCAAGCTGCGTGCCGAAATGCTTGAACGGCCAGAAGCGATGCACCCAGGTGGCGAAGTTGCCCGCGCCGTTGCAATAGATCGTATCGGACGGCATCACCTCGCGCAGATGCGCCATCACTTCGCCCATCTGCAGGTTGCCGGGAATGCGGATCTGCGCCGGATTGCTCCAGTTCAGGTAATCCGCATGCGAAGTCCTGGTGCTCTCAGACCAGGAAAGCGATGCGGGCGGATGCAGGCCTTCCAGCGCTGCCGTGAAGGCGACGGGCGAAGCGTTGATCGCGAGATGCGGAGAATAGACGCGGCCGAGTTCGCTCGAATCCGGATGGATGTGAACGAGCTTTTGCTGCGGCGCCGGAATGTCGAGCAGCGTGTAGGCCTGGCTCGGCACTTCGGAGAGACGACCGCCCACGAGCAGGACGAGATCGGCTTCCTTGATGCGCGCGAGAAGCTTCGGGTTCACGCCGAGGCCGAGATCGCCGATGTAAGAAGCGTGATCGGCGGGAAAGAGCATCTGGCGGCGGAAGGTGCAGGCGACGGGCAGCTCGAAACGCTCGGCAAAGCGCACGAAGTTCTGCACGGCTTCCTCCGACCAGCGGCTGCCACCGAGAAGGGCGACGGGCTTCTTCGCGCCGTGGAGCAGCTTTTGCAGGTCGGCCATCTGCGCGGGCGAGGGATGGGACTCGATCACCTGATAACGCGGCGCGTCGGCGACAGCGGCCATCTCGGTGAGCACGTCTTCCGGCAGGGCGATCACGACAGGGCCGGGGCGGCCCGAGGTTGCCACATGGAAGGCGCGGGAAATGATTTCGGGGAAGCGTGCCGGATCGTCCACTTCCGTCGCCCATTTGGCGAGCGGGCCGAAGGCAGCGCGATAGTCGAGTTCCTGGAAGGCTTCACGCTCGCGCATGCCGCGCTCGATCTGGCCGACGAACAGGATCATCGGCGTCGAATCTTGCTTGGCAATATGAATGCCGGGGGAGGCGTTCGTCGCGCCCGGACCGCGGGTGACGAAGCAGATACCGGGGCGGCCCGTGAGCTTGCCGTAGGCTTCCGCCATCATCGCCGCGCCGCCTTCCTGGCGGCAGATCGTGACGTTGATGCTCGCATCATGGAGCGCGTCCAGGGCCGCGAGATAACTCTCGCCCGGTACGCAGAAGATGTGATCGACTCCATGAACAAGAAGTTGATCGACAAGAATCTGGCCGCCGGTGCGGGAGGTCGCTGTCATGGAAGGCTCGCGATGTAAGAGAAGCTGAATATGAAAACGGAGGGCATCGCTGCCCTCCGTTGGATGGTCTTAGACGGATCAGGCGTCCACGTCGAACTTCACACCCTGAGCGAGCGGAAGCGTGTTGCCGTAATTGATCGTGTTCGTGGCGCGGCGCATGTAGGCCTTCCAGGAATCGGAGCCGGATTCGCGTCCGCCGCCCGTTTCCTTCTCGCCGCCGAACGCGCCGCCGATCTCGGCGCCCGAGGGGCCGATATTGACGTTGGCGATGCCGCAATCCGAACCCGTTGCCGAGATGAAGGCTTCGGCCTCACGCACGTTGAGCGTGAAGATCGAGGAGGAGAGGCCAGCACCGACTGCGTTGTGCAGCTCGATCACTTCATCGAAGTTCGAGTAACGCATCACGTAGAGGATCGGAGCGAAAGTCTCGCGCGTCACAGGGCCAGTCTGCTTCGGCATCTCCACGAGAGCGGGGCGGGCATAGAAGCCTTCGCCCGCCACATCCGTGTAGCGGCCGCCGCCATGCACCTTGCCGCCCGCATTGCGGGCCTCATCGAGTGCGCGCTCCATGCCCTCGAAAGCAGCCTTGTCGATCAGCGGGCCGACGAGCGTGCCTTCGGCGCGCGGATCGCCGATCTTCACACTGCCATAGACCTTGGCGAGACGCGGAACGAGCTGATCGTACACGCTGTCATGCACGAAGAGACGGCGAAGCGTGGTGCAGCGCTGACCGGCAGTGCCCATCGCAGCGAAAGCGATGCCGCGAAGCGCGAGATCGAGATCGGCGGAAGGCGCGACGATGGCGGCGTTGTTGCCGCCGAGTTCGAGGATCGCACGAGCGAAGCGCTGAGCAAGCTTCGGGCCGACCTGACGGCCCATGGCGGTGGAGCCGGTGGCGGAGAGAACCGGCACGCGGTGATCCTCCACGAGGATCTCGCCGATCTCACGGCCGCCGAGGAGAAGCTCGAGCAGGCCATCCGGCACGCCGCCGAAGCGCTTGGCTGCGCGCTGCGCAATGGCGTGCGTGGCGAGCGCCGTGAGCAGAGTCTTCTCGGAAGGCTTCCACACGACCGAGTCACCGCAGATCAGCGCGAGCGCCGCATTCCACGACCACACGGCCACGGGGAAGTTGAAGGCAGAGATCACGCCGCAGACGCCCAGCGGGTGCCAGGTTTCCATCATGCGGTGATCTGCGCGCTCGGTGGTGATGGTGAGGCCGTAGAGCTGGCGGGAGAGACCGACCGCGAAATCGCAGATGTCGATCATTTCCTGAACTTCGCCGAGGCCTTCGGAAACGATCTTGCCGGCTTCCAGCGTCACGAGACGGCCGAGATCGTCCTTGGCGACGCGCAGCTCCTCGCCGAGCAGGCGGATGAACTCGCCGCGCTTCGGCGCGGGGATCTTGCGCCAGGCCTTGAAGGCGCCATCAGCCCGGCCGATGGCGGCCTTGGCCTCGTCCGGCGTCGTCTCACGCACATGGGCGATCACTTCGCCCGTGATCGGGGAGGTGGCGGGGCGGCCCGTGGGGGCGAAAGCGCTGTCCGGCACGCCGAGACGGGCGAGAATGGCGCGGGCTTCTTCCGCCACGCCGGCGGAGGAGGTCGAAACGGAATGCAGGGCGGACATGGTCATTCTCCCAGAAAAACGGGGCATCGGCTCTTCTAAAGAGCCCGCCACCTTCGTGGTGTTCTAAAACGAGACGACGGCGGCCTTTACGGCCACCGTCTTAAAGCAAGTTCGGGAAAGGTGGGAACTTCTTTTCCCGAATAGGGTCATGCGATTTCGGAACGAAGCCGGTGGGGCTCTCAGCCGCGAGGACTGAAAGCCTGTTCCGAATCGTCATGCTCAAGGTGTCAGGCAACCGCGTCGAGGCGGATGTTCTTCACGGCCGGTTCGTCGGCCTCGTCCAGGCGCACGCCCGCATAGACGCGGCCGAAGCGGTTGGCGAGGAAGGCGTCGAGACCGATCTCCTCCTGGCGGACGAAACCCTTAGCTGGCAGCTTGCCCTCGACCAGCAGGTCGAGCATGGCGCAGATGCCGGCAGCGGTGGTCACCTGGATCGCGGTGCGCTGGGTGCCGCCGACCTTCTGGCCGTAGATGGAGCGGGCATAGGTTTCCTGCACGTAGCGGCCGTCGCGCTCGCCGGTCACGGTCACGAAGACGATGACCATGTCCTGCATGGTGGCAGGAACGGCGTTCTCCAAAATGTCCTTCAGGACCTCGCGGCGGTTGCGCAAGCCGAGGTCGTTGAGGAGCACGCGCATCAGGGCGCAGTGGCCCGGATAACGGATGGTCTTGTAGTTGAGGTTGCGCACCTTGCCGTCGAGCGTCTCGCAGAGCGTGCCGAGGCCGCCCGAGGTGTTGAATGCTTCATAGCGCGTGCCGTCGAGGGAGAACTCTTCCAGCTCTTCCATGGCGGGCACTTCGCGCAGCTTGCCGTCGACCACGGCCTCGCAGCGCTCGATATACTCGTTGATGACGCCGTCCGTGCTCCAGGTGAGGTTGTAGGACAGAGCGTTCGACGGGTACTGCGGCAGCGCGCCGACGCGCAAGCGCACGGTGTCGAGCTTGTCGAAACGGCTCGCGATGTCATGCGCCACGATGGAGATGAAGCCGGGGGCGAGACCGCATTGCGGGATGAAGGCGGTGGTCGCGCCTTCCGAGAGTTCCTTCACCATGCGGGTGGTGGCGACGTCCTCAGTGAGGTCGAAATAGTTCACGTCGGCGAGGCGCGCCGCCTGGGCCACATGGCCGGTCAGGTGATAGGGCGCTGCGCTGAGCACGGCGTAATGGCCCTTGAGGGCGTTCTGCAGGGCGACCGCGTCGCTGAAGTCGAGCTGGACCGTCTTGATGCCGTTCTTGCCGGCAGCAGCAAGGGCCTCGGCGGAAGAATCGGCCACGGTGACGGTGTAGTCGCCGGTGTCGTTGAGCATGTCGACGATGGTGGAGCCGATTTTGCCGGCGCCGATGACGAGAATGGACTTCATGGCTTTGGAACCTCCCTGTATGGAGGCCAAAAATAGGCAAAGCCCTGCAAAGCGCCATAGACAAGCTGACGGAAAGCCGAGTAGTTTTCGGCATATTGCCGTCAAGACTGGTCAATCTGATGCTCGACGAAACCGACCGCGCCCTGATCGCCCTCCTGCGGGAGAATGCCCGCATCGGCCATGCGGAGGCCGCCCGGCGCCTGAAACTCTCCCGCACCACCGTGCAGGCGCGGGTGGAGAGCCTGGAGCGGCGAGGCGTCATCGTCGGCTATACGCTCAGGCTCGCGGAGGAGGTGAGCCGCCGCATGGTGCGCGCGCATGTGACGATCGTCGTAGCGCCGAAAGCGTCTGCCGCCGTTGCCACCGCGCTGCAGCGCATGCCAGAGTTGCGCGCGCTTCATTCCGTTGCCGGTGTCTTTGATCTTCTGGCGGTGGTAGAGGCTCAAGACGTTCCAACGCTCGACGCGGCCATCGACAAGATCGGCGCGCTGGAGGGCGTGGAGCGCACGCAATCCTCCATCATTCTCTCAACGAAATTCGAACGATGACCATTTCTTCTCAGATTGCCGATGTCGTGATCGTGGGCGGCGCCGTCATGGGCTCCTCCACCGCCTATCATCTCCTCGCCGATTCCGGCTTCAAGGGGCGCGTCGTCGTCATCGAGAAGGATCACACCTATCAGCTCTCCGCGTCGGCGCTGTCGGCAGCCTCGATCCGTCAGCAATATTCGAGCGCGGTGAACATTCGCATCTCGCTGCATGGCATCCACTTCCTGCGCAACATCGCCAATTACCTCACCGTCGACGGCGACAAGCCGGAGCTCGGATTGAAGGAAGGCGGCTATCTCTATTGTGCGACGGAAGCCGGCGAACAGATCCTGCGAGAGAACCAGGCGCTGCAGGCAGCGGAAGGCGCGGACATTCTTTTCCTCAAGCCGGATGAGCTGAAACAGCGTTTCCCCTGGCTCAACGTGGAAGACCTCGCTGCCGGCACCTGGGGCCGTTCGGGCGAGGGTTGGTTCGACGGTTGGGGCCTGTTGCAGGCGTTCCGCAAGAAAGCGCGTTCGCTCGGCGCGGACTACGTGAAGGGCGAGGTCGCGGAGATCGAGCGCGAAGGCAATCGCGTCGTCGCCGTGCGCTTGAAGGACGGCACGCGCATCGCCTGCGGCACGCTCATCAACTGCGCGGGCTCGGGCGGACGTGCGATTGCCGAGATGGCGGGCATCAAGATTCCCGTGCAGGCGAAACGCCGCTACGTGTTCACCTTCTCCTGCAAGGAGCCGGTTGAGAACCTGCCGCTGCTCATCGACACGTCGGGTGCTTACGTGCGTCCGGAAGGCGAGGGGCATTTCATCTGCGGCGCGTCGCCGGAGGCGGATATGGATCTCGATTGGCATGACGATGATCCGGCGAGCCAGGAAATCGACTATTCCTTCTTCGAGGAATTCATCTGGCCGTCGCTCGCGACGCGCATTCCAGCCTTCGAGGCGATCAAGCCGGGCCGCGCCTGGTCGGGCCCTTATGACATGAGCCTGCTCGATCACAACGCGATCATCGGCAAGACGGACGTGATCGAGAATTTTTATCTCTGCAACGGCTTCTCGGGACACGGCCTGCAACAGGCGCCCGCCGTCGGTCGCGCGCTCTCGGAGTTGATCGTGCATGGCGGATACCGCACGCTCGACCTGTCCGAGCTCGGTTACGAGCGCGTGCTGGCGAACCGCCCGCTGCTCGAGCGCAACGTCATCTGATCGACATTCGTGGTTTGTGCGCTGCGGCATTGTGGCGAGCGAGGCTGACCCGCTCGTCCGCATCGGATTGGGCAGCGTGTCCCTCTTCTACGACTTTCGAACTATACGCCGCGGGCGATTCTGTTCGCTCCTGAGCGCCTGGGATGCCTGACCCGCCCGGAATCGGGCATCAAGCTTGCGTGAGCCTTGCGCCTCTTCCCCTGGGATACTCCCTCAACGAAGGGCAATTTTGCCCTCTTCCCGTCCCCAGTTGTTAAGTCTTTTCAAGGAAAAGGGCTTCCATTTTGGAGCCGGCTATGATTGTCATGGATGTGTCATTAAAACGTCATCCGGCTTTCGTGCCGGCATGATGAACGACAAGAACGTCCCTGAGGGGATGATTGGGAGAGACAAGACTATGATGAAGAAGTCCTTCCTCGGCGCCCTGGCCCTTGGCCTCGTGTCGAGCACGTCCGCCTTCGCTCAGACGGAACTCCACTGGTGGCACGCCATGACGGGCGCCAACAACGACGTGGTGAACCGCCTCGCCGAAGAGTTCAACAACTCGCAGAAAGACTACAAGGTCGTCGTCAGCTATAAGGGCCAGTACGCCGACACCCTGAACGCCGGCATCGCCGCGTTCCGCGCGGGCAACGCCCCCCACATTCTCCAGGTCTTCGAAGTCGGCACCGCGACCATGATGGGCGCGAAGGGCGCTGTGAAGCCTGTCGCCGAGATGATGAAGGAAGCCGGCGAGAAGTTCGATCCGAAGGCTTACCTGCCCGCCATCACCGGTTATTACTCGACCGCCAAGGGCGAGATGCTGTCCTTCCCCTTCAACTCCTCCTCGATGGTCATGTGGGTCAACAAGGACGAGCTGAAGAAGGCTGGCGTCAACGAGATCCCGAAGACCTGGCCTGACGTGTTCGCCGCCGCCAAGAAGCTGAAGGCTGCCGGCCACGACACCTGCGGCTTCTCGAATGCCTGGGCTTCCTGGGCGAATGTCGAGCAGCTCTCCGCCTGGCACAACGTGCCGATGGCCACGAAGGCCAACGGTCTCGACGGCTTCGACACGGAGATGAAGTTCAACTCGCCGTTCCACGTGAAGCACCTGCAGAACCTCGTCGATCTGCAGAAGGACAAGACCTACGACTATTCGGGCCGCGACTCGAAGTCCGAGGGCCGCTTCACCTCTGGCGAATGCGCGATCTTCCTCACCTCGTCGGGCTTCTACGGCAACGTGAAGGCCAACGCGAAGTTCGATTGGGCCAATGCCCCGATGCCGTATTACCCGGATGTGGCTGGCGCTCCGCAGAACTCCATCATCGGCGGCGCTTCGCTGTGGGTCATGGGCGGCAAGAAGGCTGACGAGTACAAGGGCATTGCCAAGTTCTTCACCTTCCTCTCGGACACCGACCGTCAGGCCAAGCTGCACCAGGAATCGGGCTACCTCCCGATCACGAAGGCTGCTTACGAGAAGACCAAGGCATCGGGCTTCTATGAGAAGAACCCCGCTCTCCAGACGGCTCTGATCGAGCTGACCAACAAGGAGCCGACCGAGAACTCCCGCGGTCTGCGCTTCGGCAACATGGTTCAGATCCGTGACGTGATCTCGGAAGAGATCGAGGCTGCTCTCGCCGGTCAGAAGTCCGCCAAGGACGCTCTGGACGCTGGCGTGTCGCGCAGCAACCAGATCCTCCGTCAGTTCGAGCGCACCGTTCGCTAAACCTGACTGAGTAAGAACTTTTCATCCCGGGCAGCCCGCAAGCTGTCCGGGATGATCTTATAAGATAACCTTGCAGACCGGTTGATGCCGTCATCTGCCCATCACCGGACAAGCGTTAACGCGATGGAAAAACGAGCTCACTTTTCAGGGTGGACGCTGCCTCTTCTGCTGATCCTTCCGCAGATGGCGATCACCGTCATTTTCTTCTATCTGCCGGCTTCCCAGGCCATCTGGCAATCCTTCCTGCGGGAAGACGCCTTCGGCCTCGCCTCCGAATTCGTCGGCTTCGAGAATTACATCGCGCTGTTCGAGCAGCCCGAATATTACCGGGCGATGATCACGACCGTGATCTTCTCGACGCTGGTGGCTTTCTTCTCAATGTCCATCGCGCTTCTTCTCGCCACCCAGGCCGACAAGAGCATTCGACTGGCTCATGGCTTCAAGACCCTGTTGATTTGGCCTTATGCGGTGGCTCCCGCCATCGCCGGCGTGTTGTGGATGTTCATGTTCCACCCGACGCTCGGCACGCTCGGCCGTCCGCTCAACGTCATGGGTTTCAACTGGAACCCGATGCTTGACGGCACGGATGCCATGATCCTGCTCGTGTTCTCCGCCACGTGGAAGCATATCAGCTACAACTTCCTCTTCTTCCTCGCGGGTCTGCAGGCGATTCCGAAGAGCGTGATCGAAGCCGGCGCCATCGACGGCGCAGGTCCCTTGCGCCGCTTCTGGACGATCATCTTCCCGCTGTTGTCGCCCACCACCTTCTTCCTTCTCGTCGTCACCATCGTTTACGTGTTCTTCGAGACGTTCGGCATCATCGATGCCGTGACGGGCGGCGGCCCCGCCGGTACGACGACGACTCTCGTCTATAAGGTTTACGCGGATGGACGCTCCGGCGGCGATCTCGGCCTCTCGGCCGCGCAATCGGTGGTCCTCATGGTCATCGTGATCTCGCTCACGGCCATCCAGTTCCGCTATGTCGAACGCAAGGTGCAGTACTGATGGTCGAGAATCGTCCCTTTAGAGACTTCATGGCCTATTTGACGCTGGTCATCGGCGTCATCATCGTGGCCTTCCCGGTCTATCTGGCCATCATGGCGTCGACCTTCGACACCGCCACCATCATCAACGGCAACATGCCGTTGACCCCGGGCGATCAGGCTCCCGAGAACTACACGCGCGCCCTGTTCTACGGCGGCAAGCTCGCTCGCGAGCCCGTGTCCATGATGATGATGAATTCCATGATCATGGCGCTCGGCATCGCCTTCGGTAAGATCCTGATCTCGATCCTGTCGGCCTATGCGGTGGTGTACTTCAAGTTCCCGTTCCGCAAGACGGCGTTCTGGGTGATCTTCATCACGCTGATGCTGCCCGTCGAAGTGCGTATCTATCCGACCTACAAGATCGTCGCCGATCTCGGTCTGCTCGATACCTATACGGGCCTCATCATGCCGCTGATCGCATCGGCCACCGGCACGCTGCTCTTCCGTCAGTTCTTCATGACGGTTCCGGACGAGCTGCTGGAGGCCTCCAAGATCGACGGCGCGGGCGCGTTCCGCTTCTTCAAGGACACGCTGCTCCCGCTCTCCATGACGACGATCGCGGCGCTTTTCGTGATCCAGTTCATCTACGGCTGGAACCAGTATCTCTGGCCGCTGCTGATCACGACGAAGAGCTCCATGCAGACCATCGTCATCGGCATCAAGAAGATGATCACGACGACGGACGCGCTGACCGAGTGGCAGATCGCCATGACGACGGCCGTGCTCGCGATGGTGCCGCCGGTTCTGGTGGTGATCTTCATGCAGCGGCTCTTCGTGAAGGGCCTCGTCGAGACGGAAAAGTAGCGCGTCTCTCGCGCATCGCCTCTCCCGCATCCGTGGGAGAGGCTCACAAGAATTATCGGAATTTTTCAGCCTGGCGCCCTTCATGAGGACCGGCTGACGGGAAAAGGAATGAAACTATGGCAGGGGTAACGCTCGACACCGTTCGCAAGATCTATGCGGGCAATGTGGAGGCCGTGAAAGGCGTGTCGCTCGGCATCGAGGATGGCTCTTTCTGTGTGCTCGTCGGCCCGTCGGGCTGCGGCAAGTCCACGCTTCTTCGCATGATCGCCGGCCTGGAGACGATCTCCGGCGGCGACATCAAGATCGGCGACCGCGTCGTGAACCAGGTGGAGCCCGCCGATCGCGACATCGCGATGGTGTTCCAGAACTACGCGCTCTATCCGCATATGAGCGTTTACGACAACATGGCCTACGGCCTGAAGAACCGTAAGACGCCGAAGGACGAGATAGACAAGCGCGTGAAGGAAGCAGCCCGCATCCTCGCCATCGAGCCCTTCCTTGACCGTAAGCCGCGCGCTCTCTCGGGCGGCCAGCGTCAGCGCGTCGCCATGGGCCGCGCCATCGTGCGCAAGCCCCAGGTGTTCCTGTTCGACGAGCCGCTCTCCAACCTCGACGCCAAGCTGCGCGTGCAGATGCGCGTGGAGATCAAGCGCCTGCAGAAGGCTCTCGGCGTGACCTCGGTCTATGTGACGCACGATCAGGTCGAAGCCATGACGCTTTCCGACAAGCTCGTCGTGATGTCCGGCGGCCAGATCGAGCAGGTCGGCACTCCGTCCGAGGTCTATCGCCGTCCCGAGACCCGCTTCGTGGCCACCTTCATCGGCTCCCCGCCCATGAACATCCTGCCCGGCAAGGTGGAAGGCCCCGGCCGCGTTTCGGTGGGCGGTCAGACCATTGCCGTCACGGACATGCGCGACGGCCTCACCCCCGGCTCTGCCATTGAAGTGGGCTTACGTCCCGAGGACGTTCAGGCGGGCGGCGGCGCTGGCTCCAGCAGCATTGCCATGGATGTGGATTTCGTCGAGGAACTCGGCGCGACCCAGCTCTTCCACGGCAAGGTGGCGGGCACGGAATTCGTGGTTCAGGCCTCCACGGGCCAGATTGCGGCCGATACCCGCAAGCTCACGCTCTCCATCGACCCGGCGAACGTCCACCTGTTCGACCCGCAGACCACCAAGCGTCTCGGCCGCGACTAAGGCGTATCGTTTCCATTTCCTGCAACAGCCGCTCCGAGGCACCTCGGGGCGGCTGTTGCGCGTTTGAGGCTGCCCCATTATCCCTTTAGGGAAACGTGAGGAACAGCGATGACGGTCAAGCTCGACGGAGCGACGCTCCAGATTCAGGATGTGATCAGCGTGGCGCGGCCCGATGCCAAGGGGCGCTTCGCGCAAGCCGAGCTGGCATCCGAGGCGCGCGAGCGGATCGCGGCGACCCGCGCCTATATCGACCTCACCTGGATGCATGACGACGCGCCGCTCATGTATGCCTTCAATACCGGCGTCGGTCTGTTCAAGGATCAGCGCGTTCTGATCGCCGACATGGCGGCCTATCAGCAGAAGACTGTCTATGCCCATGCCACCGGAATTGGCGAGCCTTTCGCGGAAGATGTGACGCGCGCCATGATGCTGTTGCGCGCCAACGCCTTCGCGTCGAACTATTCCGGCCCTCGCGTGGAATTGGTCGAGCGCCTGCTCGCCTTTCTCAATGCGGGCCTGCATCCCGTGATCCCGCAAAAGGGTTCCGTCGGCGCCTCCGGCGATCTCGCACCGCTCGCCCACATGGCCGGCGCGGTCTGCGGCTTTGCGGAAGCGCACATGATCTATCAGGGTCGCGTGATGCCGGCACGTGAAGCCATTGCGGCTGCGGGCTTCGAACCCGACTTCGATCTCGGCGCGAAGGATGCATCCGCGCTCATCAACGGATCCACCACCTCGCTGGCGCTCGCCTCTCTCGCCACGAGCGATGCACGCCGCATCCTCAAGCATGCTGACATCGCCATGTGCCTGTCGCTCGAGGCTATGCGCGGCGAGCTTGCCGCTTTCGATCCGCGCGTTCACAAGGCGCGTCCGCATCCGGGCCAGGCGCGGGTGGCGCGCAATCTTCTGCGCATTCTCGAAGGCTCAAAACGCTGCTCGCAAGATGCACGCGACATCGTCTTTCCGGACGAACCGCGTCAGCCGGGCACGCCTGCTGCGCCGCGCGTGCAGGATGTCTATTCGCTGCGCTGCACGCCGCAGGTTCACGGCCCTGCCGTCGAGGCGCTGGAATATGTGGAGCGCGTCGTCGGCACGGAGATGAACTCCGCCACCGACAATCCGCTCATCTTCGATGACGGGCAGGGCGGCTATGTGTCGATCTCGGGCGGTCACTTCCACGGGCAGTACATGGCGCAGGCCATGGACTTTCTCGCCATTGCCATGGCCGATCTCGGCGCGATCTCCGAGCGCCGCCTCGCACGCTTGATCGATCCCACCATGTCCTACGGCCTGCCGCGCAACCTGCTCGCGGGCAAGCGCGGCCTGAACACGGGCTTTGCCACCGTGCAATGCTCCATGTCGGCATTGGTGATGGAAAATCGCGGGCTTGCGACGCCGGGCTCCGTCGATTCCATTCCCGGAAAATCCAATGCGGAAGACCACGTGTCGAACTCTACCTGGTGTGGGCGCAAGGCGCGCACCATCGTGGAGAACGTGGAGCAGATCGTGGCGGGCGAATTGCTGATGGCGGCGCAGGCGCTCACGCTCGTCGAGCCGCTCGCCAAGGATTATCCGCTCGGCAAGGGCTCACGCGCTGCCATCGAAGCCATCCGCGCGGTGATCCCGCCCGCGCTCGACGGCGACCGCTGGTACGCCACCGAGATGCGCCAGGCTCTCGACCTCGTGCGCTCCGGCGCCGTGGTGGAGGCAGTCGAGAGTGCCATCGGGGATCTCGAATAAGAAAGGGCTCGGATATGATCCGAGCCCCAGCCATACCGGATGTCTGCAGTTTAGCGGCAGCGGCGCACGTTGCGCACCACCACGCTGCCGTTCGCACGATAGACGCGCTCCTGAACGATGCGGCAACGGCGGTCTCTGATCTGCCAGGCCGGCACGCCGCAGCGGCGGACCGTGCGATAGACGACGCGGCCGTTGGGGCGCATCGTGCGCATCCTGCGGTTCACGCAGGCGACGGTATCGACGAGGGATGGCGCTTCGATCCGCTGCGGGCTGAAACGGGCTTGCGCGTCCGGAGCGAAGCTGAGAAAACCGGCGCCGAGCACGACAGCGATGGCAGGGATGATAAAAGCTCGCATGATCCAATCCTTCGTTGGGGAAGACCGACGACAACGAGATCTTTAAGCCATGGTTCCTGAAACGGAGATGAATCGCATGTTGCCTCGCGTTACGATTAGCAGAGTCCAATCGTCGGATGGGGCCGAACTGGTTGCAGCGAACCTGGCGAGCATCGCGCTGCACGAGCCGTGGGTTTCACCATGCCGCGATGCCGCGAGCTTTCAGGGCTATCTCTCGCGCTGCGACGGCGATCGATCCATGGGTTTCATCGCGCGCGAACGCGAGAGCAACAGGATCGTCGGCGTCGTCAACTTGAGCGAGATCGTGCGCGGCTTCTTTCAAAGCACGTATATGGGCTATTACGGTGTTGCCGGTATGAATGGCAGAGGCCTGATGAATGAGGCCGTCGGCCTCGTGAGCACGCATGCTTTCACGGAACTCGGCTTGCATCGCATCGAGGCGAATATCCAGCCCGATAACGAACCCTCGCGCGCCTTGGTGAAGCGTCTCGGTTTTCGGCAGGAAGGATTCTCGCCGCGCTATCTCAAGATCAACGGCGAATGGCGCGATCACGAACGCTGGGCGATTCTGTCCGACGAATGGCCAGCTTAAGGCACGAGTCTCTTCTGCAGGAACATACGACTGGAGCCGACAGGATAATCCTTCAGCTCCCCAAAAACCGCATAGCCATTGCGCTGGTAAAGCCGCGTGGCCTCGGCGCTCACCGTGTCGAGCCAGGCCGAGTGGCAACCGCGCTTGACGGCTTCCTTCTCCGCCATGGCGATCAGTTTTGTCGCCACTCCCATGCCTCGAAACTCCTCGGGTACGAAGATCATCTCGATGGCAAGCCATCCGCCTGACATGCGGCTCACAAGGCCGCCGACTGCTTTGCCCGTGCGTGGATCGCGAAGCGCGATCGTCAGGTCCTGGCCAGGCGGTTGATTGGTGAAGAGCCTTTCGTTGAACGAGCGAATGCCGTTGAGGATGATGCGGTGAAGCTGTTCATCTCCCTTATCGAGAATCTCGATCAAAGGGTTGTCGGCGACAGCACTCATGCTGCGTCGGAGCCCATCAATCTCTTGCTCAGGAACGTCCGGCTTCCGCCTTTCGGAAAATCCTTCAGCTCACCGAAGCGCTGATAGCCGAGCCGTTCGTACAGGCGCATCGCCTCCGGATTGAGCGTGTCGAGCCACGCCGAATGGCAGCCGCGACTGACCGCTTCCTCTTCCGCAAGGGCGACGAGGTTTTGCGCGATGCCCTGCCTGCGAAGACTCTCGGGTACGAAGATCGCCTCAATCGTCAGCCATTCCCAGCCCGTATGAGCCCACAGGCCGCCGACAATGGTCTTGGATTCGAGTTCGCGGATCACAACGGCCAGGTCCTCGATCCTCAGATCCGGCATGAGGGTGCTGCGGTTGAAATCGTTGAGGCCGTTATTGATGATCTGGCGGACGATGTTATGCGGCTTCGGCAGAAGCTCGAGATGGAAGTTCACGCAACAATCCTTTTGACGGCCGTAAGCAACACGCGGGCCGCCGCATCTGCATCTTCGACCGTGATCGACTCGGCCGGGTTGTGACTGATTCCGCCCTTGCAGCGCACGAAGAGCATTGCCGAAGGGCAGAGATTGGCCATGGCCACCGCATCGTGCCCCGCGCCGGAGGCAAGCTGCATCGGCTTGACGCCGATGCTCCTCACCGCTTCTTCCAGCTGCGCCATGAGATCCTTGCTCATGGGCGTGGCGGGCGATTCCATGAAGGGCTCGATGGCGAAGGTGACGCCGCGCCTTTTCGCGGCCGCTTCGCATTCCGTCACGATGTCCTGCACCATGGCATGGCGCACCGCATCGTCGGGCGAGCGGGCATCGAGGGTGAAGTCGACACGCGCGGGAATGACGTTGATCGCGCCCGGCTGCACCTGCGCCACGCCCACCGTCGCCACCGTGTCGGTGCGCGTGGAGCTGGCGCGCTCCACGATGCCGATCATTTCGGCGACAGCAGCCAACGCATCGCGGCGCATGTTCATCGGCACGGTGCCCGCATGACCCGCTTCGCCGATCACATGCGCGCGGGCGCGGGTGATGCCGTTGATGGCGGAGACGATGCCGACGGGAAGGTCGTGCGCTTCGAGCTGCGGGCCCTGCTCGATATGCACTTCGAGATAACCGCGATAACGCGCGGGATCACGCGCAAGCGCCGCGACGCCGAGAGGATCGCCACCGAACGCGATCAGCGCATCGCGAAGGGCGATGCCATCCGCATCCCGGCCGTCGAGCCAGGCTTCATCGTAGCGTCCGGCGAAGGCGTAGGAGGTGGAGAGATTGGTGGGGAAGCGAACATTCTCTTCGTCACCGAAGGCCACGATCTCGAGGGGGCAGGAGGGCACGATTCCTTCCGCCTTCAGCGCCTCGGCCACGACGATACCGAGCACGACGCCGAGATTGCCGTCATAGCGTCCGGCATCGACCACGCTGTCGATATGGGAGCCGATGAGAAGGGCGGGAGCGGAAGGGTTCGAGCCGTCGAGGCGGCCCACCACGGAGCCTAAGGCATCGATATGAGCCGAAAGCCCGGCCTTGCGCATGATTTCCAGCGTCGAATCCGCTGCCGCGCGATGGGCGGGCGAGAGATAAAGCCGCGTCAGGCGACCGTATTCGTCCGTGTGCTGGGCCAGATCCTCGATCATCGCCATCACGCGGCGGCCGAGGCTGAGATCGGGTTGGTTCGTCATGAAGACAGAGTTTCAGGAACGGGCCTGCTACGCAAGAGGCGTGCTTCCTTACGCTCTCTGAAACTGCCCTCATCCTGAGGAGGATTGCTTGAGCAATCCGTCTCGAAGGAGGTTCCAGAACGCACTGGAACCTCCTTCGAGACGCCTGCTGCGCATGCTCCTCAGGATGAGGTTGGCGTGTGAAAAGATTTAAGCAGCGACGCCCAGCTTCTTCTGTAGGCTGGAGGAGGACGTCGTGTATTGGAACAGCAGCTTCTTCTCGGGGTAGACGTAGCGGTGGATCTTCTGAGCCGCGAGCGCGCCTTCGTGGAAGCCGGAGAGAATGAGCTTCAGCTTGCCGGGATAGGTGTTGATGTCGCCGATGGCGAAGATGCCCGGAACGTTGGTCTCGAACTTTTCCGTATCGACGGGGATCAGGTTCTCGTGGAGGTTCAGACCCCAATCGGCAATCGGCCCGAGCTTCATGGTGAGCCCAAAGAAGGGCAGCATCACATCGCAATCCACGGTGAACTCGGAACCGTCGTCCTTGCGGATCACGGCGCCGCTGAGCACGTGGTTCTCTCCCTTGAGGGAAGACACCTGGCCGAGATGCAGGTCCATGTCGCCGGAGGCGACGAGGGAGCGCATCTTTTCCACCGTATGCGGGGCGGCGCGGAAGGCGTCGCGGCGGTGAAGAAGCGTGAGGCGCTTGGCGATGGGCTGCAGGTTCACGGTCCAGTCGAGCGCGGAATCGCCGCCGCCGACGATGAGGATCTTCTTGTCGCGGAACATCTCCATCTTGCGGACCGCATAGAAGACGCTCGTGCCCTCATAGGCCTCGATGTTGTCGATCGGCGGCTTCTTGGGCAGGAAGGAGCCGCCGCCCGCTGCGATGACCACGGCCTTGCACTCGAAGGTCGTGCCGTTCTCGGAGGTCTTCACGCGGAAGCGCGGAGCCTCGGGCGTGCCGATGGATTCCAGGCTCTCCACCATCTCGTTGAAATGGAAGGTGGGATGGAACGGATCGATCTGCGCCATCAGGTTGTCGACGAGCCCCTGGCCCGTCACCATCGGAAAGCCCGGAATGTCATAGATCGGCTTTTCCGGATAAAGTTCGGCGCATTGGCCGCCCACCTTCGGCAGGATGTCGACGAGGTGGCATTTGATGTCGAGGAGCCCCAGCTCGAACACGGCGAACAGGCCCACGGGCCCGGCACCGATGATGACGACGTCCGTTTCGATATGGTCGGTCATGAACAGGCTCCTTCGAGAGACCGCTTTCGAAGCACGGTCTCGCAGTCTTGGCAATGCGGCAGGGAGGGGCGTCAGTTCCCCGTGGGGGCGAGGGTGACCTCCAGGCCATCGAGTTCCGGGGTCCAGAGAATCTGGCAGGAGAGGCGGGAATTAGGCTTCGTCACCACCGTGTCGAGCTGGTCCTCTTCCTCCTCGGTGGGCGGATAGAGCTTGTCCAGCCACGCCTCGTCCACGAAGACGTGGCAGGTGGCGCATTCGCAGGCTCCGCCGCACAGGCCTTCGATGGGCAGGCCCCAGTCCCGGATGATCTCCATCACCCGCCAGCCCTCGATGGCCTCGAGAGTATGGCGCTGGCCGGCCCGGTCGGTCACATGGATGACGCCCATGAAGCGGGAATTCCTTCGCGTGAAGTCAGGGAAGTGGCGGGGGAGCCCCGCCTTTGGGCTGCATATCGACCTTTCAGCCCGTCGCGTCAATGGCTTAACGGCCCCGTTTGTTTCCTTAATCGCCGGTCTTCTAGACCCCCAGCGTATCGGCTCTCAGGCGCTCATCGGCCATCAGCTCGGCCATGGAACCCTGAAACCGCATTTCCCCCCGCTCGATCACGATGGCGCGGTCGCTGATGCCGGCGGCGAAGGCCCAGTTCTGCTCGGAGAGCAGCACGGCCACGCCCTCCGCCTTCATGGCCCGGATGGCCTCCGCCATGGTCTGCACGATGACGGGGGCGATGCCCTCGGAAGGCTCGTCCAGCAGGATCGCGTCCGGGTTGCCCATGAGGGTGCGGGCGATGGTGAGCATCTGCTGCTCGCCGCCGGACATCTGGTTGCCGCGCCGCCCCCGCATCTCGGCAAGGTTGGGGAAGAGCTGGAACAGGCGCTCCGGCGTCCAGGGGGAGCGGCCCGGCCCCGCGGCCTTGCGGCCCGCCTCCAGGTTCTCGTCCACGGTCAGGTCGGTGAAGATGCGCCGGTCCTCCGGCACATAGCCGAGGCCCAGACGGGCGATCTTGTAGGTGGGCAGGCGCGCCAGAGAATGTCCTTTGAAGGTCGCTTTCTGGGCGGTCGCGGAGACGAGGCCCATAATGGCCTTCAGCGTCGTGGTCTTGCCCGCGCCGTTTCGGCCCACAAGCGCCAGGACTTCGCCTGCGCGCAATTCGAAGGTGAGGCCGAAGAGCACCTGCGCGCGGCCATAAGAGGCGGAGAGATTCCAGATTTCGAGAAGCGCGGGCGTGCTCATGCGGGGCTCACTCCCTTCGGTCGCTCGAGCGCGTGCTCGTCGCCGAGATAAGCGCGCCGCACCTCCTCGTTCTGGCGGATCTCCTCCGGTGAGCCGGTGGCGATGATCCGCCCTCGCAAGAGCACGATCACCCGTTCCGCATGGCCGAACACCACATCCATGTCGTGCTCGGTGAACAGAATGCCGATGCCTTTCTTGTCCGCGATCTGGGCGGTGAGGTCCATCAGCTCCGTTCTTTCGCGAGCGGCCATGCCTGCGGTAGGCTCGTCCATGAGCAGGAGCTTCGGTTGCCCGGCAAGCGCGATGGCGAGCTCCACGCGCTTCACATCGCCATAGGCGAGCGCGGAGCAGGGCTGATCCGCCACGCTCGCCATGCCGAGCTGTTCCAGCAATGCGCACGCTTCGTCGCGGTAACGGTGGCGCGCGGGAGTCCACAGGGCCGCGCTCTCGCGGTTGCAGCTCACGAGCGCCATCTGCACATTCTCGGCGACGCTCATGGAAAGAAAGCTCTGTGCCACCTGGAAGGTGCGTCCCACGCCGAGGCGGAAACGCTTTTGCGGTGCGGCGGTGGTGATGTTCTCTCCGTTGAGAAGCACCGAGCCTTGATCGGGACGAAGCTGCCCGCCAACCATGTTGAACACGGTGGATTTACCGGCACCGTTCGGCCCGATGATGGCGAGCATCTCGCCGCGTTCGAGCGAGAAGCTCACATCGCGCGCGGCCGTCACGCCGCCGAAGGACTTAGCGAGCTTCTGGACGGAGAGAAGCGTCATGCCGCATCCTCCCGCCATGCGCGAATGCTGCCCACGATGCCGCGCGGGAAGATGAGAACGATGGCGATGATGCTCAATCCCAGCAGCAGACGCCAGAGCGATGTCAGCGGCATGATCAGATCACGCAGCACATGCAGCACGCCCGCACCGACAAGCGGGCCCGTGATGGTCTGAATGCCGCCGATGAGCAGCATGGTCAGCGCATCGACCGAGGTGGGAATGCCGAGCAGGGTGGGATCCACCGAGCCGCGTGAAAACGCATAGAGGCCGCCCGCGAGGCCCGCGGCTGCGCCCGAAATCGTGAAGGCGATCCAGCGATGGCGGCGCACGCCCAGGCCGATGGCCTCGGAGCGCGGCTCGGAATCGCGTGCGGCGCGCAAGGCATAGCCGAAGGGCGCGTCGATGATGCGCATGATGAGAAAAACCGCGATGGAAGTGACAGCGAGCGTGAACAGATAATAGAAAACCGGCCCGCTTGCCCAAGCGGAGGGCCACACGCCGACAATGCCGTTGTCGCCGCCGGTCACCTCCACCCATTGGAACGCAACCGCATAGATGATCTGTGCGGCGGCAAGCGTCATCATGGCGAGGTAGATGCCGGACAGGCGCACGACGAAAGCACCGATGATCAGCGCGCCCAAAGCTGCAAGCAGGAGGCCTGCGGGAAGCGCTGCTTCCATCGGCAGCGCGAACCATTTCAGGCTGAGCGCCGCGCCGTAGGCGCCGAGACCGAAGAAGGCGGCATGGCCGAAGCTCACGACGCCGCTCACGCCGATGAGAAGCTGCAGGCTGAAGGCGAAGAGCGCGAAGATCAGGATCTCCGTCGTGACCTTGAGCACATAGGCATCGCCGATGAGCGGAAGACTGATGAGAGCGCCCATCACGGCCACCCACAGGAAGGGCGTGAGGACAGAGCGCTTGCGGCTTGCGATGCCCACCGCATGGGTGCCGCCGATCACTTCCGGGCGACCGAAGAAACCGTTGGGACGAATGGCGAGAACGACGGCCATGAGCAGGAAGACGACGACGAGCGTGCTCTTCGGGAAGATGAGAATGCCGAAGGCCTGCAATTGCCCGATGATCAGGGCCGCGAGAAAAGCGCCGGGCACGCTGCCCATGCCGCCGACGACCGTGACGACGAAGGCCTCGGCGATGATGGAGAGATCCATGCCCGCATGGGCCGACACGCGCGGAATCTGCAGAGCGCCGCCAAGCCCTGCGAGAAACGCGCCGAGAAAAAGCGTGCCGGTGAAGAGCAGCGCCTGATTGATGCCGAGTGCCGCGATCATCTCACGGTCCTGCGTCGCCGCGCGCACCAGCACGCCGAAGCGCGTCTTGCGCAGGAGAAACCACACAAGGCCGAGCACCACGGGGCCTGCGGCTATCAGCACGAGTTCGTAGGATGGAAAGCGTCGTCCGAGAATCTCGACGGGTGCGCGCAGGCCCGGTGCGCGTGGTCCTAAGATGTCCTCGGGTCCGAAGATCAGGATCGTGAGATCCTGCACCACGAGCACGATGCCGAAGGTAGCAAGCAACTGGAACAGTTCCGGCGCGCCGTAAATGCGACGCAGGAGCAGAACCTCGATCAGCACGCCGATCAGGCCGACGATGAGAGCGGAGAGAAGAATGCCGGCCCAGAATGTGAGCGGGCCGAATTGAAGTTCGAGCAGTCGCGGCACGAGCGTCGCGGCTGTGTACGCGCCGATCATGTAGAGCGAACCGTGCGCGAAGTTCACGATCCGCGTGACGCCGAAGACGAGCGTGAGGCCGCAGGCGGTGATGAAGAGGGACGAGGCGCTGGAGAGCCCGTTGAGAGCCTGGATGGCGAGGAAGGAAAGATCCATGTCCTGTCCTCTCAACGGGTGCCGGTCGTGCGCGCCTGTCTCAAATCATCAATCCTTCCGCGCGGCCTTCACCTCGGCCTCGCTCGGCATGAACGACGTGCCGTCCTTGTAGGACCAATCCGTCATGCCACCATTCGCACCCTTGAGCACGAGCTTGCCGACCCAGGCTCCCATGGTGGCCTGATTGTCTAGCCCGCGCATGGTGACGGGGCCGATGACCGTGTCGAACTTCGCATCCTCCATCGCCTTGATCAGCGCTTCGGTGTCGGTGGAGCCTGCGCGCTCGATGGTGTCGCGGATCATATAGACCACCATATAACCGAGCAGCGAGCCGAGGCGCGGCGTGTCGTTGAACTTCGCGCGATAGGCATCGATGAAGGCCTTGTGCTTGGGATCCTTGATCTCGTCCCATGGATAGCCGGTCACGGTCCAGCCTTCCGGCACTTCATCCTTCAGAGGCAAAAGCCATTCGGGCTCGCCGGTGAGCAGTGAGAGAACAGTTTTCTTCTCGAAGAGGCCGCGCGTGTTGCCCTCGCGCACGAATTGCGTGAGGTCGGGGCCGAAGAGCACGTTGAAGATGCCCTCGGGCTTGGCCTGCTCCAGCGCGGAGACGGTTGCGCCGGCCTCGATCTTGCCGAGGGCCGGATATTGCTCGGCGACGATCTCGGCATCGGGGATCTGTTCTTTCAGCAGGCGCTTGAAGGCTCCCGCCGCCGACTGGCCGAATTCGTAATTCGGCGCGACGATCGCCCAGCGCTTCACGCCTGAGGCCTTGGCCTGCTCCATGAGCATGCCGACCTGCATGGAATTGTTGGGACGAATGCGGAAGGTGTAGCGGTTGCCCTGCGCCATGGTGATGGCGTCGGTGAGCGGCTCGGCGG
The DNA here is from genome assembly GCF_022808595.1 of Microvirga solisilvae. Lineage (GTDB taxonomy): Bacteria > Pseudomonadota > Alphaproteobacteria > Rhizobiales > Beijerinckiaceae > Microvirga > Microvirga solisilvae. Next base: position 433,246 of record NZ_JAKUCN010000002.1, read on the forward strand.
CGATGTAGACGATCTTCTTCTGGTTGGCGTAATCCGCCATGGCCACGCCCACATTGGACAGGAACGAGCCGAAGAGCAGAACCGCGCCTTCGCGGGTCACCAGTTCGTCCGCCACGCGGGTGGCATCGCTCGTGGTTCCGCCGTCGTCGCGGGAGACGATCTCGAGCTTGCGGCCGAGAACCCCGCCCTTGGCGTTGATCTCATCGAGCGCCATCTGCCAGCCGCTGCGATAGGGCACGGTGAAGGCCGCCTGCCGGGCATAGGAATTGAGCTCGCCGAGCTTGATCGAAGCCTGCTGGGCCTGCGCTGCGGGGCTCAGGAGCGCGAGGGATAATCCGAGGGCCAGCCAGCGGGTCATCGATGCCTTCGTCATGATATCTTTCCTGTTTCAAGGATGGGCGAGGATGTAGGGCCAATCCTGGCCGGAAGAAAGTCCAAACTGCCAAGCTTCGCGGAATCATGCCTTGCCTGGGTCAGGGGAGGAATGACACATTCGCGGCCCTCGTTCCCTCATGCCCCTGAGGTCTCATGCTTCTCGATGCCGATCCCGCTCGCGCCTTCATGCCCTATCCTGCCGCCGTCGTGCCCCATGCCGCAAGCGGCCCGCTCTCGGGCCTAACCTTCGCGGCCAAGGACCTGTTCGACGTGGCAGGCTACCCGACGAGCGCCGGATCGCCACACATGCTGGCCATGTCCGGCATCAAGACCCGCACGGCTCCGACCGTCCAAAAGCTCCTCGATGCGGGGGCGCGGCTCGTGGGCAAGACGATCACGGACGAGCTGGCCTTTTCCATGAGCGGCAAGAACGCCCATTTCGGCACCCCGGTGAATGGCGGCGCGCCGGGCCGCATTCCAGGCGGCTCCTCCTCGGGTTCGGCAGCGGCCGTTTCCAACGGGCTCTGCGATTTTGCCCTTGGCACCGATACGGGTGGCTCGGTACGCGCGCCGGCCAGCCATTGCGGCCTCTTCGGTATCCGCCCCACCCATGGGCGCGTGAGCCTGGAGCTCTGCCACGATCTCGCACCCTCCTTCGACACCTGCGGCTACTTCACCCGCGACGGCGATACATTCATGCGGGTGGGCGAGGTTCTGCTCGGGATCGACGATAATCCCGTCTCGCCCCAGCCGAAGCTCCTTCTGGCGAAGGATGCCTTCGGCCTTTTAAGCCCGGATGTGCGGGAAACTCTTGCACCGGCGATCAAGGGGATCGAGGCGCTGCTCGGTGCCTATGAGAACGTGACGGCCGCGACCGAGGGCTTTACGGCTCTCTACTGGACCATGCGCTACATCCAGAGCCGCGAGGCCTGGGGCGTCGATGGGCCGATGATCGAGCGCTATCATCCACCCCTGGGGCCGGGCGTGGCGGATCGGTTCGAATTCTCGCGCGGCGTCACCGATGCCCAGGTGACCGAGGCGCAGGTGATTCGCAGCGCCTTCCGGGCGCGGTTCAACGCCCTGCTGCCCCGGGACACGGTACTGATTCTTCCCACCATGCCCGATGTGGCGCCGCTGCTCTCCGAGAGCGACGAGGCGCTCAACGATTACCGCAACAACGCATTGAACCTGCTCTGCCTGTCGGTGCTTTCCGGCCTGCCGCAGGTCTCGATTCCGCTCGCCTCACGCCTCGGTGCGCCTTTCGGGCTCTCCATCATGGGACCGGCAGGCTCTGATTTGAGCCTCGTGGCCTTGGCAAAGCGCATCGCGGCTGCAGCTAAGGCCTGAGTGAACCGCTTTCGCCCTGTGCTCGTTAGCGGCAGGCGCTTCTCTTCCAAAAGGGGACATCATGACCAATCCGACCGTTCACCCTCATATGCCGCATGTGGCGGTGGCGAGCGCCTGCATGCTCGGCGAAGGGCCCGTGTGGGACGAGCGCTCCAGCACCCTGTTCTGGGTCGACATCAAGAACCCGGCCGTGTGGCGCTATCATCCCGACACCAACGAGCATTCGCGCATTGCAGCGCCGGAGCGCATCGGCTTCATTGCGCTCACGCCCGATCCGGATGTGGTGGTGGCGGGCTTCAAATCGGGCCTTGGCCGCTTCAACCTGAAGACAGGTGCGGTGGAGCCTATCGTTGCGCCGGAGAAGGATTTGCCCGGCAACCGCATCAACGATGGTTACGTCGGTCCCGATGGCGCGATCTATTTCGGTACCATGCATGATGACGAGACGGACGAGAGCGGATCGTTCTGGCGCTGGGACGGCAAGGAGCTGAGCCAGTTCCATTCCGGTTTCATCGTCACCAACGGCCCCGCCTTCAGTCATGACGGGCAGGTGCTCTACGGCACCGATTCCGTGAACGGCACGATCTACGCTTTCGACGCGAATGACGGGCAGATCGGCGAGCACCGCCGCTTCGTTCAGTTCGAGAAGGGCTGGGGCCATCCCGACGGCATGGCGGTCGATGCGGAGGGTTATGTGTGGGTGTGTCATTGGGGCGGATCGCGCATCACGCGCTTCGCGCCCGACGGATCGGTGGAGCGCACCGTGCCGGTGCCGACCGCGCAGGTGACGAAATGCGCCTTCGGCGGACCGGACCTGACGACGCTCTACATCACCACCGCCGCTATCGGCCATGATCCGCATGTGGATCCCATGGCGGGTCATCTCTTCAAGGTCGAGACCGGCGGCATCCGCGGACTCAAGACCAAAATCTTCGAAGGATGATGCCATGACGATTGAACGATTTGGTTCTGTCGGCGGAGAAGACGTCTTTCAGATCACGCTCACCGGGCCCGATGGCGTTACGATGCGCGTGCTCACCTGGGGCGCGGTGATGCGTGAGCTCATCGTTCCCACCAAGAGCGGGCCGCAGGGCGTGCTACTGGGGCTGAATTCCATCGAGGATTACGTTGCCCACTCGCCCTATTTCGGCGCCATCGTGGGACGGCACGCCAACCGCATCGGGCGAGCGCAGTTCACGCTGAACGGCGAGACCTACAAGCTCGATGCCAATGAGGGCGCAAACCAACTCCATGGCGGCTCCATGGGTTTCGGCACGAAGCTTTGGAGCATCGCCGATCATAGCCAAACAAGCGTCACCTTGAGCCTCGTTTCTGAAGACGGCGACATGGGCTATCCGGGACGGCTGATCGCCACCTGTACCTACACGCTTCTGTCCTCATCCACTTTGCGGATCGAACTCACAGCCACGACCGACAAGCCGACGCCGGTCAATCTCACCACGCATGGCTATTTCAATCTCGACGGCAGCGCGGACATTCTCTCCCATCGCCTGATGATCGCGGGAGATTACATCACGCCGACGCATCCCGATCTGATTCCCTCCGGCGAGATCCTGCGCGTGGCGGATTCTGCCTACGACTTCACGAGCGCGAGGCCCATCGGCGCGGAACTGATCAACGACGACACACTCTACGATACGAATTACGTGCTGCGCGGCCCTTACGGGGTACTCCGTCAGGCGGCGTTTCTTCAATCGCCGAAGAACGGTATGAGCATGGAGCTATGGACGACGGAGCCCGGCGTTCAGTTCTATGCCGGGCACATGATCGACATCCCCGTCGCAGGTTTGAACGGTGCGAAATATGGGCGTCATGCGGGGCTCTGCCTGGAGCCACAGCGGTTTCCGGATAGCCCCAATAATGCCCATTTTCCATCGTCAATACTCGAGCCGGGGCAGGTTTCAAGGCAAGTCAGCGAGTTGCGGTTCTCGAGCTAGATGGGAACTTTGCCACAAGTTGGCCGTTTTTCCTGCAGGCGTTGCGTTCCGTAAAAACACGAAAGAGAAGGGAATGCCCTCGATGCCCGTGCTCGATGCGAAAGCCTTGGAAATCGATCCCAAGGGAACGGCTTTCCTCTTGAGCGTTCTGCGTCAGAGCTCTGCCGCGGCGAAGTCTCAGCCGAAGGAAGTATCTCCACCGATAAGGATGCCGCAGAAAGTGCGCATGCATTTTCGCATGACCCGGCGGATAAAGCAGGTTCTTCCCACTTTGGTATAGCAGGCGCTTTCGCGCCTGCCGTTTCTTACTAGGCCGCCAGTCCACGCTTGGCCAAAAGCGCGTCTGCCGTCGGCAGTCGACCACGGAAGGCGGTATAGGCCTCGGCCGGATCGCGCAGATTGCCCGCGGAATAGATGAAGCGCTTCAGCTTCTCCGCCATGTCCTTGTTGAAGGCATCGCCCGTTTCCTCGAAGGCCACGAAGGCATCGGCGTCCAGAACCTCCGACCAGAGATAGCTGTAATAACCCGAGGAATAGCCGTCGCCTGAGAACACGTGCAGGAAATGCGGCGTGCGGTGGCGCATGATGATCTCGCGTGGCATGCCGATCTTCTCCAGCGTTTCCTTCTCGAAGGCCGAAACGTCGAGACCCGTTACATCCTTGCGGCGATGCAGCTCCAGATCGACGAAGGCGGAGGCGAGATATTCCACCGTGGCAAAGCCCTGGTTGAAATTGCGCGCGGCCATCAGACGTTCGAGCAGCTCTTCCGGAATCGGCTCTCCGGTCCGGTAATGGGTGGCGTAGCGGCGCAGGATCTCGGGTTGCGACAGCCAGTGTTCGTAGAGCTGCGAGGGAAGCTCCACGAAGTCCGTCGATACGGAGGTGCCCGCGAGCAGCGGATAGGTCACGTTCGAGAGAAGGCCGTGCAGGCCATGTCCGAATTCGTGGAAGAGTGTGCGCGCATCGTCGAAGCTCAAGAGCGACGGTTCGCCTGGGCTGCCCTTGGCAAAGTTCATCACATTCACGATGATCGGACGGATGTCGCCGGTGAGCTTTTCCTGCGAGCGGAAGGCACTCATCCATGCGCCACTGCGCTTGGAGGATCGGGCGAAGTAATCGCCGATGAAGGTGCCGATGTGATTGCCGTTCGCGTCCAGCACTTCCCACGCGCGGATGTCGGGATGATATTTCGGGAAATCCTTCAGCTCGTTGAAGCTCAGGCCGAAGAGGCGATGCGCGGTCTCGAAGGAAGCTTCGATGATGCGGTCGAGCTGGAAATACGGCTTGATGGTCGCCTCATCGAGATTGTGACGCGCCAAGCGCACCTGATCCGAATAGAAGCGCCAGTCCCACGGCTCGATGACGATGTTGTCGCCCTGCGATTGGGCCAGCGCCTGCAGATCATCGCGCTCCTCTTGCGCGCGGGCGCGGGCAGGCGCCCACACGTCGTTCAGGAGCTTCTGCACCGCATCCGGCGTCTTCGCCATGGTGTCGGAGAGCTTGAAATCGGCGAAGGTCTCGTAGCCCAGAAGCTTCGCGCGCTCGACGCGCAAGGCCGCCATTTCGGCGATGATCGCCTTGTTGTCGGTGTCGTTGTTGTTGTCGCCGCGCAGGGCCCAGCCCTTGAAGGCCTGCTCGCGCAGGTCGCGGCGCTTGGAGAATTGCAGGAAGGGCTCGATGCTGGAGCGAGACAGGGTGATGACGTATTTGCCCTTCAGCCCGCGCTCTTCCGCAGCCTGTGCCGCCGCTTCGCGCAAGAAGGAGGGAAGGCCTGCAAGGTCGTCTTCCGTCTCCAGCACGAGCTGATAGGACTTCTCGTCCGCAAGCACATTCTGCGAGAATTGCGTGCCGAGCGAGGCGAGACGCTCGGTGATGGCGGCGAGACGCTTCTTGCTCTCGCCCTGCAGCTTCGCGCCCGCGCGCACAAAAATGGTGTGGTAGCGGTCGAGCACGCGCGCCTGCTCGGCAGTGAGACCGAGGCTTTCACGCTTGTCGTAGAGCACTGCGACGCGCTTGTAGAGCGCCTCGTTCATGAAGATGCTGTTGCGGTGCTTGGCGAGGATCGGCGCCATCTCGCGCTCCACCGCCTGGATCGCGTCGTTGGTGTGCGAGCCCGCAAGATTGAAGAACACGCCGCCCACGCGCTTGAGGCTCGCGCCGCTCTTCTCCATGGCCTCGATGGTGTTGGCGAAGCTCGGCTCCTCGCTGCTCTCCGCGATTGCAGCGATCTCGGCCTGCTGCTCTGCCAGCGCTGTATCGAAGGCCGGCTTGTAATGGTCGGGCGTGATGCTCTCGAAGGGGGGAAGGCCGAAAGGCGTGTTCCAGGTGGCGAGAAGGGGATTGTTCGAGAGGTTCGCGCTCGAGGCCATGCCATCATGCTCCGTGAATTGATGCGTGATCCCTGTTGTAGCCGCCTCAACCGCCCATCGGAAGAGGCGCGGCGTCGTTCCCCACCAGGTGCCGGCGCAGGAAGGCGAGCGCCCGCTGCGTGGCGTCCTTCTCGGCGGCGCCCCTGAAGCCGTGACCCTGGCCAGGATAGACCTTTACCTCGTGCGGCACGTTCTGCTGGCGTAGAAGGGCTTCCACCGCATAGGCGTTCGCAACCGGCACGATGTGATCGGCCGAGCCATGCAGAACAAGGGTCGGCGGCAGACGCGAGGTGGTTGCGATCGCTCCTTCAGGCAGGGGGCCGAAATAGGTCACGAGGGTCTTCACGCGCTTATCCGTCGAGGACACCGCAAGTCCAAGCGCGGCGCCCAAGGAAATGCCGACGATGCCGATGCGGCCCGCATCCACGCCCGGATACGTTGCCGCGAAGCCGAGGGCATCCTGCACCGTGTTCATCCAGGGCATGAAATTCTGGAACAGGGTGGCGAAGGAGGCCCGCCTCTCGCCCGTGCGGTCGAGATAATGGACCAGGTGAACCTGATAGCCGGCAGCGGCTACGCTGCGCGCGCCCTCACGATACTGCGTGTTGTATCCCAGTCCGTCCGCGCCATGCAGCATGAGCACCGCCGGACGCGGCCCGGAGCCTGGGGTTTGAAAGGTTTCGACGGCAATGGTCTTGCCGCCGCTGGTGAAGCTGTTGCGCTTTTCCTGAAGCGGCATCGTCGAGGGTCTATCCTGTTGGGCATGAAGGGAGGTCGAGGCGGCAAGGGCGCCACCGACCAGAAGGCTGCGTCTCGTGAGCGACATGGAATGAAATTCGCGGGAATGAAGCCGTTGATGTCTCTTGAGATGGGTTCGGCTCCCGCCCGGTCCCAGATGGCAAAACGTCTCAATATCCCCTTTCACCAACGGCCAAGGATCGTTTTGCGGGTTCCATACGTTGTTCAGAGCTGCGGGATTTTCCCCAGTGCAGCCCGAGACCCTGGAAACGATGTCCTCTTCGCTCAAACCCGTGCCGCCCCCGGAAACGGAGGTTCAGCCTCCCGGCGTCCCAGGCCTGTCCGGCCTGCTCACCCTGGCGGTGGGCGTGGTCGTGCTGGCGGCGCTTTATGTGGGCAAGGAGGTCTTCCTGCCCGTCGTTCTCGCCATTCTCCTGGCCTTCGTGCTCGCCCCCTTCGTGGATGTGATGCGCAGATGGCATCTGGGACGGGTGCCGTCGGTCATCGTCGCCGTTCTGGTGACCCTTGGCATCATCGTCTCTCTCGGCAGCCTCATCGGCTTCCAGCTGGCTGGGCTGGCCTCCGATGTTCCTCGCTACCAGACCACCATCGAGCGGAAGGTCGGCTCCCTGCGCGAGGGCACGCTGGGCAGGTTTCCCGCCATGCTCAAGGATTTCGGCCGCCACTTCGACAGGGCCGTGAGCGATAAGCCGCCCGAGGGTACAAACCCGCCTGCCCCCGCCACCCAGGCGGAGCCCGCGCCGGCCGAGGCGCAGCCTCTGCCCGTCGAGGTGCACCAGCCCGACCCGACGCCGGCTGAAGTTGCGCGCAATGTCCTGCTGCCACTGCTCGCGCCGCTGGCGACCATGGGCATCGTGTTCGTGGTGCTTGTCTTCATTCTCATGCAGCGGGAGGATCTGCGCGACCGCATGATCCGCCTGTTCGGGTCGAGCGACCTGCACCGCACCACGGTGGCCATGGACGATGCGGCGCGGCGCTTGAGCCGCTATTTCCTCACGCAGCTCGCCTTGAACGCGAGCTTTGGCGTGGTAGCAGGCTTGGGCCTATGGGCCATCGGAGTGCCGAGCCCCGCTTTGTGGGGAGTCTTCGCCGCGCTCATGCGCTTCGTGCCCTATATCGGTTCCTTCGTGGCTGCGGCGCCTCCGATCCTGCTCGCCGCCGCCGTCGATCCGGGCTGGTCCATGGCGCTGATGACGCTCGCGCTGTTCCTCATCGGCGAGCCTCTGATGGGCCATGTGGTCGAGCCGGTGGTCTATGGACAGAGCACTGGCCTCTCGCCGTTCGCTGTCGTGATCTCCGCGATCTTCTGGACATGGATCTGGGGCCCCGTGGGTCTCCTCATCGCAACGCCACTCACTCTCTGTCTCGTGGTGCTGGGGCGGCACGTGGAGCGGCTCGAATTTCTCGATGTGCTGCTCGGAGACAGACCGGCATTGACGCCTGCAGAGAACCTCTACCAGCGCATGCTCGCTGGCGATCCCGACGAGGCGCTGGAATCGGCGGAGCTTTTGCTGAAGGAGCGCTCGCTCACCTCGTATTACGACGAGGTCGCGCTCAGAGGATTGCAGCTTGCGGCCAACGATGCCACGCGCGGCGTGCTCACTCATCGCCAACTCGATCAGGTGCGCAATGTGATCCACGCGCTCGTGCAGGATCTCGGCAGCCATGACGATGTGGAGCCCAAGCCGCACGCGACCAAGGACGAGCCTGTAGCCTCGCCGCAAAGCGAGAAGCCATCCATCAAGGAACCTGCCGTCAAAAGCGAGATGCCCCACGAAGATAAGATCTCCGAGGAGTGGAAAGCGGAAGGCGCGGTCATGTGCATCGCGGGTCGTGGCCCGCTGGACGAGGCAGCCTCTGAGATGCTGGCGCAGCTCCTGAACAAGCACGGGCTGGGAAGCCGTCTCGTGCCGCACGAGGCGGTATCACGCTCGACGATCTACAATCTCGATATGACCGGCGTGCAGATGATCTGCATCAGCTATCTCGAGATCAGCGGCACGCCCGCGCATCTGCGCTATCTGCTGCGCCGCTTGAGAAAGCAGGCTCCGAAGGCTCCGATTCTTGTCGGCTTGTGGCCTGCGGAGGATGCTGTTTTGAAAAGCGAGGCGATGCGCGCGACCCTGGGTGCTGATTACTACGTCTCGTCGATGCGCGATGGCGTGGTGCGTTGCCTGAAGGTGGCAACAGGCGAAGAGGAGTTGCCGCGGACCGTGACCACCGGCAAGGCCGCGAATGAAGCAGAGGCAGGAAAGCGCTTGCCGTTGCCGGCTTGATCTTAAGCGTCATCCCGGACGGCGTGAGCCGATCCGGGATCGTTGTCAGAATAAGGCGCCATTCTCGTCTTGCGATCCCGGGTTCTGCTGCGCAGCCCCGGGATGACTGCTTGAAAGGCTTTTAGGCTGCGTTCTTGCGCGCCAGTCGGGCGCGAATGCTCGCAGGGTCTGCCTTGGGCGTCGCCGCAAACAGCGTCTTGGTGTAGTCGTGCTTCGGATCAGCGAACACCGCTTCCCGCGTACCGTATTCCACCGCCTCGCCGAAATACATCACCATCACCTCGTCGGCGATGTAGCGCACCACCGAGAGGTCGTGGCTGATGAAGACGTAGGTGAGGTTGAACTCGTCCTGCAGGTCGGCGAGCAGGTTCAGCACTTGAGCCTGGACCGAGAGGTCGAGTGCGGAAACCGGCTCGTCGAGAACGAGCAGGCTCGGGTTGAGCATCAGCGCACGGGCAATCGCGATACGCTGGCGCTGGCCGCCGGAGAACATGTGCGGGTAGCGGTTATAATGCTCCTCGCCGAGGCCGACCTTCTTCAGCATCATCATGGCGCGTTCGCGGCGCTCGTCGGCCGGAACGTTGCCTTGAATCACCAGCGGCGCGGTCAGCACGTCGCCGATCTTCTGGCGCGGATTGAGCGAGCCATAGGGGTTCTGGAAGACGATCTGCACTTCGCGGCGCAGATCCTTCGTCAGGTCACCCTTGGTGATGTCGACCTTCTTGCCCTTGATGAAGAGATCGCCGGACGTGGCGGGATCGATCAGCGTGAGAATGCGCGCAAGCGTGGACTTGCCGCAGCCGCTCTCGCCGACGATTGCCAAGGTCTTGCCCTTCTCGACCGAGAAGCTCACGCCCTTGACGGCATGGACGACGCCGCCCTTGGAGAAGAGGCCGCCGGGCAGTTGGTAATCCCGGACGATGTTTTTGGCTTCGAGAACAACACTCATGATACGGCCGCTCCGGCGATCTCGCTTCCGTCCTTGAAATAATCGGCGATGGTGGGCAGGCGGTCGCCTGTGGCGTTGTCGGGCAACGCGGCGAGAAGGGCCTTCGTGTAGTTGCTGCGCGGGTTTTCGAACAGCGACAGAACGTCGGCCTCTTCCATCTTGCGGCCCTTATACTGAACCACGACACGGTCGGCAGTCTCTGCGACCACACCCATGTTGTGGGTGATCATGATCATGCCCATCCCGTGCTCGGCCTGAAGCTTCACGAGAAGGTCGAGGATCTGCTTCTGGATCGTCACGTCGAGCGCCGTGGTCGGCTCGTCGGCGATCAGGAGCTTCGGGTTGCAGGCGATGGCCATGGCGATCATCACGCGCTGGCATTGGCCGCCGGACATCTGATGCGGGAACGAGTCCAGGCGCTCGGCGGGATTGGGGATGCCGACAGCCGTCAGAAGCTCAATGGCGCGGGCGCGCCGCTCCTTGCGGCCGAGACCGAGGTGGAAGCGCAGCACTTCCTCGATCTGGAAGCCAACCGTGTAGCACGGATTGAGGCTGGCGATGGGCTCCTGGAAGATCATCGCGATGTCCTTGCCGACGATCTTGCGACGCTCGGCATCGGACAGGGTCAGAAGATCGCGGCCGTTGAAGGTCATCTTGTCGGCGGTGACCTTCGCGGTCCACGGCAGAAGACCCATCACGGCGAGCATCGACACGGACTTGCCCGAGCCGGATTCACCGACGATGGCCAGCACCTCGCGCTGGTCGACTTTCAGCGACACGCCATCGACGGCACGGAACATGCCGGTGGTGGTTTGGAATTCGACGACGAGATTCTCGATTTCAAGAAGTGCCATGATCAGGACCTCTTCAGCTTGGGATCGAGCGCGTCGCGAAGGCCGTCGCCCAGAAGGTTGAAGGCCAGCACCGTGATGAGGATCGCAAGACCGGGGAAGGTCACGACCCACCAGGCGCGGAGCACGAACTCGCGCGCATCGGCGAGCATGGTGCCCCATTCGGGAGCCGGCGGCTGTGCGCCGAGGCCGAGGAAGCCGAGTGCCGCAGCATCAAGGATCGCGGTGGAGATGCCGAGCGAGGCCTGCACGATCAGGGGTGCGGTGCAGTTCGGCAGCACTTCCTTGAACATCAGGCGCAAGGGACCGGCGCCGCTGACGCGGGCCGCCATGACGTAATCCTTCGAGACCTCGGTGATGACGGCCGCACGTGCAAGGCGCACGTAATGCGGCAGGATCACCAGCGCCACGGCCGTCATCGAGTTGATGAGGCCAGGGCCGAGGATCGCCACGATCACGATGGCGAGCAGAAGGCTCGGCAGGGTGAGGATGATGTCCATCACGCGCATGATCGCGATTTCGGTCACGCCGCGCACATAACCGGCGACAAGGCCGAGAACCGTGCCGACGAGGATCGAGACCGTCACGACCATGATGCCGATCAGAAGCGACAGACGTGCGCCGTAGATGAGACGCGAGAGCATGTCGCGACCGATCGGATCCGTTCCGAGCGGATAGGAGATCGAGCCGCCCTCCTGCCAGAACGGAGGCTTCAGGGCGATCGTGGTGTCGGTGATGTAAGGCGAGTGAGGGGCCACGACATCCGCGAAGATGGCGAGCAGCACCACGAAGAGGATCACGAAGAGGCCGGCGACGGCACCGTGATTGGCGCTGAAATAGCCCCAAAACTCGCGCAAGGGATGGGGAGGGGTAGCCGTCGGTGCGGCGACGGCCGGAGCTTCCATGGTTTCAGTGGTCATCGCGTATGCCTAATGCGCGGATTGATGAGGCCGTAAGTCAGGTCGACGATGAGATTCACGCTCATGACGATGGCGCCGACGAGCAGAATGCCTCCCTGAAGAACGGGATAGTCACGGCGGAAGATCGCTTCGATCAGCCATTTGCCGATGCCGGGCCAGGAGAAAATCGTCTCGGTCAGGATGGCGCCGGTGAAGAGCACGCCGATCTGCAGGCCGATCACGGTCACGACCGGGATCATGGCGTTGCGCAGGGCATGCAGGGCAATGATGCGGAATCGCGAAAGACCCTTGGCTTTCGCCGTGCGGATGTAGTCCTCGCCCAGAACTTCGAGCATGGCCGAGCGCGTCATGCGGGCAATGACCGCAAGGGGCACGGTGCCGAGCACGATGGTCGGTAGGATCAGGTGCTCGAGAGCCGACAGGAAGGCGCCCTCATCATCCGAGAAGAGCGAGTCGATCAGGAGAAAGCCTGTTACCGGCTCGATGTAATAGAGAACGTCGATGCGGCCCGAAACCGGTGTCAAACCGAGCTGAACGGAAAACAGCAGGATAAGGATCAGGCCCCACCAGAAAATGGGCATGGAATATCCGGTCAGGGATAAACCCATCACACCGTGATCGAAGATCGAATTTCGCCGTACCGCCGCCAGGATGCCCGCCGGAATGCCGAGAATCAGAGCAAACAGAATGGCGCAGATGCCTAGTTCGACCGTTGCCGGGAACAGGGTCTGGAATTCGGTCAACACGGATTCTCGCGTGACGACCGACTTGCCGAGGTCGCCTTGCAGCACGCGGCCGATATAGATTCCGTATTGAACCAGCAGCGGCCGGTCCAAACCGAAATCTTTCTTGAGCTGCTCGTGACGCGCGGGATCGATGCCGCGTTCGCCGGCCATGGTTTCAATTGGGTCGCCGGGAACGAGCCGGATCAGGAAGAAGGCAGCCAGCGTGATTCCGATGAAGGTCGGAATGAGGAGGCTCAGACGGGTCAGAATGAAGCGGATCATGTCTTATAAAACGGAAAAAGGCGGAGCAGCCGGAAAGCTGCTCCGCCGGAGGCCAATGGAAAAGCCTTACTTACCCTTAATGTCAACACCGTAGAAGGTGTGGCGACCGAAGGGCGAGAGCTTGAAGTCGACGACTTCCTTGCGGACCGGCTTCAGCTGAACGGCGTGAGCGATCGTGAACCAAGGAGCCTGCTCCTTGAAGATCACCTGAGCCTGCTCGTAGAGCTTGGTACGCTCAGCCTGGTTCGTCACGACCTTCGCCTTGGTGACGAGATCGTCGTAGGGCTTGTAGCACCACTTCGCGATGTTCGAACCCGAAGCGCTCTGCGCCGAGGCGCAGCCGAGCAGGGTGTGCAGGAAGTTGTCCGGGTCGCCGTTGTCGCCGGTCCAGCCGAGCTGCGCCATCTGGTGCTCACCGGCCTGAGCGCGCTTGCGATACTCGCCCCACTCGTAGGACTTGATCTCAGCCTTCACGCCGATCTTGGCGAGGTCGGCCTGCATCAGCTCGGCCATACGCTTGCCGTTCGGGTTGTACGGGCGCTGGACGGGGAGGGACCACAGGTCGGTCTCGAAGCCGTTCGCGAAGCCAGCCTCAGCGAGAAGCTTCTTGGCGGCTTCCGGGTTGTACTCGTCGTCCTTGATGGACTTGTTGTACGACCACTGAGCGGGCGGGATCGGGTTGGTGGCCGGGACGCCCGAGTCGAGATAGATCGCCTGGACGAGGGCCTTCTTATTGATGGCCATGTTGAGCGCCTTGCGGACGCGCACGTCGTCGAAGGGCTTCTTCGTGGTGTTGTAGGCCAGGTAGCCGATGTTCAGGCCGGGCTGGTCCATGAGCGTGACGTTCGAGTCCTTCTTGATGGCCTCGAGGTCAGCCGGATTCGGATATGGCATCACATGGCACTCGCCCTTCTGGAGCTTGGCCCAGCGGACGGAAGCGTCAGGGGTGATGGCGAAAACGAGATCGTCGATCTTCGCCTTGCCGCCCCAATATTCGGGGAAGGCCTTGAAGCGGACGATGGCGTCCTTCTGGTAGTTGACCAGCGTGAAGGGGCCCGAGCCGATCGGATCTTGGTCGATCTTCTCTGGCGTGCCGGCCTTCAGCATGGCGTCGGCATATTCCTTCGACTGAACGCCAGCCCACTGCATGGCGAGGTTCGACAGGAACGGAGCTTCCGGCTGATTGAGCGTGATCTTGACGGTGTAGTCGTCAACCTTCTCGACCGACTTCAGCAGCTTGGGCATGCCCATATCGGTGAAGTAGGAGTGGTTCGGGCTCGTGACCTTGAAGTAAGGATTCTCTTCCTTCCACTGACGCTCGAACATGAACACGATGTCGTCGGCGTTCAGGTTGCGGGTCGGCTTGAAGTTCTTGTTGGAATGGAACTTCGCGTTCTTGCGGAGGTGGAAGGTGTAGACCGTGCCGTCAGCAGAGATGTCCCACTTCTCGGCAAGACCGGGGACAACCTTCGTGCCGCCGCGTTCGAAGTCGACGATGTTGTCGTAGATATGCTCGTTCACGTCGAACGAAGTGCCGGTGGTGTTGATGCCGGGATAGAAGTTCTCGGGGCTGCCTTCAGAGCAGTACACGAGGGTTTTGGCGGCCAGCGGGGCGGCGGCCAGGAAAGCCGGAACGCAGATGGCTGCGAAAAGGGCTGATTTCTTCATTTATCTAGGTCCTCTGAGACGGCCTACATGGCCGTTCTGTGACGAAGTTAAGGTGCGAAGCCCCGATAAAGTCAATCTGTCCCGGCAACCTTGGCTAATTTTTGCAAGAAATTTACCATTTTCTGTCGTTTCTGCGCGGTTTTTCAGAAACGCGGCCGTTTCAAGTTTTCGCGATTTTGCGGGATTCGGATGAGCGATGGCCAGCTTCATCCACAGCGGCGCGAAACGAAGTTTGGCGAATCCCAGCAGCGTCTTAAACTTTAGTCGAAGAATACGCGGGTTGCGTCGGTGCCGTTAGGGTCGGAGCGCTATTGGCGAACCGAGGTGGTGGCCTCGAGCACAGCGTTCAGGCCGACGCTGGCTTCGTCCGAATAGCCGGTGCGCTGAACGGCCCGGAAAACTTTCTCGGCATCATTGTAGCGACCAAGCTTATAATAGGACCAGCCGCGAATGAGCATCAGGTCGTTCTGCTCGGGAACGATCCGCGAGCGCTCGCTCAAGGCAAGCAGCGTCTCGACGTAACGTCCGTCGCGATAAGCGGCGAGGGCGCGCTGCGCGAGAATGGACGCGCCGAGTTCCACGCGGCGCTGACCATTCTGCGGAGTCTGGGCTGCAGCCACGGCCGCTTCCGACGTCATGTTCTTGCGCAGGTAAGCGAGAGACTTGCCGTAGGCCGCCTCTTCCCGCGTGCGTCCGCTGCCGAGGCGGATCGCCTGATCGAAGGCACCGACGGCCTCAAGGGGGCGGTTTGCCTCCATCAGGCACCAGCCGAGATTGAGCGCGGCATCGGGAGCAAGGCCCTCAGCGCTGCGGGTCATGATGCAGCTGCGTCGTCCGCTCGTGCGGGTTTCGACGGTTGTGGTGCGCATGGCAGGCGCTATCTGCATATCGCGCTGCTCGACAACCACGCGAGACGGCTCGTTGGAAACAGGAACCGAGCGCATTGTCTGAGCGGACGTCACACGCTGCTGCGCACCTCGGGTCGGCGTGGTCCCGGCGGCGAGATCGGCGATGCGCTCCGAGCGGTTGCGCCATTGCGTGACGATGGCGTTGAAGCCGGCGCGGTCGTTCAGGCGCTGGGTCGACAGGGCGAGGCCATAGGCGGAAGGCTCGTCATCGGCTTTCCAGGCGAGCGCCTGGCGGAACCAGTCCCGCGACGTGGCGAACTGGCTTGTATTGTACGAGTACCAGCCGAGCGCCTGAGCGCCATCTGCGAAGCGCTGGCTCGTGACTACAGGCACGATACGCGCGACGATGCGGGATTCCAGGCGCGGCGGCGGATCCTGCGACAGCAGGGCGGTCGCTATGTCGAGATAGACCTTCGTGTTTTCCGGCGCTTTGTCGCGCCAGTCATAGGCGAAGGTCTCGGCCTCCTGCAGGCGTTCGAGCGCGCGCAAGGACATGGCATAGCCTTCGGCGGCCTTGTTGCCGCCGTTGCGGTCGAGGGCGGTCTTGAACAATTCGAGAGCGCGCGCGGGATTGCCGTGGTGGAAATTGTACCAGCCGAGAACCAGGACGGGACCGGCATCGTTCGAGTTGCGCATGAGCCGCTCGACCACGGCAAGATCTTCTGCCGATGCAGTCATGGTGCTGTCGTTCGAAGCACGCTCCACGCGGCGGCGCGCAAGCTCTTCGCGGATGGAGTCGAAATTGTCGGGCTCATCACCGGTCTTGCGCTCGAACTGAAGCAGATCGGTCACCTGATTTTCCGGAAGAAGCGAGAGCGCCTTCTGCAAGGTCGCCAGACGCTCGCCCGGATTGGCGCAATTGGTGAGGAGATAAGTGTAGACGTCGCGCGTGCGGTTCGTCTGCTCCGTCTTGGCAAAAGCTTCGGCGACGCGCCAGAGCACGTCCACGTTCACGCAGGTCAGAAGGTTCGGGTTGTCGGTCGCCACCGAGAGAACGGTGCGCCACTGGCCGGAATCGGATGCATTGACGAGGCGGCGGCGCGCCTCCGTGCTCTCGAGAGCCGTTGTCAGTTCCGCTGGCGGCTTCCAGTTCGGATCGGAGGTCTGGCGTTCGGCGATGGCGGCGCGCACCTCCGCGATGCGGTCTTCCTTGTAGAGATTCCACAGGCGGTCGATCAGCGGATCGACGGGAACCGTCGGGCCTGACGAGAGCTGCGAGAGATCGCTTGGCGGCGTCCAATTGGGATAGAGTGCGCGCAGGCGGGCAATCTCTGCATTCACGCGGCGCGTATCGCCCTGGGAAGCGAAATAGCGAAGAGCGGATTCATCGACCTGGGGCTGCTGGCCGTTGGGAGGTGTGGCAGACGAAGGCGCAGCGGGAGGCTGGTTGGCGCCGGGCCCCACCTGCTGTGCGATTGCCGCGAAGCCCAGCACGAGGACCGCAATCGATATGGCGCTGCTAGCTAGACGCATTGCGGATGTTTTTCACCGAGCCAGGACTTCGTCATCAGATACAGGGTCGACGGATAATAGAGCTGCGGTTCGAACGTCTTCAGTGCTTCGGGAACGGGTGTTCCATCCAGCGTGCAGGCCAGGGCCGCAGAGATGATGGCATAGCCCTTGTCGTCCAGGCGCTCCCGGACCTGTCCGGTGACGACATTGACGACGGCAATTCCCTCGTTCTCGGCAGACCAGCGTACTTTAAGCGCGCGCAACCACTCCAAATCGGTCATTCCTGCCCTGAGAAGGTAAAGGGGTATCCTTAACGAGTTGTAACCAAATTCGGGGGGGAAGCCTTCGGCGGGCTTGGTCTGCATGCGGCTCTGGATCGAGATCCAGTCGGCGGGCAGGCGCACGCGGCTGGAGGTGGCCTGCTGGAGAAGGGTCACGCCCTCGCGCCAAACACGGTTCCACTCGTATTCCGGGGCGAGGCTCGCCAGAGCGGGAAAGGCCTCGAACACCCAGTAGGAGAGATTGATCACCGGGCCATCCGCGCGCTCGCCCGCGGCGAAGCCTTGGGCGCCGGGCAGGAGAAAGATCGCGCTTCCCTCGCGTCCGAGCGTGCTCTTGCCGATGGCCTTGGCAAGCTTGCGCGCAGCATCCGTGTAGCGCTGATCCTTCCAGGCCTCTCCCGCCTTCGCCAAGGCATAAGCGATGAGGATGTCGCCGTCCGTCGCGTTGTTGCGATCCGTGACATGGGGCTTGGCGGCCGGATCCCATTTCCACGAGACGAGACCGTCGTCGCGGATCAGGAGTTCCGTGAAGGTGAAGCTCCAGATCTTCTCGAAGGTGACGCGGTCGTCGGCGGCGAGCGACAGGAGAAGGCCGTAGCCCTGCCCCTCGCTGTGGCTGATGTTGCCGTTGGCGTTGTCGACCACGCGCCCGTTATCCTCGACGAAGCGGGAGCGATAGGCCTCCCAATCGGCGGCGGGAAGAGTGCCGATCACGGTCAGAGGCTGCACGGAGAGATTCTGAGCAAGAGACATGGGAGCGGCAGCCACGAGAAGTCCGGCGACAAGCCAGATCGTCGACACAACGCGCTGCATAACCATCCTCATGCAAAAGTCCTTATGCAAGAGTCCTAAGATGGACGGCCCAGGCGCTTCAGCAGCAGATAGGTTCCCGTTCCGAGGAACAGGCAGAACGCCACCAGCAGAAGAGCATATTGGAGGATATTGGCCGACATCCAGTTCGCGGCGACGAGGCGCAGATTGAACAGCGAGAAGGGCTGCGTCTGGACGAAGTCGTAATCCTGGATCGGCTCGACCTGCAGCCTGGACTCGCGCGGGTCGAGGGCAGCGGCGCGGCCCGATACGTTCGACCACAGGAGCGGGTCCGCCATGCGCGCCATTTCCTCGGCAAGGGCTTCTTCCGTGCGGGCCGTCACGAGCGTCCAGACTCCCGCTTCGGGGGTTCTGTTCTGCGCGATGAGAAGCGTGGAGCGTTGCGGAGGCTCGTAGGGAGTGTCGATGCGCTTCTTCAGCGAGAGGGAACCGACCGAGAGGCTGAACGTGTTCTCGACCCAATCCTGCAAGGCACCGAATGTCTGCTGGATCACGCCTTGCCGCCGGAACGATTCCGACCAGCGCCTGCGCACCTCGTCCGTGGAGGCGGTGCCGCTGAGATCCGTCGCATTCTGCTTCACATTCATGGTGAAGTCCGTGCTCGCGACCTGCTGCGACGGATTGGCCGGCTGAAGCGGGGTCGCGGGCCAGACCATGCGCAGATGCTCGGAAACCCTGACGCGATTCAGGAAGCCGGGCGGGATCTGCTCCACGGCGCCGATGAAGAGAACGGATTCATCCTCGGCTGACGCAGCGGTCGAGAAAGCCGCGCGCACGGGTCTTCCGACGCTGCGGGACATGCGGGCGAGGAGCGTGCCTGCTGCGGAGATGTTGAGCGGATCGGGCCGGCCCAGAACCACCGTCGCCGGCACATCGTCATCGTTCGGAAAATGCCCGGCGCTCAGCACACCGAGATCGGGCTCGCGCCCGATGCGCCCGAAATCCGGGAACTCGAGGCTGCTCGTATCGAACATCACGAAACGATTGGCCTCCGACAAGGTCTCGCCCGGCGCGCAGCGGTCATCCGCATCGGTGAGCAAGCCTACTTCGAGCGTGACGGTGTTGAGGCCCGATTTGAAGTTCTTCAGAGGCAGCCTGATCGTGTGGCGCTTCACGATATCGCCCTGCGCGGTGATGACGAGCTGCGTGCTGATCTTGCCGTTGACGAAGATGTCGAAGTGGCTTCCAGGCTTCACGGCGGATGTATAGGCGGCATCGATATAGAGTAGTGCCTCGCCGTATTCCGTGGCGTAGAAATCAGGCGGCAGGTTCAGGAGGAATTGGGTCTTCAGGCGGCGACCGGAAAATTCCTGCGTGGCGATGCCGAGATCCGCGAAGCGGAACGAGCGCTCGCCGAATGCCGTCGTTACTTCGGGCCAATGCCATGACGCCGTATCGACCACGCCGCTCTGCATATTGGCAGTGTTCACGGCCTGCGTGCCGATCAGGGCGATAGCGGCATCCAGATCATTCCAGCTTGGGCCTGTGACGACGAGGGTCGAGCCGACGGAGCCTGCCTCCTGCATCATCATGGTCAGGGGCTGGGACAAGGCGGAATCAGGCACGCCGGGCAACAGGCCGCGCAACTCGCCGGCAAGTCCCATCACCACCTTGATCGTTCCGGCAGAGGAGGGACCCGGATCCGACTCGACCACCTGGATCACAGGCCGCGCATAACGACCGCGCAGGGCAATCAGCTGCACGAGACGCAACAGACGATCGCGAATTTCCGGACGGTAGACCTTGGGCGCGACCACGCGGATCGTCGTTGCGCCTGTCGTATCGACGCCGATGGCGGGAAGGTCTTCGAGGCTGCGCAGGGTCTTGGTCGCGCCTTCGGCGAAAACGAGCTTGGTGGAGGCTGAATCCACATCCGTCCAGAGCTCGTAGGTGGCGTTGATGGTGCAATCCGTCCGGTGGCGCTGGAATGCTTCCATGCGGATGAAGTTCGATCCTGCACGCAATAGACCGGGGCGGATGGAGGCGTTCACACGCTTGATGTCTTCGGGCGACTGAATGGTCGTATCGATGACGGTTTCGCCGTTGATCACGATCCTCAGGCGCGACGCCTCGGGCATCACCACGACGGCGTTCTTGTAGCCGACGGAAATGGAAGCGCCGCTCGATGCTTCATCCTGCGTCAGATGAAACGTCCAGGAGCGTGAATCCGTCTCGCCTTCCAGCCGCACCGTCTCGAACGGCAGGATCGGGCGCTCGATGCGCAGGGCAGCAGGGCGAACCGGAGCGGACGTCACGACAGGTTTGGGCGCAGGGCGCGCCGGAGTACCGCCCGGCGTGCCGGGAGACATCTGGAACGGACTGGCGCTGTTTGTCGAAGGCGCGGCTTCCTGAGCGCTCGGCGCAGGTGCGGGTGTGGGGCGCGTGGCGGGAGATGGGCCGCGCAGATCGAAAGCAGTAGGTGGAGCATCCTGCCGTGCGGGAGGTTGTGCAGGCGTAGCGGCCGGCGGCGCGGACGGGCTGGTGCCCATGTTGAAGGGGGCAGGCTGCGCCGCCGCCATGCGCAGTCCCAGCATTTCGAAGGCGATGAGGAGGGGGAAGAGAACGGTTCTCACGGCGATCCCCTACTTTACGGCCGATGCGACATTGGGAACGGTCGGCTTCGACATGCCGATCCGCTGCAGGCCGAGGAAATAGGAAAGGCCACGTCCTGTTTGATAGAGGGAGACCATGAAGAACCAGAGCGTCCCGCGCAGCACGCCGATATCCTGATGGCGGCGCTTCTGGAATTTCGTCCACTGGTCCGCATCCGCGAAAACGAGATCGGCCACGAGGCTGTGATGTTCAGGGCTGTCGATCAGGAAGCGACAACCCAGCAGCAGGCCCTTGTCGTCCATGCCGACTTTGCGGATCTCCACCGGCATCTTCTGCATGGGCAGATCCGCATGAGGCATGAATTCCAGAATGCCCATCGCGCCTTTCTTAAGTTTGGCTTCGTTGGACGGCGATACGTGCAGGCGTGCGCCGCCGACCGAGATGTCGCGCATGGAGGCTTCGATGATGTCGTCGCCCATCACGAAGCGGCACGGACGGTCCATGCGGACGCGGTGGCTCAGGCGCCGAGAGGCGCGCTCGGATACGACGCCGAGGGCGCAGCCCGCGATAACCAGATTGAGCAGATTCCATGCACCTGTCACAAGGGTCAGGTCGGCCTTGTAGGGTTCGAGCCAGACTCGAATGCCCGTGGCGATGACACCGAGAAGCAGAATGCCGAAGATGATGAAATAGGGCGTGCCGAGTTCCGACACGCGGCTCTCGTGCATGGACCCGCCCTTGGAGGTGACCTTGAAGGTCGGCTTCTTCGGATTAGCGATGACCGACAGAATGGCGGGCAGAAGGTAGATCGTCTGAATGTACTCGTAGAGATCCGATATCCATGGCCAGCGGTAACGGCCATAGAGATAATTCTGCATCATGAAGTTCACCATCATGTAGGTGAACGTATAAGCGAGGAACTCGCCACCCGATGCGGTGAAGATCTAGAGCGAGAAGAAAAGATAGCAGAGCGGCGACAAAAGGAAGGCGAAGCGCGAGAACGGGAACAGCCAGAACAGCGTGCTCGACGTATAGGCAAAGCGTTGTGAGAGCTTGAGCCCGCGCTTGAGGGGCGGGAAGCTGAAGCGCATGATCTGCATCATGCCTTGCGCCCAGCGGGAGCGTTGGCCGATGAAGCTCGCGAATGTGTCCGGCTGCAGGCCTGCGATCAGCGGCCTGTCCACATACACGCTGCTCCAGCCGCGGGAGTGAAGCTCGAGCGCCGTTTCGCAATCCTCCGTGATGCTCAGGCCGCTGAAGCCATTGGTCTCCTGCAGGGCTTCACGGCGAAGAACGGCGGCGGAGCCGCAGAAGAAGGCCGCATCCCATTTGTCGAGACCGCGCTGGATGACGCCGTAGAACATCTCGTTCTCCGACGGCATGGTGTGGAACGTGCCCAGATTCCGCTCCAGCGGATCTGGATTGAGGAAGAAATGCGGCGTCTGGACGAGAAACAGGTTCTTGTCCTTGGTGAAGAAACCGACAGTCTCATCCAGGAAGCTGCGCGCCGGGGCGTGGTCCGCATCGAACACGGCCACGAGATCGCCGGTGGAATGCTCGAGGCCGTTATTGAGGTTGCCGGCCTTGGCATAGAGGTTCTGAGCGCGTGTGAGGTATCTGACACCAAGAGCCGCGCAGAGCTCCTGAAGCTCGGCGCGGCGTGCGCGGGCTGGTTCTGCGATTTGCGGATTGGGAGATCCGCATTTCTCGTCCGTTCCTCCATCGTCGAGCAACCAGACCGTGAACTTATCCTGCGGATAGGTCATCGCCTTCGCGGCGGCAAGCGTCGTGGCCAGAAGGCTTGTCTCCTCGTTGTAGCTCGGAACGAAGACATCGACGGTCGGAAGGTTTTGCGGATCGATCTGCGGCGACTTGCGTGAGGGCAGGGGGCTCGACACCACGAACAAGCTCAAGAACAGCATCATCACGCTGTACATCTCGGCAACGTAGAGCATGATCGCTGGAATAAAGTTTGCGACTTCCGTGATGGGCGGAATGGTGCTGGTGGTGCGCCAGAAGACGTAGCGCAGGACGATCGCCGTGCCGAGCGACAGCGCGATGACCCGCCAAGCCCCTTGGGCGCGGAAGAACTTCAGCACAATCATGCAGGCCACGACCACGAGGCCGGCCACGAGGTGGGTCTGAAGGCTGATGGGAAGGGCGACCAGCAGAACGACGAGCGTCGCTGCGACAGCCCACAAGGCTACGAGTGCACCCCTACGCATCGTCTAGTGTTCTCGGTCAAGTTTGTTATGCGCTAAAACTCACGCATATTCTAAGAACCGCTAAAGGTCTATCAAGTTGCATATAATATTGATGCTGCGACTGAGGGGTTTTTTGTCGCGCTAGTAAATATAATCTGATGTAATGTTATTTAATATCTGGAGAAAATCTTTTGATTTTACTGAGAAGTTGATGGTGGGGGCACCACGGGATACCCGGTTTCCGGCGAAGCGGCAGGTGCCTGCGGGGCGGGCGCAGCCGGTCGGGGCGACGACGGCAGGACGGTATCCTTATCGACCAAGCCGGAGGCCGGCGTGCTTTCCACCCTGATTCGACGCTCGCGCACGACACTCGTGCCGGCAGTGCCGTTCATGCCGAGCGGATAGATGGGGGCGTCGATGGCTCCAAGCTGGGCCGGAACGGGAGGCGGGGAACCATAGGGATTCCAGGATCCCGACATGTAATAGGCCGAGATGGTGAAGCCATACATGCTGCGCAGGAGCTGCTCCTGCGTGGCGGCGGCATCGCATAGGCGCAGGCGGACCGAGATCGTCCCCCCTGGCACGAAGACGGCCGGCTCGTTGGGCTCGATGCGCTGCCAGGCGTAAAGGCATACGTCTCCGCTGGCGGAGCGGCCGGTGGCGAAGCCGAAGGGGCCGTATTTATTCTGCACGTAGACGAGGGACGTCAGCATCTCGATACCGGGCAGACGCTCGTCCATCTCCTTCTGGAGCCGGTCCTGGGCCAGGGGCGGGAGGCTCAGAACGTCGTCGATCTCCGATTGCGGCGTGCTGCCCGTAGCGAGGCTCACATAAAAGGCGTTCTGGCCTGGGGTCAGGGAAGCCGTCGACAGGGCGATCTCCTGGGAGACGCCGTTCTGGAAGTTGCGCTGCAGGACCGCCACGATGGAGGGCCCACCGGGCGGCGGCACGATGATGGCCCGGGTGGCCGGAACCTCGTTCGCGAGCGTGGCGTAGCCCAGTTCGGAGCGGGTCGTGCAGGCGCTGGCCAGCAGGGGGAGGGCCAGAACCGCCGTCCGGGCGGCCTTCGACAGCTTTACCTTCGAAGCACGACGCGCTCCGGGCGCAGGGGCGCCGGAATCCGTGGAGTCGTGGAACAGGGAAAGCATCATGAACAGCGCGAACTCTGGCGGTCTGCAGGGCCGCCGGGATGCACAGGCCTGAGGGACTCATTCCCAAGCGGCTGACACATCCGGTGAATCTTTAACCAGACATGGCCAAACATAGTTAATGAAGCGTAAGCGATGGGCCGATTAGCGGATTATTGTCCCTGAAAGCGTGCGAGTTCTGCTTGACGGGCGACGCGCCGGGCATAAAAGCAAGATTGTGACCTTCGCCGCTGGCCTTCGACCTCCGACCTGAGTCGCCCCTCCAGACGTTTATCGCCCGACATCCTCGCCGGACGTTTTCTCAATCCCGCTGCATGAGAGGCGGGGCCAAGAAAGCCTTTTTCATGAGATCCGTTTTTCTGCGCAACGCGCTCGTCCTCGGCATGCTGTCCGCCATCGGACCTTTTGCCATCGACATGTACCTGCCGGCCTTCCCCGCGATTGCCCGCGAGCTTCAGGTCGATGTCAGCGCGGTGCAGATGAGCCTGATGAGCTTCTTCCTGGCAGTCGCCATCTGTCAGTTGGCTTATGGGCCGCTTGCGGACCGTTTCGGACGCAAGCCGCCGCTTTATTTCGGGCTTGGTCTGTTCACCCTGAGCAGCATCGGCTGCAGCTTCGCGCCCAATGTGGAGACGCTCATCGCGTTACGCTTCCTGCAAGGTGTGGGTTCGTGCGCGGCCATGGTGATTCCCCGGGCGATCATTCGCGACCTGCATACAGGCCATGAGGCCGCGCGCCTGATGGCGACCACCATGCTGGTGTTCAGCGTCTCGCCTATCCTCGCACCGCTTGCGGGCAGCATGCTTACTGCGTTCTACAGCTGGCGCATCATCTTCTGGGCCATCGCAGCCATCGGCCTTGGCGGCATGGCGGTGCTGTTCTTCCTGCTGCCGGAGACGCGGCCGGAGGAGGCTGGCAAGCGCGGCATCGGCCAAGCCTTCGCCACCTACAAGAACCTGCTCAAGGATCGCCGCTTCCTCGGCGTCAGCTTCACCGGCGGCTTCAGCCAGGCGAGCTTCTTCGCGTATCTTGCAGGTTCCTCCGTGATCTTCATCGAGCATTATGGATTGTCGCCGTCGCAATACAGCATGATCTTCGCCTCGAACGCGATTGCCTTCATCGGCAGCGCGCAATTCAACAGCACCCTCATGCGCCGCTTCGGCGCTGAGCGTCTGGTACGCACGGCCATTTCCGGCTTCGTCACGCTCGTGACCCTGCTGTTTGTTCTGACGCTTCTGGGTGTCGATAATGCCTATATTCTCTGGGGGCTTCTGTTCGTCTCGTTCGGATGCCTCGGCTTCGTCATTCCATCGACAGCGGTACTGGCGCTCGAAGAGCACGGGCCGATTGCGGGAACGGCCTCCGCGCTTATGGGCACGCTGCAGCTCAGCACGGGTGCGGTAATGATCGCGCTCACCAGCGCACTCTACAACGGAACGTCGTTGTCGATGGTCGGCTGCATCGCGTTCTGTGGCTGGGTGGCGTTCACCTTGAGCATGCGCGTGCTCAAGACGAAGCACGTTTATCCCTGACGGCTCTCGTCCAGAATCCAATCGCGGAAGGAGCGCACCAGCGGTGCTTCGGCCTTGTGTTCGGGATAGACGAGATAATAGGCGCCGACGCTCAGGACGCTTTGGGGAAAGAGAATTTCCAGGCGTCCCGAGGCAAGCTCGTCCGCGATCAGGAAATGCGGGATGAGGCCGACGCCGAGATCGGCGGCGGCAGCCTGCGCCACCATGGCGAATTGCTCGAAGCGCGGGCCGCGCATGGGGTTGCCGGCATCCACATTTACGATTGAGAACCATTCCGCCCAGGCCGTCGGGCGAGTGCTCTGCTGCAGCAGGGTGGCGCGGGTGAGATCTTCCGGCGCCTTGATCTTTTCACGCTTGTGATAGGCCGGGCTGCACACGGGCACGGCTTCTTCCCGGCGCAGCAGCTCGCAGATCGCGCCGGGCCAATGCGGCTCGCCGAAATGGATCGCCGCATCGAAGGGCTCTGCCGCAAAATCGAACGGCACGAGGCGAACGCCGAAATTCACCGTCGCATCCGGATGCTTGGTCATGAAGTGCGGAATGCGCGGAATGAGCCAGCGGGTGCCGAAGGTCGGCAGCGTCGCGAGGTTCAAGACCCCGCTGGTGCCTGAGAGCGCGATGGCCTGATGGGTGGCATCCGACAGCTCGGAGAGGGTGCCGCGGACCTGCGAGGCATAAAGACGGCCCACATCGGTCAGCACTACGCGCTGGCGGGAGCGGCTGAAGAGGGAGACGCCAAGCGAATCCTCGAGCTGCTGGATCTGCCGGGAGACCGCGCTCTGGGTGAGGTTCAGTTCCTCGGCGGCGCGGGAGACGCTGCCATGCCGGGCCGTGGCCTCGAATGCGAGAAGATTGCCGATATTGGGCAGAAAGCCGCGACGGAGCACCAGTTCATTCCGTTTTCGAATAACCTGCTGCGAAGATGTCGCTTTACTTCCGTGCTGTCCAGCGCGATTTTTCCGGCAAATTTCAAGAGGTTTACCCGGCGCTCCGGAGGGGTCTCCAGCGCCGTATCCAGAAGGAATGCTCATCATGGCCGGCGCAAAGCACGAACTCGCGAAGCTCAAGTGGGAGGACCCGCTCCTCCTCGACGATCTGCTCACCGACGACGAGCGCATGATCCGCGACACGGCCCGCGCCTATGCTCAGGACAAGCTCCTGCCGCGCGTGATCGACGCCTATCGCGAGGAGCGCACGGACCGCGAGATCTTCAACGAGATGGGCGAGCTCGGCCTTCTCGGCGTGACCTTGCCGGAGGATTACGGCTGCGCCGGCGCGTCCTACGTCGCCTATGGCCTTGTCGCCCGTGAGGTAGAGCGCGTCGATTCCGGCTACCGCTCCATGATGAGCGTGCAATCCTCGCTCGTCATGTATCCGATCTACGCCTATGGCTCCGAGGAGCAGCGTAAGAAGTATCTGCCCAAGCTGGCCTCGGGCGAATTCGTGGGTTGCTTCGGCCTCACCGAGCCGGATGCAGGTTCCGATCCCGCTGGCATGAAGACCCGCGCGCAGAAGATCGACGGGGGCTACCGCCTTACCGGTACGAAGATGTGGATTTCGAACTCCCCCATCGCCGATGTGTTCGTGGTGTGGGCGAAGTCGGAAGCGCATGACAACGAGATCCGCGGCTTCGTGCTGGACAAGGGCATGAAGGGCCTCTCCGCGCCGAAGATCGGCGGAAAGCTCTCCCTGCGTGCTTCCATCACCGGCGAGATCGTCATGGACGGCGTCGAGGTCGGTGAGGATGCGCTGCTGCCGAACGTGTCGGGCCTGAAGGGTCCGTTCGGCTGTCTCAACCGCGCGCGCTACGGCATCTCCTGGGGCGCGTTGGGTGCGGCGGAAGATTGCTGGCATCGCGCTCGCCAGTACACGCTCGACCGCAAGCAGTTCGACAGGCCGCTGGCAGCAACCCAGCTCGTGCAGAAGAAGCTTGCTGACATGATGACCGAGATCACGCTGGGCCTCCATGCTTCGCTCCGCGTCGGCCGCCTCTTCGATGAAGGCCGCATGGCGCCGGAGATGATCTCCCTCGTGAAGCGCAACAATTGCGGCAAGGCGCTCGACATCGCCCGCCAGGCTCGTGACATGCATGGCGGCAACGGTATCCAGGAAGAATACCACGTGATGCGCCACGCGCAGAACCTGGAGACGGTGAACACCTATGAGGGCACGCACGACGTGCACGCTCTCATCCTCGGTCGCGCACAGACGGGTCTGCAGGCTTTCTTCTAAGAAAGGACTTAGCGATGCCTCTTCGCATCACGCTCGCAGGAGCAACAGGTTGGGTCGGCAAGGCCCTGGTGGCTGCGATTGCAGCCGCCGACGATCTGGAACTGGCGGGCGCGGTGAGCCGCAGCGCTGCAGGTCAGGATGCAGGAGAGGCCGCAGGCCTCTCCCGTCTTGGCGTGACGATCAGCGCAACCCTTGAAGAGGCATTGAAAGCACCATCCGACGTGGTGATCGACTATACCAAGCCTAATGCGGTCAAGGCGCATGCCCTGACCGCACTCGCGCATGGCCGTCATGTGGTCGTCGGCACATCGGGTCTCTCGGCGGAAGAATACGCAGAGATCGATGCTGTCGCGCAGAAAGCCGGACGCGGTGTGCTCGCAGCCGGAAACTTCTCGATCACCGCGACGCTGCTGCGCCGCTTCGCGCTTGAAGCCGCGCGCTATGTGCCTGACGTGGAAGTGATCGATTACGCTTCCGCGAAGAAGCCCGACACGCCTTCCGGCACGGCGCGTGAACTCGCTGAGCTTCTGAGTGAAGTCCGCCAGCCTGCAACGTCGAAAGCCGTCGATGAGCTCACCGGCGTGCAGGAAACGCGCGGTGGCGCTCTCGGCGCGAAAGAGCCTGTGCAGGTTCATTCACTGCGCATGCCATCCTTCGTCCTCTCGTGTGAGGCCGTGTTCGGCGCGGACAACGAGCGGCTCGTCATCCGTCACGATGCCGGATCGTCCGCCGCGCCTTATGTGACCGGCACGCTGCTCGCCGCACGTC
The DNA here is from genome assembly GCF_022808595.1 of Microvirga solisilvae. Classification (GTDB taxonomy): domain Bacteria; phylum Pseudomonadota; class Alphaproteobacteria; order Rhizobiales; family Beijerinckiaceae; genus Microvirga; species Microvirga solisilvae. Next base: position 461,634 of record NZ_JAKUCN010000002.1, read on the forward strand.
GCGTCTCGTCCTTCACCGGATTGAAGCGCGGCCTCGATGCCGTGATGGATTAAGAATGTGAAGCGAGTCGTAGTGCTTGCATCCTTGTCTCTGACGTTCAGCATCGGAATTGCCAAAGGTGCTGATCTCAAGGATGAAAAGGCTTTATCTGTGGGCCTGATCATTTCCCCGATCGGACCAGCAGGTTGGCAAGATGAGCAGTACCGATATACAGCCGCGATGTATGGTCCGGTCACTCATTCTAAGATCAAGGCCGTCTGTTGGCCCGATATGAGGGTTTGCCAAAGCTCAGCCTATGTTCTTTGCGACCTCGAAGATCCCGCCGTCGCTGAGACATTAAAGGGCTCGCAGGTCGAGACCTTGAAGCTGGATCAAGCCCCGCAATGCATACTGCAAGAAAACCTGTCTCGACTGGAAAAAGGCGAGGATTTCTTGCGAGGCTCAATCACCTATAGAAAAGGTGCGCGCCCTTGAAAGAGCAGCAAAATCGCCCCCTTAAGGGCCTGAAGGTTCTCGAACTCGCCCGCATTCTCGCCGGTCCCTGGGTCGGCCAGTTGCTTGCCGATCTCGGCGCCGATGTGGTGAAGGTGGAGCGTCCCGGTGCGGGTGACGACACGCGCGGCTGGGGTCCTCCCTTTGTGGAGGCAGCGGATGGCGGCGATCTCTCGGCGGCTTACTTTCATTCCTGCAATCGCGGCAAGCGTTCCATCGCGGTCGATTTCGAAAGCGAAGAGGGGCAGGCGCTCGTGCGCAAGCTCGCGTCACATGCGGATGTGGTGATCGAGAACTTCAAAGTCGGTGGCTTGAAGAAATACGGTCTCGATTACGAGAGCCTGAAAGCCGTCAATCCACGCCTCGTCTATTGCTCCATCACGGGCTTCGGTCAGAACGGACCTTATGCGGCGCGTGCAGGCTACGATTTCATGATCCAGGGCCTCGGCGGCATCATGGATCTCACCGGCGATCCTGAGGGTGAGCCGCAGAAGATCGGCGTGGCTTACGTCGATATTTTCACCGGAGTCTATTCGGTGGTCGGCATTCTGGCAGCCTTACGCCAGCGCGACGTGACGGGGGAGGGCACGCATCTCGACATGGCGTTGCTTGACGTGCAGACGAGCGTACTCGCCAACCAGGCGATGAACTATCTCGCCTCCGGCAAATCGCCACGCCGCATGGGCAACGCGCATCCCAACATCGTGCCCTATCAGGTGTTTCCGGTCGCAGACGGTCACGTCATCGTGGCGGTCGGCAATGACGGCCAATTTTCTCGCTTCGTCGCCGTTCTGGGCCAGCCCGAACTGGCGCAGGACGAGCGCTTTGCCACCAATGCGGGTCGTGTGCGCCATCGCACCGAACTCGTGCCGGTTCTGACGAAACTCACCCTGGAGACGACGCGCGAGGCATTGCTGTCGGCGCTCGAAAAGCAGGGTGTGCCGGCGGGCCCGATCAACACGGTCGAGGATGTGTTCGCCGATCCCCAGGTGATCGCGCGCGGCATGAGGCTCGATCTTCCGTCAGCGGTTGCGAAGGGCGGGACTATTCCGTCCGTGCGCTCGCCTATCGTCATGAACGGCGAGCCGATGGCGGCGTCGCGTCCCTCGCCGCGTTTGGGCGAGCATACGGACGAGGTTCTGAGCGATCCGTCCTGGATGGCTTAGAGCCTGGAGCGCAAAAGCGCTTCGATGCTTCAGGATGCGATGCCCTTCGTGAGCAGGCGGTTGATGAGCTGGACGATCCGCTCGCGATCCTGATCGGAGAAGGGGCTGAGGTTATGCATCTCGAGATTGCTGAGGCCTTCGACCGCGAGCCAGCCGAGAAGCGCGGCATCGAGATCATCGGAATTGGCTTTGAGACGATCCAACGTTTCAGCGATCACCGTGCGAACGGGGTCAAGAAGACGGGGATTCTCGGCAGTCGCGACCATCAACCCGGTCGCGACTTCCTGCATTTTTCCGCCGCAGCACATGTTAAGAAGAGTCTTGGTGGCGAGGCGCGCCTCCAGATTGGGGCCAGGCTCCATCTGGGCGCGCAAAGCCTCCCGGGATTCGGTCACCTGGTCGATCATGCGCTGGATCATGGCCTGAAGCAGCGCATCCTTGCTGGGAAAGTTGTAGAGGAGGCCGCCCTTGCTGAGGCCTGCCCTTTCGGCCACGGCATCGAGGGTCAGACGGCCAGCCCCGATTTCCGCAACAAGCTCCGCAGCCGCGTCGAGAATTTTCTCGCGGGAACTCTTGCGGCCTCGGGTGTTTTCCATGTTTGGCAACTCTTGCAACTAAACCGTCCAGTCGGTATATAAATGCTGCCGCGGCATTGGCGTCAAGGGCAAGTTGAGCTATTGCCGCACCCTCATCTTATGTCTGTAGCCCGCCCGGCGGGCCTGTAACTTCTGGAAGAAGCCCATGAAACGGCGCCTCGTAGTCGGTCTCGTCTTTACTCTTTCGATCCTGCTCTGTGCCGGGCTGATTTGGTTCAACTTCTTCCGGGACAAGATGATCAAGGACTTCTTCGCCAACATGCAGCCGCCGGCCCAGACGGTGTCCGCGGCCAAGGTTGAGGCGAAGACCTGGACCCCGAGCATCAGCGCCATCGGTACGGCCAAGGCCGCCAACGGCGTCGAGCTGGCCTTCGAGACTCCTGGCATCGTCAAGGAGATCAAGTTCAAGGCGAACCAGAAGATCCAGAAGGGCGATGTGCTCGTTCAGCTCGACGACACGGTCGAGCGCGCGGACATCCAGGATGTTCAAGCCAACGTCAAGACGGCGGAGAGTGCCTTCGAGCGCGCCAAGGCTTTGTCGAACCGCGGCTATGGCACGGAGGCCAATCTCGATCAGGCGAGTGCCTTGTTTGCCGCAGCACGCTCGCGCCTCGCGCGTCTGGAAGCCACCATTGAGCAGAAGGCTCTGAAGGCGCCGTTCTCCGGCGTGATCGGCATTCCGCGCGTCGATGTGGGCCAGTATCTGCAGCCCGGTTCCGTGATCGCGAGCTTCCAGGATCTCGATTCCATGAAGGTCGACTTCACGGTGCCCGAGCAGATGGCAGAGCAGGTCAAGCTCGATCAGGAAGTGCGCTTAGGCGTGAATGAGACCAATCTGCCCTTCAAGGGCCGCGTGATCGGCAAAGACCCCCGCGTCGATCCCAAGACCCGCCTCGTCTCCGTGCAGGCTCTCATCGAGGACAACAAGGACAGGGCGATCCTGCCGGGTCAGTTCCTCCATGTGGAAGTCGTTCTGCCGGAGCAGCCCAACGTCATCACCGTGCCACAGACGGCTGTCATCACCAGCCTGTACGGGGATTACGTCTACACGGTCGAGCAGGAAGAGCGGGCGGGCAATCAGGTCCAGGTCGCCAAGCAGGTCTTCGTGAAGACCGGCCGCCGCCGTGGTGGCGTGCTCGAAGTTCTCTCGGGCATCCAGCCGGGTCAGCAGGTCGTGGCTTCAGGGCAGAACAAGCTGCAGTCCGGCGCCACCGTCAAGATCGACAATACCATTGATGTGACGAAGCTCGACGCGACCAAGCTCGCGAACGGGCAATAGGCAAAAACGTCATGAGTTTCACAGAGCTTTTCATCCGCCGCCCCGTTCTGTCGATGGTGGTGAGTCTCCTGATCCTGCTGCTCGGTGCGCAGGGTCTGATGAACTTGCAGGTGCGTCAGTACCCGGAAGTCAAGGAGACCACGATCACGGTCACGACGGCTTATGTCGGCGCCAGCGCCGACCTGATCCAGGGCTTCATCAGCACGCCCATCGCCAAATCCGTCTCGAGCGCGGAAGGCGTGGATTACGTGACCACGCAGAGCCGTCAGGGCGTCAGCACGGTCTCCGTGCGCATGCGCCTGAACACCGACCCGAACGCCGCTCTCACCGAGGTGACCGCCAAGGTGCAGCAGATCCGCGCGCAGCTTCCGCAGGAGGCTGAGGATCCGGTGATCATGAAGGGCACGGGCCAGAGCTTCGCCCTCATGTACATCACCTTCGGCTCGACGGAGATGAATTCGGAACAGGTCTCGGAATTCCTGACCCGTGTCGTGCAGCCGCGTTTCGCGACGCTCGAAGGCGTCGGCAACGCCGAAATTCTCGGCGGGCGCGATTTCGCCATGCGCGTGTGGATCGACCCTGTGCGGCTCGCTTCGCGCGGCGTGACGGCGGGCGATGTGGTGCAGGCGATCAACGCCAACAACTTCCTCGCCGCTCCCGGCAAGACGAAGAACGAATACGTCGCCTACACGCTCGACATGCAGACCACGCTGCAGACGCCCGATACCTTCGGCGCGCTGCCGATCCGTTCCAACGGCGACCAGGTCGTGCGCCTGCGCGACGTGGCGGATGTGGAACTTGGCCCTAAGAGCACCGACACCATCGTCAGCTTCAACGGCAGCGAGGGCACCTTCATCGGCATCGTGCCGACGCCTTCCGCCAACCCGCTGACCGTTGCCGATGAAGTGACCCGCGCCATTGACTCGATCCGTCCGACCCTGCCCAAGGGCATGACGGTGGAGATCGTTTACGACGCCTCGAACTTCATCTCGGCATCGATCGAAGAGGTGTTCAAGACCATCGGCGAAGCAGCGCTCATCGTCGTGGTGGTGATCCTTCTGTTCCTCGGCTCCTTCCGTTCGGTGCTGATCCCGGTCGTCACGATTCCTCTCTCGCTGATCGGCGTGTGTTTCTTCCTTTACGCGCTGGGTTACTCGATCAACCTCCTGACCCTGCTCGCCATGGTGCTGGCCATCGGTCTCGTGGTCGACGACGCCATCGTGGTGCTGGAGAACATTCACCGGCATATCGAGGAAGGGCTCAAACCTGTCGAAGCGGCGATCGTGGGCATGAAGGAAATCTTCATCCCCATCGTTTCGATGACGATCACGCTCGCGGCTGTGTATGCGCCTATCGGCTTCACCCAAGGCCTGACGGGCTCGCTCTTCCGAGAGTTCGCCTTCACGCTAGCCGGCGCCGTCATCATCTCGGGCATCGTCGCCGTGACCCTCTCGCCGATGATGTCCTCGAAGCTCCTGAAGTCGCATGGCTCGCAGAGCCGTTTCGCCGCCTTCGTCGATCGCACCTTCACGCGGCTCGAGAACTGGTATGCGCGGCGCCTGAAGGGTTCGCTCGACTATCGCGCCGTCACTCTCGTGATCGTTGCGGTGCTGCTCGGCACCACGGTGTTCCTGTTCACGAAGACCAGCTCCGAGCTGGCGCCGGAAGAGGATCAGGGCGCTTATCTCGGCATCTTGAACGTGCCGAAATACGCAACCGCCGAATACACCCAGGCCTTCTCCAAGCAATTCACGAATGCGGCCGAGAAGATTCCTGAGATCGATGACAGCTTCCTGATCGTCGGCATCGACGGCGGTGGCGCAGGCTTCTTCGGCTTCAAGCTCAAGGAATGGAGCGAGCGCGACAAGAAAGGCGAGGCGACCAAGCAGGAAATTCAGAACTTGCTGAATCAGAACGCCGGCGTTCAGGCCTTCGCCTTCGCGCCTCCGTCCCTGCCCGGCGGCGGCGATGGCCTGCCGATCCAGTTCGTGCTGCGCACCATCGGCGATTCCTCTCAGGCCTATGAGGTCGCGGAACAGATTCGCAAGGAAGCGATGAAGTCCGGCAAGTTCATCGTGGTGCAGAACTCGATCTCCTACGAGACGCCGCGTGCCCGCATCGTGATCGATCGTGATCGTGCGGCGGCGCTGGGCGTTCAGGTCTCCGAGATCGGCAACACCCTGGGTGCCCTCGTCGGCGGTGCGTCGATCTCCAAGTTCGACCGCGACAACCGCAGCTATGACGTGGTGAGCCAAGTGCGCCAGCAGGATCGCCTCAATCCGGAGCGTCTGGCTGAGTATTATGTGCGCGCCTCGGACGGCTCGATGGTGCCGCTCTCCGCCCTCGTCAGCATCAAGACAGATGCGGCGCCGGCAGTGATCGAGCAGTTCAACCAGCTCAACTCGGCAACGGTTGGCGCATTACCTCTGCCTGGCGTCACCACCTCGGAAGGCCTGGCGACCCTGCGCGAGATCGCGCAAAGGGTCATGCCCCAGGGCTTTTATGAGGATTATGCCGGTCAGTCGCGCCTCGAGATCCAGGAGGGAAGCTCGATCTTCCTCGCCTTCGGTCTCGCGATCATCGTGATCTATCTGGTGCTGGCGGCGCAGTTCGAGAGCTTCCGCGATCCGTTCATCATCATGATGTCGGTGCCGCTCTCCATGTTCGGCGCCATGATCTTCCTCAATCTCGGCTTGGCTACGCTGAACATCTATACGCAGGTGGGTCTGATCACCCTGGTGGGTCTGATCACCAAGCACGGCATTCTCATGGTGGAGTTTGCCAACGAACTGAAGGAGAAGAACGGCGTCAGCAAGCGTGAGGCCATCCAGGAAGCCGCGCGCGTGCGTCTGCGTCCGATTCTCATGACCACGGCCGCCATGGTGCTCGGCGTCGCTCCGCTGCTCTATGCCAGCGGCGCGGGTGCGGCGGCTCGTTTCTCCATGGGTCTCGTGATCGCCTCGGGCATGTCCATCGGCACGATCTTCACCCTCTTCGTGGTGCCGATGTTCTACACCTACATCTCCAAGGAGACCGTGCGGGGCACGAAGGCGAGCCATGAGCCCGCCCACCGCCAAGCTCTCGCAGCGGAGTAAAAACGAAAAGGCCGGGTGAGGAACCCGGCCTTTTTCATGATGAAGTCAAAGAGAAAGGCGGAGGCGCTTAACGTCTCCGCCTTTTCTAATTTCCGGTGTCGGCTTTTTAAGCCTGGCGGGTCATCTCGCCTTCGACTTCCATGAAGGGCGAGATCGACCGGAAGCCGGCCTGTTCGGCGGCCTTGCGGACGGCTTCGGCCACTTCCGTGGAATGGACCTCGATGGTCTCGCCTGTCTTGGAATCCACGAACATGATCTTCATGGCGTTCACTTACGGCTGGCCATGGGAGACCACGTAGGAGTTCTGCGTGGCGAGGCGGTGAACGAGGCCTGCATCGCGCAGGAAGTCCAGAGCCCGGTAGATCGTGACCGGGGCGAGGCGCTTCTTGTCGCTGCTGAGACGGTCGACGAGATCATAGGCGCCGACCGGGCCGCCGCTCTGGACGAGCTCGCGGTAAACCCGCTCGCGGATCGGGGTCAGGCGCAGATTGTTCTGACGGCACAGATCATCGGCGCGACGGAGGAGATTCTCTTCTTCTTCTTTTCTGAGGGCTCGGGTATTCATGGTCCACGCTCCTGTTATTTCAGAACCTACATATTCATATAGGGTAAGCGTCTTGCAGACAATGTGTTATCGTTGCAATCAACTATTGCAATTACGCATATTACCCAACGGAAGCTGGCGATTTGGCAGACAGATTCCCTAAGAGTGCAGCTATTGCACCGTAGTAACGTTTCTAAAGTGGGAAGGTTCCAGCAGAAGAAGTCACTTCGAGCAGGCTTCGCAGAGACCCCGGATCTCTACGGTAACCTTCTTGGAGCAGAAGGCATTCTCGTCGCCCCATTGCAGGAGCCGCTCATTGATGCCCGGGTCGCTGAACTCTGTCACCAGGCCACAATTCTCGCAGATGGCGAAGGCCGCCATCTCGTGATGGTGGGGGTGCTTGCAGGCCACATAGGCATTGATGCTCTCGAGCCGGTGGGCCAAGCCTTTCTCGATCAGCTTGTCGAGGGAGCGATAGACCGTCGGGGGCGTCACAGCGCCCTTGGACCGCATCTTGTCGAGCACCTCATAGGCCGAGAGGGGATTCTGAGCAGCGGTCAGGATCCGGTGAACGCGCTTCTGCGTATCGTTCAGTTCCTCGAGGGCATGATGATGATGGTCGTGCGCGGCCATGACGGGGTCGGGTTTCCGGAGAGGGCTTGGTCAGCCCTATACGTCATGATTGCGGAGATGATTTCAAGGCGTGAGGCCAGGATCTGTGCGGATAGAGCATGGGCCGTGACGAAAAATCCGCTGCCTTCGGGCAAAGGCAACGGATCGTCAGCAGAAGGTCACAGGTCGACCCACGCGGCCTTTTCCTGCGAGGAGCGAACGGCGGCCTCGATGAAGCGCACGCCGCGCACCCCGTGCTCGACATTGGGCACCTGCAGGGAGAACGGGTTGGGCTCACGTCCCTCGATGCGGGCTGCAATCTGCTCGGCCACATCGGTATAGAGCTGGGCGAAACCTTCCAGATAGCCTTCCGGATGCCCGCCAGGAATGCGCGAGGCCGCGCGCGACACATCGTTGGCGCCATAGCCGTTGCGGCGGATGATCTGGGGCGGCTCTCCCAGCGGCGAGAAGAACAGCAGGTTCGGATTCTCCTGATGCCATTCGAGGCCAGCCTTCTCGCCATAGACGCGGATCTTGAGGCCGTTCTCGAGGCCCGCCGCCACTTGGCTGCACCAGAGCATGCCCTTCGCGCCGGAGGCAAAGCGCAGCATCATATGCGCATTGTCATCGAGCTTCCGACCCTGCACGAAGGTGTGCAGTTCGGCTGAGAGGGACGCGACCTCGTCTGCGACAATGAACTCGGCAAGGTTGAAGGCATGGGTCCCGATATCGCCGACGGCGCCTGCTGGGCCCGAGCGGGAAGGGTCTGTGCGCCACTCGGCCTGCTTGCTGCCGGTTTCCTCGACACGCGTGGCAAGCCAGTCCTGTGCGTATTCCACCTGCACGACGCGGATCGCGCCGAGATCGCCCGCCTGCACCATGGCGCGGGCCTGTCGCACGAGCGGATAGCCGGTGTAATTGTGGGTGACGGCGAAGATCAGTCCGGATTCGCGCGCAAGCTGCGCCAGCCTGTCGGCCTCCTGCCGCGTGGTGGTGAGCGGCTTGTCGCAGATCACATGGATGCCAGCCTTGAGAAAGGCTTCGGCGGCTGCCGCGTGCGCATGGTTCGGCGTGACAATGGAAACCGCATCGATACCGTCCTCGCGCGCCGCTTCGCGCTGCGCCATTTCCTGGAAGCTGCCGTAATTGCGGTCCTGTGGCAGGAGCAGGTCCTCACCCGACAGGCGCGCCCGCTCAGGGTCCGACGAGAGTGCGCCGGCCACCAACTCCCAACGGTCGTCGATGCGCGCGGCGATGCGATGCACGGCGCCGATGAAGGCGCCGCGTCCGCCGCCGACCATGCCGAGGCGAAGACGGCGGTTGAGCTTCTGGTCCCGTGATCCTGCGATGGTCATGATGCCGTCTCCCTTAAGAGATGCCGAGCAGGCGGCGGTTCGCCGCCTCGTCCGTTCCGCCAGCCGCGAAATCGTCGAAGGCCTTTTCCGTCACGCGGATGATGTGCGCCTTGATGAATTCAGCGCCTTCCCGCGCACCGTCTTCCGGATGCTTCAGGGCGCATTCCCATTCCAGCACGGCCCAGGAATCGTAATCGTACTGCGCGAGCTTGGAGAAGATGGCGTTGAAATCCACCTGTCCGTCGCCGAGGGAACGGAAGCGGCCCGCGCGGTTGATCCAGCTCTCGTAGCCGCCATAGACGCCGACACGACCCGACGGATTGAACTCCGCGTCCTTGGCATGGAACGCCTTGATGCGCTCGTGATAGAGATCGATGAAGGCGATGTAGTCGAGCTGCTGCAGCAGGAAGTGGCTCGGATCGTAATTGATGCAGGCGCGCTTGTGTCCGCCCACCGCATCCACGAAGCGCTCGAAGGTGGCACCGTCATGGATATCCTCGCCGGGATGGATCTCGTAAGCCACGTCGCAATCCGCATCTTCATAGGCATCGAGAATGGGCTTCCAGCGGCGTCCCAATTCCTCGAACGCAGTCTCGACGAGGCCTGCCGGACGCTGCGGCCACGGATACATGAAGGGCCAGGCGAGCGCGCCGGGGAAGGTGACGCTGGCTTTCAGACCCAAACGCTTCGAGGCTTTCGCCGCCATCATCATCTGGTCGACGGCCCAGGCTTGGCGCGCCTTCGGATTGCCGCGGACTTCGGGAGCGGCAAATCCGTCGAAGGCTTCGTCATAGGCAGGGTGTACGGCCACGAGCTGGCCCTGAAGATGCGTGGAGAGTTCGGTGATCTCCATGCCGTGCGAACGGACGATGCCTTGAATCTCATCGCAATAGGCCGCCGATTCCGCTGCCTTCTTCAAATCGATGAGGCGTGCGTCCCAGGTGGGAATCTGAACGCCCTTGTAGCCAAGAGAGGCGGCCCATCGGCAGATCGAATCGAGAGAATTGAACGGCGCTTCATCGCCTGCGAATTGCGCGAGGAAGAGGCCAGGGCCCTTCATGGTCTTCATGGGTGAACTCCCGAATGCGACTGCGAAAAAGAGACTGACAGGCAAGGGAAAGCCGCCCGCTCATGCGCCTGCGGCTTGCCGTTGCCTCGCCCCTCGGTGAGGAGGGGCGAGGGTTCGCGGCCGTTAGAACGGCGATTCAGGGAAGTAATGCTCCTTGGCGTTGTCCTTCGTGATCAGCTGAGCGTTGAGCACGTAGGTGCCGCGCATGGGGGCGTTGGTGTAGAAATGCGCTGCAGTGACGCCCATGGCGGTGGAGATCATCGACGGCGGGTAGGACACGTCGGCGGGGATCATCTTGTCGCCGTCCATGACCTTCTTGATCATGTCCTTCATGCCGGCGCCGCCGAGGACGAACTTGATGTCCTCGCGTTTGGCCTGGCGGATGGCTTCCATGACGCCGAGCGCCATGTCGTCGTCCGAGGCCCACACCGCGTCGATCTTCGGATGCTTAGACAGGAAGTCCTGCATCACCTTGAATGCGTCGTCACGGTTCCAGTTGGCATATTGCTTGTCGATGACCTTCACGCCCGAGCCTTCGAGAGCCTTCTCGAAGTTCGACACGCGCTCCTCGTCGATCACGGTGGGAATGCCGCGGAAGACGACGACATTGCCCTGCTTCAGGTTGTCGACGAAGTATTTGCCTGCGACGCGGCCGAATTCCGGATTGTTGCCGGCGACATAGATGTCCTGGATCGAGGGATCCTTCAGGCCACGGTCGACGACCGTGATGAAGGTACCGCGCTTCTTCACTTCGCGAGCCGGGTTCGTCAGCTCGTCCGAGTTGAAGGGCAGGACGACGAGGGCGTCGACCTTCTGCGCCATGAGATCGTCGAGGGCGTTCGCCTGAGCCGCGCCGTCGGGCGAGGTCTTCACGATCACCTTGAGACCCGGATAGCCCTTCTCGAGCTGCTTGGCGGTTTCCTGAGCGTGATAGACCACGCCGCCGGTCCAGCCGTGAGTGGCGGCAGGAATCGAGACGGCGATCGTCACGTTCTTCTGCTGCGCCACCGCGCTCGTCGCCACGCCTGTCATCAGGCCTGCGGCGAGAGCGAGTTTGAGTGCCGTTGCTTTCATTCGTTCCTCCCTGGAGGGTTTGGTTTCAAGCCCTTCGTCCTTAGTTCCGGAGACTTCGCCCCGGTGTCATCGCCCGCGGTGGACGGACCGCTGCACGAGCATGGCGATAATGATGATGGCACCTTGAACCGCGCCCACGAGGAATTCGGAGACGAAGTTCGACAGCACCATGATGTTGGCGACGAGTTCGAGGATCACCGCGCCGACGACGGTGCCCCAGATGCGGCCGACGCCGCCCCTGAGCGCCGTGCCGCCGATGACGACGGCGGTGATAGCCTGCAATTCCCACAAAAGGCCCGTGGTGGGCGTGGCGGAGCCGAGGCGCGGCACATAGACCAGCACCGCGATGCCGACGCAGATGCCCTGGATGATGTAGGTGAGCGTGCGCACGCGCCAGATCGGCACGCCGGAATAGCGCGCCACGTCCTCGTTGGAGCCGAGCGCCACCACATGACGGCCGAACGAAGTACGGTAGAGGATCAGCGCGCCGATGGCGGCGACCACGAGGAAGGCGATGATCGGCACGGGGATGCCGAAGACGCTGCCGAAATAGACCGGGCGATAGAGTTCGCGCAGCTCGAAATTGCGCATGGTGATGGTGCCGCCGGCAGCAAGCCACACCACGAGCGAGCGGAAGATGCCCATGGTGCCCAGCGTCACGATAAAGGGCTCTATTCGCCCGAAAGTAACGATGAGGCCGTTGCCCAAGCCGCATGCGGCGCTCAGGCCGATGGCCACCAGCATGCCGATGGCGAGCGTGCTCGCATCCGCGCCGCCGAGCGAGTTGAGGGTGAGGATCATCACGCCCGCGGTCAGCGCCGCCATGGATCCGACGGACAAGTCGAGGCCGCCGCCGGCGATCACGAAGGTCGCGCCCACCGCGATGATGGCGATGAAGGCCGAGCGTGTGACGACGTTGAGGATGTTCGAAGCCGTCAGGAAGTCGGGATTGATGAGCGCGCCGGCGATCGCCAGCACGACCAGTGCGATGAAGGGCGAGAGCGCCCGCATGTCGATCTTGAATTTGCGCTTCTCGGCGCCGGTGCGAAGCACGGTTTCGGTCATGCGTGGCCCGCGGCGATTTCCGCCGCCCTTTCTTCATGAACGCCAGTGGCGAGATAAACGATGGAATCCTCGGAGAGATCGGCTTGCCGGACTTCGCCGGCGACGCGCCCATTGCGCATCACCACGACCCGGTGGCACAGGCCGATCAGCTCCTGCATTTCGGACGAGATGACGACGACCGAGAGTCCGTTCTCGGCAAGCCCCGCGATGAAGCGGTAGATCTGTTCCTTGGTGCCGATGTCGACGCCGCGCGTCGGCTCGTCGATGATGATGATGCGCGGATCGAGCAGCATCATCTTGGCAAGCAGGAGTTTCTGCTGGTTGCCGCCGGAGAGTTGGCCCGCCAAAAGATCGCGGCTGCGGGTACGGATGTCGAAATCCTTGATCGCGCCATCGAGCGCTTTCTCCTCTGCGCCTGCGTCGATGAAGGAGGCGCGGGTGAACTTGTCGAGGGCGGCGAGAGAGAGATTGACGCGCAAGTTCTGCTGCAGCAGCAAGCCCTTGCCCTTACGGTCTTCGGAGAGATAGACGATGCCCGCCGCCATGGCCTCGCGCGCATCGCGGAAATGAACGCTCTCGCCCCTGAGGGCGATCTTTCCATGGCTGGGGCGAAGGCCCACAATGCCCTCGAAGAGTTCCGTTCGGCCTGCGCCGATCAAGCCGCCGAAGCCGAGGATCTCGCCACGCTTCAACTCGAACGAGGCGCTCTCCACATAGCCCGGCACCGCCATGTCGCTGACCGAGAGGATCACGTGATCGGATGCGGTGGCCGGTTTGTCGGGATAGAGCTTCGACATGTCGCGACCGACCATGAGGCGCGCCATTTCGAGCGGTTCGAGCCCTTCGATATCGCGAGTCGCGATGTGGCGTCCGTCGCGCAGAACCGTCACGCGGTCGGCGATAGCTTTCACCTCGTTGAGGCGATGGGAGATGTAGAGCACCGCCACGCCGTGCTCGCGCAGCTTGCGGATGATGGTGAAAAGGCTTTCCGCCTCGATGGGGGTCAGCACCGCCGTCGGCTCGTCAAAGGCGACGAGCGTGTGCGGCACAAGAAGGGCGCGGGCGATCTGTACGAGCTGGCGGTCGGCAATCGACAGGCGCCTCACTTCGATGTCCGGATCGATGTTCGTTCCGAGTTCCGCCAGGATGCCACGCGTGCGCTCGCGCATGGTTTTGTCGTCGACGAAGCCGAAACGCCTGATCTCGCGCCCGAGAAACAGGTTCTGCGCGACCGTCAGGTCTTCGGCGAGCAGGATTTCCTGGTGGACCAGAACGATGCCGTGATGCTCCGCATCCACCGGCCCTGAAAAGGTGATCGGCTGCCCTTTGAAGGACAGGCTGCCTTTCGTGGGCTGGAGGTGGCCGGAGAGAATGCGCATGAGGGTGGATTTGCCCGCGCCGTTCTCGCCGATGACCGCATGAACCTCTCCGGGGCGCAGATCGAGTGAAATGCCGCTCAGGACCTCGATGGGTCCGAACGACTTCGAGATGTTCTCTGCGCGAAGAATGGCATCCATGCGCGGCTCCGGGTAAGCATCACCGTTCGCTGTCACGGTTGCGACAGCGTTGATTCGAGCAGTTAAGGAAAAAGGCGATCAGCTGGATGAGGCGCGTGCTGACATTCGTTTCCTCCGGCTTTCATCTCGTCCTCTGGCGGGACGTCTTTCATCGAACTAGGGGCATTCCATTGTTTGGCAATGCCACCATGTAAACGATTACATGAAGACTTTACCGCAACGGCACGTTCTGTCAAACAGAACCAAGGTAGGGGAGGATCATGGACGAGAGCGGGGCCTTGGACAGGCCGGACGAGGATAATGGATCCGGCCATCGCGCGGTGCGCATTCAGGACGTGGCAAAGCTTGCTGATGTCTCCACCGCCACGGTGAGCCGTGCGCTGGCCTCGCCGGAGAAGGTGTCGCCGGAGGCGCGCGCCCGCGTGCTGGAGGCCATCGCCAAAACCGGCTACGTGCCCAATCTTGCCGCACGCTCGCTCCGCTCCCAGAAAACCTCGATGGTGCTGGTCGTCCTGCCGGATCTGTCGAACACCTTCTTCTCCAAAATCCTACGCGGCATCGAGGAGCGGCTCTTCGAGGCGGGCTACGGCATGATCATCAGCGATCTCGACGGCTCTCCCGAGAAGGAGGCGCATTTCGCGGCGTTTACCGCCGCAGGCCGCGTCGATGGGGCAATCCTTCTCAACGGCCACCTCTTCGGCCAGACCCGCGAAGGGGAAGGGACGCCCGCCAAGACCGGAATTCCGCTGGTGGCGCTCTGCGAAGCGATTCCCTCAGCCGATATTCCGCAGATCGAGATCGACAACCGCGCTGCTGCAAGCCGGATGACGCAGCATCTCGCATCCCTTGGCCATCGCAGCATCGCCTATGTGAGCGGGCCTGCGCACAACATTCTCGAGAAGGAACGCTTCATCGGATATCAGGATGGGCTGAAGGCTGCTGGGTTGCCTTTCGATCCAGCGCTGGTGCTGCCCGGTGACTACACCATCGAATCCGGTGTGATGGCGGGGCAAGATCTCGTGGGGCGTACGACGCGCCCGACGGCGGCTTTCTGCACCAGTGACGAGATGGCCATCGGGCTGATGCGCACGCTGCTGTCGGCAGGCTTGAGAGTTCCCGAAGATATTTCAGTGGCCGGTTTCGACGACATCGATTTCGCTGCGGTTGCAGAGCCCGCACTCACCACGATCCATCAGCCGCGTCGCGAACTGGGTCAGGCTGCGGCTTCCGTTCTTATCGATCTCCTGCAGGGGCATCCGTCGCCCAAGCGCATCCGGCTCGAAACGGAGATCATCGTTCGTGCCAGCGTCGCACCGCCTCAGAACATCGAGAAAGCGCCCGCGAAGAGCACGAGAACAAGGGCGATAAAGCCCACATAGGCATAGAGCGCCTTGCGCGAGTTCTGGTGGGCGTAGCTGTCCCTATCGTTACCGTTCTGCCAGCGAGCCACACCTTCTTGGTGCCGCGCGAGATCGACCTGTTCCCCGCTCAGCGAAACGCCGGCGGCTTCGTCATCCGTTCCGAGAGGCGACAGGCCGGGATCGAACACCTCGTTCTTGTCGCCGGTGCGCCCGCTATTGATGTCGCCCTTCAGCTGCGCGGAGGTCGAACCCGCATTCATGGGCGGGGCATCCATCGGCTTGATGGTGTGCGTCGGCGGAATGTCTCTGTGATTGGGGTTGTCTGAGCGGGTCGCCATCGAAACTCTCCCGGGATTCTTCGATTGAGGAAACCGCCGGGAATGCACGAGGTTCCTGGACGAGAGGTTGCCTCAGTTCCAACCCTTTGCGCAGACAAGAAAAAAGGCCGCTGTCACCAGCGGCCCGAAGTTTAGGGAGGAAACGCCCAAGAAGGGCAACAACATGGCGACGCCAATCGCCGTGTTGCACTGCAATAATTAGGAACTGCCCATCCCGTTCGCAAGATTAAAAGGTCAGCAAAGCTGCCCATTTTTTCGCCTCTTAAAAAGGCAGGGCCTGTAAGGAGAAATGGAGAGGCCCTAAGATCAACTGATCAAAATTGATGCAACATTGCTGCAAGGCTCATCATGCCCAAGCTGAACGCCGTCCTCGAAACAGCCCTTTACGTGGATGACCTCACCCGCGCGAGGGCCTTCTATGAGGGCGATCTCGGATTGCCCGTTCTGTTCGAGAACCCACGCATGTGCGCTTTCGATGTGGGAGGCCGGAGCGTGCTGCTGATCTTCCTGCGCGGAGGTTCCGCGCAGGACATGCCGACGCCCGGCGGGACGATTCCGGGCCATGACGGCAAGGGGCCGATCCATATGGGCTTCGCTATCAGACTTGAAGAGCTTGCCGCCTGGGAGGAGAGGCTGCGCGAGCGCAACATCCCCATCACGAGCAAGGTCACCTGGTCGCGCGGCGGCACGAGCCTCTACTTCCATGACCCTGACGGGCATGTTCTGGAGCTGGCAACGCCGGGACTTTGGGCGATCTATTGATCGCCCTCAGGTGATGACGCTGGGCTCATTGCGGCCCGTACGCTTTGCGATCTCCGCGATGGCATTTGCCGCCTCGATCACCGGAGCCAAAGCTTCCGCCGTGGGTAGGTTATGGCGGCTCGCATCCGGCTCGAACCGTTCGAGATAGACGCGCAAGGTCGCGCCTGACGTACCGGTGCCCGAAAGACGGAACACGGCGCGGGCATCTTCCTTGAACAGGATGCGGATGCCTTGCTTCGGCGTCACCGATTGGTCGACCGGATCGGTATAAGCAAAGTCGTCGCATTCCTGCACGGTCAGCCCGCCGAAACGCTGGCCCGGAAGGTTTGCGAGCTTCGCACGAAGGCTGTCCATCAGCTCGTTCGCGGGTGCAGTCTCGAGTTCCTCGTAATCGTGGCGCGTGTAGTAGTCACGCCCATACGTCGCCCAATGCTCGCGCACGATCTGGTCGGCGGGCTTCTTCGCCACGGCGAGAATATTGAGCCAGAGCAGCACCGCCCAGAGACCATCCTTCTCGCGGATGTGATTGGAGCCTGTGCCCGCGCTCTCCTCGCCGCAGATCGTGATGAGACCTGCATCGAGCAGGTTGGCGAAGAACTTCCAGCCTGTGGGCGTCTCGAAGCAATTGATGCCGAGCTTTTTTGCGACACGGTCCGCAGCGCGGCTCGTGGGCATGGAGCGTGCCACGCCCGACAGGCCCTTCGCATAACCGGGAGCGAGATGCGCATGGCTGGTGAGAATCGCAAGGCTGTCACTCGGCGTTACGAAAAGACCACGCGCCACAATCATATTGCGATCGCCGTCGCCGTCGGAGGCTGCGCCGAAATCGGGGGCGTCCGGCCCCATCATCAGCTCCATGAGGTCATGGGCGTGGACAGGATTCGGATCGGGATGATGGCCACCGAAATCGGGCTTCGGTTCAGCATTCACGACGGTACCCGGCGCTGCGCCGAGGCGGCCTTCAAGAATGGTTTTGGCATAAGGCCCGGTGATGGCGCTCAGCGCATCGAAGCGCATGCGAAAGCCCGAGCGGAAGAGTGCCGACACGGCATCGAAATCGATGAGCTGTTCCATCAGCTCCGCGTAATCGGCCACCGGATCGATCACTTCGACGATCGTGTCGCCGATCCTGGTCTCGCCGATGCGCGTGAGATCGATATCGGCACCCTCGACAATCTTGTATTCGGTGATGGCGCTGGCGCGCTTGAACACTGCTTCGGTGAAGGATTCAGGTGATGGGCCGCCATGGGACATGTTGAACTTGATGCCGAAATCGCCATCGGGCCCGCCGGGATTGTGGCTTGCCGAGAGCACGAGGCCGCCGATGGCCTTGTGCTTGCGGATCACGCAGGACGCGGCTGGTGTCGACAGCAGACCTTTCTGTCCCACGAGGATGCGCGAGAAGCCGTTGGCGGCGGCCATCTTCAGCGCGGTCTGCACCACCGCTTCATTGAAGTAGCGGCCGTCGCCGCCGATCACCAGTGTCGAACCCTTCGCGCCTTCCACATTGTCGAAGATCGCCTGGATGAAGTTCTCCACGTAGCGCGGCTGCTGGAAGACCTTCACCTTCTTGCGCAGGCCCGATGTGCCGGGGCGCTGGTCGGAGAACGGGGTTGTCGGAACGCGGGTGATCGCCATCGGTTATTGCCACTTTCTCGTATCGGCTCTGGGCGGCCTGTTCTTGCTCTTGGTGCGACCTGAAAAGGACCAAAGGCCAATTTAGGGCCGCATGGCTCAGATGCCACTGCCGAGATGAAGGTAAGATGAAGATCCTAGGCCTGGTATGAGGTCTTCTGCTCCTCCTGTCGGCATGGTTAAGGGTGGGCCTTCCCTTCGGGAGGCCTGACAATTTGCCCGAGGCAGGACCCTCGTCCCCGAGCGCGACCCGTGCCATAAGGCCGCCGCAACCGCTTTGGGCCTTGAGATTATGATTCGCGTCGAGAACGTCAGTAAACAAAACAGCCACCGCATCCTCTTCATCGAGGCCTCCGCGACCCTTCAGAGGGGCGAAAAGGTCGGCCTCGTGGGGCCGAACGGCGCCGGCAAGACGACGCTCTTCCGCATGATCACCAAGGAGGAGCAGCCGGACGAAGGCCAGATCTCCGTCGATCGCGGCGTGACCATCGGCTATTTCAGCCAGGATGTCGGCGAGATGGAAGGCCACAGCGCCGTGGCCGAGGTGATGAATGGCGCAGGCCCCGTGAGCGAGGTCGCTGCCGAGCTTAAAACACTCGAAGCGGCCATGGCGGATCCGGACCAGGCCGCGAATTTCGACGAGATCATCGCCCGTTACGGCGAGGTGCAGGCGCGCTACGAGGAACTCGACGGCTATTCCCTCGAGGGCCGCGCCCGCGAGGTGCTGGACGGCCTCGGCTTCAGCCAGGAGATGATGGACGGCGACGTGGGCGGCCTCTCGGGCGGCTGGAAGATGCGCGTGGCGCTCGGCCGCATCCTGCTCATGCGTCCCGATGCCATGCTGCTCGACGAGCCGAGCAACCATCTCGATCTCGAAAGCCTGATCTGGCTGGAGGAGTTCCTGAAAGGCTACGAGGGCGCGCTGCTCATGACCTCGCACGACCGCGCCTTCATGAACCGCATCGTCAACAAGATCATCGAGATCGATGGCGGCTCGCTCACCACCTACTCCGGCGATTACGAGTTCTACGAGCAGCAGCGCGCGCTCAACGAGAAGCAGCAGCAGGCACAGTTCGAGCGTCAGCAGGCGATGCTCGCCAAGGAAATCAAGTTCATCGAGCGTTTCAAGGCCCGTGCCTCGCACGCAGCCCAGGTGCAGAGCCGCGTGAAGAAGCTGGAGAAGATCGAGCGGGTGGAGCCGCCAAAGCGCCGCCAATCCGTGACTTTCGAGTTCCTGCCCGCGCCGCGCTCCGGCGATGACGTGATCAGCTTGAAGAACGTGCATAAGAGCTACGGCACCCGCACCATTTATGAAGGGCTCGACTTCGCCGTCAGCCGCAAGGAGCGCTGGTGCGTGATGGGCGTGAACGGCGCGGGCAAGTCCACGCTCCTGAAGCTCGTTGCAGGCACCACGGAGCCCAATCAGGGCACGGTGACCATCGGCGCTGGCGTGAAGATGGGCTATTTCGCCCAGCATGCCATGGAGGTGCTCGAAGGCGACCGCACGGTGTTCGAGTTCCTTGAGGATTCATTTCCGCAGGCCGGACAAGGCTCGCTGCGCACGCTCGCCGGTTGCTTCGGGTTTTCGGGCGACGACGCGGAAAAGAAGTGCCGTGTGCTCTCCGGCGGCGAGAAGGCGCGTCTGGTGATGGCGAAGATGCTCTACGATCCGCCGAACCTGCTGGTGCTCGACGAGCCGACGAACCATCTCGACATGGCCACAAAGGAAATGCTGATCGAGGCCTTGTCGAAATACGAAGGCACCATGCTCTTCGTCTCGCACGATCGTCACTTCCTGGCAGCGTTGTCCAACCGTGTTCTGGAACTGACGCCGGACGGTATCCATCAATATGGCGGCGGTTATACCGAATACGTGGCCCGCACCGGGCAGGAAGCGCCGGGTCTGCGACACTGATCTGAAAGGGCGCTGTGAGCGCCCTTTTTCTTGATCTCTGCTACGATCAAAAGGCTGTTCTCGTCAGGATCAGGATACTGCCGACAAGGATCAGTGCAAAGGCGGGCCAGTGCGTCCTTGGACTGAAGGCTCTGGTGCTTTGCCGCGGTTCAAGGCTCGCATCCGTATGAGATGAGCGATCCAGCCGCGCATCGCTCAATCGCCCTCCCCAGATCGCCAGCGCCGCGCCATAGATCACGCCGCAGATGATGAGCAGAGCGCCGATCCAGATCAGGAGAATGCTCGCATCCATGGCGCTCTCCATGCGCGAAAGTCAAAGGCCGGGGACGAAATAGGCGATGCGCGAGAAAAGCGTGTGGTCCGCCTCGAAGACCATGATCGCCACGAAAACGAGAACGGCGGCCATCGGAACGAGAATGGCATAGACGAGTGACAATCGCTCCCAGGCCATGTGCATGAAGATGGCGACGATCAGCCCCGCCTTCAGCATCATGAACAACAGGATCAGGGAATATCGCAGCGCGCCCTGAAGCTGGAAGTAATCGACCGCATAGGAGCAGGCGCTCAAGATGAAGAGCCAGGCCCAGACCACGAGATAGAGTTTGATGGGATGCTGCTGTCCCTCGGCGTGGGTGGATGAAGGTGCAGTTGTCTGCGCCATGAGAAGCCTCTTACCAGAGATAGAAGAATGCGAAGATGAAGACCCACACCAGATCGACGAAGTGCCAGTAGAGACCCATGATCTCCACGGCTTCGTAGCGCCCCTTCCGGCTAGTGAAAAAACCCTTCCGTTCATTGTCAAAATCGCCGCGCCAGACTTTTCTTGCCGTGATGATGAGAAAGATCACGCCGAAGGTCACGTGGGTGCCGTGAAAGCCGGTGATCATGAAGAAGGTCGAGCCGAATTGCGCTGCTCCCCAAGGATTGCTCCATGGTCGCACACCTTCATGGATCAACTTGGTCCACTCAAAAGCCTGCATGCCCACGAAGGTCGCGCCGAGCAAGGCGGTGAGAAGCATCAGGGCTGCGGTCTTCCTGCGGTCGCGGCGATAGGCGAAGTTCACGGCCATCGCCATGGTTCCGCTGCTGCTGATGAGCACGAAGGTCATGATGGCGATGAGGATCAGCGGGAGCGTCACGCCGCCGATGGTCAATGCGAAGACCTCGCTGGCATTGGGCCACGGCACTGTGGTCGACATTCGCGCCGTCATGTAGGCGATGAGGAAACTGCTGAACACGAAAGTGTCGCTGAGCAGGAAGATCCACATCATTGCCTTGCCCCAGGACACGTTCTTGAACGCACTCCGGTCGGAAGAGAAGTCGGCGGCGATGCTGCGCAGACCCGTATGATCTGAGGCGGTGGTCTCGATGCGTGAGAATGTTTGCTCCGTCATGCAAGTATTCCCTTCAACTCAGAATTTGCCGGCAGATGTCGATGACATTGCCGGCCCATCCGGCGAGGACACTCAGGAGAACAAGCCATACGAGCAGCATGAAGTGCCAATAGGTGGCGCAAAGCCCCACGCTGATCTGCAGGCGCTCCGGCGTCGTGCCGCGCCAGGCCCGCAGAATGGTTCTGCCCAGAGCGATCAGGCCACCGAGCAGATGCAAGCCATGAATGCCGGTCAGCACATAGAAGAAGGCGTTGGCGGAGTTCGAGGCGAGGAGATAGCCCTCCGCATTCAACTGCCGCCATGCGAGGAGTTGTCCCGACAGAAAGGCCAGGGCCGTCACGCCTGCCGCGAGAAGGCCGAGCTTCAGCGCGTCCTCTTCTCCTTCGCGCGCGGCCTTGCGCGCGCCTTGGAGCGCGACGCTGCTCAGGATCAGCATGCCCGTGTTGAGCCAGAGGATCGCCGGAAGCGGAACATCCCGCCAATCCGGTAACTGCATCCTCAATGCATAGGCGCTCAGAAAGAGCGCGAAGAGAGAGCCGACCACGGCAAGGAAGACGGCAAGGCCTGTTCTCGCGGCCGATGACGAGAGGTCGCTCTTCTCCGTGAAATCGACGGCGACGCCTTGCTCGAGCCATGGCTTCGACAACACGCCTTGCCGCGACAACCACCAGATCGCGACGATGAGAAGGCCGGTCAGGAAAACGAGGATGCTACCCATGGGACATTCCCGCTGAAGATTGTGTGCCCGGCTGGTTCTGTGGAATGTAATCTTCGGCGGCGCCAGGCACGCTGTAATCATAAGCCCAGCGATAGACGGTAGGGACTTCCTTGCCCCAATTGCCGTGCGGCGGCGGCGTCTCGGGCGTCTGCCATTCGAGCGTGGTCGCCCGCCACGGATTGCCTCCGGATGCCCTGCCGTGGCGCAGGCTCCAGAACAGGTTGAACACGAAGAGCAGTTGCACGGCACCGACGATCAGCGCCACGATGGTGATGAAGGCGTTTAGCGTATGGGCCGAGAGAGGAACGAAAGACATTTCTCCGATCTCATAATAGCGGCGCGGCACGCCCATGAGGCCGAGATAGTGCATGGGAAAGAAAATGAGATAAGCGCCGAGGAATGTGACCCAGAAATGGATTTTGCCGAGCGTGTCGTCCAGCATGCGTCCGGTGACTTTCGGATACCAGTGATAGATCGCGCCGAAGATCACGAGGATGGGCGCGACGCCCATCACCATGTGGAAATGGGCGACGACGAACATCGTGTCAGATAAAGGAACGTCGACAACCACATTGCCGAGGAAGAGGCCCGTGAGGCCGCCATTCAGGAAGGTGACGATGAAGGCGAGCGCGAACAGCATCGGCACGTTGAGATGGATGTCGCCGCGCCAGAGCGTCAGGACCCAGTTATAGACCTTGATCGCCGTGGGAATGGCGATGATGAGCGTGGTCGTGGCGAAGAAGAAGCCGAAATACGGGTTCATTCCGCTTACATACATATGGTGCGCCCAGACCACGAAGCTGAGCGCGCCGATGGCGAGAAGCGCCCAGACCATCATGCGATAGCCGAAGATGTTGCGCCGCGCATGGGTGCTGATGAGGTCGGAAACGATGCCGAAGGCGGGCAGGGCGACGATGTAAACCTCCGGATGGCCGAAGAACCAGAACAGGTGCTGGAAGAGCAGGGGACTGCCGCCGTTGCGGTCGAGAGTTTGACCCATCTCGACGATCGCCGGCATAAAGAAGCTGGTGCCCAGCGCCCTGTCGAACAGCATCATCACCGCGCCGACGAATAACGCCGGGAAAGCAAGAAGCGCCATGAAGCTCGCCGTGAAGATGCCCCAAACGGTGAGCGGCATGCGCATCAGCGTCATGCCGCGGGCGCGGCCCTGCAGCACCGTCACTACGTAGTTCAGGCCGCCCATGGTGAACCCGATGATGAAGACCATCAGCGAGACGAGCATCAGGATAATGCCCCAATCCTGCCCTCCCGGCGTGCCGGACAGGATGGCCTGCGGCGGATAGAGCGTCCATCCGGCGCCAGTGGGCCCGCCTGGTGCGAAGAAGCTCGCAACGAGGATCAGCACAGCCAGAAAATAGATCCAGAAGCTCAGCATGTTGACATAGGGAAACACCATGTCGCGCGCACCGACCATCAGCGGAATGAGATAATTGCCGAAGCCGCCGAGAAAGAGCGCGGTGAGCACGTAAACCACCATCATCATCCCGTGCATGGTGATGAACTGGTAATAGGCATTCGCATCGATGAAAGTGAAGACGCCCGGAAAGCCGAGCTGCAGGCGCATCAGCCACGACAGCACGAGGGCAATGAGGCCGACGGAGAGAGCAGTCAGGGAATATTGAATGGCAATGACCTTCGCATCCTGGCTGAAGACGTATTTCGTGATCCAGCTATGCGGATGATAGAGTTCGACATCCTCGACATCGGCTGCGGGTGCCGGTCCGACATGGCCGAGTGGGACATCAGTCATTGGGATCACTCCCTCACCGTTTCCTCTGCCCCGTGATGTGCCGTCTTTGACGGCTTGTTATTGAGCCGCAGGCGCGAGGCGCGCGAAGCTCCGCGACGCCTGACCTTCGAGCCATGCTTGATATTCGCTCTGTTCCTGCACGACGACACTTCCGCGCATCTGCGGATGGCCGACGCCGCAGAGTTCAGCGCACAGAATCTCGAAGGTGCCGGTTCTCGTGGGCGTGAACCAGATGTAGGAAACCTGGCCCGGCACGAGATCCATCTTGGCCCGCATCTCCGGCACGTAGAAATTATGGATGACGTCGACCGAGCGAAGCAGCGCTTTCACGGGCTTGTCCACGGGTAAGCGTAATTCGCCACCTTCGACGATCACGTCGTCCTGACCGTTCGGGTCTTCCTTGCTGATGCCGAGTGGATTGTCGGGGCTGACGAGGCGTGTGTCCGTAATGCCGAGCTTGCCGTCGGGGCCAGGCAGTCTGAAGCTCCATTGCCATTGCTGGCCGAGGATTTCGATGTCGGTAGCGTCCTGCGGAACAGTGATGAACTGCCGCCAGACGAACAATCCCGGCGCGAGCATGGCCGCCACACCGACGCCGGTCACGACAGTCAGCCACAATTCCAGGCGCTTGCTCTCAGGTTCGTAATGAGCCTGCCGCCCCGGCTGATGGCGAAAGCGATAGATGCAATAGGCCATGAAGAGAATGATTGCGACGAAGACCGCGCCAGTGATCCAGAAGGTGATGACGATCGTGGTGTCGATATAGCTCCAATTCGAGGCAATGGGCGTCCACCACCAGGGACTCAAAAGGTGGAAGACCACCGAGCCAAGGGCGATCACAACCAATATCAGCGCTACGGCCATCCCCGTTCACCCTTGTCCCGAGAGACTGCTGGCATGAAACAGAAGGCAACAAACTTCGCGGCTGAAGCAGGCTTCAGTCGACACGGCGCAAGGCCGCGATAAACAGCGCGTTTTTCAGGATGATCTTCACGACGATGAGGAAATGAAGCTCATCCGCGAACTTGTATCAAAATTATACCGAACAGCCGAGTTGGTCAATGATTCCGGAGAGTGCTTGAGGGCAAGCTGATCGTGGTTTCGGAACGTTCAAGCAAATTTGAGATCGCCTCTGCTTTTCGCTCGACGAATTGGGGGTATTTCTAATCCAACAGACCGCGCCTTGAAGTGCCTATCGGGAGGTGAAAATGGTGAAAGGTGCAATCGTATTGACGCTCTCCATGATCGTGACGGGCGCCCAGGCCCAAACGCGCCCTTCGACCCTGAGCATGCCCTGCCAGGCAAGCCGCCAGCTCGTACTGTCCAGAGGCGCCATCGTCTTGGGAACCGGTGGTTTTACCTATGACCGGTTCGTGCGCGACCAGTCGTTCTGCGACACGACGGAATTCGCTCAAGCGGCTTATGTGCCGAGCCCCGATGCTCCCCAGTGCTTCGTCGGCTATCGCTGCAAGCAGGGGCCGCGGGAGTGGTGGGACTAGCTCTCCCCATATTCATGGGCATGCCTGAGAGCGGCCGGTTGCGTGAAGCGTTCTCCACGAGCTATGTGGGCTCATGTTTACCCTGGAGCGCGCCGCATCCATCGAGAGTGTGGTCAAGAAGAGCCGCTTTGTCGCCATTGCCGGTCCGATCACGGGCGAGCTGGAGGCGAAGGCTTTCGTCGCCGAGCATTCGGATGCCACGGCCAACCACAATTGCTGGGCCTGGCGCATCGGCCAGAGCTATCGGTTCAATGACGATGGGGAGCCGAGCGGCACGGCGGGAAAGCCGATCCTCCAGGCCATCGACCGCTTGCAGCTCGACAATGTCGCGGTTCTCGTGACCCGCTGGTTCGGAGGCATTCTTCTCGGCAGCGGCGGTCTGGTCCGGGCCTATGGTGGAGCAGCTGCGGAGTGCCTGCGCGCGGCGCCTCTGGTGGAGATCATCGCCGTTCAGGAGGCGGTGATCACGGCGCTTTTTTCCGACCTTGCACTGGTTAAGGCGCGCTTGGCCGGGGCCGTGGGTGTTCGAATCGAAAGCGAGAGCTTTACCGAAACGGGGGCAGTCATCAAAGCGGCTCTTCCCGAGAAAGGGGCTTCGCAGATCCTTCGCATGATCACCGACGTCACGAGCGGCCGCGCAGATATTCGCCTTGTCGAGCAGAAGTGATGCAATAACGGTTCGATGTGATTGTGCCTCACTATCCTTCATGCCGTTTCTGCGGCATGAATGCTCGCTCATGCGCAGCCGCAGCAAATGGATAGGGTGCTAATGCTTCTCCCGTGGGTGAAATTGGCTATGGATGTGAACGGCCTGGCCATTGAATCCCAGATCGTCATCTGGACGCGGCTGACGCAGATTGCGCTTGGCCGGGGAACGGCTGCCGAGGCCGTGCTGATGGTCACGGAGAAGGTCGCCGCCTTGACAGAGGCCTCCCTCACGGTCGCAAGTGGAGGATCGGCCCACAAGGTCGTCAAAGGCTACCGCAAGCGTGTGCGGGCGAATGTGAAGCGCCTGAGACGCTAAGTACGCTCGGCTCAGATAGCCGGTCACAGAGCTCCCTATATTAGAGGAGGAATGCCTCCGACGCCTTGTTCAGGCGGTCTGCGCACCTATAAAACTAAGCTCAATCTCTGTCCGGGTCGATCGGCTTGATGGATCGGCTGGCCGGCTGAAACGGCAAGCCGGACGCTTTTCAAAAATTTCGAGGGGTATCAATGGCATTGGTCAAGACGTCCGAGCTTCCGGGCAAGGTCATGTCCCGTCCGGCGGGCGATGAGCCGGCCGCTGCCAATGAAATCCAAACTCAAGCCAGAGGGGTAGCCTCCCAAAGGCGGACGCGTGAGCGTGTCCGCGCACGGCAGCACAAGGCGGCTGAGCGGATCGGCGCTGCGACCGAAGAGCTGGCGAGCGGTGTGACCGAAGCCTCCACGGCCGCCGAGGAACTGCGGCGCTCCATGGAGCAGATCGCCAGCGGTGCCGAAGAGGCGGCGGGTGCCTCCCAGCAATCGCTCACGGCCATCGTAAGCCTGGGCGCTTCGTTCTCAGAGGCCCGAACCCATGCCGAGGCTGCGCGCGCCAAGACCGCCGACCTTCAGACTCTCCTCATCGAGACGGCAGCTCAGATCGATGCATCCGTTGCAGCAGTCGACGCCAATGCGGCACGCCAACGAACATTGGTCGATATCGTCTCGCTCCTGGAAAAACGCGCGGCCGAGATCGGCGAGATCATTCGCATGGTCGGCGATATTTCCGATCAGACCAATCTCCTCGCGCTGAATGCGGCCATCGAGGCGGCGCGCGCGGGAGAGAACGGGCGCGGCTTTGCGGTCGTTGCCGACGAAGTGCGCGCGCTTGCAGGCGCTTCCGAGAAAAGTGCGCAGGACATTCAGGAACTCGCCGAGAATATTGGAAACGAAGTGCGCTCGGTTGCGCAGCGGATCAAGCATATTGCCGAAACCGCATCGGGAGAGGCAGCCAACGGCCGGAGCGTGGTGACGGCACTGGACAAGATCAGAGCCGATATCGCCCGCCTGGCCGAGGGCAGCCAATCCATTCTCGTGGCTGCTGTCGAAGCCGAATCCGCCATCCGCGAGGCTCAACGCGGGGCGGAGCAGATCGCCAGCGCTGCCGAGGAGCAGGCCGCCGCTGCTGCGGAAGCACAGCGCGCTGTGCAGCAGCAGAGTGTGGCGCTCGATCAGAGCCAGCAGACGGCGCAGATGTTGGCAGCGCTCGCAGACGATTTGCAGTCCAGCACGGCAAGCATGTCCAATGCGGAGCAGGTGAGTTCGGGCGCGGAGCAATTATCCGCAGCCATTCAGGAACTCTCAGGCGCGGCAGGCGAGATCATGACCGCTGTCGATCAAATCGGCCGGGGCGCGCAGATGCAGGCGGCTGCTACCCAGCAGGCTAATGCGGCCATGCAGCAGATCGAGCAGGCAACGAGCATCTCTCGGGATGTCGCCAGCGCTGCGGTCGAGCGAATTGAATCGCTCGCGTCCGATCTGCGGGACAATCGCAGCGCCACCAGACGGCTGGCTGTCGGTGTCGAGGAAGGTCTGCGTGAAACCCGAGCGGTCGTAGAGCTCATGGGTGGGCTGGACGAGTCGAGCCGTCGCATCGAAAAGATCGTCGACGGTATCGCGCTCGTGGCGATTCAGACCAACATGCTCGCCGTCAGCGGCTCGATCGAAGCGGCGCGGACAGGAGATGCAGGGCGCGGTTTTGCGATCGTGTCCGGCGATATCCGCAGCCTCGCGCGCGATGCGTCCGAGAATGCCGATCGCATCAAGGATGTGGTGCGCCAGATCCGTGATCAGATCACCATCGTAAGGCGTGATCTGGAGCATAGCGCCGCCATTGCTGGGACTGAGATCGCGAAAAATACTCTGATGGCCGAGCGGCTCGGACTCGTGGAGGCCGATGTCGATGCCATTCGTCAAGGCAGTGCCTCCATCCTGTCGGGATCAGAGGCGATTGTTGAGTCCGTTCGCGAAGTCAGGCTCGGAACCCAGCAGATCGCCGTCGTAGCCGAACAAGCACAGCATGCTGCCGCGCAAGCCGCGACCGCTGCGCGCCAGCAGGCGCGAGGTGCCGAGGATCTGGCGGCGGCCATCGAGGAGATTGCTTCCCTGGCGGACGAATTGCAGATCGGGGAGTCGTAGGATCGTGACCGAAGCGGCCGTTTCGGACGTCGCGGAATCGTTTCTGACTATCGAGGTCGGAGGCGAGCGTTTCGCCTTGCCCGCATCACAGGTCGCCGAGGTCATCCGTCCCCCCGCCGTGACACGCGTGCCGCTCGGCCCGGCAAGCCTGCTCGGTGTAGCCAATCTGCGTGGGGCGGTGATGCCTGTGGTGTCATTGCAAAACCTGCTGGGGCGCCAGCAAACCCCATCCGCGACCTCGCGCGTCGTCGTGATAGACCGCGGCGCGCCCGTTGGTCTTGTCATCGACAGGGTCACATCACTCGGGACCTCGGTGAGCGATACGCAGAGTGACAGCGGGCAGATGCGTGCTCTCGATCTCGATGCGTTATTGGCGAAGGCTTTCGGAAGCCTCACGCGCCGGGCGCAGGGACGGCAGGTTGC
This sequence comes from Microvirga solisilvae, assembly GCF_022808595.1. Taxonomy (GTDB): domain Bacteria; phylum Pseudomonadota; class Alphaproteobacteria; order Rhizobiales; family Beijerinckiaceae; genus Microvirga; species Microvirga solisilvae. The sequence goes on from NZ_JAKUCN010000002.1 coordinate 490,476, forward strand.
CGCTCCCCGCATCGCTCGCGAGGAGGTGACGGAGCAGGACAAGGTCGCACTCGTCTGCTTCGAAGTGGCCAGCCAGGATTTCGCGCTGCCGCTGGCCTCGGTTCACGAGGTGGTGGCTCTTTCCGAAAATTTCATGATCGTGCCGCAGACGGAAAACGTCATGCTGGGCGTGATGTCGCTTCGCAGTGTGATGCTGCCGCTGATCTCCCTTCGCGCTCTGCTCGGCTTGCGTGCCGCAAGCCGCGATGGTGGCCGGGCGCGGGTCGTGGTGGCGCGGATCGGCGAGCAGCTTGTCGGTCTTGCGGTCGATGCCATGAAGGAGATTCTGCGCATTCCTTCCACCATGATCGGTCCCGTACCGGCGATCCTCACCCGGGGAAATGCGGAGACGCAGATCCAGGGGATCTGCCAGCTCGAAGGCGGGCAGCGCTTGGTCTCAGTTTTGTCAACGGACCATCTGTTTCGCGATCAGGCTCTCATCGAGCAGATTTCATCCCGAACCGAGACGAGCGAAGACATGGGCGCAACTGACCTATCCTCCCATGGTGATGAGCAATTCATCGTTTTTCAGTTGGGCGGCGAGGAATACGGTCTGCCCATCGAAGCCGTCGATGAGGTCATACGCGTGCCGGATACGCTGACGCGGGTTCCCAAGGCTCCCGTCTTCATCGAGGGCGTCATGAATCTGCGCGGCCGCGTCGTTCCGGTCATCGATCAGCGACAGCGGTTCAAGGTCGAAGGACAGGGGGAGAGGCGGCGGGAGCGCATCGTGGTGGTCAGGATCGATCATCTGCAAGCAGGCTTCATCGTCGATGCCGTGTCGGAAGTCCTCAAGATCCCTCAGGATCAACTTCGCCCCACACCGGATCTGGCTGCGGAAGGAAGCCAGGTCATCGACCGGATCGCGAATATCGAGGTCGAAGGAAGAATGATCCTCCTCATCAATCCGCGCGACTTGCTGGACCGGGCGGAGAAGGATCTGCTCGCTGCGATGAGCGAGAACCAGCCGGAGCGACCCTCTTCGTGATCCGGCTGCTGATCGTCGACGATTCCCCTTTGATGCGACGCCTTCTCGGCGCTGTCTTCACGGCGGAAGGAGATTTCGAGATCGCTTTCGCGCGCAACGGCGTGGAAGCGCTGGAGCAACTGCGCACTTTCAAGCCGGATGTGATCACGCTTGATGTAAACATGCCGGAAATGGACGGCCTGGCCTGTCTCGACCGCATCATGTTGGAAAATCCGTGTCCCGTGGTGATGGTGTCGTCCCTCACTGAGGCGGGCGCGGGTGTTACGCTTGAGGCCATCGAGCTTGGGGCTGTCGATTTCATCACGAAGCCAGACCGTGCGGTTTCCCTTGAAATGGAAACGCTTGCTCCGCAGCTTATCGAGAAAGTCCGCGCCGCATCGCAAGCGCGCCTACCCAGCAGCCTCAGGCTCGCCGAACGAGTGCGGTTGCGCAGCGGTCTGGAACAGCGTGCGCCAGTCATGACGACGCGACGACGCATGCCGATATCAACCGGACGCCGTCAGATCAAAGCAGCTTCCGCGAATGGTCTCGTCCTGATCGGCGCATCGACGGGAGGCCCGCCTGCTCTGGATGCCCTGCTGTCCCGGTTGCCATCCGATTTTCCATGGCCGGTTCTGGTGGCGCAGCACATGCCGGGTTCGTTCACTGGCCCACTGGCGCGCCGACTCGACAAATTGTGCGCTCTCACGGTCACAGAAACGACCTTTCCGATGCCGCTTTCTCCCGGCTACGTCTATATCGGCAAGGGCGATGCGGACATCATCGTCAGCATGCGTCCTGACGGGCCTGTGGTCATGGCTGCGCCGTCACTGCCGGAGCATCGCTGGCATCCGAGCGTCGACCGCATGGTCGACAGCGCCATGCAGCATTTTGCGCCTGCGCGGCTTGTCGGCGTGCTGATGACGGGAATGGGCAGCGATGGCGCGGAGGCGATGACGCGTCTGAAGGAGCAGGGCGGACGCACGATTGCCGAGTCTGAGGAAAGCGCCGTCGTGTGGGGCATGCCCGGCGAACTCGTCCGCCGCAGCGGCGCCGAGATGGTTGCGCCGCTGGAGCAGATCGCGGATCGCATCATGGATATGGTGGAGCGGTCATGAGCAAGGCCCATGTGCTCAGCGCCGACGACATCCGCCGTCTTTGTGCATTTCTCTACACGCGCACTGGCATGATCTTCGGCGAAAGCAAGCGGTACTATATCGAGCGGCGCATCGCCGACCGCATGTTCGCGACCGGGACCCGCACCTTTCCGGCCTATTTCGCGCATATCGAAGCCGACGCGAGCGAAGTCGAGCACCTGATCAACATCTTCACGGTCAATGAAACCTATTTCTACCGCGAAGAGCATCAGCTGCACTGTCTCAGCCGCTCCCTTCTGCCGAACATTGTTAAGGACAGACGGCCTGGAGATCTCGTCCGCATCTGGTCGGTGCCGTGCTCGACGGGAGAAGAGCCTTATTCCATCGCCATCTGGCTCCTGGAAAACTGGCCGCTGGTGGATGCCTATCACATCGAAATCGTGGGCTCCGATATCGATACTCAGGTTCTCATGGCAGCTCAGGCCGGAGACTACGATGAGCGCGCCGTGTCACGCCTGCCGCGCGATGTCGTGGAGCGATACTTCGATCCGCTTCGCGATGGGCACCGCACGTTGATCCAGGACCTGCGGGAGTCGGTGCGCTTCACCGCAGCCAATATCGTCGATGCGGAATCCGTTGCGGCGCAGGGCGGTTTCGACATCATTTTCTGCCGCAACGTCCTGATCTATTTCGACGACGCGTCGCGCCTTCTCGCCGCGAACAATCTCTACGATGCTTTGCATCCAGGGGGGTACATCTGCCTCGGTCATACCGAGTCGATGGCGCGCATCTCGAAGCGTTTCGAGCTGTGCCGCTTCGAGGACGCAATCGTCTATCGGCGTCCGGAGGATGAGCGTCGTGGATGATCTTCTCCAACATTTCATCGTCGAAGCACGCGAGCTGACACAGCAGGCCACGGATGACCTCCTGGCGCTGGAGCGCGATCCCGATCAGGCCGCGTCGATGGACAGCGCCTTTCGGGCCGTTCACACCCTCAAGGGATCTGTGGGCCTGTTCGACTTCGCGCCCATGGGGCTCGCTCTCCATGCTGCCGAGGATCTTCTTGGGGCTCTCAAGGAAAGACGGGTCAGAACTGACAACATCGTCATCGATACCCTCCTCGAATGCATCGGCCAGACGGAACGCTGGGTCGGCGCCATCGAAAGGATGGGACAACTTCCGCCGGATGCTGCGGAGGAGGGCTACCGTCTGGCGCGTGTTCTGCGCGAGCAAGCTGACGACGGATCATCCGCGACAAGCCAGACAGACCCACAGGTCGATCTGTCCTGGGCTGAGGAATTGGTCCAGAGTATCGATCCGGCAGTTGTGAAGGGCTCTGCGAAACATCTTGTGGCTATTCGATATACGCCGCGCGCCGATTGCTTTTTTGCTGGCGACGATCCGGTCGCGCTGCTCCGCGCGGTTCCGGATCTTATGGCTGTCCACCTCTTTAATCGCGATCCATGGCCGCCTGCGACAGAGATCGATCCGTTCGCCTGCAATCTCAAGATCGAGGCGATCTCGGGTGCCGGCCTCGATGCGGTGAAAGCGGTCTTCCGCTTCGTGCCGGATCAGGTGGCGATTCATGAAATTGCGCAAAGTTCAGGACGTTCCGCTCATGTGGCAGCGGCTAATCATGGCGAGCACCGTGGAGGCGATGCTGTCGGCGGACCACGGATGCTGCGCGTTGATGCCACGCGGATCGATCGTATGGCCGATCTCGTAGGCGAGATGGTTGTGGCCAAGAATGCTTTGGCGCATTTGGCAGGCCAAGCCAAGGATGGGATGGACGCGAAATCCCTGTCACAGGGTCTGCTCGCGAGCCAGGCTGCCATTGATCGTCTCGTGGTGGAGATGCACAGGGCCGTGATGGATGTTCGCATGATGCCCATGCGGGATCTCTTCCGACGCTTTCCGCGCGCGGTGCGCGATATCGCCGGTCAGTTGGGAAAGAGTGTCGACCTTTCCATCGAGGGGGAGGAGGTCGAAGCGGATAAGGCAGTCGTGGAGGGGCTGTTCGAGCCCCTGCTGCATGTGCTGCGCAATGCCATCGATCATGGCGCCGAACCGGAGCAGGCACGGCTGAATTCCGGCAAGCCGTCACGGACCCGGATTTTGCTTCGAGCGCAGCGAGAGGGCGAGCGCGTGGTGGTCGACGTGCAGGATGATGGACGCGGAATCGATGCGACTGCTGTCAGACGCGTAGCACGCGAGCGTGCACTCATGCCGGAGGATGAGCTCGCGCGAATGAGCGATGCCGATGCCGTCGAGCTCATCTTCGCTCCAGGCTTCTCCACAGCCTCCGCGGTCACCGATCTGTCGGGCCGAGGCGTCGGCATGGATGCGGTCCGCAGCGCAGTCGAGAAATTGGGCGGGCAGGCCAGTGTACACACTCTCACGGGTCAGGGTACGACCATCCGTCTGTCCCTGCCGCTCACTCTTGTCATGGCGCGGGTAATGGCCGTCAGAATCGGCGGCGAGCTTTACGGCATTCCCCTCGATGGAGTGGTGGAAACGGCTTTCATTCCTGCCGCGCGAGTCATTCCCGTCCGGGATGCGGAAGCCTTCGTCCTGCGCGATCGGACGTTACCGCTGGTAAGACTCGCCGATTTGCTGGAGATCCCACGGCCGCTGGAATTGTCTCAACAAGGACTGAAGGTCGTCATCATGGCAGTGGGCGACGATCTCGTCGGAATCGCGGTCGATGGCTTTGCCGAGAGGATGGATGTTCTGATGCGGCCCATGTCCGGAATCCTGGCCGGGATGCCCGGCGTCATGGGCACCACATTGCTCGGCGATGGCAGCGTCCTCATGATTCTCGATATTCCGGAGCTGATCGGATGAGCGTGCGCCTGGAAGGTCCTATCATCATTTTGGAGGGGGTATGCCGGGTCGAAGACGCGGAGCCCCTGCTGCGTTGGCTCCAGGCGGATCCGGGCCGCACCGTCGACCTGTCGGGCGCCGACCATCTTCATGCTTCCGTTCTGCAGGTTTTGATGGCCTTGCGGCCCGCCTTGAAGGGGAGCCCCAGGGACCCGTTCATCCGTGACTGGGTCGTCTCGGCCCTGGCCGATCCCCGCTTGATCGGCATGGCTCCCCAGAGGGCCTGATGGTTGTCATTCTTCCAACTTACTCTAGAAGAAAAAGTATCGCTTTTCCCCACCATATCGTTCCGGTCGTTCCGGGCAGCCTGGATTCTGACGGAGTACCTAAGTGACGATAACCGTTCTGATCGTCGATGACAGCAAGCTGGCTCGTATTGTCGCGGCTAAGGCCCTCGCGGCGCTCCAGCCGGAATGGGAGAAGGTGGAAGCCGGCAATGCGGAGGAGGCGCTCAGCAACCTGACCGCGCGCAAGATCGACGTCGCCATGATCGACTTCAACATGCCCGACAAGGATGGCCTTCAGCTTGCCGCCGAGATCCGGGAGAGCCATCCGACGATGCCGATTGCCGTGATCACGGCCAATATCCAGGACGAGGTGATCGCACGCGCCCGCGAGGTCAACGCCACCTTCGTCAGCAAGCCCCTGACGGAGGAGGGACTGCGAGGTTTCATCTCGGGAGCTGCCCTGCGCCTGAGGACAGGTGGCGCGTGACGATCATGGCTGGAGATATCGCCCTTTCCGAACTCGAACGGGACGCTCTAACGGAGCTCGTGAATATCGGCGTCAGCCGGGCTGCATCGAGCTTGCGCAAGATGATCGGTGAGGAAGTTCTTCTCTCCGTTCCGTCCATCGAGATCATGGCCCCGCACAACGCCGCCCGCTTGATCGGCGAACGTGAGACCGATGAACTCGTCGCCATCCAGCAGCAATTCGAAGGCGCGTTTTCCGGACGCGCTCTGCTCATTTTTCCCCGCGTCACCAGCATCGACCTCGTTCGCGCCATTATGGGCGCGGATGTTCCCCCCGATCAGATCGAGGAGATGGAGCAGGAGGCTTTGGCTGAGACGGGCAACGTGATCCTGAACGGCTGCCTCGCGACCATGGCGAACATGCTGAAGCGTTCGCTTAACATCTCCCTGCCGGAGGTGGTCAGGGGCGATGGGGGCCGTTTATTCACGCTCACGCCGACGCCTACGGATGACGGCCTTGTGCTCTTTTTGTACATCAATTTCTCGGTGCGCAACAAAGACATCCGAGGCTACATCGCCATGCTCATGGATCTGCCTTCGCTTGCCGCTTTAAGAGAGCTCATTGCAGGTTTTATCGACAGGGTGATCGGAGACGAGGCTTAGAGATGGCTTCCGAAACCGTCGTCACAAAGGTGGTTCTGCTGGTATGATGGCCGGTGCTCTTCCCCATGAGACGGTCGACATGACGATCCAGGCCGCGCTGGAGGAACTGCGACGCATCGCAGGCCCCATCTTTTCGGCTCTGGAGCGCTCGGGCCTGTCGATGCTGGCAACGAATCCGCGGCTGCCCGACAATCCGATCGTCTTCGTGAACGAAGCGTTCTGCCGCACGACGGGTTATTCAGCCGAGGAAGCCGTCGGCCGCAATTGCCGTTTCCTGCAAGCGCCCGAGGTCGCCGAAGAATCGCTTCGGCAGATCCGCGAGGCTGTGAGGGATGGGCGTGCGGTATCAGCAGAGCTTTTGAACAGGCGAAAGGATGGAAGCCGCTTTTGGAACCATATCTTCATCACGCCCGTCAGCAGTGCGACTGGTGAACTGCTCTTCTTCCTTGCGACCCAGGTCGACGCCACGCAGACGCACCATGCCGAGCAGGTGCAGGAGGCACTCAAGGAAAGCCAGAGGGAGCTCGATCAGACCAACGAGCGCCTGCGGCAGACTCTGACTGTTGCCGGAACCGGCGGAGCCTGGGATTGGGACATTCCTCTCCAGCGGTTCACGGCGGATGCTCGCTTTGCCGCGCTCCATGGCCTCAACTCGATGGAAGTCGCGAAAGGCTTGCCGGCCGAGGCCTTCTTCAAGGCCATCCACCCGGAGGATCGCGCAAAGGTTCGCCTTGCTGTCGCAGGTATCCTCAATGGAGCGGAAATCTTCTCGAAAGAGTATCGGCTTCTGTCTTCCGATGGCACCGTACGCTGGGTCCACGCCCGTGGACGGGGTCATTTCGCTGTCGACGACAAACCAATCCGTTTTACCGGCGTGGTTCTCGATATCACGGAGCAGAAGCATATCGAGGAGCGTCTGCGGATCGCCCAGAGCGCGGGTGGCGTCGGAACGTTCGAATATATCGATGGCTTCGCAACGTTGAGCGTTTCGGAAGAATTCTGTCGCCTGCTCGGACTTCATCCGACCAATGCTTTGCCAATCCGCACCATCAACGCGCTGACTCTCGCAGGCGATCCCCCTCTCGTCGAGGAGAGCGCGGCTTCGGAAGGTGCGTCCTATGCCGAATGCCGGATTCATCGGGCGGACAATAAGGAGCTGCGCTGGCTCGCACGCAGAGGCGAGTACGTCCGCGATACGGAAACGGCGGGCCTGCGCTTCATCGGCGTCATTTATGACATCACGGCTGCGAAACAGTCCGAGGAAAGACTGCGCGAGCTCAATGAACGGCTCGAGAGCCGCGTCGTCGAGCGGACCGCCGAACTTGCGGAAAGCGAGCGGCGTTTCCGGGCAATCTTCAACACCACGTTCCAGCTTGTGGCGCTTGGCACGCTGGACGGCACGATTTTGGTCGTCAACAACGCTGCTGTGAAGGCCGCGGGAGGCGCGCTGGATCACGTTGCCGGCATGAAGATGTGGGATGCTCCGTGGTGGCGGCATTCTCTCTTCGAAATTCAAAGAGTGCAGGAAGGAGTCGCGCGCGTCGCTGCCGGCGAATCCGTCCGCTATGAATCGGAGCTCGTGCTGCCGGGCGGAAACCGCACCTTCGATTTCTCCATGAAGCCCGTTCTGGACGAGGCGGGAAAACCTATCTTCCTCGTGGCGGAAGGGCATGACATCACCGATCTCAAGCAGGCCGAGGCCGCCCTGCGGCAGGCGCAGAAGATGGAGGCCGTGGGCCAGCTCACGGGTGGCATCGCGCATGACTTCAACAATCTTCTGACCGGCATCGTCGGCTCGCTCGATCTTCTGAAGACGCGCATGGCGCAAGGCCGCGTCGAGCATCTCGAACGTTATCTGAACGCGGCGACATCATCGGCGAACCGGGCTGCCGCCCTTACGCACCGGCTGCTGGCTTTTGCGCGGCGCCAGCCGCTCGATCCGAGACCCGTCGATACCAATCAACTGATCACGTCGATGGAGGATCTCCTCCGGCGTACGCTCTCCGAGGCCATCGAGCTGGAGATCACCACATCGGACGATCTGCCATTGACCTTGTGCGATCCCAACCAGCTCGAGAGCGCCATCCTCAATCTGGCGATCAATGCCCGCGACGCCATGCCTGAAGGTGGCAAGCTCGTGATCGAGACAGGGATCTCGCATCTCGACAGCGCCTACGCAGCGGGGCAGCGGGATCTCATGCCCGGCCATTACGTGACGATCAGCGTCTCCGACACCGGAACCGGCATGCCGGCGGATGTTCTGGCGCAGGTTTTCAATCCCTTCTTCACGACCAAGCCCATCGGCGAGGGAACGGGCCTCGGCCTTTCCATGGTCTATGGTTTCACCAAGCAGTCGGAAGGGCATGTCCGCATCGACAGTCAGGTCGGCAAGGGAACGACGGTCAGGCTGTATCTGCCGGCTTATGAGGGCGAGCTAACGGAAGCCATTGCCGTGGAGGGCCTCAGCGAAGCGCATCGGGCGGGGGAGGGTGAAACCGTTCTCGTGGTGGAGGACGAACCCGTCGTCCGCTCGCTGATCTTGGAAGTTCTCGCCGATCTAGGCTACCAGGCTCTCGCCGCCGTGGACGGCCCGTCCGGCCTCAAGGTTCTCGAGTCGAAACAGCGCGTCGACCTGCTCGTGACGGATGTCGGGCTGCCGGGATTGAACGGCCGCCAGCTCGCCGATCATGCGCGGCTGATCAGACCCGATCTCAAGGTGCTCTTCATCACCGGCTATGCCGAACAGGCAGCCATGGCCACCGGCTTCCTGGCGCCTGGCATGCAGATGATCACGAAGCCCTTCGCCATTGATGATCTGGCTGTTCGGATCCGCGAGATCATCGAGCGGGATTGACCGGGTTCTTGATGCGATAAACCACATGGCGAACCAGGGGATGGTTCTGCGGAAACAGGAAGTGATCGAAGTCGTCTGCGGGGTCTCGAATCATGCCGATCTTGTCCATCACGCGCCGTGAGGCCTCGTTGGCGACGGTCGTGTATGCGACGACCTCCGGGACGTTCAGGCGCTCGAACGCATCGTCGATCGCCGCTCGTGCCGCTTCCGGTGCATAGCCTCGCCCCCAGAATTTCTTGTCGATGCGCCATCCGATCTCGATGGCCGGTGCAAAGTGCAATTGCGGCCGCGTCGGCCAGCATCCCACGAAACCGATGAACGCCGCCTCGTCCGGCACCTCGATTGCCCAGGGGCCGATGCCCGCGCTCTTCGTGAAATCCGTCAGGCGGTGAACAAGATCGTCGCTCTCCTCCGGTGTCGGGCATTTCGGAAAATAGCGCGCGACTTCCGGGTCCGTGTTGATCGCACGAAAGGCTTCCATGTCACCGTCGCGCCAGCGGCGCAGAATGAGGCGCTTGGTTCGAAGACTGTCGGGCTGCGGCGTCATGGTGGTCCTTCATTCGATCTTGGTTGAAGAAAATCCCGGCGCTTATGAGGCTCAGGCGGCCGTTGTCTCTTGTCCTTCGTGCGGATCGACGAAGGGATTTTCAACGAAAGGCCAGAGTGGGCGCGTGATATTCTTGTAAGGCAGCTTTCGCACGTCCCGCACCAATGCCCCCTCCGCGTCGAGGTAAAGCACCTCCTTCGCGATGGGTGCATAAGCTGCATAGAAATGCTGCGTCGATTTCAGCAGGATGATTTTCTTGGCGAGAACGTCGATGCCGAGCTGAGTGAAGACATCCGGGCCATAAACTTGCGTCCGAACGGTGTTGAGCACGATGTCGATCCCGCCCTCGGCCTCGACGCGTACGGCTTGGCCCACATGCGCCCGCAGGCCGTCCAGGCCCGTCTGCCAGAGATCGGATTGGCAGTCGCGGACGGTGACGCGCAGATCGATGGGATCGCCGGACATGGGGCCGCATTTGCCGCCAAAGCGGAGATCGAGCACGCTTCCAGGGCCGGCCTCCATGCAGATTCTGACGGCTCCGATATCCCAATAGCATCCGGCCGCCACATCGGTGATCCCGCGTTCCAGAATCCGTCGCAGCGCGAAGGTGCTGTCGCTGGGCGCGCCGCCACCTGCATTGTCGGCGGTATCGGCGAGCACATAGGGGCCACCTTCACCGGCCAGCACTCGGTCGAGGGCGCCATCGACGCTGCAATACTCTTCTCCAATGCGGTTGCGCATATCCCAGACCGCTCGGCCCAGTTCCTGCGCAATGTTTCGGGCAAGCGCAGGGTCGCCATCCGTGACCGCGAGCGTCTTCGCGCCGATCCGGGCCGTGTCGCCGTAAGGAAATCCATGCGCGAAGGAGGCGGAGAGCACACCGGGACGCTGCTCCATTTCGAGCATTTTCCGCACGAGCTGCCGAACAGGCGGCTGGCTCGTGCGCCAGAAACCCAACATCCGGCAATCGTGGAGCGCCATGGTGGGCCGGAGAAGACCGCGCTTGGTGTCGCGGCAGATGCCGTAAAGCTCCTCGGCCCGCTCGGCGACGTCCGTGTGCGGATACTCCTTGAATAAAACGATTGCGTCGGCAAACGCGAGCAGGTGTTCCGACAGATGGCAATGAAGGTCGATCTCGGCACCGATCACCGCCTCGGGGCCGGCCACTTCCCTGACACGTTTCAGAATATCGCTTTCGCAATCGTCATAGCCGTCCGCCATCATGGCCCCGTGGAGGAACAGCAAAACGAGGTCTACCGGACCGGCTTTCTTCAAATCGCGAAGAATCTCGTCGCGCAGATCCTCATAGACCTTTCGAACCGTGGGGCCGCCCGGCTGTGCGAAGGCGATGAGGCTTTGGACCACCTCGTGGCCATCGGCCTCTCCAAGGGACTGCCATGTCTTGTTGGCGATATTGATGAAGGTCTCTGGCTCATTCCGCAGGTCGCCGCGAAAGAGGGCCGTTTCCTCGAACGCTCGCAACCCGGTGGGCAGCGGGGAGAAGGAGTTGGTTTCCGTTCCCAGGGTCGCAACGAAGATCTTCATGCCAAGCTGTCCTTGCCACCGGTATTCCCAATCTGACACTAATTTTCCGATTGGCAACTTTTTTCTTGTTAGAGAAGAAAATTGGTGCCAGCATGAATGTGAAAGGAATTTCGCGTGTCAGAGCAGAAGCCCAAGCTTAGTGAAATCCTGCGCTCCCTGCGCCGCCAAAGAGGCTGGACGCTGCAACAGGTGAGCGAGCGGTGCGGACTGCCTGTCTCCACTCTCTCCAAGGTCGAGAACGATCAGCTCACCTTGAGCTACGACAAGCTCATGACATTGGCCGATGGTCTCGAGGTGGACGTCGCCGAGCTGTTCTCACAGCCGGCGCGCGACTCGGCACAGCTCACGGCCGGTCGTCCCACCGGCCGGCGGAGCCTGACGATGCCGGGGGAGGGCAGGGCCTTCGAGAGCGACAATTACGTCGATCACTATCTTTGCGCCGATCTGCGCTCGAAGCTGATGACGCCTGCGATCTCACGCATCAAGGCGCGCAGCATCGAGGAGTTCGGTCCTCTGGTCCGTCACCAGAGCGAAGAATTCGTCTATGTGATCTCGGGCACCGTGGAGGTTCATACGGAATTCTATGAGCCTTTCGTGATGCCTGAAGGAGCCTCCGTTTATCTCGATAGCACGATGGGTCACGCCTACGTCTCGGTGGGAGATGAGGACGCGTGGGTTCTGGTCGTGGTCTGCAACACGCATCCGGGTGCGCCTGAGGGACGCCCTGAACCCGCAGCGCCTGCTCTTGAGGAGATATCTTCGTGACCTCTCTATCTTCCGTATCAGACACCGAGGCGCCGCTGAGCGAAGCCGAGGAGTGGGAGATCCGCTGCGATCTTGCGGCGACCTTCCGCATCTTCGCGCGCAACGCCTGGAATGAGCAGATCGGCAATCATCATAGTATGATGCTGCCCGGAACGACGCAGTTCCTCATCAATCCGCGCGGTATGCTTTATCGGGAGATTCGCGCGAGCGACCTGATTGTTTGCGATCTGGCGGGCAACAAGGTGCGTGGCAAGGGAGAAGTGCGGCGCATTGCGTTCAATATTCACGCGGAGATCCACAAGCTGCATCCGCAGGCGGCCTGCGTGCTTCATGTCCATCCGCCCTATCTCACGGCCTTCTCCCTGATAAAGGGCGGGCGCTTCGCGCTGGCGCATCAGAACAATCTCTTCCTGAATCCCCGCACCGCCTATGACGACGGCCACCACGGCATCCAGTTCGGTCCCAGTGAGGGGCAGCGCATTGCCGAAGCGCTCGGCGACAAGAGCATTCTCATCATGGCGGGCCACGGCGTCACGATCGTCGGACCGCGCATCAGCGACGCTTTCGACGAGCTCTACATGGCCGAGCGCACCTGCATGTATCAGATGCTCGCCATGCAGACGGGCCAACCGCTGCTCCAGCAGGACAGCAGCATGCAGCTGAACTGGCCCGGCGCTTTCGGTGACTACCTCGACTCGCGGATGCATCTCGACGCCTGGCGCCGTGTTCTCGACCGCGAGGAACCAGACTACGCGACCTAAAAAGGCCGTAGGGGCAAGAAGGGCCGCAGGGGCAAACCTGGGCTCATTACAAAAAACGAGAGAGCTCCAACCCGACCGCCAAGAGTCGGGCTTCCAACAAAAGGCGAGCCAGAAACAACAATGTCAGAGGGACGACATGAGCAAGCGATTGGATTTCGGCTTTTCTCGGCGGGCAATCGCCGCCGCAACGATAGGGATAGGGCTCGGCATTGCAGGACCAGGCCTGGCCGCAGATGAGACCACACTCAAGGCGGTGATGTTCACCGACCTTGCGATCACGGATCCTACCTTCACGGCATCGACCATCACGAGCAATTTCGGCTTCATGGTCTATGACACGCTCTTCGCCCTCGACAGCAAGGGCGAGCCGAAGCCGCAGATGGTCGACAAGTTCGAGAAGAGCGCCGACGGCCTCACATGGACCTTCACCTTGCGCGACGGTCTCAAATGGCATGATGGAACGCCTGTCACCGCCGATGATGCCGTCGCTTCGATCAAGCGCTGGGCCAAGGTCGACTCGCTAGGCAAGGCCCTCATGGGTGCCACGACCAGCTTCGAGCCGGTCGATCAGAAGACGTTCAAGCTCGTCTTGAGCAAGCCGTTCCCGCTCGTTCTCGAAGCCTTCGCCAAGACCTCGGCTTATACGCCCTTCATCTATCAGAAATCTTTCGCCGAGACCGCGCCTTCGCAGGCGAAGACCAAGGTCGTCGGATCAGGCCCCTTCATCTTCCTCGATGAGGAATGGCGACCGGGCAACAAGGTCGTGTTCCGCAAGAACCCGAATTACGTGCCGCGTTCCGATCCGCAGGACGGTCTCGCGGGCGCCAAGGTTCCGAAGGTCGACAAGGTCGAGTGGATCACGATCTCCGATCCGAACACGGCCATCGCGGCCCTTCAGAACGGGGAGATTCATTATCTCGACAACCCGCTGATGGATCTCGTGCCGATGCTCGAGAAGGATCCCGATCTGAAGGTGCTGCGCATCGATCCGATGGGCCAGAGCGGCATGATCCGCCCCAACCACATGCAGAAGCCCTTCAGCGATCCGAAGGCTCGCCTCGGCCTTGCGAAGCTCGTCGATCAGGCGATGCTCGGCGCGGCAGGCGGCGTTCCGCAGAACTACTTCACCGCGTGCTATTCGTTCCTCGGTTGCGGCACCCCGCTCTCGACGGAACGCGGTGCGGACGGCTTCAAGAAGCAGAACGTGGCCGAGGCCAAGGAGCTTTTTGCGAGCGCCGGATACAAGGGCGAGAAGATCGTCGTACTGCAGCCCACCGACGTTCCGGTTCTGAGCAATCCGACCGAGGCCTTGGTTCAGGCCATGCGTTCAGCCGGGCTCAATGTCGAAGCGCAGGCCATGGATTGGGGCACTCTGACGTCCCGCCGCACCAACAAGGGGCCGGTTGGGGAGGGTGGCTGGAGCCTGTTCCTCACCACGGGCTTCACGAGCGGTTTCGGCTCGCCGCTGACCCATACCTATCTGCAATCTTCCTGCGAGGTGGGAACGGCAGCAGGTTGGCCGTGCGACAAGGAGCTGCAGGGCATCATCGATCAGTTCCAGACGGCAGCCACGCGCGATGAGCAGAAGCAGCTGGCCGACAAGCTGAACGAGGTCGCCTACAAGGTCCTGCCTTACGTACCCTATGGCCAGATGCCTGTGCTTGCTGCCTATCGCAATGAGCTCAAGGGTGTTCAGGCATCCGGGATCGGCGTCTTCTACGGCATTTCCATCGCCAAAGAGTAAGTCGTCTCACGTGACAGGGAGGGTTTTTGCTCTCCCTGTCACCTAAAGGGTCAGGATGCTTCCATGTTCGGCTATGTCGTCACACGCATTCTGTCGGCCGTACCCGTCATGGCCGTCGTGGCAACGATCGTCTTCCTCCTGCTCCATCTGACGCCGGGAGATCCCGCGACGATTATTGCAGGCGAGCAGGCGACGGCCGCCGAGATCGAACGGATCCGCACCTCTCTCGGTCTCGACCGGCCATTGCTGCAGCAATTCGTGGGCTGGCTTCTTCGAATTCTCAGCGGCGATCTCGGCACTTCGATTTATTCAGGCAAGCCCGTCACGGAGCTGATCCTGCAGCGCCTGGAGCCGACCGTGTCGCTCGCGCTCCTGACATTGTCGATCGCCATCGTCATTGCCGTGCCGACAGGCGTGATCGCGGCGTGGAAGGAAGGAACCTGGGTCGATTGGACCCTGATGTTCCTCGCCATCGTGTTCTTCTCGATGCCGATCTTCATCACCGGCTACATCCTTATCTACAATTTCTCCGTCCAATGGCGGATGCTGCCGGTTCAGGGCTATCGCAGTCTCTCGGACGGAATCGGGCCTTTTCTCTCCCACATGATCCTGCCGGCGATCAGCCTCGGTCTGGTCTATGCTTCTCTCCTTGCGCGCATGAGCCGGTCCGCCATGCTGGAAGTCCTGCATCAGGACTACATCCGCACGGCGCGCGCCAAAGGGCTCGGCACGAGCAAGGTGCTTTTTCTCCATGCCTTGAAGAATGCAGCCGTGCCGATCATCACGACCATCGGCATCGGCCTGATCTTGCTCATCAGCGGCGTGGTGGTGGTCGAGAGCGTCTTTGCCATTCCCGGCATCGGGCGTTTGACCGTCGACGCCATCCTGCGGCGTGACTATCCCATCATTCAAGGCGTCATTCTGTTCTTCTCGTTCGTCTACGTGATCATCAATCTTCTCATCGATCTCACGTATCGCCTTGTCGACCCGCGGATCAAATATTGATCCCGGCCAATGCATCTTCATGAGGTCCGGACGGAGGCGATAGGATGAGCAGCACAAGGATCATGATCTCGAGCGATCCGGTTCCGGCGCAGGCATCGGCCGCCGCATCACGGGGCAGGAAGATCGCGCGCTGGATGCTGCGCAATCCCCGCATCGCCTTCGGTGCGGCGCTGTTCGGAATCATCCTCCTGCTGACGCTCCTGGCTCCTCTTCTATCGCCCTATGACCCGTTGCAGATGAATCCCATGAACCGGCTGAAGCCGCCCTCAAGCGAGCATCTTCTCGGAACAGACGCCCTCGGCCGCGACGTGTTCACGAGAACCCTCTATGGCGGAAGGGCATCGCTGATGGTTGGCTTCAGCGTGGCGATTGCAGCCACGTTCATCGGTCTTTGTATTGGCCTAGTGAGTGGCTATTTCCGTGCGGTGGACAATGTCCTCATGCTTGTCATGAGCGGATTGATGTCGATTCCCGGAATCCTTCTTGCCATTGCCATGACGACGCTCTCGAAAGCGAGCGTCACGACGGTCATTCTCGCCATCGTGGTCCCTGAGGTGCCACGCACGGCCCGCCTCGTCAGGTCGATCGTTCTCACGATCCGGGAGCAACCCTATGTGGATGCCGCCATCGTCACCGGATCGTCGGTTCCGCGCATCCTGTTTCGCCACATCCTGCCGAACACGGCTGCGCCGCTCACGGTGCAGGCAACCTTCATCTGCGCCTCGGCTATCATCGTTGAGGCCTATTTGAGCTTCCTGGGCGCAGGCACGCCGCCGGAAGTGCCGAGTTGGGGCAACCTCATCGCGGAAGCGCGCAATTTCATTCGCCTGGCCTTCTGGATCCTGCTCTATCCCGGTCTTCTGCTCGGTCTCACCGTGCTTTCGGTCAATCTTCTCGGAGACGGTCTGCGGGATCTCCTCGATCCGCGCCTCGCCCGCCAGATGAAAGCGCGCTCATGATTCCGTCATCTCCAACATTACCGTTGTCGGAGCCGGATACCGTTCTCGAGGTGCGGGACCTTCAAGTCCAGTTCGAAACCATCGATGGCGTTGCGCCGGTGCTCGAAGGTTTGTCCTACAAGCTCCATGCAGGAGAAACGCTCGCCATCGTCGGCGAGAGCGGGTGCGGAAAGACGATTGGCGCTCTATCGCTTCTCCGTCTCGCGCCAAGTCCGCCGGCGCGGATCACCGGCGGCGCGATCCTCTTAAATGGACGCGATATCCTGACGCTGCCTGAAGAGGACATGCGGGGCATCCGCGGCAATGACATCGCGATGATTTTCCAGGAGCCGATGACGGCCCTGAATCCTGTTCTGACCATCGGCCATCAGATTGTCGAACCGCTCATGCTGCACAAGCGTCTCAGCCGCGCCGCCGCGTGGGAGCGCGCGGTCGAGATGCTGCGGTTGGTAGAAATCCCGGAGCCCGAGCGGCGCGTAAAGGAATATCCGCACCAGCTCTCCGGCGGTATGCGGCAGCGGGCGATGATCGCCATGGCTCTGGCCTGCGGGCCGAAGGTTCTTGTGGCGGACGAGCCGACGACGGCGCTCGACGTAACCATCCAAGCGCAGATTCTGGCGCTGATGGCCGATCTCAAGCGCCGCATCGGAACCGCCATCCTCTTGATCACGCATGATCTCGCCGTTGTCGCTCAAACTGCCGACCGCGTCGTTGTCATGTATGCCGGTCGTGTGGTGGAGGACGCCTCCGTCTTCGAGCTTTTCGAAAACCCGCGTCATCCCTATACGCGGGGCCTGCTGGCTTCCATCCCGAAGCTTTCCGATGGGAATGAGCGTCAGAAGCTGGAAGGCATTCCAGGATCCGTTCCGCCCGTAGGGGCCCGGCCGCCGGGATGCACGTTCGCACCCCGATGCACACTGGCAATCGATGCATGCCGTCAATCGGTTCCTGCGCTCGATTCTGTCAGCCCGACCCACAAGGTCGCGTGCTGGGCGGTCATGGATAAGACATCCAAGAAAGAATTGGAGCGGGCCATTGTCTGAACTCTCATCGTCGCCGCCACTCCTTCAGGTCGATGACCTGATCGTGCGATACCCTGTGAAGAAGGGGCTTCTTCAACCGCGCAAGCATGTACATGCGGTCAACGGCGTATCCTTCACGGTTCGACGCGGGGAGACGCTTGCGCTCGTCGGCGAAAGTGGATGCGGGAAGACCACGGTCGGTCGTTCCATCATGCGCCTCGTGCGCCCCAGCTCCGGCGCGATCCGTGTCGATGGCATCGATGTCGCTTCTCTCTCGCGAAGGCAGCTCAAGCCGTATCGCCGCAAGATCCAGATGGTCTTTCAGGACCCCTATGCCTCATTGAATCCGCGTATGACGGCAGGTGAGATCATCGGTGAACCTCTCGGCAATTTCGGCATCGCCCATGGTGCAGACCGCGAGAGTCGGATCATGAGCCTTCTCGAACGTGTGGGGCTGGGCCGGTCCCATTTTCATCGCTATCCGCATGAGTTCTCAGGCGGGCAGCGGCAGCGTCTCGGCATCGCGCGTGCCCTGGCTGTCGAGCCGTCTCTCATCGTCGGCGACGAGCCGCTTTCCGCACTCGATGTGTCCGTGCAGGCTCAGATCGTCAATCTTCTGGACCACCTGCAGCAGGAATTCGGGCTCTCTTACCTGTTCATTGCTCACGATCTCGCGGTCGTGCAGCAGATCAGCCACCGCGTCGCCGTGATGTATCTCGGGCGCATCGTTGAGATCGGCGAGACGGCGGATATTTTCCGCGCTCCAATCCATCCTTATACGCAGGCGCTTCTCGCTGCCGTCCCACTGCCCGATCCGAGGAAGAGACGGACCATTGAGCCTCTACGCGGCGAGGTTCCAAGCCCGATTTCGCCTCCCTCGGGATGCGCCTTCCATCCCAGGTGCCCTCTTGCCGAAGATCGATGCCGGCGCGAGGTTCCGCGCGCTCAGGAGTTCCAAGCCGGACATTTCGCAGCATGCCACGTAATGGCGCGTAATAACCAATATGCAGCTTTGCAGCCCGTCACAGCATAGTGAGGGGCTACCCGCCTTTTCGATCCTATAAGAAGTATACAATATTCTCGGTGACTGATTGTGAATATTCTCGATGACAACGCACGTGCGCTAAAACCTGCTGGCGGTGTTCTGGATCAGGTGCGTGCCGGTGAGCCGACGGTTTGGTTCAATCCCTCTCTGCCCCAGGCATCAAGCGCTTTTGCGAAGATCGATCTTCCCGTGATGGGCGTCGAAGAGGCTGTCAGTCGCTGGCGTCGTTTCGCTCCGCTATTGGCATGCCTCTTTCCGGATGCTCACGGAACAGAGGGGCGCATCGACTCGCCGCTGTTGCCTCTGTCGCCCGACCTAGCCATACGCATCACGGATGGCCTGTCGAAGACCGCTTTCGTCAAGGCGGATCACGCTCTGCCGCTGACCGGCACCATCAAGGCGCGCGGCGGTGTCTATGAGGTTCTCGTCTATGCGGAAGAATTGGCGCTGCGAACGGGCCTGATCGGCAACAAAGCAAGTTACGACATTCTGGCAACCGAGACGGCAAGGTCTCTATTCGCGCAACATACGATCCTGGTCGGCAGTACGGGCAATCTCGGTTTCAGCGTCGGCGTGATCGGACGGGCTCTCGGCTTCAATGTCGAGGTTCACATGTCGAGCGATGCAAAAGAATGGAAGAAAGCGCGCCTGCGCAATCTCGGCGTCCGCGTGGTCGAGCACGAGGCCGACTATTCCGTTGCTGTCGCCGGAGCCCGCGACTCGGCCTCGAAGCGAGGCTCCTGTCATTTCGTCGACGACGAGAATTCACGTCTGCTGTTCTTCGGCTATTCGGCGGCAGCGCTGGATCTCGCAGCGCAGATCAAGACATCGGGCACCGAGGTCTCTGAACAGAATCCGATCGCCGTTTTCCTTCCATGCGGGGTAGGGGGCGCTCCCGGTGGAGTAGCGTTTGGGTTGAAATCGATCTTCGGCGACGCCGTTCAATGCGTTTTCGTCGAGCCTGTCGCTTCCCCCTGCATGCTGGTGCAGCTCGCTGCAGGAACCGGCCGTCCTGTCAGCGTCTACGATTTCGGCCTCGACAACAAAACAGCAGCCGATGGACTTGCCGTGCCCCAAGCTTCCATGCTGGTCGCTGAAGCCATGCAGCATCTGGTGAATGCTGTGGTGACAGTCTCCGACGACAGCCTGTTCTCCTGGGTTGGGACCTTGTTCGACGAGGCGGGTATGAAGCTGGAGCCTTCCGCCGCCTCGGGATTTGCGGCCCTCGCCCGCTATCTCAAAGGGTTGCGAATGCAGGGAGGCCGGCTTCCTTCTGCGTGCATCGTTTGGACGACAGGCGGCTCTCAACTTCCTGCGGAAGAGTTCGAGAAGGTATTGGCGCAGGCCAGGGTCCTTTAAGTCGAGACGCAATTCTCGTGCTCAGGAGAAGCAGTCTACAGGCGAAAGGTACGAATTTTCAGGAGGTTGGATAATGGCGGAGAGGGGGAGATTCGAACTCCCGATACGGTTGCCCGTATGCCGCATTTCGAGTGCGGTGCATTCAACCACTCTGCCACCTCTCCGGGTCGCGAAGGCCCTCAGGCCCGCTGGTTGAGGCGGGGTGGATATCACGGGCTTGGCGGGTCTTCAAGCACCTCCGGCATGTTTTTGCGGGGTTTTTGCAGGGTTCTTGATTGACAAAACACCGGGGAGCCCGTAGGTAAGCCTCCTCTATGAGCGGGCACGAGTGTCTGCTCGTATTCATGCGGCTGCGCCAAGCGGCCGTGAAACGAAGCCGGAAACTGCCAAAAAGCCAAGCCTGCGGGTCTTTTCCCGTTGAGATTTGGGTTTGAACACGAGGATCAAGATGTTCGCAGTGATCAAGACCGGCGGCAAGCAGTATCGCGTTGCCGCCAACGACGTCATCACCGTCGCCACGCTCGCAGGCGAGCCGGGCACCGCCGTTACCTTCGACCAGGTTCTCATGGTCACCAACGACGGCACGACCCAGGTTGGCGCCCCCCTCATCGAGGGCGTGACTGTGGCAGGCGAAGTGGTGGAACACACCCGCGGCGAGAAGGTCATCTCCTTCAAGAAGCGCCGTCGCCAGAATTCGCGCCGCAAGCGCGGGCATCGCCAGGACTATACCGTTGTGCGGATCACCGAGATCCTCGCCGGTGGCGCGAAGCCCAAGAAGGCTGCGGCCAAGAAGACCACCAAGGCTGCGGCTGACGAAGCTGCGCCGGCCAGCGCTGAATAAGCGTCGGCACCTGAAACAGAACACGGGAGTACACACCCATGGCTCATAAAAAAGCAGGCGGTTCGTCTCGCAACGGTCGCGACTCCGAAGGCCGTCGCCTCGGCGTCAAGAAGTTCGGTGACCAGCAGGTTGTCGCCGGCAACATCATTATTCGTCAGCGCGGCACGAAATGGCATGCCGGCGCCAATGTCGGCATGGGCAAAGACCACACCCTCTTTGCCACGGCCAATGGCCGAGTCCGATTCCTGACGCGTCAAGGCCGAGCATTCGTATCGGTCGTACCGGCCCAAGAGGCAGCAGAATAAACGGCGAGAGCAAAACGAAGGAGCTCCCGCCGGCATCACACCGACCCGGCGGATCAAAAGCTCCAAGTTAGGCCCCAAAGGCCAAGCTCAGATCCAAGAACCGACAGGGGAGGTGGGATGTCCACCTCCCCTTCGTGTTTTCCGGGCCAACGAAGCCCAATTCGGATCGGAGCAAGACCATGTTTCCCGACCTCACCCGTGACGATGTGTTCCGTCTCGAGACCCGCCGCCTGTGGCTGCGTTGGCCTCGCCTTGCGGATGCTCAAGCCGTCGTACGCCTTGCCGGTGAGAAAGCTGTCGCGGACATGACGGCTCGAATTCCGCATCCATACTCTCCAGATCAAGCGGAGCGGTTCATCTTCCAGGCGAGACGCTCCAACGCGGATGGCGAGAGCCTGCAGCTGGCGATTACGCCGAAGGGCAAGCCCAACAGCCTCATCGGCATGGTGGGCATCGGCCCGGACCCTGACACGGGCAAGCCCAATCTCGGCTATTGGCTCGGCACGCCCCATTGGGGCCAGGGCTATGGCACGGAAGCGGCCCGCGCCTTGATCGATGCCTTCTTCGCCTATGGCGAGGGGGACGAGATCACCGCCTGCGCCCGGGTGATCAACCCGAGTTCCCGGCGCGTGCTGGAGAAGTGCGGCTTCGCCTATCAGGGCGCCGGACTCTCGGAGCTGCCCGCCCGGTGCGGTCTTTATCCCGTCGACCATTTCCGCCTCGACCGGCGGACTTGGGAGAGCCTGAAGACCTGGAGCCATACGGGCTTCATCCCCGAGCCTGCCTCCGTCGAGGTCGAGATGGATCGCTCTCTCTCGCTCGCGAGCTAGAGCAAAGATCGTTAATCCTGAGGCGCTCCCGTAAAACCATTCGGGGGCGCTTCTCTTTTGTACGCGTTGCCGACAACCATGTTGTCCCGTAAAGGATACGGGTTATGAAATTTCTCGACCAAGCCAAGATCTATATTCGTTCCGGCAACGGAGGCGGTGGCGCCATCTCGTTCCGCCGTGAAAAGTTCATCGAGTTCGGCGGGCCGGACGGCGGCGATGGCGGCCGTGGCGGCGACGTGTGGGCCGAATGCGTGGAGGGGCTGAACACCCTCATCGACTACCGCTACCAGCAGCATTTCAAGGCCAAGACCGGCGGTCACGGCATGGGCAAGAACCGCGCGGGCGCCAAGGGCGCCGACATGGTGCTCAAAGTCCCGGCCGGCACCGAGATTCTGGAGGAGGACGGCGAGACCGTCATCGCCGACATGACCCATGTGGGCCAGCGGGTGCTGCTTGCCAAGGGCGGCAATGGCGGCTTCGGCAATGCCTATTTCACCACCTCCACCAACCGCGCTCCGCGCCGGGCCAATCCCGGCCAGGAGGGCGTGGAGATGACGATCATCCTGCGCCTGAAGCTGATCGCGGATGCGGGCCTCGTCGGGTTGCCCAATGCGGGCAAGTCCACGTTCCTCGCCACCGTCACCTCGGCGAAGCCCAAGATTGCGGATTATCCCTTCACCACGCTGCATCCCGGCCTCGGCGTTGTCCGCGCCTATAGCCGCGAGTTCGTGCTGGCCGACATTCCCGGTCTCATCGAAGGTGCATCGGAAGGCGTCGGCCTCGGCGATAAATTCCTGAGCCACGTGGAGCGCTGCCGCGTGCTGCTCCATCTTGTCGAAGGCACGAGCGAGGATGCGGGCGAGGCCTATAAGACCGTGCGTCACGAGATCGAGGCCTATGGCCACGGCCTTGCCGACAAGCCCGAGATTGTTGCCCTCTCGAAGGCGGATGCGCTCGATGAGGAAACGCTCAAGGAGCAGCTGAAGAAGCTGAAGAAGGCCTGCAAGCGCACGCCTCTCGTCATCTCCTCCGCATCGGGCCAGGGCGTGCAGGAGGTTCTGCAATCCCTGCTCACCGTGATCGACGAAGCCAAGGCCGAGGAAACGGAAAGTGCCGCGCCCCAGGAAGAGTGGCATCCGTGAGCCCGCAGGTCAGCCAGTTCCGCCGCGTCGTTCTGAAAGTCGGCTCCGCGCTGCTCGTTGACCGCGCGCGCGGGCGGCTGAACCATGCATGGCTTGCGGCACTTGCTGAGGACATTGCCGATCTTCACGCCAAAGGCGCGGATGTTCTCGTGGTGTCGTCCGGCGCGATTGCCATGGGCCGCACGGTGCTCGGGCTTCCCTCCGGTCCTTTGAAGCTGGAAGAGAGTCAGGCCGCAGCAGCCGTCGGCCAGATCGCGCTTGCGCGCACCTGGTCGGAGGTTCTGGCGCATCACGGCATCACGGCGGGTCAAATTCTCGTGACGCTCTCCGACACGGAAGAGCGCCGCCGCTATCTCAATGCGCGTGCGACTACGTTGAAGCTTCTCGAGATGCGCGCCGTGCCCGTCATCAACGAGAACGACACGGTCGCGACATCCGAAATCCGCTACGGCGACAATGACAGGCTGGCCGCGCGCGTCGCCACCATGATCGGCGCGGATCTTCTGGTGCTGTTCTCCGATATCGATGGGCTCTACACCGCGCCGCCGGCCTCCGATCCGAGTGCCGAGCATATTCCGGTGGTCGAGCGCATTACGCCCGCCATCGAGGCGATGGCGGGAGGTGCGGCCTCCGAACTCTCGCGCGGTGGCATGCGCACGAAGATCGAAGCCGGCAAGATCGCAACCGCCGGCGGTACGCATATGATCATCGCCGATGGACGGACGAAGAACCCATTGAAGCGCGTCGCCGATGGGGGGCGCTGCACCTGGTTCCTCACGCCCTCCAATCCCGCGACCGCGCGCAAAACGTGGATCGCTGGTGCGCTTGAGCCGCGCGGCACGCTCGTCGTCGATGAAGGCGCGGCGCGCGCGCTTCAAGGTGGCGCGAGCCTGCTGCCGGTCGGCGTGCGGCGCATCGAAGGCACGTTCCATCGCGGCGATGCGGTAACGATCCGCGACGAGAGCCGCGTTCTCGGGCGCGGCCTCGTGGCCTATGATGCGGAGGAAGCCACCCGCATCATCGGTCGCCCAAGCCGCGAGATCGAAACCATCCTCGGCTATCCTGGGCGAACCGAAATGGTTCACCGGGACGACATGGCGTTGGATACCGGAACGGCGAATTCCTGAGAGAAGAGCATGGACACTCTCAAGCTGATCGACAGCGGCGACACGACGGAATTGATGCAGCGCATGGGGCGTGATGCGCGTCAGGCCGCGCGCAGGATCGCGCTGGCTTCCACCGAGCAGAAGGATGCAGCCTTGCGTGCCATGGCGGCGAGCATTCGCGCAAAGGCGTCCGCCATTCTCGCTGCCAATGCCGAGGATGTCGCCGAGGCCAAGTCTAATGGACAGACCTCAGCCTTCATCGATCGCCTCCTGCTCAATCCGCAGCGTCTCGAAGCCATCGCTGCGGCGGTGGAGAGCGTGGCCGAATTGCCTGACCCTGTCGGGCGCGTGCTGGCGCGATTCGAACGTCCCAATGGCTTGAAGATCGAGCGTGTGGCGACGCCGCTCGGCGTGATTGGCGTGATTTTTGAGAGCCGTCCGAATGTCACGGCGGATGCAGGCGCGCTCTGCCTCAAGGCCGGCAATGCCGCCATCCTGCGCACGGGCTCCGACAGTTTCCGCACCTCGATGGTGATCGCGGAGGCGATGGGCGAGGGGTTGGAGAAGGCGGACTTGCCCGCCTATGCCATCCGTCTCGTGCCGACACGCGACCGCGCGGCGGTGGGCGCG
This sequence comes from Microvirga solisilvae, assembly GCF_022808595.1. GTDB lineage: Bacteria > Pseudomonadota > Alphaproteobacteria > Rhizobiales > Beijerinckiaceae > Microvirga > Microvirga solisilvae. The sequence continues at coordinate 515,277 of NZ_JAKUCN010000002.1, forward strand.
ATGCTCTCAGGTCTCAACGGCAATATCGACGTCATCGTGCCGCGCGGTGGCAAAAGCCTCGTGGCGCGCGTGCAGGACGAGGCGCGCGTGCCCGTCTTCGCGCATCTTGAAGGCCTCAATCATGTCTACGTGCATGAGAAGGCCGATCTGGAGATGGCGAAAAACATCGTGCTGAACGCCAAGATGCGCCGCACCGGCGTCTGCGGCTCGGCGGAGACGCTGCTCGTGGATCGCGCCTGCGCCGCCACGCATCTGAAGCCGCTGGTCGCGATGCTGCTCGATGCGGGATGTGCTGTGCGCGGCGATGCCGCGACGCAAGCTGCCGATCCACGCGTGACGCCTGCGACGGAAGAGGATTGGCGCACGGAATATCTCGACGCCATCATCGCCGTGCGCATCGTCGATGGTCTCGGTGAGGCTATCACGCATATCGAGACTTACGGCTCTCATCACACCGATTCCATCGTGACGAACGACGATGCTGCGGCGCAGCGCTTCCTCGCCGAAGTCGATTCCGCCATCGTGCTGCACAATGCCTCGACGCAATTCGCCGATGGCGGTGAGTTCGGCTTCGGCGCGGAGATCGGCATCGCGACAGGCCGCATGCATGCGCGCGGCCCCGTGGGCGTCGAGCAGCTGACCTCGTTCAAGTACCGCATCCACGGTTCGGGCCAGACGCGTCCGTGAATTCTCCTCCCTCCCGCTTCCGCATCATGCCCTCACGCCTCGTGCGCCTGCCGATGGCCCAACCCGGCATGCGCATCGGGCTCTACGGCGGCTCGTTCAATCCGGCCCATGCGGGGCATCGGCATGCGAGCCTCATGGCGATGAAGCGCTTGGGCCTCGACCGGATCTGGTGGATCGTCACCCCCGGCAATCCGCTCAAGGATACGGGCGAACTCGCCTCGACCGAGATGCGCGTCGCGCAGGCGAAGGAAATCGCGGACGATCCGCGCATCGACGTGACCGCTTTTGAGGGCGAGATCGGCGCGCGCTACACCATCGATACGCTCGCCTATCTCAAGCGGCGTTTTCCGGGCGTGCGCTTCGTCTGGGTGATGGGGGCGGACAATCTGGCGGGCTTCCATCGCTGGCGCGGCTGGCGGCGCATCGCGCGGATGATGCCGATGGCCGTGATCGACCGTCCGGGCTGGACCCTGAAGGCCATGAGTGCCCGCGGTGCCGTGGCGCTCTCCCGCTGGCGCATCGACGAGGGCAGGGCGCCGGCGCTGGCCGGGCTCAAGGCCCCCGCCTGGGTATTCCTGCACGGACCGCGCTCACATCTTTCCTCCACCTTATTGCGGCAGCTTGGCAGAACTTCTCCTTCCGGAGGACGTTGAAAAAGTGGGGCGTTCGATCTTATGTTAAGGATCGGCGCCTACCCTTAGGCGCTGCTTAGAAAGGGCTTGAACCTGAACCGACTGAACTCTGTCGAAGCGGATACGAACACGCTTCCCCCTCTCTCCGGAGCGACTGCTCCGCAGGATGAGGATATCCGGGCCGTCGCCCTGGCATCTCTCGAGGATATGAAGGCCGAAAACACGGTCGAGATCGACCTGACCGGCAAGACCTCGCTTGCAGACACCATGATCGTCACATCGGGCCGCTCCAACCGTCACGTGGGCGCGCTTGCCGACCGCCTTGTCAAAGACTTGAAGGACAAGGGCTTCGGCACGCCGCGCGTGGAGGGTCTGCCTGCCTGCGATTGGGTGCTGATCGATGCCGGCGACATTCTCGTCCACATTTTCCGTCCTGAGGTGCGTGGCTTCTACAACCTCGAGAAGATGTGGGGCGCCGATCGTCCTCAGGATCGCGCTGCGAGCTGAATAAAGGCCTGAAACGTTGCGACTGAGCTTACTGGCCGTGGGCCGTCTGAAGAGCGGCCCCGAACGGGAGCTGGTCGAGCGATACAGGCAAAGGGTCGAAGGCATGGGCCGGGCCTTGGGTCTGGCAGGCCTCGATATTGCCGAGCTGCCGGAGAGCCGTGCGCGCCGGGATGACGACCGCCGCGCGGAAGAGGCGACTGCGCTTCTCGAGAAGGCCGGGCCCTCGGTGTTGATCGTCTTCGATGAGCGCGGCAAGAGCCCCTCCAGCGAGGCCTTTGCCGAGCGAATCAGGCAATGGCGCGACGAGGGCCGCTCCGGCGTGGCCTGCGTCATCGGCGGGCCCGATGGGCTCGATCCCAAGATTCGCCAGCGCGCTGAGCTGGTGGTTTCCTTCGGTGCGCTCACAATGCCGCACCAGATCGTCCGGGCGCTCGTGGCCGAGCAGCTGTATAGAGCGCTGACAATCATTGCCGGGCACCCTTATCATCGCGCCGGTCACGATGATTCCTGACGAATGATCCATTTTCGCTTTCTCCCCTGCAGGACCTTGGGTCTTGCCGCATGGCTGGCTGTCTCTGCCCTGGGCCCCGTCTGGGCCCAGCAGGCGCCCGCGCCTGCGGGCGGCGCTGCTCAGGCCGCTCCGGAAACAGCGGATGAGAAGCAGAAGCGCCAGAACGACCTCAAGGTTCTGGAAGACGCGATGAACGCCAATGCCGAGGCCCAGAAGCGCCTCCAGGCGGAAATCGATGAGATCAAGAACGACCGGGTGAAGCTCAATGCCAACCTGATCGACACCGCTGGCCGGGTGCGCAGCACGGAAGACCGGATTCGCGGTCTGGAGCAGCGCCTTCAGACCCTGAGCGCCTCGGAAACGGCGATCCGCCGCTCTCTGGACAGCCGCCGGGATGTGATCGTCGAGGTGTTCGCCTCCCTCCAGCGCATGGGCCGCCGCCCGCCGCCCGCCGTTCTGGTGCGGCCGGAGGATATGCTGGAGGCGGTGCGGGCGTCCATCATTCTGGGAGCGGTTTTGCCTGAACTCCGGACCGAGGCGGAAATTCTGGCCTCCGACCTTGCCGAGCTGGTGCGCCTCAAGGAGGCCATCGCCACTGACCGGTCCACCCTCAATGCCGAACTCGGAGCCCTGAACACCGAGCAGCAGAGGCTCTCCGCCCTCATGGCGGCCCGCCAGAGCCGCATGACCGAGGTGGAGCGCAATATCGGGGCCGAGCGGGACAAGGCCGCCGAGCTGGCTCGCCAAGCCGGGACTCTCAAAGAGTTGATAGACCGCATGGAGGCGGAAATCTCGGGCGCCCAGAAGGCTGCCGACGAGGCCCGCAAGGCGGCAGAGGCCCAGGAAAAGGAAGCGAAGGAGCGCTTTGCCCAGGCCGCCTTCCGAGATCCGGCTCGTCTGGCGCCGAAAATTCCTTTCTCGGAGGCCAAGGGCCTGCTGCCCAGGCCCGTCAGCGGCGATGTGGCCCTGGATTTCGGGGCCGCCGACGGCTATGGCGGAACGACGCGCGGCATTTCGATCACGACCCGTCCCAAGGCGGCTGTTGTATCACCGGCGGACGGCTGGGTGGCCTTCGCGGGGCCCTTCCGATCTTATGGTCGACTCTTGATCATCAATGCCGGCGGTGGATATTATGTCCTTCTGGCCGGCATGGACCAAATCAACGTCGACGTCGGGCAATTCGTGCTCGCTGGCGAACCGGTTGCGACCATGGGAGAAGCTCCTCTCATGAGTTTGACCGGATCTGCCATAGAAAAGAACAACCCCGTCCTCTATGTTGAATTCAGGAAAGACGGCGGTTCGATCGACCCAGGTCCCTGGTGGGCGAAATCGCAAAGCGAAAAGGTTCGCGGATAATGCGCAAACTCTCCCTATTGATTCTCGGTGTGGCTATCGGCGCAGGCAGCGCGACCATGGTGTCGCAGACGAGCCTGCTGTCCGCTGGCGCTGTTGCAGCGTCCGCCGATACGTACCGGCAGCTGAGCCTTTTCGGAGACGTCTTCGAGAAGGTCCGCACGGATTATGTTGAAAAGCCGGAAGAATCGAAGCTGATCGAATCGGCGATCAACGGCATGTTGACCTCGCTCGATCCGCATTCGAGCTACATGGATCCCAAGAGCTTCCGCGACATGCAGGTGCAGACCCGCGGCGAGTTCGGCGGCCTCGGCATCGAGGTCACCATGGAAGACGGCCTCGTGAAGGTGGTCACCCCCATCGACGAGACGCCGGCCTCCCGTGCCGGCATCATGGCCAATGACGTCATCACGGCGATCGACAACGAGCCTGTTCAGGGCCTCAACCTGAACCAGGCCGTCGAAAAGATGCGCGGTCCGGTCAATTCCTCCGTGACGCTGAAGATCCAGCGCAAGGAAGCGAAAGACCCGATCGAGGTGAAGCTCACCCGCGAAACCATCAAGGTCCGCCCGGTGCGTGCCCGCGTCGAAGGCGATATCGGCGTGCTGCGCGTGACCCAGTTCAACGAGCAGACCTACGAGAACCTGCGCTCCGGCATCGACAAGGTCACCCAGGAGATCGGCGCGGACAAGGTGGCGGGCTTCGTCATCGACCTGCGCAACAATCCTGGCGGCCTGCTCGATCAGGCGATCATGGTTTCCGACGCCTTCCTCGACCGTGGCGAGATCGTCTCGACCCGCAGCCGCAATGCCGAGGACACCCAGCGCTTCACCGCCAAGGCGGGCGATCTGACGAAGGGCAAGCCCCTCGTGGTGCTCGTGAACGGCGGTTCGGCTTCGGCGTCCGAAATCGTGGCCGGCGCCCTGCAGGACCACAAGCGCGCGACGGTGCTCGGCACCCGCTCGTTCGGCAAGGGCTCCGTGCAGACCATCATTCCGCTCGGCGGCAACGGCGCGGTGCGCCTCACCACGGCGCGCTACTACACGCCGTCCGGCCGTTCGATCCAGGCCAAGGGCATCGATCCGGATGTCGAGGTGCTGCAGGACATTCCGGAGGAGCTGAAAGGTCGCGATGAGACCAAGGGCGAAGCCGGCCTGCGTGGTCACCTGCAGAACGGCGGTGAGAAGGAAGAGCGCGGCGGTTCTTCTGCCTATGTTCCGCCGGATGCGTCCAAGGACAAGCAGCTCATCGCCGCCTATGATCTGCTCCACGGTGTGCGCAAGGGCGCTGCCAACACCACAGCACCTGCGACTCCGAACTAAGACTCGGGCGCCACTCAAAAAATGCAAAGCCTGGCGGCTGCAACCGCCAGGCTTTTTTCATTCAGGCTTTGACAACCGCACCGAATGGCTTGTGCTGGCCTGCTTGAGGCGGCACTCTTGCAAACGACCTCTGGAACAATCGGCACGAGCCGGCGATGACTGAATGACCGGCAACTGAGGGGCAAGGCAAGGGAGTGACGGCCTGATGAGAAACGCCAAGAGCCCGCAGAACAGGAAGGACTTGCCTTATCGTTCCTGCGTCGGTGTGATGCTGCTCAACCGAGAAGGCCAGGTGTTCATCGGGCGTCGCCATTCCGAGGCCGATCACGTTGCCGATGGTTATGCCTGGCAAATGCCTCAAGGTGGGATCGACCCGGGAGAGGATCCTTATCAGGCGGCCTTGCGTGAGTTGTACGAGGAAACCAGCGTGCGCTCCGTAAGCCTGCTTGCGGAAGCACCCGATTGGTATTCCTACGATCTCCCGTCCATGGTCGCCGGTCGCGCCTGGCGCGGGCGCTATCGCGGGCAGACGCAGAAGTGGTTCGCTTTCCGCTTCGAGGGTGATGAGAGCGAGATCAACATCACGCGGCCGGGAGGCGGGCATCACAAGCCCGAATTCGACGAGTGGCGTTGGGAGAACATGCAGCGCTTGCCGGAGCTGATCATTCCCTTCAAGCGTGGCGTCTACGAGAACGTCGTTGCAGCCTTCGGTCATCTTTCGCCGCAGGAAACGAAAGCCTGACGGCATCAGCATCATTGTGAGTGCGTTTATCGAGCGTGGGTGATCCCGCACCCTGCTCATTTTGGATCATGCTTCATGCGGAGCATGCAGCGCATCGGAACACTCCCCGACAGGACCCGTTGACAGGGTCATCGAGGGGCAAAGGTCCGCCCTTCGACAATTGGAGGGTTCTTTATGCGTGTAGCTTTGTTGACGACCGTTGCCGTGGCAGCCTTGTCCTTGAGCGTAGCAGCAATCGCCCAGACCAGTGGCGGATCCGGTGGTAGTTCAGGTGGAACGTCGGGCAGCAGCTCGGGCAGCGTTTCCGGTGGCGCCTCGGGCGGTACGTCTGGAGGGACCTCCGGTACATCCTCGGGAACGTCGGGCAGCACATCGGGCACAGGCTCGGGCGGCACGTCCGGTGGAACCTCTTCCGGCACGTCAGGTGGAACGTCGGGTAGCGCTTCAGGTAGCACTTCAGGCGGTGCTTCCGGCGGAACGTCCGGCTCGACATCGGGCGGCGCCGCTTCCGGTGGTTCAGCTTCCGGCACGACGAGCGGATCGTCGAATACGACAGGTGGGGCTGCGAGCACGACGGGCAGTACGTCGAGTTCTACCAACATCAGTGTCACCAGTGAGCAGCGCACCGAAATCACACGCGCTTTCAGCAGCGTGAATGTGCAGCCGATGAATGACGTGACTTTCTCGGTGAGCGTCGGCACGGTGGTGCCGGAAACGGTGATCACGCGGCTGAATGCATGTCCGAGCGAGGTGGTGCGAATTCTCCATGGCCTGCCGGAATGCCGCTATGTGATCGTTCGCGATCAGGTGGTGATCGTGGAGCCGAAGACGCGCAAGATCGTGACGGTCATCGAACGTCGCGGTTGATATCCTGAAACAGCAAAGCGCCCGTGGCGAGAAAGGTCACGGGCGCTTTCATTGTGATTTGAACTCAAGCCGCGTGCGGGAAATCGGTCTTCTGCTTTTTGCCGTCCTGGCGCGGCAGCATGGCGATGGCGGCGCGTGCATAGCGGCGGAACTCTTCCTTCAGGATTTCCGGCTCCGCTTCCCACAGCATTGCGTCATCCTCGGCTTCGTAGAGCGCACGAGCGACGAATTCGACTTCCTGATCCATGATAATGCCCCTTATGAGGTGTTTGGTCTTTACGGTTTGAAAGCTAGGCAGTGCCGTTTGACGAACGCACTTTGCGTAAAAAGTTCCCGATTTGGCAAAGGTTCAAAAGGGGTAGCTCAACTGTCCTAGACCGTTCGAGCAAAGCTTATTCTGCCCCGAAAAGCGGATTTTGATGCAACTTTCAACCAGAAGATCTCCGCGTAACGCATGCTGATATTCGTATTCGCAACCGATAGGTTGTAAAATCTTGAAAACACCATCCAACGGGATGTAAGCCCAAAGACTATTTCGATCCTTTGCCGGTCAATCGAAGTCCCGCTACCCTGAAAGGACGGCGAATTTCGAAAGCAAGGCGACGAGCGGAATGAGCACGAGCCTGTTCAACCACTTCCAATCGAGAGGGCTTGAGAAGCGCTCGAGAATGGTCAGGGATGCGCTTGCAGAACTTTTCGAAGTCTATCTGACCAACAAGCTGGAGAGGACGCTTGTCATATCGGCATTCGTCCTGGTTGGTTTTTTTATTGCGTTGCATGGCGTCGCTATTTCTCTGCAGTTTTTTGGAAACGAGCAGGACTTTTTGAATTTGCGGCAGTTTCGCCTCGACGAGGATTGGGGCTATGCCGAGATCTACAATTACTTGCTGACAAGCGCGTGCGTCACACTTCTCCTGCGCGCCTTCCTTGTGAGCGGCCAGCGTGTTTACCTGGGATGGGCTATCGTGTTCGCGTTTGTCGTTCTCGATGATGCGTTGATGATCCATGAGTGGGTTGGAGATCATCTCGCTTCAGTCGCTCCGACCCTGCCTGGACTACGTGCCGAAGATACCGGGGAGTTGATCGGCTGGGGCGCCGCCAGCGAGGTGCTTCTGCTTCCTCTGGTCTGGGGGCCGAGAGGAAGCACGCAGGACGCCATTGGGTTCGGCACTGTGTTCGCCATCATTTTCGTATTGCTTTGTTTTTGTGCGATGGGCGTCGACATGCTCCATGTCGTCGTCGGCGCCAAATCCCGCTTTGCGAGCGCTTTGCTTGGGATTGTCGAGGATGGTGGCGAAATGCTGACGCTGGCTCTGGCGTTCGCGTGCTCTCTGCTGCTTCACCGCCGCTCGATATTCATGGGGCGGCAAAGCCATGGCATATCGGCTCACGGGCCTTCATGAGCGCCACGCAGAGCGGCCCAAGAATAGTGGAAGTAATAGCAAAGCTAGGCTGAGTTTGGTGCTCTTTGCCGGATCGCACCAACACTCCTTGGAGGCTCGATTTTGCCTTGAGCACCTCCGCATCCCCGCCGTAGGGACAAGAACACCGGCAGTGTCCAATGACATGGGGTTTTATGCAGTACCGCTCTGCGGCAATTGTGCAAAACAACCTGTAAATTCGAATTACGCACTCCTACTTGCAACGGTGTCCAGTGTCTCCTAAAAGTAGCCCAAAATAAACAAAACCGAGCAGCTGCAACTAACCTTGGGCGAATGATGCATTTTCGGGGCGATATTCAGGCACTGCGCGGCTGGGCAGTCGCGCTTGTTGTGGTTGAGCATGCAAAGATCGGCTTACTCCCTCAAGGATATCTTGGCGTCGATGTCTTCTTCGTCATCTCCGGATTCCTGATCACGGGAATTTTGGCCCGTTCGATCGAGGCCGGTACTTTCAACTTCAAGGATTTCTATTTCAGGCGCGCCCGCCGGATCTTGCCGGCAGCTTATGTCACCATTGTTCTCACAGCGCTTGCCGCAATCTGGTTCCTCACGTCGGTTGAGATCAATGACTTCAAGGCTCAAGTTCTCGGAGCCGTCACTTTCTCGATCAACTTCGTTCTGTGGAGCCAGACAGATTACTTTGCAGTTGAGGCCGATCTGAAGCCCCTGCTTCACATGTGGTCCCTTGCCATCGAGGAGCAGTATTACATTCTTCTCCCGGCTTTGATGATGCTGACCCCCGTTCGCTACTGGCGGGCGATGATGGGGAGCCTGTTCGTCGTGAGCTTGGCACTATGCATCGTATGGGCACGATATGACGCCACCGGTGCGTTCTACATGCTGCCTACCCGGGCGTGGGAACTCGCAATAGGCTCCTTGGGAGCCATCTATGTGAAGCAGGCTCAGAAATACGCTCCTGTCTGGCGCGTGCTTTATTGGCCTGCGCTGGCGACATTGATTGTGCTCCCGGCGATTTCCGTTGATCTGCCCCATCCCGGTGTGCCCGCAATTGCAGTCTGTCTCGCGACTCTTGTGATCCTTCTGGCAAGGAACGAGAGCCTAGCGGCCACGCTTCCGGGGAGGGCATTGGCGAAGGTGGGAGACATTTCTTACTCTCTCTACCTCGTTCACTGGCCGATTATGGTTTTTACATTCGCGGCCTATCTGGGCGAGCCACCCTTGAGTGTTCGTGTGGCGGTGATTGCCCTTTCCGGCTTGTGCGCCGTCCTCATGTATCTTCTGATCGAAACACCAGCTCGCACGGCCTTTCAAAAACCGTCATGGCCATTCGCCACGGCGACATTGACGGCATCGGTTTTCACGGTGCTCGTTTCGGTCGGAGCGTCGGCTTACGCCCGATCAGAGATCGATTTCAGCAAGGTGCGTGCGGCCAATCACGGGTTGAACAAGGCTTGTGATTATTCAGGAAAACCGTTCAAACCCAAAGAAGAGTGTCAAACATCCCGCGAACCTAAAATTCTTGTGTGGGGTGACTCCTTCGCGATGCATCTCGTCCCAGGGATTGTCTCGGAAACCAAGCAGGGTTTGGTACAGGCATCATTCAGCACTTGTGCGGCGCTTCTGGGCCTCTCAAGGAAGCGGAACGATATTGCAAATCCAGAGCGGTGGGCTCGCAGCTGCATATCATTCAACCAGGAGGTGCTGAAATATCTTGAAGCAACACCATCGATCGAAACGGTTGTGCTCGGCAATCAGTGGCGCCCGATTGTGAACGATTCAATGCAGATCTTGAGTATGGGGGAAAAGAGCAAGTTGGTTGCCCACAAGGCGGGGATTGATCTCGCGGTTGAGAGCTTTGGGAAGACAGTCGCTGCCATCAAGCAACTGGGAAAAAAGGTCGTCGTCTTCGGCCCGCCACCGAGCTATGGCGTCGATTTCAGCGTGTGCGTGGAGAGAATGATGACGAACAAGGTCATTCTCGGATCAAGCGACTGTCGCCTAGATCGCCGTAAGGCGTTTGAAGTCGATGCGAATGTCAACACGTTCTTGGATCGGATTGCCAGGGGCCATTCCGTCATTGTCGTGCGGATGGCGGATGTCCTGTGCACGGAGGACAAATGCGAAACCATCTTGGACGGAATTTCGGTCTATAGTGACTCAGTTCACCTATCCCATGCAGGTTCGATTGCCGTGATGAAGCGCCTGCATATCAACAGCAGTCTCTAGCGTGGCAAAAGCTGGATAAGGCGCTTTGCGCAAGCCATCAGGAGGCTGCGGCTTTAGCGATATTGGTGCCCCTGGCCGGGATCGAACCAGCACTCCTTGCGGAACTCGATTTTGAGTCGAGCGCGTCTACCAATTCCGCCACAGGGGCAAGGACCTGCGCAGTACCATGAGGGGGGAAGCCGGGTCAATCAGTCAGATGTGAAGCTGGACCTTAAGGCTGCCTCTCGCCATTCGGGCCTTCTTGTGCTCAAAGAGCGCCCATAGCCCTGTTTCTAGCGGCGGGATCTCATGCTCAGACGCCTTTACGACTGGACCCTTTCCCTGGCGGCCAGGCCTTCGGCTCCTTATGCCCTGGCGGCCGTATCCTTCGCGGAGAGCTCGTTTTTCCCCGTGCCGCCGGATGTGATGCTGGTTCCGATGATGCTGGCGCGGCCTGATCGGGCTTGGTCCTATGCGCTGATCTGCACGGTCTCTTCCGTACTGGGCGGCATCCTGGGCTATGTGATCGGCCTGGCGCTCTACGATTCCATCGGCGCCTGGCTCTTCCAGCTCTACGGTCTCACGGAGGGCGCGGAATCCTTCCGGCACGCTTATGCCGATTACGGCCATTGGGTGATCCTGCTGAAGGGCCTGACCCCCATTCCCTACAAGCTCGTGACGATCACCTCCGGCTTTGCGGGCTATCATCTGGGCTGGTTCATCCTGCTCTCGATCCTGACGCGCGGCGCCCGCTTCTATGTCATCGCGCTGCTGATGAGCCGGTTCGGACCGAAGATCAAATCGATCATCGACAACAATTTCAACGTGGTGGCGGCGGTGTGTATCGCAGCCTTCGTCGGCGGCTTCGTGGCCTTCCGCTATCTCTTCTGACGGGAGCCGATCATGAGCATTCGTCTCACCATGCGCCAAGCCGCTCTCGCCGTCGTGCTGGGAGCTGCCGCCACGATCGGCGGCGCGCTCGTCTTCGAGCATGTGCTCGGCTACGTTCCGTGCAAGCTGTGCCTGATCCAGCGCAATCCCTATTACATCGCCATGCCCCTGGGCCTCGTGGCGGCTTTCCTGCCGCCGCATTGGACGCGGGCGGGCTTGTGGCTGCTGGCCCTTGTCTTCCTCGTCAGTGCGGGGCTCGGCGCCTATCATTCCGGTGTCGAATGGGGGTTCTTTGCGGGGCCGAGCGATTGCGGCGGCGGCTCGGGCGCAGGCGCGGGCAATGTGGGCGATTTCCTCAACCAGCTCCAGAATACGCGCGTGGTGAGCTGCAGCGAGGCCGCGTGGCGTTTCCTGGGATTGTCGCTTGCCGGCTGGAACGTGCTGATCTCGCTCGGCTTGGCGGCTTTCGCGGCCATGAGTGCGGCGGGCAAAGGCTTTGGAAAGTGATGCTGAGGTGCGGCCGTATGAACGGCTCGCAGAGAGTCCGTCTCGGAGTGTTCATCGCCGCGCTGCTTGGCATGGGCACGAACGCTCTCGCACAACATAACGGTGATGCGAGTCGGAGAACGGCCCATCAATCGATCTACGGACCTGACGGCATCTATGCCAAAATCCCTGCGCGGGATGATCACGGGCGCGATCAACTCGCGATGTTCCGGGCCTGGAACCCCGACCCGGTGGGAAACCACGAGGCCAATCTCCGGGCCCTCCACCCGTTGCTGGCCCGCGTGGTGCAAAAGGCGCAGGCCGATAATCCAGGTCTGCTCTTCGTGATCGGCTCAGGGTTGCGCGATGGTGGCCTGCAGCGCAAGGCGGTCGCCTGGGGATGGTCGAGAAACAATGCGGGCCCCCACACGCTCGGTCTCGCCGTCGACTTATGGCCGCTCGATGCGCAGGGCCATGTTGTCTTTGATCCGTCAGCGCAGACCCGGATTGCCGACGCAGTGAAGCGTGCCGCCAGGGAGCTTGGTGTGCCGATCCTCTGGGGTGGCCATTTCAAAGGTTTCAAGGATACGGATCGCTCGCATTTCGAGCTCAGGCGCCCATAGCGGAGGGCCAGCCTCACCGCCCGCATTTGCGAGCGGATTGCGTGTCAGGAAAAGCCTTAAGGCTCCAGCTCGCTGTCCCAGTAGAGATAATCCATCCAGCTTTCGTGCAGGTAATTCGGCGGGAAAAGCCGTCCGTTCGAATGCAGGTCGTGGACGGTGGGGGCGAAGGGATGCTGGCGAGGGAACATCTCGACCTCGCGGGGCATCTTGTCGCCTTTTCTGAGATTGCAGGGGGCGCAGGCGGCGACGACGTTTTCCCAGGTGGTCTGTCCGCCCTTGGAGCGGGGAATGACGTGGTCGAAGGTAAGGTCCTCGCGGGTGCCGCAATATTGGCAGCTGAAACGGTCGCGCAGGAAGACGTTGAAGCGGGTGAAGGCTGGGTGCCGCGAGGGCTGAACGTAGGTCTTGAGGGAGATGACCGAGGGGAGGCGGACTTCGAAGCTCGGACTTCGCACGACCTTGTCGTATTCGGAGACGATGTTGACCCGGTCCAGGAACACCGCCTTGATCGCATCCTGCCAACACCAGATGGACAAAGGGTAGTAACTCAACGGCCGGTAATCGGCATTGAGGACTAAGGCCGGGCAGGCCTCGGGCCGCACAACAGGTTGGACGTGTATCGTCACACCACCTCCTCTTACAGAAGAGTAATCCCGTCTGATTAGACTATAGGCATCGTGACGCTGTTGTGAAGCTCACGCACGGGACGTTTGTGACGCACCTCTCCTGTTTCCGGTGCAAAACCGGCGGAGATCAGGCGTTTTTAGCGGGTCGGAACCGGATGCTCGCCGCGATAATCGTAGAAGCCGCGCTTGGTCTTGCGGCCGAGCCAGCCGGCCTCGACGTATTTCACGAGGAGCGGGCAGGGGCGGTATTTCGAATCGGCCAAGCCTTCATAGAGCACCTGCATGATCGACAGGCAGGTATCGAGGCCGATGAAATCGGCGAGCTGCAGCGGGCCCATCGGGTGGTTCGCGCCAAGGCGCATGGCCGTGTCGATGGCCTCCACGGAGCCCACGCCCTCGTAGAGGGTGTAGATCGCCTCGTTGATCATCGGCAGCAGGATGCGGTTGACAATGAAGGCCGGGAAGTCCTCCGACACGGTGGAGGTCTTGCCGAGCTTGGCGATGAATTCCTTGGAGGATTCGTAAGTCGGGTCGTCGGTGGCGATGCCGCGGATCAGCTCCACGAGCTGCATCACCGGCACCGGGTTCATGAAGTGGATGCCGATGAACTTTTCCGGACGGTCGGTGGCGGCGGCGAGGCGCGTGATGGAGATCGAGGATGTGTTCGTCGCGATCATCGTCTCGGGACGCAGCGAGGCGCAAAGATTGGTGAAGATCTTGCGCTTCACCTCCTCGTTCTCGGTCGCGGCCTCGATCACGATGTCGCAGACCGAGAGATCGTCGTAGCCCCGGGCGGGCTTGATGCGCTCGAGAGCCGCCTGCCGGTCGGAATCCGTAACCGCGCCCTTGGAGACCTGGCGGGCCATGTTGCCGTTGATGGTGGCGAGCCCCGCATTGATGCGGTCATCCGAGAGATCGTGGAGCCGGACGTTGAAGCCTGCGAGCGAACAGACATGAGCGATGCCGCTGCCCATCTGTCCCGCGCCGATCACGCCAACCGTTTTGATCTCAATGCCCATCTGACTTCGCCTGCATCCATGCTTTGAGCATCCGGGCGAGCGTTCCCGCCCGGATGCGATGTTCGAACCCTATTCCTGGACCGATTAGCCGGCCTTGGTCAACTCATCCTTCAGTTCAGGCAGGATTGTGAAGAGGTCGCCGACGAGACCGTAATCGGCCACCTGGAAGATCGGGGCCTCCTCGTCCTTGTTGATCGCCACGATCACCTTGGAATCCTTCATGCCGGCGAGGTGCTGGATCGCGCCGGAGATGCCCACCGCGATGTAGAGATCGGGGGCCACCACCTTGCCGGTCTGGCCGACCTGCCAGTCGTTCGGCGCATAGCCGGCATCCACCGCCGCGCGCGAGGCGCCCATGGCCGCGCCGAGCTTGTCGGCGATCGGCTCGATATACTGCTTGAAGTTGTCTGCCGACCCGAGCGAACGCCCGCCCGAGATGATGATCTTGGCCGAGGTCAGCTCCGGACGATCACTTTTCGCGATCTCCTCGCCCTTGAAGCTCGACACGCCAGGGTCGGCGGCGGCGTTCACGCTCTCGATGGCGGCCGAACCACCTTCATCGGCTGCCGGGAAGGCGGCGGTGCGCACCGTGATCACCTTCTTGGCATCGGTCGCCTGCACGGTCTGGATGGCGTTGCCGGCATAGATCGGACGCTCGAACGTGTCGGGCGAGACGACCTTGGTGATGTCGGAGACCTGCATCACGTCGAGCAGGGCCGCGACACGCGGCATGATGTTCTTGCCGTTCGAGGTCGAGGGCGCGATGAGCGCGTCGTACGAACCTGCCAGCGACACGATGAGGGCGGCAGTGGGCTCGGCCAGCATATGCTCGTAAGCGGCGCCATCGGCCAGCAGCACCTTCTCCACGCCCTCCAACTTGGCGGCGGCATCCGCCGCGCCCTTGGCGTTGGAGCCTGCCACCAGCACGTGCACGGGCGCGCCGAGCGCTTGTGCCGCGGAGAGGGCCTTGTGGGTGGCGTCCTTCAGGTGAGCGTTGTCGTGCTCGGCAATCAGCAATGTGGTCATTGTCTTATTCTCCTTAGAGCACGCCGGCTTCAACTTTAAGCTTCTGGACCAGTTCGGCCACGGAGCCGACCTTCACGCCCGCCTTGCGGCCGCCGGGCTCTGCGGTCTTCAGCACCTTCAGGCGCGGAGCCACATCGACGCCGAGGGTCTCAGGCGAGGTCTCATCGAGAGGCTTCTTCTTGGCCTTCATGATGTTCGGGAGCGACGCATAGCGCGGCTCGTTGAGGCGCAGGTCCGTGGTGACGATGGCGGGCAGCTTGAGGCCCACTGTCTGCAGGCCGCCATCGACCTCGCGGGTCACGTCGACCGAGCCCTCGCCCACATTGACCTTGAAGGCGAAGGTGCCCTGCGGCCAGCCCAGCAGGGCTGCGAGCATCTGGCCGGTCTGGTTGGAATCGTCGTCGATGGCCTGCTTGCCCATGATCACGAGATCGGGCTTCTCCTGCTCGATCACGCCCTTCAGGATCTTGGCGACGGCGAGCGGCTCCACGGTGGCGTCGGTCTTGACCAGGATGCCGCGGTCGGCGCCCATGGCGAGCGCGGTGCGGATGGTCTCACCCGCCTGCTGCGGGCCGATGGAGACGGCGACGATCTCGGTGGCCTTGCCCTGTTCTTTCAGGCGCACGGCCTCCTCGACGGCGATTTCGTCGAAGGGGTTCATCGACATCTTCACGTTGGCGAGCTCGACGCCCGATCCGTCACCTTTGACGCGGATCTTGACGTTGTAGTCAACAACCCGCTTCACGCACACCAGAAGCTTCATTCGTCTGTCCTCAATTGAAGGTCAGGTCCGGATATGGCCCATGCGGGGCTCTCCGGACAGATAGGAAAAAGGCTGAGCGGGACCGTAGCTTTAAGCCCTCGAAAGTCAACGCGACGACTGCAGTTCCTGCGTCGCTGCGGCGCGGGCGAGAACCGGATCGTAGCGATGCCTCATGATGGGGATGAGAATAGCGCCGGCGATGAACCCGCCAAGATGGGCGAACCAGCCCACCCCCTCGTCCGAGCCGAAGAAGGCTGAGATGAACTGCACGGCGAACCAGAAGCCGATGGCCCAATAGGCGGGCAGGCGCAGCGGGATTCCGCCGAGGAACAGGGCCCAGATCCGCACGCGCGGATAGAGGATAACATAAGCCGCCACCACGCCCGACACGCCGCCGGAAGCGCCGATGAGCGGGCGCTGCGGAGCAGGCAGGATGAAGCTCTCCGGCATGCTCACCCCCACCATCGAGAAGGAGGCGACCGCATGAACGAAGCTGGCGACGATGCCGCAGATCAGGAAGAAGGCGAGGAAACGCAGGTGCCCCATGGCGTCTTCCACGTTGTCGCCGAAGACCCACAGGAACAGCATGTTGCCGATCAGGTGAAACCAGGACCCGTGCAGGAAGATGTTGGTCGCAAGAGTCATCCACACCGGCACGAAGGGATAGCCTGGAGGCAGAGTCTCGAAGCCGAAGAGAACCGCGGGAATAAGCCCGAGGCCTCCCACCATCTCGTCAGCGGAAAACGGCCCATAGAGGAAGACGAGATGGATGACGACGCAGGCCACGATCAGGGACCGCGCCACGACCGGCGTCTTCATGTGCTGGAGGGGAACGCCGTCATGAAGCGGTAGAAACATGGCCCGCTCCTTCAGGGCGATTTTCGGAGGGACGGATCCGTCTTTAGCGGTTCTGGCCAGGAACCCAGAGAACGTCCAAAGCGCCCTTGTCGTTGATGTAGCGCGAGGCGACGAAAAGGAAATCGGACAGCCGGTTGAGGTATTTCACGACCGCGTCGGACACTGTCTCGTCCGGGTTCTGGATCAGTTCGACCACGTTACGCTCGGCCCGGCGGCATACGGTGCGGGCCAGATGCAGGGCGGCTGCGGCGGGCGTGCCACCCGGCAGGACGAAGGAGCGCAAAGGCGCGAGATCGGCATTCAGCTCGTCGATTTCCCGTTCGAGGCGGTCAACCTGACCTTGCGAGATGCGCAGCGGCTCATAGGGCAGCGGCTTGTCCGTCTCGACGGTGGCGAGATCGGCGCCGAGGTCGAAGAGATCGTTCTGGATGCGGCCGAGCATCGCGTCGATGGGCAGATCCGCCGTATGCAGGCGAACCAAGCCGATGCAGGCATTGGTCTCGTCGACCGTACCGAAGGCTTCGATGCGCAGGTCGTGCTTCGGGCGACGTCCGCCGGCGGCCAGCGCGGTGGTGCCATTGTCGCCGGTGCGGGTGTAGATGCGATTGAGAACGACCATAAAAAGGCTCGGGGTCTGGAGTATTCGTTAGAACGAATACCCAACCCGTGCGCCGACATTCGTCAAGCCCCGATTCTCGGAGCAGGCATCGCCATTGGAGAGATGCTCGACAGTGGCCATCACGCTCCAATTGGCGGAGAGGCGCACGCCCACGGAGCCGGATTCACGAAACAGCGGCGAGCAGCCCAGCGACTGGCGATCCGAGAAGGCATCGGTGACCTTGTCCTTGCCGTTGTGGAACGCGCCGCCGATGCTGCCTTCCACGAACACGTTGGGCGTGACGTCGAAGGTCCAGGTCAGGCCGGTATAGGCGAAGCTGGTCCGGTCATCGAAGTTCAGGCTGCCGCCGAGATGGGGGCGGGGGATGAAGTAGCTCGTGAACAGGTCGGACGCGGTGAAGGGCTTCGCGAGAAGGATTTCGCCGGTGAGATTGGCCGATCCGCCATTGCCTTCGGGACCCCAGGGATCCTGAGCGGAGAAACCCATGCGGAATTCGGAGAGAAGGCTGGTCGAGGATTGCTTTCGGGCGTCGGCAGCAAAGAGGCCCGTCGATCCCATAACAAGGATCATGAGGCTCAAGCCAAAGGCTTTGCTGACGCGCATTCGAGGGAATCCATCGTTAAAGATTTAGTGCCAACAGGCTAAGCCCGTTATGGCTAATGATCTCTTAATACAGACCGTGGCGAAAAAGTGTCAATACCGGGAAAGCTAGACCGCTTTCCACCAGATCACGGCCATGATGATGACAATGGCCACAAACTGAAGCAGGACACGCAATCTCATGAGTTGCTGCGACCGGTTGGCGCTGCCGCCGCGCAGCATGTTGAAAAGGCCGAGAAGCAGGACGAGAGCCACGGCCAAAACCGCAACCGGCACAATGATATCGGCAAAGCTGGTCATCGTGATTCCATGGGCGGAGCCGGGGGTTCGGGGGATCGAACCCGGCAGGGGAGAGAGGCGGCTCGCCGGTGAAGCGCCTCCCTCTTAACCATAAACCTAGTTTCTGCGAAGCAGGCGCTCGAAATAATCGAGTTCTTCCTGTGGCCGCGTCGGATCGCCGAGCTTGCGCCTCAGCTCCTCCAGGATGCGCTGAGCCCGCTGGGACGGGGATTCATTGACGCTGGGGATGCCGTCGCGGGAATTGTCCGTGTAGCCCCGGTTGCGGTCCGGGCGGCCCAACGGATCGTTGTTGTTCTGGCCCGCACGTCCTTGTCCCTGCGGCTCGCCCTGGCCGGGCTGATCGCCGGCCTGCTGGTTGCCGTCCTGGCCCTGCTGCATCTGTTGCATCTGCTGCGCCATGCCCTGCATGCCACGGCGTAAGTTTTCGAGGGCGCGTCCCTGCGCATCCACGGCCGGGCCATCCTGGCCTTGCCCGAGAGCGCCTTCGGCGTCGCGCATGGCCTGCTCGGCCTCGCCGAAGCCCTGCTCGCCCTGCATGCCCATGCCTTCCATGCGCCGCTGCAGTTCCTGAAGCCGCTCGCGCAGGGCCTGCTGCCTTTGCCGGAGGCCCAAGGGGTCCATCTGATCGGAGGTGCCGTTCTGGCCTTCTTCTGTACCGTCGCCCTGCTCGCCTTGTTGACCCTGCTGGCTCTGCTGACCTTGTTGTCCTTGCTGCCGCTGGCCCTGCCTTTGTCCCTGGCGCTGTCCGTTATTGCGGTCGCCCTGCTGCATGCGCCGGTTCTGGCCATCCCGGAACGTTTGATCACGCAGGTCCTGCTGCTCGCGCGTCATGTCCTCGAGGTCGCGCATGGCCTGGTTCATTTCGCGTCCGAGAGGATCGCTCATGCGGCTGTTGGGCTGCGCGGTCTGCAGGTTCTCGAGAATGTTGCGCAGCTGTTCTAGAAGGCGCTGGGCCTCGGCCATGTCGCCGCGGCGCATGGCGTCTTCCATCTGCTGCAGCATGCGGTTGAGATCGTCCTGCGTGATCGTCCGGTCGGGCGAGCGCTGGTTCTGGTTCTCGGCCTGCTGGCGGTTCTGCTGCATCCGCTGCGCGAATTCGCGCAGGAACTTGTCCATCGCCTGCCGCAATTCCTCTGTGAGGCGGCGGATCTCGTCGTCGGGCGCGCCCCGCTCCATGGCCTCCTTCAGGCGCTCCTGCGCGGCGCGCAATTGCTGCTCGGCATCGGAGAGGTTGCCGTCCTCGATCTGCAGCGCCATGGACCACAGCCAATCGGCCACATCGGTGAGAGCCTCGTCATTCTTCGCAATGCGCAGGCGCTCGGCGGCCGCGCGCAGGCCCATGAATACGCCCCATTGCGGAGTGAATTCCTCCGGCTCGATCAGCAGGGCGTCGAGAGCTGTCTGCACGCGCTTCTTATCGTCGGGCGCGAGCACGAGATTGCGTCGCTGCTCCACGAGGGCCTTCGCCAGCGGATTGACGAAGGGGCGCTGCGGCAGGGTGAAGGTAATCGTTTCGCTCGTGGCTTCCTGGCCGGCCTCGTCCTTCGCCTTGAGCTTGATCGTTACTGGCGCGCCGGCCCAGGGATGGTTCGTCAGGTCGACAGGAGAGCGAGTGTCCGGCGCGTTCTCCTCATGGCTCGGAAGCGTGAGCGTGAGCGAGGGAGCGGGCACCAGGGAACGCCCCTTGCTGCCGTCCGCCTTCTCGACCTGACCTTCGAGCGCGGTGATGCCGTAATCGTCCTTGCCCTTGTAGACGAGGCTGAAGGTGCCGCGTGCATTGATCTCCGGCGGTCCGGTGAAGGCGATCTCGGGCATCCGGTCGGGAATGGCCTCGATGGAGAGCGTGACGCTGTGGGCGAAGCCCGTGCTGATGGTGAGCTCGGTGCTGCCATCCAGGGTATAGCGCTCCTCCCGCAGGTCGGCGCGCTGGTTGCCTTTCGGCGGCAGGGCGATGAGGCCCTTGCCGGCCGTGATCTCGGCCTTGCCATCGCCGGCCACGCGAATGACGAGGGTCGAGCGGATCGGCGCGCGCAGGGATTGGCCCTTGGCGAGATCGATCATCAGCGGCGGCATGCGGGTGTAAAGCGGCGGATCGATCCAGCCGTCGATGCGGAACGAGGGCGCCGAGGCGGATGCCTCCCGCCATTCGAAAGCCGCCTTGAGGCGCG
Source organism: Microvirga solisilvae (assembly GCF_022808595.1). GTDB lineage: Bacteria > Pseudomonadota > Alphaproteobacteria > Rhizobiales > Beijerinckiaceae > Microvirga > Microvirga solisilvae. The sequence goes on from NZ_JAKUCN010000002.1 coordinate 535,485, forward strand.
AGCCGATTTCAGGCCCTGCCACGAAGGCGCTGGTGACGAGGGCGAGGATGCCTGCCGCACGCAAGGCATAGCGGTCGCGCCGGGGCATGTCGGGCTGGGGCAGAGCGACCCGCATTCTGCCGATGGCCTCCTCCGCGCGTTTGCGGTGCAGGGTCCAGAGGGCGCGCGTACCCGGATCAGCCGATCCGAGCGCCAGGGTATCGTCGAGCACCCGGGCGGGGCCATGATTCAGGCCGGTGTCGCGGTCGAGCCTGTCGAGAGCGCGTGTGCGGCTCGGCATGCGCAGCCGTATCAGGGGCCAGAGGGAGAGAAGAAGGGTTGCCGTGAACAGGCCGAGCCCGATCATGCGCCACATGCGCGAGACATCGAGCCAGAGGCCGAACCAGGAGAACGTCAGGAAGGCGAGGATGATGGCGAGCGGCAGCCACAGGCGGGGCCAGGCGTCCTCCCACCAGAGCGACCAGCGCGCATGCGAGATCAGGCGCCCGAACCTCTTGCTCAGGTTGCTCTGCGCAGGCGACGGGTTCGGGCCTTCGCTCATGCAATCGGTCTCCGCGGCACGGATATGTGCTCAAACCCCCTTCGAGAAGCTAGCACGGTGACCCGAGATGACCAGCCGCGAAATCGGCACAAAGCGCCGCAAGGAGGCTTTCCGGCCTCACATCCTCGTCAGTGCAGAGACAACCGCCGAGCGCGGTCCCGGTTCGCGGGATCGCGTCAGGCGAGCCAGCCGGGAATTTTATCCAGGCCAATCAGGTCCTCGTAAGAGGGGCGCGGACGCACCACGGCGCTGTCCGCGCCGCGCACCAGAACTTCCGGCACGAGCAGGCGCGTGTTGTAGGTGTTGGCCTGAACCGCGCCATAGGCGCCCGCCGTCATGATGGCGATGAGGTCGCCCGGCTTCACGGCGGGCATGTCGCGCGAGAGCGCGAGATAATCGCCCGTCTCGCAGACGGGGCCGACCACATCGGCGATGATGTGCGGCGTATTCGGTGAAGGTTCGACAACGGGCTTGATGTTGTGGAAGGCTTCGTAGAGCGTCGGACGAATGAGATCGTTCATCGCCGCATCGACGATCACGAAGGTGCGGCCTGCGCCTTCCTTCACATAGATGACCTTGGCGATCAGAACGCCCGCATTGCCGGCGATCAGGCGTCCCATCTCGAACACGAGCTTGAGGCCGAGCGGTTTCGTGTGACGCTTGATGATCTGCGCATAGGCCTGCGGATCGGGCGGCGGCGCGTTGTCGTCGCGATAGGGCACGCCGAGCCCGCCGCCGAGATCGATGTGATGGAGCTTATGTCCGTCCGCCATCAGGTCGCGCGCGAGTTCGGCAAGCAGCGCGGTGGCGTTGTCGAAAGGCGCGAGATCCGTGATCTGGCTGCCGATATGCATGTCGACGCCGGTGATCTCGATGCCTTTGAGTGCAGTAGCGCGCGCATAAACCTCGCGGGCGCGGGAAATCGGAATGCCGAACTTGTTCTCGGACTTGCCGGTCGAAATCTTCTGGTGCGTCTTGGCGTCCACATCGGGATTGATGCGGATCGAGATCGGCGCGCGACGGCCCTTGGAAAGCGCGACTTCGGAAAGCGCTTCTAGCTCGGGCTCGGATTCCACGTTGAAGCAGAGAATGCCGCTGTCGAGGGCGAAGGCCATTTCGGCCTTCGTCTTGCCGACGCCGGAGAACACCACGCGCTCGCCGGGCGTGCCCGCCGCCAATGCGCGGCGCAGCTCGCCCTCCGAGACGATGTCCATGCCCGCACCCAGGCGCGCCAACGTCGTGAGCACGGCCTGGTTCGAATTCGCCTTCATGGCGTAACAGACGAGAGCATCGGTATCCGCGAAGGCTTCGGAGAAGACGCGGTAATGCCGCTCGAGGGTTGCCGAGGAATAGCAATAGAACGGGGTTCCGACCTCATCGGCGAGGCGGCGCAGGCTGACATCCTCCGCATGGAGGACGCCGTCACGATAGGCGAAATGGTGCATCGGGCAGCCTTACAGCAGCGGGTCGAGGATGAAGGGATCCTTCGGGATCGTATAACCGCGTTTGGGGCCTGAGCGGGGCGTGCCGACGGGCGAGGGCAGGGTGGCCTGATCGGCCGCATCCTGCTGCTGCACCTGCCGAGGGGCGGACGCATCCGGCGGCGCCTCAGGCGCGCCACGACGGCCGCAGGCCGAAAGGCCGAGGACAATGAGGCCGGCCACGAGGGCCGCGCGGGAAAGAGAAACGCAGGTCGACATCAACAAGCTCCGAAACGTGGCCGCACCATAACGGGAAGCGTTTGGCAATGCGAGAGGCAAGGTGAGGGGCAAGGTGAGGGGGATGGCGTCTATCCCAAGCCTTCCTCGACGCCACGGCATCGTGATGGAGGATTCCCCTCGCAAGGACTTGAGGCTTGGCCGGAAAAGAGCCACATCGAGGCCATGTCGAATGGATCAGACGTCCCGAAAACCCGCAGCCGCCTCTGGATAGCCGGCCTTGCAGCCCTCGGTATCCTGGGCGCAGGGGCCGCCTGGTACGGCCTTTCGCAGGAAGGCACGAATGTCGCCCAGGCCGGCGAATGCCGCGCCTCGACGGCTGTCACCGAACGACTCAAGCCGCTTGCGAAGGGCGAGTTGGCAGCGGTCGGCGTCAGCAGCGCGCCCAAGACGCCCCCGGCGATCGCCTTTGCGGATGCAGGCGGGCAGACGAAGAGCCTTGCCGATTTCAAGGGCAAGACGATCCTCGTCAATCTCTGGGCCACCTGGTGCGTGCCCTGCCGCCAGGAGATGCCGGCCCTCGATAAGCTCCAGACGGAGTTTGGTGGCAGCGATTTCGAGGTGGTTGCCATCAACGTGGATACCCGCAATCCCGACAAGCCGAAGGCCTGGTTGCAGGAGAACGGCATCAGGAATCTGGCCTATTACGCCGATCCTGCGGGCAAGCTGCTCCAGGTGCTGCAGAAGTCAGGCCATGTGGTCGGCCTGCCGACGACCTTCGTCGTCGATGCGTCAGGCTGCGAGATCGCACTTCTGAAAGGCCCAGCGGAATGGGCCTCGCCCGATGCGCTCGCCTTCATGCGGACGGCCCTGGGGCGCTCTTAAGACTGGAACGCGCCGTCCCCGTCGGCTTGAGCGAACTCGCCCGAGAAAGCCGGCTTCGAGAGCCGCCACGGGCGGTCCATGGCCTCGCGCGCCTCGCCTTTCTGGAGCAGGCGCGGCGTGCCGTCGGCCAGGATCTCCTCAATCACCAGAAAGCCGAAGGCCTGGAGGATGAGGCTCGCCGTCTTGGTGGGCGTGTCCTCCGCCCGCACGGCGATGGAGCCTGCCGCATAGACGCGCTCCAGGATGGTCTTGGGATTATGCGCCGCAGCCGCACGCGGCTTGAAGGCGACGACATTCGTCTCCGTCTCGAACATGATTAGCCCCCGTCTCGAGCCGCCGCATTCTGTTGTTGTCACGGCAGCTCTTGGAAAGAACGAGGGCTATTGTGCCGGAAACGGGGCCATTGAAGGAATGCGACATAAGACGGCTATCCATTCGGGCAGGGCTTGGCCGTTTCACGCAACAAAAAAGCGGGGCAAAAGCCCCGCCTTGATGTGGTTGCCTGCAAAGCCTGCTTTAAGCGCTCTGCTGAACCTGGATGCCCTTGTCGGTGAAGAGCTGCTGCAGCTCGCCGGCCTGGAACATCTCGCGGGTGATGTCGCAGCCGCCGATGAACTCGCCCTTCACGTAGAGCTGGGGAATGGTCGGCCAGTTGGAATAATCCTTGATGCCCTGGCGGATGGTCTCGTCCTCGAGGACGTTCACGCCCTTATAGGCAACGCCGAGATAGTTGAGGATCTGGACCACCTGGCCCGAAAACCCGCACATGGGGAATTGCGGCGTGCCCTTCATGAACAGCACGACGTCGTTGGACTTCACTTCGTTGTCGATGATCTGGTTGGCGTCAGCCATGGATGTCTCCTGTTCCGCGGCGGTCAAGGCGCCGGGTTCATCTCTCAATTGTCGGGTGCAACCGTCGTCAATGCAAGGGCGTGGAGCACGCCGCCCATGCGGCCCTGGAGCGCTGCATAGACCATCTGGTGTTGCTGGACCCGTGACTTGCCCTTGAAGGCCGAGGACGTGACGGTGGCGGCGTAATGGTCGCCGTCGCCCGCCAGATCCTTGATTTCCACGACCGCGTCGGGGAGGGCAGCCTTGATCATGCTCTCGATATCGCGTGCATCCATTGGCATGGATCAAACTCCTTACGACTTGCCGGTCATGTATTCGGGCAGCCATGCCTCGTGAGCGCTCTTCAGCTGCTTCACGGATATGGCCTGCTTGCCCGGCAGGATCAATGAATCGCCGCCTGTGACGCCCAGCGTCACCGCCGGGATGCCTTGAGCGCCTGCCGCGTACAAAATGTCGGCGGCCGCATCCTCATCGGCGGCGATGACATAGCGCGCCTGATCTTCGCCGAAGAGGAAGGCGTGGAGCGGCATGTTTTCCGGCACGGCGGTGATCTCGGCGCCGATGCCGCCGGCCATGGCCATCTCGGCGAGCGAGAGCGCGATGCCGCCGTCGGAGCAATCGTGAACCGTCTTCACCTGGCCGGAGCGGATGAGCTGGCGGATGAAATCGCCGTTACGCTTCTCGGTCACGAGATCGACCGGCGGCGGAGCGCCTTCCTCACGGCCGCAGACGTCGCGCAGATAGATCGACTGGCCGAGCCAGCCCGCCGTCGCGCCGATGAGGATGATCGCCTGACCCTCGGCCTTGAAGGCGACGGAAGCATTCACCGTCACGTCGTCGAGCACGCCCACGCCGCCGATGGCGGGAGTAGGCAGAATGCCCTGGCCGTTGGTCTCGTTGTAGAGCGAGACGTTGCCGGACACGACGGGGAAGTCGAGCACCTTGCAGGCCTCGCCGATGCCTTTCAGGCAGCCGACGAACTGGCCCATGGATTCAGGGCGCTCGGGGCTTGCGAAGTTGAGGTTGTCGGTGATCGCGAGCGGCAAACCACCGACGGCGGTGATGTTGCGCCAGGCTTCCGCCACCGCCTGCTTGCCGCCCTCGAAGGGATCGGCCTCGCAATAGCGCGGCGTCACGTCGGTGGTGAGCGCAAGACCCTTCGGTCCGTCCTCGACGCGCACGATGGCAGCATCGCCGCCGGGCGTCTGCACGGTGTTGCCGAGGATCAGGTGATCGTACTGCTCCCACACCCAGCGCTTCGAGCACTGGTCCGGCGAGCCGACGAGCTTGAGAAGCGCCTCAGCTTCCGACATCGGAGCCTTCACGCTCTCGGGCGTGATGACAGGACGCTTCGGGCTTTCCACCCACGGACGATCATAGAGCGGAGCCTCGTCGCCGAGTTCCTTGATCGGAAGATCGGCCTTCACCTCGCCCTCGTGCTTGATGACGAAGCGCAGGGTGTCGGTGGTCTTGCCGATCACCGCGAAGTCGAGGCCCCATTTGTGGAAGATGGCCTCGGCCTCTTTCTCCATGCCGGGCTTGAGCACCATGAGCATGCGCTCCTGGCTTTCCGACAGCATCATCTCGTAGGCGGTCATGCCTTCTTCGCGGCAAGGCACCTTGTCGAGATCGAGTTCGACACCGAGATTGCCCTTCGCGCCCATCTCCACGGCGGAGCTGGTGAGGCCGGCGGCGCCCATGTCCTGAATCGCGATCACCGCGCCGGACTTCATGAGTTCGAGGCAGGCTTCCAGCAGCAGCTTCTCGGCGAAGGGATCGCCGACCTGCACGGTGGGACGCTTCTCTTCTGAGGCATCGTCGAATTCGGCGGAAGCCATGGTCGCGCCGTGAATGCCGTCGCGTCCGGTTTTGGAGCCGAGATAGACGATCGGATTGCCGACGCCGGTCGCCTTCGCGTACCAAATCTCATCCGTGCGCGCGAGGCCGACAGCCATCGCGTTGACGAGGATGTTGCCGTTGTAGCGCTTGTCGAATCCGACAGAGCCGCCGACGGTGGGAACGCCGAACGAATTGCCGTAGCCGCCAATGCCCGCGACAACGCCCGACACGAGGTGCGGAGTCTTGGGATGATCTGGCTCGCCGAAGCGCAGGAAGTTGAGCGCCGCAATCGGACGCGCGCCCATGGTGAATACGTCGCGCAGAATTCCGCCGACACCCGTCGCCGCACCCTGATAGGGCTCGATGAAGGACGGATGGTTGTGGCTTTCCATCTTGAAGATGCAGGCGAGTCCATCGCCGATATCGATCACGCCCGCGTTCTCGCCGGGACCCTGGATGACCCACGGCGCCTTCGTCGGCAGACCGCGCAGATGAATGCGCGAGGATTTGTACGAGCAATGCTCGTTCCACATGGCGGAGACGATGCCGAGCTCGGTGATCGTCGGCTCGCGGCCGATCAGCTTCACGAAGCGCTCGTATTCATCGGGTTTAAGCCCGTGCTCCTTGACCAGCTCCGGGGTGATGGCGACGTCGTTGCGGATCATCAGGGTCTCGCTTCTTTCACCCTCTTCAGAAACCGAAGAGGAACAGAACAATCGGATGTCCTCATCCTGAGGAGCCGCGGAGCGGCGTCTCGAAGGAGGGTCCAGTGCGCGCTGGAAACGCCCTCGTCCTTCGAGACGCTGCGCTCCTCAGGATGAGGGCTGCGGGGCGTCTCGTCCCCGCGAAAGTCAGGCCGCTTTACCGAAACTAGACACGAGGCTCTCGAACAGGCCGCGCCCATCGGTGCCGCCTACGAGGTCTTCGATCAGGTTTTCCGGATGAGGCATCATGCCGAGCACGTTGAGCTTGTCGGAATAGATGCCGGCAATCGAGTTCATGGAGCCGTTGCGATTGGCGTCAGCCGTCACGTTGCCATGTGCATCGGAATAGCGGAAAGCGACGAGGCCGTCGCCTTCGAGACGCTTCAGCGTCTCCGCATCCGCCGTGTAGTTGCCCTCGCCATGCGCGACGCAAACATCGATGGCCTGGCCCTTGGCGTAGTTCTTCGTGAAGGCGGTGTCGTTGCGCTCCACTTTCAGGAACTGGCGATGGCAGATGAACTTGAGGTTCGCGTTGCGCATCAGGATGCCGGGCAGAAGGCCAGCCTCGCAGAGAATCTGGAAGCCGTTGCAGACGCCGAGAACGAGACCGCCGCGTGCCGCATGAGCGCGGACCGCATCCATCACGGTGGCGCGTCCGGCAATCGCGCCGCAGCGCAGATAATCGCCGTAGGAGAAGCCGCCGGGAAGCACCACGAGGTCGGTGCCCTTCGGTAGCTCGGTCTCAGCGTGCCAGACCTTCTGCGCGTCTGAGCCTGCGAGTTTGAGAGCCCGCACCATATCGCCTTCGCGATTGGAGCCGGGGAAGACGATGACGGCGGATTTCATGGGTTCAAGCCTCAGACGATCTCGACGCGGTAATTCTCGATGACGGTGTTTGCGAGGAGCTTCTCGCAGGCCGCCTTGAGCTGGGCTTCAGCTTGCGTCTTGTCGGCGGTGCCGAGCTCGATATCGAAGACCTTGCCCTGGCGGACGCCATCAATGCCCTCGACGCCGAGGGATTTCAGGGCCCCTTCGATGGCCTTGCCTTGGGGGTCGAGAACGCCGTTCTTCAGGGTGACGGTGACGCGAGCTTTCATGGGAGGCCTCGAGGTTTCAAGATTTGCCCCACGCCATAAAGGGAAAGCCCTCAAGAGACAACGGCTTCAGGAGCCTAATTCACGGGCAGCAGCCTCGCGGACGCTTCGCTGCACCACCTCGGGGGAGAGGCCGACGGCCAGAACTACCTCCAGATCTTCGCCCGACCGCCTGCCGATGGCAGCGCCGTAAGCCGGGGGCTTCTCGCTGTCCATGGGGCTCAGGGTGATCAGGAAGCCCGGATAGGGAGCATCCTTCAGGCGCTCGACAGCCACATGGGTCCGCACCGGCTTCTTGCGGTCGACCGGGGAGCGCAGGCCGCGGGCGAGGCGCTCCGGATCCTTGAGCAGGCTTTCCGTGATCTGTGCGTCCTTCCCCTTCAGGCGGATGACGCTGACGGCAAGGCCGGGATTGCAGGAGGGCGGAGCGCAGAAGGAGAGGGCGATGGGCTCGGCCCGATCCTCGGCAAGCCATTTCCGGAGAGGCAGCGCATCCCAGGAGGCATCGGTCTGCAGGCCCGCGACCGTGCGGGGAATGTAGTCGCAACCCGTCAGGCTGAGGGCTAGAAGCAGGAGAACGGAGCGGGAGAGCAGGCGAAGCGGCATGGCTTTCTTTTAGCGTCAAATCTGGGGCGAGGTCGATGGGATTGCTGTTGCCTCCGAGAACACAATCGCCGCTGTGGGTCGTCCGGCTCAAAAACCAATGATGACGCAGGACAAATGGCGTCCTCCCGGGGCTGCGGAGCAGAACCCGGGATCGCATGCAGGATGTGGCGCTGGTTTCCCCTCTCCCGAGTGGGAGAGGGGCAGGGGTGAGGGAATGCCATATCCGGAAAGGGCATGCCCTCACCCGCCGCGCTGACGCGCGTCGACCTCTCCCGCCCGGGAGAGGTATTCCAGCGCCATATCCTGCTCACGATCCCGGCTTGGCTCACGCCGTCCCGGATGACGCCGTGTGTGATATGTTCATCTTTTGTTCTTGACTTTGGTCCTAACCTTGGCTATATGTGGTGTGTCCTGGCTCGATGAGGGGCGCGCTCGCGAGGCGTCGTGATCGATGGAGCCGGGAACGGTCCTGGGTCGGTCTCGCAAGCCGGGCCGGGAGGCCCATCGTTGCAAGACACGATGTCCGCCTAAAAGAACCGTGCGCGAGGGGCCGTCAGGTTCTTCTCCCTCTCACAAGCGAACCGGACGGCCTCTCGCGTCTCCCTCACCCCAGACCCTCGGGCGACCCACGCCGCGAGGTCACTCCCCCATGCTCTTTGACATCTCACGGCCCTGCCGCTCTTCCAGGGACGGCTGCCGCCGAAACAAAAAGCCCGGCGCTGAGGCCGGGCTTTCGCAAGAGATGCTGCTGTTCTTACTGAACGAGGCGCGGGCCGCCGGTAATGACGTTCTCATTCTCGGACAGGATGCCGAGGCGGCGGGCGACCTCCGTATAGGCCTCCAGCAGCCCGCCCATATCCTGGCGGAACCGGTCCTTGTCGAGCTTGTCCTTGGACTTGATGTCCCACAGGCGGCACGAGTCGGGCGAAATCTCGTCGGCCACGACGATACGCATCATCTCGCCTTCCCAGAGGCGGCCCGTCTCCAGCTTGAAGTCCACGAGGCGGATGCCGACGCCGAGGAAGAGGCCGGACAGGAAGTCGTTGACGCGGATGGCCAGCGCCATGATGTCGTCGATCTCCTGGGGCGAGGCCCAGCCGAAGGCGGTGATGTGCTCTTCCGAGACGATCGGATCGCCCAGTTCGTTGTTCTTGTAATAGAATTCGATGATCGAGCGGGGCAGGGGCGTGCCCTCTTCCAACCCAAGCCGCTTGGCGAGGGAGCCCGCTGCGACATTGCGCACCTTCACCACCAGCGGAACGATCTCCACCTCGCGAATCAGCTGCTCGCGCATGTTCAGGCGGCGGATGAAGTGGGTGGGGATGCCGATATCGTTCAGATTCTGGAAGAGGTACTCGGAAATCCGGTTGTTCAGTACGCCCTTGCCGTCGATCACTTCATGCTTCTTGGCATTGAAGGCGGTCGCATCATCCTTGAAGTGCTGGATGAGCGTTCCGGGTTCGGGGCCCTCATAGAGGACCTTCGCCTTGCCCTCATAGACGCGACGGCGACGATTCATAGGCGTGTACCGTGGTTTGAGAAAATCCATAATATGCCGTGGGCTCCTGGCTAGACATGTGCAGATCCGCGGCTGCGTGGCGCGGCTTTAAACCGGCGCTCCGCCTGAGGGCAACCTATCCGATCAAGGGGAGGAGCACAACGCGGGGGAATGGGCTGCGACCCTGCAAAGGGGTGGAGCGAGCTTTCCTAGAAATGGGGAGCGTCTGGCGCTGGCGCGAGTGCGCCCTTATATCGCATGAGAGTCCAAGCTTAAGGAGAATGACATAATGACCGGATTCGATGACCGTAGGGACGTTTTCGAGAAGCAGTTCGCCCATGACCAGGACCTGCGCTTCAAGGCCACGGCACGTCGCAACAAGCTGTTCGGCCTCTGGGTTGCCAGCCGCCTGGGCAAGACCGGCGATGAGGCCGAAGCCTATGCCAAGAGCGTCGTTCTCGCGGATTTCGAGGAAGCCGGCGATGCGGATATCCTGCGCAAGGTCGTCAAAGATCTCGATGATGCTGGCCAGTCGGCCGGAGAAGCCGAGCTTCGGGCCAAGCTCGCCGATCTGACCGAGCGCGCGATCCAGGAGGTTAAGGAGGGCCGGTAACGGCCCTTTTTCTTGGCCGTTGATACAAGCCTTCAAGGAAAGAGTTCCATGCTGACCAATCCCTCCTTCCCCGAACTCCTCAAGGCCGGCACGCCCCTGCTTACGGCCTGGTGCGGCATCCCGGATCCCTCGGTTCCGGCCCTGCTCGCCCGGGAGGAGTTCGATGCGGTGGCGATGGACATGCAGCATGGATCCATCGATTTCGCCGCCGCTCTCCAGGCGGTGCCGCTGATCGCGGCGGCGGGAAAGCCTGCCCTGGTGCGGATTCCGGTGGGCGAGTTCTCCACCGCCTCGCGGTTTCTCGATGCCGGCATTTCCGGCGTGATCGCGCCCATGATCAACACTATCGAGGATGCGCGTCTTTTTGCTTCCTTCATGAAGTTCCCGCCCGTGGGCCAGCGCAGCTGGGGCGCCTATGGGGCCATTTCCCTGTCCGGACTGGAGCCGTCGGAATACCTGCGCCGAGCCAATGACCTGACGGTTTCCTTCGCCATGGTGGAGACCCGGGAGGCGCTCGCCATCATCGACGACATTCTGGAGGTCCCCGGCATCGACGGCGTCTTCGTCGGCCCGGCCGATCTCTCCATCGCCCTCTCGGACGGCAGGGGCGTCGACCCGATGAGCGCCGAGGTCGAGAAGGCGCTCGACCACGTGCTCGCCCGGGTGCGGGCGGCCGACAAGATCGCTGCCATCTTCGCTCCGTCGGGCGCGCGGGCAGGGGAACTCGCCCGCAAGGGCTTCAACATGGTCTCCATCGGCAGCGACAGCAGCATGCTGCGGGCCGGAGCCCAGGCCTCCCTAGCCGCTGCCCAACAGGGTTGACCTCTCATCAGGTAACGGGGCTGCCCTCCCGCGCCTTGGCCACCCGGTAATAGGCCCAGAGCACCTTGGCGGCCACGCCCCGCCAGGGCCGCCACTGCTCCGCAAGAGCGGTCAGAGCTTTCGCATCCGGGCGTTTGTCCAGGTCGTAGGCGATCCGGGCAGCCTCCTGCACCGCGAGATCCCCGCCCGGAAAGGCGTCGGGATGGCCCAGGCAGAAGAGCAAATAGATATCCGCCGTCCAGGGGCCGATGCCCTTCACCCGCGTCAGAAGATTATGCGCCTCGTCGGCGGGAAGCTCGTGCAATTGGTCGAGCGGAAGTCGCCCTTCCACGATCTCGGTGGCGGTCACACGGATCGTCCTGACCTTCATGGCCGAGAGGCCCGCCGCCCGCAGCTCCTCATCGGAGAGGCTCAGGAAACGTTCAGCCGTCGGCGGTTCGAGGATCGCTCTGACCCGTCCCCAGATCGCTGCGGCGCTCGCCGTCGACACCTGTTGGCCGGTGATGATCCAGGCCAGACCCTCGAAGCCCGGCGGGCGCTTGCGCAATTGCGGCACGACACCCTCGGCGGCCAGCCGCGCCATCACAGGGTCGGCCTTGGCGAGCGCCTTCAGGCCCCTCTTGAGAACCGCGTCCGTTTCGAGGAGGGTGGCCATCGATTCCGTTCCTGTTTCTAAAAGGCCGTCCGTGACGAAGCCCGTATTCCGATTTGCTCCCAGCCCCAACGGACGGCTTCATCTGGGCCATGCCTATTCGGCCCTGCTCAACGATGCGCTCGCCCGCCGGTACGATGGCCGCTTCCTGCTGCGCATCGAGGACATCGATATCACACGCTGCCGCCCGGAATACGAGAGGGCGATTGTCGAGGATCTCGAATGGCTCGGCTTGGATTGGGAAAAGCCAGTGCGCCGGCAGTCGGAGCATTTCGCGGATTATCACGCAGCCTTTCAGAATCTGAAGGGCAGGGGTCTCGTCTATCCGTGTTTCTGCTCTCGCAAGGAGATTGCCGACAATGTTCGTTTTCTCGAAACACATTACATGGAGAGCAATGAATCCTGGCGCATCGATCCCGATGGCGCTCATCTCTATCCAGGCACATGCAAAAGCCTTTTGCCGAGGGACGCCGAATTAAGAATCGAAGCGGGTGAGCCGCATACATGGCGCATCGACATGCAAGCAGTGCAAAAGCTGCTTCCCGGACCGCATCGTTTCACACGGTTCACTCTCGACGGTGAAGAACAGATCGTTGAGGCCGATCCCTGGCGCTGGGGCGATGCGGTGATCCTGCGCAAGGACGTGCCGACGAGCTATCATCTCTCCGTCGTGGTGGACGATGCGTTGCAGGGCGTCACGCATGTGGTGCGCGGGCAGGATCTTGAGGCCGCCACCGATCTGCACGTGCTCTTGCAGAAGCTCCTCGGTCTTCCGACGCCGCTTTATCATCACCACGGCCTGATCCTCGATCCGGGCGGCGACAAGCTCGCGAAAAGCCGGAAATCCGAAGCGCTGCATGAATTGCGTGAGCGCGGCATCACGGCTGCCGAGGTCAGGCAGCGTCTCGGCTTTCAGCCCACGCCCAGCACATAAAGCCAGAGCACCGTAGTGCCGAGCGCGAGCGCCGTCGAGAGCGTCACCGCGCTTGATGCCAGGGCGACGCCCTCGTTGTAGCGCTCGGCGAAGAGATAGGCGTTGATGCCGGAGGGGCACGAGGCGAAGAGCACCGCAACGCCCGCCCAGACCGGCGGCATTTCGAACACGTAGGTCGCCAGCAGCAGCACAACAAGCGGATGCACCACGAGCTTGAGAGCAGAAATCACCGTCGGCAGTTTCCAACCCATCTTCATGCCGTAGCGACGCAGCGCGATGCCCATGGAGATCAGTGCGCAGGGAACCGCTGCGCTCGCGATCAGGTCCACGATCTGCCACAGCGGCTCGGGAATGACGGGAGCGACGGGGCGCAAGGCAGAGCCCGCGAGAATGCCGATGACGATCGGGTGCGTCGCCAACCGGCGGAGGATCACGAGCGGCGATGCCTGCCGGCCTTCCGCCAGAACCGTGGCGAGCGTCATGGTGACGGGCAGGTGCACCGCGAGCAGCAGAAACAGCGGCGCCGCGCCCTCGTCGCCATAGGCCTTGAGGATCATGGGCACGCCCACGAAGACGGTGTTGGCCTGTCCTGCCGAGAAACCGGCCACGACGCTCGACACGCCTTTGATGCCGAAGAATCGTTTGCCGATCGTGGTGGCGAGCACCCACACCACGGCCACGCCCACGAAATAGGAAATCCAGTAGCCCCAGGGCTGCACCTCCGGGATCTCGGCTTTCACGAGAGTGCGGAAAATCAGGCAGGGTACGGAGAGGGTGAAGACGAATTCCGACAGGCCTTCGCCCATGCGCTCCGAGACGAAGCCCGTACGGCGCGCGAGATAACCAATCCCGATCAGGCCGAAGACCGGGAAGACGATCAGAACCAAGTCAAGCATGAGTATCAGCGCAGATCGGCGCGTTGCGAAAGGCTGGCCGTCGAGCCGGCCTGATTCAGCAGGGTGTCGACCTGCTCACGCTGGCGCTTGAATTCCGCGAGGCTGCGGCCGTCGAGCTCGCGGCCCTGCGGCAGGCGGATCTTCAGCGGGTCGACAAAGCTGCCGTTGATCAGCACTTCATAGTGAAGGTGAGGGCCGGTCGAGAGACCCGTGCTGCCGAGATAGCCAATCACCTGACCCTGACGCACCCGGAGGCCGGGCGCCATGTTCTTGGCGAAGCCCGACATGTGGGAATAGGTCGTGACGTAGCCGTTGGCGTGCTGGATTTCGATGTGGCGTCCGTAGCCCGACTTCCAGTCCGCGATGCGAATGGTGCCGTTGCCTGCCGCCAGGATCGGCGTGCCGACCCGGTTCGACCAGTCGATGCCCGTATGCGGACGCGTATAGCCGAGGATGGGGTGGAAGCGCGAGCCGAAGCCGGAGCGCAGGATGCCGTCCGAGATGGGCTTGCGGAGGAGGAATTTCTTGAGGGAGCGGCCGGTTTCATCGAAATAATCGATGCTGCCGTCCTCGCCCTGGAAGCGATAGACTCGACGCGCCTCACCGCCCACGGTCAGGGAGGCGTAGAGCACTTCCGGGGTGTCGTCATCGTCGTCCGAGCCGAAGAAAACCTCGAAATTGTCGCCCTGCGCCACGCGGCGCTGGAAATCCACGTCATAGCCGAAGATGCGGACCAGTTCTTCCACCGTTTCCGGCGGCAGATCGTTCTTGAGGGCCGTCTCGTAGAGGCTCTCATAGAGGCGCACGCCGTTGCCGCCTTCCTCTTCTTCCTCCGGCGAATCGGCGGTCTGCTGGGCGTCGGAAGAATCCTGAGGCGGCGTCACGGAGACGAAGACGCCCCGATCGTTCGTGGCGGCGATGCCTTCGACGCCCCTTTCGCCGAAAGCGATCACGCGCACGATCTGGCGGGGGTCGCCCAGGCGGGGACCGGGTGCGATGAGGAGGCGCAGGCGCTGGCCTTCACCCATGGCGGCCACTTTGATCCGTGCGGCCAAGGCGGAGGAAATGGCAGCAATCTGCTCCGGGGTCGCCCCGTAGCTGCGCAAGGCCGTCTCGAGGGTTTCACCCTTTCTGAGCACCACGTCCCGCTCTTCCATGAGAGGTGCGGCCGTCTTCTCGATCTTCGGCAGTTCGGTGACATTCTCCGGCATCACCCGCACCTCGATGGTGCTGAAGGCCGTATCGACGACGCGAGCATAGCCGAGCGCATCGCCCAGGCCATCGGGCTGGCGCAGGGTGCGCGACAGCATCTGCTGTGCCGGGATCGGCACGGAAGCGCGCCGTCCGGTTTCTCCGGCGACGCGGCGCTCCTCTTCCAGCATCGCCATCACGTCGTTGTCCGTCAGGGACGGGGCGCTGGCTTCGATGACCATGGAGGCGAGATCACGACGCATGACAGAAACGTCCGCATCGGCGATTTCGGGCGGCTGATCGATCTTCTCCTGCGTGGCATCCTCGGCAAAGAGGCGCATGGGATTGAACGCGGGAATATCGGTGGCGTAGGTGCCGGTGGTCATGGACAGATTGGTGGCGACCCGCACGAACTGGCGGACCTTGATCGCCTCGCGGTCCCCGTTGCGGATCGTCATCGCGGCCTTGAAGCTTTGCTTTGCGGAGGCCGTCATCTCCGTCTTGTTCAGGCGGTCGGCCTTTCTGGCGACGTTCGTGGTCTTATCGTCATCCTGGCTCGCTCGGGGAGAGGTGCTCAAGGCTGCCCATTCAGGAGGCTGAACGGAGGTGGTGGCTCCTTCGATCGCAACATGGATCGAAGCGCCGACCAGAACCGCGCCAGTCAGGCCCGTGAGGATGCTGGCGCCGAGCCAGCGCAGATTGATCTCTCGCTTGTCCACCTCAGGCGCCGCCGCGCCGTTGGCGCTCAGGGCAGGCTCATGGCTGAGTTCGACACCAGACGGCAGGCGCAGGACTTCCCGGCGGGAAGCCTTGGTCAGGCCGTGGTCTGGAGGAACGTGGCTCATGGCAGGTGATACGGCAATCGTGAGAACAAGGTGACAGGATTAAGTGCTGAAGTCGCTCTAGCACAAGAGCCAGCCTGGGCACAGGCTTAACAAGAGGGCCTTGCCGAAAGGCCGCATTCCCAATGCGGAAGCGCCGTCGGGAACGCTGCTTCAACCGTCACTGTGTCTGGAGTGAGGCAGGCGAGCCTAAAAGCTGTGTCCAGAACAGGCCGTCAAAAAACTTTCACAACCGTGTTGACAGTCTCAAGAGGCCGGGCTTATAAACCGCCCATCGACGCCGCCGCTGATTGTGGGCGGCGCCAAAACCTCCTCAGTAACGGGCGCGCTGCCCGACGCAAG
The DNA here is from genome assembly GCF_022808595.1 of Microvirga solisilvae. Taxonomy (GTDB): domain Bacteria; phylum Pseudomonadota; class Alphaproteobacteria; order Rhizobiales; family Beijerinckiaceae; genus Microvirga; species Microvirga solisilvae. Next base: position 551,454 of record NZ_JAKUCN010000002.1, read on the forward strand.
TCGGGATGCGAGGCATGTTCTGGTGAGGGTTGATCCGGTTCTGGAAAGAACGGGGTTGACAAAGAAAGCGAGTGACCTTAAATCAGGTTCATCGCGGCGCTGCCAGAAATTGGTGGCTCCGATGTTTCCCTGACAGGCTGGCGGCTCAAGCCGGGTAAAACCGGAGTGAGGCGCTGTTGTCTTCGGAAACTGCATCTTCGGATGTTTGCTCTTTGACAAGTGAAGAAAGAAAGAGAAGCGTAGGCGGCGGTGTCCTTGCGGATCATCCTGTTGGATGGTCGAGAAGACATTGACCGGATCTATGCTTTGGTGAGTACACCGCTTCGATCGCAAGATTGGAGTGAGATGGACT
>NZ_JAKUCN010000020.1 GCF_022808595.1 Microvirga solisilvae
CCGAATCGTTCGCCTGCTGATCCGAGCCGTGTTGTTGAGATTGCGGAAGGGACTTTGGGCGATGTTGTGACGCTGGCGCTCAAGGACGATGACGAGGAGACGATCACTTACAAGTTCAAGTGGTCGGACAACTCGCTGCACGACACCAGCGAGGACGGCCTGTTCCAGTTCGTCGGCAACAAGCTGGTGGCGATCGCGACCCTGGACGTCGCGGTGGACACGGACCGCACCTACAATGTGGTGGCCGACGACGGCTCGGGCGAGGCCAACGCCAAGACCACGGGCCAGATCAAGGTGACGATCAAGGCCGAGGATGCGTCGGGCAACTACGCCCCGGCCGATCCGAGCCGCGTGCTCGACATCGCGGAAGGCACCCTGGGCGAGATCCTCGCGCTGGACGATATCGATCTCGACGGCGAGACCATCGTCTACAAGTTCAAGCACGCGGACGGGTCCTTGAGCGACACCAGCGAGGACGGCCTGTTCCAGTTTGTCGGCAACAAGCTGGTGGCCCTGGTGGCCACGGACGTGGATGCCGACACGGAGCACCGCTACACGGTGGTGGCCGACGACGGCACGGCCGCGCCCAACCACGCGGTGACCGGCACGATCAAGGTGACGGTCAAGGCGGCGGATCCGTCCGGCAACCATGCGCCGACCGTTCCGGAAGGCGAGGTGGACTGGAAGCGGGGCGCCCGCGGCGAGGTGCTGATCCTGGCGGCGAAGGACCTGGACGGCGAGACCATCGTCTACAAGTTCAAGCACACGGACGGGTCCTTGAGCTTCACCAGCGAGGACGGCCTGTTCCGGTTCGAGGGCAACAAGCTGGTGGCGATCGGCGATCCGAGCGTGGAAGGCGACGTGCGCAACCACTACGTGGTGGTGGCCGACGACGGCACGACGGCGCCCAATCACGCGGTGGAAGGCACGGTCACGGTCACGATCAAGGATCCGGACGATGCCACGGGCAACTACTCGCCGACGGTTCCGTCGGGCCGGGTGACGGTGCTCGAGGGTGCGGCGCTGGGCGAGCTGCTGAGCCTGGCGGAAACCGATCTTGACGGTGACGTGATCACCTACAAGTTCCGCTGGACGGACGGCACGCTGAGCGCCACCAGCCAGGACGGGTACTACCGCTTCGAAGGCAACGTGCTGCGGCTGATCAAGGCGCCGCTGGTGCTGGTGACCACGACGACGAACTACCTGGTGGTGGCCGACGACGGCACGGGCGCGGACAACGACGAGGTCGAAGGCGTTGTGACGGTGGTTGTGACGGACGACGGCAACCCGCCGCCGACCAACATCCGCCTGAGCAAGAAGTTCATCCGCGAGAACCCGTCGGAGGGGCTGCTGGTGGGCCTGCTGCGCGGGGATGACGGCGATCCGTTGAGCTATCGCCTGAAGGAGGGCGCGGACGGCAACGGCGCGTTCGAGATCGTGAAGGTGGGCTCGACCTATGAGCTGCGGGTCAAGGACAAAACCAAGATCGACTACGAGCAGTATCGCTCCACGAGCGGCAAGATCTCGTTCACGGTGATCGTCAGCGACGGTCACTCGGAGACGGAGCACGTGCTGACCGTGACGGTTGAGGATACGGTGGGCGAGAGCATCACGGGCACGAAGGGCCACGACACGCTGATGGGCGGCACCGGTGTCGACGTGATCAGCGGCGACGAGGGCAACGACTGGCTGAGCGGCGGCCTGGGCAGCGATGCGCTGCGCGGCGGCCTGGGCGCGGACAAGTTCGTGTTCGACGCGACGCTGGGCACGACCAACGTGGATACGATCGCGGACTTCAAGCCGAGCGAGCTCGACAAGATCTACCTGGCGCGGTCGACGTTCTTCAATGCGATGGCGCTTGGGGTGCTGGATCCGGGCGCGTTCGTGTCGGGAGCGGGTCGGACGACGTCGGTGGATGCGGACGACCGGATCATCTACGACACGTCGACGGGCTTCCTGTACTTCGATCCGGACGGCAACGGCGGCGCGACGCGCCTGTTTGCCAAGCTGAGCAAGGTGGG
>NZ_JAKUCN010000021.1 GCF_022808595.1 Microvirga solisilvae
CTAGAACATCGGACGGTTTGAAGCCCTAGAGATATCGAGGGTTTAGAGGAAGGCTCGACAGGGAGGGGGCGGGATGGGCACCTTACTTCTGCCGTGGGGCGGAGTGAGGTGACCATGGAGATAGAGCGGTGGAGGCCCAAGCAAGAGTTGAGCGAGCAGGAGGAGCGCATCATTGAGCGGATGAAGAGCACCGGAAAGCTCTTCGCGTTCCTACGCCGACACCGCCACGAGCTCTTCGATGAGAGTTTCCAGGCGGAGTTGGAAACCATGTATCGCCAGACGGGGGCGGGAAAAGAGCCGCTGCCTCCGGCGCGCATGGCCATGGCCACGCTCCTTCAGGGGTACCTGGGCGCCTCCGATGCCACCATGGTGGAGCTGACTGTTTTCGATCTGCGCGTGCAGATGGTGCTGGATTGCCTGGGCCACAGCGAGCCGGCCTTCTCCAAGGGGGCCTTGTGCGACTTCCGCCACCGCCTCATTGGCGCCAACATGGACCGGCGCCTGCTGGAGAAGAGCGTGGAGGTGGCCATGGGCCAGCAGGAGTTCGGCTGGCGCGCACTGAAGTCCTCGCTGCGAGTGGCCATCGACTCGCGCCCGTTGGAGGGAGCAGGCCGCGTCGAGGACACCTTCAACTTGCTGGGCCATGCCGCGCGCAAGGTGGTGGCATGCGTCGCGGGGCTGCTGGAGTGCTCCACGGACAGGGTGTGCCGCGAGGCGGGCATCCCCCTGCTGCTGGAGTCGAGCGTGAAGAAGGCGCTGGATGTGGATTGGAATGAAGCCGGGCAGAGGGCCCGGGCGCTTCAAGTCCTCATCCAGCAATTGGACAGTCTGGTGCAATGGCTGCGGCGGGAGTTGCCCGAGCAGCTCGCGCAGGAGCCGCTGGCGGGGCACCTCGAGACGCTCGAGCAGTTGCGCGGCCAGGACCTGGAGCCGGACCCGGACGGAGGAGGAGTGCGCATCCGCCAGGCCGTGGCGCCGGACAGGCGCGTGTCGGTGGAAGATGGCGAAATGCGGCACGGCCGCAAGAGCCAGAGCAAGCGCTTCAATGGCTTCAAACAACACATCGCCGCGGAGTTGGAACTGGACCTCATCGTGGCGTGCACCGTCACCCCGGCCAATCGGCCGGAGGCGGAGGCCACCCCAGAACTCCAAAAGGACATGCAACGGCAGGGAATGAAGATTGGTGAGCTGTACATCGACCGTGGGTACATCAAAAGCCCGGTGGTGGAGTCGGTGCTGGAGCGGCGAGGAGAGGTGCTGTGCAAGCCCTGGGCATCACAGAATGGAGAGCTGTTGCCCAAGTCCGTCTTCAAGCTGGACATGAGGAGCCGGACCGTGGCGTGTCCAGGAGGCCAGAGGCTGCCCTTCAAACCTGGGGTTGTCGTGGAATTCGATGCACAGGTATGCGGCCAGTGTCCTCTACGTGCCGAGTGCACGACGGCTCAACCCGAGCACGGGCGGATGATACGCATTGCCGAGGATGAAGCTCTCCAGCAGCGACTGCACAAACTGGTGAAGTCGCCGGCGGGCCGCGCACGGCTCAGAGAACGAGTGAAGGTGGAGCACCGGCTGGCCCATCTGTCTCGCCGACAGGGACGGCGAGCCCGCTACCGCGGAGTGCGCAAGAACACCTATGACCTGCGCCGTGCCGCTACCCTCCAGAACATCGAGTCCTGGCAGCGGCACCTTGAATCGCCTCGGGTTCAGGCCCAAAAGACTGGGGTACCTTCAAACCGTCCGGTGCTCTAG
>NZ_JAKUCN010000022.1 GCF_022808595.1 Microvirga solisilvae
CTAGGAGCTTGTCGGAGTACCCCACCGTAGAGGGTGGGCCAGAGGGGTGATGCCCCAGGTGGTCCTTCAGAGGGGAGGCGAGTTCTGGTTGAAGGTGGAGGGTGAGCACCACCTCGACGAAGAAGCCGGAGCAGGCCGCCCTGTTGGAAGTAGCCGCCAGCGAGAAGCCGGAGCGGGAAGAGGCCAAGAGCTCCGCCCGCTTCACCTCGCCAAGGCCATTCCGGGAGTGGGAGCCGGAGCAGGGACAGTTGCTGCCGCAGTACGCGAGGGAAGTGCTGGGAGAAGGGCACCTGGCGAGCTTTTTCGTCGAGCTGCGCAAGGCGCTCGACTTCAGCAGCATTCTGGGTGCGTACACGAAGGAGTGCGGCCAGCCGCCCTACCACCCGGTGATGATGGCGCTGCTGCTCATGTACGCGTACGCGCGTGGCATTACGAGCAGCCGGGAGATTGAGCGGCGGTGCGAGACGGACATTGCCTTCCGCTATCTGACGGGAGGCGAGAGGCCGGACCACGACACGGTGTGCACCTTCCGGGTGCGGCACCTGGAAGCCTTCCGAGCGCTCTTCGTGGACACGCTGCGGCTGGCCCGGAGCTCGGGGCTCAAGAAGCTGGGGCACCTGTCGGTGGACGGCACGAAGGTGAAGGCCAACGCCAGCAAGCACAAAGCCATGAGCTACGGACGCATGGAGGAGGCCATGAAGAAGCTGGACGAGCAGATAGACAGGCTGCTTGCGGAGGCCGCGGCGTTGGATGCCGAGGAGGACAAGCGCTACGGCAAGGGGCGGCGCGGAGATGAGCTGCCCGAGGAGCTGAAGGACCCGAAGAAGCGCGCCGAGCGACTGCAGCAGGCCGCACGTCAGCTGGAGGCGGAGAAGAAGCTGGAGTTGGCGGTGGAGAAGGAGAAGCGCCGGGAGAAGATTCGCAAGGCCAAGGAGGACTTGGAGAAGGAGGCCAAGGAGAAGGCCGAAGCTCGAGGCGACAGCCCGGAGGAGGCGAAGCCCTCGGAGAAGGCGCAGCGCAATTTCACCGACCCGGACTCGAGAATCATGCCCCGGGCGGGCTCCTTCCAGCAGTCCTACAACGCGCAGGTGGCGGTGGACGCCGACAGCCAGTTGATAGTGGCGCAGGAGGTGGGGCAGAGCGCCAGCGATGCACGTCAGCTCGAGCCGATGGTGGAGCAAACACGCAACAACACGGGGCTTTTGCCCGCGCAGCTGAGCGCGGACTCGGGCTACCTGTGCAAGGAAGACATTGAGAAGGTGGAGGCCAAGGGCGTGGAGTGTTTTGTCGCCACGGGCCGCTCCAAACACGGAGAGGAGCCTGAAGCGGCACCTCGCGGGCGCCCGCCCAAGGGCTTGAGCTTCAAGGAGCGGATGAAGCGCAAGCTGCTGACGAAGCGAGGCCGTGCGGCCTATGCCAGACGCAAGGTGACGGCCGAGCCCGTCATCGGCCAGGTGAAGAACGGGACGCTGCCGCGCTTCTCACTGCGGGGCCTGCCCAAGGTACGTGGAGAATTCTCCCTGGCGTGCGCGGTGCACAACCTCAAGAAGCTGTGGCGTCAGGGCTGGGAGCTGCCAGCCCTGGTCGCGCAGCCGGCTTGACGGGCGGGGCTCCGCGCCCGGCGAGCCAGGGGAGACAGGCACCTAACCTATTGGTGCCTGCTACACGCCACCGCACTCCTGGCCGATTCTCCGACAAGCTCCTAG